>NZ_BMTF01000003.1 GCF_014649535.1 Streptomyces gelaticus
ATCAAAGACCTGGACCGGGCCGCCGAGATCCAACAGGTTCACCTCGGGCAGCACCAGCACGACCACCCGTCCCGTACGCCCGCTCGTCACGTCACTCACACGGACACAGTAGGCAAGCTCCACCGGCACCCACGAGGGCAACCAGCGCCGCAGACCGGACGGATCAGGCACTGCGAGGTCCGGGACCCTTGATCAATTCTCGGTGACGCAGGAACCGACCGAGTGGGGTGCCTACCGAGTCCTGATCAATCTGTGGGATTCGCTCTCGGGGCGGGGCGGTGAGCCGGCCAGCTGTGAGGCGTCCTCGTACCGGACCTCGTAGACCCGCTCGGTGAACTTCCAGCCGTCGCAGGTGCGCTGGTAACGGTCGTGGTAAATGGCGTAGTTCATCCCTCCGCGGCCGTCGCGGCCACGCCCCACCTCCGAGATGTACGCGCGGCCGGACGCGGTGTCGCCGTCGAGCCGGATCACGCCCGGGTGCGTGTTCTGCACAAGAAATTCCACAACGTCCGGCACCCGCCTGCCCCAGGCACGGATCGCCTCCCGCCCTTCGAGTTCGACGGGGATGTTGGGCATCCGCAAGGCGCCGTCCGGTGTGAACAGCGAAGCGATGCGGTCGTAGTCGCGCATCATCACCCCGTCGGTGAACTCACCGCGCAGCGCCTCGATCTCGACGCGATCCGCGACAGCCTGAAAGTCACTCATCGTTCTCTTCCTCATCGCCTTGGAACCGGTGCACGAACGACACCCGCTGGATGGCGCGTTCGTCTCAGCGTTACGACGGCACGGCTCTCCGGAATGTGACACGGCCCGCCCGGAGCGCACCGCGAGGAGGATCCGCCCGGCAGGAACGAGGGCCGAGGCGGAACGGGCGACGACTGCGCGGATGCGGGCGTCCTGCCCGGTCGCGGACGGGGTTGACGGGGCTAGGCTGCGCAACGGTGTCGGAGACGGGCGCCGAAGGGCGGTCGGCGGAAAGCTGAACCGACCCCGGAATCAGTGGGAAACGACGGAGGACCGGGATGGGGGCCATGGCAGATCCGGGCAAGGGGAGCGACGAGCGGCGACGGAAGGCCGATCCGGCCGAGCTGGGGTCTGTCCTCGCGCGCTACCGGGAACGCCCGACGATGGGCAAACTCGGTCTGACCGTCGTCCCGGTGGTCGCCTTCCTGGCGTTCGGCGGCATACCCGACTCCATGCCGGGCACCGGGCACCTCATATTCGACGTCATCTGCCTCCTGCTGTTCGTCTGGGGTGTGTACGAGCTGACCCACTCCCTCGCCTCCTGGCTGATCCTGCACGAGGACGGCATCGTCTACCGGGGCCGCCGCAAGGTGCGGTGGGCGCACCGCTGGGAGGATTTCAAGGACGTCGTCCTCTCTCACGAGGTCACTTACCTGGGCGGGTCCTCGCGGCCCATCTCGGACAAGATCGTCGCGCGCCTGTGGACGGCCACCGGCCAGGGCGCCCGCCAACTGTCCGGCAACTACTTCCTGACCGACGTCGGCGCGGGCCTGCTGCGCACGTTCCTGCGCTCCCCGGGGAACCTGACACCGATGTTCGCAGGCATCATCGACCGCGTCGTCGAGGCACGCGTGCGGCACGACCTGCGCGAACTGGCCACCGAGGGCGGCAAGGTGCAGTACGGCCACATCGAGCTCGGCGGTACGTACCTGTACGTCAAGGGCGCCGCCGACGAGATCCCGTGGGACGAGGTCACCCGACTGACTGTGGACGACCATTACGTCGGCATCACCGTTCCCCACCTGCGGCGCCGCATGGAGGGCCTCAAGCTCAAGGCGGACGGCCGCCGGGAGAACTACCGGGTCGGCGGGGACAACACCCTGTACATCGAGGACAAGGATCTGAGCAACTGCCGCAAGGCGATCATCTGGTCCGTCATGTCCGACATCGCGGGGTCCATCGACGCGCAGCCGCAGTGACCGCGGCCACGGGCAGGACCCGCACGGGGCGCGCGGACCAGTCGACGACACGTCCGCCCGCGCGAACGGTGTAGGCGTACGGCTCACCGGCCCTGAGCCGTATGACCGCTTCCCACTGACCGTGGTCGAGCCACCGGAAGGTGCGGTCGCGGTCCTCCGCGTCGAACGCGGAGAGCAGGGTCCGTACGGAGACCCGCATCCAGATCAGCGCCTGCGTGGGGGTGGTGGCGTGCTCGGCCCGTGCGAGCAGCCCATCGGCGGTGACCTCGCACCGCCAGGCGGTCTGGACAGGCCGCCTCACGTCAACTCCGCTTGACTGATGGCCAGATGGATCCAGACGGTCTTGCCGGGGTCGCGCGGCCGTACGCCCCACTTCGCCGCGATCGCGTCCACGATGACCAGGCCCCGGCCGGAGAGGTCGTCGAGCGTGGGCGTACGGAGTTCGGGCATCCGCCACTGGTAGGAGTCGGACACCTCCAGGACGAGCGTGCCGTTGCGACGGCGTAAGCCGAGTTCGAAGTAGTCGCCGGTCCCCTTGGCGTGGTTGACCACATTGGTGCTCAACTCGCTTGCGATGAGGGTGGTTTCGTCGATGAGACCGCCGAGCCTCCACTCGGTCAGGATGCTCTCGACGTGGCGTCGGGCGGCGGGGACGGAGTCCCTGTGGGCCCGGAATCTCTTGATGTGCGTGCGCCCGGACATGGGTGCCCCAAGGTCGGTGGGTGGGCAGACGAAATCACGGTCACGGAGTGCGCCCGAGGGGACACTGTTCGTGACGCATCTCACGCTAGAGCGAAACTCTACTGTTGTGCAATCGAACTCCATCGAGAATTTGCATATTGCTCACGGTCTCAAGCGCCTGGCGCGTAGCCTCCGTTGACGTGCAGACTGGTCACACGGAGTAAGAGGAGGGGACATGCCCGCAGGCGGACGCCCTACTGTGCGCAGCAGGCGGCTCGGCGCGGCGCTCAGGAGGTATCGCGAGGCGGTGAAGCTCGACCAGCACCATGCTGCCGAGCACATCGTGGGATCGAAGGCCAAGATCAGTCGTATCGAGGCCGGTCAGGTCTCGGCGCGGCCCGGCGATGTCCGACTGCTCCTTGAGCTGTACGGGGTGGAGGACGCCGCCGTGTACCAGCAGTTGGAGCAGCTGGCGCGGGCTTCCAACAAGCGTGGATGGTGGCTCGACTACGAGTGGGCCGCCAAGCCGGAGTATGCGGACTTCATCACGCTCGAATCCGACGCGACGTACATCCGTACTTGGCAGCCGTTGTTCCTGCCGGGACTTCTGCAGACGGACGACTACCTGAGGGTTCTGCTCGGCGCCGGCCTGAAGGTCCATACGCCCGAGGCGGTTGACGAGATGGTTGCCATTCGGCAGAAGCGCAGGAAGGTGATCGAGGAGCATGGTGCCCGGTTCGCGGCAGTCATTTGGGAGCCGGCGCTCACGGCCCCGATGCCTTCCGCGAAAGCGCATCGCGACCAGCTCCTGCACATCCTGAATGTGGCACAACGGCAGAACGTCAGTGTTCAAGTGCTCCCTGCCGCGGAGTGGGAGGCTGCGCACATGGCGTCGCACTTCGTCATGTTCAACTTCGGTCCCGAACCTGCCCCGGAGGCGGTCGCCTTCGACAGCACGACGAGCACCGTCATCATCGAGGACCTTGAGGAGATGGCCACGCATGCGCAGATCTTCGAAGCCCTCAGATCGGCGGCGCTGACGCCCGCACAAACGCTCACCTTCCTGCGTGAGCACATCGCAACAATCCCTGAGAGCGAGAAAGAGCAGTAATGAGGAACCCTCAGATCGTCACCGAGTTCAAGAAGTCCAGCGCCTCGCAGGGAGGGCAGCAGGACTGCGTCGAGGTCGCCCACACCGCCGACGGCGGCCGGGCTGTCCGGGACAGCAAGAACCGGGACGGCGGGCTCCAGTTCTACGCCCCCGAGGAGTGGGCCGCGTTCCTCGACGGGGTGAAGGGCGGGGCCTTCGGAGGCTGAGCGCCCCGGGGAGAGCCGGACGGGCGGGCTGCGCTAGACCTGCGTGAGCAGCCGCTCCAGCGGCCGGGGCACGCGCGCGAGGTCCAGGTGTGCGATCAGCGCCTGCGCGTACAGCGCCTTGCGCCCGCTGTGCGTGCCCATGAACCGTCGCAGCTGGTGCTCCACGGGGCGTTCCCGCTGCGCCGGCTGGCCCTGGAACGTACGGAAGGGGCGCATCTCGCCCTGGGCCTCGATCACCTGCTGTACGCCCTCGGCGCCGAGGGCGCGGATCAGCTCGTCCTCCAGGTCGGCCACGCACACCTGGAACCCGAGGGTCTCCAGTCCGGCACGGGTGAGGCCGGAGCCGAGCCCGACCCGCTCCAGATGGCGCCGGAAGTGCCGCTCCTCGCCGATGTCGCAGAGCCCCGCCAGCGGGAGGCCGAGCCCCGGCGGGCCGCACACGTCGAGGAAGCGCCCGATGCTCATCGCGCCTCCGAGCGGCACCACCGCGACGCCCTCCGCGCCGAGGTCGCGGCCGTGGCGCGTGGCCAGCGCTTCGATCGCGACCCGGTCGCTGCTCCCCTCGACGAGCACGACCGTACGCACACCACCGGCCAGCTCCCGCGCCTGCGCGGCTGCCGCGTCCGACTCCGCTCCGCCGGCCGCCCATGTGACCGCCGCTCGGTTGAATCGCCCCAACTCGTCCACGAGACCTCGCTTCCCGGCACCATCCTGCACGGCCGTGATCCCGCACGCACTCACGTTTTCCCGGCCCGCGTCGTCCGGTCGGCCGCGGAGCGTCTCGTCGAACTGCCGTCGGCCGCACGGTGGGTGTGGTGGCGGACAGGTTCGAAGCTGCTGCCTGCCGCCAGTGCCTGAGCGAAGAAATAACCTCCCCGGCGTTGTCGGTGACCTCTGTTAGCTTCATGCGGCTCGTGCGTTTCACGAGTTCAAACGTTCACAGGGGAGGGCCAGTTGATCAGATCCAGGAGAACGGGCAGACGCAGACGGATGGTGGTGGCCGGCTGCGCGGCGGCGTTGCTGGCCACGGCTGTCGGTCCGGCGCACGCGATGGACAACCTGCCGCCGAAGCAGCCGCTGGTCCAGGACCTCCAATCGGAGGGCAAGGCCTGCGCGACCGGCGACGACACGCCATATGTCCCGGAGCCGCCCAGGCTCAGTGCCATGCTGTACGACCCGGAGGAGGACAACCAGCCCTCCGAATCGAGCCCGGTCAAGGGAGAGTTCGAAGTCTGGTGGACGGACTCGGCAGGGGTGGAGCAGCGCCGTACCTACACCACCATCACGTTGTCGTCGGGGTCGCGCTACTACTGGACGGTGCCGGACGACATCCCGGCGAACACGGTCGTCTCCTGGCACGTTCGCGCGAACGACGGCGAGGCGGCCTCCGCCTGGAGCGATGAGGGCGACGGCTCGGTCTGCTCGTTCGTGTACGACGACGTGAACCCTGAGAAGGCAACGCTCAGCTCCCCCGATTACCCCAAGCCCGAGGACGTGTTCTGGGTGGACGGGGTCGGTGTCTACGGACACTTCACCATGGACTCGCCGTCCGACGACGTTGTGTCGTACAAATACGGCTTCCTGGGTGGCCCCTACGGGACTGTCTCCGCCGAGCAGCCCGGCGCGGCTGTGACCATTCCGTACCTGCCGCTCACTTCAGGGCCCAAGTCGCTGACGGTCCGTGCGATCGACCGGTCGGGCCGGAGCAGCGGGGAGTCGCGGTACGACTTCAACGTGAAGTCCGGGCGTGCCCCTGTCGCCCGCTGGAAGCTGGACGACCCGGCGGGCTCCCGGCCGGCGTCGGCCGAGACGGGCACCGCCGCCCGTGCCGGTACCGGCGTGACTTTCGGCGGCCCGGCGCCCTCGGGCACCGGAACCACCGCCGCGGTCAGCCTCGACGGCAGCGGCCACGGCTTCCTCACCACGGACGCCCCGGCCACCGACATCCGCAAGACCTTCGCTGTCAGCGGCTGGGCGCGGCCTGCCGAAACCGGCCGGAACATGACTGTCGCCAGCCAGGACGCGGACGGGCGACCCGGCTTCACCCTTGGGTTGCGCAACCAGGAAACCGGCCCTGCCTGGTCGTTCGCGATCGGGGACGCGACGGTGTCCGGTGGCGCGCCGGAGGCCGGCGAGTGGGCTCATCTGCTGGGGCTGTACGACGCGGAGACAGGCCGCGCCCAGCTGTACATCAATGGCCATGAGGTCGGCACTGCGGCAGAGGCGACTCCCGCCGAGGCGGCCGGCGCGTTCCAGATCGGCCGCGCCCGTGGTGCTGCCGGCTACCGTGACCGGTGGCACGGTGATGTCGGTGACGTGCGGGTCCACGACCGGGTCGTGGTACCGGATGAGGTAGCCGAACTGGCACTGCGCAAGCCGAAGCCGCTCGGCCGCTGGTCCGTGGAGAACGCGGCGGACGGCACGAGCCCCGAGCAGGCGGGCGGCGCACCGCTGCGGCTCGGCACGGGAGCTTCGATCTACCGGGGCTCCGACGGTTCCTGTCTCCCGGAAGTGGACCCCGACTGCCCCTACGTGCCGCAGGCACTCGTCGGCGACGGGCATCTCCGCCTGGACGGTGAGACCGGGTACGCCGCTGTCGACGGGCCCGTCGTGGACACCAGGGACAGTTTCACCCTCGGCGTCGTGGTACGCCTCGCGGACTCCGAGCCGGCCCACCCGATGACCGTGCTCTCGCAGGCCGGCGAGCACACCGACGTGTTCAAGGTGCGCTACGAGCCGTCCACGTACACCTGGCAACTGGTGATGCCGGAGAAGGACGAGGCCGGAGCCCCCGAGAAGGTGGTGGCCCAGATCAAGAGCATGGCAGGCGGCCAGGTGCGTCGTCTCGCCGTGATCTACGACGACGGGACCGACACGGTCACGCTCTATCTCGACAGCTCCATCAAGGCGACCGCGAGTCTCCCGCACGGTCGGCACAGCACCGGTGGTCTCCAGATCGGCCGGGCCAAAGCCGGTGACGGCTGGGGCGAGTACCTCCACGGCGATGTGGACGAGGTGCAGGCCTACTCCGGTGCACTGCGGGACAAGTACGTGCCCTTCCTGGGCAAGGGGACGGATTTCTGCCCGTGCTGATCCGTCCGTACTGAGACAAGAGGTCCGACCTCCCGGCGGCCGGCAGAACCGAGGATTCTGCGGGCCGTCGGGCTCCGGTCAGCCGCCGGGTATCACCACCAGAACCCGACGAAGCACTACTGGCAGCAGCCCGGCCATCGCCGGGGCGGTGAAGGCCGGGGCCGTCACGCGCCGAGCCACTCCGCGACCCCGACCACGTCCCCGACGCGCACCGTGCCCTCGCTGACCACCGCGTTCTTCGCGCCGAAGCTGACCTTGTTCCCGTACTCCGGCTCGCGCCGGTACGTCGACAGCGTGCGGATCGGTTCCGGGCCCGCGCGGCGGCCGGTGGTCTGGTCGACCATGGGGACGGCGCAGCGCATCGCCCGTACGGAGTGGGCGAGTTCGACGGACCCGATGGTCATCCGGCGCACCCGGTCCTCGAAATGGGGTTCGTCGTTGCCGGTCAGGACGATGTTGGGGCGGAAGCGGTTCATCGGGACAGGATTCGCGTCGCCCCGGGCGGTGATGCGGGCGTTGAGGTCGTCCAGGGAGGCCGTCGAGGCGACCAGCACCGCGTGCGCGTCCGCGAAGTTGACCTTGCCGGGGGTCTCGCCCCAGCCGTCCCGGTCGAAGCCCGGAACCACGCGTACCAGGCGGGACTTCACGCCGAGCGCGTCGGAGAACCACTCCGCGACCGCGTCCCCCTGGTCGACGGCCGCGCCGAGCGGGCGGTCGAACATGCTGACGTCGATGCGCGGGCCGTGTGGGTCGATGTCGAGGTGGAGCGGTTCGACGTCGGCGGTGGTCAGGGCCAACGCCGCGCCCGCGTCCCGGACTTCGACTCCGATCGCGGCCATCGCGGGGTGGGTGCGCTGACTGCGGAAGGCGCCGTCCGTGGCGTCCACCACCATGAACGTACGGTCGTGTTCGAGGCCGGTGCCGAAGACCTGCGCGGAGTCGACCGTGGTCCCGGCGCAGCCCTTGACCGGGTAGTAGGCCAGTTCGCGGACGGTGATCGTCATGGTGTCCCCTCCGGGGCGGCCGCTTCGAGGGCGTCGACGCTGCCGGACATGATGGTGCGGATGTGACGGGTGAGGTGCTCGGTGGGCCAGTCCCACCAGGCGGCGGCGAGGAGCCGGACGATGGTCTCCTCGTCGTACCGGGTGCGGATCAGCCGGGCCGGGTTGCCGCCGACGATGCCGTAGTCGGGTACGTCGGAGGTGACGACGGAGCCGGCGCCGATGATCGCGCCGTGCCCGATCCGTACGCCCGGCATCACCATGGAGTTGTAGCCGAACCAGACGTCGTTGCCCACGACCGTGTCGCCCCGGCCGGGCAGCCCGGTCAGCAGGTCGAAATGGTCGGCCCAGGAACCGCCCATGGAGGGGAAGGGGAAGGTGGACGGGCCGTCCATCCGGTGGTTGGCGCCGTTCATGATGAACCGCACTCCGGTCCCGAGCGCGCAGAACTTCCCGATGACCAGCTTCTCCGGGCCGTAGTGGTACAGCACGTTGCGGGTCTCGAACGCGGTCGCGTCGTCCGGGTCGTCGTAGTAGGAGAACTCCCCGACCTCGATCAAATCGGACTTCACCAGGGGCTTCAGGAGCACGACGCGGGGCTGGCCGGGCATCGGGTGCAGGACGGTGGGATCGGCGGGCACTGGGCTCATGGCGCTCATCATCGCATCCACCTCGCATGATGTAAGTTCCTTTTGGGAACTTGCAGATCGAGACGGAGGGGCGCCGTGACGCTCGCACAATGGACCGCGGTCGACGACTACTTCGACGGCCTGCTGGTGGGCCCGGACGAAGCCCTGGACGCGGCCGTGGAGGCCAGTGAAGCGGCAGGGCTCCCGGCGATCCAGGTCGCCGCCAACCAGGGCAAGCTGCTGAATCTGCTGGCCAGGCTCCAGGGGGCGCGCACCGTGCTGGAGATCGGCACCCTGGGCGGCTACAGCACCATCTGGCTGGCCCGCGCGCTGCCGGAGGGCGGCAGGGTCGTGACGCTGGAGGCCGATCCGGCGTACGCGGAGGTCGCGCGGGCCAACATCGAGCGGGCCGGGCTCGCGGACGTCGTCGAGATCCGGGTCGGCCGCGCCCTCGACACATTGCCGGAACTGGCGGCGGAGGGGCACGGCCCGTTCGACGTCGTGTTCATCGACGCCGACAAGCCCAGCAACCCCGACTACCTGGCCTGGTCCCTGAAGCTGACCCGGCCCGGCAGCCTGATCGTCGCCGACAACGTCGTACGCGACGGAGAGGTGGTGGACGGCGGGAGCGGCGACCCGAAGGTGCAGGGCGTGCGCCGGTTCACCGAACTCGTCGCCGCCGAGCCGACGTTGACCGCGACCGCGTTGCAGACCGTCGGGAGCAAGGGGTACGACGGGCTGATGATGGCGCTGGTCACCGGGTAGGCCCCGGAGTCGCCCGCGTTGATACGATCGCGCGTTCGACGCGCGTCGGTGGTGCCTCGGCACCCGGCCATCACCTTGTGGAGAGACCATGCAGCGCCCTCTAGTCCCGTTTGTTGTCGCCGCGGTGCTGTTGTGCGCTGGATGCTCCGGGCGATCGGGATCGGGATCGGCGCGAGAGGCGGAGAAGACCGCGAAAGCCTCCCCGTCCCGCTCGGCGGCGGACCACGGGGCAGCGGTACGGGCCGCGGTGGCCGCGACGGAGAGGAGCAGCGCCCGGATCGACGAGCAGATCGAGATAGGGGACGGCGCCACCGAGTACGTCGTCTCGGTCAAGGGCGACTTCGACTGGGCGGGCGCCAAGGGGCGCCTCGCGGTTGCCCTCCGGAACGCGGCGGTTCCTGGGAAGACGTCGCCCCGCATGGACGAGATCTTCGACGGCGACACCGTCTACATGGGCGGCTTCGCCGAGATGGAAGGCTCCTGGGGATCGATTCGCCGGGACAAGGCCGAGGCTCATTACGTGCTGCGGGCACCGGTGAACGACCCCGAACACGTGTTGCGCCAGGTGGCGCAGATGCGCCGGATCTCGAAGGTCGGCGAGGAGACGGTGAACGGCACGCCCGCGGTCCACTACCGCGGGGTTCTCCCCGATGAGACGGTCACGCTGCGGATGGCGAAGGAGATGCGGGCCAAGATCGACTCCGCGCGGGAACAGGTCGGTGGGATCACCGTGTACGCGGATGCCTGGATCGACCGGAACGGGCGGATCGTGCGTACCCGGCTCGACTGGCCCATGGGGGCGGCGGGCGCCAAGGCGACGATGAACCTGACGGACCACGGGAAACCGGTGCGGGCGAAGGCCCCGGACCCCGGCAAGGTCGTCCCCATGCCGGACCTCGGCGGCCCGCTGCCCGGCTGACCTGCCCCTTGGCGCGCACCATGGCAGAAGGGCCCTCGCCTGTATCGCTCCCCCCAGTGGTCGTCGCAACACCCCAGTTCAAGGGCGCGATGGACCTCAAGGTCCGGTAGAACCGGGGAGAGCCTCAGGGCCGCAAAGCCCTGGTCCGTGGCTGACACCTGCATGGGATGCTTGCGGCGATCACGGCAAGCAGCCAAAGGGGTGGGGAGTGTCCAGGGTGGGGATCGGGAGAAGAACATCGGCGGCGCTGTTCGCCGTCGCGATGATGGGCGGGATGGCCGGATGCGACGGGAGCGGCGGCGAGGCCGGGGAAAAGGGGCCGTCCGCCCCGGCCCCCGTGAGCGATGCCCGGAGGATGAGTGAATCGCTCACCCTGCTCAAGGGCTACCGCTCCCTCGGGCTGAAGGGCGAATTCAGGGGCGCAGTGCCGACAGCGGTCGACCTGCACGCCGATCGGCACGGAAACTGCATCGGTACGTACGTGGAGTTGGGCACGACCAACGAGGTGGTCGTCATCGGTGACCGCGGCTGGGTGCGCTACGACGACAAAAAGCTGGAGAACATGCGCTCCTTTGCGAAGACCTACGTGCCGGACAAGCTCGCCGCCGTCGAGGAAGCGGTCGAGAAAGCCCGTGGAAAGTATGTCGAGTACCCGGCCCGCGAGGTGTTGCAGTACCCGGGCCTGATCCTGTGCGATCCCGACCGGGCGTTCGCGAAGGTGCCCAGATCAGTGAGCAACGCGGGGGAGAAGGGCAATCCGCGCACCAAGGGCGGTGAGCGAACCGTACAGCTCACGCATGGTTCCGGCGGCGATGAAGTGTCGGTGCACGTACCGGAGAGGGGAGGGTCCGTGCCCCGGGGTATCGACTTCACTCTCGGTGACGCACCGGTGCTGCTCGAACTCGGCGACTACGACGAGCCGGTGCGGGTGAAGCCGCCCAGCCGTGCGGACACCGTGAGTGCCGAAGAGGTGAAGGGCCTGGACGCGATCGTCGAGTGACCGAGGGACGACCACGGCGCTCCGGATGTGCTTGCCCGGCCTGGATCCTGGACGGCGTTCGGCTGCCGACGGGAAATACCTTGGACGCGGGCAATGGATCCGGCCATGATCGGGTGCATGGATTTGCATGTGAGCGACCCGGTTCGTCTCGGTACCGAACAGCTCCCGGGAGGGCGGTTGCTGGGCTGGGCCGAGTGGGGGCCGGGGGACGGGGTGCCGGTGCTGTTCTCGCCGGGTGCGGCCACCAGCAGGCACCTCGGGTTCGGTGTCGATGTGCTGGACGGGCTCGGGGTGCGGCTGATCTCCGTGGACCGTCCCGGTCTGGGGGTCTCCTCGCCCGCGCCGGGGCGTACGTTCGGTGACTTCGTCGACGACGTCCGCGCGTTCGCCGGTCTGCGCGGCCTGGGGCGGCCCCTGATGGTCGGCAATTCGCAGGGGGCGCCCTTCGCGCTGGCATGCGCCGCCGCCGGAGCGATCGGGGCGCTCGCGGTGGTCTCCGGTGCGGACGAGGTCGCGGAGCCGGGCTTCGCCGATGTGCTTCCGGAGGAGTTGCGGCGCCTGGTCGGCCTGGCCGTGGCCGATCCGGACGCCGCCGAGCAGGTCTTCGCCGGGTTCACCCCGCAGGGGATGTGGGACATGGTGATGTCCGGCAGCCCGGAGTGCGACCTCGCCGTGTACCAGCAGCCCGCGTTCGCCGCCGCCTACCGGCAGGCCCTCGACGAGGCCTTCGCTCAAGGGGCGGCCGGGTACGCCCGGGACACCGTCCTGGCCATGGGGCACTGGGGGATCGGGCTGTCGGACATCGTCGTACCCGTCGACCTCTGGTACGGGGAGAAGGACACCGGCCACTCGCCCGACCAGGGGGCCCGGCTGGCCTCGCGCATCCCGGGTGCGGTCCGGCACCTGGTGCCGGAGGAGGGCGGGGCGGTGCTCTGGACCCATGCCGAGCAGGTGCTGAGCACGCTGCTGGTGCGCGTCGCGGCCCCCTGAGTCCTCGGACATGACAGAAGGGCCCTCGCCTGTCACGTCCAGGCGAGGGCCCTCCCTTCATCCGCCTGCCCGGTGAAGGTTGAGAAGACGATCACGAGGCAGGGCGTATGTGCGCCTCCCGGTCAGGGGGCGAGCAGCAGCACGTCGGCGCGCTCCTTGGCGGCCGCGTAACGCTTCGCCACGTCCTGCCAGTTGACGACGGCCCACATCGCGTCGATGAAGTCGACCTTCTGGTTCTTGTACTGGAGGTAGAAGGCGTGCTCCCAGGCGTCGAAGACCAGGATCGGGACGGAGCCCTGGCCCACGTTGCCCTGGTGGTCGTAGACCTGCTCGACGATCAGCTTGCCGCTGACCGGCTCGTACGCCAGGACGCCCCAGCCGGAGCCCTGCGTGGTGGCCGCGGCCTTCGTCAGCTGGGCCTTGAAACCGGCGAAGGAGCCGAAAGAATCGGCGATCGCGTCCGCCAGGTCGCCGACACCGTCCGCCGCGAGCGGCTCGCCGCCGCCGTCACCGGTCATGTTGTGCCAGTAGATCGAGTGGAGGATGTGGCCGGAGAGGTGGAACGCGAGGCTCTTCTGGAGCCCGTTGATCGCTCCCCACGCTTCCTTGTCGCGTGCCTCCGCCAGCTGCTCCAGGGTGTCGTTCGCACCCTTCACATAGGCGGCGTGGTGCTTGTCGTGGTGGAGCTCGATGATCTGCGGATTGATGACCGGTTCGAGCGCCGCGTAGTCGTACGGGAGTTCCGGAAGCGTGTACGTGGCCATGTGGTCGAACCCTCCAGCTGCTTTCCTGTTGTTATTGCAATCAATGTGCAAAAGCAGGCTAACAGCAGGAAGGTGTCTGTAGTGATCAGCCCTTCGACCTAGGACGTGTCTTCGGGGCGGCGGCGTGCCTGCCGGGGCAGGGCCCCGTCGAGGGCCTCGGCGAGTTCGGGGACCGTGGGCCTGGCGGTCGGGTCGGGTCTTAGGCAGGCGTCCACGGCCGCGGCCAGACCGTGGGGGAGGCGTCGGCGCGACCCGATCGGCGGAGCGGTCTCCTCCAGCTGCGGGTACCGGTCCATCGTGTCGGCGGTGCCGTCCGTGCCGTCCATGGGCTCGTCGCCGGCGAACGGTGCGTCGCCGGTGGCGACTTCGTAGAGTGTGACGCCGATGCCCCACACATCGGCCGCGGCCGACAGCGGACCGCCCCGCGCCTGTTCGGGAGCCTGGTAGCAGAAGGTGCCGCCGCCCGCGGGGGCGATGCCGGGCGGCCGGGCCACACTCAGGTCGAGCACCTTGGCGTGCCGACAGTCGACCACCACATTGGACGGCTTGAGGTCCAGGTGCAGCAGGCCGCGACCGTGGAGGTAGTGGGCCGCGGAACACAACTGCACGCCGAGCAGGGCCACGTCCTGGGCGGACACCCGGCGGGGCAGCCGGCCGACGAGGTGCGACAGCGTCTCGCCGGTCAGCGTCTCCAGCACGACGACCGGCTCGGGCACGTCGAAGGTCTCGTACGCGCGGACCAGATGCGGATGGGTGAAGGCCAGCAGCCAGTGGCCCTCCCGCCGCAACCGCTCGCGCAGCCGCCGCTCGTCCCGGCGGTCGGGGCGCAGCACCTTCACCACGCACCGGCAGTCCCGCTCCTGGCTCCACGCGTCGTACAGGTCGAGCCATCCCGTCCGGGCCAGGTGCGCCAGGACCTCGTACCCCGGCGCGGGACTCGTTCCGGGGGCGAGCGGCGGAACCGCTCGTGGGGTGGGGCCGTGGGTCATGACAGGACCTCCCGCAGGTCAAGGGCTGTCCGCTCCCGGCCGGTCTTCGCGTTCAGGCGGTGCAGCCGGGCGTAGGTGCCGCCCCGCAGCAGCAGCTCCTCGTGCGTGCCGCGCTCGACGACCCGGCCGTGGTCCAGGACCACCGTGGACGTGGCGTCGCGGACGGTGAGCAGATTGTGCGAGATGACGACGGTGGTGCGCCCGGCCATCAGCCGGCGCAGCGGTGCCATGACCCGGCGGCCCGACCCGGCGTCCAGCCCGGTGGTCGGCTCGTCCAGGAGCAGCACGGGCGCGTCCCTGATCATCGCGCGGGCGATCGCGAGGCGCTGGGCCTGCCCGCCGGACAGCGTCCGGCCGCGCTGGCCCACCACGGTGTCGTAGCCCTCGGGGAGCAGCCGGATGAAGTCGTCGGCGTCGGCGGCGCGGGCCGCCGCGACGATGTCCGCCTCCGACGCGTCCGGGCGGCCGTAGGCGATGTTCTCCCGCACGGTGCCGTGCAGGACGAGCGTCTCCTGGAGCACCACCGCGACGTTCTCCCGCAACTCGGCCAGGAGCAGCTCCCTGAGGTCGGTGCCGTCGAGCAGGATCGCGCCCCGGTCCGGGTCGTAGAAGCGCAGTTGCAGCTTTCCGACCGTGGACTTGCCGGCGCCGCTCGCGCCGACCAGTGCCAGCGTCGTACCGGGTGCCACATGGAACGACACGTCCGACAGCGCCCACCGGGACGTACCCGGATAGCGGAAGGAGACGCCGCGGAACTCCACGTCGCCCCGGGCACGCCCGGTCCGCCGGGCCGTGGCGGCCTCGACGACCTGGGGGCGCTGGTCGAGCAACTCGATGATCCGCTCGGCGGAGGCGGAAGCCGCGTAGAACGTGGTGGTGAGACGGGACAGATCACGGATCGGGCCGTAGAGGTTGCCCAGCAGCGCGAGGAAGACCAGCAGCCCGCCCAGCGTGAGCTGCCCCTGCGCCAGCTTCCAGGTGCCCAGGCCCATGACGGTCAGCGCACCGGCCAGCTCGATGGCTTCGACGACTGGTCCGTACACGGCACGGACGCGTGCCGAGGCCATCGCCGCATGGAACTTGCCCACGCTCTCGCGCTCGAACCGGCGCTCCTCCGTCTCCTGCCGGTTGTACGCCTGCACCAGCGCGACATTGCCGAGCGACTCCTCGGCGATCGCGCTGATCGAGCCGCTGCGCCGCCGCCGCTCCCGCGACGCGGCCTTGACCAGCCGGGAGAAGCGCCGGGCCGCGTACCAGAAGAGCGGCACGATGACGAGCGCGAGGAGCGTCAGGTCCCATTGCAGGTAGAACAGCAGACCGAGGAAGACGCCCAGCCGGATGACGAAGTACAGGCCGTCCGCCACCCCCGAGAGGAGGAACGTCTCGACCGCGTCGACATCGCCCGTGATGCGCGACAGCAGGTCCCCCAGCCGGCGCCGCTCGAAGAAGCCGAGCGAGAGGCCCTGGACGTGCCGGAACACATCCGACCGGAGGGCCAGCAGGAAGCGCTCGCTCACCCAGGTGGACAGCACGTCGTCGGCGTACCCCAGGACGCCGGAGCAGACGATGAGCCCCGTGTACGCCGGCGCGATCCAGGCGAAGGGGCGCAGATCGCGCGGGACGAGGACATCGTCCACCACGATCTTGAAGAGCCAGATCTCGGCCGCGTCGACGACGGGGCCGATCATGCTGAGGGCGAGCACCGGAACGAGCCGGTGCCGGCCGCCGCGCGTATAGGGCCAGAAACGCCGGAACACCTCGCGCGGGGCGACCGCGGGCGCGGCGGCGACGACCGCGTCGGGATCGTCCGCCACCGACAGCAGCCGCCGTACGAGATGCCGCGAGACACGCCCCATCGACGTGTTCCTCATGAACCGCCGACCGAGCGGACCAGGAGCAGCGGCCCGCCCGGCCGTGCTGGGTGGTGGTCACCAGTGGTGACCGTGGTGGGTGTTGCGGCGGCTACGGCGACGGTCCCGTTCGGAGTGGTCGTCGTGCCCCGATGTCATGTCCCTCTTTCCGTCACGGTGTTCGGCGGGGATCAGATGCTTGAAGATCGCCATGGGCTTCCCTCCTGAGAGGCTTCTGGACGGAATACGTGTCAGGGCGCTTGTTGGATTGCCGTTCCCGGGAAATTCCCGTTCCTTCATCGGTGCCGTCCGCCCTCAGCCACGCCAGGAAGGCGAGCACGAAGACGACTTCCGCGATCAGGCACAGGACGCCGTACGGCGGTTCCCAGCTCGTTTCGCGGTAGTCCGGCAGACCGACGGTCCGCGACAGCAGAAATCCGGCGATCATGCCGATGCTGGTGACAGCCCCGATCAGCCAGGCGCCGAACGGCCGTTGATGCAGGAGGAGACCTGCGGCGACGGCGAGCAGCACCACGCTGCCGATCAGGAACAGGACGCCGATGTACGGCATCTCCGTCAGGTGCGAGGGGACCAGCATCAGATGGAGCACCGCGCTCGCCAGGGCGCAGACCGCTCCGGTCCCGCGCAATGCCATGTGTGTCGTGCGAGACGTCATCACGAATCCAAGGTTCCGAGGCGGTCCGGGCCGCCGTGTTCGGTGGGGCGCGCCTTCCATACCTACGGCGTCGCGCGGCTGAGGGTTCATGATCGGCCCGGTCGGGCGGGCCCGTCCGAACGAGAGGTCCCGGGGGCGCCCGCAGCAGGCAATCCCCGCGGGCGCGTGTTACGTAAGGAGTATGCGCAGGATTGGCATCCCCCTGGAGCGGGTGCCCGACGAAGCGCTGCTGGCCGGGCTCATGACCGGCGATCCCGAGATCGCCGTGGCCTTCGTACGGCGGTTCCAGCGTCGGGTCTTCGGCGTGGCCGTCGCCGTGGTCGGCGACGTCCAGCTCGCCGAGGACATCGCCCAGCAGACCTTCGAGCGCGCCTGCCGGCATGCCCAGGTCTACGACCCGCGCCGGGGATCGGTGCCCACCTGGCTGTCCGCCATCGCACACAACCTCGCGATCGACGCGGTACGCGCCCGTAGGGCCACCCCGGTCGACCCCGCGGACCTGGAGAACATGATGGAGACCGTCGCCGACACCCCGGAGCGGCACGCGCTCTCCGCCGATGCCGCGGCGGACCTGCGCCGCGCGGTCGGCGAGCTGCCGCGGGAACAGGCACGTGCCCTGGTGATGGCCGGGAT
Source organism: Streptomyces gelaticus (assembly GCF_014649535.1). Taxonomy (GTDB): domain Bacteria; phylum Actinomycetota; class Actinomycetes; order Streptomycetales; family Streptomycetaceae; genus Streptomyces; species Streptomyces gelaticus. The sequence goes on from NZ_BMTF01000003.1 coordinate 17,251, forward strand.
CTACGGGATGACGGCCCAGCAGGTCGCCGACTTCGAGCAGATACCGCTCGGAACCGCCAAGACCCGGATCAGGGCGGCCATGGGCAAGGTCCGGGCGTACCTCGCGAGCAGGCAGGTGGACCATGACTGACAACGGCGGGCTGAGCTGCGAGCAGCTCCGGGAGATCGGTGCGGAGCTGGCGCTCGGCGTGCTGCCCGCCAGGGAGCGCGCCGGGGCGATGGACCACCTGGAGGGCTGCCCCGCCTGCCGCGAACACGTCCACGAGCTGGCCGCCGCCTCGGACGCGCTGCTGGACCTCGTCCCGGGCCGTGAACCGCCCGCCGGGTTCGAGGACCGGGTGATCGAGCGGCTCGGGCTCTCCCCGGCGCGGCGCCCGGCCGTCCGGCACACACGGTGGCGGCGGTTCGCCGTCGCCGCCGGATCGGCGGCAGCGGGCCTGGCTCTCGGCATCGGCGGCTGGGTGCTCGGCGCGTCCACCGGTGGTCCGGCCCCGGTCGCCCCCATCGCCTCCTCGGTGCAGCCCCATCTGCTCACCGCCCGGCTCACCCACGGGAACCAGTCGTTCGGGCAGGTCTACCTCTACGCCGGGGCCCCGCCCTGGCTGTACATGGTGGTGGACGCCGACGGGCACTCCGGTACCGTCCACTGCCTGGTCCAGCGGGCCGACGGCACCACCGCCGACGCCGGGTCCTTCACCCTCTCCGGCGGCTACGGCGCCTGGGGCGGGCCCTTCCCGCCCGGCACGGCACCGGTCACCGGCGTACGCCTGACCGACGCGCACGGCACCGTGCTCGCGACCGCCGACTTCGGCCGGCCCTACCCCTGAGGGCCCGGCCGGGGGCGCGATCACGCTCGGGCGTGTGCACGGGCCCGGGCGAGCCGGTCCAGATGGTCCTCGTACGCCTTCGCGTAGTACGCCGCCCGCGCCGGGTCCGGTTCGACGACCGCGGTCGGGGCGGTCCACGTGGCCGTGTCCAGTCCCGCGCCCAGCCGCTGCGCCGCCGCGAGCACCGCACCGCGCGCGCCCACCTCGCCCTCCACGATCCGGACCGGCCGCCCCAGAACGTCGGCGAACAGCCGCATCCAGGCCGGGGAGCGGGTGCCGCCGCCGCACAGGGCGAGGGTGCCGGTGAGGCCCGCGGCCTCCAGGCAGTGCCGGGCGGCGAAGCCGATGCCCTCGCAGACGGCGCGGATCAGATCGGCGGAGCTGGTCTCCAGGGACACGCCGGTCAGCTCTGCGCGCAGTCTCGGCTCGACGAACGGGGCGCGTTCGCCGGACGGGGCGAAGTAGGGGAGCACCCGGACGCCGTTCGCGCCGGGCGCAGTGGTGGCGAGCAGCGCGTCGACCTCGGTGTGACGTACGCCGGTGGTGCTCAGGACCCAGTCCAGGGCCGCGGTGCCGACCATCGCGGGCATGGCGCGCAGCCAGTGGCCGGGACGGTCGGTGGAGATGTGCAGCCCGGCCGGTTCGCCGTCCAGGTCGAGCCGTTCGGTGGCCACCAGCGCGGCCAGACAGGTGCCGACGATCAGTAACCCGTCGCCGGGACGGGTGACGCCCGCGCCGAGCGCGCAGGCCGGCAGGTCGTACGGGCCGTTGGACAGCCGTACCCCGGAAGGGAGTTCGGCAATGGCCACCGGGTCGCTGACCGGGGCGAGGAGCGGGGCCCGGTGGGCGAGGCCGAGCGCGGCCACGACATCGGGGGCGTACGCCCGGGTCAGCGGGTCCAGGAACGGCATCGAGGCGTCCGAGACATCCGTGGCCCGGACCCCCGTCAGCCGCTGGAACACCATGTCCTTGCAGTACAGGGCGGTCGTCGCGGCGTCGAGGGACGCGGGTTCGTGCCGGTCGAGCCAGGCCAGCACCGGGCCCGGACAGCCCGGGAACATCGCGCTGCCGGTGCGCCGGTAGACGGTCTCGAAGACGCCGGACGCAAGCCAGGCGTCGACCAGTTCATGGGCCCGGCCGTCCATCCAGGAGATCGCCTTGCGGACCGGCCGCCCCGCCGCGTCGACCAGCCAGACGCCGTCGCCCTGACCGGTGAGTCCGGCGAACGCGACCCCGTCGGAGCCGAGCGCGTCCAGCACCTCGCGGACCGCCCCGTACACCTCGTCCATGTCCTGCTCCACGGAGCCGTCGTGGATCGCCAGCCCGACCGGGCGGGACTCGACGGCCAGGGTGCGGCCGAGCGGGTCGAAGGCGGCGGCCTTCACCACGGACGTGCCGACGTCGATGCCGATGTATCTCGTCGTGCTTCCGGTCATGGTCACGGCTCCCCTCACAGCGCGTGGGCGAGCGGCTCGCCCCGTACGTAGCGCGCCACTTCGGCCGCCGCGATCCGGGCCGCCTTCTCCGCGACGGCCCGGCTGGCCCCCGCCACATGCGGGGTCATCAGCAGATGCGGGGTACGGAAGAGCCGCGAGGCGGGCGGGGGCGGCTCCTGCTCGTACGTGTCGAGCGCCGCCGCCCGCAACTGCCCCGAGTCCAGGGCGTCGCACAGCGCGTCGGTGTCCAGCAGCCCGCCCCGGGCCGCGTTCACCAGCACCGCACCGTGCGGCAGCAGCGCCAGCTCACGGGCGCCGATGAGGTGCCGGGTCTCCGGGGTGAGCCGGGCGTGCAGGGTGAGGACGCGCGAGCGGGCCAGCAGCGCCTCCAGCGAGCCGGCCCGCATGCCGTGGACGTCGCCGCGCACATACGGGTCGTACACCTCGACCTCGGCACCGAACGCGGAAAGCACCCGGGCCACCCGGCTGCCCACCGCTCCGTAGCCGATCAGCCCGACCGGGGTGTCCTCCAGCTCCAGGCCGCAGTTCTCGTACGTGTAGTGGGAGGCGTCCCAGCGGCCGTCGGCGGCGAGGGAGTGGTGCGCGTCGGGGATGCGGCGCAGGGCACAGAGGATCAGCCCGACGGTGAACTCGGCGGTCGCCGCCGCGTTGCGTCCCGGCGCGAAACACACGCGCACGCCCCGGGCGCGTGCCGCGGCCGCGTTCACATTGACCGGGCCGCCCCGGCAGACCACGATCAGCCGCAGGTCGGGCGCGGCGGCCAGCACCCGCTCGGTGAACGGGCCCATCTGCGTCACGCACACCTCCACCCCGTCCAGGGCGGCGATCAGCGCGTCCTCGACATCGCTCGCCTCGTCGACCTCGGCCACCTTGCCGAAGGGCTCCAGCGGCCAGGGCAGGGCGATCTCGCCGAGCTGCGGCTGAGTGCCGAGCGGGCCGAGCGCCCGGTGCAGGGCATCGGAGAGCAGGGAGTTGCGGACGAAGTGGTCACCGGCGAGCAGAATCCTCGTCGCGGGGCGGACCGTCTCGGGGCGGTTCATCGCAGAGCGTCTCCTGTCTGGGCGTCGAAGACATGGATGTGCTGTGGATCGGCGGTGATGCGTACGGTGTCGCCCCGGTCGAGCCGTACCTCCGGACCGGTCACGACGACCAGTGGCTTCGCCACCCCGTCGAGCGACAGCGTGGCGATGCCGGATTCCAGCAGGGGTTCGTGGGCGGTGACCCGGGCCCGTGCACCAGTGTCGTCCAGGCAGAGGTCCTCCGGGCGGATGCCGAGCACCACCGCGCGTCCCGCCGGGATCCGGTGCGGTACGGGGACGCGCACGGAGTCCGAGAGGCGCACCCCGCCCGGTCCGTCGGCCGTGCCCGGCAGCAGATTGATGGCCGGCTCCCCGACGAAGTCGGCGACGAACAGGTTCGCCGGGGAGTCGTAGATCTCCTCGGGTGCGCCGAGCTGCTGGATCTCGCCGTCCCGCATCACCGCGATCCGGTCGGCGAGCGACAGCGCCTCCTCCTGGTCGTGCGTGACAAGGATGGCGGTGTGGCCGCTGTCGCGCTGGATGCGCTTCAACTCCCGGCGGGTGGTGTCCCGCTGGGCGGCGTCGAGATGGGAGAGCGGTTCGTCCAGAAGGAGGACGTCGGGGACCCGGATCAGCGCGCGGGCCAGCGCGACCCGCTGCTTCTGCCCGCTGGAGAGCCCGGCCGGGCGGGCGTCCAGGAGGCCGGTGATCCCGATGCGTTCGGCCATTTCGGCGACCCGGCGGCGGATCTCGGCCCGCCCGCAGCCGCCCCGGGCGGCAAGCCCGAAGCCGAGGTTCTCCGCGACGGTCAGCGGCGGGTAGAGCGCGTAGTTCTCGAAGGCCACCCCGATGTTGCGCTGCCGGGCCGGGAGGGCGACCACCGACGAGCCGCCGATGAGGATGTCGCCCCCGGTGACGGTCTCCAGGCCCGCGATCATCCGCAGGGTCGTGGACTTGCCGCAGCCGGACGGGCCGAGCAGCCCCAGCAGCTCGCCGGAGCTCAGCTCGACGTCGATGGACCGGACGGCCTCGACGGCGGCCCGGCCCCGCCCGGTGTAGGTCTTGCGCAGGGCGCGCAGGGCCAGTTCAGTCATCCGTCACCGCCACCTCGTGCTCACCCGTCATCGCGGTCCCCCGCTCCGCAGTCCCGTCCGGTGGCGCAGACCTCGTAGGGAACCTTGTGCTCGTCCAGCTCGCGCAGTGCCTGCGGGGACGCCCCGTCGTCGACCAGCAGCAGATCGAAGCGGGACAGCGGGGCGAGCCGGTGCAGGGCGACCCGGCCGAGCTTCGAGTGGTCGAGCAGCAGCACATTGCGGCTTGCCGAGTCGAGCATCGCCCGCTTCACGGAGACGATGTGCTGCTCCTGGTGGTAGGCGAAGCCGCCGGAGACGGCGGAGGTGGAGGTGAAGCAGATGTCGACCTGGAGCGACTGCACCGCCTCCACGCACGAGACACCGAGGAACGAGGAGTGCAGCGGGTCGAAGTCCCCGCCGAGGCCCATCAGATGGATGCCGCGCTCCTGGGACAGCAGATTGATCGCCTCCAGGAAGTTGGTGACGACGGTCAGCGGGGTGATGGAACGCAGCCTGCGTGCTATCTCCAGCGTGGACGTCGAGTCGTCGAGCATCACCGCCATGCCGGGTTCTATGAGTTTCAGGGCCCGTTCGGCGACGGCGGCCTTCTCGGCCCGCATCGTCTTCAGCCGGTAGGAGACGTTCGACTCGAAGACACCGGACGGCTGGGCGGTGACGCCGCCGCGGAACTTGCGCACGATGCCCTGCCGTTCCAGCTCGTCCAGATCGCGGTGGATGGTCATCAGGCTGACGTCGAAGCGCTCCGCCAGCTCGGCGGCGCTCACCTCGCCCTGGGCGAGGACGTACTCGGCTATGGATGCCTGACGCGGGGCGGGACCCCGCTGCGGAACGTTGCTCACGTGCTGATCCTTCGTCCTGGACGTGCCGGCCGGTCGGCCTCGAACAGCAGCAGACTCTCAGGCGCCACGGAGAGCCGGACCGGGCGGTCGGGGCTCAGGCCGGCCGCCTCGGCGCGCGGCACGACGAGGGACAGCCGCTGCCCGCCGATCCGGACGGTGACCTCGGTGGCCCGGCCCAGCAGCTCGGTGACATGGACGGCGCCGGTCAGCTCCAGGGCCGGGCCCCCGCCGGTCCCCGCAGGCGCGCCCAGCCCGATGTCCCGTGGCCGTACGCCCAGTTGGACGGCGGTGCCGGGCGGTGCGGGCACCGCCAGCGGCAGCTCGTACGCCCCGTCGGACGACCGGAAGTGCCCCTCGGGCGTCACCGTGCCGGGCAGCAGATTGATCCGCGGCCGGCCGAAGGACCGGGCGACGAAGGTGTCGCAGGGGCGGTGCCACAGCTCCTCGCGGGTCCCGGTCTGCACCATGCGGCCGTCCCTGATCACCCCGATCCGGTCGCCGAGCGCCAGCGCCTCCACCGAGTCGTGCGTGACGTACAGCGTGGTGGTGCGCCGCACCGCGCCGATCGCGCGCAGCTCCGCGCGCATCGCCTGCCGCAGCTTCGCGTCCAGGTGCGAGAGCGGCTCGTCGAGCAGGAACGCCCTGGCCGGCCGCACCAGCACCCGGCCGAGCGCCACCCGCTGCCGCTGGCCGTTGGAGAGCCGGCCCACCTGGCGGTCCAACAGGGCGCCGATGCCGAGGAGTTCGGCGATCTCCCCGATCCGCTCGCGCGCCTCGTGTGCGGGGAGGCGGTGGCGCGGTGAGCGGAGCGGGGAAGCGAGGTTGTCGTACGCGGTGCGGTGCGGGTAGAGCGCGTACGACTCGAAGCACATGGCCACGCCCCGGTCGTAGGGCTCCACGCCCGCCATGTCCGCCCCGCCCAGCTCGACCGTCCCGGCCTGCGGCTGCTCCAGGCCCGCGATCGTCTTGAGCGTGGTCGTCTTCCCGGCGCCGGACGGGCCGAGCAGACAGAAGAACTCGCCCTCGGCCACCTCCAGGTCCAGGCCGTCGAGCGCGGTGTTCTTCCCGTACCGCTTGCCGACCCCGCGCAGCGTGATCGCCGCAGGGCCGGTCATGACTTCACCGCCCCGAACGACAGACCGCGCACCAGATACCGCTGGATGGTGAGCGCCAGCAGCAGCGGCGGGACCACCGAGACCAGGGCCGCCGCGGCCGTCAGGTTGTACTTGGGCCGGTCTCCGCCGAGGAAGGACAGCGCGCCGACCGTCACCGTCTGCGCGTTCGACGAGGTGAGGATCAGCGGGAAGACGAAGTTGTTCCACGCGAAGATGAACGCCAGCAGCGAGACGGCCGCGATCCCCGGCTTCACCAGCGGCAGCGCGACCCTGAAGAAGGCCTGCTTGCGGGTGTAGCCGTCCAGCAGCGCCGCCTGCTCCAGCTCGGGGGAGAGATCGGAGAAGTACGACCGCATGATCCAGACGATCAGCGGGAGTGTCACCAGTTGCAGCACCCACACCATGCCGACGTAGCTGTCGAAGAGCCCGAGCTGCTGGTAGAGCACGAACAGCGGGATGATCACGGTGAGTTCGGGCGCGAAGCGGAACGAGAGCAGGGTGAACATCAGGTTCTCCGAGCCGCGGAACCGCCACCGTGCGGCGGCGTACGCGGCGGGCAGCCCGATCACCAGCGACAGCGCGACGGCGCCCAGCGAGACGACGAGGCTGTTCACGAAGAACCGGAGGAACGGCACGCCCTGGTCGTCCCCGGCGCCCAGCACCGTGCGGTACGAGTCGAGGGTCGGGGTGAACGAGAAGTACGTGCTGAACAGCTCGTTCGTCGGCTTCAGCGACAGGACCACCATCCAGGCGACCGGGAACAGCGCGAAGACGAAGTAGGCGATCAGCGCCAGGTCGGCGGCTGCACAGAGCAGTCTGCGCCTCATCGCTCCACCTCCGCGGCCCGGTTCTGGATCCGGCCCAGATAGCGCACCAGCACCATCGTGACCAGATAGACCACGGCCCACAGCACGATCATGTAGCTGATCCCGAAGGAGTAGCGCTGGAAGCGGATCGCCTCCAGATAGGCCCGGATCTGGAGCACCATCGTCGAGTCGCCGGGGCCGCCCTCGGTCAGCGCGTAGATGATGTCGAAGACCTTCAGCGAGTCCATGAACCGGAAGATCACGGCGACCAGGACGTACGGCCAGAGCATCGGCAGGGTCAGGCGCCGGAAGGTGAACCACCAGCCCGCCCCGTCGACCGCCGCCGCCTCGAACGGCGAGGCGGGCAGCGAGCGCAGACCGGCCAGCGCGAGGATCGCGACGAACGGGGTGTAGACCCACACGTCCACCGCGATCGACGAGAGCAGCGCGCCCGTCGGGGTGTCCGTCCACTGCACACCGCCGAGGCCGAACGGCTCCAGGAGATGGTTGACCACCCCGACCGAGGGCTGGAGCATCAGCTTCCACATGATCGCGGCGATCACCGGCGCGATCATCAGCGGCAGGATCAGGATCTTCTCCAGCACCCGCCCGACCGGGCTGGACCGGTGCAGCAGCAGCGCCACGGCCACCCCGAGCACCGTCTCGACCGCCGCCGCGCCGACCGCGTACGCCACCGTCACCCGTGCCGAGTCCCAGAACGCCGGCTGGGTGAGGATCCGCCGGTAGTTCCCGACGCCCACCAGGTCCGGCTGCGGCTTGCTCGCCGCGAAGTCGAACAGGGTGTAGTAGAGGCCGAGGCCGAACGGATAGAGGATGCCGCCGGTCAGCAGCAGGGCGGGCACGATCAGCAGATACGGCCGCAGCGAGCGGCGCCACGCGGGCACCGCCCGTTTCCCGGCGCCCGCCCCGTGACCGGCCGTCGGCACGGAGGCCGTGCGTCCCGGCACCGGTCAGCCGACCTTCGACGCCAGATCGCCCGCCAGGCCGTTCAGTACCGACGAGGCGTTCTTCCCGCCGTAGATCTCCTGGAGCGCGGCGGCCCAGGAGGTCGTCGCGTCGAAGAACTGCTCCTGCGGGGTGAACTGGATCCTCGTCTGGTCGACGACCGTCTCGAAGGTCTCGATGAAACCGGGGATGGCCCCCATCTTGTCCTTGTACGCCGCCTCCTGGCCGACCGACTTCCGTACCGGGTCGATGTGGTTGTGCTCGATCGCGCCCTTGCGCAGATGCTCCTTGCCGGTCGCCCACTGGAGGAACAGCCAGGCGGCGGACTTGTTGCGGCTCCTGGCGTTCATGCCGAGCGACCAGATCCACATGTTCGTGGCGAGCGAGCCGCCGGGGCCCTTCGGCCCGGGGTGGAAGGCGATCTTCCCGGAGGCGGGGGAGGCCCCCTTCACCGCCTGGAAGTAGGCGGCGGTGTCCGCGTCGAAGAGCATCCCCGCCTTCTTCGCCCCGAGGTCGCTGGAGCACTGGTACCAGGTGTACGAGGTCCAGGACGGCGGCCCGCCCTTCTGGACCATCTCCGCCCAGTCCCGGGTGAACGCGACCGCCTCCGGGGAGTTCATCGCGGGCTTCACCTTCCCGCCCTCGACGGTGAAGTCCTTCAGGCCGTTGCGGGCGTACATCGTCATGAAGCCGGGGTGGATCGTCGCCCAGCTGCGCGAGCCGCGCACCGCGACCCCGTACATCCCGTCGAAGCCCGCCCCCGGCGCCCGGCGGGTGATCGCACCGGCGATCTCGCGCAGCTCGTCGAAGGTCTCGGCGGGCTTCAGGCCGAGCTTCCCGAACACCTCGGTGTTGTACGCGACGACATTGGTCTCCCAGCCCCACGGCAGCGCGTACTGCCCGCCCCGCCCGAGCGGCGCGCCGGCCTCCAGCGACCACTGGTCGGCCGAGAGGAGACCGGGGAAGAAGTCCTCCTGGTCCCATTCGGCCCCGGTGGCCGAGGAATTGCGCATCCACGGGCCGAGGTCCTCCAGCCAGCCCGGCGGTCCGTACTGCCACACCATGTACGCGCCGAGCATGAACACGTCGTAGGAGGCGCGTCCGCTGGAGAGGTCGACGGTGAGCTTGTCGAAGTAGTTGTCCTCGGGGAAGACGTCGTACTCGACCCTGATCCCGGTCTTCTCGGTGAACGCCTTCAGGTCGGCGATCAGCGCGTCGGTGTACGGGTGCTTGTTGAGCAGCGCCTTGACCGTCCTGCCCTTGGCCCGCTTCCAGTCGAAGGGGCCGGTGACGTCGTCGGCCGCGGAGCCGTCACCTGCGGCCCTGCCGCCGCCGAAGCCCGCACCGCAGGCGGTGAGCAGCGGGGTGGCGGACGCGGCCGTGGCCGCGCCGATGGCGAGGAACCGTCGCCGGTCGTGCGCGTGCATGTCCATCCGTGACCTCCACGGTCCGGTCGGAGATGGGTGGGGGCCCGTTCACACGTCGAATCGACTGGTTAACAGAGCTTGGAACAACAGAAGTTGGCCGTCAATCCCTCGCGCAACGGAAATTCTCGGTGCAGAGTGAGAACTTCACAGAGGGGACCGATATGTGGATGGGCATCGATCTCGGCACGCAGAGCGTCCGGGCGGTGGTGGCAGGCGACAGCGGTGAGATCCTCGGCAGCGGCTCGGCCCCGCTCACGGGCAGACGGGACGGCGTACGGCACGAACAGCGGCCCCTCGACTGGTGGACGGCGGTGTGCGCGGCGGCCCGGCAGGCGCTGCGCGACTGCCCCGCCCCGCGGGCGCTCGCCGTCTGCGCCACCTCGGGCACCGTGCTGCTCGGCGACCGGGAGGGCCGGCCGCTGACCCCGGGGGTGATGTACGACGACGGGCGGGCCGTCGCGGAGGCGGCCAGGGCCGGGGCCCCGCCGAGCTGGGCCCTGCCCAAGGTGATGTGGCTGCTGCGGGAGTACGGGGGAGGGGCGGGCGGTGCCGTACGGGTGATGCACCAGGCCGATCTGGTGCTGGCGCGGCTCGCCGGGACGCCGCTGCCCACCGATTCCAGCCACGCCCTGAAGACCGGCTACGACCTGGAGCGGGACGAGTGGCCGCGACGGAGGTTCGGGAAGCTGGGCCTGCCCGACGGGCTGTTCCCGGACGTGGTGCGGCCGGGGACGCGGATCGGCGAGGTGGGGCGGGCGGCGGCCGAGGAGACCGGGATCCCGGCGGGCACGCCCGTCGTGGCCGGGATGACGGACGGGTGCGCGGCGCAGCTCGCCTCCGGTTCGCTCACCGTCGGCTCCTGGAACTCGGTGCTCGGCACGACCCTGGTCCTCAAGGGGGTCACCTCGTCACCGGTCGAGGACCCGGCCGGGGTCGTCTACAACCACCGCGCACCCGACGGGAGCTGGCTGCCGGGCGGGGCCTCGGGCGCCGGCGGCGGGGCGCTGACCGCAGCCTTCCGCGACGCGGACCCGGCCCGGCTGGACGCGCTGGCCCGTGACCGGGAACCGGCGCGGGTGGTGGCGTACCCCCTGGTGGCGACGGGGGAGCGCTTCCCGTTCGTGGCGCCGGAGGCCACCGGCTTCCTGCTCGGCGAGCCCGCCTCCGACGCGGAGCACTGGCTGGCCCTGCTCACCGGCGTGGGCCTGGTCGAACGGCTCTGCCTCGACTACCTCGACCTGCTCGGTGCCCAGTCGTACGGCCGGCTCACCTTCACCGGCGGCGCGGTCCGCAGCGGATACTGGAGCCGGCTGCGCGCCGACATCCTGGGCCGGCCCGTGTACATCCCGCAGTACAGCGAACCCGCCCTCGGCATGGCCGTCCTCGCCGCGTACGGGGCGGGGGAGGAGCGGAGCCTGCAACGGGCCGCGGGCCGGATGGTGCGGCTGCGGCACGTGCTGCGCCCGCACCCGGCGCGTACGGCGTGGTACACCGAGCCGTACCTCGCGCTGGTGGACGAACTGGAGCGCCGCGGCTGGCTCCCCGGCCCGGTCGCCGCGCACGCCCGCACCCGGACGGAGCAGCCGTGACCACCCTCGACCACCCGAACCCCGACGGAGGAGCCATGACCACGAGCCCGGCCACCCTGCTGCTCGCCCGCCACGGCCAGACCGTCTGGCACGCGGAGAACCGCTATGCCGGGGTCAGCGACATCGCCCTCACCGACGAGGGCCGCCGCCAGGCCCGGCAGCTGGGCGAGTGGGCCGCCCTCAACCGGGTCGACGCGGTCTGGACCTCCACCGTCAGCCGCGCGATCGAGACCGCGCGGCCCGCGTGCGAGGCGCTGGGGCTCACCCCCCGGCGCGAACACGAGCTGCGCGAATGCGACTTCGGCGAGGTGGAGGGGCGCACCCTGGCGGAGTTCGCGGCCGAGCAGCCGGAGTGGGCCCGGGAGTACCGCGCCGACCCGGTGGCCCATCCCTTTCCCGGGGCCGAGGACCCCCGGGTCGCGGCGGCCAGGGGGACGGCGGCGCTGCGCCGGATCGCGGGCGGGCACCCGGGGCAGCGGGTGCTCGTCGTCGCGCACAACACCCTGCTGCGGCTGGTGCTGTGCGAACTGCTGTCGATCCCGCTGGGCGCCTACCGCCGGGTCTTCCCGCAGCTGCGGAACGCGGCGGTGAGCGAGGTGCGGATCGGGGAGCAGTGCGGCGCGCTGCTCTCCCTCAACGTGCCCTGCGCACCGGATGCCCCCGGTGCGCAGGGCACGTCGGGCGTCATGCGTTGACGGCCGCCGCCCGCCGCTGCCGTACGAGACCGATGACGCCCAGTACGAGGGTCAGGGCGCCGGAGGCCACCAGCTGGTCGCGAGTGTCCGGCTGGCGCAGCATCAGGAAGAAGATGCCGGCCATCGCCAGGAGCGCCACCACCGTCAGGACCGGGAAGAGCCACATCCGTACGACCAGTCTCTCCGGGGCCTCGCGCTCCATCCGGTCGCGCAGGATCAGCTGGGAGACGGCGATGAAGATCCAGACGACCAGGATCACCGCGCCGATCATGTTGAGCAGCCACGGGAAGACATCGTCGGGACGCCAGTAGCTGAGCAGCACGCACAGGAAGCCGAAGACGGACGAGATCAGGACCGCGGTGCGAGGGACGCCCGAGGAGACCTTGCCGAGCCGCTTCGGGCCCTGGCCGCGGGCGACCAGCGAGCAGGCCATGCGCGAGGCGCCGTAGATGTTGGCGTTCATCGCGGAGAGCAGGGCGACCAGGATGACCACGTTCATGATCTCGGCCGCGCCGCTGATCCCGAGGTGGTCCAGGGCCGCGTAGAACGGGCCGACCTCCACGACCTTCGGGTCGTCCCACGGGACGAGAGTGACGACGACCGCCATCGAGCCGACGTAGAACAGCGCGATCCGCCACATCGCCGTCCGCACGGCCTTGGCGACACCGCCCACGGGGTCCTCGGACTCGGCCGCGGCGATGGTGACGGTCTCCAGGCCGCCGTACGCGAAGACGGAGGCGAGCAGCCCGATCACCAGGCCCTCGGTGCCGTTCGGCAGGAAGCCGCCCGCACCGCTGAGGTTGGCGGTGCCGGGCGCTTCCGTGCCGGGCAGCACCCCCAGGATCGCCAGCACGCCCAGGGCCAGGAAGAGCGTGATCGCCACGACCTTGAGGGTGGCGAACCAGAACTCGAACTCGCCGAACTTCTTCACCGAGGCCAGGTTGGTGCCCAGGAACACCACCATGAACAGCGCCACCCAGGCCCACTCCGGGGTGCCGGGCAGCCAGCCGGTGACGATCTTCGCGGCACCGATGCCCTCCAGGCCGACGGCGACACAGAGCAGTACCCAGAACCCCCAGCCCACGGTGAAGCCCGCCCACGGCCCGATCGCCCGCTCCGCGTGCACGGAGAAGGAACCGGAGGCCGGGTTCGCGGCCGACATCTCGCCGAGCATGCGCATCACGAGCATGACGAGCAGCCCGGAGACGGCGTACGCGACGATGATCGACGGCCCCGCGGCGGCGATGCCCGCGCCCGAGCCGACGAAGAGTCCGGCGCCGATGACACCGCCGAGGGCGATCATCGACAGATGGCGCTGCTTGAGCCCGTGGGTGAGAGCGGAATCGGCCCCGGCGTCGGAGACGGCGGCCGGGGATCCGGTGGGGGGAGACGCGGAATTCCGAGACATGGACAAGCTCTGTTCGGTAGGGGAGACATGAGACATGGGGGGACGTTCGCGCACAGTCTGGGCATGCACGCCGCCGACGGGGAACCACTGTCCGCTATACGGGCACGATGCTCACACAAGGTGCACACCCGGACACAGGGAGGCGGACCGTCCTGCTCGCAGCCGGACCGGCGTCCGGTCGGCGGCCGGTCGACCCGGGCCGGAGGCGGCCTGGAATTGGCGGGAACCTACAGTCCCTCGCGGGAGCGGCTTCCCGCCGGATCCGAACCGATCCGCCTCCACCTCAGTGACAAGCATCACGCCGCCGCATGATTGCGCAAGGACCTTTGTGCGAACCCCACCAAGGCCTCGGTCAACGCTTTGTGGGCCACTGATGGTGATCGGTCGTTAACCCGTGGGCTAACGTCGGGCACAGTCTGTCCCCACCTGCCCTCACCCCGCGGAGTCCCGATGAGCACTGCTGCCGCCGCCCCTGCCCGCACCGGAGCGGTCCTCGCCGACCTGCTGCCCGCCGCCAGGCACCGTTACGCCGTCGACACGGCCCTGGTCCTCGGTGGCGCCGCGCTCACCGGCATCGCCGCCCAGATCGCCGTGCCGGTCCCCGGCTCCCCGGTCCCGGTCACCGGCCAGACCTTCGCCGCGCTCCTCGTCGGCACCGCGCTCGGTGCCCGCCGCGGCTTCCTCTCCCTCGCGGTGTACGCCCTGGCGGGCATGGCGGGCATGCCGTGGTTCTCCGAGGGCACCTCCGGAATGGGCTTCCCCTCCTTCGGCTACGTTCTCGGCATGCTGCTCGCCGCCTCCGTGGTCGGCGCCCTCGCCCGCCGCGGCGGCGACCGCTCCGTGCTGCGCACGGCAGGCACGATGGTGCTGGGCTCCGCGATCATCTACGCGGTCGGCGTCCCGTACCTGGCGCTGGCCACCGGCATGTCGGCGAGCGCCGCGATCGCGGCCGGCCTGGTGCCCTTCCTGCTCGGCGACGCGCTGAAGGCGGCGCTGGCCATGGGCGCGCTGCCCGCGGCCTGGAAGCTCATCGGCCGCCGGGGCTGATGCCGTAACTTCCCCGAAGAGGCTCGCCGGGTCGTGACGCGACACCAGACCGGCGAGCCTCTGCTGTGTCCGCGCGTCGTGGAAGCCCTCGGTCCGGTCCCCGCCGCCGAAGGAGAAGTTCAGCGACCGGCCCGGGGTGACCGGTGCGAGCACCTCGGCCACCTCCGCGTACAGGGCCCGTACCGACGCCACGTCCGTACCGTCGAGCGGTGAGAGCAGCCGCACCAGGAACCCGGCCTCGCGGTACGGCACCGCGAGCGCGGGCCCGATCGCCCGCAGCGGCGCGACCGGTTGCCCGCCCTCGACCGCGCTGCCGGTGTACGCGACCCGCACCGAGACCACGTACCGACCCGGTGGTCATGGGAAAGGCTCTCCGATCGCTCGCTATGTGGGTTGCGGGGGAGAGCCTTTCCGGTAAACCTGACAGCGGCCGTCAGGTATGGGCGGGGGTTTCCGCGGCCGTGCGGTCCTTGCGGTTCCTGACCTCGCGGACCAGCGAGATGCCCACCACCAGCGCCGCGACCAGCAGCGAGAGCAGCACCTGCTCACGTCCGCCGTCGTCGGTCAGCATGTAGACCAGGACGAACGAGATCATCGCGATGGTCGCCCAGGTCAGATACGGGAAGAGCCACATCCGTACGACCAGCTTCTCCGGCGACTCGCGCAGGATCATGCCGCGCATCCGCAGCTGGGTGAAGCAGATGACCAGCCAGACGAACAGGGCGACCGCGCCGGAGGAGTTCAGCAGGAACTGGAAGACGGTGTCGGGCCACTGGTAGTTGAAGAACACCGCGACGAAGCCGAAGACGACCGAGGACAGGATCGCGGCCTGCGGCACGCCCCGCTTGTTCGTCCGGGCGAACGCCTTCGGCGCGTCCCCGCGGCCGCCGAGCGAGAAGGCCATCCGCGAGGCGGTGTAGAGGCCGGAGTTCAGACACGAGAGCACAGCGGTGAGGACGATGACGTTCATCACCTGTCCGGCGTGCGGAATGCCGATGGAGTTGAGGGCGGCGACATAGCTGCCGTCCTTCACGATCGACGGGTCGTTCCACGGCAGCAGGGTGAGCACGACGAAGATCGAGCCCAGGTAGAAGACGGCGATCCGCCAGATCACGCTGTTGGTGGCCTTCTGGACGGCGCGTTGCGGGTTCTCGGACTCACCGGCGGCGAGGGTGACGATCTCGCTGCCCATGAAGGAGAAGACGACCATCAGCACACCGGTGAGGATCGCGCCCGGCCCGTTGGGGAAGAACCCGCCGGTGTCGGTGAGATGCGCAAGACCCGCACCGGGGTTGTCCGAGCCCGGCAGCAGCCCGAAGACGGCGAGCAGCCCGACGACCACGAAGGCGCCGATCGCCACGACCTTGATCCCGGCGAACCAGAACTCGAACTCGCCGTAGGACCCGACCGAGACCAGGTTCGTCGCGGTCAGCACCACCATCACGATCAGCGCCCACGCCCACTGCGGGACACCCGGCACCCAGCCCTCCAGGATCTTGGCACCCGCCGTGGCCTCGACGGCGAGCACCACGACCCAGAAGAACCAGTAGAGCCAGCCGATCGAGAAACCGGCCCAGCGGCCCAGCGCCTGGTCGGCGTAGGCGGAGAAGGAACCCGAGCTGGGGCGGGCCGCGGACATCTCGCCGAGCATCCGCATCACGAAGACGACCATCAGGCCGACCAGGGCGTACGACAGCAGGATGGCCGGTCCCGCGGCGGCGATGCCCGCGCCGGAGCCCACGAAGAGGCCCGCGCCGATCACACCGCCGATGGCGATCATCGAGAGATGGCGGTTCTTGAGTCCCGCCTGGAGTCCGTCCGAGGAGTGGGGGGTGTCCGGGGTGTCCGGCCCGTTCGACTGGTCCGGCTTGCGAGGCTGGTGGCCCGGACCGGCCGTGGTCGTCTGCGACGTCATGGAGCGAATCCTTACGTTCTCGGGTCACGCGATACGTGCCCGGCCGCCGCAGTGGGGTGCGACAGCGGTGATGCATTGAAGCCCGGCGAACCGCAAAAACGGAACCCTTTCTTCCGAATCATTTGCCGGATCGTTGCCCAAGTGGCCTCGCTCACACCGGACCCGCGCATCGCGATCGCACGAGGTCCGCCGCGTGCACCGGGCCGGCCGGCCATGGCGTTCCGACCCCGATGGCGGCTACCCCGCGTCGCACGTGCCACACTCGTCAACATGCGCGTGTACCTCGGCTCGGACCATGCCGGCTATGAACTCAAGAACCACCTCGTCGAGTGGCTCACGGCCCAGGGCCACGAGGCCGTCGACTGCGGCCCCCACATCTACGACGCCCAGGACGACTACCCGCCGT
This sequence comes from Streptomyces gelaticus, assembly GCF_014649535.1. Classification (GTDB taxonomy): domain Bacteria; phylum Actinomycetota; class Actinomycetes; order Streptomycetales; family Streptomycetaceae; genus Streptomyces; species Streptomyces gelaticus. The sequence goes on from NZ_BMTF01000003.1 coordinate 33,861, forward strand.
TCTGCCTGCGTGCCGCCGAGCGGACGGCCGCGGACCCGGACAGCCTCGGCATCGTGATCGGCGGCTCCGGCAACGGTGAGCAGATCGCCGCCAACAAGGTCAAGGGCGTCCGCGCCGCACTGGCCTGGAGCGAGCAGACCGCCGCCCTGGGCCGCGAGCACAACAACGCCAACGTGGTCGCCATCGGAGGCCGGATGCACTCGGTGGAGGAGTCCACCAGGTTCGTCGAGATCTTCCTCGCCACCCCGTACTCCGACGAGGAGCGCCACACCCGCCGCATCGAGATGCTGACGGCGTACGAGACGACCGGCGAGCTCCCCCCGATCCCGGCCCACCACCCGCAGCAGGGCTGACCGCCCCTCCCTGTGCCGCCGGTGCTCCCGGCGGCACAGCCGTGTCCGCCCCCGTATCCCCCCGAGGAGAGCCGTCGCCGTGCCCGAGGGACACACCATCCACCGCCTCGCGGCGGACCACCGGGACAGGTTCGCCGGGCGGCCGGTGCGGGTGAGCAGCCCGCAGGGCAGGTTCTCCGCAGGCGCCGCGCTGCTCGACGGCCGACCCCTCACCGGGGTCGACGCCCACGGCAAGCACCTCTTCCTCGGCTTCGAGGGCGCCGGCTGGGTCCATATCCACCTGGGCCTGTTCGGCAAGCTCGGATTCGGTACGGTCCCGGCCCCGCCGCCCGCCGACACGGTCCGGCTGCGCCTGCTCAACGACGAGCACCACGCGGATCTGCGCGGCCCGACGGCCTGCGCGCTGATCACCGATCCGGAGAAGCGCGCGATACACGACCGGCTCGGACCGGACCCGCTGCGGACCGACGAGGACGGCGAGCGGGCCTGGCTGCGGATCTCGCGCAGCCGGATCACCGTCGCGGCCCTCCTGATGGACCAGAAGGTCATCGCGGGGGTCGGCAACGTCTACCGCGCGGAGGTGCTGTTCCGGCACGGGATCGACCCGTACCGCCTCGGCAGGGACCTCACGCGCGCGGAGTGGGACGCCGTCTGGGCGGACCTGGTGGTGCTGATGCGCGAGGGCGTGCGGAACAACCGGATCGACACCGTCCGCCCCGAGCACCTGCCGGAGGCGATGGGGCGCCCGCCGCGCGTCGACGACCACGGCGGCGAGGTGTACGTGTACCGCCGGGCCCGCCAGGCCTGCCACATCTGCGGCGGCGAGATCCGCACCGCCGATCTCGCCGCCCGCAATCTCTTCTGGTGCCCGGGATGCCAGAAGGCCTGAGGACAGCCCTCAGGAATTTCCTAGAACCCCCGGGGCAGCCACGGCGCCGTGTCCGACAGGAACGCCGACGACGCCTCCGCCAGCGCGCCCGCCCGCAGCTCCCGCACCCGCCCGGCCAGACCCAGCGAGCTCAGCGACTCGCCGCCCAGATACGCCGAGCCCAACTCCCGTACCGAGAGCGCCAGATCGGCCGGGTCATCGGTGCGCCGGCATGTCGCGACGCCCTTCGCGTCGGCCGTGAGCCGCCAACGCCCCTCGTTCCAGGGGCAGAACGCGTCCTCCACCTCGAACACCACGTCCAGCGGCCCGCGGTACGTCCGTGCCTCCAGCGCCGCCCCCAGCTCCACCAGACGGACATGGAGCGAATCGCGGATCCGGATGTTGCACCGCCGCACGTCCGACACCAGGTGCAGCACCGCGTCGTCGACCGGCCGGTTCCGGGCCACGATCGTCGTCATCAGGTCGATGTCGAAGACGAACCGCCACAGCGCCGCGTACGCCGCCGGGTCCAGGGCGGCCAGGTCGTTGACCACGACGGTGCCCTTGGGGCCGGCCGGCTCCCACTCCGGCTTCATGTGGAACGTCACATTGCCGACGATCTCCCCGTCCCGCTCCGCCAGCACGCACTGCTGCGCCGAGGAGCCCTGCCGGTTGGAGACCGGGTCGACCATGGGCTTGCGCTCCCAGCCGGGCGCGTGGACCGGGACGCCGGGACGGCCGGAGACCAGTTGCTCGTACACGCTCTCGCACGCCGCCATCGCCTCGTCCGGCTTCGCGTGGCGCAGCCGCACCTCGTCCGTGCCCGGCGGCACGTCCAGCCGGATCCGGTCCTTCTCGATCGTCAGCGACATCTGCCGCGAGGCGGCGCCGTAGCCGAACCGGCCGTAGATCACCGGCTCCGAGGCCGTCAGTACGGCGATCGGCTCGCCCAGCGCGCGGATGTCGTCCAGCTGCCGACGCATCATCGAGGTCAGCAGCCCGCGACGGCGGTGCGTGGCGGCGACGCTCACCATCGTGATCGCGGCGGCGGGCACCAGCGCCCCGCCCGGCACCGCCACCCGGAAGCTGAACGCCCCCGCCGTGCCGACCACGTCGTCACCGTCCCAGATGCCGAGCGACCGCTCGTGCTCCGTCAGCTGCTCGAACAGCTCGCGCTCCTCGGGAGCCTCCGCCTCCCCGCCGAACGCCAGCTCCAGGCACTCGAACCATCGGTTCCATTCGGACGGACGCAGTACGCGAAGCTCAGTAGTCATGGGCCATGCCTACCAGGAGGCAGGGTGGCGGGGCGACCCGATTTCGAACGCATTGTCACGGGGTCCCCCTGCACCTCGGGCGGCCGGGTAGATAGGGTCCCGGCAATGGCCCGTCGCGCAGGAGCAGACACGTACCCGGCCCGATTGCGGAAATCGGTGCACCGGGCACGCGTCGCGCTGCGCAAATCCGGTGTCGACTACTTCCGCGGCGACGGCTCGGACTGGATCGCCCTGGCCGGCCTGCTGCTGACCATTCCCGCCATCACCTGCGCCACGCTGCTCGATCCGATGTGGTGCTCACCCGCCGCGCTCGTCCTGCCGATCGTCGCGGGCGGCCTGCTGCTGCGCCCGGCCAGCCTCCTGGGCCTGTACGCGACCGCCGCCGCGGCCCTGATCGTGGAGTCGGTCGGGCTGGGGCCCTACGACGACGGTCCGGCCCGGGTGACCCCCGGAATCGTCCTGGTGGTCGCGGCCTGCGGCTTCTTCGGGCTGGTCCTCGCCCAGTTCCGGGCCAGGGTCGGCGTGCCGTGGCGGCGCGGCGGCACCATGCTCTTCGACCTGCGCGAACGCATCCGGGTGCAGAGCGCCCTGCCCAGGCTGCCGCAGGGCTGGCACCGCGAGATGGCGCTGCGCCCGGCCGGCGGGCAGTCCTTCTCCGGGGACTTCGTGGTCGCCGCCCGCACCAACGGCGGACGGACCCTGGAGGCCGTGCTCACCGATGTCTCCGGCAAGGGCATGGACGCGGGCTCCCGCGCCCTCCTGCTGTCCGGGGCCTTCGGCGGCCTCCTCGGCTCGCTGCCCCCGCACGGCTTCCTGCCCGCGGCCAATGGCTATCTGCTGCGCCAGGACTGGGACGAGGGATTCGCCACCTCGATCCATCTGGTCCTGGACCTCGAATCCGGTGATTATGAACTCCTGTCGGCCGGGCACCCGCCCGCCCTCCAGTTCCACTCGGGCAGCGGTCAGTGGGAGGAGAAGGCGGCCGAGGGGCCGCTGCTCGGGGTGTACGACGGGGCGCAGTTCGACGCGGTGAAGGGCTCGCTGGCCCCCGGCGACGTGCTGATGCTGTTCACGGACGGCCTCGTCGAGGCATCGGACCGCGAGATCGCGGAGGGCATCGACCGGCTGACCGGCGAGGCCGACCGCTACGTCACCACCGGTTTCGAGGGTGCGGCCTGGCACCTGATCGAGGCATGCGCCAAGGACGTCAACGACGACCGGGCGCTGCTGCTGCTCTCGCGTAAATCCTGAACCGTACGAAAACTTCTCGAACCGGGCATGCGTCAACGGCTGTCGGCCCGTCACCGGAACGTGGACACCGGACTGTCCGGGTACGGGGAGGCCCTGGGCCCTGTCGTCGGACCGGCCCCGGGGCCGGTCCCGTACCAGGGACGCCGCGGGTGCCGGTTCAGGCCGGGACCGCGAGTTTCCCGGCCCCGGCGTCGCTGTCACCGTCCCCGCCCCGTCCCCGCCCGCCCGGCAGCACGCGGGCCAGCCAGTGCGAGCGCCCGGCCGCCAGCGGAGAGAGGACCGCGAGGACGAGCACATAGCCGGCGATGAACGGCGGCAGCCGCTCGTCCAGCCCCGCGCCGGCGGCCATCGTGGCGAGGATCAGTGCGAACTCGCCGCGGGCCGTCAGGGTGGTGGAGATGTTTGCCGCGGCCTGCGGGCCGAAGCCGTAGACCCGTGCGGAGACCATGCCGGAGGCGATGTTCATGGCCGCGGTCAGTACGACGGCGGCCAGCACCGGCCACATCACGCCCGGTAGGTCGCCGGGGTTGATGGAGAGTCCGAAGGCGAAGAAGAAGATCGCACCGAAGGCGTCGCGCAGCGGATGCACCAGCTTGCGGATGCGCTCGCCCGAGGTCGTGCTTCCGAGCATCAGGCCCACCATGAAGGCGCCGATCGCGTCCGCTACCCCGAACCACTCGGAGACACCCGCCACGAACACGGCGGCGCCGAGGAAGGAGATGACGAGCAGTTCGTCGTCCGAGGTGTGGATCAGCTTGCTGATGAGCTTCGTGCCGAACCGGGCGGTGAGCGCGAGCAGCAGCAGGAAGCCGAACGCCTTGCCCCCGTCGAGCACCGCGCCGGCGAGGCTGTCCGAGCGCGACAGGATCGGTTGCAGGGCTGCGAGGTAGAGGGCGAGGAAGACGTCGTCGACGACGACGATGCCGAGGATCGTCTTGGTCTCCGGGCTCGCCAGGCGCTTTGTGTCGACCAGGATCTTGGTCACGATGGCCGACGACGAGATGCCGATGACCCCGGCCAGGACGAGGGCCTCCGAGGTGCCCCAGCCCAGAACGAAGCCGAAGGCGAGCCCGGCGCCGACGTTCAGCGCCAGATAGGCGGAGCCCGCGACGGCCATCTTGCGGCCGCCGGCCTTGAGGTCGTCGAGGTGGAATTCGAGGCCCAGGTAGAAGAGCAGCAGCACCAGGCCGAGCGCGGAGAGCATCTCCAGCTCGTGCGGGTCGGCGACGAGCACGATGCCGGGCGTGTGCGGGCCGAGCAGGATTCCGGCCAGGATGAACAAGGGGATGGTCGGCAGTCCGATGCGGCTGCCGACACGGGCGAGAACGGCGGCGGCGAGGAAGGCGCCGCCCATGGCGATGAGCGTGTCTGCGTGTCCGATGAGCCCGATCCTTCGGTAGGTCAAGAGAACGTCAAGGATGCGTCAGTAATTAGTTTACCGAACGATTGATGTTGCAACTGTTGCTCCCGCGAATCACCTGGGGAGGCACCGGTGATCCGTCCGCCGCTGCCGTCTGCCCCCGATCGGATCTGGGGTTTTCCCCACCCCCGATCCGCCAGCAGCCGCCATGTTCCGCACCCGCCCCCGCTCCGTAGGTTCGAGCCATGGTCGAAGAAGCGGCCGACGAGCAACGGAAGGCGGACATCATGGGGCTGCGACGCACCAGGCAGCGCGCGCAGGACAGGCAGTACGCGACGGACATCCGCCACGGGTCCGGGCCCTCGGACCTCGCCGTCGAGCTGCGCGGCGTCCGCAGGCAGTACGGCCGGGGCGGCTCCGCCGTCCACGCGCTGCGGGGCATCGATCTCGCCCTCCCGCGCTCCACCTTCACCGCCGTCATGGGACCGTCGGGCTCCGGGAAGTCGACCTTCCTGCAGTGCGCGGCCGGACTCGACCGCCCCACCGAGGGCTCCGTACGCCTCGGCGGCACCGAGATCACCGGCATGAGCGAGAACCGGCTCACCGAACTGCGACGCACCCGCCTCGGCTTCGTCTTCCAGGCCTTCAACCTGCTGCCGTCCCTGACGGTCGAACAGAACGTCGTCCTGCCCATGCGCCTGGCCGGACAGCGCACCGGCTCCGCCCGCAGCCGCCGCGAAGCCGCCGAGATGCTCACCCGGGTCGGCCTCGGCGACAAAGGAGACCGCCGCCCCGGCCAGCTCTCCGGCGGCCAGCAGCAGCGCGTCGCCGTCGCCCGCGCCCTGGTCACCCGGCCCGACGTGATCTTCGCCGACGAGCCGACCGGCGCCCTCGACACCACCACCGCCGCCGAGATCCTCACCCTGCTCCGGAGCGCGGTGGACAACCTCGGCGCCACCGTCGTCATGGTCACCCACGACCCGGCCGCCGCCGCCTACGCCGACCAGGTGCTCTTCCTCGCCGACGGCGCGATCGCGGACAGCCTGCAGCGCGCCGGCGCCGCACAGATCGCCGCCCGGATGACCGCGCTGACCGTGCGCACCGCCCCCGCCCACGTCGGAGCAGCAGCCTGATGTTCACCCCGCACGTCCCGAACGGCCTCGCCCGCGCGGCCGTCCGCTTCAAACCCTCGTCGTTCATCGGGACCTTCGTCGCGCTCCTGCTGGCCGCGGCCATCGTCTGCGCCTGCGGCATCCTGCTGGAGACCGGCCTGCGCGCCTCCGCCCCCGCGGACCGCTACGCGAAGGCCCCCGTGGTGGTCGCCGCCGACCAGCGGGTGCACATGACGGTCGGCAGCGGCGAGGGCGAGTACGACGCCGCCCAACCCGTACCGGACACCGCGCGGCTCCCCGGATCCCTGGTGGCCAAGGCCGCCTCGGCGCCCGGCGCGGCGGCCGCGATCGGGGACGTGAGCTACTCCGTGAAACAGGGCGGCACCCCCCTCACCGCTCACGGCTGGGGCTCCACCGCCTTCACCGGTACGCGGCTGCTCACGGGCGAGCCGCCCGGCACCGGCGAAGTCGTCGTCCCCACCGGCACCGGGACCCGGGTCGGCGAGCGGATCACCCTCGACACCCCCGCGGGCACACGCGAGTTCCGCGTCGCGGGCACCACCGCCACCGACGCCACCGTCTGGTTCGCCGACCGGCAGGCCGTCCAGCTCTCCGGCCACCCCGGCCGGGTCGACGCCATCGCCGTACTCGCCGCCCCGGGCACCACCACCGACACCCTCGCGGACCAGGTGCGCAAGGCCGTCGGCCACACCGACCATGCCGAGGTCCACACCGGTGACGGCCGGGGCGCCGTCGAGGACGCGGCACTCACGGGCGCCACAGAACTCCTCGTCGGCCTCGGCGGATCCTTCGGCGGCGTCGCCACCATGGTCGCCGTCTTCACCGCCGCCGGTACGGTCGCCCTCTCCGTCGGCCAGCGCAGCCGTGAGTTCGCACTGCTGCGCGCCATCGGCGCCACCCCGCGCCAGCTGCGCCGCTCCATCGCCACCGAATCCCTGCTCATCGCCCCGCTCGCCGGAGCGCTCGGCTGCCTGCCCGGAATCGCTCTGGCCCGCTGGTGGTTCGGGCAGCTCCAGGACCGGGGAGCCATCCCCGAGCCCGTCGAACTGCACGTGTCCTGGCTGCCGCTGACCATCGCCACGGCCGCCACGATGCTCACCGCGCTGAGCGCCGGATACTTCGCCGCCCGCAAGCCGTCGAAGAGCAAGCCGGGACAGGCCCTCGCGCAGTCCGCCGTGGAAGGCCCCCCGTTCGGCTGGATCCGCACCCCGCTCGGCATCGCCGCCCTCGTCGGCGGCGGTCTCTTCGCGGGCGTCGCCGCTTCCACGAGCGGCGAGGACGCGGCGAACGCCGCACTGGGCGTCGTCATGTTCTTCATGCTCGCGGTCGGCCTGCTCGGCCCGCTGATCGCCCGGATCTGCGCCGCCGTCATCGGCCTCCCGCTGCGCGCGGCAGGCGTGTCGGGCTCGCTGGCCGCCGCCAACTCCCGGACGAACTCGCGCCGCCTGGCCTCCGCGATCACCCCGATCGTGCTCGCCATGGCCTTTTCCTCCACGCTCGTCTTCATGCAGACCAGCGAGGAGCGTGTGGTCGCTCACCAGCAGCGCGACGCCGTCACCGCCGACCACATCGTCTCCGCCCCGGGCGGACTCGCCTCCGACGCGACCGAACGGGCCGCTGCCACACCCGGTGTCACGACCGCCGTCGGGCTGCTCCGCAGCTCCGTCCTGGTGCCCACCGGATCCGGCGGGGACCGACGGCTCCAAAGCACCTCCGCCCAGGGGATCACCGGTTCCGGCAGCGACCTCGCCGAGGTCCAGGACCTCGACGTCCGGAGCGGATCGCTCACCGGCCTGCGGCCCGGCACCGTCGCCATCGACACCACCCTCGCCGGCTCCACGAAGGCCGGGACCGGCGACCGGCTGGCCCTGCGCCTCCCGGACGGCACCAAGGCGAACCCCAAGGTCGTCGCGGTCTACGGACGCGGCCTCGGCACCAGCCTCCTCACATTCCCCGCGGCCGACCTGAAGGCCCATATGACCTCGCCGTACGCCACCGACATCCTGGTACGGGCCACCCCCGCCGCCGCACAGAAGCTCACCGCGCTCGGTACCGTCACCGACTCCTCCGCCTACGCCGCGGCACAGGACGAGAACCGCGAGCTCAACGCCTGGGCCAACACCGTCATGGCCGCGGTGCTCGGCGGATTCGCCGCGATCGCCGCCGTCAACACCCTGGTGATGACCGTCCTGGACCGCCGCCGCGAACTGACCATGCTGCGCCTGGTCGGCTCCACCCGCAGTCAGGTCATGGGCATGATCCGCTGGGAGGCCCTGCTGGTCACGGTGGCCGGCGCCGCGATCGGCACCGGCATCGCATTCGCCACGCTCTACCCGATGATGAGGGGCCTGACGGGCGAGTCGCCGTACATCCCGCCGGTCCTGTACGGCAGTTTCGTCGCCGCGACCGTCGGCCTCGGCCTCCTCGCCATGGTGGTCCCGGCCCGCGCCGCTCTGCGCAGGGCGGCCGACCGTCCGTAGAGTCGGGCCATGACCGATCCGCACACGCATCTGACCCTCGCCGAAGTCGAGGCGATCGCCCGCGAGGCCCACGCCGATCAGCGGGACAAGGCGGGACGCCCGTACACCGAACACCTCGCCGCCGTCGCCGAGGGGGTACGGACCAGGGGCGGCAGCGAGGACCAGATAGCCGCGGCCTGGCTGCACGACGCGGTCGAGGACGACGCGCTGTCGGCGCGGTGGCTGGCCGGGGCCGCGCTGCCGCAGCAGGTGAAGGACATGGTCCTCGCCGTCACCAGACGTGACGGCGAGGACCTTCGTTCGTACACCCGGCGCATCCTGGACACCCCGGGCGCGCTGCTGATCAAGGAGTCGGACCTGGCACACAACGCGGACCCGGCCCGCCTCGCGGTGCTGGAGCCCGCGACCCGTACCCGGCTGACCGAGAAGTATGCGCTGGTACGGGGGCTGCTGGGGCTCACCCCGGGCGAATCGCCCGTCGAGCAATCGGATCAAGCCAACACGGCGAAGGACTGACCCGTCCGGCCGCCCGCGGGTCCGGCCGCCCGGCTCAGAGCCTGGCCGAATCCCGCCGGAACGCCCAGTCCATGTCCGGCTCCGTCACCGGGCGCAGCACCCTGCGCACCGGTGGCGTGCACATCAGCGTCACGGCGGCGGCCGCGACCAGGGAGACCAGGACCAGGCCGGCGGGCGCCGCGAGCCAGTCGCAGACGTCGAACACCCCGGCGTATCCGGCACCCTTGATCAGGAAGCCGTGCAGCAGATAGCCGCAGATCGTCCCGGCGCCGAGCACCGTGAACCACATGCGGCGGCGCGGCACCCAGGCCAGGAACCCGATGGTGAGCAGCAGCGCGCAGCCGAACAGCGCCAGCGTCATCACGGCACCGGACCACCACGGCGCACCCATCTCCTGCGCGCTGTTGCTGCGGTAGAACCAGCCCAGCTGCATCCGTGGCGCCGCCCAGTAAGCGAACGCCAGGGCGCCGGCGAACAGCGGGAGCGCGAGCATCCGGACCTCGCGCCGGCGGACCAGCTCGAAGTGCTCGGGCCTCAGCCGGAGCCCCAGCACGAAGAACGGCAGGAACTGCAGAACGCGCTGGAGATCGAGATCGTCGCCGATCGTCGGGGAGAAGGAGGCGAGCATGGCGATGACGAGCGCGACCGGCAGCGGATGGCGCAGCGACTGCCACAGCGGCGTGGTGAGCCGCCAGACGAACAGCGCGATCAGGAACCAGGTCAGGTACCAGGGGTCGAGCAGGCTGATCGACGGGTCGGCCGAGTCGTCCGCGTACCGCTTGAAGAGCGAGTACGCCGTTTCGAACACCACATAGGGCACGGCGACGCCGGTGATCAGGCGCTTCACCTTGGCGGCGGACATGTCGAACGAGCGGGAGAAGTAGCCGGAGACGATGATGAACGCCGGCATGTGAAAGGTGTACGCCACCATGTACAGCGCACGGGCCGTCCGGCTGCCGTCCATCACCGGTTCCCACGAGTGCGCCACCGCGACGAGCACGATGGCCAGGTATTTGACGTTGTCGAAGTAGGCGTCGCGCCGCTTCGCCGGTGCGGTCGCCGGCGGCTTGTTCGGCACCGGTGCGGGAGGCGCAGCGGTGGCGGTCGCCCCTCGGGATCTGGGCTCCGACTCCCGGGTCGCCGATGGGAGCGGGGCCCTCTGAAATGCGTTCGGAGCGTGGAACATCTCATGCACCTTAGACGCCTCGATCGGAATTCGTAAAACCGCTCGGGGGATATCACGTGCGCCCGGTCCAATCGAAAGCGAAACCGCCGCCAACCGACCGTTATGCACCGATTCATCCCTCTTAAATAGGGCATATCGGCAGGCTGTTGTGGCGCGTGAATTTCATCGCACTTAAACCTTGGAATTGCATGTGAATGAAGTGTGCGGATATGGAAACCGTCACATTCGCACGTCATTGCGAATGGTTGGTTCACGGTTCACTCACGGGTGTGCGGGGCGTGGGTGGGGGCCTGTGCGACCCTCCCGTGCAGGCGTGCGCCCCAAGCGCACGCGGGGCGCAAGGATGGCGCGATCCCGTCACATCGATCCGTCACCTGGCAGCGACCACAGGGGAGTTGGTGGCACGATGGACGGGACGGAGGAGTGCTCGGCCGCACCTCTCCGGGCCGGCAAGGCGGACCGACCAAGGGTGTGATCAGTCATGGCCATTTCACTGTCTGTGGTGTTGATGTTGGCGATCATCCTGGTGGTCCTGATCCGGGGTGGCTCGATCAAGCCCGGGCCGGCGATCGTCGCGGTGCTCTTCGGCTTCTTCCTGGCGTCGACCGGCATGGCGCCGTCGATCCAGAGATTCATGAACTCGATAGCGGAGACCATCAACCAGATCTCCTTCTGAGCCGGAGCCGATCCGGCTCCGGGCAGGCAGGGCCGCCGCCCGCGCTCCGGCGCGGCCGGCGGAACACATGCAGAACGCAAAAGGCCCGGTCCGGCGAGGAATTCGCCGGACCGGGCCCAAGCATGGAGCGGGCGACGGGAATCGAACCCGCGTAGCTAGTTTGGAAGACTAGGGCTCTACCATTGAGCTACGCCCGCACAGCAGCACCGCAGGCCCTGGGGCCGACGGCACGTGAAGCATCGTAGCGGGTCATGGACGCCGCCCGCACACCCGATTGCGGCCACCCGGTGTCGCGTTCGGTGCCGCCCGCGCAAAGCGGCCGATGCACTGCCTGACGGCATGTACCCTACGTGTCGCACCGACGGGGTGTGGCGCAGCTTGGTAGCGCGTCCGCTTTGGGAGCGGAAGGTCGTCGGTTCGAATCCGGCCACCCCGACCACCGGCAAGATCGCATTGTGGGAGTCCGACTCCTTGCCGTTACTATGCAAAATGCGTGCCCGTGTGTCTGATGTACCGGGCTCGGTCCGCGAAGCCGCCTCCCGTGCGGCGGAGCAGAACCCCAAGAAGTCAGCCACAAGGAGACCGAACCGTGAAGAGCGCCGTGGAGACCCTGAACCCGACCCGGGTTCGGCTCACTGTCGAGGTGCCCTTCGAGGAGCTCAAGGACAGCCTCGACGCGGCGTACAAGAAGATCAACCAGCAGGTCACGGTGAAGGGCTTCCGCAAGGGCAAGATCCCTGCCCGGGTCATCGACCAGCGCTTCGGCCGCGGTGCGGTGCTGGAGGAGGCCGTCAACGACGCCCTCCCGAAGTTCTACACCGAGGCCGTCAACGAGGGTGAGCTCAATGTCCTCGGCCAGCCCGAGGTCGACATCACCGAGCTGAAGGACGGCGAGCTGCTGGCCTTCACCGCCGAGGTTGACGTACGCCCCGAGATCGAGATTCCGGACTACTCCGGCATCGAGGTCACCGTCGACGCCCTCGAGGTCAGCGACGAGGACGTCGAGAAGGCCGTGGAGCAGCTCCGCGAGCGCTTCGCCTCCACCAACCCGGTCGAGCGCGCCGCTGCCGAGGGCGACGTCGTGACGATCGACCTGCAGGCCAAGGTCGACGGCGAGGTCCTGGAGGACGGCGTCGCCGAGGGTGTCTCGTACACCATCGGTTCCGGTGAGCTCCTCGACGGCATCGACGCCGCCGTCACCGGCCTGGAGGCGGGTGGCGAGGCCACCTTCACCTCCGAGCTGAAGGGCGGCTCCGCCGAGGGCAAGGAGGCCGAGGTCACCGTCAAGGTCTCCGCGGTCGCCGCCCGTGAGCTCCCCGAGCTGGACGACGAGTTCGCCCAGATGGCCAGCGAGTTCGACACCCTCGACGAGCTGAAGACGGACAGCCGCAAGCGCCTGGAGAACACCAAGCAGTACGACCAGGCCACCCAGGCCCAGGAGCGCGTCCTGGACGAGCTGCTGAAGCTCGCCGAGGTCCCGATCCCGGAGAAGCTGCTCGCGGACGAGGTCCAGACCCGCAAGCACAACCTGGAGCACCACCAGCTCGGTCAGATGGGTCTGACCCTCGACAAGTACCTGGAGATCCAGGGCAAGACGGTCGAGGAGTTCGACGCCGAGACCTCCGAGCAGGCGATCAAGGGCATCAAGACCCAGTTCATCCTGGACGAGATCGTCAACAAGGAGAAGCTGAACGTCAACCAGGAGGAGCTCACCGAGCACCTCATGCGGCGCGCTGCTTCCTCCGGCATGAGCCCCGACCAGTTCGCCCAGGCCGTCGTCGAGGGCGGCCAGGTGCCGATGCTCGTCGGCGAGGTCGCCCGTGGCAAGGCGCTGGCCGTGGTCGTCGAGGCCGCCAAGGTCGTCGACACCAACGGTGAGGTCGTCGACCTGGAGGACGACGAAGAGGCAGCGGAGGAGGCCGTCGAGGCCGCCGAGGGCACCACCGACGCCGCCGCCGAGGCCGCCGAGGAGAAGAACGAGGCCTGAGCCTCGCGCTGAACCCGAACGACGGGCTCCGGACGCCGCTTGCGTCCGGAGCCCGTCGTCGTAGGGCGCACAGTGCCCCACAACCCTTGTGCGGACTGCGGAGCTTGCGCTCCGAGCGAACAGTTGCGGAAGCGGGATGGCGTTGTCCCACCTGCGCGTTAGGGTCCATGAATAGGAAGGGCAGGGGAGTCCCCGCCCACCCGGTACGAAGACGCTGAGACGGCCGGAGCCGTCAGAGACGAGCAGGTGGATACGTGACGAATCTGATGCCCTACGCCGCCGGAGAGCCGACCCCCGGTGGAGGCCTCGGTGACCAGGTCTACAGCCGGCTGCTCGGCGAGCGCATCATCTTCCTCGGTCAGCAGGTCGACGATGAGATCGCCAACAAGATCACCGCGCAGCTGCTCCTTCTCGCCGCGGAGCCCGAGAAGGACATCTACCTCTACATCAACAGCCCCGGCGGTTCGGTGACGGCCGGCATGGCGGTCTACGACACCATGCAGTACATCCCGAACGACGTGGTCACCATCGGTATGGGCATGGCGGCCTCGATGGGCCAGTTCCTGCTCACCGGCGGCACCGCGGGCAAGCGCTTCGCACTCCCGAACACCGACATCCTCATGCACCAGGGTTCGGCAGGCATCGGCGGTACGGCCTCGGACATCAAGATCCAGGCCCAGTACCTGCTGCGCACCAAGCAGCGGATGGCGGAGATCACCGCCCGCCACTCCGGCCAGACCGTCGAGACGATCATCCGCGACGGCGACCGCGACCGCTGGTACACCGCGGAGGAGGCCAAGGAGTACGGCCTCATCGACGAGATCATCACGATCGCATCGGGCGTTCCGGGCGGCGGCGGCACCGGCGCCTGATCCGGCACCACCGGATCCGGCACCGGCGCCCCGCGCACCTCTCGTACGCCGAGACACCCAGCCACAGAACGCCACCAGGATGGTGAACACCCACATGAACAACTTCCCCGGCGCCTCCGCGAGCGGCCTCTACACCGGCCCGCAGGTGGACAACCGCTACATCGTGCCGCGCTTCGTGGAGCGCACCTCGCAGGGCGTGCGCGAGTACGACCCGTACGCGAAGCTCTTCGAAGAGCGAGTGATCTTCCTCGGCGTGCAGATCGACGACGCCTCCGCCAACGACGTCATGGCGCAGCTGCTGTGCCTCGAGTCGATGGACCCGGACCGGGACATCTCGATCTACATCAACAGCCCCGGCGGCTCGTTCACCGCGCTCACGGCGATCTACGACACGATGCAGTTCGTGAAGCCGGACATCCAGACGGTCTGCATGGGCCAGGCGGCCTCCGCCGCGGCCGTGCTGCTCGCCGCGGGCACGCCCGGCAAGCGCATGGCGCTGCCCAACGCCCGTGTGCTGATCCACCAGCCGTCCTCGCAGACCGGCCGTGAGCAGCTCTCCGACCTGGAGATCGCGGCCAACGAGATCCTGCGGATGCGCACCCAGCTGGAGGAGATGCTGGCCAAGCACTCCACCACGCCGCTGGAGAAGATCCGCGACGACATCGAGCGCGACAAGATCCTGACCGCCGAGGACGCCCTCGCCTACGGTCTCGTCGACCAGATCGTGTCGACCCGCAAGCAGGCGGCCGCGGCCGTCTGACGTCGGCCTTCACCCCTTGGCACGCCACGTTCGCCCGGTCCTGACCGTGTGAACCGTGCCAAGGGGGGCCCGAACGGGGGCCAAGGCAAGGTACCGTCGGATAGAGGCACCAGGAGCCGCTGAACCAAGCTGCTCCCAGGCGAAGGGGAAGCACCTCGTGGCACGCATCGGTGATGGCGGCGACCTGCTCAAGTGCTCGTTCTGCGGAAAGAGCCAGAAGCAGGTGAAGAAGCTCATCGCGGGACCCGGTGTGTACATCTGCGACGAGTGCATCGATCTCTGCAACGAGATCATCGAGGAGGAGCTCGCCGAGACCTCCGAGGTGCGGTGGGAGGAACTCCCCAAGCCGCGCGAGATCTACGAGTTCCTCGAGGGGTACGTCGTCGGGCAGGAGCCCGCGAAGAAGGCCCTCTCGGTCGCTGTGTACAACCACTACAAGCGGGTCCAGGCGGGTGAGAACGGCGGCGCGCAGGGCCGGGACGACGCCATCGAGCTGGCCAAGTCCAACATCCTGCTGCTGGGCCCCACGGGCTCCGGCAAGACACTGCTCGCGCAGACGCTGGCCCGCATGCTCAACGTCCCGTTCGCCATCGCCGACGCGACGGCGCTGACGGAGGCCGGCTATGTCGGCGAGGACGTCGAGAACATCCTGCTGAAGCTGATCCAGGCCGCGGACTACGACGTCAAGAAGGCCGAGACCGGGATCATCTACATCGACGAGATCGACAAGGTCGCGCGCAAGAGCGAGAACCCGTCGATCACCCGCGATGTCTCCGGCGAGGGCGTCCAGCAGGCCCTGTTGAAGATCCTGGAGGGCACCACCGCGTCCGTACCGCCGCAGGGCGGCCGGAAGCACCCGCACCAGGAGTTCATCCAGATCGACACGACGAACGTGCTGTTCATCGTGGGCGGCGCCTTCTCCGGCCTGGAGCGGATCATCGAGTCCCGTGCGGGTGCCAAGGGCATCGGCTTCGGCGCGACGATCCGTTCGAAGCGGGAGATCGAGGCGAGCGACCAGTTCCAGGAGGTCATGCCGGAGGACCTGGTGAAGTTCGGGATGATCCCGGAGTTCATCGGCAGGCTGCCCGTCCTCACCTCGGTCCACAACCTGGACCGCGAGGCGCTGCTGCAGATCCTCGTCGAGCCGCGCAACGCGCTGGTGAAGCAGTACCAGCGGCTCTTCGAACTCGACGGTGTCGAGCTGGACTTCGACCGCCCGGCCCTGGAGGCCATCGCCGACCAGGCGATCCTCCGCGGCACCGGCGCGCGGGGCCTGCGGGCCATCATGGAGGAGGTCCTCCAGTCCGTGATGTACGAGGTGCCGTCCCGCAAGGACGTCGCCCGTGTCGTCATCACGGCCGACGTCGTCCGCGACAACGTGAACCCGACCCTCGTCCCGCGCGAGCCGCGGACGATCGGCAAGGGCGACGGCGGACGGCACGAGAAGTCCGCGTAGCCGCAGACGTACGGAAAAGGGGCGCCCGGCCGGGCGCCCCTTTTCCGTTGCCGCAGTCGGATCAGATCTTGGTGCGGGACGTGTTGTAGAGCTTGGCGGTCAGGGCGGCCACGTCGTCCTGGGACATGCCCTTGCCGGCCATGGAGAGGGCCACATCGACTCCGTTGACGACGCCGACGGTGCTGTAATCCGCCCAGACGCAGACGGGAATCAGGAACTCCTTCGGGCCCTTCTCCGGCGTGCCGTCGCCTTCCTTGTTGATCACCTTCAGGTCCTGGCACTTCATCAGCGCACCCTTGAACCCGGGTGGTGTGACGGCCTTGGCGCTGCCGACGAGCTGGACGTCCATGCCCTTCTCGCCCTTCTCCAAGTCCGCCTCGGCGTTGGTGAAGGAGCTGTCGATGACCTTCGCCGGGTCGGTGACGTCTCCCCAGATCCCCGCAAGTGTCACGGCCTTGCTGGCGAGTGGGTTGTCTTCGGAACCCGACGAGTACTGGGCCCTCACCTTCTGGGGGTCCTTGATCCCCATGGCTTCGGCTTCCTTCTTGTCGTCGCCCGTCACCGGCGTCGACGTCGACGGCATGCCGGCTTCCTTCTTGTAGCCGTCCAGCGTCGCCGCCGGCGTCAGCTTGTACCCCTTGGTGGAGTCCGCCACGTCGCTGTTGCTGGCGCCGCCCGACGTCAGGAAGTACACCCCGCCCCCGATGACCGCCAGCGCCACGACGACGCCGCCGACGATCAGGCCGGTCTTCTTCTTCGGCTCGGCCGGCGGCATCGGCATCGTGCCGTAGGGCTGCTGGCCGCCGTACGGGGGAGTGGGGGGCTGCTGGCCGTAGGGGCCGGGCTGCTGGGCCTGCGGGTAGCCGTAGCCCGGCTGGGGCTGCTGGGGCGGGACACCCTGCTGGGGGTAGCCGTAACCGGGCTGGCCCTGCGGGGGCTGCTGGCCGTACGGGTTCGGCTGCTGGCCGTACGGGCCGGGCTGGCCCTGCGGCTGCTGACCGTACGGTCCGGGCTGGCCCTGGGGCGGCTGGCCGCCGTACGGACCCGGCTGGCCCTGGGGCGGCTGGCCGCCGTACGGGCCCGGCTGGTTGTAGCTCATCTGCGGTGTCCCCTGTTCGTCATGCTTATGCGTTCCGAACATCCTGACGGAACGGCTCCCCGTATGGAGCACCGGGCGTCACACCGTTACTCAACAAACCGGTTTCAATGCACGACTGTGACGGCCCTAAACTGTCCCCCGTGACCGAGAACACTCAGCAGACGCCAGCCAGCAACCCCGAACTGCCGACCCAGTACGCACCGGCCGAGGTAGAGGGGAAGCTGTATGAGCGCTGGGTAGAACGGGGTTACTTCGAAGCCGACGAGCACAGCGAGAAGCCGCCGTACTCCATCGTCATCCCGCCGCCGAACGTCACGGGCAGCCTGCACCTCGGGCACGCCTTCGAGCACACGTTGATCGACGCCCTCGTCCGCCGCAAGCGCATGCAGGGCTTCGAGGCGCTCTACCAGCCCGGCATGGACCACGCCGGCATCGCCACCCAGAACGTCGTCGAGCGCGAGCTCGGCAAGGAGGGCAAGTCCCGCCACGACCTGGGCCGCGAGGCCTTCGTCGAGCGCGTCTGGAAGTGGAAGAACGAGTCCGGCGGCCAGATCTCCGGCCAGATGCGCCGACTCGGCGAGGGCGTCGCCTGGTCCCGTGAGCGCTTCACCATGGACGAGGGCCTGTCCACCGCCGTCCAGACCATCTTCAAGCGGATGTACGACGAGGAGCTGATCTATCGCCGTGAACGCATCGTCAACTGGTGCCCGCGCTGTCTGACCGCGATCTCGGACATCGAGGTCGAGTACCAGGACGACGACGGCGAGCTGGTCTCGATGACGTACGGGGAGGGGGACGACACCATCGTCGTCGCCACGACCCGCGCCGAGACGATGCTCGGTGACACCGCCGTCGCCGTCCACCCCGACGACGAGCGCTACAAGCACCTCGTCGGCAAGCAGATCAGGCTGCCGCTGACCGACCGCACGATCCCCGTCGTCGCCGACCACCACGTCGACCCGGAGTTCGGCACCGGCGCCGTGAAGGTCACCCCCGCGCACGACCCGAACGACTTCGAGATCGGTACGCGCCACGACCTGCCGTTCCTCACGGTCATGGACGAGCGCGCGGTCATCACCGTCCCCGGCCCGTTCGAGGGCCTGGACCGGCTGGAGGCCCGCTCCGCGATCGTCGGCGCGCTGCGCGCCGAGGGCCGGATCGTCGCCGAGAAGCGGCCGTACATCCACTCCGTCGGCCACTGCTCGCGCTGCAAGACCACCGTCGAGCCCCGGCTGTCCATGCAGTGGTGGGTCAGGGTCGCCCCGCTCGCCGAGGCGGCCGGTGACGCCGTCCGCCAGGGCAAGGTCAAGATCCACCCGCAGGAGATGGAGAAGCGGTACTTCGACTGGGTCGACAACCTCCACGACTGGTGCATCTCGCGCCAGCTGTGGTGGGGGCACCGCATTCCCGTCTGGCACGGACCCGACGGAGAGATGGTCTGCGTCGGACCGGACGACGAGCCCCCCACCGGCGAGGGCTGGACGCAGGACAGCGACGTCCTGGACACCTGGTTCTCCTCCGGCCTGTGGCCGTTCTCCACGCTCGGCTGGCCCGAACGGACCGACAGTCTCGCGAAGTTCTACCCGAACTCCGTCCTGGTCACCGGCTACGACATCCTCTTCTTCTGGGTCGCCCGGATGATGATGTTCGGCCTGTACGTCAACGACGGCGTCCCGCCGTTCGAGACGATCGTCCTGCACGGCATGGTCCGCGACGAGTACGGCAAGAAGATGTCGAAGTCCTTCGGCAATGTCGTCAACCCGCTGGACTGGATGGACAAGTACGGCTCCGACGCGCTGCGCTTCACGCTGGCGCGCGGCGCCAACCCCGGCGTCGACGTCCCGATCGGCGAGGAGTGGGTCCAGGGTTCCGCCAAGTTCGCCAACAAGATCTGGAACGCCACCCGCTTCGCGCTGATGAACGGCGCGACGATCGAGGGCGAACTGCCGTCCGCCGACGAGATGTCGGTGACCGACCGCTGGATCCTCTCCCGCCTGGGCAAGACCGTCGCCGAAGTCGACGCGTACTACGACGACTTCCAGTTCTCCAAGCTCAGTGAGGCGCTGCGGCACTTCGCCTGGGACGAGGTCTTCGACTGGTACGTCGAGCTGTCCAAGACCACGTTCTTCGCGGGCGGCCGGCCGGCCGAGGTCTCGGGCCGGGTCCTCGGTGAGGTCCTCGACGTGATGCTGCGACTGCTGCACCCGGTCGTGCCGTTCGTCACGGAGACGCTCTGGACGGCCCTCACCGGCCGGGAGTCCGTCGTCATCGCGGACTGGCCGAAGGACTCCGGCTTCCGCGACGACGCGGCCGAGCAGGAGATCGCACTCGTCCAGCAGGTGGTCACCGAGGTCCGCCGGTTCCGCTCCGACCAGGGCCTGCAGCCCGGCCAGAAGGTCCCGGCCGAGCTCACCCTGACCGGTACGCCGCTCGCCCCGCACGAGGCGGCCATCCGCCAGCTGCTGCGGCTCCAGCCGGCCGAGGAGGGCTTCCACGCCACCGCCTCGCTGCCCGTCGCGGGGGCCACGGTCGCCCTCGACCTCTCCGGCACCATCGATGTCGAGGCCGAGCGCAAGCGCCTGACGAAGGACCTGGGCGCCGCCGAGAAGGAGAAGGCCCAGGCGGTCGGAAAGCTCTCCAACGAGGCGTTCCTCGGCAAGGCCCCGGACAACGTGGTCGACAAGATCCGTGGCCGGCTCGCCAAGGCCGAGGCCGACATCGAGCGGATCTCCGGCCAGCTGGCGAACCTGCCGCAGAGCTGACCACCCGCTGAAGACGAAGCCCCCGTACTCCCGCTGCCGGGAGTACGGGGGCTTCGCCCGTCCCCGCGCACGGTCGGGACTCCGGCGACACCGGGCGCTGCGTGCGATGTCCGTGCCCATCCGTAGACTGGCCCCGTGAGTGAGCCCCGCCCTTCCGACCGGCACGACAACTCCGAGTCCGACGACACCTTCGCGGAGATCGTCGACGAGGAGACCCAGCGCGACCCCGACCTGGCGGTGATCGAGGCCGGGAGCCGTACGCTGCGTACCCGCTCCGGGCCGCCGCAGGGCGAAGAGGTTCCGGCCCGCCCCGCCGATCCCGAGGTGGACAAGGCGCTGCGCGCCGTGGAGCAGGAGCTCGCCGGACGCTGGGGCGAGACCAAGCTGGAGCCCTCCGTCACGCGCATCGCCGCGCTGATGGACGTGCTCGGCGAGCCGCAGCGCGCGTACCCCTCGATCCACATCACCGGGACCAACGGCAAGACGAGCACGGCCCGCATGATCGAGGCGCTGCTCGGCGCTTTCGACCTGCGTACCGGCCGCTACACCTCGCCGCACGTCCAGTCGATCACCGAGCGGATCAGCCTGGACGGCTCCCCGATCGACCCCGAGCGGTTCATCGAGGCGTACCAGGACATCAAGCCGTACGTGGAGATGGTCGACACCCAGCAGCCGTACCGGCTCTCCTTCTTCGAGGTGCTGACGGGCATGGCCTACGCGGCCTTCGCGGACGCGCCGGTCGACGTCGCCGTCGTCGAGGTCGGCATGGGCGGCAGCTGGGACGCGACGAACGTCATCGACGCCTCGGTCGCCGTCGTCACCCCCATCTCGCTGGACCACACCGACCGGCTGGGTGCCACGCCCGCCGAGATCGCCGGCGAGAAGGCCGGGATCATCAAGCAGGGCGCCACGGTCATCCTCGCCCAGCAGCCGGTGGACGCCGCGCAGGTGATGCTGAAGAAGGCCGTCGAGGCCGATGCCACGGTGGCCCGCGAGGGCATGGAGTTCGGCGTCGTCTCGCGCGAGATCGCCGTCGGCGGCCAGCTGCTGACGCTGCGCGGCCTCGGTGGCGAGTACGAGGAGATCTTCCTCCCGCTCTACGGCGCCCACCAGGCGCACAACGCCGCGGTGGCGCTCTCCGCGGTGGAGGCCTTCTTCGGGATCGGCGCCGAGCAGCCGGGCTCGCTCGATGCCGACACGGTCCGCCAGGCCTTCGCCTCGGTGATCTCCCCGGGCCGTCTCGAAGTCGTCCGCTCCAGCCCCACCGTCGTCCTGGACGCGGCGCACAACCCGGCGGGCGCCCGCGCCACCGCCGACGGGCTCTCCGAGGCCTTCGGCTTCTCCCGGCTGATCGGCGTGGTCGGCACCAGCTCCGACAAGGACGTCAAGGGGCTCCTCGAAGCCTTCGAGCCGATTTTCGCCGAGGTCGTCGTCACCCAGAACTCCAGCGGCCGCGCGATGGACGTCGACGAGCTCGCCGCCCTCGCGGTCGAGGTCTTCGGCGAGGACCGCGTCCAGGTGGAGCCGCGCCTGGACGACGCCCTGGAGGCGGCGATCACCCTCGCCGAGGAGGAGGACGAATACGCGGGCGCCGGTGTTCTGGTGACCGGTTCCGTGATCACGGTCGGCGAGGCCCGGCTGCTTCTGGGAAGGCGCTGACCTCATGCGTACGCTCTGTGCATCCACACTGATCGGCGAATTCTTCGTGATCGGCTTCGCCGGGCTCGTCGCGATGAAATCCGACGACCTGACCGATGCCATGGTCTGGACGGTCTGCGGCACAGGGATGGCGCTCTCCGTGCTGCTCTGCGGGATGATCACCCGACCGGGCGGTGTACAGCTCGGCTGGGTGCTCCAGGTCGCCCTGGTGCTGAGCGGCTTCGTCGTCCCGATGATGTTCATCCTCGGCGTGGTCTTCGCCGGCCTGTGGTGGGCCTCGGTGCACTACGGCCGGAAGATCGACGAGGCGAAGGCCCGCTGGGCGGCGGCGCAGGAAGCGGCATAGCGCGGGCCGGGCGGGACCCCGCGGACACGCTCCGGGCCCGGCCGGTGGCTGACCCGGCACCTCTCGGCCAAACCCGGCCGCCGGCCCGGCTCCGTACCCCTGTAGCCTCGGTTCACCGCACCCGCCTGCCTGCAAGGAGCAGCACACCATGACCCAGCGAACCCTCGTTCTCCTCAAGCCCGACGCTGTCCGGCGCGGACTGGTCGGCGAGATCGTCGGGCGGATCGAGCGCAAGGCCGGCTGGCGGATCACCGCACTGGAGCTGCGCACCCTGGACCGCGCCACGCTGGAGCAGCACTACGCCGAGCACGTCGGCCGCCCGTTCTACGAGCCGCTCGTCGAGTTCATGCAGTCGGGCCCGATCGTCGCGCTGGTCGCCGAGGGCGAGCGGGTCATCGAGGGCATCCGTACGCTGGCCGGCCCCACCGACCCGATCGCCGCCGCGCCCGGCTCCATCCGTGGTGACTTCGGCACGATCACCCGGGAGAACCTCATTCACGCCTCGGATTCCGAGGAGTCCGCGGAGCGGGAACTGAAGCTTTTCTTCCCCGGAATCGCCTGATCCCGATCAGCCGAACAGCGCTCAGCCCCGGGGCGACCGAATTAATTCGGTCGCCCTTCGGTATAGGGTCCGGGATCGCGGGAACGCATCCCTCCGACATAACGTCACCATGAGTGGAGCGGCCACCCGTTCCGCCCACAATGGCGAAGGACCCTCGCGCGGTCTCCGTCACTGCGGCACTACGATGGAATCTTCCACGCCCGCCGCGCTCACCTCGCCGACCAGAACAAGCCATATCGCTTTCTCGGAAGGCCCGACGCATCCTCATGGGGAACAAGGGGAACTCAATGTCGTTCATCGGCCGTGACATGGCTATCGACCTCGGGACTGCCAACACGCTGGTGTACGTCAGGGGGCGCGGCATCGTTCTGAACGAGCCGTCCGTCGTGGCCATCAACACCAACACCGGCGGCATCCTGGCGGTCGGCTCCGAGGCCAAGAAGATGATCGGGCGTACACCGGGCAACATCGTTGCCGTACGGCCGCTGAAGGACGGCGTGATCGCCGACTTCGAGATCACCGAGCGGATGCTCCGCTACTTCATCCTGAAGATCCACAAGCGTCGCTACCTGGCCCGCCCGCGGGTCGTCGTCTGTGTGCCCTCCGGCATCACCGGGGTCGAGCGACGCGCCGTGATCGAGGCGTCGACGCAGGCCGGCGCGCGCCAGGTGCACATCATCGAGGAGCCCATGGCGGCGGCCATCGGCTCCGGACTGCCGGTCCACGAGGCCACCGGCAACATGGTCGTCGACATCGGTGGCGGCACCACGGAGGTCGCGGTCATCTCGCTCGGCGGAATCGTCACTGCCCAGTCGATCCGGGTCGCCGGTGACGAGCTGGACAACGCGATCATCCAGCACGTCAAGAAGGAGTACTCGCTCCTTCTCGGTGAGCGCACCGCCGAACAGATCAAGATCACGATCGGTTCAGCGTACGACATGGACAAGGACGAGCACACCGAGATCCGCGGCCGCGACCTCGTCTCCGGACTGCCCAAGACCGTGGTCATCGCGGCCGCCGAGGTCCGCAAGGCCATCGAGGAGCCGGTCAACGCGATCGTCGACGCCGTGAAGACCACGCTCGACAAATGCCCGCCGGAGCTCTCCGGTGACGTCATGGACCGCGGCATCGTCCTGACCGGCGGCGGCGCGCTGCTGCGCGGACTGGACGAGCGGCTGCGCCGCGAGACCGGCATGCCGATCCACATCGCGGAGGACCCGCTGGACTCGGTGGCGCTGGGATCCGGCAAGTGCGTCGAGGAGTTCGAGGCGCTCCAGCAGGTACTGGACGCACAGCCCCGCAGGTGAACGACCCCACGGGTGAACAGCCCCGTGGGTGGACAACACTGCGGTCTGCTGTACGGGACACTGCCGCTCCGTACGGCCGATCGTTGATATACAGGCACGAACATTCCGACGAGGAAGGCACGGCCGCCGCACGTGAGGGACACACGAGAGAGCCGGCTGCTCCTGGTGCTGCTGATCGCCATCGCGTTCGCATTGATCACGGTGGACATCCGCGGGGGCGAGGAGTCACCGGTGGACGGCGCCCGGCGGGCCGCCGCAGCGGCCTTCGGGCCGGTGGAGAATGGCGTCGCGGCAGCCGTCGACCCGGTGGGCAACGCCATAGGGGCGGTACGCGACTCCGGGACACGGCACAACCGGATCGCCCAGCTGGAACAGCAGAACGCCGCGCTCAAGACGAAGCTCGGCAGCGACGACCGCAACCGCAACCGGGTCCGTGAGCTCGACCGGATGCTGAAGAAGTCGGCCGCCGGACAGTACGGCATCAAGGGCGCCGAGGTCATCGCCATAGGAGCGGCCCAGGGCTTCTCCTGGACGGTCACCATCGACGCGGGTTCCCACGACGGGATCAAGCGCGACATGACCGTCATCAACGGTGACGGCCTGGTCGGCCGGGTCACCACCGTCGGCCCGGACACCTCCACGGTGCTCCTCGCCAACGACCCCGACTTCACCGTCGGCACCCGGATGGAGAAGACCGACGAGCTGGGCTTCGCCACCGGTCAGGGGACGCGGCCGCTCTCGGTCCAGTTCCTCAACGGCAAGGCCAAGGTGAAGAAGGGCGACCGGCTCGTCACCTTCGGCTCCAGCAAGGACAAGCCCTTCGTGCCCGGCGTCCCGGTCGGCGAGGTCGTCCGGGTCGACCCGTCCGGCGGCGGCCTGACCCGTACCGTCTACGTCCGTCCGTACGTCGGCTTCACCAAGCTCGACATCGTCGGCGTCGTGGTCCAGGCCCCGCGCGAGGACCCCCGTGACATGGTCCTGCCGAAGCAGCCGGCCAAGCCCGCCAAGCCGAAGCCCACGCCCACCGTCACCGTCACGATCTCGCCCAACGGCGACATCGTCGACACCGAAGGAAACGTCGTCGGGAACATCCACGAGAGTCCGGACCCCAGCAACAGCCCGGACCCGAACGGCACTTCGAACGCCGACTCCGCGGTCAACGAGCAGAGGTAGAGCTGATTCCCATGCGTTTGAACCGGATTCTGCTCTCCGTCGTCCTGGTCGTCGTCGCCCTCGTCGTCCAGGTCTCCGTGCTCGCCCGCCTCCAGCTCCCGGGCGCCGTGCCCGACCTGCTGCTCCTCGTCGTCCTCGCTCTCGCCTTCGTGTACGGGCACGTCAGCGGCGCCCTCATCGGTTTCGGCGCGGGGCTCCTCGCCGACCTGGCACCGCCCGCCGACCACGCGGCCGGACGCTACGCGCTGGTCCTCTGCGTCATCGGCTACCTCGCGGGGCTGCTGAAGCCGGAGAACGGCCAGCTGAAGTCGGCGATGGTCCCGATGATCGGGGTGGTCGCCGCGGCGATCGGCTCGACCCTGCTGTACGCGCTGGTCGGCGCGCTCGTCGGGGACACGGCGGCCCGTCATGTCGGCCTCGGCAGCCTGCTGTTCACCGCCGCCGTCTACGACCTGCTCCTGGCCCCCTTCGTCGTACCGCTGGTCATGGCTGTCGCCAGACGCACGGTGAACGACCCGCTCGCCGAGACCTCCGGCGGCGGGGACGTGGCCGCGGGCTGGCTCGCCTCCGGCACCGGCCTGCGGATCGGCAGCCAGCGCGGCGGACTGCGCGTCAAGGCCGCCCGCAGTCGCGCGGCCCGAGCCGGACGCATCAAGGGGGTCAAGCGACTGTGAGGCCGCACCGCAGCCAGGACCCCTCGCACCCCTCCGGCCCGACCACCACCGGGGGCGCCCCGTGAGCAACATCCCCGAGACCGGTCGGACCCAACGCGTCCAGATCCGGCTCGTCGTCATCCAGGTCCTCGTCTTCTCCCTGCTGCTCACCCTCGGCGGGCGCCTCTGGTACCTCCAGATCCGCAACGGCCAGGAGTACAGCGACGAGGCGAAGAACAACCACGTCCAGCAGGTCGTCCAGCCCGCCGTCCGCGGCTCCATCCTCGACGCGCGCGGCGTGCCCCTCGCCGACAACGAGACCCGGCTGGTGGTCTCCGCCAGCCGCACCGAGCTGATGAAGATGGAGGACGACGGCAAGAGCGTCCTGACCCGGCTCGCCGGTGTCCTGGACATGAAGCCCAAGGAGGTCCTCGACAAGGTCCGGCTCTGCGACTCGAAGACCCCGCAGCCCTGCTGGAACGGCTCGCCGTACCAGCCGATCCCGGTCACCGACGAGGCCACCACCCAGCAGGCCCTCCAGATCCGCGAACGCGCCGAGGACTTCCCCGGCATCACCGCCGAACCCACCGCCGTACGCCGGTACGCAGCGCCCGGCAAGGCCAACACCGCGCAGGTCCTCGGCTACCTCTCGCCGGTGACCGACGAGGAGATCACCAAGGCCCAGGACACCGACTCGCCGTACCTCCGTTCCGACCAGGTCGGCCGCTCCGGCCTGGAGCGCACCTACGACAAGGAGCTGCGCGGCAAGGCCGGCGTCACCCGCTACGAGGTCGACAACCTCGGCCGGGTCATCGGCGAGGCGAAGAACGACAAGGCGGAGCCCGGCTCCAGCGTCGTCACCTCCATCGACGCCCGGGTCCAGGCCGTCGCCGAGTACGAGCTCAACGAGGCCATGAAGACGGCCCGTCAGGCGTTCGACAAGAACACCGGGGAGAACTACAAGGCCGACTCCGGCGCCGTCGTCGTCATGGAGGCCAAGACCGGCCGCGTCGTCGCGATGGCCTCCCTGCCGAACTACGACCCCAACTCCTGGGTCGGCGGCATCTCCGCCAAGGACTACGCCAAACTCACCGGCAAGAAGTCCAACTTCCCGCTGCTGAACCGGGCCATCCAGGGCCAGGCCGCCCCCGGCTCGATCTTCAAGGTCATCTCCTCGACCGCCGCGGTCAACGCCGGATACCCCTTCGACGGCCACTACCCCTGCCCCAGCTCGTACAACGTCGGCGGGCAGACCTTCAAGAACTTCGAGTCCCAGGGCTACGGCGACATCACCATCGGCCGGGCCCTCGAAGTCTCCTGCGACACCGTCTACTACGGCATCGCGCACAAGGAGTGGCTGAAGGACGGCGGGATGAACCCCAAGAAGAACGCCAAGGACTGGTTCTACAGGACCGCCCACCAGTTCGGCCTCGGCAAGGAGACCGGCATCGACCTCCCCAACGAGGTCAGCGGCCGGGTCCCCGACCGCAAGTGGAAGCAGGACTTCTACGACGCGAACAAGGACGCCTGGTGCAAGCAGGGCAAGAAGGGCGGCACGTACGTCGAGCAGATCGCGTACGAGAACTGCCTCGAAGGCGACAAGATGCGCGCCGGTGACTCCGTCAACTACTCGATCGGCCAGGGCGACACGCTCGTCACCCCGATCCAGATGGCCACCATCTACGCCGCGATCTCCAACGGCGGCACGCTCTACGACCCCACCGTCGGCAAGGCGATCGTCAGCGGCGACGGCAGGAGCGTCGAGGAGATCAAGCCCAAGTCGCACGGCAAGCTGCCCTTCACGCGCAAGACCCGCAACGAGATAGACGAAGCCCTCGCGGGAGTCGCGACCCGTGGTTCGGCCGCCTGGCGATTCGGCGGCTGGCCGCAGGACAAGATCCCGATGCACGCCAAGACGGGTACCGCCGAGGTCTACGGCAAGCAGACGACCTCCTGGTTCGCCACGTACACCAAGGACTACTCGATCGTCATGACGATCTCCCAGGGCGGTACGGGCTCCGGTGCCTCCGGGCCCGCCGTGCGCAACATCTACGACGCCCTCTACGGTCTCGACGACTCCGGCAAGCAGGATCTGAAGAAGGCGCTGCTGCCCACCCCGCAGAAGTCCCTGCCGAAGATCCAGCCGGACGGCTCGATCGACGCCCCGGAGATCAAGCCCTACAACCCGGCCTCGCAGAAGACCCCGGAGGAACAGACCCTCGCCGCGGTGCTGGGGAGGCGCGACTGATGGCCGGCTTCTCCGTCCAGGGGTACGGCCCCGAGCGCTCCGCCTGGGGCAAACTCACCGCCCGCGATTCCCTCGTACGCAGACTCGACTGGCCGCTGCTCGGGTCCGCGATCGCGCTCTCCTTCATCGGCTCGCTGCTGGTCTGGTCGGCGACCCGGGGACGTGACTCGCTCACCCACGGCGACCCGTACTACTTCCTCTTCCGGCACGCCCTCAACAGCGGCATCGGCTTCGCCCTGATGGTCGGCACGATCTGGCTCGGCCACCGCACCCTGCGCGGCGCCGTCCCGATCCTCTACGGCGTCTCGGTGCTCCTGGTGCTCGCGGTGCTCACCCCGCTCGGCGCCACCGTCAACGGCGCCCATGCCTGGATCATCATCGGCGGCGGCTTCTCGCTCCAGCCGTCCGAGTTCACCAAGATCACCATCATCCTGATCATGGCGATGCTGCTCGCCGAGCGCGTCGACGCGGGCGACCAGCTCCATCCCGACCACCGGACCGTAGCCAAGGCCCTCGGTCTGGCGGCCGTCCCGATGGCCGTCGTCATGGGAATGCCGGACCTCGGATCCGTGATGGTCATGGTCGTCATCGTGCTCGGGGTGCTCCTCGCCTCCGGCGCGTCGAACCGCTGGATCGCCGGACTGCTCGGCGCGGGCGTGGCCGGCGCCATCGCGATCTGGCAGCTCGGCCTGCTCGACGAGTACCAGATCGCCCGCTTCGCCGCCTTCGCCAACCCGGCGCTCGACCCGGCGGGCGTCGGCTACAACACCAACCAGGCCCGCATCGCGATCGGCTCCGGCGGCCTCACCGGAACCGGCCTCTTCCAGGGCACCCAGACCACCGGCCAGTTCGTCCCCGAGCAGCAGACCGACTTCGTCTTCACCGTCGCGGGCGAGGAGCTCGGCTTCCTCGGCGCAGGGCTGATCCTCGTCCTGCTCGGAGTCGTGCTGTGGCGGGCCTGCCGGATCGCCCGCGAGACGACCGAGCTGTACGGCACGATCGTCGCCGCCGGAATCATCGCCTGGTTCGCCTTCCAGTCCTTCGAGAACATCGGGATGACGCTCGGCATCATGCCGGTGGCCGGACTGCCGCTGCCGTTCGTTTCGTACGGAGGGTCCTCGATGTTCGCCGTCTGGGTGGCGGTCGGGCTGCTCCAGTCGATCAGGGTGCAGCGGCCGATAAGCGCCTGAGCCGGTGCGTGAGCACTGCCCATTCGCGTACAACACGTCTAGATTCGGGTCATGGCGGACTCGAAGCGTGAGATCGAGCGGAAGTACGAAGCCACCACGGAAACCCGGCTCCCGGACCTGAGCCGGGTGGCCGGGGTCTCGGCCGTCGTCCCCCGGGGCGTCAGCGAGCTGGACGCCGTCTATTACGACACCGAGGACCTGCGGCTCGCGGCGGACTCCCTCACCCTGCGCCGCCGCACCGGCGGGAGCGACGCCGGCTGGCACCTCAAGTTCCCCGTCGCCTCCGGCATCCGGGACGAGCTGCAGGAACCGCTCTCCGACACCCTGCCGAGCTCCTTCGCGGGGCTGCTGCGCTCCCGGGTCCGCGACCGCGGCCTCGTCCCCGTCGTCCGACTGTTCTCCGCCCGCGACGTCCACCATCTGCTCGACGCCGACGGCGCCCTGCTCGCCGAGGTCAGCGTCGACCGGGTGCGGGCCGAACGGCTGACCGGCGGCGCCGGCACGGCCGCCTGGACCGAGATCGAGGCCGAGCTCGCCGATGACGGCGACCCCGCCTTCCTCGACGCCGTGGAGGGCCGGCTGCGCAAGGCCGGGGTCCGCCCGTCGGCGTCACCGTCCAAACTGGCCAGGGCGCTCGCCGAGACGGCGCCCGAGCCGAGCAAGAGCCCCGCCGAGGGCCGCAAGGAGAGCCCCGCACGCCGGAAGCAGAGCCCCGAGGGCCGGACCCGGCGGTCCACCGCGGGCGATCACGTCCTCGCTTACATCCGTGACCAGGCCGAGGCGATCGTCGCCCTCGACCCCGCCGTGCGCCGTGACCTGCCCGACTCCGTGCACCAGATGCGAGTCGCCACCCGCAGGCTGCGCAGCGCGCTGCGGACGTACCGGAAGATCCTCGACCGCGAGGTCACCGACCCGGTCGGCGACGAGCTGAAGTGGCTGGCCGCCGAACTCGGCATCGACCGCGACCAGGAGGTGCTCGACGCCCGGCTGCTCGCCCACCTCGACGGCCTGCCCCGCACCCTGGTCCTCGGTCCGGTCCGCGGCCGGCTCCGGATCCGGTCGGTGGCCCAGGGCAACGGCTCCCGCCGCCGCACCGTGGCCGTGCTCGACGGCAAGCGGTACCTGGCACTCCTGGAGAGCCTCGACGCCCTGCTCGCCGCCCCGCCCCTGCTGCCCGCCGCCTCCCGTGCCCCCGGGAGGGCGCTGCCCCGGGCCGTGCTGAAGGAGTACCGGCGCCTCGCGGCCCGGGTCGGCCACGCACTGGAGCTGCCGCCCGGCCACGACCGGGACGTGGCCCTCCACGAGGCCCGCAAGGCCGCCAAACGTGCCCGGTACGCGGCGGAGGCGGCCCGGCCCGCGCTCGGCAAGCCCGCCAAGCGCTTCGCCAAACGGATGAAGGCCGTCCAGAGCCTTCTCGGCGACCACCAGGACAGCGTGGTGGCCCGCGAGGCGCTGCGCGCCCTGGCCGTCCAGGCGCACGCGGCGGGGGAGTCGGCCTTCACCTGGGGACTGCTGTACGGGAGGGAGGAGGCGGCCGCCGCGGCCCGCGAGCAGGAGCTGCCTCAGGTGTGGGAGAGGGCGTCGCGGGCCGGACTGCGGGCGGCGCTGGGAGGCTGAGCATCGGGGTACGCTTGATGGTCACCCCTGCCGGCTCTCGAAAGTTCGCGATGTCTGTCGATTCGGTCTTCCCACAGCTCGAAGCTCTGCTCCCGCATGTGCAGAAGCCCATCCAGTACGTCGGCGGTGAACTGAACTCCACCGTCAAGCCGTGGGACGAATGCGACGTCCGCTGGGCACTGATGTACCCGGACGCGTACGAGGTCGGGCTCCCCAACCAGGGCGTCATGATCCTCTACGAGGTACTCAACGAGCGCCAGGGCGTCCTCGCCGAGCGCACCTACAGCGTGTGGCCGGACCTCGAAGAGCTGATGCGTGAGCACAAGGTCCCGCAGTTCACCGTGGACAGCCACCGCCCGGTCAAGGCGTTCGACGTCTTCGGGCTGAGCTTCTCCACCGAGCTCGGCTACACCAACATGCTCGCCGCCCTGGACCTCGCGGGCATCCCGCTGAACGCCGCGGACCGCACCGTCGACGACCCGATCGTGCTGGCCGGCGGCCACGCCGCGTTCAACCCCGAGCCGATCGCCGAGTTCATCGACTGCGCGGTCATCGGCGACGGCGAGCAGGCCGTCCTGGAGATCACCGAGATCATCCGCGCCTGGAAGGCCGAGGGACGCCCCGGCGGCCGCGAGGAGGTGCTCTTCCGCCTCGCGAAGACCGGCGGCGTGTACGTCCCGGGCTTCTACGACGTCGAGTACCTCCCGGACGGCCGCATCGGCCGTGTCGTGCCCAACAGGTCGGGCGTGCCGTGGCGGGTGTCCAAGCACACCGTGATGGACCTCGACGAGTGGCCGTACCCGAAGCAGCCCCTCGTCCCGCTCGCCGAGACCGTCCACGAGCGGATGTCCGTCGAGATCTTCCGCGGCTGCACCCGCGGCTGCCGTTTCTGCCAGGCCGGCATGATCACGCGCCCCGTGCGGGAGCGAAGCATCACCGGCATCGGCGAGATGGTCGACAAGGGCCTCAAGGCGACCGGCTTCGAGGAGGTCGGCCTGCTCTCGCTCTCCTCCGCGGACCACACCGAGATCGGCGAGATCGCCAAGGGCCTCGCGGACCGGTACACCGAGGACAAGATCGGCCTCTCGCTGCCGTCCACCCGCGTCGACGCTTTCAACGTGGACCTGGCCAACGAGCTGACCCGCAACGGCCGCCGCTCCGGTCTCACCTTCGCCCCCGAGGGCGGCTCCGAGCGGATGCGCAAGGTCATCAACAAGATGGTCTCGGAAGAGGACCTCATCCGTACCGTCGCCACCGCGTACGGCAACGGCTGGCGCCAGGTGAAGCTGTACTTCATGTGCGGCCTGCCCACCGAGACGGACGAGGACGTCCTCCAGATCGGCGACATGGCGGTCAACGTGATCGCCAAGGGCCGCGAGGTCTCCGGGCAGAACGACATCCGCTGCACCGTCTCCATCGGCGGCTTCGTGCCCAAGCCGCACACGCCCTTCCAGTGGGCCCCGCAGCTGAGCGCCGAGGAGACCGACGCCCGGCTCACCAAGCTCCGCGACAAGATCCGTGGCGACAAGAAGTACGGCCGCTCCATCGGCTTCCGCTACCACGACGGCAAGCCCGGCATCGTCGAGGGCCTCCTCTCGCGCGGCGACCGCCGCGTCGGCTCCGTCATCCGCGAGGTCTACGAGTCCGGCGGCCGCTTCGACGGCTGGCGCGAACACTTCAGCTACGACCGCTGGATGACCGCCGCCGAGAAGACGCTGCCCGAGTACGGCGTGGACGTCGACTGGTACACCACCCGCGAGCGCTCCTACGAGGAGGTCCTGCCCTGGGACCACCTGGACTCCGGCCTCGACAAGGACTGGCTCTGGGAGGACTGGCAGGACTCGCTCGACGAGACCGAGGTCGAGGACTGCCGCTGGACCCCGTGCTTCGACTGCGGCGTCTGCCCGCAGATGGACACCAGCATCCAGATCGGCCCGACCGGCAGGAAGCTGCTGCCGCTGTCGGTCGTGAAGTAGCCGCCCGCGAGCACGTCCCACTGGTGACGGCTCGGTGACGAGGGCCCGGTCCGGGAAACTAGGGCCCGGTCCGGGAAACTGCGGACCGGGCCCTCGCGTCATGTACGGCATGGACTACGGCAAGCACCAGGTCCCCGCGCGGTACGAAGCCGGCGAGGGCTGTCTCACCACGTCGATCCGGATTCCGGTACGGATCGTGGTCCTGGTCGTCGTGCTGCCTGTGCGGATGGTCCAAGACGCCCTGGTGGTGGCGGGCCGTGCCGTCGAGCGGAGCCTGTTGCGTCCGCTGGGGCGTGGCCTGTCCTGGCTGTCCGGGACCCTGGTGGTGGCCCCCGCCGGCTGGCTGTACGAGTCGGTGCTCACCCCGCTCGGCCATGCGCTGCGGTGGCTGGCCGCAGCGGTCTTCGTGTGGCCGTGGGCCGCGTTGTGGCGGTACGTGCTGGTGCCGGGGGTCCGGTACGGGCTGGCGGTGCCGGTGGTGTGGCTGTACGGGGCGGTACTCACCCCGCTCGGGCACGGGCTGCGGTGGGTGTACCGGGAACTGCTCGTGCCTGCCGGACGCGGGATCCGTACAGCCGTCGGCCGGGTTCTCACGGCGGCCTTCGTACGGCCGGTGACCGGACTGTGGCGGTACGTCCTGGTGCCCCTCGCGCTCGCCGCCGCCTGGCTTGCCGACCACCTCGTCGTACGGCCGCTGGGGTGGCTGTACCGGGAGGTGCTGACCCCGTTCGGCCACGGCGTAGCCCGGCTGCTCGACAGGCTGGCGCGCGGGATCGCGGCCGTCGGGGCCGGTCTGTGGGCGGCGGTGGGGTGGCTTGTCGCGACCCTGGTGGTCGCGCCGCTCCGATCGCTGTACCGGCGGGTCCTGGCCCCGGTCGGCCGGGAGATCGCCGCCGCCTTCGGCGTCGCCTGGCGGGTCGCGGGGTACATCTCGCGGGCCGTCGGCCGGGCCGTCGTCCGGCTGGCATGGAATCTGGTCGGGGCTCCGGTGGCCTGGGGCTACCGCACGGTCTGCACACCGGTGGGGCATTTCCTGCGCGACCGGATCTGGGCGGCGGCCAGAAGGGGAGCCGTCGAGGCGGGCCGCGCGGCCCGGTCGGCGCTGCGCTCGGCGCGCGAGACCGTACGCCGGGCACGCCACGATGCCTGGCGGGCCCTGGTCGGCGGGGCGCCGCAGCCCGAGCCCAGGGAACCGAAGGGGCCCCTTGCGCGTAGTCTGGGTAGTACAACGACTGTGCCCAGCGCGGCGCCCGAACCAGAGATCTCCCCGCCCGGAGTGAAAAACGCCGAGCGGGGGTGAGCCGGACCGGACACCCCGGGCCACCCGCATTTCGAGGGCGGCGCCCCACCGCGTCCGCCCCGCACCGAGGAGAAGAACCACTGGGCAAGCGACAGCCCGAAGGCCCGCCGCCCGCACCGGCGGTGCAGCGCATCCGACTGCGCTACACCAAGCGCGGCCGCCTCCGGTTCACCAGTCACCGTGACTTCCAGCGCGCCTTCGAGCGGGCACTGCGCCGCTCCGAGGTGCCCATGGCCTACTCGGCCGGCTTCACCCCGCACCCGAAGGTGTCGTACGCCAACGCCGCCCCGACCGGCACGGGCAGTGAGGCCGAGTTCCTGGAGATCGCCCTCACCGAGGCCCGAGATCCGGCCGTGCTGCGGGAGCTGCTCAACGACTCGCTGCCGGACGGCCTCGACATCACCGACGCCGTGGAGGCCCGTACCTCGGGTCTCGCCGAACGGCTGACCGCCTCCGTCTGGGAGCTGCGTCTCGACGGTGTCACCGAGGCGGACGCGGCCGAGGCCGTGGCCGCCTTCAACAAGGCGGAGACCGTCGAGGTCCAGCGCCGTGCGAAGAACGGCATGCGCACCTTCGACGCCCGCGCCGCCGTCGTCGACCTGCAGGCTCTTGATCCACAGGCTGATAGGCCCGAGGACAAGCCCTGTGCGATACTGCGGCTGGTTGTTCGGCACGTGACACCTGCCGTGCGACCTGACGACGTCCTGTCCGGTCTCCGCGTTGTGGCCGACCTGGCGCCGCCGGTCCCCGCAGCGGTGACCAGGCTGGCGCAGGGGCTCTTCGACGAGGAGTCCGGCACGGTGACCGACCCGCTCGCGCCCGACCGCGAGGCAGCCCCGGCCGCTCCACCCACGGCCACCGGGACCGCCGTCGCGACGGCGCCGGAAGGTGCAGGTACCGCGTAAGGCGGTCGTTGCAGCGCGGCCTCCGACTCGGGAGCCATCCGGTTCGGGCCGCGCGATGACCCATAAGACTTTCGCCAGGCCGTACGCACATCGCGTACGGAACCGGCGAGCCAGACATTGAGCTCCCGTGCGGCGCCCGCGCCCCGGACGGCGGAGCCGCGTACATCGCGCGGACCGTGCCGGACCGGAACCAGACGCGGCGCCCGGGAGCCTGACGGGAGAACCGCCCGCATGCCCCAGTCCAACGAGCCCGGCACGACCGGGAACGCCGAAGAGAACAACGCACCCGGCGACAAGCTGCCGCCGCGCCGCAGGCGCCGCGCCGCGTCCCGCCCGGCCGGTCCGCCGGTGACGGAGGCCCAGGGCGCAGCCGCCGAAGCGGCCGCGCCGGCCGTTGACGCCGCAGTGTCCGACAGCACCACCGCCGACGCCGGAAGCGCCGCGTCGCAGGAAGCCGCGCCGCCCGCGCGTCCGCGTCGTCGTGCGGTCCGCAAGGCGACGTCCCCGGCCGGTGCGCCGAAGGCCGCCGAAGCAGCCGAAGCGGTGGAGCCCGCCGCGGTCGCCGAGCCCGTGGCCGAGGCGCCGGCGGAGGCGGCCCCCGCGCGTCCGCGTCGTCGTGCGGTCCGCAAGGCGACGTCCCCGGCCGGTGCGCCCAAGGCCGGCGAGGCCACCGAGGCCGCCGCCCCGGTCGCCGAGCCCGAGGCCGAGACGGTGGAGGCGGCGCCCGCGCGTCCGCGTCGTCGTGCGGTCCGCAAGGCGACGTCCCCGGCCGGTGCGCCCAAGGCCGCCGAAGCCGTGGAGATCGTCGAGGAAGCACCGGCCGAACCCGAGCCGGTTGCCGAGGTCGTGGAGCCCGAGCCCGCCGCGCCGCGCGGCCGCGCCCGGCGCCGGGCGTCTGCCCCG
The DNA here is from genome assembly GCF_014649535.1 of Streptomyces gelaticus. Classification (GTDB taxonomy): domain Bacteria; phylum Actinomycetota; class Actinomycetes; order Streptomycetales; family Streptomycetaceae; genus Streptomyces; species Streptomyces gelaticus. Next base: position 69,733 of record NZ_BMTF01000003.1, read on the forward strand.
GCCGGTGCGCCGCAGCCCGCCGAAGCGCCCGCCCCGATCGCGGAAACCGCAGAGCCCGTCGTGGCCGCGGAGGAAGAGGTCACCGAGGAAGAGGTCGTCGAGCCCGTCGAGGTCGTCGAGGCCCCGCGCGGCCGTCGTCGTGCGGTTCGCAAGGCGACGTCGCCGGCGGGTGCGCCGAAGGCCGCCGAAGCCGTGGAGATCGTCGAGGAGGCGCCGGCCGTCGCCGAGGAGCCCGCCGCCGAGACCATCGAGCCGGCCGAGGCCGAGGACGCCGCACCGCGCGGCCGTCAGCGTCGCCGGGTCACCGCCGCCGCGGGCCGGCCGGAGTTCACCGCTCAGGCCGAGGAGCCCGTCCGCAAGAGCCGTCGCTCCGCGCGCCCCGCCGTGGCCGTGTTCCAGGCGCCGGTCTTCGCCGAGCCGATGTTCCAGACCCCGGAGACCGCGGCCGCCGCCGCTGCGGCGTCGCGCTACGAAGAGGTCGAGGAAGAGGCCGAGACGGTCGAGGAGCCGACGGCCACCGTCGAGGCCCCGGCCGCCGAGGCCGCGCCGCAGGCCGGTTCGCGCCGTCGTCGCCGCCGTCGCGGTGAGGCCGCCGAGCCCGAGCAGGCCGCCGCCGTGGTGGAGGAGCAGGCCGAGGAGGAGGCCGAGCCGGAGCACGAGGGCGAGGCCGAGCACGAGGGCGACGAGACGGACGAGTACGGGGACCGGCCCTCGCGCCGTCGCCGTCGCGGAGGCCGTCGCCGCCGTCGTGGCGAGGTCAGCGAGGGCGAGGAGGCCGCGGAGCAGCACGCCGACGAGGCCGCCGCCGACCACGCCGAGGACGAGCAGGAACGTGCTCAGGAGTCCGAGGAGGAGGACGAGGAGCACGAGGCGGCCGCCGCCGGATCGAGCAGCAGCCGTCGCCGTCGTCGTCGCCGTCGTCGCAGCGGGGAAGTCTCCGCCGAGGCCGAGCACGGCACGGACGACCCGGAGCGCACGGTCGTCAAGGTCCGCGAGCCCCGTCGCAAGGACGCCGAGCGCGAGCCCGGCACCGGCTTCGACGAGGTCCAGTCCATCAAGGGCTCGACCCGCATGGAGGCCAAGAAGCAGCGCCGCCGCGAGGGCCGTGAGCAGGGCCGCCGTCGTGTCCCGATCATCACCGAGGCCGAGTTCCTGGCCCGCCGCGAGGCCGTGGAGCGGGTCATGGTCGTCCGCCAGAACGGCGAGCGCACCCAGATCGGCGTCCTCGAGGACAACGTGCTCGTCGAGCACTACGTCAACAAGGAGCAGGCCACCAGCTACGTCGGCAACGTCTACCTGGGCAAGGTGCAGAACGTACTGCCGTCCATGGAGGCCGCCTTCGTCGACATCGGCAAGGGCCGCAATGCCGTGCTCTACGCCGGTGAGGTGAACTTCGAGGCGCTCGGCATGGCCCACGGGCCGCGCCGTATCGAGACCGCGCTCAAGTCCGGCCAGTCGGTCCTGGTCCAGGTGACCAAGGACCCGATCGGCCACAAGGGCGCCCGCCTGACCAGCCAGGTCTCGCTGCCCGGCCGATACCTGGTCTATGTGCCCGAGGGCTCGATGACCGGCATCAGCCGCAAGCTGCCCGACACCGAGCGGGCCCGGCTGAAGACCATCCTCAAGAAGATCGTCCCCGAGGACGCGGGCGTCATCGTCCGTACCGCCGCGGAGGGCGCGAGCGAGGACGAGCTGCGCCGCGACGTCGAGCGGCTCCAGCAGCAGTGGGAGGACATCCAGAAGAAGTCGAAGAGCACCGGCAGCTCCAATGCGCCGACCCTGCTCTACGGCGAGCCGGACATGACCGTCCGGGTCGTCCGCGACATCTTCAACGAGGACTTCTCCAAGGTCATCGTCAGTGGCGACGACGCGTGGGAGACCATCCACGGCTACGTCTCGCAGGTGGCGCCCGACCTGACGGACCGCCTGTCGCGGTGGACCTCCGAGGTCGACATCTTCGCGACGTACCGGATCGACGAGCAGCTGATGAAGGCGCTGGACCGCAAGGTCTATCTGCCGAGCGGCGGCTCGCTGGTGATCGACAAGACCGAGGCGATGGTCGTCGTCGACGTCAACACCGGCAAGTTCACCGGTCAGGGCGGCAACCTCGAAGAGACCGTCACCAAGAACAACCTGGAGGCGGCCGAGGAGATCGTGCGCCAGCTGCGGCTGCGCGACCTCGGCGGCATCGTGGTCGTCGACTTCATCGACATGGTGCTGGAGTCCAACCGGGACCTGGTGCTGCGGCGCCTGCTGGAGTGCCTGGGACGCGACCGTACGAAGCACCAGGTCGCCGAGGTCACTTCGCTGGGCCTGGTCCAGATGACCCGCAAGCGGGTGGGCCAGGGTCTGCTGGAGTCCTTCTCCGAGACATGTGTCCACTGCAACGGGCGCGGCGTGATCGTGCACATGGAGCAGCCGACCTCGATCGGTGGCGGCGGCAACGGCAAGCGTGCCAAGAAGCGCGGCCGGGGCGGCGCGGACCACGAGCACGTGGCCGGGACCGAAGCCGTGGCAGAGGTCGAGACCGAGGCCGAGGTGGCCGCCGAGGTGGCCGCACCGGTGGCGCTGCCCGAGCCGGAGTTCGTCCCGGACGAGGAGCTGTACAGCAGCCCGGCCGAGGCCGAGGCGGCCGCCACGCGCGGTCGTGGCCGTCGACGTGCGACCCGTAAGGCAACGGCCCCGGCCGGCGCCCCGAAGGCCGCTGTCGCACCCGCCGCCGCCCCGGCCGTCGAGCCGGAGCCGGTCGTGGTCGCGGAGCCCGAGCCGGTCGTGGAGCCGGAGCCGGTGGCCGAGGCCCCGGCCGACGAGGCCCCGGCCCCGGTGGTGGAGGAGGCCCCCGCGGCCGAGGCCCCCCGGGCCCGTACGCGCCGTCGGGCGACCCGGAAGGCGACCGCCCCGGCGGGCTCGCCCGCCCCGGTCGAGCCCGCCGTCCCGGTGCAGGCCGCCGAGCCGGAGCCCGTGGTCGAGGCCGCACCCGAGGCCACACCCGAGGAGGTGGCCCCTGAGGCCGCCCCGCCGCGTGCGCGTCGCCGGGTGACCCGCAAGGTCACCGCACCCGCGGGCTCGCCCGCCGGTGCGGACGGGGCGGAGGTCGTCGTGGTGACCGGCCCGGCCGAGCCGAAGCCCGAGACCGAGCCCGAGACCGAGGCGGAGCCGGCCGAGGCGGTGGCTGCGGCCAAGAAGGCGGTCCGCAAGACCGCCAAGAAGGCCACGGCCAAGAAGGCGGCCACGGCGAAGAAGACGGCCACCAAGAAGACGGCTGCCAAGAAGACCGCGGCGAAGAAGACGACGGCCAAGAAGGCGGCGAAGAAGACCGTCGCCGCTGAGCAGCCGTCGAAGTCCACCGTCTCGGCCGACGCCGAGGCGTAGGCGACAGCGCGGCCCGTACGGCCACGGAGGTTCCTCCGCGGACGTACGGCGCGGTAGGACGGCCGTGGGCCACACTCCTGCGGGGATGTGGCCCACCGGCCGTCGTGGGCCCGCCACAGCCGGTGGCCGCCCCGGCGGCGGAAGCACGGGCGGGTCAGCCACGCATGAACGGGGGAGCGGCGGGGAAGGACCCCGGTTTGACCCTCCGGACGGCGGCCCGTAATCTTGCTCTTCGGCGTGTTTCCATGCGCCTGTCCCTGAGCAACCCCCTCCCTTCACAGGTGAGAGGCCGCTCGTCCATTCGGATCACCTCGGGCCCCGGCCCGTGTGAGCGGCTGGCATCAGGGACTTCGTTCCGAGCGAGAGAGAGATCCGCGTGTACGCCATCGTGCGCAGCGGTGGCCGCCAGCACAAGGTTGCTGTCGGTGACATCGTTGAGGTTGACAAGATTTCCACTGCCAAGGTTGGCGACACGGTCGAGCTCTCGACCCTGCTCGTGGTCGACGGCGACGCCGTGACCAGCGACCCGTGGGTGCTGGCCGGGATCAAGGTCCAGGCCGAGGTCGTGGACCACCACAAGGGCGCGAAGATCGACATCCTTCGCTACAAGAACAAGACCGGCTACCGCCGTCGCCAGGGTCACCGCCAGCAGTACACGGCGATCAAGGTCACCGGTATCCCCGCGGCTGCGAAGTAAGGGACTGAGGAGACATGGCACACAAGAAGGGCGCATCGTCCACCCGGAACGGGCGCGATTCCAATGCTCAGCGGCTCGGCGTGAAGCGCTTCGGCGGTCAGGCCGTCAACGCCGGTGAGATCCTGGTCCGCCAGCGCGGCACGCACTTCCACCCGGGCACGGGCGTCGGCCGTGGCGGCGACGACACGCTGTTCGCTCTCGCCGCCGGTGCGGTCGAGTTCGGCACGCACCGTGGCCGCAAGGTCGTGAACATCGTTCCGATCGCCGGCTGATTTTCGGCGCTCGTCGAGCGGTCTCTGCGGAGGCGGACCTCACTTCCCGTACGGGAAGCGGGTCCGCCTTTCGCGTGTTTCTCCCATGAGGGACGGCTGTCCCCCGGCGGTACGGCACGAGCCGGCGGGGCAGCGCGAGTGAGATATTTCTGCACGTATGTAACTGGAGGTTTCAACCATGACCACCTTCGTGGACCGCGTCGAGCTGCATGTCGCCGCGGGTAACGGGGGCCACGGCTGTGCCTCCGTACACCGTGAGAAGTTCAAGCCGCTCGGCGGTCCGGACGGTGGCAACGGCGGACGCGGCGGCGATGTGACCCTGGTCGTCGACCAGGCGATCACCACGCTCCTCGACTACCACCACCACCCCCACCGCAAGGCCACCAACGGCCAGCCCGGCGCGGGCGACCACCGTTCCGGCAAGGACGGCCAGGACCTGGTCCTGCCGGTGCCGGACGGCACGGTCGTGCTCGACCGGAACGGCAATGTGCTCGCCGATCTGATCGGCCAGGGCACCACGTTCGTCGCCGGGCAGGGCGGCCGCGGCGGCCTCGGCAACGCCGCGCTGGCCTCCGCCCGGCGCAAGGCCCCCGGCTTCGCGCTGCTCGGCGAGCCCGGTGAGGCCCGGGACATCGTGCTGGAGCTCAAGACCGTCGCCGACGTCGCACTGGTCGGCTACCCGAGCGCCGGCAAGTCCTCGCTGATCTCCGTCCTTTCGGCGGCCAAGCCGAAGATCGCCGACTACCCCTTCACGACCCTCGTCCCGAACCTGGGCGTGGTCACCGCGGGCAGCACCGTCTACACCGTCGCCGACGTTCCGGGGCTGATCCCGGGGGCCAGCCAGGGCCGCGGCCTCGGCCTGGAGTTCCTGCGGCACGTGGAGCGCTGCTCGGTGCTGGTGCACGTACTGGACACCGCGACGCTGGAGTCCGACCGCGACCCGGTCTCCGACCTCGACGTGATCGAGGAGGAGCTGAAGCAGTACGGCGGTCTGGAGGACCGGCCCCGCATCGTCGTCCTCAACAAGGTCGACATCCCGGACGGCCAGGACCTCGCCGACATGATCCGCCCGGACCTGGAGGAGCGCGGCTACCGCGTTTTCGAGGTGTCCGCCATCGCCCACACCGGTCTGAAGGAGCTCTCCTTCGCGCTCGCGGGCATCATCGCCGAGGCGCGCGCGGCCAAGCCGGTGGAGGTGGCGACCCGGATCGTCATCCGCCCGAAAGCCGTCGACGACGCGGGCTTCACCGTCACGCTGGAGGAGGACGGCATCTACCGGGTGCGCGGCGAGAAGCCGGAACGCTGGGTGCGCCAGACCGACTTCAACAACGACGAGGCCGTCGGCTACCTGGCCGACCGGCTCAACCGCCTCGGTGTCGAGGACGAGTTGACGAAGGCCGGTGCCCGTGCGGGCGACGGCGTCGCCATCGGTGCCGAGGACAACGCCGTCGTCTTCGACTGGGAGCCGACCCTGGCGGCGGGCGCGGAGATGCTCGGCCGTCGTGGCGAGGACCACCGGCTCGAAGCACCGCGCCCGGCGGCGCAGCGCCGCCGCGACCGCGAGGCGGAACGCGACGAGGCACAGCGCGAGTTCGACGAGTTCAACCCGTTCTAGAACGGGCGCCGGCCGCCGGACGGGCCTGTTCCGCAAGCCCCGTCCGGCAGTTGTGCACGCTCTCCGCGTCATTCGTCCGGGGGATCCGAACCCGCTCAAGGGTGAATCATGCCGCTCACTCGTGTGGCGTCGATCACCTGGCCGGGAAGCGTGAATTCCGGTATTCGCCCTGATCGCAAGGCAACAAAAGGTTTCCGTACGGCATGCGGTGGCCGACGTCCACCTTGCGAGACGGTAACGGAGAGTGCAACCATCGCGGTATCTCCCAGCCCTCGCAAGGTAGGTCGTCTGTGTCTGCTCAGCACATAGTCAAAGCCCGAACCACAGCTGTCGTGCTCGCCGGCGGTACCGGCCAGCGCGTGGGTCTGTCCATTCCCAAGCAGCTGCTGAAGATCGCAGGCAAGGCTGTCATCGAGCACACACTGTCGATCTTCCAGCAGGCCGACTCCATCGACGACGTCATCGTGCTGATGGCTCCGGGCTATGTGCCCGACGTGGAGAAGATCGTCGCCAAGGCGGGGCTCACCAAGGTCACCAAGGTGATCGAGGGCGGCTCCACGCGCAACGAGACCACCGAGCGCGCCATCGCGGCCCTCGGCGAGGGCCTGGCCGAGGGCGAGGACCGCAACGTCCTCTTCCACGACGCCGTGCGCCCGCTGCTCTCGCAGCGCGTCATCAAGGACTGCGTCGACGCCCTCGACCGCTACGAGGCGGTCGACGTCGCCATCCCGTCCGCGGACACGATCATCGTGACCCGCACCCACGGCGGCGACGGCGAGTTCATCACCGATGTGCCCGACCGTTCCCGGCTGCGCCGGGGCCAGACGCCGCAGGCCTTCAAGCTCTCCACGATCCGCCGGGCGTACGAGGTCGCCGCGGGCGACCCGAACTTCCAGGCGACCGACGACTGCTCGGTCGTGCTGAAGTACCTCCCGGACGTACCGATCTACGTCGTGGCGGGCGACGAGTACAACATGAAGGTCACTCAGCCGGTCGACGTCTTCATCGCGGACAAGCTCTTCCAGCTGGCCTCCACGGCCGTCCCGCAGCCGACCGACGACGCGGCCTACCGCGAGCTGCTCAGCGGCAAGACCCTCGTCGTCTTCGGCGGTTCGTACGGCATCGGCGCGGACATCGCGACGCTCGCCGAGTCCTACGGCGCCACCGTCTACGCCCTGGGCCGCTCCACCACCGGTACGCACGTGGAGAACCCGGTCCACATCGACGAGGCGCTCTCCAAGGCGTACGCCGACACCGGCCGGGTCGACTACGTGATCAACACCGCCGGCGTGCTCCGCATCGGCAAGCTGGCCGAGACGGACAACGCGACCATCCAGGAAGCGCTGAACGTCAACTACCTGGCACCGGTGCAGATCGCCCGCGCCTCGTACAAGTACCTCGCCGAGACCAAGGGCCAGCTGCTGCTCTACACCTCCAGCAGCTACACCCGGGGCCGCGCGGAGTACAGCCTCTACTCGTCGACCAAGGCCGCCATGGTGAACCTCACCCAGGCGCTCTCGGACGAGTGGGCGGCCGACGGCGTGCGGGTGAACTGCGTGAACCCCGAGCGCACCGCCACCCCGATGCGCACCAAGGCGTTCGGTGAGGAGCCGGCGGGCACGTTGCTCTCCTCCGAGGCGGTCGCCAGGACCTCGCTCGACGTCCTGCTCTCCGAGATGACCGGCCATGTCATCGACGTGCGCCAGCAGGACCCGACGCGGGGCGCCTCCGAGGCGTCCGGTTTCGAGCAGGCGCTTGCCGCTGTCCTGGACCGACAGGCCGATGTGTAATACTGCTTGACAATCGACTATTCGGACCCCTGCAGTCGCCACGTGCGTACCGCAGGGGTCCGTATTCGTGAAGCTCTGCCTTCACATTCCCCACGTAAGGTAAAAGTCGGCACCCTCGGGAGCGGTACTTCGTGATTTCGAAAGCCATGCGCTTGGCTCGGGTGGGCAGCGGTTCGGAGCTGGCCGCCGCGCTCCTGGTGGCTCTGGGGTTCCCGTGCATAATGCTCGCGGCAATAATCCCCAATCTCTGGTTCTTCGCCGCGGCCACCGCGGTCACCTATCTCGCGGACCGGTATCTGCACCACTGCGGCAGCTATCTGATCAACCGGCTCGCCGCCGTCCGGGCGGGGCTTTCGATCCGCTTCCTGGTCCGGCAACTCCTGCTCATCCTGCTGCTGTCCCGCATGGGATACGGCGAGGAGACGCTCTTCTACGTGACGGTCGCCTGCCTGCTGGCGTTCTACGGACTCCAGGCACCACAGAGCGCGATGGTCACCCTCATCCGGCTGCGCCGCAAGCTCCCGGTGGTCACCCGCAACATCGACCTGGCGTCGGTGCGGATCGCGGATGCCCCGCCGCAGGGCCTGATGAGCCGGCCCGCGGAGAAGATGCTGCACCTGGACGTCTTCTCGATGGTGGGTGTGCTGGTCGCGGTCGAGACCGGCAAGGACGCCATCGCGTACATCGGTCTCGGTCTGACGCTCGTTCTCGCGGTCTGCTACCTGGCGGCGCTGCTGCCGTACGTCCGGCCGAGCCGGCTCGTACCGCCGGAGACCAAGGTCCTCAACGCGGTGGGCGACTGGCTCGCCGAGTACCGGCCGACCGTGATGCTGTACTTCTCCGGCTCCAAGGACTCCGCCTACCAGGCCAACATGTGGCTGGAGACCATGGCGCAGCTCGGCGGCCGGCCGATGATCCTGCTGCGTGAGCGCAACATCGTGCCGCAGCTCGCCACGACCTCGGTGCCGGTGCTCTGCGTGCCCGGCGGTGTGCACCTGATGAATCTGGACCTCTCGTCGGTGCGGGTCGCGCTCTACGCGGCCAACGTCGGCAAGAACATCCACCTGCTCCGGGTGCCGACGATGAAGCACGTCTTCATCGGCCACGGCGACAGCGACAAGATCGCCAGCGTCAACCCGTACAGCAAGGTGTACGACGAGGTGTGGACCGCAGGCCGGGCCGGCCGCGACCGTTACGCGCTGGCCGACGTCGGGGTGCGCGACGAGGACATCGTGGAGGTGGGCCGCCCGCAGCTGGCCACCATCCAGTCCTGGTCCGGCACACAGAAGAACCCGATCCCGACCGTGCTGTACGCCCCCACCTGGGAGGGCTGGGACGACAACCCGGGCAACACGTCCCTGCTGCTGGCCGGCGAGAACATCGTCAGGCGGCTGCTGGAGGCCGAGCAGCCGGTCCGGCTGCTGTACAAGCCGCACCCGTTCACCGGCACCCGCAGCGACAAGGCCAAGGCGGTGCACCTGCGCATCACCGCGATGATCGAGCAGGCCGCCGCCGAGCGCGTCACCGATCCCCGCTGGGCGGAGCAGTCGGCCGCGCTCCGGAGCGAGCAGGCCGAGGCGCGGGCCGAGCTGACCCGTATCGAGGCACGGCTGGCCGAGCTGGCCGGCGGCGGACGCACCGCGCGGGACGAGGCGGAGCTGTCCCGCGACTCGCTGGCCGACCCGGCGCGCGAGGCCGAGACCGCGAAGCTCAAGGACGAGTGGAACGCGGCGTCCTGGCGTGCACAGGGCTGGTGGGAGCACCGAGTCATCACCGGCGCCCAGATGCGGCTGTACGACTGCTTCAACGAGTCGGACGCCATGGTCTCGGACATCTCCAGTGTGGTGTCCGACTTCATCGCGAGCGGCAAGCCGTACGCGGTCACGGACTCGGCCGAGCTGGGCGAGGACGAGTTCCGCCGGCAGAACACCGCGGTGCGCGCCGCGGTGATCCTGTCCAACTCGGCGGCCGAGCTCGACGAGCTGCTCGCCGCGGTGGCGGATCCGGCCGCGGACGTCCGGGCGGATGCCAGGCGCGAGCTGAAGCAGTACCTCCTCGGGCCGGACGAGCCCACCTCGATCGTGCAGTTCGACACTGCCGTGAAGGCGCTGGCGGCCAAGTCCGACGCGCGGAACGCCGGAGTGGCGCAGAGCCTGGGCGAACCTGTGGGCGGCTGAAAGTCAGCCATTTGCACTACATGATCGGGTAAGGCCCGGCACACCCCGCAAAGGGTTGTGCCGGGCCTTTGTGATGAGTATCACTATTTGGTCGTGTCGTGTTGGACAACCAACGGACCGGGCCGCCTGTCTTCTGTTTGTGTGAACGAGACGCAAATTCCTGACGTGACTGTGGTTGTCGGTGCATATGAGGCGATGCCCTACCTCATCCGCTGTCTCGAATCGGTGGAGGCGCAGACCATCGGGGCCGATCGCATCGAAATTGTTGCGGTCGACGACGGTTCCACCGACGGCACGGGCGAGTACCTGGAGGAATTCGCCGCGCGGTCGAAGGTTCCGACCAGGGTGGTCAGACAGAAGAACTCCGGCGGACCCAGCGGGCCGCGCAATGTGGGTCTCGGACTGGCCCGCGGCCGCTATGTGTTCTTCCTGGACGCGGACGACTACTTCGGGGACGAGGCGCTGGAGCGGATGGTGGCCATGGCCGACCGGGCGGGCACCGACGTGGTGCTCGGCAAGGTGGTCGGCGTGAACAGGGGGGCACCGCAGTCGATGTGGGGCGCCACCCGAGAACGTGTCGACGTCTACAACTCCAAGGTCATATACACCCTGAGTGCCCAGAAGCTCTTCCGGCGTGAACTCCTGGAGCGTCTCTCCCTGAGATTCGACGAGAATCTCAGAACCGGTGAGGACGCCCTCTTCACGATGGAGGCATATCTGCGTGGCGCCGGGGTCTCGGTGATCTCCAATTACGTCTGCTATTACCTGGTGGGCCGTGACGACGGGAAGCACGTCACGAAGAGCGGCACCTATGAATGGCGCTTCGACTCGATGCGCGCCATGATGGCGCTCATTCACCGGATCGAGCCCGCGGGTCCGAAACGGGATTTCCTGATGGTCCGGCCCTTCACGGTCGGGATGCTCCAGCAGTTCGGCCCGGTCGTGCTGAAGGATTCCGAGGAAGTCCGGCGGCACAAGATGGAACTTGTGGCTCCGCTGATGGAAACGTACTGGCACGACGGTGTGGCCCGGCTGATCAAGGTCTCGGAGCGGCTGCGTCTGGCCTGTGTCGCACAGGGCAGGATGGACCTGCTCATCGAGATGGTGCGGTACATCCGCGCGAAGACGGTCCCGGACGTGGTCCGCTCGCGCGACGGGCAGACGCTCTACCTCGCGTACCCGCACTTCCGCGACCGCTCAGCAGGTCTGGCCGACTCGAACTACGAGGTGACCGTGCCGGACTGGCACGACGGCAAGCGCATCGAGCAGCCGAAGGCCGCCGCCCGCCGGGCCTCGCTGTCCCGGCGCGTGGCCCGCAGGATGCGCCGTGACATGAGGCGATGGAAGGAGCGGCTGAGCGTGGAGTGACGGCCGCTTGTCCTGCGGGTGGACCCCGAGTGCACCCGCAGAACCGATTCACCGAAGATCACACCAAGAAGCATCAGTAAAATCGTCCGGACGTCGCGCCCGCGACAGGACCGACAGATCACCATGGGGACTGGTCACGTGAAGGCTCTCGTACTATCCGGAGGGGCCGGCACACGCCTGCGTCCCATCACACACACCTCGGCCAAGCAGTTGGTGCCCGTGGCCAACAAGCCCGTGCTCTTCTACGGGCTGGAAGCCATCGCGGAAGCGGGCATCACCGAGGTCGGCATCATCGTCGGCGACACCGCGCCCGAGATCCGCGAGGCGGTCGGCGACGGTTCCGCGCTCGGCATCGAGGTCACGTACATCCCGCAGGACGAGCCGCTCGGGCTCGCCCACGCGGTGCTGATCGCCCGCGACTTCCTGGGGGACGACGACTTCGTCATGTACCTCGGCGACAACTTCATCGTCGGTGGCATCACCGGTCTGGTGGAGGAGTTCCGCGCGGACAAGCCCGATGCACAGATCCTGCTGACGCAGGTGCCCAACCCGACCTCCTTCGGCGTCGCGGAGCTCGACGCCAACGGCCGGGTCGCGGCGCTGGAGGAGAAGCCGAAGGAGCCCAAGAGCGATCTGGCGCTCGTCGGCGTCTACCTCTTCACCCCCGCCATCCACGAGGCGGTCCGCTCGATCGAGCCCTCCTGGCGCGGCGAGCTGGAGATCACGCACGCCATCCAGTGGCTGATCGACCAGAAGCGCGACGTGCGCTCCACCACGATCCACGGCTACTGGAAGGACACCGGCAACGTCACCGACATGCTGGAGGTCAACCGGACCGTCCTGGAGGCCGTCGAGCCGTTCCACGAGGACGCCGAGGTCGACGAGGACAGCGAGATCATCGGCCGGGTGCGGATCGAGGCGGGTGCCAAGGTCAGCGGCAGCCGTATCGTCGGGCCCGTGGTCATCGGCGCGCGTTCGGTGATCAGCGGCGCGTACGTGGGCCCGTTCACCTCGGTCTCGGAGGACGTCCGCATCGAGGACAGCGAGATCGAGTACTCCATCGTCCTGCGGGGAGCCTCCATCGCCGGTGTCCGCCGTGTCGAGGCCTCGCTCATCGGCCGTGACGTCGAAGTGACCCCCGCGCCCCGTTCCCCGTCCGCCCACCGACTCGTACTCGGCGACCACAGCAAGGTGCAGATCTCTTCATGACCACCAACATCCTGGTGACCGGCGGCGCCGGCTTCATCGGCTCGCACTACGTCCGTACGGTGCTCGGCCCCGAGGGCCCCGGCGACATCGCCGTCACCGTGCTCGACAAGCTCACCTACGCGGGCAACCCGGCCAACCTCGACGAGGTCCGCGACCACCCCGGTTTCCGGTTCGTGCAGGGTGACATCTGCGACCCGGAGCTGGTCGCCAAGCTGATGGCCGAGCACGACCAGGTGGTGCACTTCGCCGCCGAGTCCCATGTGGACCGTTCCATCGACGGCGGCGCCGAGTTCGTCCGTACCAACGTCGTGGGCACCCACACCCTGATCCACGCCGCGCACCTGGCGGGCATCAAGACCTTTGTGCACATCTCCACCGACGAGGTCTACGGCTCGATCGACGAGGGCTCCTGGCCCGAGACCGACCCGCTCGCGCCCAATTCGCCCTACTCCGCGGCCAAGGCGTCCAGCGACCTGATCGCGCTCTCCTACCACCGCACCCACGGCCTCGACGTGCGGGTGACCCGCTGCTCCAACAACTACGGGCACCACCACTTCCCCGAGAAGGTCATCCCGCTCTTCGTCACCAACCTGCTGGACGGCAAGACGGTCCCGCTCTACGGCGACGGCGCCAATGTCCGCGACTGGCTGCACATCGACGACCACGTCCAGGGCATCGAGCTGGTCCGCACCAAGGGCCGGGCCGGCGAGGTGTACAACATCGGCGGCGGCACCGAGCTCTCCAACAAGGAGCTCACCGGCCTGCTGCTGGACGCCTGCGGCGCCGACTGGGACACCAGCGTCACGTACGTCGAGGACCGCAAGGGCCACGACCGCCGCTACTCGGTCGACTGCACCAAGATCCGCGAGGAACTCGGCTACGAGCCCCGCAAGGACTTCCGCGCCGGCCTCGCCGAGACCGTGCAGTGGTACCGCGACAACCGCGCCTGGTGGGAGCCGCTGAAGGACCGGGCCGCGCTGTGAGCGCCGTCTGGCTGGTCACCGGGGCCGCCGGGATGCTGGGCCAGGACGTCCTGGCCCGGCTCGCCGGTGAGGATGTCACCGCGGTCGCCGCGGACCGGGCGGCCGTGGACATCACCGACCCGGAGTCGGTGCGGGCGGCCTTCGAGGAGCACCGCCCTGCCGTGGTGGTGAACTGCGCCGCCTGGACCGCGGTCGACGACGCCGAGTCCCAGGAGGACGCCGCGCTGCGGGTCAACGGCACGGGCCCCGCGGTCCTCGCCGAGGCCTGCCGCGAGCACGGCGCCGTGCTCCTCCAGGTCTCCACCGACTACGTCTTCGCCGGTGATGGCGAGAAGCCGTACGCCGAGGACGACCCGACCGGGCCGCGCAGTGCGTACGGCCGTACCAAGCTGGCCGGCGAGCAGGCCGTGCTGAGCACCCTGCCGGAGACCGGTTATGTGGTCCGCACGGCCTGGCTCTACGGTGCGGGCGGCGGCAACTTCGTCCGTACGATGATCAAGCTGGAGGGCGTCAAGGACACCCTCGACGTGGTGGACGACCAGCGCGGTCAGCCCACCTGGACCGTCGATCTGGCCGACCGGCTGGTCCGGCTCGGGCAGGCCGCCCTCGCGGGTGGCGCCCCCGCCGGTGTCTACCACGGCACCAGCGGCGGCGAGACGACCTGGTTCGGCTTCACCCGCGAGATCTTCCGGCTGCTCGGCACCGACCCGGAGCGGGTCCGCCCCACGACCAGCGAGGCCTTCGTGCGGCCGGCTCCCCGGCCCGCGTTCAGCGTGCTGGGCCACGACCGCTGGGCCGCGGCCGGGATCGAGCCGGTCCGGGACTGGCGGGCGGCGCTGGCCGAAGCCTTTCCGGCACTTCTCGCGGCAGAGCGGCCATGATCATGAATTGATCTTACGAACGGTCAAATCACGTCGTTTTCAAAGATTTTCACAACCATGGTTTACATGAGGGAGAACGCTTACATCACAGTGTGGTCATGAGGTAACTTCGCCGGGCACCAGACCAGTTGATTTCCTGCGAAGGGCTGCTCCGAGTGAACCGCCACGACTTCCTGCGTCATCTGCACCGTGTGTACCGTCCCCGGAACTATCTGGAGATCGGGGTCAACGACGGCAGAAGCCTGGCCCTTTCACGGGTCCCTTCCGTCGCCGTCGACCCCGCCTTCCGGGTCGTGACGGACATCAGCTGTGACGTCCACCTGGTCAAGGCGACGAGCGACGACTTCTTCGCCCGCAAGGACCCGCTGCTGCACCTGCGCAACGGCCGGAACCCGTTCCGTGCGCTCGCCCGCCGCGATCCGCTCAACGTTCTCGGCGGGGACCCGAAGCTCGAGCTTTCCTTCATCGACGGCATGCACCTCTTCGAGTACGCCCTGCGCGACTTCATGAACGTGGAGAAGCACTCCCGCTGGTCGAGCGTGATCGTGCTGGACGACATGCTCCCGCGCGACGTCGACGAGGCGGCCCGCGACCGGCACACCAAGTACTGGACCGGCGACGTGTACAAGGCCGTGCAGGTACTGCGCCGCTACCGCCCCGACCTGGTGGTCGTCGAGGTGGACACGGAACCGACCGGCGTGGTCGCCGTGTTCGGCGCCAACCCGGAGAGCGAGGTCCTGAAGAACGCGTACGACGAGATCATCGAGGAGTTCGTCGTACCCGATCCGCAGGACGTGCCCGAAGAGGTGCTGGTACGCAAGAACGCCGTCCGGCCCGAGACACTGCTCCGCGCCGACTTCTGGCCGGCCCTGGCCCGCGCCCGCAATCTGCGCCGCCCGCGCTCCGCGTTCGCGCCGCTGCGCTCGCGCATCGAGGCCGTGACGGGCTGACCGGAGCCGGACAGCACGAAGCCCCCGTGATCCGCACGGACCACGGGGGCTTCGGCGTACCCGGGGGTCAGCCGCGGGCGCGCAGCTGCGCGTAGTACTCCTGGCACGCCTCGTACGTGGGCAGCAGGCCCTGCCGCTCGGCCTCGGCCAGCGAGGGCGCCGCGGCGTCCTTGTCGGACAGCAGCGGGGTGATCCCTTGCGGCCACTCGATGCCCAGCTCGGGGTCGAGCGGGTTGATGCCGTGCTCGCGGCCGGGCGCGTAGCCCTCGGAGCACAAGTAGGCGACGGAGGCGTCGTCCGTCAGCGCCATGAAGGCGTGGCCGAGGCCCTCGGCGAGGTAGACGGAGTGGTGGTCGATGTCGTCGAGCCGGACGGCTTCCCACTGCTTGTACGTGGGGGAGCCGACCCGGATGTCCACGATGACGTCGAGCACCGCGCCGCGCACGCACTTGACGTACTTCGCCTGGCTCGGCGGCACGTCGGCGAAGTGCACGCCGCGCAGCGTTCCCCGGCTGGAGACGGAGAAGTTGGCCTGCGCCAGCCGCAGCGTGTGCCCGACGGCCTCGCTGAGCTCCGACGCCTTGAACCACTCGTGGAAGCTGCCGCGGCTGTCCGGGAAGACCTTGGGCTCATGCACCCAGGCCCCTGCGATGGAGAGCTGCCGCATGCGATCACGTCCTTGTTCTGTCGCTCGTGGCCGATGGACCCGGCCGGTGTGTGCTGGTGAAAAGCGTACGGAGGTACGGGGCGGGGTCAGCCGGTGAACCGGGCGGCGAGGCGCCGCGCCCGCTTGCGGCTCTTGGCCGGGAGCCGGCGCACCAGAGGACCGCCGACCGCGCGCAGCGCGCGGCGCAGCTTGGCCTTCTGGCGCCTGCCGACGATCCCCTGCATGATCTCGGCCTCGATCGCGGGCACGCTCTGCGGGACGGTGATCCGGCCGCCCTTGCCGACGGTGACGTCGCAGAGGTGGAACGCGGGGTGCTTGTCGCCGTCCAGCCGGGCCGCGAGCTTCCAGACGCCGGGCGCGACGCCCGACGCGCGGTCGGGCACGGTCAGGTGGGCCCGGCCGTCGGTGGGGCGCAGCATGGTGCGGAGCTGGTGGGACGGTCCGTCGGAGCCGTCGGCCGGGCTCAGGACCAGCGTGGTCTCGGAGGGCGCGGTGGCGGACGTGGTGAACAGATCCAGCCGCAGTTCGGTGGGGCTGCCGGGGGAGCGGCGGACCGGACGGCCTTCGAGGTACTCGGCCAGCCTCTTGGCGCGACGGGCCACGTCGAGGGTGATGTTGCCGTGCGGGTCGGTGAAGTAGGGGATGACGGCACGGGCCGGCGAACCCAGCGAGGCGGGCAGGCAGGCGGCGTCCACCTCCGGGGCGCGGTCGGCGCCGAGCCGGGCCTTGCGGACCAGACCGAGACCGCGCAGCGGCACCCAGACGTCCCAGAAGCCGCGCGACACCCGGCCGCGGCCCTTGACCGCCTCCGAACCGATCTGGCCACTGCCGTGCAGGACAACCTCGCAGACGTCGTCGCCGAGCTCTTCGATACGGGCGGTGAAGGTTGCGGGGCAGGACCACTCGACGGCCGTCTCGCGGTTGCGCAGCGACAGCTCGGCGGAGAATCCGGACATGTCGTCGGTGACGTCCAGGAGCTCGCCGTCCGGCAGCAGACCCTCGGTGATGTCGGGGTGCAGGAAGTAGCGCCCGTCGCGGCGCAGCAGCGTCAGCGGGGCCTGGTCCTCGCCGTGGACGAGACGGCCGCTGATGGTGAGGTCGATCCGGCCGTCCGGACGCCAGGCGAACTTCTCCAGGCGGGCTGCCGCCTTGACCGACGCGGCGAACCGGGAGATCCGGACGAGGCCCTGGCGGTCGTTGTTGCGCAGCAGCGTGGAGCGCAGCCGGAGCACCGGGCCGAGCCCGTCGTGCACCCCGTCGTGCATGAAGTCCGTGGCCAGTTCCTGGACGGCGTCGCACATCTCGTCCAGGTATTCGGGCTCGTACTTGAGGACGGCGGGCTCGCTGAGCCGGCCGAGCATCTCGACGCGGTAGAAGCGGCGCAGCAGCATGTCCCGGAACTCGCCGGGCTCCGTGTTCTCCACGACGACGTCGAGGACCTCACGGAGGTTGCCGTAGTAGCCGGACGGGACGATCTTCGCGGAACCGGCGTTCTGGCCGTCGTCCCGGCGGGAGTAGTAGTAGCAGGTGTAGCTGCCGAGGATCGAGACGACCTTGGCGGGGAAGTACGCCTGCATCATGTAGAGCTGGTCCTCGAGCCGGCGCTTGCCCTCGGGGTAGGCGATGCCGTTCTCGCGGAGGAACTCCGTACGGAACATCTTGTGCGGCGTGAGGCTGTCGTACAGGGGCGCGTCGTGCAGGGTGCACTTCTCGCGGTTCTTCTTGAACACGCCGTGCGGGACGCCGCGGAAGTTGCTCGCCACCTTGCCGATGACGATGTCCGAACCGTTGCGGTGGCCCATGTCGTACAGCCGCTGCAGGGCGCCGGAGGCGAGGTAGTCGTCCTGGTCGACGAACTGGACGTACTCGCCCTTCGCCTCGTCCACACCGATGTTGCGGGGCTTTCCGGGCCAGCCGGAGTTCGGGATGGTGATCACACGGAAATGCGGGTGCTCCCCGGCCAGCTTCTCGAGTCTCTCGCGAGTGTCGTCCGTCGAGCCATCGTTGACGAAGAGAACTTCGAATTCCCCTGCCGGGAGGGTCTGTCGCAGCAGCGAGTCGATGCAGGGGTCGATGTACTTGCCCGGGTTGTATACAGGAATGACGACACTTACTTTGACTGGCATTACTGCTGTCCCATGTCTGTGAGAAGTCCCTCTGGCAGGCGGCGGATGAGGGGCCTGCGCTGCTGAAAATGGGCATAGGAAGCCACCCGCCGTTCACCCTATCGGCTATTAGATGATCGAGACGCCCCGATGGTTGCGTGCTCCGGCACGGCGTGATTCTGCCGACAGTGTGCGGATACGGCCCGAGGAGTCCCGGGACATTCGGTATATGCGCGCGGATGAACGGCCGGTGCGGCGCGACCGCCGAGAGGTGCCGGTCCGGGGCGCGGTCCCACGGCCCGCCCGGCCCGGTTCGCGGATCCGGCGGGCACCGTCCAGAGGGCGGAACGCGCAGGCGCCGGTTCTGCCGCTCGCGTAGATTGCGGGGGCCGGGTGAGGCCGAATCATTGGGGATGGACGTGTCAGGGGCAAGGCAGGGCGTCGCAGAGGCCCGCAGGATCGTGGTCAAGGTCGGTTCCTCATCCCTCACCACCGCGGCGGGCGGCCTCGACGCGGACC
Source organism: Streptomyces gelaticus (assembly GCF_014649535.1). Lineage (GTDB taxonomy): Bacteria > Actinomycetota > Actinomycetes > Streptomycetales > Streptomycetaceae > Streptomyces > Streptomyces gelaticus. Next base: position 88,338 of record NZ_BMTF01000003.1, read on the forward strand.
GTGTCGACGCGCTCGTCGACGTACTGGCCAAGGTGCGAAGCGGCGGGGAGCGCGAGATCGTGCTCGTCTCCAGCGGCGCCATCGCGGCCGGGCTCGCCCCGCTCGGGCTGGTGCGCCGTCCCAAGGACCTGGCCCGGCAGCAGGCCGCCGCCAGCGTCGGTCAGGGGCTGCTCGTCGCCCGCTACACCGCCTCCTTCGCGCGGTACGGCGTACGCGTCGGCCAGGTGCTGCTCACCAGCAACGACACCAGCCGCCGCGCCCACTACCGCAACGCCTACCGCACCCTCGACCAGCTCCTGGACATGGGTGCGCTCCCGGTCGTCAACGAGAACGACACCGTCGCCACCGACGAGATCCGGTTCGGCGACAACGACCGGCTCGCCGCGCTCGTCGCCCATCTCGTCCGCGCGGACCTGCTGGTCCTCCTCTCGGACGTGGACGGTCTCTACGACGGCGACCCCAGCACCCCGGGCACCTCGCGGGTCGCCGAGGTGGCCGGCCCGGAGGATCTGGCGGGCGTCACCATCGGCAGCGCCGGGAAGGCGGGCGTCGGCACCGGGGGCATGGTCACCAAGGTCGAGGCCGCCCGGATCGCCACGGCCGCCGGCGTCCCCGTCGTCCTCACCTCGGCGAGCCGGGCCGCCGACGCCCTGGCCGGACGCGACACCGGCACGTACTTCCACCGCACCGGACGCCGCTCGGCCGACCGGCTGCTCTGGCTCGCCCACGCCTCCACCCCGCAGGGCTCACTGACCCTCGACGACGGGGCCGTACGGGCCGTCGTCGACCGGCACAGCTCGCTGCTGCCTGCCGGGATCGCCTCGGTCGAGGGTGAGTTCGTCGCGGGTGACCCGGTGGAGCTGCGCGATCTCGAAGGCCGTCCTGTGGCCCGGGGGCTCGTCAACTTCGACGCCAAGGAGATCCCGCAGCTGCTCGGCCGCTCCACCCGCGACCTGGCGCGGGAGCTCGGTCCGGCGTACGAACGCGAGGTCGTACACAGGGACGATCTGGTCGTACTGCACACCTGACAAACCCCTGAAACGGCTGAAAGTCCAGTCTCGGGGCAGAGACCTTCACGAAAACCGCCCCATCCCCGGCCGCGGACTGGTCAACTTTGTAGCGGGGAACAGCGGGGTACAGCACAGTAAACGCATTCACAGGAGGCCGCCGGTGAGACGAGCGCGCCCGGGGGCGCCGCCCCGAGGAACGGGTGGCCGGGCCCTGACCAGTGTCGGAGCAGGTGCCGGCTTCGACGGGAGCCGGACCACGGAGCGAGGGGACGGCCGGACCACCCGGCCCGAGCAGACGGTGGTGAAGGAGGAACGCACCCCGTCGAAGCTGTGGCACATCACGCTCAGCGTCTCGGGAGCCGACACCCCTCTGAAGGAGGTCAGACGCGGACTCGAACAGCTGGCGCACGACCATCCCTTCCTGCTGACCAGCCGGTACGCCAACGACCATGCGGAGATCCGCTACTGGGAGGAGGCCCGCGATCTGCACGACGCGGCGGCCGTCGCGCTGCGGCTGTGGGGCGAGCACCGCTCCACGGCCAAGCTTCCGCCCTGGGAGATCGTCGGCCTGGAGGTCATCGACCGCGAGACGTACCACCAGCGCGTCGCCGAGGGGTACGGGCCGCCCCCGGCCGCTCCGGTCGGAGTGCACCCGTACTGACTACTGAGCAGGCACCCGCGTTCGGAACGGCCGTCCCGAAATCGGGCGCCTCGCATCAGCGGTTGTCTCGCATCACGGGATAAGTGACGGATGCCCGCAGTGTGCGCACTACCCTGCGGGCATGACCACGTTCTCGCCGTACGACAACATGTCCCCGATCGCCCAGGCCGCCTACCGGGCACGCTCCGCCGCAGCCGACATCGCGCCGCTGCCGCGCGCGGCGAAGGACGACGCACTGCTGGCGATCGCGGACGCGCTGGAGGTGCGGACGAGCGAGATCGTCACGGCCAATGCCGAGGACGTCGCCCGCGCCCGCGAGGCCGGGACCAGCGAGTCGATCATCGACCGGCTCACCCTCACCCCGGAGCGGATCCGCGCCATCGCCGCCGATGTGCGGGACGTGGCGGCGCTGCCCGACCCGGTCGGCGAGGTCGTCCGCGGCTCGACCCTGCCCAACGGCATCGACCTGCGCCAGGTCCGGGTGCCGCTCGGCGTGGTCGGGATCATCTACGAGGCCCGGCCCAATGTGACGGTCGACGCCGCGGCCCTCTGCCTGAAGTCGGGCAACGCGGTCCTGCTGCGCGGTTCGTCCTCGGCGTACTCCTCCAACGTCGCGCTCGTACGGGTGCTGCGCGACGCGGTAGGCGGCTCCGGGCTCCCGGCCGACGCGGTGCAGCTGGTCCCGGGCGAGAGCCGGGACTCGGTACGCGAACTGATGCGGGCCCGTGGCCTGGTCGACGTCCTCATCCCGCGCGGCGGCGCCTCGCTGATCCGTACGGTGGTCGAGGAATCCACCGTTCCGGTCATCGAGACAGGCACCGGCAACTGCCATGTGTACGTGGACGCGCAGACCGACCTCGACATGGCCGTGGACATCCTGATCAACTCCAAGGCGCAGCGCCCGAGCGTCTGCAACGCCGCCGAGACGCTCCTGGTCCACAAGGACGTCGCCGCGCGGTTCCTGCCGCGCGCCCTGGACGCGCTGGCCGAAGCGGGCGTGACCGTGCACGGCGACGAGCGGGTGCTCGAACACGCCAAGGGATCCAAGGCCATCGTGGTGGCGGCGACGCCGGAGGACTGGGAGACCGAGTACCTCTCCTACGACATCGCCGCGGCCGTGGTGGAGTCGCTGGACGCGGCCGTCGCGCACATCCGGCTCTGGTCCTCGGGCCACACCGAGGCGATCGTGACCACCTCCCAGGCCGCGGCCCGCCGCTTCACCCAACTGGTGGATTCCACGACGGTGGCCGTGAACGCGTCCACCCGCTTCACCGACGGCGGCCAGTTCGGCTTCGGCGCCGAGATCGGCATCTCCACGCAGAAGCTGCACGCCAGGGGCCCGATGGGGCTGCCGGAGCTCACCTCGACGAAGTACATCGTCACCGGCGACGGGCATGTGCGGTGACCTCCCGGGGCCGGTGAATGTTGCGGGCTCCCTGCCCAGAACGACCCGGCGGGGCTAGTCTGGAGCCGTGCCGGACGACGTGGGGGGCAGGCCGTTCCCGGACGGCTGGGAGCCCGACGACGACCGCGGGGGCGCGGACGAGGACTTCGCCTCCGTGGTGTTCGACGAGGACTTCGTACGGGCCGCCGAGATCCATGAGCCGACCGCCGTCGAGCGGCTGCTGGCGGCCGCCCAGGCACGCGCCGAGGCCGAGGCATCCCGGGCACGGGCGGGCGGCGGCCCCCTGGACGAGGATCTCTACGAAGAGGGGTACGGCGAAGAGGGGTACGGCCCCGGCGCATACGGCCGCGAGAGCACCTACGACGACCCGCTGGACCTCGACGACGACGGGTACGGCAGCGGTCCCTACGGCCGCCATGGCGGCGCTCTGCGGCCCTACCGGGGGGCCGCGCGCTGGCACCGGCCTGTGGCCTGGCTGCTCGCCGTGCTGATGGGCATCGGAATGGTCGCGCTGGCCTTCAGCGCCGTCTACCGCAACTCCTCCGGCAGCCGCCAGGACCCCGCCCCGCCGCCCGCCACGACCGGCGTGGACCGGGCTCCCGGCGCCGTCCCCGACGCCACTCCATCAGCCGCCACGGGCTATCCGCGCCCCACGGTCTCCGCGATCCCCCGCACGGACTGAGAAGCGCGCCGGGCTCCTGCCCGCCTGCCCACGCCCGGGTACGCCCCGCTCTCTCTCCGCATTCCTCGCAGGCCCCGAAGGTGTGCCCGCGGGCTCCGGCGGCACTCCTGGCCCGTTCTCCCGCAGTTCTCCCTCGGTTCTCTCGCGGCTGGGCGTTTACCCCGGTCGTAATCGACCTACCCTGAAGGTGTGACCCCTCTCTTCGAGGGGGCTTCTCACTCGTCCGTACATGCGCAGTCGTACGAAGTCACACGAACTCATACGAACTCATGACGGGCAGGCCCTGTCCGAAGCCATTCGGCCGAAGCAGAGCGAAGCGTTACGGCCCCGGTCAGTGACGTGGAGTCGGGAGAAGTCATGGCACGCCGCGGAGAACCACCAGAAGGTCCGTCCGAGAGTCCGGCGGGCGGCGGTGAGGACGAGTACCGCTCACTCGTCTTCGACGAGTCGTTCGTGCGTGCTGCCCGGCTGCAGGAATTCTCCGCCCAGGAGCGCATGGGGGACCACGCACCTGCCGTACGCAGCCTGCCGTCCCGGCGCCTGCGCAACGGACCCAGAGCGGCCATCGCCCTGGTACTCCTGATCGCCCTGGCCTTCGGAATGGCCGTGTACATGGGCCTTCGCCACCCCTACGAGGCGCCCGTCGGCAGACGCGCCGAGCCGCTGAGGTCCACCGTCGTACCTCTGGCTCCCCAGGGCGCCGTACCCGGTGGAACCGCAGCCGCGCTTCTCGCGAAGAGCCCCGCCGCACATTTCGAAACAGGTGCCGCAGGCATCAATCTGCCGGCGATCAGACGGACGGACAATTTCTCGGACAACCAGGTCGCGACCGCACTGACCACCGCCAAGGACTATCTCGTCGCCTCCTCACTCGATCCCGACGTACTCACCGGTGCCGCGGTGCGCCCGGTGGAAAAGCTGCTGGATCCGGACCAGACGACCCAGTTCGAGCAGAGCATGAGCCGGCCGCAGGACGACGGCCGGCATGCCGCGACCGGATGGCTGGTGCGGTTCGACGCGGCGAAGGTGGCACTGGCCGCTCCGGACGTCAGGGTCCACGGCACCCTGAGCTACGCCGAGGAGGGGTCCGACACGCTGGAGGTGGTGTCGGACCACACCTTCACCTACACGCTCCGCCCGGCCGCCGCGGGCCCCCAACAGGCGGGCGACGCCTCACTCTTCACCGTACGGCGCGAGCTGCACTTCCGCTTCGACCGGGAAGACCTGCGGCTGCACCGGCTGGAGCTGCGCACCAGCTATGTCCAGGCCGGACCGCAGGCGTGCCCGGCGGATTCCACCGGCGCGCTGCGGCCGCTGCTCGCAGGGCAGCACGCCGTCCCCCGCGGCCCCGCGGGCACCGACCCGTACGCGACGGGCGGGCCCACGGCGGCACTCTGCGGGACCCTGGCGGTCAGCTCCCCGCCGGCCCCGGGTCTGTCCCCGGCCCTTCAGGGTTCCGCGGCTCATCCCGCCTCGCAGAGTCCGTAGCGCCGCCCTTGCCGCCCGAGCTCCCGCTCTGGCCGGTGAACTTGTCGCGGAGCTTGCCGCCCAGATCCCCGGCGCCCCCCGCTATGTCGCCGACCAGCTTCATCAGCGGGTCCTTGCTGGAGCGGACCGTGTCCGCGTAGTGGGCCGCGGACTCCCGGAACGAGTCGGTCACCGAGGTGTCCTTGTCCTCGTCGCGCCGCGGGTAGTGACCGTCCATGATCCGCTGGTAGTCGCGGCTCTCGGACCACTTCTTCAGCTCGGCCGCGCGCACCGTGGTGAACGGGTGCGTGCGGGGCAGCAGGTTGAGGATCTTGAGTACGGAGTCGCGCAGATCGCCGCCCTTCTCGTACTCGTCGGCCTGCGCGAGGAAGGCGTCCACATTCATCTCGTGCAGATGATTGCCGCCCGCGATCTTCATCAGACCGCGCATCGACGCCTGCAGATCCTGGCCGACGAGCAACCCGGCCCGGTCGGCCGACAGCTCGGACTTGCGGAACCACTCCCGCAGCGCCGTCACGATCGCCATGATCGCGACATTGCCGAGCGGGATCCAGGCGACCTTCAACGCGATACTGGTGAGGAACAGCAGGATCGTGCGGTACACCGCGTGGCCGGAGAGCGCGTGTCCCACCTCGTGGCCGATGACGGCCCGCATCTCCTCCTCGTCGAGCAGCTCCACCAGGCCCGTCGTCACCACGATGATCGGCTCGTCGAGGCCGATGCACATCGCGTTGGGCTGCGGGTCCTGGTTGACGTACATCGGCGGGACCTTCTCCAGATCCAGGATGTAACAGGCGTCCCGAAGCATGTCGTTGAGATGGGCGAACTGGGCATCGCTCACCCGGACGGAGTCGGAGAGGAAGAGCAGCCGGAGACTGCGCTCGGGCAGCAGGCCGCTCAGTGTCTTGAAAACGGTGTCGAAACCGCTCAGCTTGCGCAGGGCCACCAGGGCCGAGCGGTCCGCCGGGTGTTCGTAGGCCCGGGACGAGATGCCCGCGAAACGCCTGCGTTGCCTGCTCGGCACCTTCTCATGGCTCTCGTGGCTGCGTTCGGTCATGAATGGGCCCCCTGTTCGTACGAGATGTCGCTCGCCCCCCTGACAAACCCCAGCGTAGGTGCTGGGGCTACGGTGTGCGGGGGGCTGTGGATAACTGAGGAGACGCCCGACATGCCGCACACCGTTGCTCTGCTCGCCGCCGCGTCCGGGGAGCAGGGGCCCGGCAGCACGCTCCGTATCGTGCTGCTCGCCTCGCTCGTCGGAGCCGTCCTGCTCGGCTGGTTCCTGCTCCGCGGATACCGCAACGACGACAACAACGACTGAGTCGGCGTGAGCGTGCCCGAGGCTCCCGCATACGATGTGCGCGATGTCTTCCTTCCGACTCCCGATCGATAGGTCCTGCCGAAGATGAGCCTCACGAGCACCGCGCACCAGCTGGTCACTCTCGCCTCCGAGGGCGGCGAGCAGGGTGGTAACCACGAAAGCCTCAGCCCGTATCTCACCGGGGGCGGCGCGTTCGTCGCGCTGATGCTCCTGCTCTGGATCACCACTCGCTTCAACCGCGACCGCTGAGGCGAAGGCGTACAGCTGTGCCAGTAGGCTCTGCACGCATGGGAGAGCAGGAAGTGCCTACCGGCCGCATAAAGCGCCGACTCGGCGTGATGGGCGGGACGTTTGACCCGATTCATCATGGACACCTGGTGGCGGCCAGCGAAGTGGCCGCCCAGTTCCACCTCGACGAGGTGATCTTCGTCCCGACCGGGCAGCCGTGGCAGAAGAGCCACAAGCACGTCTCCCCGGCGGAGGACCGCTATCTGATGACGGTCATCGCGACAGCGTCCAACCCTCAGTTCTCGGTCAGCCGGAGCGACATCGACCGCAGCGGGCCCACGTACACCATCGATACTCTGCGGGACCTGCGCGCGATCCACGGCGACGCGGACCTCTTCTTCATCACCGGTGCCGACGCGCTCTCCCAGATCCTCACCTGGCGGGACGCCGATGAACTGTTCTCGCTCTCCCACTTCATCGGTGTGACGCGGCCGGGGCACGTGCTCACGGACGCCGGACTGCCGGAGGGCGGGGTCTCCCTCGTGGAGGTTCCCGCGCTCGCCATCTCGTCCACGGACTGCCGTGAGAGGGTCGCGCAGGGGGATCCGGTCTGGTACCTGGTGCCGGACGGCGTGGTCCGCTACATCGACAAGCGCCAGCTGTACCGCGGCGAATGAGCGACGCAGAGGGGCACCGGTGAACGACCGACAGAACGCGTACGACCCGTACTACCAGCAGCCGCAGATCATCGGCTACGACGAGTACGGGCAGCCGGTGTACCAGCAGCCGCAGCACGTCCAGCCGCAGGCGTACGACCCGTATGCGTCGCAGCAGCCTCAACAGGCCCAGCAGCCTCAGCAGGCCGATCAGGGGTACGGCTACGACCCGTACGCCCAGCCCCATCCGCAACAGCCGCAGGCGTACGACCCCTATGCGCCCCAGCAGCCCCAACAACCGCAGCAGCCCCAACAACAGGGATACGGCGGTTACGACGGCTACGGCTACGACACCGGGCGGCAGCCCGCCGCGGTCGACACCACCCAGCAGTGGAACATCCCGCAGCAGGCGGCCGCGCAGTCGTCCCCGCCGGCGCCCGCTCCGGCCGAGCCGGAACCCGTGCCCGTGCCGGGCTCCGGGACGGAGCCGGATGCGGCCGTTCCCGGGCAGCGCCGCGCCGACCGCGACTACCGCACCGAGCAGTTCTCCTTCATCGAGGAGCCCGACGAGGACTCCGAAGACGTCATCGACTGGCTGAAGTTCACCGAGAGCCGCAGCGAGCGGCGCGAGGAGGCACGGCGTCGCGGCCGCAACCGCATGGTGGCGCTCATAGTCGTGGTGGCCCTGGTCGTGGTCGGCGGAGTCGGCTACCTCTGGTCCGCCGGAATGCTGCCGGGCCTGTCCGGCTCGGACAAGGACAGCACGGCGTCGACGGGCCCGCAGAAGCGGGACGTCATCGTGGTCCATCTGCACAACACCAAGAAGGGCGGCACCTCCACGGCGCTGCTCGTCGACAATGTGACGACCAAACAGGGCACGACGGTCCTGCTCCCCAACTCGCTCGCGGTGGCCGACGAGGACGGCACCGCGACCACCCTCGGCAAGTCCGTCAAGGACGACGGCACCACCGGCACCCGCGAGTCCATCGGCACCCTGCTCGGCACCGACATCAGCGGCACCTGGCGGCTCGACACTCCGTACCTGGAGACGCTTGTCGACCTGGTCGGCAACATCGAGGTCGACACGGACACCGACGTGCCGGACGAGAAGAAGGGTGCCTCCCCCCTGGTGAAGAAGGGCGAGGCGCAGACCCTGAGCGGCCGGATGGCCGTCGCGTACGCCACCTACCTGGGGCCGGGCGAGGCCGAGACGAAGCAGCTCACGCGGTTCGGGGAGGTCATGCGCGGCGTGCTGCGGAAGATCTCGGACGACCCGAAGGCCGCCACGGTCACCGTGCAGACGCTGGCGCAGATCCTCGACCCGTCGCTCCCCGAGAAGGATCTGGGAGCCTCCCTGGCGAAGCTCGCCCAGCACGCCAAGGTCGGCGACTACAAGACGGCGGTGCTGCCGGTTCAGGCCGACGGATCACTCACCGAAGCGGCCACCGAGAGCGTCGTCAAGGACATCCTGGGCGGTGCGGTCAAGGCTCCGGGCGCGGGTGACGCACCGGTGCGAGTCGGCGTCAAGAACGCCACCGGGGACGAGGGCGGCACGGGGTCCGCGCAGGTCAAGCTGGTCAACGGCGGCTACACCTTCGTCAGCGGCGGAACGGCCGGGACCGCGGCACTGTCCGAGGTCGTTTACAAGGGCGCGGCGGACAAGGAGAAGGCGACGCAGGTCGCCAAGACCCTGGGGCTGCCGACGGACGCGGTGAAACAGGGCAAGCCCGCCGCGAACGTGGATGTGTCCGTGCTGCTCGGACAGGACTACAAGATCAAATGACCCGCTTCCGACCGCACGGATGATGTCGATTCGATCTTCGAACAATCGCTGCGTCGGCTGTCGGCGGTCCGTGAGACCCTAGAGGTCGATCTGACCGCCGACGAAAGCCTGCATGTGACCGCCACGGACCGCTCCATCGAGCTCATCAATGCCGCCGCCCAGGCGGCCGCCGACCGGCTCGCGCACGACATCATCGCGTACGACGTCAGCGACGTGCTGTCGATCACGGACGCCTTCCTGCTGGCCTCGGCCCCCAACGACCGCCAGGTCAAGTCGATCGTCGACGAGATCGAGGAGCGGCTCCAGAAGGAGCTCGGCGCCAAGCCGGTACGCCGTGAGGGCGACCGCGACGCGCGCTGGATCCTCCTCGACTACGTCGACGTCGTCATCCACGTCCAGCACAGTGAGGAGCGGGTCTTCTACGCGCTGGAGCGCCTCTGGAAGGACTGCCCCGAGATCCCGCTTCCCGAGGACGCCGTCAAGACCCGCGGCAAGGCCGAGGAGTACGCCCGGCTCACCGGCAGTACGGAAGGTGAGCAGAGCTGAACGGCAGCGGAAGCGGCAGGGGCCGCAGGATCGTCCTCTGGCGCCACGGCCAGACGGCCTGGAACCTGGAGCGCAGGTTCCAGGGCTCCACGGACATCGCGCTCACCGAGGCCGGGGTCGGCCAGGCCCGGCGGGCCGCCCGGCTGCTGGCCTCGCTGAAGCCGGACGCGATCGTCGCCTCCGATCTGCAGCGGGCGGCGGCCACGGCCGCCGAGCTCGCCGCGATCACCGACCTCGAAGTCGCGCACGACGCGGGACTGCGCGAGACCTACGCGGGCGCCTGGCAGGGTCTCACCCATGAGGAGATCATCGGGCAGTACGGCGAGCAGTACGCCGCGTGGAAGCGCGGCGAGGCCGTGCGCCGCGGCGGTGGTGAGCTGGAGACCGAGGTCGCCGACCGGGCCGCCCCGGTCGTGCTCGGACACGCCGACAAACTGTCCGAGAACGGCACGCTCGTCGTGGTCAGCCACGGCGGCACCATCCGCACCACCATCGGCCGGCTGCTGGGCCTGGAGGCGCACCACTGGGAAGGGCTCGGCGGGCTCTCGAACTGCTGCTGGTCGGTGCTGGGCGAGGGTGCGCGGGGCTGGCGCCTGCTGGAGCACAACGCCGGCACGCTGCCCGAGCCGGTGCTCGGCGACGACACCTAGGGTCTTCCGTCCGGATCGTGCCGGGCTCCCGGGCCTGTCCGGCGGGTCCGGATCGGACGGGCCCCAGGGGTCACCCGGCCGGATTTCACTTTCTGGCAGGTCACAGGCTAAAGTTCTTCTTGTTCGCAGCGCGGAAACGCAGAGAAACACAGTGAACGATGGGGCTATAGCTCAGTTGGTAGAGCGCCTGCATGGCATGCAGGAGGTCAGGAGTTCAATTCTCCTTAGCTCCACAATCAAGATCCCGTCCCCGGCAGGGGGCGGGATCTTTGCGTTGCCCCTCTCGGCGCCGTCGCAACGCGGCAATCCGCTCCCTGCGAACAGGTCGCGACAGGCGGGGTTGGTGGCGAGATGTCGTGTCTCGCGTTGCAGACCACGGCGGGGCGCGGAACGAGCGCGTCGATGATGCCCTGGATCTCCGGCCCCATCTCGAAGGCGTCGGACTGACTGCCGGGTGCGCGGGCCACCTCCGCTCGCGCTCCGAGGCGTCCGGCTGGACCGTGCGCGCCACGGTGTCCAGTACCGGCGCCATGCCCACATCGGCAGGGGTCACCCGTGTCCGCGATTGCGCAGAAAGGTGGCGAGCTCCGGACGCCGCCGGTGCCGGACTGTTCGATCCGCCGTCCGGCTGCCCTGCCGATTCTCCGCCTGAAGTCCCGCCTGATGTGACGTCATCGCAGTCACACGCCCATGGCCGGTGACCTGCAAGGGAGTTGCCGGGTGCTGCCGGTACCAGCATCAGCGGGCTCTCGTCACCCGCATGAGGCCGGGGCCGGGCTCGATGTCATGACAACGGCCTCCGAGGCGATGGGTGTCGGACTGGCGCTGGGCTTCGGTCCCACCCCCGGCGGGGCGTTGGCGGACGTACGTCCCAACGGCGCGGCCGACGTGAGCGGCGCATTGGTGACGGTCACCCAGCCGGGTCAGCTGGCCGGGCGCGCGGCGTTCGGCACGCTCTGCTTCAACCGCCTTGATACACAAGGGCGCAGGGGTCGGGCAGGCGTTGTGGGTGTGCGCCCTCGCGCTCTTCATGACCGTGGCGGCGGGGGCGGCGGCGGGTTTCGTACGCCGTCGGTGAGCGGCCGGAACTCCGGCGGGCTTCCCCCCTTGCGGGGTCATGGCAGAATCGGAGCGCCGGAGGGGGCGACGGACCGAACGGGAGGGAGCGCGATGCCTGCGAGCCGCCACGAGGTCCCGGACCTGCCCCTTGTTCCCGGATTTCCTGCGACTCACGGCCAAAGCCGGAGCTGACCCATGGGTGCACACAGGCGGAAGTGCGACTGGTGCGGCAGCGGTACGCCCATCGTCAGGGACATGGATCCGATCAATCCGGAGTACCAGTACTGGTGCGAGGAGTGCGCCCGGGCGCTGATCATAAAGGGCGACCCGATCGAGACCTATCGGGAGCTGGAGGGGGAGCCGATCTACGGTCGGCTGCTGGAGGAGCACTGCACGCTCAAGCGCTTCTACTCCTTCGCCACGGCTTGACCCCCTTCGGCGTCCTCGGCGGCCGTCCGTACGATGTCGCAAATCAGTCAAATCGATACGGCGAGGAATCGATTTGGTGGACCGGCGGGGTCACCGGTAATGTTCTCGATGTCGCCAGGGAGACCGGGCGGAAAACAGCACGGGGCTATAGCTCAGTTGGTAGAGCGCCTGCATGGCATGCAGGAGGTCAGGAGTTCAATTCTCCTTAGCTCCACAGTGAAGACGAGAAGCGGGTCATCCACAGGGTGATCCGCTTCTCGCTTGCGTGGGTACGCCGGTTTCGGCCGTCGCCACGGGCCGGTACTTGGTGCCCGTCGCTTCCACAGCCCTGCCCAGGGTTCGGTCGCGCCCGGCCCGGTTCCGGGCCCGTGCGGTACCCTGACGCCATGCGTGCCGTACGCCTTCTGCTTAGCGAGCCGCGCTGATCAGTCCCGACCGGTGAGAATGCCTGGCCGGAATCAGCGCGGCGTCCCCTCCTGTGCGAGGGGATTTTTCGTTTCCGTAGACGCGTGTCCGTAGACATGGGCGCCGGCAGATGACGATCGATGGAGCTTTGAGGATCATGAGCGAGACGACTTCCGCAGCCGAGACGGCTGCGCCGCACCGCTACACGGCGGCGATGGCCGCCGACATCGAGGCACGCTGGCAGGACTTCTGGGACGCCGAGGGCACGTACGAGGCGCCGAACCCGAGCGGTGACCTCGCGGGCGATGCGGAGCTGGCCGCCAGGCCGAAGAAGTTCATCATGGACATGTTCCCGTACCCCTCGGGTGCGGGCCTGCACGTCGGCCACCCGCTGGGCTACATCGCCACCGATGTCTTCGCCCGCCACCAGCGGATGACCGGGCACAACGTGCTGCACACCCTGGGCTTCGACGCCTTCGGCCTGCCCGCGGAGCAGTACGCGGTGCAGACCGGCACACACCCGCGGGTCTCCACCGAGGCCAACATCGAGAACATGACCGCCCAGCTGCGCCGACTGGGCCTGGGCCACGACAAGCGCCGCTCGTTCGCCACGATCGAGTCGGAGTACTACAAGTGGACGCAGTGGATCTTCCTGCAGATCTTCAACTCCTGGTACGACACCGAGGCCGACCGGGCGCGCCCGATCGACGAGCTGGTCGCCCAGTTCGAGAGCGGCGCTCGCCCCACCCCGGACGGCCGTGACTGGAGCGCGCTGAGCGCCGCCGAGCGCGCCGACGTCCTGGGCGAGTACCGTCTGGCGTACGCCTCCGACGCGCCCGTCAACTGGTCGCCCGGCCTGGGCACCGTGCTGGCCAACGAAGAGGTGACGGCCGACGGCCGCTCCGAGCGCGGCAACTTCCCCGTCTTCAAGGCCAAGCTGCGCCAGTGGAACATGCGCATCACTGCCTACGCAGACCGGCTGCTGAACGACCTGGACGGGCTGGACTGGCCCGAGGCCATCAAGCTGCAGCAGCGCAACTGGATCGGGCGCTCCGAAGGCGCCCGCGTCGACTTCCCGGTCGACGGCGCCGGCAGCATCACCGTCTTCACCACCCGCCAGGACACCCTGTTCGGCGCCACCTACATGGTGCTGGCACCCGAGCACGAGCTGGTCGAGCAGATCATTCCGGCAGCCTGGCCCGAGGGCACCCACCCGGTGTGGACCGGCGGATACGCCTCCCCGGCCGAGGCCGTCGCCGCCTACCGCAAGCTGGCCGCCACCAAGTCCGACGTGGAGCGGCAGACCGAGGCCAAGGACAAGACCGGTGTCTTCACCGGTGCGTACGCGACCAACCCGGTCAGCGGCGAGAAGGTTCCCGTCTTCATCGCCGACTACGTCCTGATGGGTTACGGCACCGGCGCGATCATGGCCGTACCGGCGCACGACGCGCGCGACTTCGCCTTCGCACGCGCCTTCGAGCTGCCGATGCGCTGTGTCGTCGAGCCCTCGGACGACCGTGGCACGGACCCCTCGACGTGGGACGACGCCTTCGACTCGTACGAAGCGAAGCTGGTCAACTCCGCCAATGACGAGATCTCGCTGGACGGTCTGGGCGTCGTCGCCGCCAAGGCGAAGATCACCGAGTGGCTGACGGCACACGGCGTCGGCGAGGGCACCGTCAACTTCCGGCTGCGTGACTGGCTGTTCAGCCGCCAGCGCTACTGGGGCGAGCCCTTCCCGATCGTCTACGACGAGGACGGCGTAGCCCACCCGCTGCCCGAGTCGATGCTGCCCCTGGAGCTGCCGGAGGTCGACGACTACTCTCCGCGCACCTTCGACCCCGACGACGCCGACACCCAGCCCGAGACCCCGCTGTCCCGGAACGCCGAATGGGTCAACGTCACCCTGGACCTGGGCGACGGCCCCAAGAAGTACCGCCGCGAGACCAACACCATGCCCAACTGGGCGGGCTCCTGCTGGTACGAGCTGCGCTACCTGGACCCGAACAACGACCGGAAGCTGGTCGACCCGGCGATCGAGCAGTACTGGATGGGCCCGCGCGAGGGCCGGCCGACGGGCGGTGTCGACCTGTACGTCGGTGGCGCCGAGCATGCCGTCCTGCACCTGCTGTACGCCCGTTTCTGGTCCAAGGTGCTGCACGACCTGGGACACATCTCGTCCGCCGAGCCGTTCCACAAGCTGTACAACCAGGGCATGATCCAGGCGTTCGTCTACCGGGACAGCCGCGGCATCGCGGTCCCGGCGGCCGAGGTCGAGGAGCGCGACGGAAAGTTCTACTACCAGGGCGAGAAGGTCAGCCGCGTCCTGGGCAAGATGGGCAAGTCCCTGAAGAACGCCGTCACGCCGGACGAGATCTGCGCCGAGTACGGGGCGGACACGCTGCGCCTGTACGAGATGGCGATGGGCCCGCTGGACGTGTCGCGGCCGTGGGACACGCGCGCCGTCGTCGGCCAGTACCGGCTGCTGCAGCGGCTGTGGCGCAACGTCGTCGACGAGGAGACCGGTGCGGTCACGGTCGTCGACACGGAGCCGGGCGAGGAGACGCTGCGTGCGCTGCACAAGGCGATCGACGGGGTCGGCCAGGACATGGCCGGGATGCGCTTCAACACGGCGATCGCCAAGGTCACCGAGCTGAACAACCACCTGACCAAGGCCGGCGGCCCGCTGTCCCGGTCCGTCGCCGAGTCGCTGGTGCTGCTGGTGGCGCCGCTGGCACCGCACATCGCCGAGGAGCTGTGGCGCCGGCTGGGCCACACCGAGTCGGTTGTGCACCAGGACTTCCCGGTCGCCGACCCGGCGTACGTCGTGGACGAGACCGTGACCTGCGTCGTGCAGGTCAAGGGCAAGGTCAAGGCGCGCCTGGAGATCTCCCCGTCGATCACGGACGAGGAGCTGGAGGCGCTGGCCCTGGCCGATCCGGCCGTGGTGGCGGCGCTGGACGGCGCCGGCATCCGCAAGGTGATCGTCCGGGCACCGAAGCTGGTCAACATCGTCCCGGCGTGATGACGCGGCGTCCCGCCTGAGGCGCTGACCGCGCCACGCGCGATCGTGTGGGGGCATTCCCCTACGGGCAGGTTGGGGGTTTCGAAGGAACCCTCGGCCTGCCCTTTCCGTTTACGGTGGAGGGGCCGGCACCGGCAGCCGAAACGACATCCGAGGGGCACTCATGGAAGCCGTGATCCTGATCCTGGGGTTGCTCTTTTTCGCCTTCGTGGCCCTGGGCGTGTACGTGAGCGTCAAGGCCATCGGCGCGGCGAAGCGCGGTGTGGACCGTACGATCACGCAGGCTCGCCGCACCGTCGAGGAAACCGCGCTGCGGGCGAAGAGCTATGGTCAGGCGGGCGTGGGCGGAGAGCTGGCGCAGCTGCGGCTGGCGCTGCGCACATCCATGCGGGCCACGCAGGACGCGTTGCAGGCGGGAGTCGTCGAGGACGCCTCGCTCTCGGAGTCGCTGGGCCTCTTCCAGCGGCTGAGCGTTCACGGGCGGGAGCTGGACGAAGAGCTGAAGAAACTGGAGCACGAGCCCGACCGGGCGACCGTGGCCTCGCTGCTGCCGAGCCTGAAGCAGCGTACGGAGCGGATCACGCACTCCGCTGATTCGCTGCGGTGGGCCGCGCGGGACAGGGCGCGGCGGTTCACGGACGACGAACTGGACGCGCTGAACGCGCAGATCGATGTGGAGGCGGGAGCGCTTCGGCATTGGACGGCGGAGACGGACGAGCCGCAGGGACAAGGGCAGGCGCCGGAGCAGGGGCGGAGGCAGGGGAGCGGGCCGGACGACGGGGCGGCCCAGGCGATCACGGCCCCGGATCCGCGGCTGCAGACCGGATACCCGTGGCAGAAGGCGCCCCGGCCCGAAGCGACGAACTGAGACGGTCGGCGACCGACGGCGACAGGATGCGGTCCGAAGAGGTCAGGAGAGATCATTCGGCCGGGGTCGGACTGCCGGGACACGGACTTGCCAGGTAACCTCCCGCTCATGTCCCGCCATGTCGCGATCGTCACCGATTCCACGGCCTACCTGCCGCCCGAGACGATGGAGCGGCACGGCATCAGCGCGGTGCCGCTGACCGTCGTCCTCGGCGATCAGGCTCTGGAGGACGGCACCGAGATCTCGGCCCGCTCCCTCGCGGTGGCGCTCCAGAAGCGCCGTCCCGTGACCACCTCCCGGCCGAGCCCGGAGGTGTTCGCCGCCGCGTACCGTGCGGCGGCCGAAGCCGGAGCCGCCGGCATCGTCTCGCTGCACATCTCGGCCGAGATGTCGGGTACGTATGACGCTGCCCTGCTCGCGGCGAAGGAGGCACCGGTTCCGGTCCGGGTGGTGGACACCGGGATGGTCGCCATGGCCCTCGGCTTCTGCGCCCTGGCATCGGCGGAGACGGTGGAGGCGGGCGGAAACCTGGACGAGGCGGTCGCCGCCGCGGAGAAGCGGGCCGCGGGAACCTCCGCGTACTTCTACGTCGACACGCTGGACTATCTGCGCCGGGGCGGCCGTATCGGTGCCGCGCAGGCGCTGCTGGGGTCGGCACTCGCCGTGAAGCCGCTTCTTCAGCTCGACGGCGGCCGTATCGAACTGCTGGAGAAGGTACGGACGGCCTCGAAGGCGATCGCACGCCTGGAGGAGATCGTCGTGGAACGGGCGGGCAGCGGCCGCGTGGACATCGCCGTGCATCACCTGGCGGCGCCCGAGCGGGCGGAGCGGCTCGCGGAGCGGCTGTGTGAACGGGTGCCTGGCCTGGTCGATCTGCATGTGAGCGAGGTGGGCGCGGTGATCGGTGCACATACCGGGCCGGGTCTGCTCGGGGCAGTGGTCTCGCCGCGCTGATCCGGGCCGGGCGGCCCTGCCGGTTTTTTGTGCGTCACTCGTAGGGGTGCCCGAGATATCCACAACTGGTTGGTTGTCCACCGGAATTGAGGCTGCTCGGCGGGTTCGGGCCGATGTGTCTAACGTCGTGAGACATGACTCCCCGATCACATCGTGCAACCAGCGCAAGCGGCAGCGGCCCCGGCCGCGTCCCGGCCTCGGACGTCCGTGTCCGCAGCGGTCCCGGCCCCGGAAGCGGACCAGGCCGCGGCGGCGGTGGGCCGGGCCTGGGGCCGGGCCTCGGGCCCGGTCGGCGGCGGTCGTCGCGCGGGCGGGCGAACGCCGTGGCCGCGGCTTCGCGCCGACGGGCGGACGCCCTCATGACGGGCGCGTACGGTGGACGGGTCGCGCGGCCCGTGCTGGGGGTGGCCCCGGCTCCGGCTTCCGCCCGGTCTCCGGGCTCGGCATTGCCCCCGACGCCGACGCCGACGCCGGCCTCGGCCTCGGCTTCAGTCCCGAGTCCGAGCCTGACCTCGGCTTCAGTCCCGAGTCCGAGTACGACTGCCGGTGCGGTGGGGCGGCGGTGGGAGCGGCTGGTTCCCGCGCTGCGGGAACGGATTCCGGTCTGGCTTCAGCTCAGATGCGGTCTGGAGCCAAAGTCCCTTGCCGCACTGGCAGTTGTCCTGGTCGCGGCCGGAGTCTTTGCCGCGATGCACTTCTGGTCCGCGCGCCCGCACTCCGTGCGCGCGCCCGATCCGGTCGACGAAGCCGCGCATGCCCGGACACCGCACCCCGTGCCGGGCGCCGCCGAAGCGCCGGAACCGTCACCGGGACCACCACCCGTGACAGGGCCGGGCGGACACATCGTCGTCGACGTGAGCGGAAAGGTACGACGGCCCGGCATCCGGCAACTACCGTCCGGAGCAAGGGTCGCCGATGCGTTACGCGCGGCGGGCGGAGTCCGGAACGGAGCCGACCTCACCGGACTCAACCGGGCGCGGGTGCTCACGGACGGAGAGCAGATCGTGGTGGGCGCCCCATCCGGCCCCTCAGCCGCCGGCGGGCCGCTCGGAGCCGTGGCGGGCGGTGGCACGGGCTCTCCGGCAGGCCCGGTCAGCCTCAACACCGCGACCGCCGAGCAACTGGACACGCTGCCTGGGGTCGGCCCGGTCCTCGCCCAGCACATCGTCGACTACCGCACCCAGCACGGCGGCTTCCGGTCCGTCGACGAACTGCGTGAGGTCAACGGGATCGGCGACCGCCGGTTCGCCGACCTCCAGCCACTGGTGGGGCCATGAGCGGCCTGGACGTCCACGCGGCGTCGGGCTGTCGGCTCGGCGCCGCCGATCCGCGGCAGGAGGGCCCGCTCGATCTGCGCCTGGTCCCGCCGGCCATGGCGGCCTGGGCCGGAGCGGCACTGGCGCTGAGCGCCCCCGGGCGGTGGACCACCACGGGCGTGATGCTCTGCGTGGGTGCGGCGATGGTGCTGCTGGCGATGTCGGGAGCCTCGGCCACCCGTGCACTGCGCGGGGTGTCAGCCGGCACCGGGGGAGGGGCGGCTGAGGGCGAAGGAGAAGGCGAGGACGAGGAAAGGGAAAGGAGCGAGGAAAGGGAGAGGGGCGAGGAAAGGGAAAGGGGCGAGGACAGGGAAAGGGGCGAGGGCGCGGTACGTGGTAGAGGATGGCCGCGGGCCACGGCGACCGCCACCGCCGCAGCCTTGCTCTGCGCGGCGGCCGGAGCCGCATCGGCCGGGCTGCACGGCGCGGACGTACGGCAGGGGCCGGTTCACGGGCTGGCCCAGCGGTTCGCGAGGGTCGAGGCAGAGGTGACGGTGACGTCGGACGCCCGGCAGACCCGGCCCCGGGTACGCGGCGACCGCAGCACGCCCGCATCCCTCCTCGTGGACGCCGAGATCACACGGCTGACCGGCCCCGACGGCGCGGTCACCAGGCTGAGTACGCCCGTGCTGCTGATCGTCTCGCCCGGCGGATCGGCGGGGCAGTGGCGGCAGTTGCTTCCTTCCACACAACTGCGCGTCGGCGGCCGACTGGCGCCACCGCTGCACGGCGGGGAGCGCAGCGCCGCCGTACTGCGCCCCGAGGGCAAGGGGCCGCCTCGCATCATCGGTCCCCCCTCCTTCCTCCAGCGCACGGCGGGCGCGCTGCGCGGCGGTCTGCGGCAGGCGACCGAGCGACTCGAACCCGATGCACGGGCCCTTCTGCCGGGCCTGGTGGTCGGCGACACCTCGCGGGTCACCCCCGAACTGCACGAGGCGTTCAAGGCTGCCGATCTCACCCACCTGATGGCGGTCTCCGGTGCCAACCTGGCGATCCTGCTCGTCCTCCTCATCGGACCACCGGGCACGGCGCTGCGCGTCGAACGCCGCGGAGTGGCACCCCGGTTGGGGATTCCGCTGCGGCTGACGGCGCTGCTCGGCGGCGGACTCACCCTTGCCTTCGTCATCGTCTGCCGGCCCGAGCCGAGCGTTCTGCGGGCAGCCGTCTGCGGGCTGATCACCCTGCTGGCCATCGGCACGGGGCGGCGCAGATCGCTGATTCCCGCGCTGGCAGCCGCCGTTCTGCTGCTGGTCCTCCACGACCCGTGGATGGCGCGCAGTTACGGTTTCGTCCTCTCCGTGCTGGCCACCGGTGCCCTGCTGACCATCGCCCCGAAGTGGAGCGAGGCGTTGCGGCGGCGCGGAGTTCCGCCCCGGCTCGCCGAGGCGCTGGCCGCTGCGGCTGCCGCGCAGGCAGTATGCGCGCCGGTCGTCGTGCTGCTCGCCTCCCGGGTCAGTCTGGTGGCGGTCCCGTGCAACCTGCTGGCCGAGTTCGCGGTGGCACCGGCCACGGTCCTCGGGTTCGCCGCGCTCGCCCTGGCACCGGTGGCCATGCCGGTGGCGGAGCTGCTCGCCCGGATCGCGGGATGGCCGACCGGGTGGATCGCCACGGTGGCCCGTACCGGGGCGGCCCTGCCCGGAGCGGAGATCGACTGGCCCGACGGTGGGAGGGGGGCGGTGCTGCTCGCCGCGCTGACCGCTCTGGTGGTGCTCTTCGCCCGTCGGATCGTGCGCCACCCCTGGATCTGCTCCGCCGCCGCGCTGCTGTTGGTCCTCGCGGTGCTGCGCCCGGTGCCGCTCACCCGGGTCCTGACCGGATGGCCGCCGCAGGGCTGGGCGTTCGCGATGTGCGACGTGGGTCAGGGAGATGCCCTGGTGCTGGCCGCGGGGGAGGGAGCCGGGGTGGTCGTCGACGCCGGGCCCGACCCGTCTCTCGTAGACCGGTGCCTTCATGAGCTCGGTATCACGGAGGTTCCGTTTCTGGTCCTCACACACTTCCACGCCGACCATGTGCGGGGCCTGCCCGGTGTGTTGCGGGGCAGGGCCGTGGGTGCGATCGAGACGACGAGCCTGGACGAACCTCCGGATCAGGTCGCGTTCGTACGGCGGACGGCGGCCGGCGCGCATGTGCCCCTGGTGCGGGCCGCCCCGGGGGAACGCCGCCGGATCGGGGCGCTCGACTGGCGGGTTCTCTGGCCGGCGAATGCCATGGGGGCCGACGGCAGAGCGGCGGACCCGGGCGCCGGGCCCGTACCGCTGGAGCCGAACGATGCCAGCGTCACCCTGTACGTCCGGGCCGGCGGGCTGACCCTGCTGCTTCTGGGAGACCTCGAACCAACGGCTCAGCAGGGGCTGTTACGCAGATATCCCGCGCTGCCGCGGGTGGACGTGCTGAAGGTCGCCCACCACGGCTCCGCCCACCAGGACCCCGCCCTGCTGCGCAGCGCGCACCCTCGGTTCGCCCTGGTGAGCGTGGGCAGGGACAACCCGTACGGTCACCCGGCCTCACGTACTGTCGATGCGCTCGAAGCGGGCGGCGCGGTGGTGCTGCGTACGGACACCGACGGCGCGATCGCCGTGACGAGTGGCGAGGCGGGTGCCGGGCCGAGGCTGCGGGCGGTGGGCCGGTCGTGATCGCACTGCCCGAGAAAGATCAATTCGGACCTTCGGTAACACCTCCGCCCAAGCCCCTGCGAGTTGCTCTGTTTGCCTCGAACGCCACAATGGTGATCGAATGCATGCTCGTCGGTGGGCCGCTGCTCCGACAGAGACGTCCAG
Source organism: Streptomyces gelaticus (assembly GCF_014649535.1). Classification (GTDB taxonomy): domain Bacteria; phylum Actinomycetota; class Actinomycetes; order Streptomycetales; family Streptomycetaceae; genus Streptomyces; species Streptomyces gelaticus. The sequence goes on from NZ_BMTF01000003.1 coordinate 109,601, forward strand.
CCGCCGGGCCCCAAGGTGAATCGTCCCGGGGGGAAGGTGGAAGATGTTCGGTCGTTGGCTGAACGGCAGGCGAGCGGCGGGGGTCACGCAAGGCAATGCCCTTGCCGGGCTCGAAATGCCGCGCACTGCTGGATTGCTCAGTTGCCGGGTGCTCGACCCCGTCGACGAGGTCGTGCCGTTGGCCGAGTTCGCGGTCATGGACGGGGCGGGGCGCAAGGTGTTCGGCGGGGAGACGGATCCGTTCGGCAATGTGCTCGCCACCGTCCCGGCCGGTGAGTACCGGCTGGCCGTCACGGCCGAGGGCTTCACCCCGTTCCACGGCTCGGCCACGGTGGTCGAGGGCGGTCATGCGAGCCTCGGCGATGTGACCCTTCAGCTGTCCGCGCCCCCGCAGCTGCCCGCTCCGGGTGAGTGGGAGGTCGAGCCGATGCACTCCCAGATCGGCTTCACGGCCCGGCACATCGGACTCGCGCGCATTCACGGCCGGTTCAACACCTTCGCGGGTGCGGTGCGGATCGCCGACCGCATGGAGGACTCGGCCATGCACGTGATCATCGACGCCGCGTCCATCGACACCAACGTCCAGATGCGGGACGACCACCTGCGCTCCAGTGACTTCCTCGACGTCGGGGCCTATCCGACGATGGAGTTCTACAGCGACCGCTTCGTCCACCGGGGCGGCACCCGCTGGGGCGTCACCGGTGCGCTCACCCTGCACGGTGTCAGCCGCACGGTCACGCTGGACACCCAGTACCTCGGCCTCGGCAACGGCCTGGAGGGCGAGACCCGGGCCGCCTGCCGGGCCACCACCGAACTGCACCGCGAGGACTTCACCCTGACCTGGCAGACCATGCTGGCCCGCGGCATCGCGGCCGTCGGCTCCAGCATCTCCATCGACATGGACATCCAGATCGTCCCCAAGAGCTGAACCCGCCCTCCGTACCACGGGGCAGGCGGCGCCCCTTGCCGGACGCGCCCTACGGCGTTTCGAGCCACCCCTCGTATTCCGCTGCGAAGGCGTCGAGCGCCGAGGAGTCCAGCCGTCCCGACGGGTCCTCCACGACCACCAGCCACTGGGCGTCCTCGGCGTCGTCCTCACCGGCCAGCGCATCGCGTACGAGCTGGGGTTCCTCGGACACCCCGAAGCGGTCGCCGAGCTCTTCGGCCACTTCCTCCGCGGCATCGCGGTCGGGCAGCACCAGCACATGTCTCACATCGCTCACCTGCCCATTCTCCCGTACCGGGTACGCCGTACGGGCCGGGGAGCGGCGTCTAACGGCCGTTCATGTGCATGACGCTCTCGGGGTACCGGCTGCCGACGACCACCGACGGCGGCAGCGCCGCGTCCAGGCGCCGCAGTTCGTCCGGGCCGGGCGTGAGTTCCGTCGTCGCGAGGTTCTCCTCCAGCGTCGGCCTGCGCTTCGTACCGGGGGCCGACCGCTCCGGCCACGTCCTCGATCGGCACCTCCAGGTCCACCCGGTGCTGATACAACAGGTCGATCCGGTCCGTACCCAGTCGGTCAAGGCTCCCGTCGACCGCCTCGGTTCTCCTCAGGAATTCACTGGATCCGCTGCTGCGGCAGGAATCCTGGCAGCGGGAAGAATTCTTCTGGCAGGGGAAAGAGCGGTGAGCGGCGGAGAGCCGGCCCGGCGGGGGAGGGAGACCCGGGGCTGTCGGTGGTGCATGGGATGCTGGACTGCGATGGCCACCAGAAGGAATTCCACCGACGACCCGCTCGCCCCCCTCACGCTCGCCGTGGGGCAGGAGGACCTGCTCCTCGACCGCGCCGTGCAACAGGTGGTGGCGGCGGCTCGTGCCGCCGACCCCGACACGGATGTCCGCGACCTCACCTCCGACCAGCTCCAGCCCGGCACCCTCGCCGAGCTGACGAGTCCCTCGCTCTTCGCCGAGCGCAAGGTGGTGATCGTGCGCGGTGCGCAGGACCTCTCCGCCGACACGGTCAAGGACGTCAAGGCGTATCTCGGCGATCCGGTCGAGGAGATCACCCTCGTGCTGCTGCACGCGGGCGGCGCCAAGGGCAAGGGGCTGCTGGACGCGGCGCGCAAGGCGGGGGCGCGGGAGGTCGCGTGCCCGAAGACGACCAAGCCGGCCGAGCGGCTGTCGTTCGTACGGTCGGAGTTCCGGGCGCTGGGGCGTTCGGCGACGCCCGAGGCGTGCCAGGCGCTGGTCGACTCCATCGGCAGCGATCTGCGGGAGCTGGCGAGCGCGGTCTCGCAGCTCGTCGCGGATGTCGAGGGCACCATCGACGAGGCGGTCGTCGCCCGTTACTACACGGGCCGCGCCGAGGCATCGAGCTTCACGGTCGCCGACCGAGCGGTGGAGGGGCGGGCGGCGGAGGCGCTGGAGGCGCTGCGCTGGTCGCTGTCGACGGGAGTGGCGCCGGTGCTGATCACCAGTGCGCTGGCGCAGGGCGTACGGGCGATCGGGAAGCTGTCCTCGGCCCGCGGCGGGCGGCCCGCCGACCTCGCCCGTGAGCTGGGCATGCCGCCGTGGAAGATCGACCGGGTGCGGCAGCAGATGCGCGGCTGGACGCCGGACGGGGTGTCCCTGGCACTGCGGGCGGTCGCGGACGCCGACGCGGGGGTGAAGGGCGGTGGCGACGACCCGGAGTACGCCCTGGAGAAGGCCGTGGTCGCAGTGGCGCGAGCCGCACGGTCGGGGCGGTAGCCCCGCCCCGGACGGGGTCGTCCGCAGGCGCGTACGCACAGGCGGCCCCGGTGTATGCGCGGGCCGCCGCAGGCCCGCCAGGAGCACGCACAGAAGCCCTGGCAGAAGCACACGCGGCACCGAAGCCCCGGCAGGAGCACCTGATCAGCGACGCTGGCGCGAGCAGCGCACCGAAGCCCCTGCCAGGCGCGCGTCCACCGAAGTCTTGCCAGACGCGCGTCCACCGGAGCCCTGTCGGGAGCGCGTACGCCGAAGACCCCGGTCCCGCTCCGGGGAGAGCGTGGCCGGGGCCTCGGTTCGTGCTTGGTGCGCCGCACCCGCGTGGCGAACGCAGGTTCGGTGTGCGGCGCGGGGTGCCGGTCAGGAGTGGGAGAGAGGGCCCGCTGGGTCCGTCCCGGCGATCACATCAGAATGCTCAGCCCTGGAGGGAGGCAACCTTGGAGGCCAGCGCCGACTTCTTGTTGGCGGCGGCGTTCTTGTGGATGACACCCTTCGAGACGGCCTTGTCGAGCGCGCGGGAGGCGTCGCGAGCGGCCGAGGTGGCCTTCTCGACGTCACCGGCGGCGGCAGCCTCACGGGCCTTGCGGATAGCGGTCTTGAGCGAGGACTTGACGGCCTTGTTGCGCAGGCGCGCCTTCTCGTTCGTCTTGTTCCGCTTGATCTGGGACTTGATGTTCGCCACGAAAAGAGCCTTTTCAGGTTCGTTGGATCTTCGATGTGCGCCCCACGGCCCAAGAGGGTCGCGAGGCACAGCTGTCAACGGTACCAGTCCGGCTCCGACCGGCCCAAACCGGTCTCCGCCCCGCAACCATGGGACGATGGAGGCTACGTATCGATCCGACCGAACCGACATCGACCCGAGACACGGCGTTCGGCGTCTCAAGAATCAGGACCCTGCGTGCCCGCGACTCCTACCAACGTGCCCGAGCCGAGCCGTACCGACCCGGCGCTGATCCGCAACTTCTGCATCATCGCGCACATCGACCACGGCAAGTCGACCCTTGCCGACCGGATGCTCCAGCTGACCGGCGTGGTCGACCAGCGGCAGATGCGTGCTCAGTACCTCGACCGGATGGACATCGAGCGCGAGCGCGGCATCACCATCAAGTCCCAGGCGGTGCGTCTGCCCTGGGCCCCCACCACGGGCGAGGACCAGGGCCGCACCCATGTCCTCAACATGATCGACACCCCGGGCCACGTGGACTTCACCTACGAGGTCTCCCGTTCGCTCGCCGCCTGCGAGGGCACGATCCTGCTGGTCGATGCCGCGCAGGGCATCGAGGCCCAGACCCTGGCCAACCTCTACCTGGCGATGGAGAACGACCTCACCATCGTCCCGGTGCTCAACAAGATCGACCTGCCGGCCGCGCAGCCCGAGAAGTTCTCGGAGGAGCTGGCGAACCTCATCGGCTGCCAGCCCGAGGACGTGCTCAAGGTCTCCGCGAAGACCGGTGTCGGCGTGGACGCGCTGCTCGACCGGGTGGTCAGGGACGTTCCGGCTCCGGTCGGCGTGGCGGACGCCCCGGCCCGAGCGATGATCTTCGACTCGGTCTACGACTCGTACCGGGGCGTCGTCACGTACGTCCGTGTCGTCGACGGCCAGCTCAACAAGCGCGAGCGCATCAGGATGATGTCCACCGGCGCCACCCACGAGCTGCTGGAGATCGGGGTCTCCTCCCCGGAGATGACCCCGGCCGACGGCCTCGGTGTGGGCGAAGTGGGCTACATCATCACCGGTGTGAAGGACGTCCGGCAGTCCAAGGTCGGTGACACCATCACCTCCCTGAACAAGGGCGCGAGCGAGGCGCTGGGCGGCTACAAGGACCCCAAGCCGATGGTGTTCTCGGGGCTGTACCCGCTCGACGGATCGGACTACCCGGACCTGCGCGAGGCGCTCGACAAGCTCCAGCTCAACGACGCCGCCCTGGTGTACGAGCCGGAGACCTCCGCCGCCCTCGGCTTCGGCTTCCGCGTCGGCTTCCTCGGCCTGCTCCACCTCGACGTGATCCGGGAGCGCCTGGAGCGAGAGTTCGGCCTCGATCTGATCGCCACCGCTCCCAACGTGGTCTACCGCGTCGACATGGAGGACGGCACCGAGCACACCGTCACCAACCCGAGCGAATTCCCCGAGGGCAAGATCGACAAGGTGCACGAGCCCGTCGTGCGCGCCACGATCCTGGCCCCCAGCGAGTTCATCGGCGCGATCATGGAGCTCTGCCAGAACCGTCGCGGCACCCTGCTCGGCATGGACTACCTCTCCGAGGACCGGGTCGAGATCCGCTACACCCTGCCGCTCGCCGAGATCGTCTTCGACTTCTTCGACCAGCTGAAGTCCAAGACGCGGGGTTACGCCTCGCTCGACTACGAGCCCACCGGCGAGCAGACCGCCCAGCTCGTCAAGGTCGACATCCTGCTCCACGGCGACAAGGTCGACGCCTTCTCCGCGGTCACCCACAAGGACAAGGCGTACGCGTACGGCGTCCGGCTCGTCGCCAAGCTGCGCGAGCTGATCCCGCGGCAGAACTTCGAGGTGCCGATCCAGGCCGCCATCGGCTCCCGGGTCATCGCCCGTGAGACCGTCCGCGCCATCCGCAAGGACGTCCTCGCCAAGTGCTACGGCGGTGACATCTCCCGTAAGCGGAAGCTGCTGGAGAAGCAGAAGGAAGGCAAGAAGCGGATGAAGATGGTCGGCAACGTGGAGGTGCCGCAGGAGGCCTTCATCGCCGTGCTGTCCACGGACGAGTCGGGCGGCGAGGGCAAGGGCAAGAAGTAGCCCGCCCGAGTCCGCCCCGGGCCCGGACCGCGGGCCGCGGCCGGTGTCCGGATCCGCCCGCCCCTGCCCCGTGGTAGTCCGAACGGGCTCCTGTGTCGCAGCACTTCGCGACACGGGGGCCCGTTTGTTATGAAGCGGCGGCCGCTTGCCCCTTACGCGGTGGACGCGGGCGCTCTACCCTGATCACGGCTTCGTAGTTACTCGCCAGTTAAACAAGCCGCGCGCGGAACAAGCCCCGCAGGACTGGCGCCACAGGATCAAGTACGCAGACACCCGCAGGATCAAGCAGCAACCAGCAGCCGGTCGTGAAGCACTGCCGCAGGCCCGGAGGACGTCGTGAGCGACACACAGACCTTGATCGAGAACCGACCGCCCTCCGTGGCGAATCTCTTCATCGACCGCGTGGCGGCCACCCCGGACGGGGAGGCCTACCGCTACCCCGTCCCCTCGGCCACCGGCGAGGGCCCCGATGAGTGGAAGTCGCTGAGCTGGGCGCAGGCCGCCGAGCGGGTCTACGCCGTCGCGGCCGGGCTCATCGGGCTGGGCGTGCGGCCGGAGGAACGGGTCGCGCTCGCCGCCAGTACGCGGGTGGAATGGGTCCTCGTCGACCTCGGTGTGCTGTGCGCGGGTGCCGCCACGACCACGATCTACCCGTCGACCAACGCGGAGGAGTCGGCGTTCATCCTCTCCGACTCCGGGAGCCGGGTGCTGGTCGCCGAGGACGCCGCCCAGCTGGCCAAGGCCCGCGAGCGCCGCGCCGAGCTGCCGGACCTCGCCCATGTCGTCGTCATCGACCCCGAGGGCGCCGGAGCGGCCGAGGGTGACCCGGAAGGCTGGGTGCTCACCCTCGCCGAGCTGGAGGCCCGCGGCACCGAGTACCTGGCGCAGCACCCGGAGGCCGTCAAGGAGCGGGTCGCCGCCATCACGGCCGACCAGCTGGCCACCCTGATCTACACCTCGGGCACCACCGGCCGCCCCAAGGGTGTGCGCCTGCCGCACGACAACTGGTCGTACATGGCCAAGGCCACCGTGGCGACCGGCCTCATCAGCGTCGAGGACGTCCAGTACCTCTGGCTGCCGCTCGCGCACGTCTTCGGCAAGGTCCTCACCTCCGGCCAGATCGAGGTCGGCCATGTCACCGCCGTCGACGGGCGGGTGGACAAGATCATCGAGAACCTTCCGGTGGTCCAGCCGACGTACATGGCCGCCGTGCCCCGCATCTTCGAGAAGGTCTACAACGGCGTCGCCGCCAAGGCACGGGCCGGCGGCGGGGCCAAGTACAAGATCTTCCAGTGGGCGGCCGGGGTCGCCCGCGAGTACGCGACGGTCTCGCAGGACAACTTCCGGCGCACCGGCACGGCTTCCGTCCCCTTCGCCCTCGGCGCCAAGCACAAGGTGGCCGATGCCCTCGTCTTCGCCAAGATCCGCGAGGCCTTCGGTGGCCGGCTCCGCGCCTGCATCTCCGGCTCCGCGGCGCTCGCCCCCGACATCGGCCTCTTCTTCTCCGGTGTCGGGATCCACATCCTGGAGGGCTACGGTCTCACCGAGTCCAGCGCCGCCTCCTTCGTCAACCCGGGCGAGGCCTACCGCACCGGCACCGTCGGCAAGCCGCTCCCCGGCACCGAGGTACGGATCGCGGACGACGGCGAGATCCTGCTGCGCGGCCCCGGGATCATGGAGGGCTACCACGGGCAGCCGGAGAAGACCGCCGAGGTGCTGGAGCCGGACGGCTGGTTCCACACCGGCGACATCGGCGAGCTGTCCGTGGACGGCTATCTGCGGATCACCGACCGCAAGAAGGACCTGATCAAGACGTCCGGCGGCAAGTACATCGCCCCGGCGGAGGTCGAGGGACAGTTCAAGGCGGTCTGCCCGTTCGTCTCCAACATCCTGGTGCACGGCGCGGACCGTAACTTCTGCACCGCACTGATCGCCCTCGACGAGCCCACCCTCCTCGGCTGGGCCGCCGAGAACGGCCTGGGCGGCAAGCCGTACGCCGAAGTGGTGGCCTCCCCGCAGGCCGTCGCGCTCATCGAGGGCTATGTGAAGCGGCTCAACGAGGGGCTGCAGCGCTGGCAGACCATCAAGAAGTTCCGGCTGCTGCCCCGCGACCTCGACATCGAGCACGGCGAGCTGACGCCCAGCCTCAAGCTGAAGCGGCCGGTCGTCGAGCGCGAGTACAAGGGCCTCATCGACGAGATGTACGCAGGGACCCGCGAGTCCTAGCGCCTGTCCGGGCCCGATCCGCCGGACAGGGGTCGTCCCCACGGTGTTTCTCCCCACTCATTTTCTCCGCTCACTTCGGCAACTCATTGCTTATGGGCATGGTCCATCTGTCACTCTGTCGGTGTCGTCAGCGCCGCCCAACGAGAACAGACAGACAGCAACGAGAACAGACAGAGCGAGAACAGGTCAGGAGCTGCACCGTGGGGTCCATTCCCTTGCAGCGGGACATCGTTCAGCGTCCCGGTATTCCCGCAGGCCGTGCGGATGCGCGGCCGGCCGCCCATACGTCCCTGCCCGGAAACCTCCTCGCCCCCTCCGCCGCCCGCCGGTTCGTCCGGGCCGCGCTCGGCGAGTGGACCGGGCTCGGCCTGCCGGCGGCCGTGGGCTTCAGCGAGCGCGTGGCCGAGGACGCGGAGATCGTCGTCAGCGAGCTGGTCACCAACGCGGTCGTGCACGCCGGGACCAACGTGGAGCTGGTCGCCCGGCTGGAGGAGGCCGCCGAGGACGAGGTCGCGGCCCTGGTGCTGGAGGTCTCCGACCACCACCCGGCCCGCGCCGTGCGCAGCGACCGCCCGGAGTCCGGGAGCGCGGCCGACGCGGCGGAGGGCGCCGGCCTCGTCGGCCCCGACGAACCCGCCGAGTACGGTCGCGGGCTCCAGCTCGTCGGCACCCTCTCCGAGCGCTGGGGCATCACCTACCGCACCGGCCTCAAGACCGTCTGGGCCCGGCTTCCCGTGGACGACTGGAACCCTTTTCCGGAAGCGGCGGCCGAGCCCGGATTCCAGCAGGGCCTGCGCGCCGCCGAGCTGCTCGCCCCCACCGCCCGCCGCGCGCTGCGCGACGACGCGGACTGGGCCGGCCGCGGCGCGCTCTCGTTCCTCGCCGAGGCCTCGGACCTGCTCGCCGGCCAGCTCGACGAGGACATCGTCGCGGCGCTCTCCGGGCAATTACTGGTGCCCAGACTTGCCGACTGGTGCGCGATCTGGCTGGAACCCGAGAACGGCGGCCCCTCGGCCGTCCCCCGGCTCGCCAGCGTCTGGCACCGGGACGAGGCCGAGACCGGAGAACTGCGCACCCTGCTGGAGCAGGACCCGATCCGGCTCCCCGAACGGGTCGGCACCGGGCCCGTCTCCATGCCGTGGCCCGGCGGCGAGGAGGGCGGGGAGACCGAGGAACGCGCCGTTTCCGCCCTCGCCTACCGGATCACCTCGGGCGGCCGGACCCTCGGCGCCGTACTTCTCGGCCGGGAGGGTCTCGCCCGCGTCCCCGACGAAGTGACCGCGCTCATCGAGGACTTCGTACGCCGGGTCGGGCTCGCCGTCGGCGCGGCCCGCGAGTACACCCGGCAGGCCACCATCAGCCGCATCCTGCAGCGCGCGCTGCTGCCCGGCAAGGTCGCCGACATACCCGGGGTCTCCAGCTCGCTGGTGTACGAGCCCAGCGACGACGGCGTCGTCGGCGGTGACTTCTACGACATCTTCCCGTGCCCCGGCGACCGCTGGTGCTTCGTACTCGGCGATGTGCAGGGCAGCGGCCCCGAGGCCGCCGTCGTCACCGGCCTCGCCCGGCCCTGGCTGCGGCTGCTGGCCCGGGAGGGCTTCGGCGTCGGCGAGGTCCTGGACCGGCTCAACCGGCTGCTCCTCGACGACGCGATGGAGGCCGCCGAGGCGGCCGCGCTCATGGTGGCCGCGGCCGGTGGCCAGCAGACGGCGGACACCGGCCAGTCCCGCTTCCTGTCCCTGCTGTACGGCGAGCTCGTACCGCTGCCCGGCGGCGGCGTGCGCTGCACCCTGGCCAGCGCCGGCCACCCGCTGCCGCTGCTGCTGCGGCCCGACGGCGAGGTGCGCCCGGCCGCCGAGCCGCAGATGCTGCTCGGGATCTTCGACGACGTGGCGTACGAGAGCCAGAGCTTCGAGCTGGCGCCCGGCGACAGCCTGCTGTGCGTCACGGACGGGGTGACGGAGCGGCGCTGCGGAACGCTGATGTTCGACGACGGGGACGGACTGGCCCAGGCGCTGGCCGGCTGCACCGGGCTGTCGGCGGACGGGATCGCGGACCGGATCAAGCGGGCGGTGCACGAATTCGCCGAGCGGCCGCCCGACGACGATCTGGCGCTGCTGGTGCTCCAGGCCGGGTGAGGACCCGCGTCCGGGGACGGGCGGCCCGAGTGATCACGGACGTGGCCGGGGCTTCTCCGGCGGCGAGCGACAATGGGCGGTATGCCTTCCGTACTGCCCGATGGTGAACCCGTACCCGACGACGGGGCGCTGCCCCGCCACGCCCTGGAAGGCGCGGCCGGCCGGCCGCTCGGCTTCTACCTGCACGTGCCGTACTGCGCGACCCGCTGCGGCTACTGCGACTTCAACACCTACACCGCCACCGAGCTGCGCGGCTCCGGTGGCGCGCTGGCCTCCCGGGACAACTACGCCGAGCATCTGATCGGCGAGGTCCGCCAGGCCCGCAAGGTCCTCGGCGACGATCCGCGCCCGGTCCGCACGGTCTTCGTCGGCGGCGGTACGCCGACCCTGCTGGCCGCCGCGGACCTGGTCCGGATGCTGGGGGCGATCCGTGCGGAGTTCGGCCTCGCGGACGACGCCGAGATCACCACCGAGGCCAACCCGGAGTCCGTCGGTCCGGCGTACCTCGCCGAGCTGCGGGAGGGCGGCTTCAACCGGATCTCGTTCGGGATGCAGAGCGCCCGGCAGCACGTGCTGAAGATCCTGGACCGCACGCATACGCCGGGGCGGCCCGAGGCGTGTGTCGCCGAGGCCCGGAAGGCGGGCTTCGAGCACGTCAACCTCGACCTGATCTATGGCACGCCCGGGGAGTCCGACGACGACTGGCGGGCTTCGCTGGACGCGGCGATCGGCGCGGGGCCGGACCATGTCTCGGCGTACGCGCTGATCGTCGAGGAGGGGACGCAGCTGGCCCGGCGGATCCGGCGCGGCGAGGTACCGATGACGGACGACGACGTCCACGCCGACCGCTATCTGATCGCCGACGAGGCGATGGCCGCGGCGGGCTTCTCCTGGTACGAGGTGTCGAACTGGGCCCGCACGCCCGAGGGCCGGTGCCTGCACAACGAGCTGTACTGGCGCGGGGCCGACTGGTGGGGTGCCGGGCCGGGGGCACACAGCCATGTCGGCGGGGTGCGCTGGTGGAACGTGAAGCATCCGGGGGCGTACGCGCAGGCGCTGGCCGAGGGACGGTCGCCGGGGGCCGGGCGGGAGATCCTCTCCGCGGAGGACCGGCGGGTCGAGCGGATCCTGCTGGAGCTCCGGCTCGCGGACGGGTGCCCGCTGTCGTTGCTGGCACCGGCGGGGCTTGCCGCTTCCCGCCGCGCCCTGGCGGACGGGCTCCTGGAGTCCGGGCCGTACGAGCAGGGGCGGGCGGTGCTGACGTTGCGGGGGCGGTTGCTGGCGGATGCGGTGGTACGGGATCTGGTGGACTGAGGGGCGGGGCCGTCGCCGGGGGCTCTGCCCCGGCCGCCCGCTCCTCAGCCGCCGGAGGGGCTCGTGTTCGGCGCTGTCACGAAGTCGATCAGGTGCTCCACCGAGCCCAGCAGCGCCGGCTCCAGGTCGCGGTACGAGCGGACCGTGGACAGGATGCGCTGCCAGGCCGCGCCGGTGTTCTCCGGCCAGCCGAGCGCGCGGCACACGCCCGTCTTCCAGTCCTGGCCGCGCGGCACCGCCGGCCAGGCCGTGATGCCCACGGAGGACGGCTTCACCGCCTCCCACACGTCGATGTAGGGGTGGCCGACCACCAGCACGTTCGCGTCCGACACCCGGGCGGCGATCCGGGACTCCTTGGAGCCGGGGACCAGGTGGTCGACCAGGACGCCCAGCCTGGCGTCCGGACCGGGGGAGAACTCGCCCACGATGGCGGGGAGGTCGTCGATGCCCTCCAGGTACTCGACGACCACGCCCTCGATCCGCAGGTCGTCGCCCCAGACCCGCTCGACGAGCTCCGCGTCGTGCCGGCCCTCCACATAGATCCGGCCCGCCCGTGCGACCCGGGCGCGCGCCCCGGGGACCGCGATCGAACCCGAGGCGGTACGGGCGGGGCGCACCGGAGCGGCGGACGAGGGGCGGACCAGGGTGACCACCCGGCCCTCCAGCAGGAAGCCGCGCGGCTCCATCGGGAACACCCGGTGCTTGCCGAAACGGTCCTCCAGAGTCACCGTCGGCCCCTGGGCCGTCTTCTCGCAGCGGATCACCGCACCGCAGAATCCCGTGGAGACCTCCTCCACGACCAGATCGGTTTCGACGGGGACCTCGGGAACGGGGGCGGACTTCTTCCACGGCGGGGTCAGGTCCGGCTGGTAGCTGCGCATCGGACGACGATAGGCCCTGAGGGTCACGACACGCCGAAGCGCACGGCCAGTTGTTCGCGCTGTTCCCGTACGAACGCCGCGTCCACCACCGCCCCGTGCCCCGGTACGTACACCGCGTCCTCACCGCCCAGCGCCAGCAGCCGGTCCAGCGCGGCCGGCCAGCGGGCGGGAAACGCGTCCCGGCCCGCCTGCGGTTCGCCGGACTCCTCGACCAGGTCGCCGCAGAGCACGATCGCGGGGGAGCCGGGGACGACCGCGACCAGGTCGTGGCCGCTGTGCGCGGGGCCCACGTCGGCCAGCAGCACCTCGCGCCCGCCGCCCAGATCGAGCGTCCGCTCGCCGCGCACCGGGTGCTGCGGGACCACCAGCGCCTCGACGGCCTCCGCCGCGTCGTGCTCATCGACCCCGTGGCGCACCGCCGAGGTGTGCAGTTCCGCCGTCTCCCGCTCCAGCAGCTCCGCCAGGCCGACCGCCCCGTACACCTCGGCGCCGGGGAACGCGGCGGTGCCCAGGACATGGTCGAAATGGGAGTGGCTGAGTGCGATATGCGTCACCCTCCGGCCCAGCAGAGCCCGCGCCTGGTCCCGTACCTCGGCGCCCTCACGGAGCGTCGATCCGGTGTCGTAGAGCAGCACTCCGTCCGTTCCGGCCACCAGTGCGACCGTTGCGTCCCATCCGGGAAGGCGCCGCCGGCCCACTCCGTGACCGATTCGCTCCCACCCGAACTCTTCCCAAGAGGCATCCATACCGGGACGCTATCGGCAAACGGCCTGTCCGGTCTCGCGGTGGCGTGGCCGGTCGCCCTTGCTAGGTCCCCACTCGGCCGCCGTACACTTGCCGGGGGATTGCTGGCACTCGCGTTGACAGAGTGCCAGGCGGATTCCTGGGCAGAGAAACAGGAACGTCCCGAGAACCACCGAGGAAACACAGCTGGAGGTGTGCGCGATGCTCAGTGAACGCAGACTCGAAGTGCTCCGCGCCATCGTCCAGGACTATGTCGGCACGGAGGAGCCCGTCGGCTCCAAGGCGCTCACCGAGCGGCACAAGCTGGGAGTCTCCCCGGCGACCGTCCGCAACGACATGGCGGTGCTGGAGGACGAGGGCTTCATCGCCCAGCCCCACACCAGTGCCGGACGCATCCCGACGGACAAGGGCTACCGCCTCTTCGTCGACAAGCTCGCGGGCGTCAAGCCCCTCTCGTCGCCGGAACGTCGCGCCATTCACAACTTCCTCGACGGCGCGGTCGACCTCGACGACGTCGTGGGCCGCACCGTACGGCTGCTCGCGCAGCTGACCCGGCAGGTCGCCATCGTGCAGTACCCCTCGTTGACCCGGTCGACGGTGCGGCATGTGGAGCTGCTGTCGCTGGCGCCCGCCCGGCTGATGCTCGTGCTCATCACGGACACCGGCCGGGTCGAACAGCGCATGATCGACTGCCCCGCCCCGTTCGGCGAGACCTCGCTGGCCGATCTGCGGGCCCGGCTCAACAGCCGGGTCGTCTCACGCCGCTTCGCGGACGTCCCGCAGCTGGTGCAGGATCTGCCGGAATCCTTCGAGAGCGAGGACCGGGCAACCGTGTCCACCGTGCTCTCCATCCTGCTGGAAACCCTCGTCGAGGAGACGGAGGAGCGGCTGATGATCGGCGGCACCTCCAACCTCACCCGCTTCGGGCACGACTTCCCCGTGATGATCCGGCCGGTGCTGGAAGCACTGGAGGAGCAGGTCGTGCTGCTGAAGCTGCTCGGCGAGGCCAAGGACTCAGGCATGACCGTACGGATCGGGCACGAGAATGCCCACGAGGGGCTCAACTCCACGTCCGTCGTCGCGGTCGGCTACGGTTCGGGCGACGAGGCAGTCGCCAAACTCGGCGTGGTCGGACCGACCCGCATGGACTACCCCGGAACGATGGGAGCGGTACGCGCAGTGGCACGTTACGTCGGACAGATCCTGGCGGAGTCGTAAGTGGCCACGGACTACTACGCCGTACTCGGCGTGCGCCGCGACGCGTCCCAGGACGAGATCAAGAAGGCATTCCGTCGGCTCGCCCGTGAGCTGCATCCGGATGTGAACCCCGATCCGAAGACCCAGGAGCGGTTCAAGGAGATCAACGCCGCCTACGAGGTGCTGTCGGACCCGCAGAAGAAGCAGGTCTACGACCTCGGCGGCGACCCGCTGTCCGCCTCCGGCGGCGGTGGTGGCGCGGGTGGATTCGGACAGGGCGGCTTCGGCAACTTCTCCGACATCATGGACGCGTTCTTCGGTACGTCGTCGCAGCGCGGACCCCGTTCGCGCACCCGGCGCGGCCAGGACGCGATGATCCGCCTGGAGATCGACCTGGCCGAGGCCGCGTTCGGCACCACCAAGGACATCCAGGTCGACACGGCCGTCGTCTGCACCACGTGCAGCGGCGAGGGCGCCGCCCCCGGCACCTCCGCCCAGACCTGTGACATGTGCCGCGGTCGCGGTGAGGTCTCCCAGGTCACCCGTTCCTTCCTCGGCCAGGTCATGACCTCGCGGCCCTGCCCGCAGTGCCAGGGCTTCGGGACGGTCGTGCCGACCCCGTGCCCGGAGTGCGCCGGCGACGGCCGCATCCGGTCGCGGCGCACGCTCACCGTGAAGATCCCCGCCGGTGTCGACAACGGCACCCGCATCCAGCTCGCGGGCGAGGGCGAGGTCGGCCCCGGCGGCGGCCCGGCCGGCGATCTGTACGTGGAGATCCACGAGCTCTCGCACGCGGTGTTCCAGCGCCGCGGCGACGATCTGCACTGCACGGTCACCATCCCCATGACGGCGGGCGCGCTCGGCACCAAGGTGCCGCTGGAGACGCTCGACGGCCTGGAGGAGGTCGACATCCGGCCGGGCACCCAGTCCGGCCAGTCGGTCCCGCTGCACGGGCGCGGCATCACGCATCTGCGGGGCGGCGGGCGCGGCGACCTGATCGTGCACGTCGAGGTGACGACCCCGACGAAGCTGGACCCGGAGCAGGAGCGACTGCTGCGGGACCTGGCGAAGATGCGCAACGAGGAGCGGCCCACCGGCCAGTTCCAGCCCGGCCAGCAGGGGCTGTTCTCCCGGCTGAAGGACGCCTTCAACGGCCGCTGACCGGCCCCGCACACCGTTTCCGGACGCCGGACGGGCCCGCTCGGCGGGGCCGTCCGGCGTTTGAGTACAAAGCGGACCCCTCCCACGCGCCCCGCGCGGCGCCGGACGTGACACGATGCGGTCATGTCATCCGCGTTGACCGATCTCTGCCGGTATCCGATCGTGCAGGCCCCGATGGCGGGCGGCACGTCCGGTCCGCAGCTCGCCGCAGCCGTCTCCGAGGCGGGCGGGCTCGGTTTCCTGGCCGCCGGGTACAAGACGGCCGACGGTATGTACAACGAGATCAAACAGCTGCGCGGGCTGACCGGTCAGCCCTTCGGCGTGAATCTCTTCATGCCGCAGCCGGCGCTCGCCGACCCGAGCGCCGTGGAGGTGTACCGGCATCAGCTCGCGGGCGAGGCCGCCTGGTACGAGACCCCGCTCGGCGATCCGGACTCCGGCGGCGACGACAACTACGACGCCAAACTCGCCATCCTGCTGGAGGACCCGGTCCCGGCCGTCTCGTTCACCTTCGGCTGCCCGACCCGCGACACCCTCGACGCGTTCGCCGGCGTCGGCACGTACACCGTCGTGACGGTCACCACCCCCGAGGAGGCCCAGGCCGCCCAGTGGGCGGGCGCCGACGCGGTCTGCGTCCAGGGCGTCGAGGCGGGCGGCCACCAGTCCACCCACCGCGACGACCCGCAGACCGACGGCGCCGGGATCGGGCTGCTCTCGCTGGTGTCCCAGGTCCGTGAGACCGTGCAGATCCCGATCGTCGCCACGGGCGGGCTGATGCGCGGCTCCCAGATCGCCGCGGTGCTGGCCGCGGGTGCGGAGGCGGCGCAGCTCGGCACGGCGTTCCTGGTCTGCCCCGAGTCGGGGGCGAGCCCGCTGCACAAGCAGGCGCTGACCAACCCGCTGTTCGTACGGACCGCCCTGACCCGGGCGTTCTCCGGCCGCCCGGCCCGGGGCCTGGTCAACCGGTTCATGCGCGAGCACGGACCGTACGCCCCCGCCGCCTATCCCCAGGTCCACTATCTGACCGCCGGGCTGCGCAAGGCGGCGGCGAAGGCCGGGGACGCGCAGGGCATGGCCCTGTGGGCGGGCCAGGGGCACCGAATGGCACGCGAGCTGCCCGCGGGCCGGCTGGTCCGGCTGCTCGCCGAAGAACTGGACGCCGCACGGACGGCAGTGAGCACAGGGAGTACGCAGTGACCGCACCGGTCTTCGTCGTCGAACAGGTCCCCGAGGGGCCCGAGTTCGTCCTGGAGGGACCCGAGGGCCGGCACGCCGTGTCGGTGAAGCGGCTGCGCGCCGGTGAGGAGGTCGTGCTCACCGACGGGCGCGGCCACTGGACCGAAGGCGTCGTCGGGGCCGCCGAGGGCAAGGACCGGCTCGTCCTCACCGGCCTGGGCGCGGTCCGGGAGGAGCCCGTGCCCGGGCCGCGCATCACCGTCGTCCAGGCCCTGCCCAAGGGCGACCGGGGCGAGGTCGCCGTGGAGACGATGACGGAGACCGGTGTCGACGCGATCGTGCCCTGGCAGGCGGCGCGCTGCATCACGCAGTGGAAGGGCGACCGCGGGCTCAAGTCCCTTGCCAAATGGCGCAACACCGCCCGGGAGGCGGGGAAGCAGTCCCGCCGGGTGCGCTTCCCCGAGGTGGCCGACGCGATGACGACCAAGCAGGTCGCCGCGCTCCTGGCCGCGGCGGACTTCGCCGCCGTGCTGCACGAGGACCGGGAGCACGACAGCGAGCCGCTGGCCACCGTACGGCTCCCCGCCCAGGGCGAGATCGTGCTCGTCGTGGGTCCCGAGGGCGGTGTGTCGCCGGACGAGCTGGCGGTCTTCGCCGCGGCAGGCGCCCGGACCTGCCGGCTCGGGGCGAGCGTCCTGCGTACGTCGACGGCGGGCACGGCGGCGGCGGCACTGTTGCTGGGGCGCACCGGCCGCTGGTCGTGACCTCGTTGTGAGCCCGCTGTGCGCCCCGGCGCGTACGACGGAGCCGCCCGCGGTTCCGCCCGCAAGCCGTCTACCGTTTCACGGGCGAACGGTGGGAAGCTGCCCGTATGGGGACATCGAGGGCATGGGCCCGGGGAAGAGAACGGCGCTTTCTGGCCGTGTCCGCACTTGTGGTCGCGGCGGGTGCCGTCGCCTGTGAGCCGGCGGGCGGACTGAATTCCGCGTCCATCGCCGTGACCACCGACCAGGTCGGCACCGGCGCACTGGAGCGCAACGGGGTCGTCGTGCGATGGCTGAACTGCACCGCCGGGGTCGACGGGAACGGGATCGCGGCCGCCTCGCCCGCCGCCTCGGCCCGCCGGACCGCGGACGTCAACTGCACCGGCAAGACCGGGGGCGGCGAGGCCATCATGCTCACCGGCAAGGTCACCCAGGCGCTCAGCGGGCGGTGCGTGCGCGGCGATCTGACCGCGACGGCGGGTGGGAGGTCCGTCTTCCGGGCGGATGCGCTCGGCAACTGCGACGCCACCCCGTCGACCGTCGTGGTCGACCCGCCGCCGGCCGGTGGCGGCGTCGGCTTCCGGCCGACGGTCACCGTCACGGTGACGGTGACCGAGAGGCCCATGGGCAAGTGAGCCCGGCGGCGTTCCGCGGCCCGTCGCACTCCGGCCAACCCGGTTACGCAGAGCAGGGCCGCGGCCTAGGGTGAGCGGTGTGACACAGCTTGCCTACCTCCGATACCCCCATGTCCAGGGCGATTCGATCGCCTTCACCGCCGAGGACGATGTCTGGCTGGCGCCGCTGGACGGCGGCCGGGCCTGGCGCGTCAGTGCCGACAACCGGCCTGTCACCGGCCCCCGGATATCACCCGACGGGACCCGGGTCGCCTGGACGTCCACCCGGGACGGGGTGCCCGAGGTGCACATCGCGCCGGCCGGCGGCGGCCCCTCGGAGCGGCTCACCTACTGGGGCGACGAACGGACCGCCGTCCACGGCTGGACGCCCGGGGGCGAGGTGCTGGTCGTCAGCGCCCAGGGGCAGGCGTCGCACCGGCGCACCTGGGCCAGGGCCGTCCCGGTCGACGGCGGTCCCGCCCGGACCCTGCCGTACGGGCCGGTCGGATCGCTCGCGTACGGGCCCGGCGGCCGGGTCCTGCTGCTCTCGGTCACGATGGGGCGCGAGGCCGCCACCTGGAAGCGCTACCGGGGCGGCACGGCAGGCAAGTTGTGGATCGAGCAGGAGCCCCCGGCGGACGGACCGGCGGAGTTCGTCCGGCTCCACGCGGAGCTCGACGGGAACATCGAGTGCCCGATGTGGGTGGGGGAGCGGATCGCCTTCCTCTCCGACCACGAAGGCGTCGGCGCGCTCTACTCCTCGCTCCCGGACGGCTCCGACCTGCGCCGCCACACCGGCGTCGACGGCTTCTACGCCCGCCACGCGACCACCGACGGCACCCGTGTCACCTACGCCTCGGCCGGTGAACTCTGGCTGCTGGACGGCCTGGAGGGCGACGCTTCCCGCCGCCTCGACATCCGGCTCGGCGGCCAGCGCACGGACCTCCAGCCGCACTCCGTGCACGCCGCCGGCCACCTCGACTCCGCCTCCCCGGACCGCACCGGCCGCGGCAGCGCCGTCGGGACACGCGGCGCCGTCCACTGGGTCACCCACCACGGGGGCCCGGCCCGCGTGCTCGCCGCGGAACCGGGCGTACGGGCCCGGCTGCCCCGCACCTTCCAGGCCGACGGCGACCAGCACGTCGTCTGGGTCACCGACGCCGAGGGCGACGACGCCCTGGAGTGCGCACCCGCCACCGGCACCGCCCCCGGCGCCGCACCGCGACGCCTCGCCGCGGGCCGCATCGGCAGGGTCCTGGACCTCGCCCCGTCCCCCGACGGCAGCCGGTTCGCCGTCGCCGCGCACGACGGGCGGGTCCTGATCGTCGAGCGGGAGAGCGGCGAGGTCCACGAGGTGGACCGCAGCGAGCACGGCGACGCCTCCGGCCTCGTCTTCTCACCCGACTCCTCCTGGCTCGCCTGGTCCCACCCCGGGCCCGAGCCGCTCAGCCAGCTCAAGCTCGCGCACCTCGCCGATCTCTCGGTCACCGAGGCCACCCCGCTGCGCTTCCGGGACTTCTCCCCGGCGTTCACCGGCGACGGCAAGCACCTCGCGTTCCTCTCCGAGCGGTCCTTCGACCCGGTCTACGACGCCCATGTCTTCGACCTGGCGTTCATCGGTGCCTGCCGCCCGCATCTGCTGACGCTCGCCGCCACCACGCCCTCCCCGTTCGGGCCGCAGCGCCACGGCCGCCCGACGGAGAAGGAGAAGGGCGGCGGCGAGGGCGACCAGGACAACCCGACCGCGCTGCCCGTCACCCGCATCGACCTCGAAGGGCTCGCCGACCGGATCCTGCCGCTGCCCGTCGGGGCCGCCAACTGCTCCACGCTGCGGGCCGCGAAGGACGGGCTGCTGTGGCTGTGCCACCCGGTGACCGGGGTGCTCGGAACGAGCGGCGCCACCCCCGACTCCGGGCGGCCCGAGACCGTGCTGGAGCGGTTCGACCTGGAGAAGCTGCGCTGCGAGGAACTCGCCTCGGACGTCAGTGACTTCGCGGTCAGCGGGGACGGCAGGCGGGTCGTCCTGCACACCCGGGGCAAGCTGCGCGTCGTGCCGTCCGACAGCCATGTCGCCGCCGACGACGAGGACGGCGGCAGCGACGGCGGCGTCACCGTCGATCTCTCCCGGATCCGGCGGACCCTCGAACCGGCCGCCGAATGGCGCCAGATGTACGACGAGGCCGGGCGCATCATGCGGGACAACTTCTGGCGCCCCGACATGGGAGGCCTCGACTGGGACGGGGTCCTGGAGCGCTACCGCCCGGTGCTGGAACGGGTCGCCACCCACGACGACCTGATGGACCTGCTGTGGGAGGTGCAGGGGGAGCTCGGCACCTCGCACGCCTATGTGGTGCCGCCCGGTGGATGGCGCGACGACTCGGCCCGGCAGGGGCTGCTCGGCGCGGACATCTCCCGTACGGAGGCGGGCAGTTGGCGCATCGACCGGATCCTGCCGTCCGAGACCTCCGACCCGGAGGCCCGCTCGCCGCTCGCCGCGCCCGGGGTGGCGGTGCGCTCCGGGGACACGATCCTCGCCGTCGACGGCTGCCCGGTCGACCCGGTGACCGGGCCCGGCCCGCTGCTCACCGGCTCGGCGGACAAGCCGGTCGAGCTGACGGTCTCTCCGGTGGACGGCGGCGACCCCCGCCATGTCGTCGTCGTACCCCTCGCCGACGAGGAGGCGCTGCGCTACCACGCGTGGGTCGCGGACCGGCGGGCGTATGTGCACGAGCGCTCCGGCGGGCGCCTCGGCTACCTCCACGTCCCCGACATGGTCGGCTCGGGCTGGGCGCAGCTCCACCGCGATCTGCGGGTCGAAGTGGCCCGTGAGGGGCTGGTCGTGGACGTCCGGGAGAACCGCGGCGGCCACACCTCACAGCTGATCGTGGAGAAGCTCGCCCGCCGCGTCGTCGGCTGGGACATGCCGCGCGGCAGGCGGCCCTTCAGCTACCCGCAGGACGCGCCGCGCGGGCCGGTGGTCGCCGTGGCCAACGAGTTCTCCGGCTCGGACGGCGACGTCGTGAACGCCGCGATCAAGGCGCTGGGCATCGGGACGGTCGTCGGCACCCGGACCTGGGGCGGCGTGGTCGGCATCGACGGCCGGTACCGGCTGGTGGACGGGACATCGGTCACCCAGCCCAAGTTCGCGTTCTGGCTGGAGGGTTACGGCTGGGGTGTGGAGAACCACGGGGTCGATCCCGATGTCGAGGTCGTGATGACGCCGCAGGACCATGTGGCGGGGCGGGATCCGCAGCTGGACGAGGCGATCCGGATCGCGCTGGCGTCACTGGCACGGACACCGGCGAAGCGGGCGCCGGAGCTGCCGGAACTGCCGGGGGCATAGGGGGAGCGGAGGCGGTGTGCCTGCGGCGGGCAGGGGAGCAACACCCGCCGCAGGCGGCCCGATAGCATGCGGTACAGCGATCACCGTCAACCCGAGGAGCCGGCCCCATGGCAGGAGAACCGCAGCCCGACTGCCTGTTCTGCAAGATCGTCTCGGGCGAGATCCCGGCAACCATCGTCCGCGAGACCGAGACCACCGTCGCCTTCCGGGACATCAACCCGCAGGCTCCCACCCACGTACTCGTCATCCCGCGCGTCCACCACCGTGACGCCGCCGCGCTCGCCGCCGCCGAGCCGGCGATCGCCGCCGACATACTGCAGGAGGCCGGGCGGGTCGCCGCCGACGAGAAGATCGTGGACACCGGGTACCGGGTCGTCTTCAACACCGGCTCCGGTGCCGGCCAGACCGTCTTCCATGCGCACGCCCATGTCCTGGGCGGCCGCGGACTGCAGTGGCCCCCCGGCTAGAGCGGCCGGTCGCACACCGTGTCCGTACGCGAACTCGTGGTCCTCGGCACCGCCAGCCAGGTCCCGACCAGGCACCGCAACCACAACGGCTATCTGCTGCGCTGGGACGGCGAGGGCATCCTCTTCGACCCCGGTGAGGGCACCCAGCGCCAGATGCTGCGGGCCGGTGTCGCCGCGCACGACATCGACCGGATCTGCGTCACGCACTTCCACGGCGACCACTCGCTGGGCCTGGCCGGGGTGATCCAGCGGATCAACCTCGACCAGGTCCCGCACCCGGTCACCGCTCACTACCCGGCGAGCGGGCAGCAGTTCTTCGAACGGCTGCGGTACGCCACCGCCTACCGCGAGTCCGTGGAGCTGACCGAGGCCCCGGTCACCGCCGACGGGGCGCTCGCCACCACCGACGCGTACACGCTCAGCGCCCACCTGCTCTCGCACCCCGTCGAGTCGTACGGCTACCGGCTCGTCGAGCCCGACGGGCGACGCATGCTGCCCGAGAAGCTCGCCGCGCACGGCATCAAGGGCCCGGACGTCGGCCGGATCCAGCGCGAGGGCGCCCTCGGCGGCGTCACGCTCGACGACGTCTCCGAGCGCAGGCGCGGCCAGCGGTTCGCGTTCATCATGGACACGAGGCTCTGCGAGGGCGTGCATGTGCTCGCCGAGGGCTGCGACCTGCTGGTCATCGAGTCGACCTTCCTGGACGAGGACGAACGGCTCGCCACCGAACACGGCCATCTGACCGCCGGTCAGGCGGCCCGGGTGGCCCGGGACGCGGGCGTACGGCACCTCGTGCTGACGCACTTCTCGCAGCGGTACGACGACCCGGCCGCCTTCGAGACCCAGGCCCGCGCGGCGGGGTACGAGGGCGAACTGACCGTCGCCCAGGACCTCGGCCGGGTCCCCGTGCCGACCCGGCACCTCTGAACACATCGGCACCACTGTCTGTGAGCGTGAAAAACCCGTGCATCTCCCCAAAGCCGAACTCCACCTCCACATCGAGGGCACCCTCGAACCCGAACCGGCCTTCGCGCTCGCCCGGCGCAACGGCGTGCGGCTGCCGTACGCGGACACCGAGGAGCTCCGCACCGCCTACCTCTTCGAGGACCTGCAGAGCTTCCTGGACCTGTACTACGCGCTGATGGCGGTGCTCCGGACCGAGGAGGACTTCGAGGAGCTCGCCGACGCGTATCTCGCCCGCGCCGCCGCGCAGGGCGTCAGACACGCGGAGATCTTCTTCGACCCGCAGGCGCACACCGCCCGCGGCGTCCCGATCGGCACCGTCGTCGAGGGGCTCGGCCGGGCGCTGGACCGCAGCGAGGAGAAGCACGGCATCTCCACCCAGCTGATCATGTGCTTCCTGCGTGACCAGTCGGCCGAGTCGGCGCTGCGGACCCTGGAGGCGGCGAAGCCGTATCTGCACCGGATCAGCGCGGTCGGCCTCGACTCGGCGGAGGTCGGCCACCCGCCCGCCAAGTTCCGCGAGGTGTACGAGGCGGCCGCGGCGCTCGGGCTGCGCAAGGTCGCCCACGCGGGCGAGGAGGGCCCGCCCGAGTACATCCGGGAGGCCCTGGACGTCCTCGGGGTGGAGCGCATCGACCACGGGCTGCGCTGCATGGAGGACCCGGAGCTGGTGAAGCGGCTGGTCGCGGACCGGGTGCCGCTCACCCTCTGCCCGCTGTCCAACGTCCGGCTGCGGGCCGTCGACACCCTGGAGGAGCACCCGCTGCGGGCCATGATGGCCGCCGGACTGCTCTGCACCGTGAACTCCGACGACCCCGCCTACTTCGGCGGATACGTAGGGGACACCTTCCACGCCGTCCACGGGGCGCTCGGCCTGGACCACGAGCAGTTGCGCACACTGGCCCGCAACTCCTTCGAGGCGGCCTTCCTCGACCACGACGAGGAGCGCAGGGCGCGCTATCTGGCCGAGGTCGAGGCGTACGCGTTCGACTGACCGGCTCCGTCCGCCGGACCGGCCGTCCGGAACGCGCCCCGGACCGGGCGCCTGCGGCGCACGGGCAGGCTGATCTCCGTGACGGCCTGCTCGGGCGCGCCCAGCTCGGGCACGGCGCCCGGCACCGCTCCGGTGGTGACGGCGAGCAGCGCGGCCGGTGCGCCACCCCTGCGGCGCACCGATCCCGGCACCAGCGGGCGGCCACCGGTGTGCAGGGCGACGGCCGTGACCGGGGCCGCGACCAGCAGGGTGAGGGCGCCCAGGATCAGGCCCATGACGGGGTAGCCGGCCTGCTCGGACAGCACACTGCCGAGGACCGGCCCGCAGGCCACGCCGACGGAGGACGCCGAGCCCGCGAGGACCGCCCAGCGGCCGCGTACGTCCAGGGAGGCGGCCAGACCGATCAGGTACGACAGGACCACGGGGTAGATCGTGTTCCAGAGGATCTCGCCGGTCGCGAACCGGCCGAGGCTCCCGGCGGACGAGCTGAGCACGATGCTCGCCGCGATGATCACGGTGCCCAGACCGATCGGCACCGCCCGGCCGAGCCTGGAGCCCAGCACCCCGGCGCCCATCACCCCGAGCAGGCCCGCGCCGAGCGCGGCGGCGAACACCGCGCCGATGGTGACCTCGGAGAGCCCGACCTGGTCCACCCCGATCCGGCTGCTGACGCCCCACAGCGCGTTCTGCGCCATGGACCAGACGAGCATGCCGCCCGCGAGCACCAGACCGGAACGGCGGTGCGGCAGCCGGGAGGCGGCCGGGGCGGCGGGGCCGACGGGCACGACGCCGCCGAGCCGTGCGGTGGCCGGCCAGACGACCAGGGCGACCAGGGCGATCGAGGCGAACGGCAGCCGGTGGCCGCCGCCGAGGTGCGGGATCGTCAGATAGAGGGCGCCCGCCGTCGCGGAGACGCTGAGCAGCCCGAGCGAGGAGGTCCGGTGCGGATCGCGCTGGGCGGCGATGCCCGAGGCGGCCACCGCGGTGGCCGTGCCGGAGCCGAAACCGCCGATCACCGCGCCCAGGACCACCAGCGGCACCGACCCGGCCAGGGCGGCGCAGCCGTACCCCGCCATGGCCAGCACCAGTCCGATCCGGGCCGGCCGCCGCGGCCCGTACGTCTCGACCCGGCCCGCCAGCGCGAACCCCGCGGTCGCCGAACTCAGCAGCAGGGCGCTGCCGACCAGCCCGGACTGCGCCGTACTGAGACCGAGACAGACGGAGAGCCGCCCGACGATGGTGGGGAGCAGATAGGCGGCGAGGTAACCGGCGGTGAACACGGCGACCAGGGGCCACGCGGCGCGAGGGCGCGGGGACATGGGCGTTCCTGAAGACATGCCGGTGTACGGCAGGGAAGGCAGGGGAGGGCAATGCGGGAAATACGGGAAGGTCGGGCCACTCGTCGGCAACCGTCGCCGAAGGGGCTCGCGGGCCAATTTGTATCAACCGCGGCCAGTTGACCGAAAGGCACCCTCGTGTGATCTGGATCACTTGTGCGTTTACACTCTGGGAGTGCGGGTAGCAGCGCATGTTTATGCAGGTCAGCGACTGGATGAGAGGCGCCGCGACGAGCCCTCCGGGCGCCGACGGCGCGCACCCGCCGGTTGCGGCGGTGAATCGGGCACACTGGCCGGATCTGCCACGACCGGGGAGTGCAAGGTGAGCACGGACATTCCAGGTATCGACCCACTGGACGGGCTGCGCGCCCCGCAGGACCCGGACTGCGACGTCTTCCTGACCGGCACGGTCTTCCTCGACATCATCTTCACCGGCCTGGACAGCGCCCCGGTGCGCGGCACCGAGTCCTGGGCGCGCGGCATGGGCTCCAGCCCCGGCGGCGTCGCCAACATGGCCACCGCCCTGGCGAGACTGGGGCTGCACACCTCGCTGGCCGCGGCCTTCGGCGACGACCACTACGGGGAGTACTGCTGGGACGCCCTGGAGCAGGGCGAGGGCATCGACCTGTCCATGTCGCACACCGTCCCCGGCTGGCACTCGCCGGTGACCGTCTCGATGGCGTACGAGGGCGAGCGGACGATGGTCTCGCACGGCCACGAGGCCCCCGGCCCCGAGGGCGCCCACGGCGCCGCCCTCCCCGCCGGGGAGCCGTGCTTCCCGCGCTGCCCGCCCCGCGCCCGCGCCGCCGTCGCCTCGCTCGCCCCGGGCCGCACCGAACCGTGGGTCGCCACCGCGGCCCGCAACGGCGCCCGGATCTTCGCCGACACGGGCTGGGACGACACGGGCCGCTGGGACCTGGACGCCCTCGCCGATCTGGAGCACTGCCAGGCCTTCCTCCCCAACGCCGAGGAGGCGATGCGCTACACCCGCACCGACTGCCCCCGTGCCGCCGCCCACGCCCTGGCCGAGCGGGTACCCCTCGCCGTGGTCACCCTGGGCGCGGAGGGCGCGTACGCGGTGGACTCGGCGACCGGGGAGAGCGCCGAGGTGCCCGCGATCGAGGTCGAGGCGCTCGACCCCACCGGTGCGGGCGACGTCTTCGTCGCCGGTTTCGTCACGGGCACCCTGGCGGGCTGGCCGCTGGCCGACCGGCTGGCCTTCGCCGGGCTGACCGCGGCGCTCTCGGTCCAGGAGTTCGGCGGATCGCTGTCGGCGCCGGGGTGGGCGGAGATCGCCGCCTGGTGGCAGCAGATCCGTACCCTCGCCGACCAGGACCCGGCCGCGCTCCAGCGGTACGCCTTTCTGGAGGAACTGCTGCCCGCCGCGGCGCGGCCCTGGCCGTTGCGCCGCGCGGTCCCGACGATCGGCTTCCGGCGTCCCGCCTGACGACCGGGTGCGCCTGTTCGTGAGCGTGTGCGAAAAAGCCCTCGGTGTTGCCGGTGCGGAGTCGTAGGCTTGTAAATCCGAGAGGTTGTCGATCGGCGAGAACCTTGCAACGGGAGGTATGTGCAGGCCACAGAGCCGGCCCATGACTCAGACACCCACAGCCCAGACCCCTGCGCCGAGGCAGGCGCGAGCCCACTTCACCGTCCCCCCCAGCCATCCGATGGTGACCGTTCTGGGTTCCGGCGACGCCTTGCTGCGCGTGATCGAGACGGCCTTCCCGGCGGCCGACATCCACGTCCGGGGAAATGAGATCAGCGCCGCCGGAGACGCGACGGAAGTCGCTCTGATCCAGCGCCTGTTCGACGAGATGATGCTGGTGCTCCGCACCGGTCAGCCGATGACGGAGGACGCAGTGGAACGCTCGATCGCCATGCTCAGGGCGACGGAGAGCGGCGAGGGGGACGGCGAGGAGACGCCGGCCGAGGTGCTCACCCAGAACATCCTCTCCAGCCGCGGTCGCACAATCCGCCCCAAGACGCTCAACCAGAAGCGGTACGTCGACGCGATCGACAAGCACACGGTCGTCTTCGGCATCGGCCCCGCCGGTACCGGCAAGACCTATCTCGCCATGGCGAAGGCCGTCCAGGCCCTTCAGTCCAAGCAGGTCAACCGGATCATCCTGACCCGGCCCGCGGTCGAGGCGGGTGAGCGGCTCGGCTTCCTGCCCGGCACGCTCTACGAGAAGATCGACCCGTATCTGCGTCCGCTCTACGACGCGCTGCACGACATGCTCGACCCCGACTCCATCCCCCGGCTGATGGCCGCGGGCACGATCGAGGTGGCGCCTCTGGCGTACATGCGTGGGCGGACGTTGAACGACGCGTTCATCATTCTGGACGAGGCGCAGAACACCAGCGCCGAGCAGATGAAGATGTTCCTGACCCGGCTCGGTTTCGACTCGAAGATCGTCATCACCGGTGACGTCACCCAGGTCGACCTGCCGAACGGCACCAAGAGCGGACTGCGCCAGGTCCAGGAGATC
This sequence comes from Streptomyces gelaticus, assembly GCF_014649535.1. GTDB lineage: Bacteria > Actinomycetota > Actinomycetes > Streptomycetales > Streptomycetaceae > Streptomyces > Streptomyces gelaticus. The sequence continues at coordinate 136,871 of NZ_BMTF01000003.1, forward strand.
CTGGACGGCGTCGAGGACGTCCACTTCTCCCGGCTCACCTCCCAGGACGTTGTCCGGCACAAGCTCGTCGGCCGTATCGTCGACGCGTACGAGAAGTACGACAACCGAGACAGCCACAACGGGAAGCAGTAGCAGCGCACCATGTCGATCGACGTCAACAACGAGTCCGGAACCGAGGTCGACGAGCAGGCGATCCTCGACATCGCCCGCTACGCACTCGCGAGGATGCGGATCCACCCGCTCTCCGAGCTCTCGGTGATCGTGGTGGACACCGACGCCATGGAACAGCTCCACATCCAGTGGATGGACCTTCCGGGCCCGACCGATGTCATGTCCTTCCCGATGGACGAGCTGCGTCCGCCGGCCAAGGACGACGAGGAGCCCCCGCAGGGGCTCCTCGGTGACATCGTGCTCTGCCCGGAGGTCGCCCAGAAACAGGGCGAGGAAGCGGCGACCCGGCACTCCATGGACGAGGAGCTCCAGCTCCTCACCGTCCACGGAGTGCTGCACCTGCTCGGGTACGACCACGAGGAGCCGGACGAGAAGGCCGAGATGTTCGGCCTCCAGGCCGCGATCGTCGACGGCTGGCGCGCCGAGCACGGCCTGACCGGCCCCTCGCCCGCCCCCACCGTCTCGTGAGCGTTCCTTTCGTCCTGGGTGCCGTTCTGCTGGTCGTCCTCGGCTGGCTCGCGGCCTGCGCGGAGGCGGGCATCGCCCGGGTCTCCAGCTTCCGGGCCGCCGAGGCGGTCCGCTCCGGGCGGCGCGGCAGCGGGAAGCTGGAACAGGTCGCGGCGGACCCGACCCGCTATCTCAACGTCGCCCTGCTGGTGCGGGTCGCCTGCGAGATGTCGGCCGCGGTGCTCGTCACGTACGGCTGCCTGAAGGAGTTCCCGCGGACCTGGGAGGCGCTGGCCGTCGCCATGGGCGTGATGGTCCTCGTCTCCTATGTCGCCATCGGCGTGTCGCCGCGCACCATCGGCCGCCAGCACCCGCTGCACACGGCCACCGCCGCGGCGTACGTGCTGCTGCCGCTGGCCCGCGTCATGGGCCCGATCCCGCAGCTGCTGATCCTGATCGGCAACGCGGTCACCCCGGGCAAGGGCTTCCGCAAGGGGCCGTTCGCCAGCGAGGCCGAACTGCGCGCGATGGTCGACCTCGCCGAGGCGGAGTCGCTGATCGAGGACGAGGAGCGCCGCATGGTGCACTCCGTCTTCGAGCTCGGCGACACGCTGGTGCGCGAGGTCATGGTGCCGCGGACGGACCTGGTCTGCATCGAGCGCTACAAGACGATCCGGCAGGCGCTCACCCTGGCCCTGCGCTCCGGTTTCTCGCGGATCCCGGTCACCGGGGAGAACGAGGACGACATCGTCGGCATCGTGTATCTCAAGGACCTGGTCCGCAAGACCCACATCAACCGCGAGTCGGAGGCCGACCCGGTCTCCACCGCGATGCGCCCGGCGGCCTTCGTGCCCGACACCAAGAACGCCGGTGACCTGCTGCGCGAGATGCAGCAGGAACGCAGCCACGTCGCCGTCGTGATCGACGAGTACGGCGGCACGGCGGGCATCGTCACCATCGAGGACATCCTCGAGGAGATCGTCGGCGAGATCACCGACGAGTACGACCGCGAGCTCCCGCCCGTCACGGAGCTGGGGAACGACTGCTACCGGGTGACCGCGCGCCTCGACATCGGCGACCTCGGGGAGCTGTTCGGCTTCGACGAGTACGACGACGAGGACGTGGAGACCGTCGGCGGACTGCTGGCCAAGGCGCTGGGGCGGGTCCCGATCGCCGGGGCGTCGGCCGTCGTCGACCTGCCGGACGGCCGTCGGCTGCGGCTGACCGCGGAGTCCCCGGCGGGCCGCCGCAACAAGATCGTCACGGTGCTGGTCGAGCCCGTGGCGCCGCAGGGGGAGGACGAGGGGTGACCCCGCAGCAGCTGAGGGCGTTCTGCCTGGAGTTCGACGCGAGCGCCGAGGAGTTCCCGTTCGGCCCCGAGACCTCCGTCTTCAAGGTGCTCGGCAAGATGTTCGCGCTCAGCGCGCTGGACGCCCGGCCGCTGACGGTGAACCTGAAGTGCGACCCGGACGAGGCGGTGCGGCTGCGGGAGAAGTACGACGCGGTGGTGCCGGGCTGGCACATGAACAAACGGCACTGGAACACGGTGACGGTGTCCGGGGTGCCGGACCGGGTGCTCCGCGAGCTGATCGAGGACTCCTACGACCTGGTGGTGGCGGGGCTGCCGAAGGCGGACCGGCTGCGGCTCGACCGGCCGTAGGGCCTCTCCGGCGGATCAGGGCCGAACAGGCCCTGGGTGGTGCGCGGGCCGGCGCGCCCGGTTCGTATGCTCGGCACATGACTGACAGCACCGACCTCGGCGCCGAGGACCGCAAGATCGTCACGCTGGCGCGCAGCGCCCGCGCCCGCAACGGCGTGCCGGAGGGCGCGGCCGTACGGGACGAGACCGGGCGTACGTATGTCGCGGGCACCGTACGGCTGGAGTCGCTGAAGCTCAGCGCGCTGCAGACCGCCGTGGCGATGGCCGTGGCCAGCGGGGCCACCTCCCTGGAGGCGGCCGCGGTGGTCTCCGAGGCCGAGACGCCGTCGGACGAGGACCGTGCCGCGGTACGGGACCTGGGCGGCCCGGACACCCCCGTACTGCTCGCCGGACCCGACGGCACACTGCGGGTCAGCGTGACGGCGGGCTGACACCGGCACGACCGCACACCGTGCACGAACGCCCCGCACCGACCGGTGCGGGGCGTTCGCATGCCGGGCGCGGGCAGCACGGATCTTGACAGCATCTGATGGGTCATCAGCCGATGTGTTCCGCTCCCATTGACTTCTTCGGGGCCGGAGCCGTCAATGGGCCCCCGTCGGCGCGGAGAGCCGCCGCGCCGCATCCGCAGGAGGGGGCTCCATGCGCCAGTCCGTCCGAAGTATCAGCATGCGAAGATCCGGTGCCCGAAGACGGCGTGCGCCGGGCCGTCGCTGGGCCGCCGCGCTGGGCGTCGGCGCGCTCGTCCTGGCCGGGGGAGGGGGACTCGCGGGCCCCGCGCAGGCCATGGCCACCGCCTCGGTGCCGGTGGACTTCCCCACCCACTGCATCCCGCCGGCCATCGCGGGCATCCCGCCGATCGACGGGCCCACGAAGGCCGAGATCACCGTCGACAACGCCGCCCCGAAGGTGGGCGACACGGTCACGGTCACGTACACCGTCGTCGAGCCGGCCGCCGGGAACCCGGTCGACCTGGCGCTGCCCGCCGACATCATGACGCCGACCGGGAAGGTCACCGTCGGCGGTGCGCAGAGCGCGAGCGTCACCGTCGCGGGCCCGAAGAAGAACGACCCGGTCCCCGGCAAGGGTGCCTTCCCGTCGTTCTCGATGACCGGCACCTTCACGGTCACCGCACCCGGACAGATCACGCTCTCGCCCGGCGACTACAACATCCACACCAGCTACATCATGGAGCTGGACACCCCCTGCACGGTGACGGACCCGCCCGCTCCCGTCTCCGAGACGATCATCGCGACGGACGAGGGCGGCCAGGTCAACGAGCGTGCCATCCAGCTCGGCGCCGCGTCGGGCAGGGCGGGCGACGCGGTCACCGTCACCGGGTCGAAGTTCACTCCCGGCGCGGACATCACCCTCGCTGGCCGGGCCGGTGACGCAGCGACCGCCGACACGGCCACCGCCAAGGCCGACGGCTCCGGCAACTTCAGCGGTCGGCTCACCGTCGACGATCCGGCGACCACCGGCATCGTCGCCTACGAGGGCGGCAGCTGGGACCCGGCCAGGGGCGCCGGACCGCAGTCCTACACCGTCACCGGTGGCGGCGGGATCCCGGACGGCAGCCAGCGGCTCAACACCTCCATCGAGGCGGGCACGCTCTCCATGGTCCAGGCCGGGGACGCCGTCGAGATGTCGGCAGTCGACTTCGGCCGCGGCGGCGCCTCCCGGGGCTCCCTGCAGACGGTCACGGTCGAGGACTTCCGCGGTGGCCCCGCGGGCTGGTCCCTGACCGGAAAGGTCACCGACTTCAAGGGCCCCGGCGGCACGACGATCGGCGCCTCCGCACTCGCCTGGACCCCGGTCTGCGCGACGAAGCCCGGCAGCCCGAGCACCTGCGCGGCGGGTTCCGCGGGTCCGGTCGGCAGCGCGGGCGCCACCCTGGCGTCCACGCCGAACGGGACCGTCACCGGCGGCGAGTTCACCGTCGACGCCCGGCTCGCGCTGAACGTACCGGCGTACACCGCCCCCGGCGCGTACTCCGGCGTGCTCACCCTCACCCTCACCTGACCGAGCGGTCCCGACCAGCAGGCGGACCGGGCGCGCACCCGCCCGGACCGCCCGTCCCGACCACCATCCGGGGGCTTCGCACCGTGCGCACCGTCTACCTGACTCTCCTGGCCGGCGCCCTCCTGCTGATCGGCGCGCCCGCCGCCCACGCCGCGGACAACGGCAGCTGGTCGGTCTACCCGGCCACCGAACGGGCCGGCCTGCGCCCGTACTTCTACCTCTCGGCCGACCCCGGCGCCACGCTCCACGACAAGGTCACCGTCACCAACAAGACGGACCGGCCGCAGACCTTCCGGCTGTACGCGGCCGACGCCTACAACACCGCGCGCGACGGCGGCTTCGCCGTACGGTCCCGCGACGAGCGACAGCGCTCCGTCGGCGCCTGGGCGCGGACCGACCGCGACCGGGTCACCGTGGAGCCGCACGGCTCGGTCACCGTCCCGCTCACCATCACCGTCCCCGAGGGCGCCGAACCGGGCGACCACCCCGGCGCGCTCGTCGCACTCGACGAGCGCGTCGACCCGGCCGACGCCGGTGCCGTCGCCGTGGGCATCCAGAAGGCGGTCGGCGCCCGGATCTACCTGCGGGTGAACGGCCCCACCATGCCCGCCATCTCCGTGGACGACATCCGGGTCGAGCACACCCGGCCGCTGGTCCCCGGCACCGGACGCAGCCGGGCCGTCATCTCGTACACGCTCCACAACCGGGGCAATGTCACCCTCAGCCCCAAGGTCGCCCTCAAGGCCGAGGGGCTCTTCGGCCGCACCCTGCTCGCCCGGGACCTGAAGCGGATCCCCTCCGAGCTGCTGCCCCGCCAGAAGGTCCGGCTGACCGAGCAGTGGGCCGACGCGCCCCAGCTGGAATGGGGCGAGATCCGGCTGACCGCGAGCGCCCGGCAGACCCGCGAGTCAGCCTCCGTCCCGTACTTCGCCCTGCCCTGGCTGATGGCCGGGGTCCTGCTGGTGATCGTCGGCGGGGGCACGGCGATGTGGATACGGGCCCGCAGGGGCCGTGCCCGCACCGCCTGAGGCGACACCCGGCGCGCCCCGCCGCGGCCCTTGGTGCGGCGAGGCCCCCGGGATCGGGGACAATGGGCGTCATGAGCGTTCGACCTGACACAGAAGCCGCTGCGCAGCAGGCCGCGGACAAAGCCCCCCACCGGGCCGGTTTCGCCTGCTTCGTGGGCCGCCCCAACGCGGGCAAGTCCACCCTGACGAACGCTCTGGTCGGCCAGAAGGTGGCGATCACCTCCAACCGGCCGCAGACCACCCGGCACACCGTGCGCGGCATCGTGCACCGCGACGACGCGCAGTTGATCCTGGTCGACACGCCCGGCCTCCACAAGCCGCGCACCCTGCTCGGCGAGCGGCTCAACGACGTCGTGCGGACCACGTGGGCCGAGGTCGACGTCATCGGCTTCTGTCTGCCCGCCGACCAGAAGCTCGGCCCCGGCGACAAGTACATCGTCAAGGAACTCGCGGGCATCAAGAAGACCCCGAAGATCGCCATCATCACCAAGACCGACCTGGTCGACTCCAAGCAGCTCGCCGAACAGCTGCTCGCCGTCTCCCGCCTCGGCGAGGAGCTCGGCTTCGAGTGGGCGGAGATCATCCCGGTCTCCGCGGTCAAGGACACCCAGGTCGATCTGCTGGGCGACCTGATCGCCCCGCTGCTCCCTCAGAGCCCGCCGCTCTACCCGGAGGGCGACCTCACCGACGAGCCCGAGATGGTCATGGTCGCGGAGCTGATCCGTGAGGCCGCGCTCGAGGGCGTACGGGACGAGCTGCCGCACTCCATCGCGGTCGTCGTCGAGGAGATGCTGCCCCGTGAGGGCCGCCCGGCGGACAAGCCGCTGCTCGACATCCACGCCAATGTCTACATCGAGCGGCCCAGCCAGAAGGGCATCATCATCGGCCCGAAGGGCAGGCGGCTGAAGGACGTCGGCACGAAGTCGCGCAAGCACATCGAGGCGCTGCTCGGCACGCCGGTCTTCCTGGACCTCCATGTGAAGGTCGCCAAGGACTGGCAGCGCGACCCGAAGCAGCTGCGCAAGCTGGGCTTCTGAGCTCTGCCCGGTCCGGCGGCCGGAGGGCGGCGCGGCTGCCCGAAGCCGCTGAGGCCCCCGGGCCGAAGGGCGCGAGGGCGGCAGTGGAGACGGGTCCCGAAGCAGCTGCGCACGCTGGGCTTCTGACGGGCCCGGGACGGACGACCCGGGCCCCGGTCGGACGGACGACCCGGCCGGCCGGTCGACCCGCTTCTGCGGTGGGACGGATGACGCCCCGGGTCACCGGGAGGCCGGCCTCACGCGCCCTCCTTCAGGACGCGTGAGACCAGTGCCCGCTGGGCGTCGGTCAGCCCGGGGTCCGCGCAGTGGACCGTCCGGTCGTCGACCGTGATCCGGTACCGGAAGCCGTCCGGCACCCCCTCGGGCGGGGTGGCGTGACCCGCGGCCAGCGCCGATTCGGCCAGCGCCTCCCACTCCGGGGCGTCGTCCCGCCCGGCGGTGTCGACCTCGCTGTGGCGTGCGATGCCGGCGAAGCCGCCGGTCCTGCTGACCTGAATCCGCATGCGATGTCCTCCAACGCCGGACGCCCGTGCCTCACGCGGTCGGTACGCCCACCTCCGACCATGCCTTCAGGACGGCCTCGGCCTCGTCGCCCTCGCCGTAGCGGCTGCGGGCCGCGGCGACCGTCAGCCGGGCGAAGTCCGCGAAGTCGGCGTCCACGGCCAGTTGACCACCTGTGAGCACATCGAACCAGAGCCGGCCGGCACGTTCCCACGCATTGCCGCCGAGGGCCGTCGCCAGCAGATGGAACGCGCGGTTCGGAATGCCGGAGTTGAGGTGCACCCCGCCGTTGTCCTCGCTGGTGTGGACGTAGTCCTCCATCTTCGCGGGCTGCGGGTCCTTGCCCAGCACGTCGTCGTCGTACGCCGTGCCCGGCGCCTTCATCGAGCGCAGTGCGACGCCCTGGACACCGGGCGCCAGCAGCCCGGCGCCGATCAGCCAGTCCGCCTGGTCGGCACTCTGGCCCAGCGAGTACTGCTTCACCAGGGAGCCGAAGACGTCGGACATGGATTCGTTGAGCGCGCCGGACTGGCCGTAGTAGCTCAGATTGGCGGTGTACTGGGTCAGGCCGTGGGTCAGCTCGTGGCCGATCACGTCGATGGCGACGGTGAAGTCCAGGAAGATCTCGCCGTCCCCGTCGCCGAAGACCATCTGCTCGCCGTCGAAGAAGGCGTTGTTGTACTTCTCGTCGTAGTGCACGGAACCGATCAGCGGCAGTCCGTTGCCGTCGATCGAACGGCGGCCGTATGCCTTGAGCAGCAGTTCGAAGGTGGCGCCGAGCCCCGCGTACGCGCGGTTGACGCTCGCGTCCTTTGTCGGATCCTGGCCCTCGGACCGGACCTTGGTGCCGGGCAGCCGGGTGCCGTGGCGGCAGTCGTAGAGCGTCCGGTCGGGCTTGTCGGAGGCTTCCTGCTCGGTCGCGGGGGCGACGGGCACGGTGACGACCGTGGCCATCTGACGGCGGGTGCGACGGGCCGCGTCGCCCTCCAGGGTGCGACGGGAGGGGCCGGCGAGATCGGGGTTGTCGGACTGCGAGAGCTTGTCGAGGACATGAGGCGGAACGATCGTGCAGAAGACGGGGTGGAACCCGTGCGATGACTGAGGCTGCATACCGCCGACTGTGGCACCAGGTAATCGTGATGTCACTGGTTGCGATCAGGATTGGCGAAATGGAGTGATCGGTCACTCTTGGGCGTTTCCTGTGCCCGGTCCCGCATACTGATACGGGACCGACGTATCAGGCGCCTCTCGGTTAGTCTCTTTGCATCATGCGTTTCGGGCTGCTTCTTCTTAGCTGCCGCGGCGAGGGCCTGTAGTCGTAGGCCGACCCCCTCCCCGCGGAGTCTTGTGTTGCAGCGACACAGTCGGCCGTCCCGTTGGTTGGACCCCGAGGAGCCCTACGCCATGACCGCCGCAAATCCCGCCCAGACCTCCGCCGAATCCGCCGTCGGCCGTCCGACGCCGATCACCAACGCGACTCAGCTGCAGAAGCCGTCCGGGATGCCGATCCACAAGTACGGCACCTACGAGGCCGTCGACATCCCCGACCGCACCTGGCCGGACAAGCGGATCACGGTCGCGCCCCGCTGGCTCTCCACCGACCTGCGCGACGGCAACCAGGCCCTGATCGACCCGATGTCGCCGGCCCGCAAGCGCGAGATGTTCGATCTGCTCGTACGCATGGGCTACAAGGAGATCGAGGTCGGCTTCCCGTCCTCCGGTGAGACCGACTTCGCCTTCGTCCGCTCCATCATCGAAGAGGGCGCGATCCCCGAGGACGTGACGATCTCCGTCCTGACCCAGGCCCGCGAGGACCTGATCGAGCGGACCGTGGAGTCCCTGATCGGCGCCCACCGCGCCACCGTGCACCTGTACAACGCGACGGCGCCCACCTTCCGCCGGGTCGTCTTCCGCGGCTCCAAGGACGACATCAAGCAGATCGCCGTGGACGGCACGCGGCTGGTCATGGAGTACGCGGAGAAGCTGCTGGGCCCGGAGACGACCTTCGGCTACCAGTACAGCCCCGAGATCTTCACCGACACCGAGCTGGACTTCGCCCTGGAGGTCTGCGAGGCGGTCTGCGACGTCTGGCAGCCGGAGGAGGGCCGCGAGATCATCCTCAACCTGCCCGCCACCGTGGAGCGTTCGACGCCGTCCACGCACGCGGACCGGTTCGAGTGGATGTCGCGCAATCTGTCGCGCCGCGAGTTCGTCTGTCTGTCGGTCCACCCGCACAACGACCGCGGCACCGCGGTCGCCGCCGCCGAGCTGGCCATCATGGCCGGTGCGGACCGGATCGAGGGCTGCCTGTTCGGCCAGGGCGAGCGCACCGGCAACGTCGACCTGGTCACCCTGGGCATGAACCTGTTCTCGCAGGGTGTCGACCCGCAGATCGACTTCTCGCAGATCGACGAGATCCGCCGCACCAGCGAGTACTGCAACCAGATGGAGGTCCACCCGCGCCACCCCTACGCGGGCGACCTGGTCTACACCGCTTTCTCCGGCTCCCACCAGGACGCCATCAAGAAGGGCTTCGACGCCATGGAGGCCGACGCGGCGGCCCAGGGCAAGACGGTGGATGACATCGAGTGGGCGGTGCCGTACCTGCCGATCGACCCGAAGGACGTCGGCCGCAGCTACGAGGCCGTCATCCGGGTCAACTCCCAGTCCGGCAAGGGCGGAATCGCCTACGTCCTGAAGAACGACCACAAGCTGGACCTGCCGCGCCGGATGCAGATCGAATTCTCCCGGATCATTCAGGCCAAGACGGATGCCGAGGGCGGCGAGGTCACCCCGACGCAGATCTGGTCCACGTTCCGCGACGAGTACCTGCCCAACCCGGAGAACGCCTGGGGCCGCGTACAGCTGCGCACCGGCCAGACCACGACCGGCTCCGACGGCCAGGACACGATCACCGTCGAGGCGACCGTGGACGGCGCGGACACCGTGCTGACCGGCACCGGCAACGGGCCGATCTCCGCGTTCTTCGAAGCGCTGCAGGCCATCGGCATCGACGCCCGGCTGCTGGACTACACCGAGCACACCATGAGCGAGGGCGCCAGCTCCCAGGCCGCCTCGTACATCGAGTGCGCGATCGACGGCAAGGTCCTGTGGGGCATCGGCATCGACGCCAACACCACCCGGGCCTCGCTGAAGGCGGTCGTCTCCGCCGTCAACCGCGCCAACCGCTGACCCGGCGCCCGCGAGGGCGTCGGGCCGCACGGCCGAAGACCCCGCCCACCCGCATCCGGGGGGCGGGGTTCGGCCATCTCCGGACGGTTGTGACGAGCGAGGTACTGACGCCGAATCACGACTGTGGTTAACATCACGTCCACACGGCAATGGTGCCGGAGGGGCACTCCCGTGCCGTCAGGGCTACGGGGGAGTTACGGAGGTGTGCGACGTGCGGTCGGCCCTGGGACAACGCGCCATGAAGCTGCGTATCTGCGGCATCCGCACCATCTGGGACCCCGTGGGCGACGGCGAGTTCTTCTGCCCCGGCTGCGGCGGCGACCGCAACTACCGCCGCCTCACCGGCCGTCGGCGTTTCGCGGTGCTCGGCGTGCCGATGCTGGCACGCGGCACGGTGGGCCCCGTCGTCGAATGCGCCGCCTGCCGCGAGCACTTCGGCACCGACGCGCTCGACCACCCCACCACCACCCGGCTCTCCGCCATGCTCCGGGACGCCGTCCACACCGTCACGCTCGGCGTCCTCGCTGCGGGCGGCACCACCTCCCGTACGGTGCTGGAGACCGCGGCCGCCATCGTGCGCGGCGCCGGATTCGACGGCTGCACCGAGGAGCAGCTCTGCACCGTCGTCGAGGTGCTCGCCGCCGACACCGGCAACGGCTCCGCCTTCGACCCCGCGGCCGAGGCCTGCGGGGCGGCCCTCGCCATCGAACTGCACGAGGCGCTGGAACCCCTCGCCCCGCATCTGGCCCCCGCCGGACGCGAATCGCTCCTGCTCCAGGGCGCCAGGATCGCGCTCGCCGACGGCCCGTACGGACAGGCGGAGCGCGAGGTGCTGACCACGGTCGGCGGCGCGCTCCAGCTCTGCGCCCAGGACACGGCCCGGCTGCTCGCCGAGGCGGCGCGCACGCCCTCCTGACCGCCCGGGGGCCGGTGAGCCGGCTCCGTACCGGACAATGGTCGTATGAGCTTGTTCCGGGACGACGGCGTGGTGCTGCGTACGCAGAAGCTGGGCGAGGCCGACCGGATCATCACGATCCTGACCCGCGGCCACGGCCGGGTCCGCGCCGTCGCGCGCGGGGTGCGGCGCACGAAGTCCAAGTTCGGGGCGCGGCTGGAACCCTTCTCCCACGTCGACGTGCAGTTCTTCGCCCGCGGCAGCGAACTGATCGGACGCGGACTGCCGCTCTGCACGCAGAGCGAGACGATCGCCCCGTACGGCGGCGGCATCGTCACCGACTACGCCCGCTACACCGCGGGCACCGCGATGCTGGAGACCGCCGAGCGGTTCACCGACCACGAGGGCGAGCCCGCGGTCCAGCAGTACCTGCTGCTCGTCGGCGGGCTGCGCACCCTCGCCCGCGGCGAACACGAGCCGCATCTCATCCTCGACGCGTTCCTGCTGCGCTCGCTCGCCGTCAACGGCTACGCGCCGAGCTTCGAGGACTGCGCCAAGTGCGGAATGCCCGGTCCGAACCGGTTCTTCTCCGTCGCGGCGGGCGGCGTCATATGCGGCGACTGCCGGGTGCCCGGCAGCGTCGTACCCTCGGCTGAGGCCGTCACCCTGCTGAGCGCGCTGCTCAGCGGCGACTGGGAGACGGCGGACGCGTGCGAGGCACGTCATGTCAGGGAGGGGAGCGGACTGGTGTCCGCCTATCTGCACTGGCATCTGGAGCGCGGGCTGCGCTCACTGCGGTACGTAGAGAAGTGACTCAGGCAGATCAGGCACAGGGAGCGAGACAGTTCATGGCAGTACGCGGGATGCTCGGCGGCCGTAATCGGCGCGACTACAAGACCCCGGAGCCGCACCCCTCCGGTGCCACGCCCCCGAAGATCCCCGGCGAGCTGGTGCCCAAGCACGTGGCCGTCGTGATGGACGGCAACGGCCGCTGGGCCAAGGAACGCGGCCTCCCGCGCACCGAGGGCCACAAGGTCGGCGAGGGCGTCGTCATGGACGTGCTCAAGGGCTGCATCGAGATGGGCGTGAAGAACCTCTCGCTGTACGCGTTCTCCACCGAGAACTGGAAGCGGTCCCCGGAGGAGGTGAAGTTCCTGATGAACTTCAACCGGGACGTGATCCGCCGCCGCCGCGACGAGATGGACGAGCTGGGCATCCGCATCCGCTGGGTGGGCCGCATGCCCAAGCTGTGGAAGTCCGTCGTCCAGGAGCTCCAGGTCGCCCAGGAGCAGACCAAGGACAACGACCGGATGACGCTGTACTTCTGCGTCAACTACGGCGGCCGGGCCGAGATCGCCGATGCCGCGCAGCGCATCGCGCAGGATGTCGCGGCCGGGAGGCTGGACCCCTCCAAGGTCAACGAGAAGACCTTCGCGAAGTACATCTACTACCCGGACATGCCGGACGTCGACCTCTTCGTCCGCCCCAGCGGGGAGCAGCGCACGTCCAACTATCTGATCTGGCAGAGCGCCTACGCCGAGATGGTCTTCCAGGACGTGCTCTGGCCGGACTTCGACCGCCGCGACCTGTGGCGGGCCTGCCTGGAGTACGCCCAGCGGGACCGGCGCTTCGGCGGTGCGCAGGAGGCGGCCCAGGAGCCGAAGGGCTGAGCGGCGGGGGTCCGGGGGCGGCGCCCCCGGACCGTCACTTCTTCGCGTCCGCGCACTCCGCGCACGTACCGAAGATCTCCACCGTATGGGCCACGTTCACATAGCCGTGCTGGGCGGCGATGGCCTCCGCCCACTGCTCCACCGCGGGCCCCTCGACCTCCACTGCCTTGCCGCACATCCGGCACACCAGGTGGTGGTGGTGCTCCCCGGTCGAGCAGCGCCGGTACACGGACTCGCCGTCCGTGGTGCGCAGCACGTCGACCTCGCCGGCGTCGGCTAGGGACTGGAGGGTGCGGTAGACGGTGGTCAGCCCGACCGAGTCGCCGCGGTGCTTGAGCACGTCGTGCAGCTCCTGGGCGCTGCGGAACTCGCCCACCTCGTCGAGCGCCGCAGCCACCGCCGCCCGCTGCCGGGTCGACCGGCCGCGTACCGGGGCCGCGTTCGTTCCACTGATCGGCGCCGTCGCCACAGCAGCCTCCTCGTGTCGCCCGTACCTGTGTCGGGCCATTGTGCCAGCCCGTCCCGGCGCCACGGTCAAACCCGGAGCTCGTCCGGGGCCGGACGGGAGGCCGGTACCTCCAGGGTGCACTCCTCGGACGCCGCTTCGCTCCGGCGGGCGCGGCTTCTGGCCAGCGGGGTCGCCAGCAGCGTCAGCGCGACGAAGACCGCGATGGCCAGCAGCACGATCGTCGCGCCGGGCGGGACGTCCTGGTAGTACGAGGTCACGGTGCCCGCCAGGGTCACCGCGGTGCCGATGACGACCGACAGCACGAACGTCACCCTGAAGGACCTGGAGATCTGCTGCGCGGCCGCGACCGGCACCACCATCAGCGCGCTGACCAGCAGCAGGCCGACGACCCGCATCGCGACGGTGACGGTCACTGCCGCGGTCACGGCGACCAGCAGGTTCAGCGCGCGCACCGGCAGCCCGGTGACCCGGGCGAACTCCTCGTCCTGGCTGACCGCGAAGAGCTGACGGCGCAGCCCCAGGGTCACCAGCAGCACGAAGGCGGCCAGCAGGCAGATCGAGGTGATGTCCTCGGAGGAGACCGTGGACAGCGAGCCGAAGAGGTACGAGGTGAGGTTGGCGTTGGAGCCGGTGTCGGAGAGGTTGATCAGCAGCACACCGCCCGCCATGCCGCCGTAGAACAGCATGGCCAGCGCGATGTCGCCGCGGGTGCGTCCGTACCAGCGGATCAGCTCCATCACGACGGCACCGGCGACGGCGACCGCGGTGGCCATCCAGACCGGGCTGGTGGAGAGCAGGAAGCCGAGGCCGACACCGGTCATCGCGATGTGGCCGATGCCGTCGCCCATCAGGGCCTGGCGGCGCTGGACGAGGTAGACGCCGACGGAGGGCGCGATGACGCCGACGAGCACGGCGGCGAGCAGGGCCCGCTGCATGAAGGGAGGGTCGAGGAATTCCATGGTCAGCTCAGCAGTCCCGTCCGGACGGGCCCGGTGGCCGCGTGGGGGTGTACATGGTCGTGTCCGGGCAGGGCGTGCTGGCCCAGCGCCTTCGGAGGCGGCCCGTCGTGCATCACACAGCCGTCGCGCAGCACGATCGCGCGGTCGATCAGCGGCTCCAACGGGCCGAGCTCGTGCAGCACCAGCAGCACCGTGGCGCCGGCCGCGACCTGCTCGCGCAGGGTCGCGGCGAGGATCTCCTGGCTGGCCAGGTCCACGCCGGCCATCGGCTCGTCCATGATCAGCAGCTCGGGTTCGGCGGCCAGCGCGCGGGCGATCAGCACCCGCTGGTGCTGTCCGCCGGAGAGCGCGTCCACCGGGTCCTTGGCGCGGTCGGCGAGGCCGACGAGCTCGATGGCCCGGTCGACGGCGGCCCGGTCGGCCCTGCGGATCAGGCCCAGCCTGGTGCGGGACAGCCGCCCGGAGGTGACGACCTCGCGGATCGTGGCGGGGACGCCGCCGGCCGCCGTGGTGCGCTGGGGCACGTAGCCGATCCGTGCCCAGCCGCGGAAGCGGCGCAGCGGGGTGCCGAACAGCTCGACGGAGCCGCCGGTGAGCGGGACCTGCCCGATGACGGAGCGTACGGCGGTCGACTTGCCCGAGCCGTTGGCGCCGAGCAGGGCGGCGACCTCGCCGCGGTGGACGGTCAGGTCGATGCCCCGCAGCACCGGCCGTGCGCCGAGCGTGGCCGTGGCGCCCCGCAGGGCCATCACGGGTTCGGCCGTGGTGCTCCCGGTTTCGGGCATGAGTGCCTCCGATGCTGCTGTGGCGGGGGTTACGGGGGTCACTTCGCGCCGAGCGCCTTCTGCAGGGCGGCGAGGTTGGACTGCATGACCTCGATGTAGTCGGCCCCCTTGGACTTGCCCGTGATTCCTTCGAGCGGGTCCAGGACGTCGGTCTTCAGGCCGGTGTCCTTGGCGACGGTCCTCGCGGTCCTGTCGCTGGCGAGCGTCTCGAAGAATACGGTGGTGGCCTTGTTCTTCTCCGCGATGGTGTGGATCTCGCTGATCCGCGCGGGGCTGGGCTCGGCCTCGGGGTCGACGCCGGCGATGCCCTCCTGGGTGAGCCCGTAGCGCTCGGCGAGGTACCCGAAGGCGGAGTGGGTGGTGATGAACGTCTTGGTGGAGGTGTTCTTCAGCCCGTTCACGTACGCCGTGTTCAGACCGTCGAGCTTGGTGACCAGCGCGTCCGTGTTCTTCCGGTAGTCCGCGGCGTGGGCGGGGTCGGCCTTCTGCAGGGACGCGCCCACGCCCTTGGCGACCTCGGCGTACTTCACCGGGTCCAGCCAGATGTGCGGGTCGGCCCCGGCCTCGTCGCCGTGGTGCTCGTGGCCGTGCTCGTCGGCGCCGGTCTCGGTGCCGTGGTCCTCCAGCGTGGTGAGCTTCGAGGCGTCGGTGACGTTCTTCGCGCCGGACTGCGCGATGGCGTCGTCCACGGCGGGCTGGATGCCCTTGAGGTACAGGACGAGGCCGGCGTCGGTGAGCCCGCCGATCTGCCGCGGGCTGAGCTCCAGGTCGTGCGGCTCCTGGCCGGGCTTGGTCAGCGTGGTGACGGAGACGTGCTTCCCGCCTATCTGCTCGGCCAGGAACTGCATCGGATAGAACGAGGCCACCACGTCCAGCTTGTCGCCGTTCTTGCGGTCCCCGGCGTCGGAGGAGGAGCAGGCGGTGAGGGCGGTGAGGCCGAGGACGACTGCTCCGGCGACGGCGGCGGTGGGTATGAGGCGGCTTACGTTCATGACAGTCATTTTCAACAAAATTGGAAACGATTGTCAACAAGGCTTATGAGATGACTTCCCGGCCGACGGCGCCCCCACCGATTTGATCCAAGGGGCGTGCCCGCCGGTAATCTGAAGCATTCGCCCACCCGTCTCCCGACCACCACCCCCCACCGAGGCGCTTCGCGCCACCCCTGTCCAATTTCGTCGCAATGAAGAGAGCACCGTGGCCGCCGACAAGATCGACTCCATCGTCAGCCTGAGCAAGCGCCGTGGCTTCGTCTACCCGTGCAGTGAGATCTACGGAGGCCAGAAGGCCGCCTGGGACTACGGGCCGCTGGGCGTCGAGATGAAGGAGAACCTCAAGCGCCAGTGGTGGCGCTACATGGTCACCTCGCGCGAGGACGTGGTCGGCATCGACTCGTCGGTCATCCTCGCCCCCGAGGTCTGGTCCGCCTCCGGTCACGTCGCCACGTTCACCGACCCGCTGACCGAGTGCACCTCCTGCCACAAGCGCTTCCGCGCCGACCACCTGGAAGAGGCGTACGAGGAGAAGCACGGCCACGCGCCCGCGAACGGCCTGGCCGAGCTCAACTGCCCCAACTGCGGCAACAAGGGCACCTTCACCGAGCCCAAGCAGTTCTCGGGCCTGCTCTCCACCCACCTCGGCCCGACCCAGGACTCCGGCTCGGTCGCCTATCTGCGTCCCGAGACCGCCCAGGGCATCTTCACCAACTTCGGCCAGGTGCTGCAGACCTCGCGCAAGAAGCCGCCGTTCGGCATCGCCCAGATGGGCAAGTCCTTCCGGAACGAGATCACTCCGGGCAACTTCATCTTCCGTACCCGCGAGTTCGAGCAGATGGAGATGGAGTTCTTCGTCAAGCCGGGCGAGGACGAGCAGTGGCAGCAGTACTGGATGGACCAGCGCTGGAACTGGTACACGGACCTGGGTATGCGCGAGGAGAACATGCGCTGGTTCGAGCACCCGAAGGAGAAGCTCTCCCACTACTCCAAGCGCACCGCCGACATCGAGTACCGCTTCCGCTTCGGCGGCAGCGAGTGGGGTGAGCTGGAGGGCGTCGCCAACCGCACGGACTACGACCTCAAGGCGCACTCCGAGGCCTCCGGCTCCGACCTGGCCTTCTTCGACCAGGAGGCCGGCGAGCGCTGGACCCCGTACGTCATCGAGCCGGCGGCCGGTGTCGGCCGGGCGATGCTCGCCTTCCTCCTCGACGCCTACATCGAGGACGAGGCGCCCAACGCCAAGGGCGTCATGGAGAAGCGCACCGTGATGCGTCTCGACCCGCGCCTCGCGCCGGTCAAGGTCGCCGTCCTGCCGCTCTCCCGGAACCAGCAGCTGTCGCCGAAGGCCAAGGGCCTCGCCGCCGACCTGCGGAAGAACTGGAACATCGAGTTCGACGACGCGGGCGCCATCGGCCGCCGCTACCGCCGTCAGGACGAGATCGGTACGCCGTTCTGCGTCACCGTCGACTTCGACACCCTCGACGACAACGCGGTGACCGTGCGCGAGCGCGACACCATGAAGCAGGAGCGCGTCTCCCTGGACCAGATCCAGGCCTACCTCGGCGCCCGTCTGCTGGGCTGCTGACCCACCGCGCTCCACGGGCGGAGCCCCGGTCCCCCGCGCGGGGGACCGGGGCTCCGCCGTACCACGGCACCGGCCGCCGGCCGCCCGAAATGCGGGTGCGGCGGCGGGGCGGGCCGGGGTACGGTTCCGGCATGTCTTCGTTCTTCCAGATCTACGAGTGAGAGCGCGGCGGGCTCGATCACCCGCCGCCCACCGGACCGATTCCAGGTCGCCTCAGACCTCACTTCGCACTACGAACCGGAGAACGCCGTGGCCAAGAGCCGTAACAACCTGCTCGGTGTGGGCGGACAGCGCAAGAAGCTGTCCCGTGCGGGGCAGCAGGGCGCCGGCCCTGCGCGCGACGCCGACCGCAAGGCGGCCGCCGACCAGAAGCAGGAGCTGCTGCGCAAGATGCGTGAGCGCGCGCAGTCGGGCGCCGCGACAGAGTCCCCGTCGGGCGACACCGCGCAGCCGGAAGCGACCGGGCAGGACGCCCCGGCGCAGAGCTGACGCCTCCTCACCACCCGTACGGCCGTGGGCCCGGATCACCCGTGATCCGGGCCCACGCCCTTTCGTCCGCGCCCGTCGCCGTGGAACTCGCCCCGGCAGAAGGCGTACGCGGTGAACGGCGCGCCGCCTTCACGCCCTGGAGCTCGCCGACGCCTGATCCCCGGACGGGGCGCCCGTCTGCTTCTCCAGCCGCTGCGCGGTCCGGCGTGCGGTCTCCCGTGCCCACCGCCCGCTGGTCAGCGCCCCCACCAGCAGGACGCACAGCCCGCACCCGCCGAGGATCCACCAGGCGGGCGTGCTCGCGTCCACGAAGGCCGCCGCGTACCCGGCGCTGCGCGGCGAACCGGCCCCGGCCACCCCCGCCGCCAGCACCGCGCCGATCACGGCGACCCCGAGCGTCCCGCCGATCTGCCGACTGGTCGAGGCGACCGCGGCCGCCACCCCGGCCTGCGAGCGCGGCATCCCGGAGACGGCCGTATTGGTGATCGGCGCGTTCACCATGCCGAAGCCGAGACCGAACAGCACATAGCCGGTGAACAGCAGGACGTCGTCGGTCTCCGCGTCGAACACGGCGAACAGCAGCCCGCACGCCGTCATGGTCACGCCCGCCACGAGCAGCGGCAGCCGCGACCCCCGGCTGCCGACGAGCCGCCCGGACAGCGGTGCGCAGACGAAGGTCAGGGCCGCCATCGGCAGCATGTACAGACCGGCGTGCAGCGCGCTCAGACCGCGCACGTTCTGCAGATAGAGGGTGTTGAGGAAGAGGAACCCGCTCAGCGCGGCGAAGGCGCAGACCGCGATGACGGTGGCCCCGCTGAACGGGGCGCTGCGGAAGAAACGCAGATCGATCAGGGGCTCGGCACGCCGGGGCTCGTACAGCAGCAGCCCGACGAGGGAGCACCCGGCGAGCGCGGCGAACAGCAGGATCCGCGGCGAGTCCCAGCCCTGGGAGGGCGCCTCGATGATCGCGTACGTCAGCGAGCCGAGCAGTCCGATCACCAGCAGCTGCCCCACCGGGTCGGGGCGGCGCGGCCTCGGGGCCCGGGACTCCGGGACGTAGCGCCAGGTGAGCAGGAGCGCGGCGAGACCGACCGGCAGATTGATCCAGAAGATCGACCGCCAGCCGACCGAGTCCACCAGCAGCCCGCCGATCACCGGGCCCGCCGCCATGGAGATGCCGACGACACCGCCCCACACCCCGATGGCTCGGGCCCGCTCGCGCGGGTCGGTGAAGGTGTTGGTGATGATCGACATCGCGACGGGGTTGAGCATCGAACCACCCACGGCCTGCACCATCCGGAATGCCACCAGCGACTCAAGGTTCGGCGCCAGGGAGCAGAGCAGCGAACCGAGGGTGAACAGGACGAGCCCGGCCTTGAACACCTTGCGGCGCCCGATCCGGTCGGCGGTGGAGCCCGCGAGCATCAGCAGCGAGGCCAGGACGAGGGTGTAGGCGTCGATCGTCCACTGCATGCCGGCGACGGAGGCGTGCAGCTCCTTCTGCACGGCGGGCAGGGCGACGTTGAGCACGGTGTTGTCGAGACTGACGATCAGCAGGCTCATGCAGCAGATCGCCAGTACCAACTGCCGTCGGCGGAGACTGGGCTCGGGCATACATGGATAGTACGGTTAACTAACGAACTCCGCTGCCGGAGGGACCGGCCCCGTACGCGACAATGGAGCAATGACCACGCTCGCCCCTTCCCTCCCGCTGCTCCGGATCGGCCCGCACACGGTGCAGCCGCCGGTGGTGCTGGCCCCCATGGCCGGCATCACCAACGCCCCGTTCCGCACCCTGTGCCGGGAGTTCTCCGGCGGCAAGGGGCTGTTCGTCAGCGAGATGATCACCACCCGGGCGCTGGTCGAGCGCAACGAGAAGACCATGCAGCTGATCCACTTCGACGCGAGCGAGACCCCGCGCTCGATCCAGCTGTACGGGGTGGACCCGGTCACCGTCGGCAAGGCCGTCCGGATGATCGTCGACGAGGACCTCGCCGACCACATCGACCTGAACTTCGGCTGCCCGGTCCCCAAGGTGACCCGCAAGGGTGGCGGCTCGGCGCTCCCGTACAAGCGGCCGCTGCTGCGCGCGATCCTCAACCAGGCGGTCTCCAACGCGGGTGATCTGCCGGTCACCATCAAGATGCGCAAGGGCATCGACGACGACCACATGACCTACCTGGACGCGGGCCGGATCGCGGTCGAGGAGGGCGTCACGGCTGTCGCCCTGCACGGCAGGACGGCCGCCCAGCACTACGGCGGCACCGCCGACTGGGATGCCGTCGCCCGCCTCAAGGAGCACGTCCCGGAGATCCCCGTCCTCGGCAACGGCGACATCTGGTGCGCGGACGACGCCCTGCGGATGATGCGCGAGACCGGCTGCGACGGCGTGGTCGTGGGCCGCGGCTGCCTCGGCCGCCCCTGGCTCTTCGGCGACCTGGTGAGCGCCTTCGAGGGCACGGGGACACGGCAGGCGCCGGCGCTCCGGAAGGTCGCCGACGTGATGCTGCGGCACGCGACGCTGCTGGGGGAGTGGATCGGTGACGAGACGCGCGGGGTGATCGACTTCCGCAAGCATGTCGCCTGGTACCTCAAGGGCTTCTCGGTCGGCTCGGAGATGCGCAAGAAGCTCGCGGTCACCTCCTCGCTGGAGGAGCTGGGCGGACAGCTGGGGGAGCTGGACCTGGACCAGCCGTGGCCGGACGGCGCGGACGGGCCGCGCGGACGCACCTCGGGCAACAACCGTGTCGTGCTGCCGGACGGCTGGCTGAAGGACCCCTACGACTGCGCGGGCGTGAGCCCCGACGCGGAGCTGGACACCTCGGGCGGCTGAGGGCGGATTGCCCGGTCACCCGGGACCCACTGGGCACGCGGGCGCCACAGGCACCGCGTGCCTCTTCTTTTACCCCGCTCATCTGAGCGCAACATTCAGCCGGTTTCGGCGGCAGTTCGGTCAGCGGGTGACCGGATCGGGCCGACCGCCTCGTCGTGTGGCCACTCCCGGCACTCTCAGGTCTTCCTCCGTGATCGCCGAGTGACGGGCAGTTGCCGATCGGGCGTCCGAATGGTGACATCTGAGCGCCATGCGCGGAGTGATTCTCGCCACCTTGAGGACCTTCGCGCTCAGATGAGCGCAATTTCGAGGGCTGCATTTCTCAAATGATGGCACTCGGTGCCAGAGGGCTCAAATTTTATCGATCGATGCTTTCGCTGCTTTGTGTGATTGGAGTGGGAGGATTCGGTAGCTCTCGGTGCTACTTCGTTCAAGAAGTGAACGCATGGCTCCGGTTGGGCGACAGGTCATCTCACTTTCGATCTGCTGGCGGACGGGTGGTTGAGGCCTCGTGACGCGCAAGTGGACGTACCCAGACACCTTCGATCTGGGTATGTTCCTCGCCGTCAGGGCAGCCACCGCGTCCTCGAGGAGCCGAGACCCGTGTCGGAAAACAAAGATCCCCACGTAACCACCCCGGAATCCCGGGAGCCCCAGGGCGAGAAGTTCGTTTATGACTTCACGGAGGGCAACAAGGATCTGAAGGACCTCCTCGGCGGCAAGGGTGCGAACCTCGCCGAGATGACCAACCTCGGGCTCCCCGTCCCTCCGGGATTCACCATCACCACCGAGGCGTGCAAGGTCTACCTCGAAAGCGGCGAGGAGCCGGCCGAGCTGCGTACCGAGGTCAGTGCGCACCTCGACGCCCTTGAGGCACGGATGGGCAAGAAGCTCGGCCAGGCCGACGATCCGCTGCTGGTCTCCGTCCGCTCCGGCGCGAAGTTCTCGATGCCCGGCATGATGGACACGGTCCTCAACATCGGCCTCTCCGACGAGTCCGTGGTCGGTCTCTCCGCCCAGGCCGGTGACGAGCGGTTCGCGTGGGACTCCTACCGCCGCCTCATCCAGATGTTCGGCAAGACCGTCCTCGGTGTCGACGGCGACCTCTTCGAGGAGGCGCTGGAGGCCGCGAAGGAGGCCAAGGGCGTCACCGTCGACGTCGACCTCGACGCGGCCGACCTGAAGAAGCTGGTCGAGCAGTTCAAGAAGATCGTCGCCCGGGACGCCGGACGCGACTTCCCGCAGGACCCGCGCGAGCAGATGGACCTGGCCATAAAGGCCGTCTTCGACTCGTGGAACACCGACCGGGCCAAGCTCTACCGCCGCCAGGAGCGCATCCCGGGCGACCTGGGCACGGCCGTCAACGTCTGCTCGATGGTCTTCGGCAACCTCGGCCCCGACTCCGGTACGGGTGTCGCGTTCACCCGTGACCCGGCCAGCGGCCACCAGGGCGTCTACGGCGACTACCTGCAGAACGCGCAGGGCGAGGACGTCGTCGCCGGTATCCGCAACACCGTGCCGCTCGCCGAGCTGGAGTCGATCGACAAGAAGTCATACGACCAGCTGATGCAGATCATGGAGGCCCTCGAAACGCACTACAAGGACCTGTGCGACATCGAGTTCACCATCGAGCGCGGCCAGCTGTGGATGCTTCAGACCCGGGTCGGCAAGCGCACCGCCGGTGCCGCCTTCCGGATCGCCACCCAGCTCGTCGACCAGGGCCTGATCGACGAGGCCGAGGCGCTCCAGCGGGTCACCGGCGCGCAGCTGGCGCAGCTGATGTTCCCGCGCTTCGACGACGAAGCGAAGACGGAGCTGCTGGGCCGCGGCATCGCCGCCTCGCCGGGCGCCGCGGTCGGCAAGGCCGTCTTCGACTCGTACACCGCGGTCAAGTGGTCCCGGTCCGGCGAGAAGGTCATCCTGATCCGCCGCGAGACCAACCCCGACGACCTCGACGGCATGATCGCGGCCGAGGGCATCCTGACCTCGCGCGGCGGCAAGACCTCGCACGCCGCCGTCGTCGCCCGCGGCATGGGCAAGACCTGTGTCTGCGGCGCCGAGGACCTGGAGGTCGACACCAAGCGCCGCCGGATGACGGTGGGCGGCCGGGTCATCGAGGAGGGTGACGTCGTCTCCATCGATGGCTCCACCGGCAAGGTGTACCTGGGCGAGGTGCCCGTCGTGCCGTCCCCGGTCGTCGAGTACTTCGAGGGCCGGATGCACGCCGGCGCCGACGACGCCGACGAGCTGGTCGCCGCCGTGCACCGGATCATGGCGTACGCCGACCGGGTGCGCCGGCTGCGGGTGCGGGCCAACGCCGACAACGCCGAGGACGCGTTGCGGGCCCGCCGCTTCGGCGCCCAGGGCATCGGCCTGTGCCGCACCGAGCACATGTTCCTCGGCGAGCGCCGCGAGATGGTCGAGAAGCTGATCCTCGCGGACACCGACGCCGAGCGCGAGACCGCGCTGGAGGAGCTGCTTCCGCTCCAGAAGGCCGACTTCGTCGAGCTTTTCGAGGCGATGGACGGACTGCCCGTCACCGTACGGCTGCTCGACCCGCCGCTGCACGAGTTCCTGCCGGACATCACCGAGCTCTCGGTGCGGGTCGCGCTCGCCGAGTCCCGCAAGGACGCCAACGAGAACGATCTTCGCCTGCTCCAGGCCGTGCACAAGCTGCACGAGCAGAACCCGATGCTCGGTCTGCGCGGGGTCCGTCTCGGTCTCGTCATCCCCGGCCTGTTCGCCATGCAGGTGCGGGCGATCGCGGAGGCCGCGGCCGAGCGCAAGAACGCCAAGGGCGACCCGCGCGCCGAGATCATGATTCCGCTCGTCGGCACGGTCCAGGAGCTGGAGATCGTCCGCGAGGAGGCCGACCAGGTCATCGCCGAGGTCGAGGCCGCCACCGGTACCAGCCTCAAGCTCACCATCGGCACGATGATCGAGCTCCCGCGCGCCGCGCTGACCGCGGGCCAGATCGCCGAGGCCGCGCAGTTCTTCTCGTTCGGTACGAACGACCTGACCCAGACGGTGTGGGGCTTCTCCCGCGACGACGTGGAGGCCTCGTTCTTCACCGCGTACCTGGAGAAGGGCATCTTCGGGGTGTCGCCGTTCGAGACGATCGACAAGGACGGCGTCGGCTCGCTGGTCCGCAGCGCCGTCGCGGCCGGCCGGGCCACCCGCCCGGACCTGAAGCTCGGCGTCTGCGGCGAGCACGGCGGAGACCCGGAGTCGGTGCACTTCTTCCATGAGGCAGGCCTGGACTACGTGTCCTGCTCCCCGTTCCGCATCCCCGTCGCGCGGCTCGAAGCGGGCCGGGCGGCGGCGGGTTCGACCGGCAGCGACAGCCGCTGATCCGGCACCGAATCCCCCGACTCCGCGTCCGGAGTCGCCGTCGGCCCCTCAGGACCCTCACCGGTTCGACGGCGACTCCGGAACACCCGAGACGGCGGCACCCTGTGCGGGGGTGCCGCCGTCTCGTTTCGTTCTGGGGAAATCGTTGTTCGGCAATGTTCTTTTTCTTTGCGGATGAGACAGGGTTTTGCACATAAGACGGGGTTCGTTCAATACGCAAAGAAATGGGTGGGGAGCGGGCCGGGATGCGGTCCATGGATCCCCGTCCATGGACCGCACCCGGGTTACCCCCGTCGGGCGCGGTGCCGCACCGTCGTCCACCGCCGCCGGGCGCGCGAAACCCCCCACGGCCTTCACTCGCCCTTCCGGTGGCGCCGGAATCGTGCCCGACGCCGTACAGCTTTTCGGGTGACGGCGGGTGGATGCGAGGCGTTTCACCTCTGGCCGAAACCCCGTGGTGACGTGCTGTTACGGATCACCTACCCTGGGGTGGGGGCAATTGCACGTGCAACAGGTGGGGGACCGGTGCTGCGTATCCATATGTCCGGAGTGGACCTTTCCAAGGTGCGGATGGCCACCCGGCCGGACGCGCTGTGGGAAACCGCTCTGAGTTTCCACCGGCTGCGGGACCGGCGCGGTTCCGCGGTGTTCGGGAAATGGCGTACGGAAACCCGGTGTCGGTTGAATGGTGAAGTACGCCTGTTGTCCGCGGTGATTCCACCCCGCGGCTATTTCCCGGACTTTCTGACGCCTTCTCAGGAAAATGGCGAACCGTACGGCATCGACGCGGGAATGGAGGCGTTACGTGGCACCCCGCCCGGCCGGGTCCTCGCCGAACTCGCCCTGCTCGCCGCCGAGCGCCGCGACCCGGGCCGCTTCCCGGACGGCCGCGCGCAGTCCGTCGGCCGCCTCGCCGACGCCCTGCGCAGCTACCACCGCGCCGCCGTCGAGCCGTACTGGCCGCACATCCGGGCCAGCATCGAGGCCGACCGCGCCGTCCGCGGCCGCGCCCTGCTGGACGGCGGCGCGGACGAACTGCTCGCCTCCCTCCCGCCGATGATCCGCTGGCGGGCCCCCGTGCTGGAGGCGGACTACCCCGTCGACCGGGACATCTGCCTGGACGGCCGGGGGCTGCTGCTCCAGCCGTCCTTCTTCTGCCGCGTCACCCCTGTGGTCTACCGCGACCCGGGGCTGCCGCCGGTCCTGGTCTACCCGGTCACCCACTCCCGCGCCCCGGTCTTCGCCGAACCGGGCCCCTGGCTCGGCCGGCTCCTCGGCAGCACCCGCTCGACGGTCCTGAGCGCCATAGGGAATGGCTGCACGACCAGCGAGCTCGCCCTCCGGGCCGGAGTGTCCCTCGCCTCGGCGAGCCAGCACGCCTGTGTGCTGCGCGAGGCCGGCCTGATCCACACGCTGCGGCACGGCGGCTCGGTCCTCCACACGCTGACCCCCCTGGGCGGATCGCTGCTCCGGGGCGGCGCACCGCTCGCCCTGTCCTGAGGCGGGCGGGCCGGGCGCGGCAGGCGACCGGCTCCGCGGCAGCGGGCGGCCGGGTCTCGCGGGGCCGGGCGGTCGGGCCTCGCGGCGACAGGCGCGCGGGGGCCGTAGCGGCGAAAATTCTTTCGCGGGCGGCGATGAGTTCCGCGACGCCCCGCCGTCTACCTGTCGTACACGTTCGAACAACAGAGAGAGCGAAGCGGCCATGCCTCAGATGATCTTCGTCAACCTGCCGGTCAAGGACCTCGAAGCAACCAAGGCCTTCTTCGGCAAGCTGGGCTTCTCGTGCAACCCGCAGTTCAGCGACGAGAACGCCGCGTGTCTCGTCATCAGCGACACCATCTTCGCGATGCTCCTCACCGAGCCGCGCTTCAAGGAGTTCACCAAGAAGGAGATCTCCGACTCCTCGAAGTCCACCGAGGTGATCCTCGCCCTGAGCGCCGAGAGCCGGGAGAAGGTGGACGAGCTGGTCGACACCGCTCTCGCGTCCGGCGGATCACCCGCCAACGAGACGATGGACTACGGCCACATGTACGGCCGTTCCTTCCAGGACCCGAACAACCACATCTGGGAGGTCGTGTGGATGGACCCCGCGGCCGTCCAGGGCTGAGGGCTGTCCAGCACTCCCTGGCGGGCGTGGTCCGGCTCAGGGGGCGAGGCCCGGATACGTCACCCCCGTGAGCTGCTCGGACGCCACCCAGAGCCGCTCGCTCGTCACATCGTCGCGCGTCCAGCGCGCCCGCCAGGACGGCGCGGGCGCGCCGCGCCAGCCCAGTGGCCCCGGCCCGGTGAAGGAGTCGGGGCGCACACCGGGCGCGGTGGCCGCGTACAGTGTGGGCAGCGCACCGGCCGAAGCGGGCTGGGCGACGATGCGGTTGCCGAGCTCGAAGAACCGTTCCACCGCCCTGCGGTTCTCCATCCGGGCGGCGGCGGACTGGAGGTTGGTCGCCGCATACCCCGGGTGCGCGGCGGCGGCCACCAGACGGGAGCCGGCCCTGGTGAGCCGGCGCGCCAGCTCGTGGACGAAGAGCAGGTTGGCGGTCTTCGAGCGGCCGTAGGCGATCCAACGGCGGTAGTTCCGCTCGCTGTTGAGATCCCCCATGTCGAGGTCGGACAGGGCGTGCATCCCGCTGGAGACGGTCACCACCCGGGCCCCGGGGGTGTCGAGGAGGCGGGGGAGCAGCAGCCCGGTCAGGGCGAAGTGCCCCAGGTGGTTGATGCCGAACTGCCTCTCGAAGCCGTCGGCCGTCGTCCCGTACGGGAGGGCCATCACGCCCGCGTTGTTGATCAGCAGATCGAGCCGGGCGGGAGCGTGGGTCGCGGCGAACTCGCGCACCGAGCCCAGATCGGCCAGATCGAGCGGTACGAACGCCACGTCCGCGCCGGTCACGGCCTTCCGGATGCGGGACTCGGCCTCCCTGCCGCGCGTCTCGTCACGGCAGGCGAGCAGGACCCTCGCTCCGTGCCGGGCCAGCTCCCGCGCGGTGTGCAGGCCGAGACCGCTGTTGGCCCCGGTGACCACGGCCGTACGGCCCCTCTGGTCGGGTATGTCGTTCGCGTTCCAGCCGTGGCTCATGGGCCCAGCGTACGGCGGCTCGGGAACCTCAGGTTTGGCTCAATCCGATGGACGATGCACGAATCGCCTCCCTAGGGTCGCGATCATGCCCGATATAACCTTCACCACCCTGATCGTCCTCTGCCTCGCCGCAGCCGCCGCGGGCTGGATCGACGCGGTGGTCGGCGGCGGCGGACTGCTTCTGCTGCCCGCGCTGCTCCTCGGACTGCCGCACGTCCCGGCCGCGCAGGTGCTGGGCACCAACAAGGCCGTCGCGATCGTCGGTACGTCGGGCGCCGCCGTGACATACGTGCGCAAGGCACCGGTGAAGGTCGGGACCGGGGTGCGGATCGGGCTCGCGGCGCTGGCAGGATCGATGGCCGGGGCGTTCTTCGCCGCCGGTATCAGCAGCGACGTGCTCCGGCCGGTGATCATGGTGGTGCTGCTGGCCGTCGCGGCGTTCGTGATGCTGCGGCCCTCGTTCGGCAAGGACACGGACGACGGCGTGCGGCAGCAGGTCACCCGGGCCCGCACGATCACCGCCATCGTGCTGGTCGGCGGCGGAATCGGCTTCTACGACGGGCTGTTCGGCCCCGGCACGGGAACGTTCCTGGTGCTGGCGCTGACCGCGGTGCTCCGCCTCGATCTGGTGACGGCGTCCGCCACCGCCAAGATCGTCAACGTCTGCACCAACGCCGGCGCGCTGGCGATGTTCGCGTACCAGGGCAGTGTGCTGTGGCAACTGGCCGCGCTGATGGCCGTGTTCAACCTGGCGGGCGGGCTCCTCGGCGCGCGGATGGCGCTCAGGAAGGGCAGCGAGTTCGTCCGCGGTGTGCTGCTGGTCGTGGTGTTCTCGCTGGTCGCGAAGCTGGCCTTCGACCAGTGGACGGCGTGAGGAGCCATGCCCGGAAGCCGGGTGGCGGTCCGAACGGCCCGTGTCCGGAGGGCGGGTTCAGCGGACGGCGGTCAGGTGCGCGTACGCCACCACGTTGCCCTGGTAGCCGGTCGCCTTCGAGAAGCCGCCGCCGCAGGTGATCAGGCGCAGCGACGCGAAGGGCGAGGCCCCGTAGACCCGCTGGTCGGGGAAGTTCTCGTTCTCGTAGACCTCGATCGCGTCGATGGAGAAGGCGGCGGTGCGGCCGTCCTGGCGGACCACCTCGACCGTGCTGCCCTTCTGCAGGGCGCCGAGGTCGTAGAAGACCGACCGGCCCTGCGCGTTGTCCACATGACCGGCGACGATCGCGCTGCCCTCGGAGCCCGGGGGAGTGCCGTCCCGGTACCAGCCGACGATGTTGCGGTTCCCGGCCGGCGGCACGTCGAGACTGCCGTCGGGCCCGAGCCCGAGGCGCATCATCGGGGCGTCGACCCGGATGCTCGGGATGCGGATGCGTACGGGGGCGGAGGGCTTCAGCGGTTCGGCGACCGGCGATCCCGGCTGCGGTGTCGGGCCACCGGTGAAGGCCTGGGCGGCGGTCGGCGCGGGCGGGACCAGTTGGGTGTCGGCACCGTTGCGGATCAGCCAGACACCGGCCAGCGCCGCGATGACCAGCAGCCAGCCCTTGGCCTTCTGGGTCACGTTCGTCCTCCGGGTGACGGGATGGGGACGGTCCCGTCCCGGTGGCGCGCGGCCACCGGGACAGAACCCGGGCGGTACGGAGACGTGAATCCGTCTCCGTCAGCCGGCTCCCTGCGTGCCGCTCGCCCGGCGACGCAGGAGCCAGGCTCCGCCGACGGCGGCCGTGGCGAGAACGCCGGCGCCCGCCGCGATCTGGGTGGTGTCGGGCCGGACGCTGCCGCCGACTCCGGTTTTGACGTGCCCGGTGGGGCCGGTGGGGGTGTCCCCGGGGCGTTGCCCGGAGGCCGAGCTGTCGTGTCCCGACGAGGAGGAGTCGTCGCGCTTGCCCGAACCCTCCTTTTCGGACGGACTCCAGCTCTCACGCCCGCCCGAGCCGTCGTGCTTGGACGAGGACGAGCTGTCGTGCCCGGACGAGCTCTCGCCCCGGTCGGTGTCCTCGTCCTCGGACGGGTTGTCGTCTTCGCCCGGGGCATTGAGTCCGGAGAAGGCGCCCCCCGAGGCGGAGTCGAGCAGCGAGGGCGCGTTGAGACCGGAAAGGGTGTCGAGGCTGAACGGATTGCCCGTGCCGGATCCGGCCTCGTCGCCCCCGGCTCCGTCGTCCGGGATCTCGTCGCCGGTGGTGGCCCGTGTCCCGAGGTCGCCGGTGGTCCGCGACACGGCACCGGCCGCGCCGGTCCGCGGTGTGTCGGCGTCACCTGCGTACGCGGACGGCCCGGCGGTGAGGAAGCCGAGTGTGGCTATGGTGACCGCGGATGCGGCGGTACCGGTCACTAGACGGGCAGGACGCATGGGGGATTCCTCCGGCGATGGCGCGAGTAGGTGTCCTGACCCCGAGCTAACGGGCGGTCCGCCGCCGATGCCTGCTGACACCGAGTCAGCTTTCACTCGAACTGACCGGCGCGGCATCCTTGCCAAGGTGTAATCGCGCAGGTCACGGCGGTGATCGAGGTGGCCGGAGCCGGCCCCGCGCCACCCGGTGCCAATCGGGTGACGCCACCCCGCAATAAAGTGGCGTACGTCACACGCATGACCTCTCGGGGGTCGGGCACATGTCTCACACCCCCCACGGGACGGTGCGCGAGGCCGCCCCCGGCCACCGCCCCCACCGGGCCCCCGTCCCCCCTGGGCCCGGTGGGGGCGGATCCGTGCCGGACGGGATCGGGACGCACACGCACCGCCGCATCCCGCCGCATCCCGCGGCACCCACCGGGCGGCTCCGGGGCCCTCGCGACCGGCGACGTCATGCGGTGCGCCGACCCGGCGCCACCGCACCGCGGCAGGGGCGGCCGGGCCCGGCGCAAGGGGGGCGGCCGAACGGGCTTGACCTCAACCATGGTTGACGTACGAGCCTTCCCGCATGGACCTCACCACAGCTCCCGCATCCACCGCATCCACGACCGGCACCACCGCACCCCTGAAGGTCGCGGTCGTCCTCGCCAGTAATCGCGAGGGACGGTTCGGCCCCGTCGTCGCCGACTGGTTCCTTTCGCACACCGGCCCGCACCCCGGCATCGAGACCGATCTGATCGACGTCGCGGAACTCGGCCTCCCGGTCGCCCTCTCCTACCGGCCCGACGCCGACGCACAGGCCCGGCTCGCAGCCGCTTCGGCCCGGCTGGCGGCGGCCGACGCCTTCGTCGTCGTCACCCCCGAGTACAACCACTCGTTCCCGGCCCCGCTGAAGAACCTCATCGACTGGCACCGCGCCGAGTGGCAGGCCAAACCCGTCGCCTTCGTCTCGTACGGCGGGGTCTCCGGCGGGCTGCGCGCCGTCGAGCACCTGCGACAGGTCTTCGCGGAGCTGCACACCGTCGGCATCCGCGACACCGTGTCCTTCCACGACGCGGGCGCCCTGTTCGACGACGAGGGCAGGCACCGGGACCCGGCGGGCTGCGACGCGGCGGCCAAGGCGCTGCTCGACCAGCTGATCTGGTGGGGGCACACCCTGCGCGACGCCAAGGCCGTCCGCCCTTACGGCGCCTGACCGCAAGCGCCGCACCGCGCCGTCCCCGACAATCGACGGGTACCGGGACACAGGACCGACCCTGCAGGAGCCGAAGGTGACGACGCCGACATGGCTGACCGTACTGACCACGACGGACAGTAAGGAGAAGGCGCACTCCCTGGCGCAGGGCGTGGTGGAGGCGCGGCTCGCCGCCTGCGTACAGATCTCCGCGCCCGTCACCTCGGTCTACCGCTGGCAGAACGCCATCGAGACCACCGAGGAGTGGCAGCTGCTGTTCAAGACGACGACCGAGCGGTACGAGGAGCTGGAGGCCCATCTCCGGGCGGCGCACGACTACGAGATCCCGGAGATCGTCGCGATCCCGGTGGTACGGGGCAGCGCCCCCTACCTCGCCTGGGTCTCGGCCGAAACCGCCCCGGTCACGTCGCTGTAGCCCCGGGCCCGCCCCGGGGCTACCGCCCGCGCTCCGCCGCCAGCGCCTCCACGATCCCCGGCTCCCGCGGCCCCAGGAAGTGCGGGTCGGGCTCGAACACGGCGTCCAGCGCCGCCTTCCCCGCGGCGAACACCTCCCGTGTCCCGCCGTAGTACCAGGTCGCGTCGTGCTTGGCGTCCACGCCGACCCCGTACGCGTCGATCCCCGCGGACCGGCACAGCGCGATCGCCCGGCGGATGTGGAACCCCTGGCTCACCAGCACCGCGCGGTCGACCCCGAAGATCTTCTTGGCCCGCACGCACGAGTCCCAGGTGTCGAACCCGGCGAAGTCGCTCACGATCCGCTCGTCCGGCACCCCGTGCTCCCTGAGATAGGTGCGCATGGCATCCGGCTCGTCGTACTCCTTCCGGCTGTTGTCGCCGGTCACGAGCACGACCTTCACCTTCCCGTCCCGGTACAGCTCGGCGGCGGCCCTCAGCCGGTTGGCGAGATACGGCGACGGCCTGCCCTGCCAGAGCCCCGCACCGAACACCACGGCCACCTCGTGCGCGGGCGCGTCCGCCGTCGTCCCGACCCGGGCGTCCGCGACGGCGTACGTCCAGGCCGAGGGCGCCAGCGCGAGCACACAGGCGGCCATCACCCCCTGCACGGCCCGCCGCTGCCCGCGCCGCGTCCGCGGCCACCGGGGCCGCACCCGCCCGAGCAGCTGTCGTCCCGGTCTCTTCACCCGCATGGGACCCCCTTCGTTCCGTACCGTGCTCCGTCGTTCCACCCGGTGGGACGACTCACGGGCCGAAAGGGTTCTCGAACGGGCAGAACGGGCACCGGTGGAGCCCGGAGGGGAAACCATGACCGACGGACATCTCCGGCCGCCGCCTGAGCCGTCCTGTCGGCCCGGCCGTTTACTGTCGGAACCATGGACGGCATGGACGGTACGCACGGCACACAGGACCACGGCGGCGCTCCCTACGGCGCGGCCGACTCCGAGCGCTGGGACACCGAGCCGGACAAACGGCCGGGCCGTACGGCATTCCAGCGCGACCGTGCCCGGGTGCTGCACTCCGCCGCGCTGCGGCGGCTCGCCGGGAAGACCCAGGTCGTCACCCCGGGCACCCGCAGCAACGCCTGGGACGCCAGTCCCCGCACCCGGCTCACCCACTCCCTCGAATGCGCCCAGGTCGGCCGCGAGCTCGGCGCGGCGCTCGGCTGCGACCCCGACCTGGTCGAGGCGGCCTGCCTCGCCCACGACCTGGGCCACCCGCCGTTCGGCCACAACGGCGAGCAGGCGCTCAACGACTTCGCGTCGGACTGCGGGGGCTTCGAGGGCAACGCCCAGTCGCTGCGGCTGCTGACCAGGCTCGAACCGAAGCGGTTCGTCCCCGACACCCGCACCGGCGAGCTGGTCAGCGTCGGGCTCAACCTGACCCGGGCCGCCCTGGACGCCGCCACCAAGTACCCCTGGCCGCGCGGAGCGCACCCCACC
This sequence comes from Streptomyces gelaticus, assembly GCF_014649535.1. Taxonomy (GTDB): domain Bacteria; phylum Actinomycetota; class Actinomycetes; order Streptomycetales; family Streptomycetaceae; genus Streptomyces; species Streptomyces gelaticus. The sequence continues at coordinate 169,470 of NZ_BMTF01000003.1, forward strand.
GACCCGGGCTCGCCGAAATTCGGGGTGTACGAGGACGACCTGCCGGTCTTCGCATGGGCCCGCAAGGGGGCACCGAAGGACCGCAAGTGCTTCGAGGCCCAGGTCATGGACTGGTCCGACGACGTCGCCTACTCCGTGCACGACTTCGAGGACGGGCTGCACGCCGGTCACATCGACCCCGACTGCCTCTGTGCCGAACCGGAGCGGAACGAGATCTGGGCGGTCGCCATCGGCCGCTACGTACCGGCGGACACCGAGCCCCAGGAGCTGGCCGAGGCCCTGGACCGGCTCATCGCCCAGGACTGGTGGCCGTACGGCTACGACGGATCCGCCGTCGCCCAGGCCCGGCTGAAGGACGCGACGAGCCAGCTGATCGGCCGGTTCTGCCTCGCCGCCGAGAGCGGCACCCGGCACGCGTACGGGACGGGCCGCCTCGGGCGGTACGCCGCCGAGCTGGTCGTCCCCCGCGAGGCCCGCAACGAATGCGCCGTGCTCAAGGCGGTCGCCGACCGTTACGTCATGCAGCGCGCCGAGCAGGAGGCGATCCGCGCCGACCAGCGGATCGTGATCGCCGAGCTGGCCGCCGCACTGACCGCGCGCGCCCCCGAAGGGCTGGAACCGCAGTTCCGGGCACTGTTCGACACCGCCCGCGACGACCGGGCCCGCAAGCGGGTCCTGGTCGACCAGATCGCCGCCCTGACCGACGCCTCGGCACGCTCGCTGCACGCGTCGCTCACGGAACGCAGACACCGGGTGTGACCTGATCGGTGTACACCCTCTTTCGCCATCACGCTGCGTGCGGGACGCTCGCAGGTGGCGGCGCCGCGAAGCAAGCACCCAGGAGGCATCAAGTGGTCGACGCACATCGGACGTTCGTCATCGTCGGCGGAGGGCTGGCGGGGGCGAAGGCAGCCGAGACGCTCCGGGCGGAGGGATTCAGCGGCCGGGTGATCCTGCTCGGCGACGAACGGGACCATCCGTACGAACGGCCGCCGCTCTCCAAGGGCTACCTCACCGGCAAGGAGGAGCGGGACAGCGTCTTCGTCCACGAGACCGCGTGGTACGCGGGCGCCGACATCGAGCTGCACCTGGGGCAGCCCGTCACCTCGCTCGACCGGGAAGCCCGCGCCGTCACGCTCGGCGACGGCACCGTCGTCCACTACGACAAGCTGCTGCTCGCCACCGGGGCCGAGCCGCGCCGCCTCGCCGTTCCGGGGACGGAACTGGCGGGCGTCCACCATCTGCGCCGCCTCGCCCACGCCGACCGGCTGCGCAACGTCCTGGCCGCACTCGGCCGCGACAACGGCCACCTGGTGATCGCCGGGGCCGGCTGGATCGGCCTGGAGGTCGCGGCCGCGGCCCGCGGCTACGGCGCCGAGGTCACCGTCATGGAGCCGGAACCGACCCCGTTGCACCAGGTCGTCGGCCCCGAGCTCGGCCAGATCTTCACCGATCTGCACAGCGACCACGGGGTCCGCTTCCACTTCGGCGTCCGCCTCACCGAGATCATCGGCCAGGACGGCCTGGTGCTCGCCGTCCGCACCGACGACGGCGAGGAGTACCCCGCCCACGACGTGCTCGCCGCGATCGGCGCCGCGCCCCGTACCGCCCTCGCCGAGACCGCCGGGCTCGCCATGGCCCCGCGCGCGGACGGCGGCGGCATCGCCGTCGACGCCTCCCTGCGCACCAGCGACCCGCACATCTTCGCGGCCGGTGACGTCGCCAACGTGGACCACCCGCTGCTCGGTGTCCGGCTGCGCGTGGAGCACTGGGCGAACGCCCTGAACACCGGCCCGGCCGCGGCCCGCGCCATGCTCGGCCAGGAGGTCGGCTACGACCGGGTGCCGTACTTCTTCTCCGACCAGTACGACCTCGGTCTCGAATACTCGGGCTGGGCGCCGCCGGGCAGTTACGACCAGGTGGTCATCCGGGGCGACGCGGGGAAGCGGGAGTTCATCGCCTTCTGGCTGAAGGACCGCCGGGTGCTGGCAGGGATGAACGTCAACGTGTGGGACGTCACCGAGACCGTGCAGGGGCTGGTCCGGTCCGGCCGGCAGATCGACCCGGACGCGCTGGCGGACCCGTCCGTACCGCTGGAAACCCTGTCCTGAGCCGTGCTGGCCCGGCCCGGCGGGTCCGCGCGTCGCCTCCGGGTTCCACGGATCACAGCGGCGCACGGCACGGCTGTCGTACCCCACCCGTAGAATTCACGCGTGGCAGGCAGGATCAATGACGACGACGTGAAGGCGGTAAGGGACGCGGTCCCGATCGACGCCGTCGTTTCCGAGTATCTCCAGCTGCGCAACGCGGGCGGTGGCAACCTCAAGGGCCTCTGCCCGTTCCACGACGAGAAGTCCCCCTCCTTCCAGGTCAGCCCGAGCAAGGGTCTCTTCCACTGCTTCGGCTGCCAGGAGGGCGGCGACACGATCGCCTTCGTGATGAAGATCGACCATCTCTCGTTCTCCGAGACGGTCGAGCGGCTCGCCGCCAAGGCGGGCATCACGTTGCGGTACGAGGAGGGCGGCTACAACCCCTCCCACCAGCGCGGCGAGCGCATCAGGCTGGTCGAGGCGCACAAGGTGGCCGCCCAGTTCTACGTCGAGCAACTGGACGGCCCCGAGGCCGAGATCGGCCGGAAGTTCCTCGCCGAGCGCGGTTTCGACCAGGCGGCCGCCGCCCACTTCGGCGTCGGCTACAGCCCCGCGGGCTGGGACCACCTCACCCGGTATCTGCGTGGCAAGGGCTTCAGCGACAAGGAGCTGATCACCTCCGGCCTCTCCCAGGACGGCAGGCGCGGCCCCATCGACCGCTTCCGCGGCCGGCTGATGTGGCCGATCAGCGACACCTCCGGCGACATCGTCGGCTTCGGCGCCCGCAAGCTGCGCGACGACGACAACGGCCCGAAGTACCTCAACACCCCCGAGACCGCGATCTACAAGAAGTCCCAGGTGCTGTACGGCATCGACCTGGCGAAGAAGGACATCGCCAAGGCCAGCCGGGCGGTGGTCGTCGAGGGCTACACCGACGTCATGGCCTGCCATCTCGCCGGGATCACCACCGCCATCGCCACCTGCGGCACGGCTTTCGGCGGCGACCACATCAAGATCCTCCGTCGGCTCCTGATGGACAACGGCAGCGCCCGGGTGATCTTCACCTTCGACGGTGACGCGGCCGGGCAGAAGGCCGCCCTGCGCGCCTTCGAGGACGACCAGAAGTTCGCCGCGGAGACCTACATCGCGATCGCCCCGGACGGCATGGACCCCTGCGATCTGCGCCTGGTCAAGGGCGACGAGGCGGTCCGCGACCTGGTCGAACCCCGCACCCCGCTCTTCGAGTTCGCGCTCCGCCAGATCGTCGGCCGGTACGACCTGGAGACCCCGGCGGGCCGCGGCGCCGCGCTCGACGAGGCGGCCCCCGTCGTCGCCCGGATCAAGAACAGCTCCTCGCAGCACGAGGTCGCCGTCCAGCTGGCCGGCATGCTCGGCATCCTGGACACCCAGTTCGTCGTCAAGCGCGTCGCCCAGCTCGCCCGCTGGGCCCGCGAGCGGGGCGACCAGCGGGGCCCCGCCCAACCCCCCGCCCGCGGAGGCCGACAGCCCCAGCAGGTCCAGGCGCCCGCCCCCGCCCCCTCCGGCCCCGCGCTCAACCTCCGCAGCCCCGCCCACCGCACCGAGCGCGAGCTGCTGAAGCTCGCCCTGCAGAAGCCCGACCTGGTCTCCCCGGCCTTCGACGCCTACGGGGCCGACGAGTTCACCGCCCCGCCGTACGCCGCCGTCCGGCAGTGCATCGCGGAGGCGGGCGGCGTGGAGCTGGGCGTCCCCGAGACCCGTGAATACCTGGTCCAGGTCCTGGACGCGGCACCCAACGACACGGTGCGCAACCTGGTCACCGAGCTCGCCGTCGAGGTCTTCCACGGCAAGACCATCGACGAGACCTACGCGGGCATGCAGCTCGTCCAGGTCCGGCTGCGCGCCGTGGACCGCCGGATCAACGAGGTACAGGGCAGCCTCGCCCGCCTCGGCAGCAATGTCGCCCCGGACCACCTGGCGGCGGCGCAGAACGAGGTCTGGGTCCTCCAGCAGTACGCCCAGTCCCTGCGCAACAGCGGGGCCGACGCCCTCTGAGAGCCGGTCGGGCGCCCCCGCGTAACCGACCGGTCACGGACCGGACTCAGAAAGTCGCCGCACGCCCCTCGTGGCGGCGATGTCTCTTCCCCCACACTGGGGGCGGTGCCTGAGACATCGGAGCGCGGTCGGCCCATCGAACGGTGGTCCGCCATCCCCGCGGTCCGGCAGCGATCACCTGGAGGTCGCCCCCGTGCAGACCCGGACCCTGACCGAAACCGAGCATGTCTCGGCCATCCCCGCGCAGAACCGGGCCGTGCACCATCCGGAGGGCGCGGTGGGGCCGCCGATACCGCCCGAGCCGTTCATGGAGGAGCCGCCCCGGGCGCCCGAGCCGCGGAGCCGTCCGGAGACCGCCGGTCCGTCCTCCGACCTCTTCCGCCAGTACCTGCGGGAGATCGGCCGGATCCCCCTGCTCGGTGCCGCCGACGAGGTGGAGCTCGCCCGCCGGGTCGAGGCCGGACTCTTCGCCGAGGAACGGCTCGCGAGCACCCCGGACCCGGACACCCGGCTGGCCGTCGACCTCGACCGGCTGGTGGTCATGGGGAGGATGGCCAAGCGCCGCCTCATCGAGGCCAACCTCCGGCTCGTCGTCTCCGTCGCCAAACGGTATGTCGGCCGCGGGCTGACCATGCTCGATCTGGTCCAGGAGGGCAACCTCGGGCTGATCAGGGCCGTCGAGAAGTTCGACTACGCCCGGGGCTACAAGTTCTCCACGTACGCGACCTGGTGGATCCGTCAGGCCATGTCCCGCGCCCTCGCCGACCAGGCGCGCACCATACGGGTGCCGGTCCATGTCGTCGAACTGATCAACCGTGTCGTACGCGTCCAGCGCCGGATGCTCCAGGAGCGCGGCTACGAGCCCTCGGCGGAGGAGGTCGCCGGCCAGCTCGACCTCACCCCGGAGCGGGTCGGCGAAGTCCTGCGGCTCGCCCAGGAACCGGTCTCGCTGCACGCCCCGGTCGGCGAGGAGGAGGACGTCGCCCTCGGCGACCTGATCGAGGACGGCGACGCCGCGTCCCCGGTCGAGTCCGCCGCGTTCCTGCTGCTGCGCGAGCACCTGGAAGCGGTGCTCTCGACGCTCAACGAGCGCGAGCGGAAAGTGGTCCAGCTGCGCTACGGGCTGGACGACGGGCGGCCCCGCACCCTGGAGGAGATCGGAAGGATCTTCGGCGTGACACGTGAACGTATCCGCCAGATCGAGTCCAAGACCCTCGGCAAGCTGCGGGACCACGCCTTCGCCGACCAGCTCCGCGGCTATCTCGACTGACGGCACGAGGGCCCGCACCGCCGGACAGCGGTGCGGGCCCTCATGTACGAACGGGCGGTACGCCTAGTCGACTTCGGCGACCGCCTGGGCGAACTGTGCCGAGTACAGCCGGGCATAGGCGCCCTCGGCGGCCAACAGCTCCTCGTGCGTGCCCTGTTCGACGATCGAGCCGTTCTCCATCACCAGGATGACGTCGGCGTCCCGGATGGTGGAGAGCCGGTGCGCGATCACAAAGCTCGTACGGCCGTGGGCCAGCCGCGCCATCGCCTTCTGGATCAGCACCTCCGTACGGGTGTCGACGGAGCTCGTCGCCTCGTCGAGCACCAGGATCACCGGGTCGGACAGGAACGCCCGCGCGATGGTGATCAGCTGCTTCTCGCCCGCGCTGACACCGGTGCCCTCGTCGTCGATGACCGTGTCGTAGCCGTCCGGCAGGGTACGGATGAAGCGGTCGGCGTGGGCCGCCTTCGCCGCCTCCTCGATCTCCTCGCGGGTGACCTCCCGCGAAGCGCCGTACGCGATGTTGTCCGCGATCGAACCGCCGAACAGCCAGGTGTCCTGGAGGACCATGCCGATGCCCTGACGCAGCTCATCGCGCGACATCTTCGTCACGTCGACCCCGTCGAGCGTGATCCGGCCGCCCGTCACCTCGTAGAACCGCATCAGCAGATTGACGAGCGTGGTCTTGCCGGCGCCCGTCGGGCCGACGATCGCGACCGTGTGGCCGGGCTCGACGTTCAGCGACAGATCCTCGATGAGCGGCTTCTCCGGGTCGTAACGGAACGACACCTTCTCCAGCGAGACGCTGCCCCGCAGCTCCTCGGGGCGCTCGCGCTCGCCGGGCGCGGGGTCGGCACCCTGCTCCTCGGCGTCCAGCAGCTCGAAGATCCGCTCGGCCGAGGCGACGCCCGACTGCACCAGGTTCGCCATCGAGGCGACCTGCGTCAGCGGCATCGAGAACTGCCGCGAGTACTGGATGAACGCCTGCACGTCACCGATCGACAGGGCCCCGGAGGCGACCCGCAGACCACCCACGACGGCGATCAGCACATAGTTCAGATTGGAGACGAACATCATCAGCGGCTGCATGATCCCGCTGTTGAACTGCGCCTTGAAACCTGCCTCGTACAGCGCCTCGTTCTGTTCGGCGAAGTCCCTCGCTGACTCCTCCTGCCGGCCGAAGACCTTCACCAGGGTGTGCCCGGTGTACATCTCCTCGATGTGGGCGTTGAGCTTGCCCGTCACCTTCCACTGCTGCACGAACTGCGGCTGCGAGCGCTTGCCGACCTTCGCGGCCACGACCACCGAGAGCGGCACCGTCACCAGCGCGACCAGCGCCAGCAGCGGCGAGACCCAGAACATCATGACCAGCACGCCGACGATGGTGAGCAGGGAGTTGATGAGCTGGCCCATCGTCTGCTGCATCGTCTGCGAGATGTTGTCGATGTCGTTCGTCGCCCGGCTGAGCACCTCGCCGCGCTTGGCCCGGTCGAAGTACGACAGCGGCAGCCGCGACAGCTTCGTCTGGATGTCCTCGCGCAGCTGGAAAATGATCCGGTTGATGATCCGGATCGACAGCCGTGTCGCCACCAGCATCAGCAGACCGGCGCCGACATAGACCGCCAGCGCCAGCAGCAGTACGTCGCCCACCGCGCCGAAGTCGATGCCGTGACCGGGGACGAAGTCCACCCCGGAGAGCATGTCGGCAAGGCCGCTGTCGCTCTTGCGCAGGCCCTCGACGGCCTGCTCCTTGGTCGTACCCTCGGGCATCCCCCGGCCGACGACCCCGGCGAAGACCAGGTCGGTCGCCCGGCCGAGGATCTTCGGCCCGACCACCGACAGGCCGACGCTCAGCACCGAGGCCGCCAGCATCACGTACAGCGGGGTCTTCTCCGTCGCGAAGCGCCTCAGCAGGCGCTTCGAGGACCCCTTGAAGTCCATCGACCGGTCGGTCGGCGCCCCGCCCGCCATCATGCGTCCGCCAGGCCCGGCCATTACGCGGCCTCCGCTTCCGTCAGCTGGGAGAGCACGATCTCCCGGTACGTTTCATTGCCGTCCATCAGCTCGTGATGGGTCCCGGAGCCGACGACCCGGCCCTCGTCCAGCACCAGGATCCGGTCCGCGTCGCGGATGGTGGAGACCCGCTGCGCCACGATCACCACGGTCGCCTCGGCCGTCTCCTGCGAGAGCGCCCCGCGCAGCGCGGCGTCGGTGGCGTAGTCGAGCGCGGAGAACGAGTCGTCGAAGAGATAGATCTCCGGCCGCTGCACCAGCGTCCTGGCGATGGCCAGCCGCTGCCGCTGCCCGCCCGAGACATTGGTGCCGCCCTGTGCGATCGGCGCGTCCAGACCGTGCTCCAGCGCCGTGACGAACTCCTTGGCCTGCGCGACCTCCAGCGCGTGCCACAGCTCCTCGTCGGTCGCGTCCGGGTTTCCGTACCGCAGGTTCGTCGCGACCGTCCCGGAGAACAGATACGGCTTCTGCGGCACCAGGCTCACGGTCTTCGCCAGCAGTGCCGGCTCCAGCGTCCGCACGTCCGTGCCGTCGACCAGCACCTGGCCGTCCGTCACGTCGAACAGCCGCGGTACGAGCCCGAGCAGCGTCGACTTCCCGCTGCCCGTGGACCCGATGATCGCGGTGGTCTCGCCGGGGCGGGCCACCAGGTCGACCGACCGCAGCACCGGCTCCTCGGCGCCCGGGTAGCGGAAGTCCGCGCCGCGCACCTCCAGATGACCGCGGGCGAGCAGCTTGCGGACCGGCTCGACCGGCGGGACCACGCTGGACTCGGTCTCCAGGACCTCCTGGATGCGCTCGGCACAGACCTCGGCGCGCGGCACCATCATGAACATGAAGGTGGCCATCATCACCGACATGACGATCTGCATCAGATAGGCGAGGAAGGCGGTCAGTGCGCCGATCTCCATGCCGCCGCTGTCGATGCGGTGGGCACCGAACCAGAGCACGGCGATCGACGAGACGTTCACGACCGTCATCACGGTGGGGAACATCAGCGCCATCAGCCGGCCCGTGGACAGTGCCACGTCCGTCAGCTCGGTGTTGGAGCCGCGGAACCGCTCCTCCTCGTAGCCGTCGCGGACGAAGGCGCGGATGACGCGGTTGCCGGTGATCTGCTCGCGCAGCACCCGGTTCACCGTGTCCAGCCGCTCCTGCATCGTGCGGAACAGCGGACGCATCCGCTTCACGATCAGGCTCACCGCGATGCCGAGCACCGGCACCACCGCGAGCAGTACCGCCGACAGCGGGACGTCCTGGCCGAGCGCCATGACGATGCCGCCGACACACATGATCGGGGCCGACACCATCAGCGTGAACGTCATCAGCACCAGCATCTGGACCTGCTGGACGTCATTGGTCGTACGGGTGATCAGCGAGGGTGCCCCGAACCGCCCGACCTCACGCGCCGAGAACGACTGCACCCGGTCGAAGACCGACGCCCGGATGTCGCGGCCGAGCGCGGACGCGGTACGGGCGCCGAAGTGGACGGCCCCCATGTTGCAGACCACCTGGCCGATGCTGACGGCGATCATGATGCCGCCGAATTCGAGGATGTAGCCCGTGTCCCCCTTCACGACACCGTTGTCGATGATGTCGGCGTTCAGGGTGGGCAGGTAGAGGCTGGCGCAGGTCTGCAGCAGTTGGAGGAGGACCAGCAGCAGGATGGGTTTTCTGTACGGACCGAGATAGGCCCGCAGGAGTTTTATGAGCACGCGTGTCTCTCGGAGTCGGCAGAGGGCGGGAGTCGACCCATTTTCCGGCACCGGCGCCCGCAACTGCGAGCGATTTTACTCAAGACCAGGTCAAAAAACAGACCGAGTACACAAGTGGAGGAGGTCACCTCCACCGGCGTACCCGGCCGTATCGCACCGGTGGGCGGCTCAGCCTGCGAAGTCGAACGCCCCGGGGTGGATCTGGTCCCGCGCCGCCATGTACTGCTGGCGCACCGCCTGTCCGACCGCCAGCTCCTCGCCCGGCTCCAGCACCTGGGCGGCGGCGCCCTGCCAGGCCGGGGGAGTGAGCGGATCGGCCGTCCCCTGCGAGACCCCCAGCGCCCAGGCCGCCTGCCGGGCCGCGCCCAGCGCCGCGTACTCGGCGGGCTGCGGCACGACCACCTGCGTGCCGAACAGCGCCGGAGCCAGCCCCTGTACGGCGGGCAGCTCGGCCGCAGCTCCCAGCAGGAACACCCGCCGCACCTCGACGCCCCGGCCGCGCAGCACATCGAGCGCGTCGGCCAGCGAGCACAGCATCCCCTCGAAGGCGGCCCGCGCCAGATGTTCCGGCTTCATCGACTCGCGCCGCAGCCCGCACAGCGTCCCCGCGGCGTGCGGCAGCTGCGGCGTCCGCTCGCCCTCCAGGTACGGCAGGAGCACCAGCCCGGAGGCGCCCGGCGTGGACTTCAGCGCCAGCGCGGAGAGCTCTTCGAGGCTCTCCAGGCCGAGCATCTCGGCACTCCCGCGCAGCGCCCGCACAGCGTTGGAGGTGTGCACCACCGGCAGGTGCTTCCCGGTCGCGTCCGCGAACGAGGTGATCATCCCGGCCGGATCGGACAGCGCCTCGTGGTGCACCGCCATGACCGAGCCCGACGCCCCCAGCGACACCACCGCGTCGCCGGCCCCGACCCCGAGCCCGAACGCCGCCGCCATCGTCTCGCCGGTCCCCGCGGAGATCAGCAGTCCCTCGGGCGTCGTCCCGGCCGCGTCGGCGGGACCGAGCACCTCGGGCAGCGCGGCCTGGTGCCCGAGCGCCAGCTCCACCAGATCGGGCCGGTAGGAGCCGGTGCCCGCCGACCAGTAGCCGGTACCGGACGCGGCGCCCCGGTCGGTGGTCCGACGGGCCGGACGCCCCAGCAGCTGCCACACCAGCCAGTCGTGCGGCTGGAGCACCGCGGCCACCCGCTGGGCCGCCTCCGGCTCGGTCCGTGCCAGCCAGCGCAGCTTCGACACCGGCTGCGCGGCCTGCGGCACCGCCCCGACCGCCTCGGCCCAGGCCTGCCGCCCGCCGAGTCCGTCGATCAGATCGGCCGCGGCGGCCTGCGCCCGCTTGTCATTGCCGAGCAGTGCCGGACGGACCGGATTGCCCTGGTGGTCCAGCGGCACCAGACCGTGCTGCTGGGCGGAGACACCGATGGCCTGCACCCCTTCGAGCAGCCCGTCGGTGGCGGCCTCGCCGAGCGAGAGCAGCCACGCCTGCGGGTCGACCTCGGTGGCCTTCGCCTCGACGGGGTGTGCGGCGAAGCCGCGGCGCAGCACGGCGCCCGTGTCCGTATCGCAGACGACGATGTGTGTGAAGGCGGAAGAGCTGTCCAAGCCGGCGACTATCCCCATGCCCAAGATTCTGCCGCACCGCCGGGACTTTTCCGTACCGGTGGCGCGGCAGTGATGGAGCGGTCCGGCTGCGGGCCGGCCCTCAGGTGTTGCTGGTGCCCCAGTCGTCCTCGCCGTTCTGGCCGCGGTCCCGCAGCGAGCGCAGCCGGTCGGCCACCGGGGCGGGCACCTTCTCGCCGACCTTCTCGCTCACCGCGTGGTACGCCTTGCCGGCCAGATCGCGGCCGCTCTGCGCCGCGGACTCGGCGGTATTGCGCACAGCGGGGTTCTGGGCGAACTGGCGTGCGGACTTCTTCAGCTGCTCGTAGCGCTCGCGCCCGGCCCTCGTTCCGATCACGTATCCGAGGGCCAGTCCGGCGATGAACGTGAGCCGGTACCGCATGGCTGCCACCCTTCCTTGCTCAGTGCGACGCTCAGTGCGACGTGTGCTGCCCGCCTACCCGCGGGCACCGGAGATCACCCCGGGGGATACCGATTGGCAAAGCACCCCCCTGCTTGCGCTAATGTATGTGTCGCAGCGAACGCGCGCCGCCCGGCAGCAGCCAGGCAGGTAAGGTTCGGTGTACACGCAGCAATCCCCTGTAGCTCAATTGGCAGAGCAGCCGGCTGTTAACCGGCAGGTTACTGGTTCGAGTCCAGTCGGGGGAGCGCGATCCCCTGTAGCTCAATTGGCAGAGCATTCGGCTGTTAACCGGAGGGTTACTGGTTCGAGTCCAGTCGGGGGAGCGGAACGGAAGAGGACCCTGCGGGGTCCTTTTTCGCGTGCCCGACGATGGCCGCCACCGTGATGCGTGTGGGATGCATGTGACTCTTTCGCGTGTACTTCGCTCCGTCCGGAACCGGACGGCCGGTGGGGAGGTCTTCACGGTCATGCGAAGCCGACCATCCGGAGCGAGAGATCGTATGACCGGCTATGCTGCGGCAGACGGCGCGCACACTTGTACGCGCCACGCCGAAAAGGGGCGGTAGCTCAGCCGGTTAGAGCAGCGGACTCATAATCCGTCGGCCGTGGGTTCGAGTCCCACCCGCCCCACTGTCGATCTCCGGCAGAAACGTTATGACCTGCGTATACGTAGGCAGAAGGGCCCTCACGGATTCCGTGGGGGCCCTCACCATAGCCCCGTTGCAAGATCAAGTGGCCGTGCCGGGATCCGGCGGGTCGTGCCGGTGGAGTCAGGCCGGGCGCCGGCCTTTCCGCGTCGCTGTGTCCGTGCATCGGTGTGTCAGTGTCCGTGCGGGCGGCCCCGATTGTGTGCGGCCGGACCGGGTCCCTCCGTGGCGCCGCGAGGTGCGTGCCACCCCTGGCCGTCCGAAGGATGTCCGGAGAGTCACTTATGGCAACGCTCTGGAGGATTAAGGTATTTCGCCCCTGTTAATCCTTGATTACGGCTTCTACGACTTGTTGGTCCTGGAGGGCGGACGTAGTGTCGAAAGTGCCGCAGCAAGAGCCAGGAGCGGCGCAGTGAACTCCTCCAGAGGAGGCGAAGATGAAGGTTCGCAACATCTTCGACCACAGGGGTCACGGCGGATACGGTGGCCGTGGCGATTACGGCGGATACGGATTCGGCGGACGCGGGTACGGCGGACGCGGATTCGGCCGACGCGGATTCGGCGGACGTGGTTTCGGCGGACGTGGTTTCGGCGGCTACGGCGGCTACGGCCGTGGTGGACGCGGGGGCTACTGACACGCTTCACCTCCGACCCCTGTCTGAACCCCAACTCGAGGCAGGCTCGCGCATCGCGCGGGTCCGCCTCGTCTTTTGGGGGCCCATTTCCATGGCTGCGGTCTCTAGCCCGAGCACCTCTGTGACGTGATGCCCATGCGCTTTCACAGCCCGCTCCAGCGTTCCGTCCGTACCGAAGAGCCGCCCGAGGACCCGGTGACGGACATTCCGATCCGTACCGACCCCGTCAGCATCCTGGCGTCCTTCCGGCGCTTCTGGCCGTTGACCGGAGGCGACCGGCGCTGGCTCGTCGTCATCTTCCTCTGCGCGGTCCTGGCCGCCCTAGCCGAGACCGTCACGGTCCTCCTCTTCGCCAAACTCACCGACACTGCGCTGCAGACCGGCGACGTCAGTGCCTTCTGGAAGCCCGCCGGTCAGTGGCTCGCCGTGGCGGTCGCCGGTGCCGTGATGGGGTACCTGGGCAGTTCGCTCGCGGCCTGGACGGCCGAACGCTTCGTGCTGCGGCTGCGGGCCCGGGTGTTCGGTCATCTCCAGCAGCTCCCGCCGCACTTCTTCCAGCGCAATCGCCGCGGCGACCTGGTGGAGCGGCTGACCGGCGACGTGGAGGCCATCGAGGCGCTGGTGGTCTCCGGCATCGTCGGGGCGGCGTCCGCGCTGTTCGGCGCCATCTTCTACGCCGCGGCGGCCGTGTGGCTGCGCTGGGACCTGGCTGTTGCCACCTTCCTCATGGTTCCGGTCCTGCTGGTGGTCACCCGCGGGTTCGCCAAGCCGCTGCGCGCGGTGTCCCGGCGCGGCCGTGCGGCGGACGGCGCCATCACGGCCGTGGTCGAGGAGACGCTGGTCAACGTCGTCATGACACAGGCGTACAACAGGCAGCAGGACGAGGAGGACCGGCTCAGCAACAAGGCGCGGGTCCGGTTGAGGACCGCGGTGAGGGCCGTCCGTCTCACCGAGTTCTACGAGCAGTTCATCGAAGTCCTCGAAACGCTGTGCGTGCTGACGATCATCGGCCTGGGGGTGTGGGAGATCTCGGCGGGCCGGATGACCCTCGGACAGCTCCTGGCCTTCGCTGCCTTCATCGGCTACCTCTACCCGCCGATCCGCTCGCTGGGCCAGCTCGGTCTGACCGCCACCGCCGCGACCGCCGGCGCCGAACGACTGCTGGAGATCCTCGACTCCGAGCCCGCCGTCACCGACCCGGGCGACTCCGTGCCGGTGCCGCCGCGGAGCCGGGCGCTCGGCGAGGTGGAGGCGCGCCAGGTGTTCTTCCACTACCCCGGCAACAGCGAGATGGTGCTCAGGGACCTCTCGTTCACCGCAAGTCCCGGGGAACTGCTGGTCATCACCGGTCCCAGCGGTGCGGGCAAGTCGACCCTGGCGGCGCTGCTGCTGCGGTTCTACGACCCGGACGCCGGCAGCGTACGGCTGGACGGGGTGTCCGTGGACCGGATGCCGCTGACGTACCTCCGCCGGAACATCACGCTGCTCCCGCAGGACACCCTCGTCCTGCACGACACCATCGAGGCGAACATCGGCTGCGGAAGCCTCGACGCGAGCCACGAAGACGTCGTGCGGGCCGCGCGGGCGGCCGACGCCCACGCGTTCATCGAGGCCCTCCCGGAGGGTTACGACACCGTCATCGCCACCGGCACATCCCGGCTGTCCGGCGGCCAGTTGCAGCGCATCGCGATCGCCCGCGCCATGCTGCGCGACGCGCCCGTCCTCCTCCTCGACGAGCCCACCACCGGACTGGACCGGCTGGCCGCGGAACGCATCCTCGAACCCCTGCGGCGGCTGGCCCGGGGCCGCACCACCATCGTCATCACCCACGACCTGGCCCTGGCCGCGGACGCCGACCGCATCCTCGTCCTGGACGAGGGCCGGCTGGTGGAATCCGGCACCCACGCCCAACTGCTCGGCAGGAGCGGCCTGTACGCCACCCTCTTCGAGCGCCGCACCCGGCCGCACAACGGAACGGTGTACAAGCCTGCCCGGCCGTCAGGAATCCACTGGAGGTAGCCGGTCCCCGGCACCGGACCCCAACCGTGCGGACCGGCCCGGCCGTTACTATCCGGCGTGACCGAAACGACCGAAGGACCCGCCCACCGCACCCGCATATTCGCCGATCTGACACCTCTGCGGAGCTCGTCCGACTACCGGCGGCTCTGGTTCGGGAACACGGTCTCCTGGATCGGGCAGGGGATGACCTCGCTCGCCGTGTCGCTCCAGGTCTACGACATCACCGGGTCCGCTGTCTCGGTCGGGCTCATCGGATTCTGCTCGTTCCTGCCGCTGGTCGTCTTCGGGCTGTACGGCGGGGCCGTCGCCGACACCATCGACCGGCGCAAGCTGGGCCTGGCCAGCTCCGCCGGGTCGTTCGTGCTCTCCGTCGTCCTTGTCGCCATCACCGTCGCCGGGGTGGAGCAGGTGGGGCTGCTGTACGCGATCGTCGGCCTCCAGGCGGCCTGCTTCGCGGTCAACGCGCCCGCCCGCAGCTCGATGATCGCCCGGCTGCTGCCGCCCGAGCAGCTGCCCGCCGCCAACGCCCTCACCTCCATGACCGGCACCACCGGCACGCTGGTCGGGCCGATGCTCGGTGGGCTCGTCGTCGGCTGGTGGGGCTACCGGGCCGCGTACACCGTCGACGCCCTCACCTTCACCGCCTCGCTCTACGCGATGTGGCGGCTGCCCGCCATGCTGCCGGAGCGCACGGAGGGCGCGGGGGACAAGCGGGCGTCCGTCGCGGACGGGCTGCGGTTCCTCGGGACCAGGCCCAACCTCCGGATGACCTTCTTCACCGACCTGTGCGCCATGCTGCTGGCCCACCCCCGGGCGCTGTTCCCCGTCGTCGCCGTCCTCTGGTACGGCGGTGACGCGAAGACCACCGGGCTGCTGGTCGCCGCCCCGGCGCTCGGTGCGCTGCTCGGCGGGGTGTTCTCCGGCTGGCTGGGGCGCATCCGGCGCCACGGCCTCGCCGTGCTGCTCGCCGTCGCCTGCTGGGGCACCGCCATCGCGCTGTTCGGCCTGACCCGGCAGCTCTGGCTCGGGCTGCTGTTCCTGGCGCTCGCCGGGTGCGCGGACACCACCTCCATGGTCTTCCGCAACACCATGCTCCAGGCTGCCGTGCCGGACGAGATGCGCGGGCGGCTCCAGGGCGTGTTCATCGTCGTCGTCGCGGGCGGGCCCAGGCTCGGCGACTTCCTGGCGGGGTCGGTCGCCGACCTGACCTCGCCCGCCCTGGCGGTGACCGGCGGCGGGATCGCCTGTGTCGTCGCCGTGGCCCTGCTGGCGCTGCGGTGGCGCGGGTTCGCGCGGTACGACGCGCGGAACCCGCAGCCCTGACGCCCCGCCCGCGCCTCACTCCTGCCGCGGCCCCACCACCGAGCGGGCGAAGCCCAGTTCCACCAGGTCCTGCGGGCGCAGCCGCAGCTGGTCGGCCGTGCCGCGCACCTGCTGCGGAGCGCGCTTCAGGATCGCGGCCGCGAGCTCCGGGGCGATCACCGAGAAGTAGCTGTCCCGGGTGACATGGGTGTTCCCCGGTGCCGCCAGAGCCAGCGCCCCGCCCGAACCTCCCTCGCCGATCACCAGCGTCGTGACCGGGACCCGGACCTCTGCTATCGCCGCGAAGGCGTCCGCGATGGCGGCGCCCGCACCCGCCCGCTCCGCCGCCGCGTCGTTGGCCGCGCCCGGGGTGTCGATCAGGGTGAGCACGGGGACACCGAGCCGGTCGGCCAGCCGGATCACCCGCGCCGCCGCGCGGTAACCGGCCGGGCGGGTCGCGGTGCCGCACTGGGCGACGTACGCGATCGACCGTCCGTCGCGCCGCCCGAAACCGCAGAGCAGCCCCGGGTCCGTACCTCCGCAGCGGTCGCCGACGAGCGGGAGCCGGTGGTCGAAGTAGGCGTCCAGATACGCCTCGGCGCGCGGCCGGCCGGGCGAGCGGGCCTGCCGGACCGCGTCCCAGCCGGTCTCCGGGAGGCCGGTGACGGACAGCGCGTCCGGCACGGGTGCGGGGAGCGCCGGGGAGCCCGGGGCGTGCAGCGCCCGCAGCCAGTGCGCCACCGTCCGCGCGAGCTCCCCGGGCGGGACGACCGCGTCGATCTGTCCCGCGGCCAGCTGGCCCTCCGCGGTGTACGCGTGGGGGTCGGCGTCCGGGGGCCGTACCCGGGAGCCGGCGAACCCGACCTGGGCGCCCGGCAGCGCCAGGATCACATCGGCGCCCGCCCCCAGCGTGGCCCAGCCGCCGCCGGTCGTCGGGTCGCGCAGCACCGCGAGCTGCGCCGGGCCCGACGCCCGCAGCCGCGCCGAGGCACGGGCCACCCGCTGGAGCTGGGTGAGGGCGACCATGCCCTCCTGCATCCGGCTGCCGCCCGTCGCGATCAGCGAGACGAGCGGCAGCGCCCGGGTCCGGGCGGCCTCGTACGCGGCCTCCAGCCGGTCCCCGGTGCGCTGTCCCAGCGAACCGCCCAGGAACCCGAACTCGAACGAGACCAGCACACAGCGCAGGCCGCCGACCGAGGCGAGGCCGTGGACGACGGACTCCTCCTCCCCGGTGCGGGCGGCGGCGCGAGCCCGGGAGTCCGCGTACCCGGCCCAGGACAGGGGCCCGTCCCCGTCACGGCCGGGCGCGGCGCCTTCCCCGGATGCCCGGAGCTCCTCGAAGTCCGCGGTCAGTGCCGCGATCGCCGCTCTCGCCGTCAGCCGGTCAGCCATGGAGCGACCGCTTCATGATCTTGCCGAGGTCGTTGCGGGGCAGCGCGTCCAGGTAGCGGACCGTGCGCGGGCGCTTGTGCGGGGCCAGCTGGGCGGCCACATGGCCGGCGAGCTCGTCCCCGGACGGCGGCGAGGCCGGGTCGGCCGGCACCACCCAGGCGACGATCCGCTCGCCCAGGTCCGGGTCCGGCTCCCCGGTGACGGCGGCCTCACGGACGCCGGGGTGGTCCAGGAGCGCGTTCTCGATCTCCCCGGCGCCGATCTTGTAGCCGCCGCTCTTGATCAGATCGGTGGCCTTGCGCCCGACGATCCGTACATAGCCGTCGGCGTCCCGGGTGGCCATGTCCCCGGTGCGGAACCAGCCGTCCCCGGTGAGCGCGGCGGCCGTGGCGTCGGGGCGGTTCAGATAGCCGGTGAAGAGGTTCGGGCCGCGCACCTGGATCTCGCCGATGGCGTCGGGGCCGGTGGCGTCCGCGGCGAGGACGGTGCCGTCCTCCTCGACCAGGCGGAACTCCACGCCGCGCAGCGGCGCGCCGACCGTACCGGGGCGCGGTTCGCCGTCGGCCCGGACGCCGGTGTTCATCAGGGTCTCCGTCATGCCGTACCGCTCGATGACCCGGCGGCCGGTGGCCGCTGCGATCCGCTCGTGGTCGTGCACCGGCAGCGCGGCCGACCCGGACACCAGCAGCCGGGCCCCGGCCAGCGCCTTCGCCAGTCCGGCAGCCCCGGGGCCGGTGCCGTCGAGGGCCTCGGCCAGCCGGTGGTACATCGTCGGTACGCCGAAGAGCATGGTGCCGCCGGACGACAGTTCCCGGGCCACTGCCTCGGCGGAGAACCGGCCCAGGTGCCGCACCGATCCGCCCCGGCGCAGCGGCCCCAGCACGCCCAGGATCAGGCCGTGCACATGGAACAGCGGCAGGGCGTGGACGAGCACGTCGTCGCCGGTCCACTGCCAGGCGTCCTCCAGTGCGTCGAGCGAGGCGGCGATCGCCCGCCGCGGCAGGATCGCGCCCTTGGGCGGACCCGTGGTGCCGGAGGTGTAGACGATCAGAGCCGGGGACTCGGGGGAGGGCTCGGGCAGTGCGGCACCGGGGCTCTCCGGGGCGGTGTCGACATCGATACGCTCCAGCGCCTCCAGCACCGGCGGGAGCGGGTCGCCCGCCGCGGCCAGCACCACGGTCGGCTCGCTGTCGGACACGATGTGGGCGAGTTCGCGCGTCCCCGTCCTCGGGTTGAGCGGAACCGCGGGCACCCCGGCATGGAGCGCGGCCACGACGGCGACCACGGTCTCGGGGGTGGGAGTGGCCCAGACCGCGACCCGCCCGGCGCCGGCGATGCGCCCGGCGAGAGCGGTGGCGGCGGTGGCCAACCGCTCGTACGTCATGGTGTGTTCGCCGAACCGGGTGGCTTCCCGGGTCGAACCGTCATCCGGCACAAACAGAAGAGGAGTCACCCACCGCACCCTAAGGGCTGCCCCATGGACAGTCCTCAGTCCCGCTGGAGTCCGCGCATGCGGCCGTAGGCGTACACGCACCCGGCCAGGGCCAGGTCCGACAGCAGCATGAAGCCGATCGAGTACGAGCCCTTCGCGCTGTAGATCGCCCCATCACCAGCGGCGGCACGAAGCCGCCCAGGGCGCCCATCGCGCCGACGATCCCGGTCACGCTGCCCACCTTCGCCTGCGGCGTCACCTGCGAGACCAGGGCGAAGACGCTGCCGCTCGCGGTGCCCAGGCCCGCCGCCATGCAGAGCAGCGCGATCGTGCCGCCCGGGGCCAGCGGCGGGTCGAAGGCCTGGACGATCGCCATCAGCGCGGCCGGGCCGAGCGCCGCCGCCGTGACCAGGGCCGGGTGGACGCGGTCCGAGAACCATCCGCCGATCGGCCGGAAGACCACCGTGACCAGGGCGAATCCGGCGGCCTTCGTGCCGGCGTCGGTGGGCGACAGGTCGTACCAGGTCTTCAGATACGTGGGGAGGTGGACGCCGAACGCGACGATGCCGCCGAAACCGATCGCGTACAGCGCGGACAGCTCCCGGGTGACCCGCAGCCGTCCGGCGCCGGCCAGCCGGTGGGCGAGCGAGTCGGTCGGCACCGGGCGGTCGGGGCGGTCGGTGACCAGTACGGCGGCCAGCGCCGCGTACACCACGAGCGCCGCCGCGACCACCAATGACGGCAGGTTGTCGCCGTGCCCGGCGATCCTCGGGGTGAAATACCCGGACAGGGCGACACCGCCCATCCCCATGCCGAACACCCCGAGCGCGAGGCCCCGCTCGGCGGGCGGGAACCACGAGTTCACCAGCGGGATGCCGATCGCGAACGTGGTGCCGCCCAGGCCCAGCAGAAAGCCCACGACGAGCGTCGCGCCCGTAGGAGTCCCGCGCCGGGATCAGCAGCAGTACGGGCGCGACGGTGAGCGCCGAGACCAGCGGGAACATGAGCCGCGCACCGTACTTGTCGGTGAGCGCGCCCACCGGGATCCGGCCCAGCGAGCCGACCAGCACCGGCACCGCCACCAGCAGAGACTGCTCGAACGAGCTCAGCCCCAGCCGCTCCTTGTAGCCCCCGGACAGCGGCGCGATCAGATTCCAGGCCCAGAAGGTGAGCCCGAAACCGATCGTGGCCATCACGAGATTGCGACAGGCGGCCGCGGACGGCGCCTCGACCGGGGCGGGGGGCTGCTTGACGGCTGTGTCCACCTCCTCAGTCAAGGGCGGGCGCGGGCCCCGGGCCCGCCGGAACCCGCCATGCGGGTCACGCACGGCCGGGGCCCGGGGCCCGCCGGACGCGACTTGCCCAGTCACGAACCGGACAAAGCTGCGACAATCGCGGTATGGACCGTCTGGACAGAGAGATCCTCGGCATCCTCCAGGAGGATGCCCGGATCTCGTACCGCGATCTGGGGGTACGGGTCGGGCTCAGCGCCAACGCGGCGGCCGACCGGGTGCGCCGGCTGCGCCGCGACGGCGTCATCCGCGGCTTCACCGTGATCATCGACCCGGCCGCCGACACCCGTACCGGCCTGGTCGTCTTCATCGACGTGACGCTGCGGATCGACACGACGAACGAGGTGTTCGAGCGGGCGGTGCTCTCCCTGCCCGGCATCACCGAAGTCGTCCATGTGACCGGCGGCCACGACTATCTCGTACGGGCCGCCGTCGCCGACACCGCGGCCCTGGACGGACTGCTGCGCAGGCTCAAGCGGGAGGCCGGGGTCGCCCACTCCAGCACCCGGGTCGCGCTCAGAGCGGCGCCTGCCAGGTGACGGTCGACGGGCGCGAGCCGTCCTCCTCGCGCCCGTCGTCGGCGACCGTCAGCCGGACCGCGGCCCGCCCGTCCGGAAGAACGGCCGTCGCGTCCACCTCCACCTCGATCGCCGACACCCCGGCCCGCCGGTGCGCGGCCGCGAGCGCGCCGCGCAGCGCGGCGAGCAGCTGTCGGTCCACCGGCTCCCCGACCAGCGCGTCGACCGCCCCGGTGAAGTGCACCGACGGCGGGAAGCCGAGTACGGCGGCGGCGCCCCCGGTCTCCCGCAGCACCCGGCCCCGGAAGGTGGCGGGGGTCTCGGCAGGCGGCTGCTGAAGGGCGAAGATCGTCGTCCGCACCTCCTGGATGGTGGAGTCCAGCTCGTCGATGGCCCTGCCCAGCAGTTCGTCCGTCTCCGGCGCGGCGGCCCGGCGGCGGGTCGACTCCAGCATCATCTCGGTCGCGAACAGCCGCTGGACCACGAGATCGTGCAGATCGCGGGCTATCCGGTCCCGGTCCTCGTACACCGCGAGCTGCTCCCGGTCGTGCCGGGCGTCCGCCAGGACCAGCGCGAGCGCGGCCTGCGAGGCGAACTGCGTGGCCAGCAGCCGGTCCACCGCCGTGTACGGGCGGTCGCCGCGCCGCCGGGGCAGGGCCAGGGTGCCGATCAGCCGCCCTCCGCTCTGCAGCGGCAGCATCATGCTGGGGCCGAACCGGGAGCGCACATGGGTCGTCATCCGCGGATCGGTCGCCGAGTCGTCGATGAACACCGGCTCCCCGCCCAGCAGCTGGATCAGCACCGGAGAGCCGGGCTCGATGGCCGTACCGACGATCCCGGCCGGGTCGTCGAGGGTGGACGCGGTGACGATCTCCATCCCGCCCGCCTCGTTCGGCTGGAGGATGACCCCGGCGCTGGCGTCGGCGAGCGTTCTGGCCCCTTCGGCGACGGTCATCAGCGCGTCGGCCGCGCTCCCGCCGGTCAGCAGCGCGGTGGTCACGGCGGCCGCCCCCTCGATCCAGCGCTCCCGCTGCCGGGCCGCCGCGTACAGCCGGGCGTGGGCGATCGCGGTGCCGGCCTGCGCGGCCAGTGCCCTCAGCACCGCCGCGTCCGACTCGGTGAAGCGGCCGGTGTGCTTCCCGGTGAGGCAGAGGTTGCCGAAGACCTGGTCGTGGACCCGGATCGGGGTCCTGAGGGCGGAGCGCGTCGGTGGCCGGGGCGGCACCCCGGCGGCCCGCACCCCGGCGGCCGGATCGTCGTGGCGCGGCGGCTCCGCTCCGTCGGCGAGCGCGCCGGGCATCGCCGAGGGCCCGTCCGGGAACCGGCCGGCCCGCTGCCGTTCGGTGTCGTCGAGCCCCGTGGTGTACAGCTCGCCGATGGTGCCGTGCTCCGGGTCGAGCACGCCGAGCGCGCCGTACCGGGCCCCGGTCAGCGCCGTCGCGGTGTCCACGGTCTGCTGGAGCAGGGCCCGCAGTCCGAGATCGGAGCCGATGCCGGTCACCGCTTCCAGGAGTATCGACAGCGGCGGCTTCCCCGGGGCGGGCTCCGCCCCGGCGGCCTCCTCGCCGGGCGGCCTCGTGGCGGTGTCCGCCGTGTCGTCGGTCATGCGCCGCACCCCCGGGGTGTGATCAGCAGGCGATCGGGTCGAGGACCAGCGGCTCGATCTTGCCGTCCAGCATGGCACCGAGCCCCAGCACCGCGCAGACGTCCGGGCGCTCCGCGATGTGCACCGGCATGCCCGTCGCGTCCCGCAGCATCTGGTCGAGGCCGGGCAGCAGCGCGCTGCCGCCGACCATCATGATCCCGCAGTCCACGAGGTCGGCCACCAGATCCGGCGGGCAGTCGCGCAGGATCGCGCCGAGCCCGTCCAGGACCGCGGTGAGCGGAGCGTGGATGGCCTCCCGTACGGCGGCGGTGTCGACCTGCACCGAGCGCGCCAGCCCGGTCGCCACGTCACGGCCGTGGATCTCGGTCGTGACGGGCCCGCGCGCGTTCAGACCGCTGCCGCTGAGCGCCAGTTGCAGCGGGCGCACCGACTGGCTCGGCAGCATCAGCGCGTGGTGCTGACGCAGATGCTGGATCACCGCGTGGTCGATGGCGTCGCCGCCGACCGGGATGCGTACGGCGGTCACGATCGATCCGAGCGAGAGCACCGCGATCTGGGTGGTCGCGGCCCCGCACACCATGATCATGGTGGCGGTCGGCTGCTCGACCGGCAGCCCGCAGCCGACGGCCGCCGCGATCAGGGTGTCGACCAGTTCGACCCGCCGGGCACCGAGTCCGACCAGCGTCTCGACGGCGGCCCGCTGGGCGAGCGGATCGCTGTCGTGCGGGGTGCAGGCGGCGGCCCGCAGCCGGGGTTTGCGGCGCAGCTGGCGGCGGAGCTTCTCGCCGAGCAGATGGCGGAGCATCCGCTGGGCCATCTCGATGTCGACGACGGTCCCGCCGGTGACCGGGCGTGCCACCCGGATGTAGTCGGGGGTGCGGCCGGTCATCTGTTCGGCGAGCGCGCCGACGGCGATGAGCGAGCCGGTACGGGTGTTCACCGCGGCGACGCTCGGCTCGTCGACGACGAGCCCGAGACCCTTGACGTACACCCGGGTCCGGGCGGCCCCGAGGTCGACGGCGACATGGCAACGGCGCAGCTGCTCAAGGCTGACGGTCACGGCAGGTTCTCCCGAGTGCGCGGACGGACGGTACCGGCGGCGGCCGGTTCTCTCTGGCATCGTGCGCCGTTCGAAGGCGTGGCGCGCGCCGGGATGGGCCGTAGGAGGTACGGAGCTGACGGGCCGACAGAAGTCCCGGCGAGCCGGCCGGGCCGCGGGGGCGGTGCTCAGCCGGGCAGCAGCCGCTGGAACAGCCCCCAGGTGAACTCGGCGACGTACGGCCGGCCCGTGCCCGGCCCGGTGATCGCGAGCGCCCAACGGGTCGGTGCGCTGCCCTCCATCGGGCGGGCCGGCGGGAAGGCCCGCGCGACCTCGTCGACCGTCCCCGACCAGGGGCGCGGATCCTCGACCGTACGCAGCTCGGGGGCCGGCGCTCCCGGCGCCCGGACCAGCCATTCGTTCCACACCGCACCGCCCGGCGCGACCATCACCTCGAACCGGAGATCCGGCCACAGCGGCACCGGCCACCGCAGCGCCTCGCACTCCAGATCGCCGATCGTGCGGTGTACGGACGACGCGGGCTCGTCGAGCACCGAGCGGTAGCGGCGCAGCGCGCCCCGGCCGCCGGGCGCGCGCACCATGGCCTGCCAGCGGCGGTTGGCCTCGCGCATCTCGGCGAGCGAGGCTCGGGGCCTGTCGTTCGGATCATGCCGGGCTCGCGTGCCCCGGTGCTGTGCCTCGCCGCGTTGTCGTCGGTCACCGACGCTCCGCGTCGCCTCCCTCCTCCGCCTTGCGATGCACAGCACCTGACCCCGCTCCCTGATCCGGCCTGATCCGAACGACAGGCCGGCCCCAGCTCGTGCCTGGCGTCCTCGACGAGGCCGGGCTGGTGGTCGGCCATCCGGCGCAGCAGGACGAGCTGGAACTCACGGGGGCCGAACGGCGTGGCCATGGATCCAACGGTTCCACACCGCGGTCCGCAGGGCCTACCCGGCGGACGGGCCCGGCTCGCCCAGCATCCGGCGCAGGAGGTCCCGCAGCATCCTCCGGTCCTCGTCCGACAGCCCGGCCAGCGGCTCCCGGGCGAAGGTGAGCGAATCGCGCAGCTGGTGCGCGGTCCGCGCACCCAGCTCCGTCGGCGCGGCCAGCTTCACCCGCCGGTCGGCCGGGTCCGGCCCGCGCTCCACCAGGCCGCGCGCCTCCAGCCGGTCGACGATGCCGGTGACGTTCGAGGGCTCGCACTTCAGCTTCTGGGCGATCCTGCGCATCGGCATCGGCTCCAGCGAGAGCAGCCCGAGCACCCTCGCCTGTGCACCGGTGAGCGAGTGGGCTGCCGCCGCCTCGTCGTACTCCTCGTAGTAGCGCGCCACGACGGTGCCGATGAGCTCGACGACTTCGAGGGTCAGAGGGTCTGTGCGGGGGGTGGCCATGACACCCAGGATAACCAGTTACTTGACAATATGAAATATTTAGTCGCATGGTTGTTTCACCACCTGAAGTGTTTTGCTTCCCCGGCGCGGTCCCGACCGCCCCGGCCGGAGCTTCCCCCACCTCGTAGGACATTGAGGAGAACCCGAGCCCATGTCAGCTGCACTTCCCGCGTCCGGCCGTGAATGGCACCTCGTCGCCCGCCCCCACGGCTGGCCGAAGGCCGAGGATTTCGCGCTGCGTGAGGCTCCGGTCACCGCTCCCGGCGAGGGCCGGGTCCTCGTCCGCAATCTGTACTTCTCGGTCGATCCGTACATGCGGGGCCGGATGAACGACGTGAAGTCGTACACCCCGCCCTTCAAGCTCGACCACCCCATGGACGGCGGAGCGGTCGGCGAGGTCATCGCCTCGAACGCCGAGGGCTTCGCGGTCGGCGACCACGTCCTGCACGGCCTCGGCTGGCGCGAGTACGCCGAGGTCCCGGCCGAGCGCGCGGTGAAGGTCGACGAGTCGCTCGCCCCGCTCTCCGCCTACCTCGGGGTGCTCGGCATGACCGGGCTCACCGCCTACGCGGGCCTCTTCGAGGTCGCCTCCTTCAAGGAGGGCGACGCCGTCTTCGTCTCCGGCGCGGCCGGTGCGGTCGGCAGCCAGGTCGGCCAGATGGCGAGGATCAAGGGCGCCTCGCGGGTCATCGGCTCGGCCGGCTCCGACGAGAAGGTCAGGCTCCTCGTCGAGGAGTACGGCTTCGATGCGGCCTTCAACTACCACGACGGGCCCGTCGTGGAGCAGCTGCGCGCGGCGGCCCCCGACGGCATCGACGTCTACTTCGACAATGTCGGCGGCGAGCACCTCGAAGCGGCGATCTCCTCGCTCAACCTGCATGGCCGCGTCACCGTCTGCGGAATGATCGCCCAGTACAACGCCACCGAGCCGCCGCCCGGCCCGCGCAACCTCGCCCTCGTCATCGGCAAGCGGCTGCGCATCCAGGGCATGCTCGTCAACGATCACGCCGCGCTCCAGCCGCAGTTCGTCCAGGAGGTCGCCGGCTGGCTGGCCTCGGGCGAGCTGAAGTACCGCGAGACCTTCGTCGAAGGCATCGAGAACGGCTTCGATGCCTTCCTCGGCCTGCTGCGCGGCGAGAACACCGGAAAGATGATCGTCTCCCTCGCCTGACAGCCGCCCCGGCGCACCAGTCGGGGCTCATTCATCGGCCGTCGCGATCGTGGGCGCGAGTCGCGGCGCACAGCAGGAGGAATCCTCAGCATGACCATTCGGGACATAACCATCGCCTACACCGCCGTCGCCACCGCCGAGAACGGCCGTGACGGCCGCGTCTCGTCCGACGACGGCAACCTCGACGTCATCGTCAACCCGCCCAAGGCCTTGGGCGGAAGCGGCACGGGCACCAACCCCGAGCAGCTCTTCGCGGCCGGCTACAGCGCCTGTTTCCAGGGCGCGCTGGGCGTGGTGGCCCGTCAGGAGAAGGCCGACATCTCCGGCTCCACGGTGACCGCCGAGGTCTCCATCGGCAAGACGGCGGAGGGCGGCTTCGGCCTGGAGGTGGCGATCAGCGCCACCATCCCGAACGTCGACACCGCCACCGCGCGCTCGCTCGTCGAGAAGGCCCACCAGGTCTGCCCGTACTCGAACGCCACGCGAGGCAACATCAAGGTCGAGCTGTCGGTCGCCTGACCGCCTGGCGCGCAGCGGGCCGAGGGCCGCACCCCGCGACGGGGTGCGGCCCTCGGACGTGTTCGCGACAACCGTGCGTCAGGCGGCGCCCTTTCCCGCCAGTACGCTGACGTCATGCGTGATCTAGGGGCGGGCTTCGGCTACTTGATAAAGGGACAGCGCTGGGTCGGCCGGCACGGACGGTGGTTCGGCTTCGGGCTGCTGCCCGGACTGATCAGCCTCGTGCTGTACGCGGCGGCGCTCGTCGGTCTCGGCTACGGCGCCGACGACCTGGTGGACTGGGCGACCCCGTTCGCCGACGACTGGTCCTCGCCCTGGCTCGGCCTGCTCCGCACCACCCTGACCGTGCTGGTCTTCGGCCTCGGGCTCTTCCTCGCCGTGATCACGTTCACCGCCGTGACGCTGCTGATCGGCCAGCCCTTCTACGAGTCGCTCTCCGAGCAGGTCGACCGCACCGAGGGCGGCGAGGTCCCCGAGTCCGGGCTGCCGCTCTGGCGGGAGCTGTGGATCTCCGCCCGCGACAGTGTCCGCATCCTGGTGCGGGTCGGGCTCTACTCGGTGCTGCTCTTCGCCCTCGGCTTCGTCCCGGTGCTGGGGCAGACCGTCGTCCCCGTGCTCGGCTTCTGCGTCACCGGCTACTTCCTCACCGAGGAGCTCACCGCCGTCGCGCTCCAGCGCCGCGGCATGGCCCTGAAGAACCGGCTCGCCCTGCTGCGCGGCCGCCGCCTGCTGACCCTCGGCTTCGGCGTACCGCTGGGGCTCGCCTTCCTGATCCCGTTCGTCGCCGTGTTCCTGATGCCGGGCGCCGTCGCCGGAGCCACCCTGCTGGCGCGCGACCTGGTGGGGCCGGAGAACGAGGACGACGACGAGGACCCGGCACCCGCCGCGTACACGCTCGACAAGGACTGAGGAGACCAACGTGACCGAGCTCATCGCTGTCGCCGTCATCACCGTCCTCGCCGTCATCAGCCCGGGTGCGGACTTCGCGATGGTCGTGCGCAACAGCTACCTCTACGGCCGTACGACGGGACTCATGGCCGCCGCAGGAGTCGCCGCGGGCGTCCTCGTCCATGTCACGTACACGATGCTCGGCGTCGGGCTGCTGATCGCCTCGTCGACCGCGCTGTTCACCGCGATCAAGCTGGTCGGCGCGGCCTATCTCGTCTACATCGGGGTGCGCACCTTCTTCGCCCGCGGCGACGTCGAGGTCGATCTGGAGTCCGAGCCGCAGCTGACCCGGCTCGGGGCCCTGCGCACCGGCTTCCTCACCAACGCGCTGAACCCCAAGACCACGCTCTTCGTCGTGTCGACCTTCACCCAGGTCGTCGGGCCCGAGACCGCGGTGTGGCAGCAGGCGGGCTACGGACTGTTCATGTCCGCCGCCCACTTCGGCTGGTTCGCCCTGGTCGCGCTGTTCTTCTCGAACTCGCGGCTGCGTACCTCGATGCTGAGGTGGCAGAAGGCCCTCAACCGGGGCATCGGATCGGTGCTCGTCGGGCTGGGCGTCACCCTGGGCCTGGCCCGTTGAGCGACGCCCCGCCGGACCAGGGTCAGCTGCT
This sequence comes from Streptomyces gelaticus, assembly GCF_014649535.1. Lineage (GTDB taxonomy): Bacteria > Actinomycetota > Actinomycetes > Streptomycetales > Streptomycetaceae > Streptomyces > Streptomyces gelaticus. Next base: position 197,131 of record NZ_BMTF01000003.1, read on the forward strand.
GTGCACCTCCAGCGCCGACCTGACCGCCGACTCCAGCGCCCCCTCGATCCAGGCCGGCTTGATCGAGGTGTGGCAGCCCGCGAAGTGAAGCGGCCCCTCGACCGAGCGCACATCGGCGAACAGCTCGGTGTGCTGGCCCGGCAGCAGTACCGAGGCCTCGCCGTACGCGTACGGATCACGCATCCACGACTGGGTGGCTCCGACGCCCGTGTAGAAGACCTCGATGCGCTGCCCGTACACGTCCTGCACCCCGCCCAGGGCGTGCGGATAGCGCTCGTCGTCGTCCAGCGAGTCCCACTTCAGCGCGTCGTCGGCCCAGCTGTACGAGGCGAGGACGACGCCGCCCGCGCTGCCCTCGACCGGGTGCGAGGGCTGGAACATGAAGCGGTTGGGGTTGTCGGTGACCGATCCGCCGCCGATGACATGCGCCGCCTCGGGCTGGTTACGGGCGGCGGACCGGTACGCCGCGTAGTGCACCCGCTGGTTGGGCGGGAGATGACCGGGGGGTACGGAGGGGTGGGAGCCCAGCAGTGAACCGTCGGCCGGAGCCCTGCCCCGCCGGTAGGCGTCGTACAGTCCGGGCTTGATCTTCTCCAGCTCGGTCTTCCAGTCCTTCTCCTCGAACTCCCACCAGCGGCGGCTGAATTCGAGCAGCACCTTGGTCGCCGCGTCGTAGTGGATCTCGGTGATCGCCCGCCGCTTGCCGTACGAGAGCGCCGGTGTGACGGGGATGTGGCGCAGCCCGGAGAACGGCACGGTGATGATCGCCCGGTCGCCGGTGAACGTCTCACGCACGAGCGGCTTGCCGTCGCGGCCCTCGGACACCGTCTCGACCCGGACGCGGTCCGTACCGTAGCTGATCCTGGTGGCCCGGCGGTCCAGCCGCACGATGTCCTCGACCCGCTTGTACATCGCGTCGGCCAGGGTGGCCGTGCCGTCGGGCAGCTCGAAGAACGCGGTGTCCGGGCTGATCAGGGAGGCCCCGATGAAGCTGTGCACAAAGGCGAGATGGAGCCGGGAGGTGAGGTTCTCGACCGTGCCGATGAGGTCGATGGTGCGCTCGTCGAGCTTGGCCGCCTCGGTCAGGAAGCGGAACATCGACCAGTGCCCGTACCGCTGGATCACCCGGGCCCAGCCCTCGACGAGCTCCCGGCCCTCCTTGCCCTCGAACTCCTTGCGGACGGGCGCGAACGCTTCGCGCACGATCGACGCGGCGGTCTTGTTCTCGAACTCCGCGGGGACCCCGAAGGAGCGGTTGATCGCCTGGGGCTTCTTCGCGTAGTCGGCCTTGCGCATCCGGATGCCGTTGACATGGATCCAGGTGCGGTTCACCGGCCGGCCCTCGGCGTCGACATCGACCAGGTAGAAGCGGCGGCGCTTCAGGTCGAAGCCGTCCATGAGCCCGGTGACGAGCGGGTGGCTGTCGGGGATCCGCATGGCGCCGGCCTCGGCGTACTGCTTCGGGTCGGCGAACGGTGCCTTCGCGTTCTCGTGGCCGCCCTTGCGGAAGGTCTTGATCCGGCCGCCGACGCGGTTGCCGTTGGCCTCGATGACGGTGACGGTGTGCCCGGCGCTGCGGAGCAGATGGGCGGCGGTGAGCCCGGCCGGGCCGGCGCCGACGACCAGCACCTTCTTGGGGGCCTTGCGGCTGCGCGGCAGGCCCTTGGAGAGCAGGATGTCGCGGTAGAGGGGGACCAGCGGCTGATCCTGTTCGTCGCGTACGAGGATGGCGCGGGCGACGGTCAGGCAGGCGTTCCAGTCCGAGCCGGTGGCCGCGGGGGCGAGCGCGGTGCCGGATGCGGCAGGGGAGTCGGCGGCACCGGGCGCGGTGGCGCCCGCGGTACCGGAAGCGGCGCCGACGGCTAACGCGGCGGCACCGGCGGTGGCGCCCGCGATCAGGGCGCGGCGGGAGGGCAGGCCGGAGGAGGATCCGGCGGACTCGGTAGTCATGCGGCAACTCTGCGGCGGCCGGGCGCCCGGACGCGCGTAGACCGGCCCGAAATCACCCGCAGGTGGCGTGGGTCGATCAGGTTCTGCCTCGCGTCGCCGCAGGTCATGTCATGATTGCGGGTTCTTCGCAGTGCTTTGTTCCGGTGGCTGCAACAGCGCCAGGAAGTCCCCGAACGCGGCGGGCATGTCCACCGAGTCCGGGTCCAGCAGCCACTGGTACTGGAGCCCGTCCAGCACTGCCACGAGCAGCGGCGCCGCGCGCTCCGGGCTCAGCCCGCCCGGCAGCCGTTCGCCGTACTCCGCGCGCAGTATCGCCGCCATGGTCGACCGGACCTGGGTGTAACGGCGGGTGAAGAACTCCCGCGCGGGATGCCCCTCCGTCACGCTCTCGCCGAGCAGCGCCGAGAAGGTCTGCACGATGCCGGGCCGCATCGCGTTGTACTCCACCAGCGAGGCCAGCAGCTCGATCCGCCAGGCGCCGTCGCTCCGGGTGCCGCCGCCGGTGTCCCACTGGTCGCGCTCCGCCAGCACGGCGACGAGCAGTGCCTCCTTGGTCGGGAAGTAGTGCAGGAGCCCCTGCTGGCTGAGGCCGACCCGCTCGGCGACCGCGCTCAGCGAGGCGCCGCGGTAGCCGCGCTCGGCGATCACTTCGAGCGTGGCCCGGATGATCTCCGCCCGCCGCTCCGTACTCCTGCCCCGCACCATCGCCTCGGCCCCTTTCGGCGCTCCACCGGTCCTGCACTGGGGACCGTACGCCATTCGAATATTACGGAGTGATAACGAAACCTACTGGTCTACCTGCTGTGGAGTCAGTATGGAGGCACTCAGTCCGGTTCCGACGAGGAGGTACGGCCGTGGCAGGCGCGTCCACCCCCACCAACCCCGATTTGGCCCGCGAGGCCGCGGTCGACGCGGCGCTCGCCGCGCTCGGGCTCGACGACAAGGCGCGGCTGCTGGCCGGCCAGGACATGTGGTCGCTGCCCGCGATGCCCGCGGTCGGACTGCGCTCCCTGGTGATGTCCGACGGGCCGATCGGTGTCCGGGGCGTCGCCTGGAGCGCCGACGACCCGTCCGTCGCCCTGCCCTCGCCCACCGCGCTGGCCGCGACCTGGGACCCGGCCCTGGCCCGCCGGGCCGGCCGGCTGCTGGCCCAGGAGGCCCACCGCAAGGGGGTGCACGTCCTGCTCGCCCCGACCGTCAACCTCCACCGCTCCCCGCTCGGCGGGCGCCACTTCGAGACGTACAGCGAGGACCCGTACCTCACCGGCGAGATCGGCACCGGCTATGTGCTCGGCGTGCAGGACGGCGGGGTCGGCACGACCGTCAAGCACTTCGTCGCCAACGACGCCGAGACCGACCGTTTCACCGTCGACAACATCGTCGCCCCGCGCACCCTGCGCGAGATCTACCTCGCCCCGTTCGAACGCATCGTCAAGAACGCCCACCCCTGGGGCATCATGGCCGCCTACAACCGGGTCAACGGCTCCACCATGACCGAACACCGCTATCTGCAGAACGCGGTGCTGCGCGGCGAATGGGGCTTCGACGGCTTCATCGTCTCCGACTGGCTGGCCGCCCGCTCCACCGTCGCCGCCGCCGAGGGCGGCCTCGACGTCGCGATGCCCGGCCCGAAGACGGTCTACGGCAAGGCGCTCGCCGACGCCGTGCGGGCCGGCGAGGTCGCGGAGTCCGTCGTCGACGGCGCCGTGCGCAATGTGCTGCGGCTGGCCGCCCGCGTCGGCATCCTGGACGGCGCCCCGCCCGTCGTCGACGAGGCCGGCCGCCCCGCAGCCCTCGACGGCGACGCGCTCGCCCGCGAGATCGCCCGCCGCTCCTTCGTCCTCGTGCGCAACGAACGCGCCGCCCTCCCCATCGACCCGGCGGCCGTCCGCAGGGTCGCGGTCAGCGGGGCGCTCGCCCGGGACGCCCGGGTCCTGGGCGGCGGCTCCGCCCAGGTCTTCCCGCACCACGTCGTCAGCCCGCTCGACGGCCTTCGCGCCGCCCTCCCCGAGGGCGTCGTCGACTACCGCGTCGGGGCCGACCCCAACACCGAACTCACCCCCGCCGAGAAGGGCTTCGAACTCAAGGCCGTCTGCTACGACGAGGCCGGCACCGTCATCGGCTCCGCACCGCTGCGCGGCGGCACCGTCCAGTGGATCGGCGACGACCTCCCCGAGGGCGTCACCCGCGGCACGCTGCACACCGTCGAGATCACCGGCACCTTCGTCCCGCGCGACAGCGGCGAGCACGTCTTCGGCACCCGCGGCACCGGGGCGCTCACCCTCACCGTCGCGGGCGAGACCCTGTACGACGCGGTCCACCGGGTCACCGGATCCACCGACCCCGGCGAGGCGTTCTTCGGCAACCCGCTGGAGCGCGGCCGGATCACCCTCACCGCGGGCGAACCCGTCGAGGTCTCGCTGCGGCAGGTTCCCGAGACCCTGGGCGACGACCAGCCGGTCCTCGGCGTCTCGTTCTCCCTCTGCCACCTCGGCCCGCGCCGCGACCCCGGGGAACTGATCGCCGAGGCCGTCGAGGCGGCCCGCGCCGCGGACACCGCGATCGTCGTCGTCGGCACCACCGAACGCGTCGAGTCCGAGGGCTTCGACCGCACCGACCTGAAGCTCCCCGGTCACCAGGACGACCTCGTCCGGGCCGTCGCCGCCGCCAACCCGCACACCGTCGTGATCGTCAACTCCGGCTCCCCGGTGGAGCTCCCGTGGCGTGACGAGGTCGCCGCCGTGCTGCTCGGCTGGTTCCCCGGCCAGGAGGCCGGCCACGCCCTCGCGGACGTCCTGCTCGGCGCCGGGGAACCGGGCGGGCGCCTCCCGACCACCTGGCCGGCCGCGCTCGCCGACGTCCCGGTCTCCGGCACCTCCCCCACCGACGGCGAACTCCACTACGGCGAGGGCGTCTTCGTCGGCTACCGGGCCTGGGAGAAGACGGGCACCGAGCCCGCGTACCCCTTCGGCCACGGACTCGGCTACACCACCTGGGAGTACGAGAGCCTGACGGCGGGCCCGGACTCCGTCACCGTCCGCCTCCGCAACACCGGCACCCGGCCGGGCGCCGAGACCGTCCAGATCTACCTCGCCCCCCGGAACGGCACCGCCGAGCGCCCGGCCCGCTGGCTGGCCGGCTTCGCACGGGTCGAGGCGGCGCCCGGCGAGAGCGCCGAGACGGTGATCGCGCTGGAGCGGCGTACGTACGAGATCTGGGACGATCAGGCGTACGACTGGGTCCTCGTCCCCGGCACGTACGAGGTGCAGGCGGCCCGCTCGCTCGCCGACGTACGCCTGACGGCGACCGTGGACATCGAGGAATAGCGGCCGGGCGGCAGGGGGAGGGGCGGCGCCCGTCCCCCTGCCGCGCCGTCAGCGCACCGTGAATCCGTACACGGTCGTCGAGACGAACTCCTCGCCCGGCCGCAGCACCGTGCTCGGGAACTCGGGCCGGTTCGGGGAGTCGGGGAAGTGCTGGGTCTCCAGCGCGATCCCGGCGCACGGGCCGAACGGACGCCCGTCGAAGTGGTCCGCCGTGTACAGCTGGAGCCCCGGCTCCGTCGTCGCCACGGTCAGCACACGCCCCGAGGCCGCGTCGTACAGCTCGGCCGCCGGAACCGTTCCCGCCGCGTCCAGCACGAAGTTGTGGTCGTAGCCCGCGCCGACCGGCCGCGGCTCACGGAAGTCGTACCGGGTCCCGTCCACCGGCAGGAACTCGCCCGTGGGCAGCGACTCGGCGTCCGCCGGGGTGATCCGCCCGGCCGCGATCCGCAGCGTCTGCCCGAGCGCGCTGCCGCTGCCGGCGCCCGCGAGGTTCCAGTACGTGTGGTTCGTCAGGTTCAGCACCGTCGGGGCGTCGGTCGTCGCCCGGTACGCGATCCGCAGCGCCCCTCCCTCCTCCAGGGTGTAGGAAGCCGACACCGCGAGACGGCCCGGGAAGCCCTCCTCGCCGTCCTCCGAGACCAGCGAGAGCTCGACACCGTCGGCCACCTCCCGCGCCCGCCACACGCGCTTGTCGAAGCCCCCGGCCCCGCCGTGCACCTGGTTGCGCCCCTCGTTCGGCGTCAGCCGGTGCGTGCGCCCGTCCAGCTCGAAGCGGGCCCCGCCGATCCGGTTCGCGTACCGCCCGACCAGCGCGCCGAAGTACGGGCCGCGGAACGTCCGGTACCCGTCCAGGTCCGGCAGCCCGAGCGCGATCCCCGCGCGCACCCCGTCCCGGTCCGGTACCTCGACCGACTGCACGATGCCGCCGTACGTCAGCACGCGCACCCGCGTACCGTCCCGTTCCAGCGTCCACCGGTGCACGCGGCTGCCGTCCGCGAGGGTGCCGAAGTCTTCCGTACGCATTGCCGTGCCCGGAGCAGTGACCATGATCACGGACCCTACGCCGGAGGCCGGACGGCGGTGACATTGCGGTACGCGATCTCCGCCAGCCTCGCCTGCCCGTCGCGCCCCGGATGGAACCAGTCCCACTGGCTGAGCTGCCTGCCGGTGAACGGGTAGTCGAACACCGCCCCGCCGTCGTAACGGCAGCGCCGGTCCTTCGCGCAGACCTCTCGGAGCACCTCGTTGTACGCCACGACCCGCTCCTGCACCGATGCGCGCCGGGCCGCCGCCCGCGCGCCCATGTCGTCCGCGTCGCCCAGCATCGACCGGCAGATCCCCAGCTTCCAGATCTGCTTGCCCAGCGGGTTGCCGCGCCCTGTCGACCAGAGCCGCATGAGGTCCGGCACGCTCGACACGTACACCTGCGCCTTGGGCGCCCCGCCCCGCAGCTGACGCATCGACGCCTCGAACGAAGCGCGGAAATCAGCCACCGGCGTCATGTACCGCACCGAGTCCCGGCAGGCGTCGTTGGCGCCGATCATGACCGTCACCAGATCGGGTTTCTCCTTCGCGGCCAGCGCCATCTGCTCCGGCAACTGCGCGATCCTGGCCCCCGTCCGGGCGTGGTTCCAGCTGCGCGAGGCGGCCGCCGACTCACCGAGCAGCCGCACGGCGAGGCTGCGCACCTGGCTGTCGGTGCCGGTCGCCCAGGACACCTCGGGGCAGTCCGCCAGCACCGAACAGGCGTCGAAGCCGCGGGTGATGGAGTCGCCGACGGCGGCCACCGAACCGGGCTCCCGGTCCCAGACCGGGCCGGGCCTCGGCGAGGGCTGTGCGGCCGCTCCCTTCGTCGTCCCCTCGGGGCCGGAGTCGCACCCCGTCAGCACGGCGGTGCCGAGCAGTGAGACCGCGGCGAGGACGGCGGCCGCGGTACGCGAACGGCGACGTGCGGAACGATCCTGCATCCCTTGGTCCCCTCGGTTGTGCCCCCCGGCAACCCTTGGCGGCACCGGTCGGAAGGCCCGGCCGCTCCGGCGAGTGAAAGCTGAGCGAATGATGGGCCCAGGACCGACCGTACGTCACACCTGGGCCCCTGCCGCGCGGTAGCTTTTCCTCGTCGAACCAGCGGCGCGTTGCCCCGCCCGGCTCCACTCGGGTGGCTTTCCGTAAATCACATCACGTCACATACTGTCCCTTTTCAGGAGTTTCACCCGATGCTGTTTACTGATGACAACCTCGGGATCCGGCGGAGAAGAGACAGCACGGGCGCGAGGCCGCTGGGGAAGACGAACTTCGTCCCACACTGGAGGTCCCGGTGACGACACGTGGAGTTCTGTACGTTCACTCCGCACCGCGCGCGCTCTGCCCCCATGTCGAATGGGCGGTGGGCGGTGTCCTCAATGTGCGGGTCCAGCTGGACTGGATCAGACAGCCTGCCGCGCCCGGCACCTGGCGGTCCGAATTCTCCTGGCAGGCCCGCCCCGGCACGGCGTCCAAGCTCGCCTCCGCGCTGCGGGGCTGGGACCTGCTGCGCTTCGAGGTGACCGCGGAGCCGAGCCCCACGTCGGAGGGCGAGCGCTACAGCTCCACGCCCGGCCTCGGCATCTTCCACGCCGTCACCGGCATGCACGGCGACATCCTGGTCCCCGAGGACCGGCTGCGGGCGGCGCTGGCCCGGTCCGGCCAGGGCGAGACCGAGCTGGCGGCCGAGATCGCCCAACTGCTCGGCAAGCCGTGGGACGACGAACTGGAGTCCTTCCGCCACGCGGGCGAGGGCGCGCCGGTGCGGTGGCTGCACCAGGTGGTGTGACGGCACCGCACGGGGGCGCCGCCCCGGCTCGGGAAGCGGGGGAGCGCCCCGCGCAACGTACGATGCCGCCTCCCCTCGCAGGGAAGGCGGCATCGTCGTACCGGGACTGCGGACCGCGGGTCAGACGCTGCGGAACGCCAGCACCACGTTGTGCCCGCCGAACCCGAACGAGTTGTTGATCGCGGCGATCGAGCCCTCCGGCAGCGGCCGGGGCTTGTCGCGCACGATGTCGGCCTCCACGGCCTCGTCGAGGTCGTCCACGTTGATCGTGGGCGGAGCCGTCCGGTGGTGCAGCGCCAGGACCGTCGCGACCGTCTCGATGCCGCCCGCGCCACCGAGGAGGTGACCGGTCATCGACTTCGTCGCGGAGATCGCGACATGGTCGAGGTCGTCGCCCAGGACCTTGCGCAGGGCCTTCAGCTCCGCGACATCGCCCTGCGGCGTCGACGTGGCGTGCGCGTTGAGGTGCACGACCTCGGACGGCTTGAGGTCCGTCTGGTCCAGCAGGTTCTGCATCGCGGCGGCGATACCGCGCCCGGTCGGCTCGGGCTGCGCGATGTGGTGGGCGTCCGCGGACAGCCCCTGGCCCAGCACCTCGCAGTAGACCTTGGCGCCACGCGCGGCGGCGTGCTCCGCGGACTCCAGGACGACCACCCCGGCGCCCTCGCCGAGGACGAAGCCGTCACGGCCGGTGTCGTACGGGCGGGAGGCCTTCTCGGGCTCCTCGTTGTTCTTGGACATCGCCATCATGTTGGCGAACGCCGCGATCGGCAGCGGGTGGATCGCCGCCTCGGTGCCACCGGCGAGGACCACATCGGCGCGGCCGGTGCGGATCATCTCGACGGCGTACCCGATCGCCTCGGCGCCCGAGGCGCAGGCGGAGACGGGGGTGTGGACACCGGCCTGGGCGTTGACCTCGAGGCCGACGTTGGCCGCCGGGCCGTTGGGCATGAGCATGGGCACGGTGTGCGGGGAGACGCGGCGTACGCCCTTCTCCTTGAGCACGTCGTACTGGTCGAGCAGGGTGATCACGCCACCGATGCCGGAGGCGATGACCGAGCCCAGCCGGTCGGGCTGGATGTTCTCGTCCTCGCCGGCCTTGCCGGTGAAACCGGCGTCCGCCCAGGCTTCCCGGGCCGCGATCAGCGCGAACTGCGCCGAACGGTCCAGCTTGCGGGCGAGCGGGCGGGGCAGGACGTCGCCCGGGTCGACAGCCGCGAGGGCGGCGATCCGGACGGGTAGTTCGGCGAAACGTTCGCCCTCGAGAGGCTTGACGCCGGAACGACCGGCCATCAGACCTTCCCAGGTCGACGCCGAGTCGCCACCCAGCGGAGTGGTTGCGCCGATACCGGTGACGACCACGGTGCGATTGGTCGAGTTCACTGGAAAATCTTCTCCACGTGTAGGGGGTCGTGAATCAGCGGCGCCACCGCCGGGTGGCGACACAGGTGCCGGGCTGATCAGCCCTGGTGCTTGAGGATGTACTCGGCAGCGTCGCCGACGGTCTTGAGGTTCTTGACGTCCTCGTCGGGGATCTTGACGTCGAAGCGCTCCTCGGCGGCGACGACGACCTCGACCATGGACAGCGAGTCGACGTCCAGGTCGTCGGTGAAGGACTTGTCCAGCTGGACGTCCTCGACCGGGATACCGGCGATCTCGTTGACGATCTCGGCGAGACCCTGGACGATCTCTTCCTGAGTGGCGGCCATGTTGGCGCTCCTTCGATGTTTATCTGCAGGTTGGGGCGTACGGGCCGAAACGGCCCGGTGTGCCTAGGGGAGGGTAACGACCGTCGCGGCGTAGACGAGACCCGCCCCGAAGCCGATGACGAGCGCGGTGTCGCCGCTCTTCGCCTGACCGGTCGCCAGGAGCCGCTCCATTGCGAGCGGAATCGAGGCGGCGGAGGTGTTGCCGGTGGTCTCCACGTCGCGCGCGACGGTGACGTTCTCCGGCAGCTTCAGGGTCTTCACCATCGAGTCGATGATCCGCATGTTGGCCTGGTGCGGAATGAAGACGTCCAGGTCTTCCGGGGCGATCCCGGCCGCGTCCAGCGCCTGCTGGGCGACCTTCGCCATCTCGAAGACGGCCCAGCGGAACACCGCCTGGCCCTCCTGCGTGATGGCCGGGAACTTGACGTTGCCCCGGGAGTCGAGCGGAAGTTGGGACACGTCGCCGGTGTGGAACTTGTCCCACGGAACGGTCTGCTTGATCGTGCCAGCCTTGTCGCCCTCGGAGCCCCACACGGTCGGGCCGATGGCCGGGACCGCGGAGGGTCCGACGATGACCGCGCCGGCGCCGTCACCGAACAGGAAGGCCGTCGCCCGGTCCTCCAGGTCGGTCAGGTCGGACAGCCGCTCCACACCGATGACCAGGACGTACTCCGCCGAACCCTCGACGATCATGCCCTTGGCGAGGGTCAGCCCGTAGCCGAAGCCGGCGCAGCCCGCCGAGATGTCGAACGCGGCCGCCTTGTCGGTGCCGAGCCTGTCGGCGATCTCGGTGGCGATCGCGGGCGTCTGCGCGAAGTGCGAGACGGTGGAGACGACCACGGCGCCGATCTGGTCGGGACGGATCCCGGCGTCCGCGATGGCCTTGCCGGACGCCTCGATCGACATCGCGGCGACGGTCTCCTCGTCGTTCGCCCAGTGGCGGGTGGCGATGCCGGAGCGCGAGCGGATCCACTCGTCGGACGAGTCGATCCTTTCGAGGATCACCTCGTTGGGCACGACCCGGGTCGGGCGGTAGCCGCCGACACCCATGATCCGTGCGTACGGGGCGCCCTGGCTGGGCTTGATCTTCGACATTCTCTCGGGCTCCTTAGGCGCCTGCGTGCTCGGAGATGAGCGCGCGGGCCGCGTCGAGGTCGTCGGGGGTCTTCAGCGCGAGCGTCTTGACACCGGGCAGCGCGCGCTTGGCGAGACCCGTGAGGGTGCCGCCGGGACAGGCCTCGACGAGAGCCGTGACGCCCAGTTCCTTGAAGGTCTCCATGCACAGGTCCCAGCGGACCGGGTTGGCCACCTGGCCGACCAGCCGGGAGATGACCTCGTCGCCGGTGGCGACGGCCTTCCCGTCGGCGTTCGAGACATATGTCACGGCAGGGTCGGCGGGCGTCAGCTCCGCGGCGGCCTCGCGCAGCCGGTCCACGGCGGGGGCCATGTGACTCGTGTGGAAGGCACCGGCGACCTTGAGGGGCACCACGCGGCGCACGCCCTCGGGCATGTCCTCGATCAGCGCGGCGATCTGCGCGGCGGTGCCCGCGGCGACGATCTGACCGGCGCCGTTGACGTTCGCCGGGGTCAGCCCGAGCTTCTCCAGGTGTGCGACCGACGCATCGGGGTCGCCGCCCAGCAGCGCCGCCATGCCGGTCTCGGTGACCGCCGCGGCCTCGGCCATGGCGAGCCCACGGGTCCGTACGAGACGCAGCGCGGCCTCGTCGCCGATGACTCCGGCGAAGGCGGCTGCGGTGATCTCACCAACGCTGTGACCTGCGACGACGTTCGGCGACGCATCGAGCGCGGCGGCGGAGAGCAGACCGGCGGCCACCAGCAGCGGCTGCGCCACCGCGGTGTCACGGATCTCGTCCGCGTCGGCCTTGGTGCCGTAGTGGGCGAGGTCGAGCCCGATGGCCTCGGACCAGGCCGCGACGCGGTCGGCGGCGCCGGGGAGGTCGAGCCAGGGAGTCAGGAAGCCGGGCGTCTGAGCGCCTTGGCCGGGAGCGACGAGTACGAGCACACTCACACTCTCTCTTGTGAACGGTTCGGAACACCCGTGGGGACAGGGACGAAGAACCGTATGGGGAATTGTTGATGTCCGACAAAAGTCTAGGACTGTGGATCTCTCGCGGCCAAGCGCCCCAGGATCAGGGCGATCCGCAGCGTGAACGCCGAGCGAACGTCGGACGGGGACCATCCGGTGACGTCTGTCACACGTCGGAGCCGGTAGCGCACGGTGTTCGGGTGGACGAAGAGCATTCTGGCCGCGCCCTCCAGGCTGCTCGCCTGTTCCAGATAGACACTGAGGGTTTCGAGCAGGGCGGAGCCCGCTTCTTCCAGTGGTCTGTAGATCTCCTCCACCAACTGGTCCCGCGCGGCGGGGTCGCCCGCCATCGCGCGCTCCGGCAGCAGGTCGTCGGCGAGCACCGGCCGGGGGGCGTCCTGCCACGCACCGCACGCCCTGAGTCCGGCTGCCGCGGCCTGCGCGGACCTTGTGGCCGCCAGCAGGTCGGGCACCACGGGGCCGGCGACGACGGGGCCTGCCGCGTACGGGCCGATCAGCGCCTTCGCGACCTGGAGCGGGTTGTCGCTGCCGCCCGCGATGACCACCAGACGGTTGCCGAGCACCCCGGTCAGGACCTGGAGCTTCGCGTGCCGGGCGGCCCGCCTGATCGCCTCCACGGTCAGCTCGCTGTCGCCGTCCGGTGCGGTGCCGAGCACCACGCAGACGTGCTCGGGGGAGTTCCAGCCGAGCGCGGCGGCGCGTGACACGGCGCCCTCGTCGGCCTCGCCGGACAGCACCGCGTTCACCACGAGCGATTCCAGCCGGGCGTCCCAGGCGCCGCGCGCCTCGGCGGCCTGCGCGTACACCTGGGCGGTCGCGAAGGCGATCTCCCGGGCGTAGACGAGCAGTGCCTCGCGCAGCACCGACTCGTCGCCGGGCGCGGCGACCTCCTCGATCGCGGCCTCCATGACCTCGATCGTCGTACGCACCATCTCGACGGTCTGCCGCAGGGTGATCGCCCGGGTCAGCTCGCGCGGAGCCGTGCCGAACACATCGGTGGAGATGGCCTGCGGGGTCTCCGGGTGCCGGAACCACTCGGTGAACGCCGCGATACCGGCCTGGGCCACCAGGCCGATCCAGGACCGGTTCTCCGGTGGCATCGCCCGGTACCACGGCAGCGACTCGTCCATGCGGGCGATCGCGTTCGCGGCGAGCCGGCCGGAGGACTGTTCCAGGCGTTTCAGGGTCGCGGCATGCAGGTGGGCGGCGTGCGCGTCGGGCTGTTCAGGATCGGGTCGGGGCACGGACACAAGATTGCCTTATCGGACCGCGGGCACGGAGAGCCGGGGCGACCGCGGGTCGTACCGGTCGGTAGCGGCCGGGCGGTCCCCCCGCGCTCCCGCCCGGCTACCGTGGGCCGGTGATCTCCGTACACCGCGCCGAAGACCGCTTCCAGGGCGGCGACCAGGACGCCGGCATCCTGTCCCGGCACGCCTTCTCCTTCGGCAGCTTCTACGACCCGGACAATCTGCGCTTCGGCCCGATCCTGGCCTGCAACACGGAGCGGCTGGAGCCCGGCGCCGGCTTCGAGGAACACCCCCACAGCCATACGGAGATCGTCACCTGGGTCGTCGAGGGCGAGCTGACCCACCGCGACTCCACCGGTCACGCCACGGTGGTACGGCCCGGTGACCTCCAGCACCTCAGCGCCGCCTCCGGCGTGCGCCACGTCGAACGCAACGACGGGGACGCCCCGCTGACGTTCGTCCAGATGTGGCTGGCACCGCTCGAAGCGGGCGGCGAACCCTCGTACACGATCGTCCCCGGCCTCAGCGAGGACGCCCCCTACGCCCTCCCGGCGGCCGGTGCGCTGCTCCATGTGCGCAGGCCGGCCACGGGGGAGCGGGCGGCGGTGCCGGACGCGGCGCGGGTGTACGTCCATGTGGTGGCCGGGTCGGTGCGGCTCGGCGACGAGGAGCTGGAGCCGGGCGACTCGGTGCGGATCACCGGCGAGACGGGGCTGGAGCTGGTGGCGACCGGATCGGCCGAGGTGCTGATGTGGGAGATGCCGGCCTGACCTACCGGCCGCCGTCCCGGCGCCACATCGACCACATCGGCGGCCCGGCCCGGAACGTCATCTCCTCGTGCAGGGCGAAGCCGTGCCGCTGGTAGAAGGTGAGATTGCGGTGGTTGCTGGACTCCAGGAAGACCGGCCGCCCGTCCGCGTCCGCCCGCTCCAGCAGCCCGCCCAGCACCCGCGCCCCGCGCCCGGTGCCGCGCGCGTCCGCCCGGGTGCCGATGTACTCGACGTACCAGTGCTCGGGACCGGCCGGATGGCGGTGCTCCATGGCGAACAACCTCCCTGCCGTACGCGGGAGTTGAGCCCTTGCCGCGCGCACGAGCGGCCCCGCGTTGCGCAGCAGGTACGTCACCGGCAGCTTCCACTCCCCGGGCTCCGCCCACACCGCCGCGACAGTGCGCTCCGGATCGGTCCACACCCGGCCGGCCGGGACCTGCCGGGCCAGATGCGCGGTGAACAGCAGCCGCAGCCGCCGGTCCCGGTCGCGCGGCATCAGCCAGGTCCAGACGGGATCCTCGGCGTAGGCGCTGGCGAGCACGGCGGCGAGCGCGGGGACATCGGCGGCGGTAGCGCGGACTGTGTCGGCCATGGCCGAGGAGAGTAGCGGTGTCGCGTCGGCCATGTCTCTCTGTCCGGCGGGCCGACCGATTCTGCCCCCGTGTACCTGGCCCGCACCTGCGTGGTCCGCGTAGTGATGGAGGGGCCACCACCCCGTGCACCCCTCCGGAAGGCTTCTGATGCGCGCACGAGACTCCGAACGCACCGAAGGTTCCGCCCGCGCGCGTACGCCGGTGAGACGACCGGAAACGGGCGAACTCCCCGAGCACCTCCCGCTCAACCTCCAGAACAGCCTCGGCAACGCCGCCGTCGTCCAGCTGCTCCGGCAGGCGGGACACCCCTGGGCGCAGCCCGAGGAGCAGCAGCACTCGGAGGAACACCGGCACGACGTACAGCGTTCCGCCGTCCACGGCGTTCTGCGTACCGGCGGCAAGCCCATGGACACCGCGCTCCGGGCGGAGATGGAGGCGCGCCTCGGCGCCGACTTCTCCGACGTACGCATCCACGACGACAGCGCCGCCCGCGCCTCCGCCGCCGAGGTCGGCGCCCGCGCCTACACCTCCGGCCACCATGTCGTCGTCGGCGCGGGCGGAGGCGACAAGCACACCCTCGCCCATGAACTGACCCATGTCATCCAGCAGCGGCAGGGCACGGTCGCAGGCACCGACAACGGCGCGGGCCTGCGGATCTCCGACCCCGCGGACACCTATGAGCGGGCCGCGGAGCAGAACGCCCGCCGGGTCATGTCCTCGCCGGTACGGACCGGGGTGCCCGGCGACCGGGAGGAGTCCGCATCGCACGCGCCGTCGACCACCGGGACGTCGGTCCAGCGCGCCGGTGACTGGAAGAACAACCCGACGAAGAACGCCCTGGCCGCGGAGAAGGCGGCCAACCCGGGCAACGCACTCGTGCACACCCTGCACCACATCGTGCCCAAGTCGCTGCTCGAACGATTCGCCGGGCTTCTCACCTCGGCCCAGCTGACCGATGTCGTGACGGCTCTGGGGCCGGTCGCCCCGACCGCGTTCACGAGCAACAGCTCCCAACTCAACGCCGTCTCCAAGGCATTGAAGAACGTTCCGGCCAACTTCGCGCTCGGCCCCGAACCGGCGGTCCGGAACGACGACCCGGGCAGCAGCGGACCGGACCTCAACTTCACGGAGGACGGTGCCATCACGCCCCGCTCCGAACAGCTGGAGCACGTCTACGACTTCATCGAGCAGAAGGTCAGCACCGGGGCGGCCGTCACACAGGCGGAGCTGCAGAACGAGTTCATCGATCCGATGGAAGCCGCCTGCATCGAGCACAACGCCGTGATCGCCCGTCTCGGCCTCGCCAACGGCGTGGGTCTCGACCCGGGCCGGACGGCCTGGTCGGGCAACGCGGCCACGCGGTCCCAGCGCCGGACCCACATGATCGAACCGCTCGTCTGACGAGGACGAGGGGCCCGGGGGCGACGGTCGGTCGGTCGCCCCCGGGCCCCTTCGCCGTTCAGGCTTCGGACGACCTCAGAGCGCGCCCACGAACGCCCGCCAGGCGTCCGCCCCGACGGTCAGGACCGGCCCGTCCGGGTCCTTGCTGTCACGGACGGGCACGGCGCAGGGGAGGCCGTCGACCACTTCGAGGCAGTCGCCGCCGCTGGTACCGCTGTAGCTGGACTTGCGCCATGCGGCGCCGCCGGTGACGGTGCACTCGACGCACTCGCCGCCGGTGCTGCCGCTGTAACTGGACTTACGCCACCGCGCGTTCTTCAGGTCGTGGCCGGTCTCCATAACGCTCCTCCATCACGCGGGTGATCAGCGCCGCAGATTCCTCTACGGAGAGGGCTGCGGCCCGCAAATGAGCGTAACGGAGCGCGGCTTCCCTGACAGTGTCGGGGCTGGCGGTCATATGACCGGAAACGATGTCTTCCGTGTAGACGATGTCCGGGTCACTGTTGAAGCGCATCGTGGTGAACGCGCCATCCAGGCTTGCGTGTTCACCAGCAGCGAAGGGCAGCACCCGGATCCGCATCCAGCGGTGGTCGACGAACTCCAACAGTCGGAGCAGTTGCCGCCGCATGACCTCGTTGCCACCGATCGGCCGGTGCAGCACGGCCTCGTCGATGACGGCCCAGGCGAGCGGGGGTCGTTCCCGCTCCAGGATGCGCTGGCGCTCGATCCGGGCCGCCACCTGGTTTTCGAGGTCGTCCGGCATGCCGGTGGCCAGCACCGCCCGTGCGTACTCCTGCGTCTGCAACAGCCCGTACACCACCTGCGACTGGAACGTGGAAATGTACGCGGCCTTGGCCTCCATCTCCGCGTACGGCTGGAACCAGGCGGGCAGCTGGCTGTGCAGGACCAGACCGATCAGTCGCGAGAACACCCCGCCCGTGTTGAGCGCCGCGTCCACGCGCTCGGAGAAGTCGCGGGTGGGCACCTTCTTCGTGGTCTCGATCTGGCCGATCAAGGAGCCGGTGCAGAAGATGATGTCGCCGAGTTGGGTCTGCTTGAGGCCGGCGGCCTCCCGCTGGCGGCGTAACTCCCAGCCGTAATAGTCCAGTGGGGAAGCGTTGGGGTCGAGCGTATGGATGTTGGCCACGGCGGGGCACCTCCGGCGTTCAACGCCTCACGGCGTTCGTTTCCGTACGTAGCCGAGCGTAATCAAACCGCTGCACTCTGGTGACATGGATCACGTGACTGCTCCGCCGCCGGACAGCGTCGAGCCGACCTATCACGCCGACTTCGCGGTGGGCGAGCACTCCGCGCGGCATCTGCGCCGCATCCTGCACCTCTACCTCACCGGCTGGGAACTCCTCGATGTGGCCGACGCGGCGGAGCTGGCGCTGACCGAGCTGATCGCGAACGTCGTGCGGCACGTGCCCGGCCGTCGCTGTCAGACGCTCATCTTCCTGCTCCCGGCCGGGGGTGTGCGGGTCGAGGTCGCGGACGGCTGTCCGGACGTGCCGAAAATGGTCGTCGGGGACGAACTCGACGAGGGTGGGCGGGGGTTGCTGCTGGTCGCCGCGCTCACCGACCGCTGGGGTGTCGAGCTGCGCCGGGACGGGCGCGGCAAGACGGTCTGGTTCGAGTGCCTGGCCGCGAAGGCGGCGGACGGATGATCTCCCTCAGCGACCGGAGCGCAGCTCCGCGAGCACCGCGTCCGTGAACGGTGGCCTGGCGGGCTGAGCGGCCGGGTGCCGGCTCCCGTATTTCCGAGGTCCGGGCCGACCGGGTCCGGCACCTTCACGTGCCGGACCCGGCGGTGTCAGCCGTTCATGGTTGCCCAGAACTCCTCGAAGGACATCTTGCGGTCGCCGTCGGTGTCGAGGGAGTCGATCAGCTCCTGAGCCTGCGACTCGGTGATCTCCGAGCCCTCCAACTCCGCAACGACCTTCCGGTACTCCTCCGCGGTGACCTGGCCGTCCCCGTCGATGTCGTAGCGCTGGAAGACCTTCCGCGCCGCCGTCTCCACGATGTCTGCCATGTGTTCCGCCCCTCTGTGATCTCTGTCGACGGCCCCAGATTATCCGTCGGCCGATCCGGCCCGCCGTCGGCAGCGAGACGGCACCCGGCAGCAGTGCTTCCGCAAGCCGGGTCGTCGTGGTTGGACCGATTCGCAAGCGATACCTGCCACTGGGCACGGGAAGTTTCCGCATGCGCGGTGCCCTATTCGTTTTGAGTGACTTTTGGTCGCTCCAAGGGCGGTCGCTGTGAGGATCTGGAGAGCCGGCACGTACGTCGAGACGAGGACGGCGGCTGGTGGCCCGTCAGCTATCGGAGGAGCCCCGAATGAGTGACCAGAACATTTCGGCGAAGGACGAGCTGTCTCCCGGCCAGATCATGGGGGTTCTGACTGGCTACTGGCAGGCGAGGATTCTGCTGACCGCCGCGTCGTTCGATCTCTTCACCTTGCTCTCCGAAGAACCGGCCAGTGCGGAGCAGGTGAGCGAACGGCTCGGGATCCGTATGCCGGGGGCGAGCGACTTCCTGTTGGCCCTTTCCGGTATGGGTTTTCTCGAAGCGGCCGAGGACGGCATGTTCCGCAATTCGCCTGCCGCGGAGCAGTTTCTGGTGCGTGGGCGCCCTGCTCACATCGGGGGCTACCTCCAGTTCTGCGAGCGTGAGCTGAACCCGGCCTGGGACGGTCTCGGTACGGCCCTGCGGACGGGATCCCCGCAGAATCCGGCGGCGCGCTCCGGCAATCCGTACGACACGCTGTACGCGGACCGGGAGGCGACCGATTCCTTCCTGGAGAGCATGGACATGCTCAACACTCCGCTGCTCCGGCGGGTGAGCTCGCTGGACTGGAGCCGATACGGCTCCTTCGTGGACGTGGGCGGGGCTCGCGGCAATGTCGCACAGCACCTCGTGCGGGAACATCCTCATCTTGAGGGCGGGGTATTCGATCTGCCGCCGCTGGAGGGAGCCTTCGCCGCCTACATGAATTCTCTCGGCGGGACGGCGAAGGAACGCATCGCCTTTCACGGCGGAGATTTCTTCAAGGATCCGCTCCCGAAGGCCGACGTTCTCATCTTCGGTCATGTGCTCCACAACTGGAGCGCCGATAACCGGCGCACACTGCTGCGCAACGCATATTCCGCGATTCGGCCCGGCGGTGCCGTCATCATCTACGACCCGATGGTGAGCAACAGCAGGCCGCCGCTGTACGCGACGCTGGCGGCGCTGAGCATGCTCGTGTGGTCCGCGGGGGGCGGTGAATACGCGGTCGGTGAATGCCACTCCTGGCTCAAGGAGGCCGGATTCCGGCCCGAGACGGTGGGGCCCGAGAACACTCCGGACGATGTACTGATCATTGGCCACAAGGACAGCTGAGCATTCGTCGTGTCGCCGGTTGAGGAGAGGCAGATGGATGCATCCGTCATCGTCGTGGGAGCAGGCCCCGCGGGTCTTGTGCTCGCCGGAGAGCTGCGGCTGGCCGGGATGGACGTAGTGATCCTGGAGCGGCTCGCGGGACGCTCCGGACAGTCGCGGGGTATCGGGCTCACACCACGCACGGTCGAAGTCTTCGACCAGCGCGGGCTGTTGCCACGGTTCGGCGACATCGAGATGAGTGGTGTCGGGCATTTCGGCGGGATTCCCCTGGACTTCGGAATCCTGGGCGGCGAGGACAAGGCCGCCAAGGTCGTACCGCAGTCCGTGACCGAGGCAGTGCTGGAGGACTGGGCCCGCGAACTGGGAGCCGACATCCGGCGGGAGCACGAATTCCTCGGGTTGACGGACGACGGGGACCGGGTCGAGGTGCGGGTGCGCGGACCGCGGGGGGAGGAGCGCCTCACCGCACGCTATGTGGTGGGCTGCGACGGTGGCCGGAGCACGGTACGGAAAGCCGCAGGCTTCGACTTCCCCGGCACACCGGCCACCACGGAGCTGTTCCTCGCCGACATCCGGGGCGTCGATCTCGAACCGCGCATGGTCGCCGACCGGGTCAATGACGGCATGGTGATGGTCGCCGAGCTGGAGGGCGGAATCCACCGCGTCATCGTCGCCGAGCGCGGCGCCCCGCCCCGGCGCCGCACCGCCCCGCCGCCGTTCGGCGAGGTGGCCGACGCGTGGAAGCGGCTCACCGGTATCGACATCTCGCATGCCGAGCCGGTGTGGATCAGCGCGTTCAGCGACGCCACGCGCCAGGTCACCGAATACCGCCGCGGCCGGGTGCTGCTCGCCGGGGATTCGGCCCACATCCACCTCCCGGCGGGTGGCCAGGGCATGAACACCAGCGTTCAGGACTCGGTGAACCTGGGGTGGAAGCTCGCAGCCGTGCTGCACGGCACCGCGAACCCCGCGCTGCTGGACACGTACCACAACGAACGGCACGAGGTCGGACGCCAGTTGCTCGTCAACACGCGCGCCCAGAGCCTCCTGCTGCTCGGCAGCGAGGAAGTGCAGCCGCTGCGCGACATCCTGACGGAGTTGAACCAGTACGAGGATGTCGCCCGATACTTCGCGGGCAAGGCCGGCGGCCTGGACATCCGCTATGACGTGGGCAGCGGCAACCCCCTGCTGGGCAGGCGGATGCCGCGGCTCGCACTGCTCCGGGGCACGACGCGGACGTCCAGCACCGAGCTACTGCGCCCCGGTCGCGGGGTGTTGCTCGACCTGGAGGACACACCGCAGCTGCGGCGCCGTGCCGCCGCCTGGACGGACCGGATCGACGTGGTCACCGCAGCCCCGCTGGGGCCGGCGCCCGCCGGCGTTCCGGAGGGGATCGGTTCCGTCCTGCTGCGCCCCGACGGCTACGTGGCCTGGATGGCGCCCGGCAGCCACCACGACCTTCCCATGGCGTTGGAGCGCTGGTTCGGCCCGGCCACCCGGCAGCCGGTGTCGGCACGCCGGACCGCCTGACTTGAGGAAAGAGGTTCACGATGCACAGCACTCTGATCGTCGCCCGGATGGAACTCAGCTCTGCCGAGGAGGTCGCCCGCCTCTTCACCGGGTTCGACGCCACCGAGATGCCCCACCGCATGGGCACCCGGAGGCGCGAGCTCTTCTCCTACCAGGGGCTCTACTTCCACCTGCAGGACTTCGAGCAGGAGAACGGCGCAGAGCGGATCGAGGAGGCCAAAACTGACCCCCGGTTCGTACGGATCAGCCAGGATCTGAAGCCGTTCATCCAGGCGTACGACCCCACCACCTGGCGTTCGCCCGCCGACGCGATGGCGCAGCGGTTCTACCACTGGAGCGCGGAGTGAGCGGGGGCACCGGCCGGCGAGTCGTCATCACCGGCATAGGGGTCACCGCCCCCGGCGGAGCGGGAATCAAGGAGTTCTGGCAGCTGCTCGCCGACGGGCGTACCGCCACCCGCCGGATCTCTCTCTTCGACCCCGCACCGTTCCGGTCGCAGGTCGCCGCCGAAGTGGACTTCGACGCCGAGGCGGCCGGGCTGACACCGCAGGAGATCCGGCGCATGGACCGCGCGGCCCAGCTCGCGGTGGTCACCGCGCGCGAAGCGGTCGCCGACAGCGGACTGCCCTTCGAACAGCTGGACCCGACCCGCACGGGCGTGACCATCGGCAGCGCGGTGGGCGCCACGATGGGCCTGGACGAGGAGTACTGCACGGTGAGCGACGGCGGGCGGCTGGAGCTCGTCGACCACACCTACGCCGTGCCGCACCTGTACGACTACATGACCCCCAGCTCGTTCGCGGCGGAGGTGGCCTGGGCGGTGGGCGCCGAAGGTCCCGCCTCGGTCGTCTCCACCGGCTGCACGTCGGGGCTCGACTCCATCGGGTACGCCACCGAGGTGCTTAGGGAGGGGGCGGCGGACGTCATGATCGCGGGCGCGACGGACGCGCCGATCTCCCCGATCACCGTGGCGTGTTTCGACGCGATCAAGGCGACCACACCGCGGAACGACGACCCCGAGCACGCCTCGCGGCCCTTCGACGCCAGTCGCAACGGCTTCGTCCTGGGAGAGGGGTCCGCCGTCTTCGTCCTGGAGACGGCCGAGAGCGCGCGGCGGCGTGGTGCGCACATCTACGCGGAGGTGGCGGGCTACGCGACCCGCTCCAACGCCTTCCACATGACCGGACTGCGCCCCGACGGCAAGGAGATGGCGGAGGCGATCCGGGTCGCCATGGCGCAGGCCCGCGTCAACGCCGACGAGATCGACTACATCAACGCCCACGGTTCGGGCACGAAGCAGAACGACCGGCATGAGACAGCGGCCTTCAAGCGCAGTCTCGGCGACGCCGCCTACCAAATCCCCGTCAGCTCCATCAAGTCGATGGTGGGCCATTCCCTCGGCGCGGTGGGCTCCATCGAACTCGCCGCCTCCGCACTGGCGATGGAGCACCACGTCGTCCCGCCCACCGCCAACCTGCACACCCCCGACCCGGAGTGCGATCTGGACTACACCCCTCTGACGGCCCGCGAGCAGCGCATCGACACCGTGCTGTCCGTCGGCAGCGGATTCGGCGGGTTCCAGAGCGCCGTGGTGCTCGCCCGGCCCGACAGGAGCGAACGATGAACGATGCCACCACAGTCGTGACGGGACTCGGCGTGGCAGCACCCAACGGCCTGGGCCTGGAGCCGTACTGGTCCGCCGCCCTCGCCGGGCGCGGGGGCATCGGCCCGGTCACCCGGTTCGACGCCTCGGGCTATCCGGCCCGGCTGGCGGGCGAGATCGACGGATTCGCCGCCGAGGACCACCTGCCCAGCAGACTGCTGCCGCAGACCGACCGCATGACCCAACTGGCCCTGGTCGGCGCCGACTGGGCGCTCCAGGACGCCGGGATCGTGCCGGCGGAACTGCCCGAGTACGACATGGGCGTGATCACGGCCAGTCACTCCGGCGGATTCGAGTTCGGCCAGAACGAGCTGAGGGCGCTGTGGAGCAAGGGCGGCCGCTATGTGAGTGCGTACCAGTCCTTCGCCTGGTTCTACGCCGTCAACAGCGGCCAGGTCTCCATCCGGAACGGAATGCGCGGCCCCAGCGGGGTCGTCGTCAGTGACCAGGCGGGCGGCCTGGACGCCCTGGCACAGGCGCGCCGCCAGATCCGCAGGGGCACCCCCGTCGTCGTCTCCGGCGCCGTCGACGCCTCCATCTGCCCCTGGGGCTGGGTCGCTCAGTGGGCGAGCGGCCGGATCAGCCGGGGGACCGACCCGACCCGGGCCTATCTGCCGTTCGACGACGAGGCGGCCGGACACGTGCCGGGGGAGGGCGGAGCGCTGCTCGTCCTGGAGGAGGCCGGGCACGCGCGGGAGCGGGGCGCCTGCCAGGTGTACGCGGAACTCGCCGGCCACTCGGCCACGTTCGACCCCCGGCCGGGCAGCGGGCGGGGCTCCGCACTTCAGCGCGCCGTCGAGCAGGCCCTGGCGGACGCCGACGCCGTACCCGACGAGGTCGACGTCGTCTTCGCGGACGCGGCCGCGGTACCCGGGCTGGACCGTGCCGAGGCGGAGGCGATCACCAAGGTGTTCGGCCCGCGTGGGGTGCCCGTCACCGCGCCCAAGACCATGACCGGGCGGCTCTATTCCGGCGCCGCGCCGCTGGATGTGGCCACGGCGTGCCTCAGCATCCGGGACGGCGTGATCCCGCCGACCGTGCACAGCTCGCTCTCCGGCGCCTACGACCTCGACCTGGTGGTCGACACGCCGCGCGCCGCGACCGTGGGGACCGCGCTGGTACTCGCCCGCGGTCACGGCGGCTTCAACTCGGCCGTCGTGGTGCGCGTACCACGCACGTGACCGCCCTTCAGGCGCGAGGCATCACCCCGATCCATCCCTTCCCCCACTTCAACCGTCGCACGGAGGACAGTCATGCCCGCTGCCGTTTTCACCCTGGACGACCTGAAGCTGATCCTGCGCACCGGCGCGGGCACGGACGAGGGCGTCGACCTGGACGGCGACATCCTGGACACGGATTTCGAAGCGCTGGGCTACGAGTCCCTGGCGATGCTGGAGACCGGCAGCCGCATCGAGCGCGAGTACGACATCACCCTGGACGAAGAGGCCCTGGCCGAGGCGCGGACGCCGCGGACCCTGATCGCTTTCGTCAACGAGCACCTCGCGGCCATCGAGCAGCGGGCCTGACCGCATCCCTGTCCCCTTTCCCCGCAGGACGCATGCAGCCGCATCCGACGCATTCAGGAGAGAACGCATGACCGAGAACACCTTCCGGGTCGCCCTGGTGACCGGTGCCACAAGCGGAATAGGCCTGGCAGTCACCCGGCTTCTCGCGCAGCACGGACACCGTGTGTACATGTGCGCGAGGACGGAGGACGCCGTGGCCCGCACGGTCAAGGAACTCCAGGGCGAGGGCCTGGAGGTGGACGGCACGGCGGCCGACGTGGGCTCCAAGGATGACGTCCAGCGCCTGGTGGCGGCGGCCGTGGAGCGGTTCGGGACGATCGACGTGCTGGTGAACAACGCGGGCCGGAGCGGCGGCGGGGTCACCGCCGACATCGCCGACGAGCTGTGGTTCGACGTCATCAACACCAACCTCAACAGCGTTTTCCTGGTGACCCGGGAGGTGCTGAACACGGGTGGCATGCGCGAGAAGTCCCGCGGCCGGGTCATCAACATCGCCTCCACCGCGGGCAAGCAGGGAGTCGTCCTCGGCGCCCCCTACTCCGCGTCCAAGCACGGCGTGGTCGGCTTCACCAAGGCCCTCGGCAATGAGCTCGCGCCCACCGGCATCACGGTCAACGCCGTCTGCCCCGGTTACGTCGAAACCCCCATGGCCCAGCGGGTGCGCCAGGGGTACGCCGCGGCGTACCGGACCGACGAGGAGCAGATCCTGCGGAAGTTCAGCGCCAAGATCCCGCTCGGCCGCTACTCCACCCCGGAGGAAGTGGCGGGTCTCGTCGGATACCTCGTCTCCGACACGGCGGCCTCCATCACGTCGCAGGCCCTCAACGTCTGCGGCGGCCTGGGCAACTTCTGACCCTGGTCGCGCCGTAAGCAGCCGGAACCCATGAGGAGCTGAACCATGACAGCAGAGCAGACCGTGCAGATGACACGCGAGGTCGAGCACGAGATCACCGTGGCCGCCCCGGCGGAGGACGTCTACCGTCTCCTCGCCGAGGTGGAGAACTGGCCCCGGCTCTTTCCGCCGTCCGTCTACGTGGACCACGTGGAGAAGAACGGCAACGAGGAGCGCATCCGCATCTGGGCCACCGCCAACGGCGAGGCGAAGAACTGGACGTCGCGCCGTCGGCTGGATCCGGAGAACCGGCGCATCGAATTCGCGCAGGAGGTCTCCGCCCCGCCGGTGGCCCGGATGAGCGGCACCTGGATCCTGGAACCGCGGGGCGAGCGGCAGTGCCGGGTGCGCCTGCTCCACAGCTACCGCGCCGTCGACGACGACCCGGACGGACTTGCCTGGATCGACCGGGCGGTGGACCGCAACAGCCGCACCGAGCTGGCCGCGTTGCGGGAGAACGTGGAGCTGGCCGCCAACTCCGCCGAGCTGACCCTCTCGTTCGAGGACAGCGTGGAGATCGCGGGTTCGGCCAAGGACGCGTACGACTTCATCAACGAGGCCCAGCTGTGGGTCGAGCGCCTGCCGCACGTCTCCAGCGTCCGGCTCACCGAGGACACCCCGGGTGTGCAGAAGCTCCGCATGGACACCGTCGCCAAGGACGGCTCCACGCACACCACCGAGTCGGTACGGGTCTGCTTCCCGCACCACGGCATCGCGTACAAGCAGACCACGCTGCCCGCGCTGATGTCGTTGCACACCGGTCATTGGCGGTTCCAGGAGCGGGGCGACGGCATCACCGACGCCACTTCCCAGCACACCGTCGTCGTCAACACCGCGAACATCGCCCGGATCCTCGGCCCGGATGCCGGAGTTCCGGAGGCCCGGGCCTTCCTCCGCGAAGCACTGGGCGCCAACAGCCGGGCGACGCTGGGGCACGCCAAGACGTTCGCGGAAGCGCGGCGTTGAGCGATGGCGCCAGCAGCGGGGACCGAAGCCGATGTCCTGGTGGTCGGAGCCGGCCCGGCCGGGCTGCTGCTGGCCGGAGAGGTGAGCGCCGGGGGAGCGAGCACCCTGGTCCTGGAGCGGCTCCCCGGACCGACCGGGGAATCCCGGGCCTCGATCCTGCATGCCAGGACCATGGAGATCTTCGCGGAGCGGGGCATCCTGGACCGCCTGGGCTCCTTGCCGGACGGGGGGCGCGGTCATTTCGGCGGCCTCCCGCTCCCTCTCGACGAGGCCGACCCGGATCACCCGTACGCGGGGCAGTGGGAATGCCTGCAAAGTCGTCTGGAGCCGCTCCTGGAGGAGTGGGCGACCGAGCAGGGCGCGGAGATACGTCGCGGCCACCAGGTCACGGGACTGACCCGGGGCGCGGACCGGGTGACCGTCGAGGCATCCGGCCCCGACGGCACCTCCCGGCGGTGCACCGCCCGCTACCTGGTCGGCTGCGACGGTGAACACAGCACGGTGCGGCGCCTCGCCGGTTTCGAGATGGTGGGGGAGGACGCCACCCGGGAGATGCTCCGCGCCGATGTGCGGGGCATCTCCCTCCCGGACCGGCGCCTGCGCCGGTATCCGGGTGGTACCGCCACCGCCTACCGGCGCGCCGACGGCACCACCCGGCTGATGGTGCACGACAACAGCCGCCCGCCCTCACACCTCGGCCGTGCGCCCGAGTTCGCGGAAGTCGCGGCGGCCTGGGCGCGGGTGACCGGGGAGGACATCGGCGCCGGTACGGCCGTCTGGCTCGACTCCTTCGACAACTCCCGCAGACAGGCTCGCCATTACCGCAACGGGCGCGTCTTCCTGGCGGGTGACGCCGCCCACGTCCAGATGCCGGTGGGCGGCCAGGCCCTCAACCTCGGGCTCCAGGACGCCGCGGCCCTGGGGCCGCGGCTCGCCGCGCGGGTCACGGGCGGCTGCACGGACGAGGCACTCGACGCCTACCAGAGCGAGCGGCATCCCGCCGGGGCCCGCACCCTCGCCAACATCCAGGCACAGGCCCAGCTGCTGTTCGGCGGATCCGAGCTGGACGGCTTGCGGGAGGTGTTCGGAGAGCTGCTGGAGAAGGAGCCCGTACGCCGTCACCTGGCCCGGATGATCAGCGGCCTGGACTCCCCGCCCGCACCTCCCACGGTCCGCCGCGGCTCCCGCTCCACAGCCCCCCTGAAGCGCTCGACGACACACGGAAGGCCCACCATGGACAGGCTCACAGGGAAAACGGCGTTGGTCACCGGCTCCAGCCGGGGCATCGGCCGGGCCATCGCCATCCGGCTGGCCCGCGAGGGCGCCCTGGTCGTGGTGCACTACGCGAGCAACGACGATGCCGCACGGGAGACCGTGACGCAGGTGGAGAAGGAGGGCGGCCGGGCTTTCGCGGTCCGCGCGGAGCTCGGGGTCCCCGGCGATGTCCACGAGCTGTTCGTGGGGCTGGAGCGGGGGCTGAAGGAGCGCAGGGGGGAGACAGCGCTGGACATCCTCGTCAACAATGCCGCGGTCACCACCTCGCAGGGCACCGCGCCCGAGGACGTGACGGCGGAGCAGCTCCAGCAGTACTTCGCGGTGAACGCGATCGCCCCGTTCCTCATCGTGCAGCGCGCCTCGCAGAACATGCCCGACGGCGGCCGGATCATCAATATCTCGTCCGCGCTCACGCGTTTCGCCGAGCCCGGGCAGGCGGCGTACTCGATGACCAAGGGCGCTGTGGAACAGATTTCGCTCCACCTGGCGAAGCACCTTGCTCCGCGGCGAATCACCGTGAACAGCGTGGCCCCCGGCATCACCGACAACGGCGGGCCGGCCTTCGACATCCCGGAAGTCGTGGAGCAGATGGCGCAGATCTCCGCGTTCAAGAGGGTCGGCCAGGCCGGGGACGTGGCCGATGTGGTGACCTTCCTCGCCACCGACGAAGCCCGCTGGATCACCGGCTCCTTCGTCGACGCCAGCGGCGGGACCCTTCTCGGATGAGCGGGAGGAACGCTGTGACGGACCACGACTCCCCACGCATCGCGCTTGTCACCGGCGCCAACAAGGGCATCGGATATGCCACCGTGCGCCGTCTCGGCGAAATGGGCCTCCGCGTCTACCTGGGGGCCCGGGACGAGAACCGCGGCCAGGAGGCCGAGCGCGCACTGCGTGCCGAGGGGCTCGACGTGCACGCCGTACGCCTCGATGTGACCGACGAGGCATCCATCGCCGCGTCGGCCGAGCGGATCGGCGAGGCGGAGGGGCACCTCGACGCCCTCGTGAACAACGCCGGCACGGGCGCCCCGCAGGCGCCGCCGAGCCGGACCTCGGTGCACGACGTCCGAAGGACGTACGAGACGAACGTCTTCGGCGTGATCGCCGTGACCAACGCCATGCTGCCGCTGCTGCGCCGCTCCGGTGCGGCACGGATCGTGAACGTCAGCAGCGTGCTCGGCTCGCTCACGCACGCCGCGGCCCTGGAAGACCCCACCGGCGTCTTTCCCCCGGGGGTCTTTCCCGCGGTGCTCGACTACAACACCTCCAAGGCCGCCCTCAACGCCGTCACCATCACGTACGCCAACGAACTGCGCGCGGAAGGCATTCTCGTCAACGCCGTCTCACCGGGCTTCGTGGCCACCGACATCAATGGCCGTCGGGGGCACCTGACCCCGGAACAAGGCGCACGTATCCCCGCGCTGCTGGCGACGCTCGGCGACGACGGACCGACCGCCGCCTTCGTGGGGGAGGACGGTTCCCCGGCCGGTCAGAGGCTGGCGTGGTGACCCCGTGCGCCGACGGAAGAAAGCAGGTGAGCAGTGACCGCGGAACCGACGCACACCGGACCGCTCGATGAACTGAACCGGATCAAGGAGCTGGCGCGGGAGGGACCCGACCCCAGAGCGACCGAACGGCAGCACGCCAAGGGAAAGCTCACCGCGCGGGAGCGGATCGACTGCCTCCTCGACAAGGGGAGCTTCACCGAGGTGGAGCCGCTGCGCCGGCACCGGGCCACCGGCTTCGGCCTGGAGGCGAAGCGCCCGCACACCGATGGGGTGGTGACCGGCTGGGGCACGGTCGAGGGCCGGACGGTCTTCGTCTTCGCACATGACTTCCGGATCTTCGGCGGGGCGCTCGGCGAGGCACACGCGGAGAAGATCCACAAGATCATGGACATGGCCATCGCAGCGGGCGCCCCGCTGGTCTCCCTGAACGACGGCGCCGGAGCCCGGATCCAGGAGGGCGTGTCCGCACTCGCGGGCTACGGAGGCATATTCCGCCGCAACACGCGGGCTTCCGGCGTCATCCCGCAGATCAGCGTGATGCTCGGGCCGTGCGCCGGAGGTGCCGCGTACTCCCCGGCGCTCACCGACTTCGTGTTCGCGGTGCGCGACATCTCCCAGATGTTCATCACCGGGCCCGACGTGGTGCAGGCGGTCACCGGTGAGGAGATCTCGCAGAACGGCCTGGGCGGCGCGGATGTCCACGGTACGACCTCGGGCGTGGTCCACTTCGTCCACGACGACGAGGAGACCTGCCTCGGTGAGGTGCGCTATCTGCTCTCCCTGCTGCCCGCCAACAACAGGGAACTGCCTCCCGCGGTGCCGGGCGTCGATCCCGCCGACCGCCTCTGCGAGGCACTGACCCGCATCGTCCCGGCAGATCCCGGCCGGAGCTACGACGTCCGGGCGGTGATCGAGGAACTGGTGGACGACGGCGAGTACATGGAGGTGCACGCCGCCTGGGCACCCAACCTGGTGTGTGCCCTGGCCCGGTTGGACGGTCAGACGGTCGGCATCGTCGCCAACCAGCCCGCGGCGACCGCCGGGGTACTGGACATCACGGCCTCCGAGAAGGGCGCCCGCTTCGTCCAGTTCTGCGACGCGTTCAACATCCCGATCGTCACCCTGGTCGACGTGCCGGGCTTCCTCCCGGGCGTTCGCCAGGAGCACGAGGGCATCATCCGGCGCGGAGCCAAGCTGCTGTACGCGTACTGCAACGCGACGGTCCCCCGGGTCTCGGTGGTGCTGCGCAAGGCGTACGGCGGCGCGTACATCGTGATGGATTCCCGCTCCATAGGCGCCGACATCGCGCTCGCCTGGCCCGGCAACGAGATAGCCGTGATGGGGGCGGAGGGCGCCGCCAACGTGGTGTTCCGGCGGGAGATCGCTGCGGCGGAGGACCCCGGGGCGACGCGCCGGCGGAAGATCGAGGAATACAAGCGGGAGTTGGTGCACCCCTTCTACGCGGCCGAACGCGGCCTGGTGGACGACGTGATCGACCCGCGGGAGACCCGGACGGTGCTGATCCGCTCGCTCGCCATGCTCCGCCGCAAGGAGTCCGACCTGCCGCGCCGCAAGCACGGCAACCCACCGCAGTGATGGAGGCACGGGCGATGAACGGAGCTGTGCACGATGCGGTTCTGCTCCGCGTCGAGAAGGGAGACCCGAACGAGGAGGAACTCGCCGCGCTCACCGCGGTGCTCCTGGCCCGCGCGGGCGACGCCACGGCCGGGGACGGTTGCCGGGCCGAGTGGCCCGGCCCGTCCTGGCGCAGGCCGGAGCGTATGGCCGTGTTCGTGAACCCCCGCGCGTGGCGGTGAGGCGGCGATGACGGCAGACCGCCGCGCGACCGCGCCGACGGACGGACCGGAACTCACGGGGCAGCGGGGCGGCAGGGGCCGGTTAGCCCTGCTGTTCATCCTCTCCGGGAACATGCTTCTCGACGCGGTCGAGGTGTCCGTGGTGCTGCTGGCCCTGCCCACGGTGGGCGAGGACCTCGGCCTGTCCCTGCTCGCGGTGCAGTGCCTCATGAGCGGTTTCGCCCTGGGTTTCGCAGCCCTGCTGCTCGCGGGGAACCGCCTCGCGGCACGGTGGGGGAGACGCCGCACCTACCTCGTCGCGATGGCGGTCTTCGCCGCCGCCTCGGTGGCGGGCGGGATGGTGGACAGCGGACCACTGCTCATCGCCACCCGTGTGGTGAAGGGCGCCTGTGCCGCGCTGACCGCGCCCTCCGGGCTCGCCATCATCTCCACCGTCTACCGGGAAGGCCCGCAGCAGCGCAAGGCGATCTCCGTCTACTCCATGTTCGGCGCCACGGGATTCACCGCCGGCCTGCTCCTCTCGGCCGCACTGCTGACGTGGAGCTGGCGCTGGACATTCTGCTTCCCCGCACCCGTCGCTCTCACCCTCCTGGCCTTCGCGGCCCGGAAGATCCCGGCCGATCCCGAGGCCGGGCGAGACGTCCGGACCCGGTCGGCCGCGGTGCTGCGCAACGGCCCGCTCCTGCGCTCCGCCGCCGGGGCGGCCAGCCTCAACGGCACTTACGCCGGCCTGCTGCTGCTCGTCACCTTCCAGCTCCAGCAGCGCCTGGGCTGGCCGCCCTGGCAGTGCGCCCTGGCGCTGCTGCCGGCGTGTGTGCCGCTGATGGCGACGGTGCCCTTCGCGGGGCGGCTGGTCGCCCGTGCGGGGACGGGGCGGCTCATCGCGCTCGGCGCGTTCGCGCCGTTCCTGGGCTGTGCCCACTACGCCTGGCGGGCCGGTGATCCCTCCTACTGGACGGCCGTCCTGCCCGCGCTGGTGCTCGTGGAGGCCGGCTTCGTGCTCGCCTTCGCCGCACTCAACATGCAGGCGACGGCGACCGTCCCGTCGGCCCTGCGAGGCCGGGCCGTACCGCTGTATCAGACAGGGGTGCAGCTCGGCGGTGCCGTCGTGCTGCCGTTGACCGCGCTGCTGCTGACCACGAGTGACGGCATTCGGCCCGCGCTGGTGCTGCTCACCGCCGTCGCCGGTGCCGGTCTGCTCGCCGCGCTGTCCGGTCCGCGTGCCGCGGCGCCATCCGCCTGAACCCGACCCACCCCGCACGCCACTTCGAAAGGCTGTTTCGTGTACAGGAGTCCCATGCGCCTCGTCGTCCTCCTCGGCAGCGTCCGTGACGGCCGTTTCGGTCCCGCCGTCGCCGAGTGGTTCCTCGCCCTGGCGCGCACCCGGACCGACCTCGAAGTCGACCTCATCGACCTCAAGGAGCACCCGCTGCCGCTGGCCATGCCCGGATTCGCCGGAACGCTGCACGAGGACGACGGCCGTCGGCGGGAGCAGCTGGCGGCCCGGCTCGCCGCGGCGGACGCATTCGTCGTGATCACCCCCGAGTACAACCACGGCTTCCCGGCCGCGTTGAAGAACTTCCTCGACTGGTTCCTCGAGGAATGGGCGGCCAAGCCGGCCGGTTTCGTCTCCTACGGCGGAATGGGCGGCGGGCTACGGTCCGTCGAGCAGCTGCGCCAGGTCTTTGCCGAGCTGCACGCACTCACCGTGCGTGACGGCGTCAGCTTCCACAACGCCTGGGAACAGACCACCGAGGACGGGCGGCTGGACGGCTCGGAGGCCGGCGATACGGCGGCCAAGGTGATGCTCGACGAACTGGTGTGGTGGGGGCAGGTGCTGCGTCGGGCCCGCGCCGAGTCCCCGTACCCGCGGTGAGCGCACGGCGCCCTGCATGCATCGAACGGAGAGGAGCAGCGAAATGAGCGATGCGGGTTCCCCGGCAATACCGGATGTCCGGCGCCCCGATGCGGCGGCAGTCTTCGTCGGCCTGCACCATGTCCCGGGCCCGGCCACCGCGCAGACCGTGCTGGAACGGATAGGGGAGGCGTGGCGCAACAGCCCTTGGCCCGCCGGAGTCCTCTCCGCCAGCTGTTATCTGAGTACCGAGGGGGACACCGTCCTCACCTACGTGCAGTGTGCCGACCGGGACGCCCACCGGCGTTTCACGGAGGCGCTGTCCGGGCCGGCGAGCGGCGGCGCGGTGGAATACCGCCTGCGCGCGAGCGTGGTGGCGCAGGGCACCGCCGGGCCTCCGGCCTGCATGGTGGTCGCCACCTTCGACGTGGACGGGGCGGAGCGGCAGGACAAGGTGATCGGCAATTTGCTGACCGCGCTCGACGGCCCCGCAGCGGAGCAGCCCCCGGGCATGCTGTCCGCCAACTTCCACGTCAGTGTCGACACCACACGAGTACTCAACTATGCGGAGTGGACGTCGGACGCGGCGCACCAGGCGTTCCTGGACAGCGCTGCGCACGTGATCACCCGGCGGGTCAGCGGCGCTGTCCCCGGAGTGCGGCCCATCGGGTTCAAGCGGTACCACCTGTATTGCGGTACCGGCCGCTGAGCCGCAGCCGTCGGTTCCGGAGCGCCCTTGGCGCTCCTGTGCAGGTGATCTGACATTTATTTGACACTCGTGCACGGAATTGCACGGTGTCTGTTCTTCCCCGGAAAAATTTCATCGGGGCGCCATTGGAAAACGTGGCGCTTCCGCCCAGTATGGAATCCGCAGCATGCTGCGGGCCCCTTTTGTGATGAGGAGCTGGCCATGTCCCAGAGTTCTGGTCCCCTTCCGGTGATTGATCGGCCGGATGTCGAGGCGGTGCTTGTGGAGGTGATTGTCGCCGAGGGGCGTGAAACGCAGCAGTCCGTTCTCGACGGGATTGCCGAGCACTGGCGGTCGCTTCCCTGGCCCGGCGAGCTGCTCTCGGCCAGCTGCTACCGCAGTACGGACGAGAAGTCGGTGCTCACCTACGCCCAGTGGACCTCCCGCACGGCGTTGGATACGTCGCTGGGGGAGGAGCGCAGTATCTCCCGCCCGGCGTCGGGCGGGGGCGTGGCGGGCACATCGCCCCAGGGTGCCGTGCCGTTCCAGCTCTACCGCGTGGTGCGCGGCGGGGCGCTCACCGAACCGGAACCGGTGCCCCGGTGCTTCCCGGCCGCGGTCTTCCCGATGGCCGGGGCGGAGGCCGCCCGGCAGTGGATCGACGGGCTGCTGGCCGCGGAAGAGGAGACGGAGGGCGAGGAGCGCGCCTACCCGGGTGCCATCGCCGCCAATTTTCATGTGAGCCTTGACGGAAGCAGCGTGCTGGTGCTTTCCGAATGGGCCTCGGAGAAGGAGGCCGCCGACCATATCGATGAGGTCATCGAGCCGCTGCTCGAAGCGGCGGGCGGGGGTGACGCGGGGGCCCGCTACACCCATTGCCTGACGTTGTCCGGGCCGGCCGTCTGAGTTGGTGGGCGCGGTCGGCACACGGTGTCCCGCGCCCCTCGCCCGCATACCTCGCGGGCGATATCAGGAATTCACATCGGGGAGCTCATGCATTTTGCCGTTCTTGGTCCGGTGGAGGTCCGAGGGGACCGTGGCCCCTGCGAGCCCGCGTTTCCCATGAGCCGTCAGGTGCTGTCCCTGTTGCTCGTCCACGCCAACCAGATGGTGCCGATGGACAGCCTGGTGGAGGAGCTGTGGGGGGAGAACCCGCCGAAGCTCGCCCGGAAGACCGTGCAGACGCACATCTATCACCTGCGCAAGGCGCTCCGGAACGGTGGTGGAGGCGGGGCACGTGTGGAGACGGAGCCACGTGGATACCGGATCCGGCTGGAGCCCGCGCAGTTGGACCTGTGGCGCTTCCAGGAGCTGTGTGCTCAGGGAAGGAACGCGCTGCGGGCGGGCCGGGCCGAAGAAGCGGCCGAGGCGTCTCGCGCGGCGCTCACCCTGTGGCGGGGGCCTGCGTTCTCGGGTACCGCGGTGGGGCCACTGCTCTCCGCCCAGCGAGCCCGGATGGAAGATCTGCGCATGAGCGCGCTGGAGCAGCGCATAGAGGCCGAGCGGAAGCTGGGACGGCACCGTGAACTCCTCAGCGAGCTCAAGGGGCTGGTGCTCGATCATCCGCTGAACGAAGTGCTGACCGGGGAGTTGATGCGGGCCGCGGTGCGCTCGGGGCACCGGCAGACGGCTCTCGATGCCTATCGGCGGCTGCGCGCCGCCATGGTCGAGCAGCTCGGCCTGGAGCCCTCGGCCGAGATCCGGGAGCTGCATCAGGGGGTGCTGGAGGACGCCCTGGTGCCCGAGCCGCGTTCCGCGCCGCAGACCGTGGAGGCGAGTCGGCTCTCCGTGGGCCTGGCGGGATCCGTGGCGCCCGCGGAACTCCCGCCGCTCACAGCCGACTTCACCGGACGACGGGGCGAGCTGGCCCGCGTCGTCGCGGCAGCCGGGCCGGGAGGCCCGGAGGCCGGCGACACCGCGGCGGTACGGGTCGTGGTGGTGATGGGCGGAGTGGGCGCCGGTAAAACGGCGACCGTCGTGCAGGCCGCTCACCGGATGCGCTCCCGCTATCCCGACGGGCAGCTGTTCGCGACGCTGCACCGTCCCGACGGCAGCGCCGTCTCGCCCCGGGAGGCGCTCACCTCACTGCTGCTGTCGTCCGGGCATCCCGGACAGTGGCTGCCGGAGGGGGTGGAGGACCTGGCCCGGCTCTACCGCAGCTGGACCTCGCAGCGGCGCATGCTGGTGGTGCTCGATGACGCGTACTGCCCACAGCAGGCACGACCACTGCTGCCCAGCAGCCCCGGCTGCGCCGTGCTGATCACCTCCCGCTGGCGCCTGGAAGGGCTGCCCGGCGCGGTCACCCGGGTTCCGCTGGCGGGGCTGCCGCGCGAGGAGGCGGTTGCCCTGCTCGGCAAGGTGGCCGGGGAGGAGCGGATCGCGCGGGAGCAGCAGGAGGCGGCGGAGCTGGCCCGGCTCTACGGCGGACTGCCCCTCGCGCTGCGGGCGCTGGGGGAGCGGCTTGCGGCACGGGCGGATCTGTCGGTCGGCAGCCTGCTGCGCCGGGCGCGGCGCGAGGAGGAGCGGCTGAGGCTCCTCCAGGGACCGCAGAGCGACTTCCTCGCCCGACTGGGGCAGGCCCATCTGCGGCTCCCGGAGCCGGAGCGCGAACTGCTCGCGCTGCTCTGCCGGTTGCCCGGTCCGGTGCGGGAAGCGGAGCTGTCGTCTGCCATGGAGCGTTCGGGGCTTTGCGCCGGGGACCTGGGTCACCTGGTGGAGTCCCTGAGCTCCTCGCACTTTCTGGAACTGCGCGAGTGCGGTGAGGACCCGGCCCACGCCGTCCCCGACCTCGTCCGCCTGGCCCTGTGCCGGTCGTTGCGGGTGAGAGAAACGGAGGCGACCCCGCCGGCGCCTGGTCCGGGGCCCACAGACCTCCGGATGCCGCCCGTCCTGGCAGGCGTGAGCAGATGAGCCGTCGACCCGTCCGGAGAGGATCCCGCTTCCTTCGGCGATACCGGTCAAACATTCAATATGAACCGCACGGTTCAAAGAAATGTTTACACCGGTTGTGAAAAGGGTGCGGGGGTCTCTAGGTTGAGGTACGGCCTCACAGCGCCGCGTCGAGCTACGAGAACGAGGAGAATGCCGGTGAAGCACATCGTCATCCAGGGCGGGACCGACGGGATGGGACGGGCCACCGGGCTCGCTTGTCTGGAACGGGGGGACGCCGTCACCGTCGTCGGGCGTGACGAGGGGAAGGGCAAGTCCTTCCTGTCCGCCGCCGCGGAGCTGGGCGTGCAGGAGCGCGCCTCCTTCATCCGCGCCGACCTCAGCCTGATCAGCGAGAACGAGCGGGTCATCACGGAGGTCAAGAACGCGTACCCGGCCGTGGACGCCCTCGTGCTCTGCGCGCGCCACTACCTCTCGCGCCGGAGGGAGACCGCCGAGGGGCACGAAGCCACCTTCGCGCTCTTCTACCTGAGCCGATACCTGCTGTGCCACGGACTGCGCGACCTCCTGGAGAAGGCCGAGCAGCCGGTCATCCTGAACGTGGCCGGGCCGGGCTCCCCGGTGGGGGAAATCCACTGGGACGACCTGGAGTTCACCCGCGGCTATGACGGGCTCGTCGCCCAGATGCAGGCCGGTAAGGCGAACGACCTGCTCGGCGCGGCCTTCGCGGACAAGCACGCGGCCGACCGCACCCGCTACGTCCTGATCAACCCCGGCTCCGTCTCGACCAGCTTCTCCGGTGAATACGACGCGGCGACGCAGCGGCACATCGACATGATGAAGCGGGTGGCGAAGCCCGTCGCCGCCGGAATCGTGCCGATCGTCGAGGCGCTCTACGCGCCTCCCGCCGAACCGTTGAGCGCCCTCGTCGAGGGACGCCCGATGAGCGTGCGGGACAAGTCCTTCGACCTTCACGACGCGCGCAGGCTCGATGAGTGCACCCGGGAACTGCTCTCCCGCTGAACAGACCGCCGAGGCGGCACCGATGCCCGGTCCTGCCCATGGGGGCCGGGCACCGCACCGGGCGTTCGGGGACCGGTGCCCCGTAAGCACTCCCGGAACCAGACGATACGGAGTTCCCGTGGTCCAGCCGCCGTTGTCCCCGGACGCCCCCGTGGCCGCCACGGATGACCTGGTACAGGCCGTCGAGCTGGATGCGGGGGGTCTCACCCTCTCCGGACTGCTGGCCGTGCCACGCGACGTTCCGCCTCGTGCCGTGCTCGTGGCGCTGCACGGGGCAGGGATGCGCGCCGGGTACTTCCACGGCCGGGCAGACGTCTCCACCTCCCTCCTCTCGCTCGCCGCCGCCTGTGACTGTGCGGCGCTCGCGCTGGACCGTCCCGGTTACGGCAGCTCGGCCCCACAGGTGCCGGAAGGACTCGGCCTGACCGCGCAGGCGGAGCACATCCGGCAGGCATTGGCCGCCCACGGTCGGCAGTACTCGACAGGCGGGGGCTATTTCCTGGTCGGCCACTCGCTGGGCGGCAAGGTCGCACTCGCCACCGCGGCCGGCTGGGAGGGCGGGGACCTGCTGGGAGTGGACGTGTCCGGCATCAGCGACCGCTGGGCCGTCCCTCCGGAGAGCCGCACCGGCGAGGGCATACGCCGCGCGCGCGGTCTGCACTGGGGCCCGCTCTCCCTGTACCCGCCCCGCACCTTCCGGTCGGCCGAGCGGCTCGTCGCCCCGATCCCCGCCCATGAAGCGGCAGAGATACCCGACTGGCCGCGCATTTACCCCGAAGTCGCGCGCCGGGTACGGGTTCCGGCACGCTTCACCTTCGCCGAGCACGAACGCTGGTGGCGGTGCGACGAGCAGACGGTACGGGCGATGGCGGGCCGGATGGCCGCGCCCCTGGTGCGTACCGAACATGTGGCGGCTGCCGGACACAACATCAGCCTCGGCCGCGCCGCCCGCGGATACCATCTGCGCGTTCTCGCCTTCCTGGAGGAGTGCCTGGCTCGCGCCGAAGGCGCAGCGACGTGAGCGCCCGTAGCCGTGGGAACGGGCCGACGGGGCGCCGAGGAGGCCGGGGAGGTCGAGGGTCCCCGCGCGGCGCCGGTGGCCGGCCTCCTCGGCGCAGTGAGCGGTGGCGGCTCTATGCCTGCACGAGGCGGAAGCCCACACCCCTGACCGCGGTGATCCACTCTGTTGAACCGAGCTTTCTCCGCAAACTGTTGACGTGGGTGTCGATGGTGCGACTGCGGCTGATGTCGGTGTCGTGCCAGATCCGCTGAAGGATGTGGTACCTGGGGACGACCTCCCCGGGCGAGGAGGCCAGGAGGTGGAGCAGGTCGAACTCCTTGCGGGTGAGGGCAACGGTCCGGCCGTGCAGCCGGACGACGCGCGTGGCCTGATCGATGGTCAATGGGCCCAGCCGGGCGCTGGGCCGGGGTGCCGGAGCAGGACGGGCCCGCCGCATCACCGCCTCCACCCTGGCCAGGAGTTCCCGGAAGCCGTACGGCTTCACCAGATAGTCGTCCGCTCCGGCCTGGAGCCCCAGGACACAGTCGAGCTCACTGCCGTGCTCGGTGATCGCGAGAAGGGGTGTGTTGCACGTGGTGGCAATGGTCCGGCACACCTCCAGACCGTCCAGGTCCGGCAGGTCGAGATTGAGGAGCACCACCTCGGCACCGGCGTGCTCCCGCAGGGCGGCACCCCCCGTGGTGACGGCGCGTGCCTGATGCCGGTGCCTTTGCAAACGCTGGGCCAGATCGTGCCCCGCGCTCTCGTCGCTGTCCACCACGAGGAAGTTCCACGAGGCGCTCGACAGGGGGACGCAAGGGCTCGGAATGTCTGAGTAGGAGTGTTGTGCTGTCAGCCGGGATACCTGCACTTGCTCTCCTGTGGCCGGGTACGCGGACACGGGCAAAGTGGGCGCCGATGCGCTGTCGCGATGGCTCTGCGCGGTATGTGCACACGAGGGACCGGGCACATACGTTCCTCCGTCCGAGCTCTTGTGGCGCTGCCCAGGGAAGCGTTACATGCGCAGGCCACACAGTCGCCGTCGATATCACTAAGGTTGACCTTCTCGGTGATGTGCCGCACCACCCGGGTACGCGCCGGACGATTGCTGCGTCCTCGCCTCCCCGGGTGCCTGGCGGGCCCCGCCAGGGACGACGGAGGCCGGGGACGCATGGAGCGTCTCCGGCCTCTCACCGCTGAGCCACCCTCAGCAATCGATGCTGAAGAAGACCGCGTGCCCCACTCTCACTCCACGAGCGCCTGGCGCGGTTCGCTGCCGGAGGCCTCTGCCGGGGCCGGGGCCGCCTCCGGGCGCCCGGGGAGCAGCGGGCTGGCGACCAGGATCACCACGGCAACGGCGAAGACGAACCAGTAAGCGTGCTGGAAGCCGCTGATGCCGCTCCCCGCGACCCCGCCCGTGCCGGCGGCGGCGAGAATCAGGGCGACACAGGCGACACCGAGCGCCCCGCCGAGCTGGTTGAGGTTGTAGAGCACGGAGCTGCCCTGCGGCACCTTCTCCGGCGGCAGCGTTCGGTACAGCGACCCCATGGTCGGTGCGCCCACGGCTCCCAGACCCAGGCCGATGGCCAACGCGGCCAGCGCGGACCAGACTTCGCTGCTCCCGTCGCCGAGGCGGGTGAGGACGACCGCGCCGGCCGCGGCCAGCACCGCCCCGCCCTGGACCAGCTTGCGTGCGCCGAGCTTGTCGCTCAGCCGTCCGGCGAGGGGCATCGCGAGCGCCGAGCCCATGCCGAGCGGCGCCACCAGCAGTCCCGCAGCGCGAGCCCCGTGATCGTGGATCACCTGGTAGTAGAGGGGCAGGGCGAAGAGGCCGGCGTACGTGCCCAGACCCACGAGACCCTGCACGGTGACACTGGCGGCGAAGCTACGGCTGGTGAAGAGACGGACGTCGATCAGCGGCTCGGTGCGCCGGGCGCGCAGCGCGTGGAGGACGTACACGAAGAGCAGGAGGAGGCCGGCGGCCAGTGGGACGAGCACCGTGGGCGTGCCGAACGTGGCCTTCTCGCCCGCCTGCGTGAGCGCGTACACGGTGGCCGCGAAGCCTGGAGCGAGCAGCGCGGCGCCGAGGACATCGAGCGGTGCCCGGGACTTGTGCTCACCGGCAGGCTCGGAGGGGATGACCCGCAGGGCGAGCAGGGCGGCGATGATGCCGATGGGCAGGTTGATGTAGAACATCGCGCGCCATCCCAGGCCCTGGAGCACGATGCCGCCCAGAACGGGACCGAGGACGGGCCCGAGCGAGAGCACGACACCCATCATTCCCATGACGCGTCCGGCCCGGCTGGGCCCGGCCGCCCGGGCGAGGATGACCAGCACCAGCGGGTCGACCACGCCGGCGCCGATGCCCTGGAGGACCCGGAAACCGATCAGGCTCGCCATGTCCCAGGCGAGCGCGGAGGCGAGCGACCCCGCAAGAAAGACGACGAGCCCGAAGAGCCAGAGCCGCTTGACGCCGAACCGGCCGACGGCCCAACCGGTGATGGGGATGGTCACGGTGAGCGCGAGAAGATAGCCGGTCGAGGCCCAGCTGATGGCGCTCAGGGAGCTGTGGAACTCCTCGGCGAGTGTGTCCGCCGCGACGGTGACCATGGTGCTGTCGAGGATCCCCATGATCCCGCCCAGCAGAGTCACGCCGATCAGCCGCAGCAGGGCGGGATCCAGGCGGTCATCCCTGACTTGAGACATGTCTCCCCACTCCGTTGCACGCAAGGTGAAATAATTTGAACCGCATGGTTCAACCTAGCCATGAACGGCGGTGCTCTGCAACCACCTGAGTCATCTCTTTGAACCCGGCGGTTCAGTAAGCGGTCCTTGGCGGTACTATGACGGGGTGAACGGAGCCAGAACCCCAGAAGCGAGCAGGCGCACCGTGTCACGCGGGCGCATCGACAAGCGGCAGGCGATCCTCGAAGCCGCGTTTCGGACCTTCGCTCGGGACGGGTACGGGCAGTCGTGCGTACGGGAGATCGCGGCCGAGGCCGGCGTGGCCAAGCCCACCGTGTACAACCACCTCGGCGACAAGGAAACCCTCTTCCGTGAGGCGATGCAGGCGGCCGTCGGGCGCACGACGGCCGACGCGCTGGCCGCGCTCGAATGGTTGCGCGAGCCGGACGGCGAGGTGCGCGATGCGCTGGAGAACGCCGGGTACTGGCTGCTGCGCAGCCACTGCTGCGCGGACTTCCAGGCGCTGCGCTGGCTGCTCCATGCCGAAGCCGCTCGTTTCCCCGACCTGCTGGACGACTTCCAGCGGAACGGCGCGGAGCGCCTGCACGAGGCCCTTGCGGACCGTCTGGCTCGGCTCGCGCTCGGCGGTCGACTGAACATCGGTGACCCCGACCGGGCCGGCGAGCAGTTCCTGGCCCTGCTGACCGGCCCGATGGAGCGGCGATCCCGGCTGGCCACGCGCGAGGTCCCCGACACCGAGCTGCGCTCCCTCGCCCGCGCCGCGACCGACACCTTCCTGTGCGCCTACGCCGCCTCTTAGCCCGACGGGCAACTCGCCGGTGACCGAGCAATCCTTGGGAGACATCGGAACCATGACCACCACCTTGATAACGGGTGCCAACAAGGGGATCGGTCTGGAGACC
This sequence comes from Streptomyces gelaticus, assembly GCF_014649535.1. Classification (GTDB taxonomy): domain Bacteria; phylum Actinomycetota; class Actinomycetes; order Streptomycetales; family Streptomycetaceae; genus Streptomyces; species Streptomyces gelaticus. The sequence continues at coordinate 238,628 of NZ_BMTF01000003.1, forward strand.
GCCCGGCAGCTCGTCGAGGCAGGCCATACCGTCTTTCTGGGGGCCCGCGACCCCGAACGGGGCCGGATCGCGGCGGAGCGGACCGGGGCGTCGTTCCTCGCACTCGACGTGACCGATGAGGCGTCGGTCGGGGCGGCGGCACAGGCATTGGGCGAGCGCGCCGGATGCCTCGACGTCCTGATCAACAACGCGGGAATCACCGGGCGGTTGAAGGAGGCCGCCGAACTGACGGTGGAGGACGTCAAGGAGGTCTACGAGACCAATCTCTTCGGCGCGCTCCGGGTCACCCAGGCCGTTCTCCCACTGTTGCGCAAGAGCGATTCCCCGGCCGTGGTGAACGTGAGCAGCGGCCTGGGGTCCCTCGCCATCGCCGAGGAACCCGAGCGCTATACGTCGCTGCTGCCCGCCTACTACCCGAGCCTCGGCTACAACTCCTCGAAGGCCGCTCTCAACATGCTCACCGCGCAGTACGCGAAGGCATTCCCGGACATCGTGTTCAACGCCGTCGACCCCGGTTGGACCGCCACCGACCTGAACGGGCACACCGGTCTCCAGACTGTCGAGGAGGGCGCCGAGATCATCGTGCGCATGGCATTGCGGGGCGGTGACGGCCCCACGGGCGGCTTCTACGGCAATTCCGGTCCGGTGCCCTGGTAACGCACGCGCCTCGGGCCCTCGCACGGCTCCCGTCTCAGCCTTGATCTCACAGATGAGGGCGCCGGAGGTGAGGGCGGCGCCGACCTCTGCGGTCAGGCCCTTGACGGTGCCTGCACGGTGCGCGTTGACCGGCTGCTCCATCTTCATGGCCTTCAGGACGACGACCAGTTCGCCTTCGGCGACGGTCTGCCCCTCCTCGACGGCGATCTCGACGATGGTGCCCTGCATGACTCTGCAGCCCGTTGAGGCCCCGGAGCGTGAGCCGAGTACCGCGTCGCAATATCACCTTGAGCATGTGCGGCGGAGGCCGGCATGCGCAATGCACGAAATGCCAAAGGTATGTCAGATAACTACAGAGACTGAGACTGTCCGGGATATCAGCGATGTGACATCCAGGTTGCCCTATGCGGTCATGCACCGTGCCAATTCCTGCTCGCACTCGTGTCCGTTCCCGTCCGGCACCGCTACCTTGGCGTAGGTGTATCCGGACGCGGGCATGGTCAGCACTCCGACTGCCAACGCCTTGGCCACTGCGTCCAGGCGGGAAACGGCATCCAGCTTCCGGAAGGCGGCATACAGATGGCGCTTGACGGTGCCGGTGGTGATGCCCAGGGAACGGCCGATCTGCTGGTTGGTCATGGCGGTCGCCACACCGCGCAGCACCTCGGTCTCCCGTTGCGAGAGGGTGGGAACCGGCCGGTTGGCGGAGTCCTGCACCTCTGCAGGGGCCAATTCGCGCACCGCGGCGAGCAGGGCGCTCCAGCCTGCGTTCCGCGGCAGGTAAGCCTGAAGCCCGGCTGCCTCCAGGGCGCGCCGATCGCTTGCCGTGCTTCGTGAGGAGAGCGCGAGGACGGCTGACCCGGGAGCCACGGAGCGCAGCGCGCGGAGCGTACGCACCGCTGCGCTCTTTGTCGCCCAGGGCTCGAACAAGATCACGTGGGGGTTCAGGTCCGCCGCACGGCACAGGAGTTGGTGTTCATTGGCAATCTGTCCGAGAACGCGCATATCAGGCTGGGCGCGGAGCAACTCGGTCAATGATTCGCGCAGCAGAGTGGTTTCGCCTGCGACGAGAATGGTCATGCGAGGCATAATTCCCCCATGTCCCTCTCGGTGGCGGGTGAATGAGCCAACTCCGCGGTGCAGGGCCGTACGAGCGGCGTGCCGGCTTTCGGGTGGAGCGAACGCGAGCCGGAGCGTGATTCAGGAAGGCAACGCGCGGCAGGTCCGACGTGCACCCTGCTCGGACGAGGCGTGGACCATGGCGGTGTTGTTCTGCAACGTGCGTTCATGGAAAGTTCCCCTCGGGTGACGCGGACGTCTGAACCGAGAGGAATGATAGCCAACGCGTGCTTGGAATGGGTTCTGATCAAGGAAGCCTTGACGGAGCGAGAGTGCCTTGAGGAGAAGCGGCACGGTGCGGGCGCCCTTACCCACGAGATGTCATGAAGTTATCGAGAATTTTCTCCGACGCCTGGCGAAACGTCCCGCGCGTTCGGCCTGTTACATTTTGATTAAATCTTTGTGCCGAGTAACGTACCTCCGGACGCATCGATAAATGATCCGGTGATCCAGCGTGACTCGTCGGAGGCGATGAATGCAACGATGTCGGCGATGTCGGAAGGTTCGCCAACCCGTTTGAATGCTGACAGGTTCGACATGGCCGCCAGTGATTCCGGGTCGTCAAATACCGGGTCGCCGTTATTTGTCACCCCTGGTGCGACGGTGTTCACGGTGATTTCGCGGGGGGCGACATGAGCTGCCAGATGCAGCGTGATCTGCTCCATGGCGCCCTTGCTCATGGCATAGCTGATCTGCGACGGAAAGGCGGAACGGGTCATGCCCGAGGACATGTTGATGATCCTGCCACCTGCGGGCATCCGTACCAGGGCGCGTTGCGCCAGGAGGAACGGGGACTTGGCGTTCACCAGGTAGCACTGGTCCAGTGCCTCTTCGGTCACCTCGTCGGGCCGGGCTCCGTCGAATCCGGTTCGGGCCGCGTTGTTGACCAGGATGTTCAGCGCCGCGTTGCCGCAGCGCTCTTCAAGTTCCGACTCCATGGTGGCGAAAAGTGATTCCTCCGCTCCCGGTCGACCGAGTCGCGCACGTACGGAGAAGGCTCGGCCGCCTCTCTTTTCGATCAGCGCCACGGTTTCCTCGGCTGCGGCCTCGTTCGTCGCGTAATGCACAACGACCAATGCCCCGTCCTGGGCCAGCCGCAGGGCGATACCCCGCCCGATCCCTCTGCTGGCGCCTGTGACGAGCGCTGTTTTGTTCTGCAGTCTCTGCGACTGTGTCATGCGCCCTTCTCTCTGCGGTTCGTGTGCCGCCGTGATGTCGGTCGGCGGTGGCGCAAAAATGTCGGTCGAAGGGAAAGTCGGGCCCATGTCGATCGTGACATCCAAGGGAATGATGCCCGGTGTTTCATGTTCGAGTCGGCGGGCAGGCGAAGAGAAGCTACATAATATTGTGAAGGGTGGACTTTTGTGAGGATTCCGGGTTTTCCGGGGGAAAGGTTGCAGGCATCGAGGCCGAGTGGGAAACGAGTCGGGTGCCCTGAGCGGCGGAGGCGATCCGGAGCTCGCATCCGCCCTGCGGGGTGAGAGCTTTCACACCTGCCCCGGGAACCACGCAAGGCGGGCTGAAGATCCTCAACTGCGGTCAGCGGAGGCCCACTTGGTGACGTTCCCCATGTGATCGCACGGAACATCGGGGGCAACGTGTGTCACGCAGACTTCGCGCCGGGGGAGCACTCGGCCGGGCACCTGCGCCGCATCCTGCGTCCGTACCTCACCGGTTGGGGGCGAAGCCCAGCTCCGCGAGCACCGCGTCCGTGAACGGCGGCCACACCTCCACCGCCCACGGGCCGAAGGCCCGGTCGGTCAGCGCCACGCACGCCGCGCCCGCGACCGGGTCGATCCACAGGAACGTGCCGGACTGGCCGAAGTGCCCGAAGGTCGCGGACGACGACGAACCACCCGTCCAGTGCGGGGACTTGGAGTCCCGGATCTCGAAACCGAGGCCCCAGTCGTTGGGGTTCTGGTGGCCGTAGCCCGGCAGTACGCCCTTCAGACCGGGGTGTACAACGGTCTGCGCGGCCAGCACCGTACGCGGGTCGAGCAGGCGGGGCGCCTGTACCTCCGCCGCGAACCGTACGAGGTCGTCGACGGTCGAGACGCCGTCCTTGGCGGGCGAGCCGTCCACCGTGGTCGCCGTCATCCCCAGCGGTTCCAGCACCGCCTGGCGCACGTACTCCGGGAACGGGATGTCGGTGGCCTTGGCGATGTGGTCGCCGAGCACCTCGAAGCCCGCGTTGGAGTAGAGCCGCCGGGTGCCGGGCGCGGCCGTCGCGCGGTGCTCGTCGAAGGCGAGCCCGCTGGTGTGCGCGAGCAGGTGCCGGACGGTGGAGCCCTCGGGCCCGGCCGGCTCGTCGAGCTCGACCGCGCCCTCCTCGTACGCCACCAGCGCCGCGTAGGCAGCGATCGGCTTGGTGACGGAGGCGAGCGGGAAACGGTGCGCGTTCGGGCCGTGCGTACCGACGACGGTGCCGTCCGCTCGTACGACGGCTACTGCCGCGGTGGGGACGGGCCAGTTGTCGATCATTGCCAGGCTCTGCATGCGTACGAGCGTAACGGGCAGGGCCGTCGCGTCACCGCTCGGCGGGGTCACCTGATCCGCGCGGGGGCCGACAGGCCGGTTGTGGGGCGAGTTCGCCGGATGGCCGGCCGTCGCTGGAACCCGTTCCCGTCCGTGCTTGCTTAGAGTGCACTCCAAGGTTTTAGCGTGGAGGGCATGACGGTGATGGAGAGCACTTCGACGAAGGTGGACGTCTTCGCCTCGGCCCCGCAGGCGCATCCGCGCCCCGAGGGCCAGGACCGGTACACCATCAGTGAGGTCGCGGCCTTCACCGGGCTCACCGCGCACACCCTGCGCTGGTACGAGCGGATCGGGCTGATGCCGCACGTCGACCGGTCCCACACCGGCCAGCGCCGCTTCAGCAACCGCGATCTGGACTGGCTGTCCTTCGTCGGCAAGCTGCGGCTGACCGGGATGCCGGTCGCCGACATGGTCCGGTACGCGGAGCTGCTGCGCGAGGGCGAGCACACCTTCGAGGAACGGCAGGAGCTGCTGGAGGCGACCCGCCGCGACGTGAGGACGCGGATCGCGGAGCTCCAGGACACCCTCGCCGTGCTCGACCACAAGATCGACTTCTATGCGAGCGCCCGGCGGGCGCCGGAAAGGCCCAGTGCCTGATGACTGACAACAAGATCACCACCGTGGAGCTCGGCGACGGCGGCCCGCAGGTCGGCGTGCAGGGACTCGGCTGCATGGGCATGAGCGAGTTCTACGGCGACACCGACGAATCCGCCGCCCGCGAGACGCTGGAGACGGCGTTGGCGGCGGGCGTCACCCTCTTCGACACCGCGGATGTGTACGGTCTCGGCGCCAACGAGAGGTTCCTCGCCCCGTTCGTCGCGGCGCACCGGGACGAGATCACCCTCGCCACGAAGTTCGCCATAGAGCGCAAGGGGGACGACCCGCACTACCGGGGCGTGCGCAATGACCCCGCGTACATCCGCAAGGCCGTCGAGGACAGCCTGCGACGGCTGGACACCGACGCCATCGACCTCTACTACATGCACCGCCGCGACCCGGCCGTCCCGCTGGCCGAGTCCGTCGGCGCGATGGCCGAGCTGGTCCGGCAGGGCAAGGTCAAGCAGCTCGGGCTGAGCGAGGTGACCGGCGCGGAGCTGCGCGAGGCGTACGCGGTGCACCCGATCGCGGCCCTCCAGTCCGAGTGGTCGCTCTTCAGCCGGGACATCGAGCGCAGCGCCGTACCGGCCGCCGTCGAGCTCGGGGTGACCGTCGTGCCGTACTCGCCGCTCGGCCGGGGCTTTCTGACCGGGGCGTTCACGGACGCGGCCAAGGAGCTGTCGGAGGGCGACTTCCGCCAGTACCAGCCCCGCTTCACCGGCGACAACGCGAAGAAGAACGCCGCCCTGCTGGAGCCCGTCCACAAGATCGCGGCGGCGCACGGGGCATCGGCCGCGCAGGTGGCGCTCGCCTGGGTGCAGCAGCGGGCCCAGGTGCACGGGCTGACCGTGGTGCCGATCCCGGGCACCCGCAAGAGCAGCCGGCTGCTGGAGAACGTGGCCGCCACCCGGCTCACCCTGACCGAGGGGGAGCTGGCGCAGCTGGAGCCGATCGCGGGGCAGGTGGCCGGGGACCGCTACCCGGACATGAGCTCGACGTCCGCCGCGCGCGAGTAGCCGGTACGGGGCGGGGCAGCCGCCCCGGGCTCACCGCGCCTTCCCCTCGGTGATCGCGGCGAAGGCGCGCAGCGAATCCGTGCCCGGGGCGAAGTAGCCCGTGTGGCCCCGGGCGTCGTCGGCCGGGACGCGGCGCGCACCGAACTCCGGGGCGGCCGGGTCGGGGCCGTGGCCGAGCCCCGCCACCTCGACGTTCGGCACCTTGCCGATCCAGTCCGTGGCGTCCTTCGCGGCCCAGACCCGGGCACGGGTGTGCAGACCGGCGACGTCGTCCGCGCGCATTCCGGGCGAGCCGAGGACGACCAGGTCCCGGGCGCGCAGCCGGGGCGCGGCGAGCCCGCACACGACGGAGCCGTAGCTGTGGCAGAACACGGCGGGCGCGGGCACGCCGTCGGCCGCGAGACCGTCCGTGAGCCGGGTCAGCCGGCCGGCCCCCGCCTCGGCGAGCGAGCCCGTCACGGCGTCGACACCGAGGCCCACGGGGGTGGTGTACCCGGCCCAGGCGATGACCGCGCTGCCGCTCCCGGTCCGGGCGTACAGCGCCTTCGCCATGCCGGCCGGGGTGCCGTACACGTCGTTCGTACGGTCGAAGTTCCCCGCGTCGATGTCAGAGCCCGGCACCACGACTGCGACATGGCGTGCGGTGCGCAGGTCCCCGAAGACCTCGGCGACCTGGCCGCGTCCGCGCGGGTCGAACGCGAGGATCTGCCGCCCCGGGGCCTTTCCGAGATGCGCGTACCGGGGATCGTGACTGGCTTGCAGGGAGCGGGCGTTGGCCCGGTAGCGCAGTTCGACGGGGACACCGTCCAGATTGCCGACGACGAGCGGATGGCGTACGACCAGGGCCTGTTGCTGCGGCTCGGTCAACCCCCGGAAGAAGCGGGCCACTTCGGCCGGTGTGCTCCGTCCGGGGTCGGGCAGCTCCCGCCCCGACGCATGGTCCGCGCGCCAGGCCCCGGTGCCCGGGGGCGGCCCGGTGAGGGCCTGCTGGGCGTTTCCGGTCGCCCACCCGGCCGTTCCCGCCACCACGGTGGTGGCCAGTGCGAACGCGACCAGGGTCCTCGCGTAACGGCGCATCCCGTCGTCCTCCCTCTCCGGTTGAACCGGCTGAACCGGCTGAAACGGTCCCTCGCCGGTTGAACCGGCTGTTCCGGCTGATCCGGCTCCTGTGCGCCAACCGGCGCGACGGAGAGGAAGGTAGGGAGAGAGCGGGCCCCGGGGCGTCACACCACGGGGCCAAGTGCGAGGTCATACCGGGGTAGGGCGTAGTGGCCACTGCGGGGCGGACGGTCCCGCATTCGTCCGGACAGCGGGGCCGGAGACCGTCGATGGCTTGAGTTTGCTTGGGGCAGAGGGGAGTTGGGGGATAGCTTGATGCGGTTGGCGCGTGTGGCACGGGGGAGGGCCAGTGTCGGAGCGGGTGCTGTCCGGGCGTTATCGGCTCGTCGAGCGGCTCGGTGCCGGAGGCATGGGGGTGGTGTGGCGGGCGGAGGACCTGGTGCTGCACCGCGAGGTCGCGGTGAAGACCGTGGCCGGGCCCGGTGTCACCGATGAGGCGGCCGAGCGTCTGGAGCGGGAGGCGCGGGCCGCGGCAGGGCTGTCCGAGAGCCCGCATGTGGTCACGGTCCACGACTTCGGCCGCGACGGCGACACCCTGTACATCGTGATGGCCCTCGCCGCGGGGCGCCCGCTGGACCGTGTGCTCGCCGCCGATGGGCCACCGCCCCTGGTACGCGCCGTGGACTGGGTCCGCCAGGTGTGCGTCGCCCTGGAGGCCGCGCACGAGCGGGGCATCGTGCACCGGGACATCAAGCCGGCCAACGTGATGGTCGCCCCCGACGGCACGGTCCGCGTGCTCGACTTCGGCATCGCCTGGTTCCACCCCGACCTCGGCCTCGACCGGCTCAGCGGGGCCGGCGGCGTGCTGGGCAGTGCCCCGTGGATGTCCCCCGAGCAGGCGCACGGCGAGGAGGTCAGCCCGGCCTCCGACCTGTACTCGCTGGGCTGCCTGCTGTACCAATTCCTCACCGGAACCACGCCGTTCGGGGACCGGGACGCCCTGGCACAGGTCGTCGCGCACGCCACCGAGACCCCCGACCGGCCTTCCGCCCACCGCCCCGGGCTGCCCGGCGAGCTGGACCAGCTGGTGGTGGAGCTGCTCGCCAAGTCCCCCGGGAACCGGCCGGCTTCGGCGGGCGAGACGGCGGCCCGCCTCGGCTCGGTGATGCGTCTCCTCGGGACCGAGGAGACGACGGGGCGGCCTCCGGTGCCCCCGGCCGCGCCGCCCGCCCCGTCCCGGCGGCCCGAGCGGGGGAAGCAGCCGGTGAAGCGGCGGACCGTGCTGCTCGGAGCCTTCGGTGTCGTCGCTGTGGCGACGACCGCCGTGGTCGTCCCGAAGGCACTGCGGGAAGGGAACGACGGGGACGGCGGCTCACCCCGGACGAAGGCGCTCAAGCCGCGCTGGAAGAAGACGATCACCGGGCAGCCGACGGTCGAACCGGCGGGTCCGGTGGTCCTCGTGGGCGGCAATGACGAGCCGGTGGTGGCTTACGACCTGCGCACCGGCGAAGAGCGCTGGCGCGCGGCGTCGGACGTCGACGACACGTATCCGATGTCCGACAGCACGCTGTACGTCACGGCGGGAAACGGGGGCGAACTCCGGGCCCTCGACCCCGCCACGGGGACGTCCCGGTGGACCTTCGCGCCGCTCGGCGACGACGACGTGACCAGCGGGGCGTTCCCGGTCCTGGTGCCCGAGTGCGTCTATGTGGGCCTGGGCCGGTACGTCTTCTCGTTGCACCACGCCACCGGCGAGGAGCGCTGGCGCCACGAACTGCCGGACGAGCTGGGCATGGTCACGGCTCTGGGGAAAGCTCCCGGGATACTGCTCGCCCGGGACAAGGAGCGCGCCTGGGTCGCGATCGGAGAGGTCGACGGGCGGCTGCTGTGGACATGGGACGGGAAGGGGGAGTGGACGAACCCCCCTTCCTATGTCGGCGAGGCCGACGGTCGTCTGTTCTTCGGGCTCGACAACGGCAGCCTGACCGCCGTCGACGCGACCAACGGCCAGGCCCTCCACACGCACAAGGACGGGGACAGGGCCCAGGTCATTCCCGAACACAAGCTCGTCCTGGGCACCCGGGGAAACGTGCGCGCATGGTCGGCCGTCGACGGCAAGCAGCTGTGGTCCGTCCCGGGCACCGGGGAACCCCTCGTCATCGGGGACACGGTGGTGATGTACGAGATCGCGGCGGACAAGAAGTCCAGCGGCACGCTGGCCGTGGACATACGCACCGGGAAGGAGCGGTGGCGCCACAAGGACCTGAGTGCGAACCTCGGCGGCATCCGCGGCGGAGCGCAGCCCGGGAAGCAACTCGTCCTCCTGGTCAACGAGAAGCACGGCACGCACCTGGTGCGCGTGGACGCGAAGACCGGGGCGCGCGGCCCGGTGTGCTCATTGCCGGACAAGGAGTTGCTGAGCGTCCGATGCGTCGGGGACACCGCCTACGCCCTGTGCGCCGACCGGCTGCCGGACCCCGGGAACCCGGACGACCGGGGCCCGGAGCAGCGCCGCCTCCACGCCGTGGACCTCGCGGATCTGAAGTGAGAGCAGAGCCTCACCCCTCGCCCGGCACCACCACCCCCGCCTCGTACGCGAAGATCACCGCCTGCGCCCGGTCCCGCAGGTCCAGCTTGGCCAGCACCCGGCCGATGTGCGTCTTCACCGTCTGCTCGGCCAGCACCAGCTTCCCCGCGATCTCCTGGTTGGACAGGCCCCGCGCGATCAGTTCGAGCACCTCCGTCTCGCGCGGAGTCAGCCCGTTCAGCCGCAGCGACTGGCCGCTGCGGGTGGCCCCGGTCGGGCCCTGCCGGGCGAAGTCCGCGATCAGACGGCGGGTCACGGACGGTGCGAGCAGCGCCTCGCCCGCCGCGACCACCCGCACCGCCGAGATCAGGTCGGCGGGCGGTGCGTCCTTCAGCAGGAAGCCGGACGCCCCGGCGCGCAGCGCCTCGTACACGTAGTCGTCCACGTCGAACGTGGTGAGCATCAGGACCTTCGGCCGGTGCACCACTCCCGCCGGAGGGTTCAGCAGCTCGCGGGCCGCCGCCAGACCGTCCATCTCGGGCATCCGGACGTCCATCAGGACCACGTCCGGATGGACGCTCCGGCTGACGTCGATGCCCCGGCGCCCGTCCGGTGCCTCACCGACCACGTCGATGTCGCTCTGCGCCGAGAGCAGCGCCGCGAACCCCGCCCGCACCATGGCCTGGTCGTCGACGATGATCACGCGGATGGTCAAGAGTCCTCCGAAGCCTCGGGCGTGACAGGGGTCAGGGGCAGCCGTGCGGCCACCCGGAAGCCGCCGTCGGGCAGCGGTCCGGTGTCCAGCGTGCCGCCGGTCAACCGTACGCGTTCACGCATACCGACCAGGCCGTGCCCCGTCCCGGTCGTCTCCAGCGGCGAACCGGGGCGCTCCGCACGGTCGTTGACCACCAGGACGGTCAGATGCGCGCCCTCGGACGTGATGGACACCCGGGTCCGCGCACCGGGCGCGTGCCGGATCGCATTGGCCAGCGCCTCCTGCACGATCCGGTACGCCGACACATCCACCGCCTGCGGTACGTCGGGCAGCCGGGCCGGGAGCGACAGCTCGGCCGGCAGCCCCGCCCGCACCGTCGCCTCCACCAGCTGCTGCACCCGGTCGAGGCCCGGCTGCGGTGCCCGCTCGCCCTCCGTGCCGTCGCTGCGCAACACCGTGAGCAGCCGCCGCATCTCCGTCAGCGACTCCCGCGCGCTCGCCGCTATCGCCCCGAACTCCTCACGGGCCTGCTCGGGCAGGTCGCTGATCCGGTAGGGCGCGGAGTCGGCCTGGACCGTGATCACGGACATGTGGTGCGCGACCACGTCGTGCAGCTCACGGGCGATTCTGGCGCGCTCCTCCAGCAGCGTGCGCTGCGCCCGCTCGGCCTCGCTGATGGTCTCCTGCTCGGCGAGCCGGCGCTGTGCGTCGCCCCGTTCCCGGATCACCGCGCCGATCACCATGAGCACCGCGCCGAACGCCGGGAGCAGCGCGGAGGTGCCGTTGCTGCGGTCCGTGCCGCCCAGGTGCAGGACCAGGCTCGCCACGGCGGTCAGCGCCCAGACGGAGACCACGGTCCGCCGGGTCTCGCGCAGCGCCACCGCCAGCATCACGAAGAGGTAGCAGATCAGCGTGGGCGGGGGCCACGGCCAGATGCCCTGCGGCGGGTCCGGGTACTCCAGCAGTACCAGCGCCCCCAGGATGTCCGCGGGGAAGATGATCCACCAGGCCTGCAACGGGCGGTGCGCCAGCATCAGCAGCGGCGCCGTCTGGGCGACGGTCAGCAGGCCCGCCAGTCCCTCGGCCAACCCGTATTCGTTGGTCAGCACATTGAGCGTGACCGGGACGAAGATCGCCCCGAGGGCGAACACGACCACGTACGGCAGCAGCCTCCGCCACCGTTTGGGCGCGTCCGCGAGCGGCGGGACCGGGGGATGGGACGGATGCGAGAGGTCGTGGGCGATCTCGCGCAGATTGCGGCGGGCGGCGCTCAGCAGGCCGTCGGCGGCGGGCTGCGGGCGCGGCGGCGCCCCGGTCGGGGAAGTGGTCATGGCCGCCTCAGCCTAGGGAGCGGACCGGCCCGGTGGCGTCATACCCGGGTCCCGGTTCGTCACCGGGTTTCTCGTACGGGGGTACTACCTGCCGGTCGGGCCGGCACGCCGCGAAGCCCTACAACTCCGCGAGCAGTTGGGCCTTCTTGGCGCTGAACTCGTCGTCCGTCACCAGACCGGCCCGGTGCAGCTCCCCGAGGTGCCGGATCCGCTCCGCGATGTCCGCGGGGTCGCGCCGCCCGGCGCCCGCCAGGACGGCCGCGGGTGCGGCGGCCGAGGAATGGTGCCTGCGCACCGATTCCAGGACGGCCGCGGCGAACGGCAGCGACTCGTGCACCGGGCCGTAGCCGAGACCGAAGACCACCGCGGCCGGGTCCTGATCGGCCCGGGTGGGGCGGGGTGCCACCGGCTGCGGGCACTGGACCGGGTGGCCGGCGCCGAGACCCGTGCCCGGCTCCGCGTCCGGGCCGGCACCGCCGCCCGGGGCAGGATCCGGCCCGGGGACCGCGCTCTCCAGGCCCCGGGGCACCAGCCTCAGATAGCCCTCGAACCCCTCCGGCGAGCGCCACTCGACGCCGCTCAGCTCCGTCACCGGGAACGTCTGGTCGCCGGCCTTCCACTTCGCCGTGGAGGCGCCCGTCCAGAACCAGCGGAAGGAGACCCGGTCCCCGTCGAAGCCGGCCCGGCCGTCGTACGCCTTGAACTGCATCGGCGCCTCGGGCGCCGCGACCAGGAACCGGTCGGCGGGCTCGGACGCCTCGGGGCCGAGCCGGGCGCGCAGTTCGTCCGCGTAGTACTCGGCCAGCGTCTCGCGCTCGGCGGGGAGCACCAGCCGGTACGGATCGCAGCCGTCCTTCAGCTGCCCGGCAGCGGCCTCGACCAGGGGATCGGCGCCGCGTCTCGGCACGGCGCGCAGGACCACCGTGCCCCGCTTGCCCGGGGTCAGCGTCACCGACGACAGCGCCGCGTGCGGGACGCGTCGTTCACGAAGGCTCTGGAAGAGCTTCGGCGTGCGGATTCCCCGTTCGAAGCGGATGAGCACGGAGTCGGTGTCGAACTCCCAGGTGGCATGAATTCCGGCCAGCACATCACCCATGTGCCTCATCGTATGCGGCACTTGCCTCATACGTCCCCCCTCGGCGCAGAGCTTGGTGGATGGTCGGCCAGGGCCCGCGCGCCGGTCAGACGGCCTGGCTTCCGGCGATTTGTTCTCGGCAGCCGCTGTCGGAGACCGCGCAGCTCACCGATCCGTAGGCGCCCACGCCGATGGCGGCGAAGTTGCCGAGACTTTCGGTACCCGGCTCGAAATAGCCGCTGTGCCCGACCGCGCCGCCCGCCGAGACGATGCGCGCACCGAAGCCCGGGTCGACCGGGTCGGCGCCGTGGCCCAGCCCGCCGAGCTCCAGGTTCGGTACGTCCTCGATCCAGTCGCCGCGATCGCGCATCGCCCACACCCTGGCCCCGGTCCGCAACTGCGCGGCGTTCTCCACCCGCATGCCGGGGCTGCCGGCCACCGCGATGTCGCCGACCCTGGTGGGCAGTTCATGTGCGGCGACCCCGCAGAGCACCGAGCCGTAGCTGTGGCAGAACAGCGAGACCGGGGCCCGGCCGGGCAACGCGCCCACCAGTGCGTTCAGCCGCACCGCCCCGCGTTCGGCGAGGTTGCCCAGGGCCGCGTCCATGCCGATCCCGGCGGGCGTGGTGTAGTCGGCCCAGGCGATGACGGCGGTACGGATGCCGGGGCGCGCGGCGCGCTCCGCCGCGTACAGCGACTTCGCCATGCCGACCGGAGCGGCGTTCACCTTGGGCGCGGACCGCTCCAGGGTCAGCAGAGTGGTGTCGACGCCGGGGACGATCACCGAGATCCGGTCTGCCCGGTCGAGGTTGCCGAACACCTCGGCGGCGCGGCCCTTCCCGGACGGGTCGAAGGCGAGGAAGTGGCGGTCCCCGGCGAGCATCGAGGCGAAGCGCTGCATCCGGCGGACCGCCTCGGCGCGGCCGTCGGGGGAGAGCCGCACATCGTGCATGCGCCGCCGCTCGACCTGCCGCGCCTGCGCGACGGCCCGCCGATTGGCGCGGTAGCGCAGGGTGACCGGGGCGCCGTTCAAGTTGCCCACGACCAAGGGGTACTTGTCGGCCAGCGCGGTGCGCTGCGCGGCCGTGAGCGTGGCGAAGAACCGGGCCAGCCGGTACGGCGGCGCATCGGCGTCCGGCAGCGCATGACCCGCCACCCGGCCCCGCGCCCAGGCGGCGAGTGCGATCGTGCGTGGCTCGTCGGAGGGTTGGTGACGTACGGCGGTCCAGCCAGTGGTCGCCAGCATCACGAACACGACCGCGACGGCGAGCAGAGCGCGCCATGCGGTGAGCGTGGGGGAGGAGTCGAAGGAAGTCACTCCGGCCCACATTAGGAGACGCGCGACGACAGCCGTGAAGAGGGTGACACACATCACTCTGCTGCGGGGAATTCGGATGCGTGCTTTTCACGCTGTGTGGTTGTCACACGCACGCTCAGGTGCGCGGAGCGCCTCCGGAGCGCCACATCTGGCCGCAGGGGAGCGGCTGTTGTGAAGTCGGTCATGTCTCGGCGGTGAGGCGTGCGGCACACCGGACGGGGAGTCCCGTCGCCGCGCCGCCCCTGTGGTCACGCCGGCCGCCGGGCCGTCACACCGGCCTTGCCGTCACACCGGCCCGGTGCCCGTCCGCCAGTTGCCGGCCAGCGCCGGTCCGAGCTGGTCCAGGTACGCCTCGGTCAGGACACGCAGTGAATCCACGTCGCCGTCCCGGCCCCGCCCCCAGAGCTGACCGGTCACCCGCATCACCCCGCTGAACGCGGCCACGGCGACCCGCGGCCGCGGGTCCTCGTCCACGTCGAGCCCCTCGCGCCCGGCGATCAGCAGCGCGATCTGGTTCTCCAGATCGCTGCACCGGCGCAGATGGGCGGCGAGCAGTGAGGGTGTCGACTCGATCATCCGGTACATGCGCAGGTGGAGTTCGACCGTGGCGATCTCCTCGATCACCTCGCCGATGCTGTTCCAGGCGCAGAGGACCGCGTTGCGCATCGCGTCGAACGGGGCCTCGTCGGCGGGGCGCCGGCGCAGCTGCGCGAGGAAGTACGACTCCATCGCCTCCTGGATGGCGAAGGCGGCCTCCTCCTTGGAGGCGAAGTAGCGGAAGAAGGTGCGCTGGGAGACCTCCACGGCGTCGACGATCTCGTCGACCGTCGTCTTCTCGTACCCCTGGGTGGTGAAAAGATCGAAGGCGGCGTGCAGCAGGGCGTCCCGGGTGCGTCGCTTCTTCCGTTCGCGCAGTCCGGTCGGATGCGCGGCGCGCTGCCCATCGGTCACTTGACTGGCCTTCTCTCTCCTGCTCTGCCCAGCTCAGCGTACCTGTGAGCTACGTGACAGTTACCGACTTGTGAATTGGTTTGTCAACTGTCAGAGGCTGACACTAATCTCCCGGGCATGACTAGTCAGACCACCGTCGACAAGGCGTCGCGGGAGCCGCAGGAAGCCGCCGCTCCCGCACCTGCCAAGGGGCTGCGCGGCCACCCCTGGCTGACGCTCTTCTCCGTGGCCATCGGCGTGATGATGGTCGCGCTCGACGGCACGATCGTCGCGATCGCCAACCCCGCCATCCAGCAGGATCTGAACGCCTCGCTCGCAGACGTCCAGTGGATCACCAACGGCTACATGCTCGCCCTCGCGGTCTCCCTGATCACCGCGGGCAAACTCGGTGACCGGTTCGGTCACCGCCAGACCTTCCTCATCGGTGTCGTGGGCTTCGCCGCGGCATCCGGCGCCATCGGCCTGTCCGACAGCGTCGCCCTGGTGATCGTGTTCCGGGTGCTCCAGGGCCTCTTCGGCGCCCTGCTGATGCCCGCCGCGCTCGGCCTGCTGCGCGCCACCTTCCCGGCCGAGAAGCTGAACATGGCGATCGGCATCTGGGGCATGGTGATCGGCGCCTCGACCGCGGGTGGTCCGATCCTCGGCGGCGTGCTCGTCGAGCACGTCAACTGGCAGTCCGTCTTCTTCATCAATGTGCCGGTCGGTGTGATCGCGCTGGTGCTGGGCCTGGTGATCCTCAAGGACCACCGCGCCGAGAACGCGCCGCGCTCCTTCGACATCGGCGGCATCGTGCTGCTGTCGCAGGCGATGTTCTGCCTGATCTGGGCGCTCATCAAGGGCTCCGAGTGGGGCTGGGGCGACTACAAGACGCTCGGCTTCCTGGGCGCCGCCGTGGCCCTGTTCGTGGTCTTCGCGCTCTCCCAGAAGAACGTCAGGGAACCGCTGATCCCGCTCGCGATGTTCCGCTCCGTTCCGCTGTCCGCGGGCGTGGTCCTGATGGTGCTCATGGCGTTCGCGTTCATGGGCGGCCTGTTCTTCGTCACCTTCTACCTCCAGAACGTGCACGGCCTGAGCCCCGTCGACAGCGGCCTGCACCTGCTGCCGCTGACCGGCATGATGATCGTCGCCTCGCCGCTCGCGGGCGCCATGATCACCAAGTTCGGCCCGCGGGTCCCGCTGGTCGGCGGCATGGTGTGCACGTCCGTCGCCATGTTCGGCATGTCCCAGCTGGAGACCGGCACCGGCACCCTGACCATGTCGATCTGGTTCGGCCTGCTCGGCCTCGGCCTCGCCCCGGTGATGGTCGGCGCCACCGAGGTCATCGTCGGCAACGCCCCGATGGAGCTCTCCGGCGTCGCGGGCGGCCTCCAGCAGTCCGCCATGCAGGTCGGCGGCAGTCTCGGCACGGCGGTGCTCGGCGCCGTCATGGCGTCCCAGGTCGACTCCAAGCTGGCCGGCAACTGGACGGCGGCACAGCTCCCGCCGCTCAGCCCGGAGCAGCTGGACCAGGCGTCCTCGGCCGTCGAGGTCGGCATCCCGCCGGTCGACGGGAACGTCCCGCCGGAGATCGCGGGGAAGATCGCGGGCGTCGCCCATGACACCTTCGTGTCAGGGATGAGCACGGCGTTCATGGTGGCCGGCGTCGTCGCGGTGGTCGCCGCGCTGGTCGCCACGCTCACCAAGCGCGGTGCGAACGCCCAAGCGGGCGCGGGCGCCGGTCACATCTGACCGGCCGCCACGACGGCCCGGGGCTCCGCGCCCACGCGTCAACACCGTGCGTACAACAGCCCCGCCGGACCGTTCCGGCGGGGCTGTCGCCTATCCGGATGGTGTGGCCCCAGGCCCCTTCCCCGGGCATTGCCGCGCAGGTCAGGGTGTGTGCAACTGATCCGCACCAGCACGGGGGACGATTTCCATGCGTACGACCGTTCTTGCCACCGCCCTGGCCGCCGCCGCACTGGCAGCCACCGCCCTGACCCCGCAGACCGCCGCCCACTCCGCGCCCGTCGGGCTCGGGTCCTGCGCCGCCGGTCAGCTCTGCCTCTGGGACGCGCCGGACTTCACCGGCACCCGCCGGACCCATGAGCTGTCCACGACCGACATCGAGAGCTGCGTCCCGCTGCCGAAGGGCAGCAGGGTCCAGGCGCTCGCCAACCGCACCGGCCGCCCCGTCACCACGTACCAGTCGGCGGAATGCGCCGAGACCGGTGAGTTCGAGACGTACCCGGGCGGCGGCACCTGGGTGCCCCGGTCCCCCTACCAGGTCAGGGCCTTCAAGATCTGGGAGAACTGACCGGAGACCGGAGACCGGAGCACCGGCCGCGGACGCCGAAGGGCGGCGGGACCTCCTGGCCCCGCCGCCCTTCGTACGTACTCCCTACGCGTCGCCGCCGGCCGCGCCCGGGTCGGCCGCCGTCACGTCCAGCAGTTCGTACCGGTCGATGGCCTGCTTCAGCAGCGAACGGTCGATCCGGTTCTCCTTCGCGAGCTCGGTGAGCACCGCGAGGACGATCGACTGCGCGTCGATGTGGAAGAACCGGCGGGCCGCGCCGCGGGTGTCGGCGAAGCCGAAGCCGTCCGCACCCAGCGACTGGTACGTGCCGGGCACCCAGCGCGCGATCTGGTCCGGCACCGAACGCATCCAGTCCGAGACCGCCACGAACGGACCCTCGGAGCCGGAGAGCTTCCGCGTGACGTACGGGACGCGCTGCTCCTCCTCCGGGTGGAGCAGGTTGTACCGCTCCACGTCCACGGCCTCGCGGCGCAGCTCGTTCCAGGAGGTCGCCGACCAGACGTCCGCCCGGACGTTCCACTCGTCGGCGAGGATGCGCTGCGCCTCGACCGCCCACGGGACCGCCACACCGGACGCCAGGATCTGGGCCGGGATCTCGCCCCGGTCGGCGGCCCTGAAGCGGTAGACGCCCTTGAGGATGCCCTCGACGTCCACGTTCTCGGGCTCGGCCGGGTGCTGGATCGGCTCGTTGTAGACCGTGAGGTAGTAGAAGACATCCTCACTGTTCTCGCCGTACATCCGCCGCAGACCGTCCTTGACGATGTGCGCGATCTCGTACCCGAACGCCGGGTCGTAGGCGACACAGCCCGGGTTGGTCGAGGCGAGCAGCTGCGAGTGGCCGTCCGCGTGCTGGAGACCCTCGCCGGTCAGCGTCGTACGGCCGGCGGTCGCACCCAGCACGAATCCGCGCGCGAGCTGGTCGGCCATCTGCCAGAACTGGTCACCGGTGCGCTGGAAACCGAACATCGAGTAGAAGACGTACACCGGGATCAGCGGCTCGCCGTGCGTGGCGTACGCCGAACCGGCGGCGATCAGCGAGGCAGTGCAGCCGGCCTCCGAGATGCCGTCGTGCAGCATCTGACCGGTCGGCGACTCCTTGTACGCGAGCAGCAGATCGCGGTCCACCGCCTCGTACTGCTGGCCCAGCGGGTTGTAGATCTTCGCGCTCGGGAAGAAGGCGTCCATACCGAAGGTGCGGTACTCGTCGGGTGCGATCAGCACGAAACGCTTGCCGATCTCCTTGTCCCGCATCAGGTCCTTCAGGATGCGGACGAACGCCATGGTGGAGGCGATCGACTGCTGACCCGAACCCTTCTTCGCGGTCGCGTACGTCTTGTCCTCGGGCAGGACCAGCGGCTTGGCACGCACCACCCGGGTCGGGACGTAACCGCCCAGACCCTTGCGGCGGTCGTGCATGTACTGGATCTCCTCCGAGTCACGGCCCGGGTGGTAGTACGGCGGCAGGCCGTCCTCCAGCTGCTTGTCCGTGATCGGGATGTGCAGCCGGTCGCGGAACCGCTTGAGGTCCTCGACCGTGAGCTTCTTCATCTGGTGGGTCGCGTTGCGGCCCTCGAAATTCGGCCCCAGGGTCCAGCCCTTGACCGTCTGCGCCAGGATCACCGTCGGCTGGCCCTTGTGGGCCTTGGCCGCCGCGTAGGCCGCGTAGACCTTCCTGTGGTCGTGACCGCCGCGGCCCAGGTGCAGGATCTGGTCGTCGGTCATGTCCTTGACCATGTCGCGCAGCCGCGGGTCGTCCCCGAAGAAGTGCTCACGGATGTACGCGCCCGACTCGGTGGCGTACGTCTGGAACTGGCCGTCCGGCGTGGTGTTGAGCTTGTTGACCAGGATGCCCGTGCGGTCCTGCGCCAGCAGCGGGTCCCAGGAGCGGTCCCAGACCAGCTTGATGACGTTCCACCCGGCGCCGCGGAACTGCGACTCCAGCTCCTGGATGATCTTGCCGTTGCCGCGCACCGGGCCGTCGAGCCGCTGGAGGTTGCAGTTGACCACGAAGGTGAGGTTGTCCAGGCCCTCACGGGCGGCGATGGAGAGCTGGCCGAGCGACTCGGGCTCGTCCATCTCGCCGTCGCCCAGATACGCCCACACATGCGACTGGGAGGTGTCGGCGATGCCGCGCGCCTCCATGTAGCGGTTCATCCGGGCCTGGTAGATCGCGCCGAGCGGGCCGAGGCCCATCGAGACGGTCGGGAACTCCCAGAAGTCCGGCATCAGCCGCGGGTGCGGGTAGCTGGACAGACCGTTGGGCGCCTTCGACTTCTCCTGGCGGAAGGCGTCGAGCTGCGCCTCGCTCAGCCGGTCGAGCAGGTAGGCGCGGGCGTAGATGCCCGGGGACGCGTGCCCCTGGAAGAAGATCTGGTCGCCGCCCAGGCCGTCGTCCTTGCCGCGGAAGAAGTGGTTGAAGCCCACGTCGTACAGCGAGGCCGAGGAGGCGAAGGTGGCGATGTGGCCGCCGACGCCGATCCCCGGACGCTGGGCACGCGACACCATCACGGCCGCGTTCCAGCGGGTCGCGTTGAGGACCTTGCGCTCGATCTCCTCGTCGCCGGGGAAGAACGGCTCGTCCTTCGTGGCGATCGTGTTCACGTAGTCCGTGCTGCGCATCTC
Source organism: Streptomyces gelaticus (assembly GCF_014649535.1). GTDB lineage: Bacteria > Actinomycetota > Actinomycetes > Streptomycetales > Streptomycetaceae > Streptomyces > Streptomyces gelaticus. The sequence goes on from NZ_BMTF01000003.1 coordinate 258,443, forward strand.
CGGCACGGCCACGCGCTTCTCGCGCGCACGCTCGATGAGCCGGAGCATCAGATAACGGGCCCGCTCACGGCCTCGCTCGTCGACCGCGGCATCGAGCGAGTCGAGCCATTCCTGGGTCTCTTCGGGATCGAAGTCCGGGACCTGGCTCGGCAGGCCGCCAATGATGATCGGGTTGCGATCGGATCCGGAAGCCACGCTGTTCCTTCGCTGTTCGGTGGTGCTCTACGGGGCCTGATCGAGGGAGAAACATGCCCCCGGGATGTATGCAAGTGCGCCATCACCATCGTGTACCGCGAGGGCGCAAACGTCATCTCTACCGAGGGGTAACCGCCGTGTTGTGAGACTTCGCGTCCGGTGTGCGGGGATGGTCCCGGCCAAACCGCAACCATACGCCCAAGCCGTCCAAGCGTTCCCAAAGGATGTTCGACTCCGAATGGCGGACCGAAACGGCATAAGCTGTGGAAGGACGTAAAGGGTGTGGACGGGTAGTGCCGGGCCCCGGAGGGGATCTGCCGACAGTGCGGCGACGTGGCAGGGAACGTCACCGTTTAGGCGGTCTCGGACGCCGGGTACTTGCGCGATCCGCCGCTCCCGTGTGGACTACGGCCAACGGCACGCGTACGCGCGTGGCTGAAGCATTTTCCGAAACATGATCAGGAGGCAACCCGTGAGCGCGACCGCGGACCACGCGGAGGAGCGGACCAACCCGGCAGCACGCCTGGGGTTCGAGCCCGGACAGGTGGTCCAGGAGATCGGCTACGACGACGACGTCGAGCAGGAGCTCCGTGAGGGCATTGAAGCCACAATCGGCCAGGATCTCGTCGACGAGGACTACGACGACGTCGCAGACGTCGTCCTGCTGTGGTTCCGCGACGAGGACGGCGACCTTACGGACGCGCTGGTGGATGCCATTGGTCTGATCGAGGACGGCGGCACGGTCTGGCTGATGACGCCGAAGACCGGCCGTGACGGGTACGTCGAACCGAGCGACATCAACGAGGCCGCACAGACGGCCGGTCTCTCCCAGACCAGGAGCATCAACGCGGGCAAGGACTGGACGGGCAGCCGTCTGGTCACGCCGAAGGCGGCCAAAGCCAAGCGCTGAACCACGCTCGCCACGCATTCGCCCTGAAGGCCCCCGACGGCATGCAGCCACCGGGGGCCTTCGCATGCCCTTCGGGGGCCCTCGTGCGGCCGCAGGGCGGTCCGGAGGGCGGGGGAACCGGTGGCCGGCCCCGTACGGGCGGCGCGTGGCCCGCTGCGGGATCTGCGTAGGGTGGGAGTCACCCGGACGGCCCAGCCCGGTGAACGTAGCGAGAGGACGCTTTTCATGGCGATCGAGGTCGGTACCAAGGCCCCGGATTTCGAGCTGAAGGACAACCACGGCCGGACCGTGAAGCTCTCCGACTTCCGCGGCGAGAAGAACGTCGTGCTGCTGTTCTACCCGTTCGCCTTCACGGGCGTCTGCACGGGTGAGCTCTGCGCGCTCCGCGACGAGCTGCCGAAGTTCGAGAACGACGACACGCAGCTGCTCGCCGTCTCCAACGACTCCATCCACACCCTGCGCGTCTTCGCCGAGCAGGAGGGCCTCGAGTACCCGCTGGTCTCGGACTTCTGGCCGCACGGCGAGACCTCGCGGGCCTACGGCGTCTTCGACGAGGAGAAGGGCTGCGCGGTGCGCGGCACCTTCATCATCGACAAGGAGGGCGTGGTGCGCTGGACCGTCGTCAACGGCCTGCCCGACGCGCGCGACCTCAACGACTACATCAAGGCGCTCGACGCCCTCTGATCCGGCACCGGCGGATCCGTGGGCGACCCGGTGAAAAGCCCTGCTTCGCCGGGAACCGGTCACTAGGATCCAGTCGTTGATCGGATGCCAACGCAACGTGGAGGCGCCGGCGTGTGCCGGCCCCCAAGGAAACCAATGGGAGGACTCGTGGGAGTCAGCCTCAGCAAGGGCGGCAACGTCTCGCTGACCAAGGCCGCGCCGAACCTGACCGCGGTCATCGTCGGTCTCGGCTGGGACGCTCGCACCACCACCGGTGGTGACTTCGACCTCGACGCCAGCGCCCTGCTGACGAATGCCGAGGGCAAGGTCGGCAGCGACGGAAACTTCGTCTTCTTCAACAACCTCAAGAGCCCCGACGGCTCCGTGGAGCACACCGGTGACAACCTCACCGGTGAGGGCGAGGGCGACGACGAGGTCATCAAGGTGAACCTGGCCGGTGTCCCGGCCGATGTCCACAAGATCGTCTTCCCGGTCTCGATCTATGAGGCGGAGACCCGTCAGCAGAGCTTCGGCCAGGTGCGCAACGCGTACATCCGCGTGGTCAACCAGGCCGACAACAGCGAGCTGGCCCGCTACGACCTCAGCGAGGACGCGTCGACGGAGACCGCCATGGTCTTCGGCGAGCTGTACCGCAACGGGGCGGAGTGGAAGTTCCGTGCCATCGGTCAGGGGTACGCCTCGGGGCTGCGCGGCATCGCGCAGGACTTCGGCGTCAACGTCTGAGAAGGCGCGACCGGGCCGTGCCGTCGAGGCGCGGCCCGGGTCACGTCAGCAGTACCCCGTCCGGCGCCGCACCCGTGTGCGGCGCCGGACGCGCTCGACAGATGGCCCGGGGGCTTCTCGGCCCACCGGGTCCAGCAGACGGTTCATCGACTCGGGGAGGACACACACCATGGGCGTCACGCTCGCCAAGGGAGGCAATGTCTCCCTCTCCAAGGCCGCACCCAACCTCACCCAGGTGCTGATCGGGCTCGGCTGGGACGCACGATCCACCACGGGCGCCGACTTCGACCTCGACGCCAGCGCGCTGCTGTGCCAGTCGGGCCGGGTGCTCGGCGACGAATGGTTCGTGTTCTACAACAACCTCACGAGCCCCGACGGCTCCGTGGAGCACACCGGGGACAACCTCACGGGCGAGGGTGAGGGCGACGACGAGTCGGTCATCGTGAACCTCACTCAGGTGCCGGCGCACTGCGACAAGATTATTTTCCCGGTCTCGATCCACGAGGCCGACAACCGGGGCCAGACCTTCGGCCAGGTCAGCAACGCGTTCATTCGCGTGGTCAACCAGGCGGACGGTCAGGAACTCGCGCGTTACGACCTCAGCGAGGACGCCTCGACGGAAACCGCGATGATCTTCGGCGAGCTGTACCGGTACAACGGAGAGTGGAAGTTCCGTGCAGTGGGACAGGGGTACGCGTCCGGACTGCGCGGCATCGCTCTAGACTTTGGGGTCAACGTTTCGTAAAGCCGCGCACGGCGCGGGGGAGCCCCGTACACCTCGGGGGAGACCCGTTACATACACGATGGGGTAGCCAGTGCTTCTGAAAACCTTCGGCTGGTCGTTCGCGGTCACCGCGCTCGGCCTTGTCGCAGCTGTGATCTACGGGGGGTGGGAAGCCTTCGGGGTCGTTGCGATTCTTTCCGTCCTGGAGATTTCGCTGTCCTTCGACAATGCGGTGGTCAACGCCGGAATCCTGAAGAAGATGAATGCCTTCTGGCAGAAGATCTTCCTCACGATCGGTGTGCTCATCGCGGTCTTCGGTATGCGGCTGGTGTTCCCCGTCGTGATCGTGGCCATCACCGCCAAGATCGGTCCGATCGAGGCGGTCGACCTTTCCTTCAACCAGCCCGAGCGCTATCAGGAACTCGTCACCGACGCCCACCCGGCGATCGCCGCCTTCGGTGGCATGTTCCTTTTGATGATCTTCCTCGACTTCATTTTCGAGGACCGTGACATCCAGTGGCTGCGCTGGATCGAGCGCCCGCTCGCCAAGCTCGGCAAGGTCGACATGCTGTCGGTCTGTATCGCGCTGATCGTGCTGCTGATCTCGGCCATGACCTTCGCGACCAACGCGCACCAGCACGGCGGCGGGCACGCGGACAAGGCGGAAACGGTCCTGCTCGCAGGCATCGCCGGTCTGATCACGTACCTCATCGTCGGCGGACTCTCCGGCTTCTTCGAGAACAAGCTGGAGGAGGAGGAAGAGCGCGAGCACGAGGCCGAGGAAGAGGCCAAGCGGACCGGCAAGAAGGTCTCCGCCGTCGCGCTCGCCGGCAAGGCCGCGTTCTTCATGTTCCTCTACCTGGAAGTACTCGACGCGTCCTTCTCGTTCGACGGTGTCATCGGCGCCTTCGCCATCACCAACGAGATCGTGCTGATGGCCCTCGGCCTCGGTATCGGCGCCATGTACGTCCGTTCGCTCACGGTCTACCTGGTCCGTCAGGGCACCCTCGACGACTACGTCTACCTGGAGCACGGCGCCCACTACGCCATCGGTGCGCTGGCCATGATCCTGCTCGTCACCATCCAATACCAGATCAACGAGCTCATCACGGGCTTCGTCGGTGTCGCGCTGATCGGCTGGTCCTTCTGGTCCTCGGTCCGGCGCAACAAGGCGCTGGAGGCCGAGGGCGGCGACGACGACGCCGCCGGTTCCAAGGCGGAGGTCCCGTCCGGGGTGTGACCCGGTAGGGAATGAGGAACGCTCTCAAGCGGGGCGGTCCGTGAGGCAACGGTTCTCCGGAGACATCCGGACCCGGCCCCGCGGCCGCCCCGCAGTGATGTGGGTGTCCCCGCCGAGGCGCGGGCCGGCCGCGGGCCGGGGCACTTTTCCACCGAGAAGCATGGGGGTTGGGGATGGCGTTCTGGGACGGCCTGTGGCCGCGGCGGGACACACAGTTCGAGTCGGGCAGCGCGGCGACCAGCTCCATCGTGCTCTCCCGGCGGCACGCCACGGTCTCGCTGAGCAAGCAGGGTGCGCTGACCGGCAATCTGCGGGTCAACCTCTCCTGGCAGATGCGTACGTCGGACATCATGGGCCGCTCGCGGCAGAGCGGCCGGCTGCTGCGGCCGATGCAGCTCTTCAAGCCCGATGTGGTCCAGGCCCACACCCAGGGCATGGTCAACGTCGACCTGGACCTGGGCTGCATGTACGAGCTGAAGGACGGTACCAAGGGCGTCGTCCAGCCGCTGGGCAACCTCATCGGCGACCTGAACGGTCCGCCGTACATCCGGCTCAGTGGGGACGACCGCTTCGGAGCGCCGTCGGGCGAGACCGTCTACGTCAATCTCGACCAGCGCGACCAGATCAAACGGCTGCTGTTCTTCGTCTACATCTACGACCAGACGCCGGCCTTCGACCGTACGCACGCCAAGGTGACGCTCTACCCGGGCAACGGCCCGCGGATCGAGATCGAGCTCGACGAGCACGCCCCCGAGGCCCGTTCCTGCGCCGTGTTCACGGTGGAGAACGTCAAGGACGATCTGGTCGTGCGGCGCGAGGTGAAGTTCGTGTACGGATTCCAGTCGGAGCTGGACCGGCTGTACGGCTTCGGCATGCAGTGGGGACGCGGCTACAAGTCCCGCACCTGAGCGGGGCCCCGGCTCTTGCCGGGCTCGGGCCCGCCCAGGAGCCGCCCCTCAGGACCGTACGAACTGCGGTCCCTGCGGCGGCAGCACGAAGTTCGGGTCCGGAGCGGGTGCGGCGGCCGCTGCGGGCTGCGGGTAGCCGTAGGCCGGCGGGGCGGCGGCGGGCTGTGGGTACCCGTAAGCGGGCTGGGGTGCGGCCTGGGCCGCCGCGGGCTGCGGATAGCCGTACGCGGGCTGCTGGTGGCGGTGCTGGACCGTGGCCTGGGCGTCGGGGCCGGGCGCCGCTGCCGGCGGGAAGTCGGGCGCGGGCGGGAAGTCGGGTGCCGGTCCGGGCGAGGGCGCCGCCGCGGGTGCCGGGGCCGGCTCGGGCTCGGCCGCGGTTTCGTCGACCGAGATGCCGAAGGCGGTCGCCAGACCGACCAGTCCGGTCGGATAGCCCTGCCCCACGGCCCGGAATTTCCAGCCATCGCCGCGCCGGTAGAGCTCGCCGCAGATGATCGCCGTCTCCTCGCCAGTCTCCGGCCGCACGTCGAAGACCGCGAGCGGGTCCCCGTCGGCCGAGGCCGCGTCGTACAGCAGGATGCGCAGATCGTGCACCTGCGCGAATGTGGCGCCGTCGGAGGAGGCGGCGACGACCACCTGCTCGACGGACGCGTCGAGCCTGCTCAGATCGGCCTCGATGGTGTCCGTGAGCCCCTCGGTGACACTGCGCTTGGGCAGCCGTCGTACCAGGCCGGAGGGGTGGCGGGGCTGGTTGTAGAAGACGAAGTCCTCGTCCGAGCGCACGCGGCCACCGGCTCCGAGCAGCAGTGCCGAGGCGTCCACATCCGGAATTCCGGCGCCCGGGGTCCAGCGCAGCACGGCCCGTACGGCCATGGCGTCCAGAGGGACGTTCGAGCCTTTCACCATCGCGTGCGTCATGCCCGTCATCCTGCCTGCTGGCTGCCCGTGCGGACAACGCGGGGGTCGTACCAGGTGTCCCGGGGGGTGTGCCGGAAGCGCGAGATCGGCGGCGCTCCGACCCGTCGGGAAATGGACGAGTTACCCGGAATTCATGTGCGTGGGGAACTGTCGACACCCGCTCGTACGTACTATTACCGGCCATGCGTCGCACGGCCGACCAGCCAGTTCGGGGGAGTTACATGCGTCATTTCGGGCATATTGCGCCCGCTTCGAGAAAGAGGCTGTTCTTCCAGGAGCCGTGCGAGTTCGGTCCGGACTCGTCGGCCCGCGTGCTTTCGGCCGCCCTGGGCGCCACCCTGTACAGCCCTGCCACCCGGCCGAGACTTGCTGACGACGTCATCAAGCAGGCGGGACGCGGTGTCGTCTCGATGGTGCTGTGCCTGGAGGATTCGATCGACGACTCCGAGGTGGCCGGCGCCGAGGAGAACCTGGTCAGGCAGTTCGCCGATCTCGACGCACGCGGCGCCGAGGTGCCGCTGCTCTTCGTCCGGGTCCGGGAGCCGGGCCAGATAGCGGACCTGGTGCACCGGCTCGGCGCCGCCGTCCGGATGTTGTCTGGTTTTGTACTTCCGAAGTTCACCGAAGAGCGTGGTGTGTCCTTCATGGAAGCGCTCACCAAGGCCGAGAAGGCATGCGGGCGGCGCCTGTTCGCGATGCCCGTCCTCGAATCGCCCGAGCTGCTGTACCTGGAGAGCCGCGGGGAAACCCTCCGGGGAATAGCCCGCACCGTCGACAAGTACCGCGAACGGGTGCTCGCACTGAGGCTCGGCGTCACCGACTTCTGCTCGGCCTACGGACTGCGCAGGGCGCCCGACATGACGGCGTACGACGTACAGATCGTCGGCGCCGTGATCGCCGACGTGGTCAATGTGCTGGGCCGCGCGGACGGTACCGGCTTCACGATCACCGGCCCGGTGTGGGAGTACTTCCGGCTCCAGGAGCGCATGTTCAAACCCCAGCTGCGCCGCAGCCCCTTCCTGGAGGGCCGGGCCGAGGAGCTGCGCACGGCACTGATCGAGCACGATCTGGACGGCCTGCTCCGCGAGATCGATCTCGACCGGGCCAACGGCCTGCTCGGCAAGACCTGCATCCACCCGTCGCACGTCGCGCCCGTGCACGCGCTGTCCGTGGTCAGCCACGAGGAGTTCAGCGACGCGGAGGACATCCTGCGGCCGGAGCGCGGCGGCGGTGGCGTAATGCGTTCCGCGTACACGAACAAGATGAACGAAGTGAAACCGCACCGCGCCTGGGCCGAGCGGACCCTGCTGAGGGCCGAGGTCTTCGGCGTGGCCAGGCAGGACGTCGGCTTCGTGGAGCTGCTGGCCGCGGGCGTCGCGGAATGAGCGGAACGAGCGGGCGCTCGGCAAGGCGCTCGGCAAGGACGGACGGGCCCTCGGCAAGGACAGAGAAAGAGACGGCGAACGTGGTGTGGTCGGGCAGCTGGGTGACGCAGCGACTGGGTGTCGAGCTCGTCGGTGAGGGGACGCCCGGCGGCGACGGGGAGCTGAGAGAACTGCTGGGCCTCGCCCTGCGCCGCAACCCCAAGCGGGCCCATCTCCTCGTGTCGAACGTCCTCGGCAAGCACGTGCCGCAGAAGCCCTCCGTGGTCTACGGCACCGGATTCGAGCTCGGCCGGCGGGTGCACGCACTCCTCGGTGACGCCGCGGCGCGCCGGGCTGTGGTGCTCGGTTACGCGGAGACGGCCACCGGCCTCGGCCACGCGGTCGCCGACGGCCTGGGCGTGGCACCGTACCTCCACTCCACGCGCCGCCCCGTCGAGGGCGTGGCGAGGGCGGGCGGCTTCGAGGAGTCCCACTCGCACGCCACCTCGCACCTGCTGCTCCCGGAGGACCCGGACCTGCTGGCGGGCGACCGCGGCCCGGCGGGCGCGCGCGTGGACACGGACGCGCCCCTGGTGCTGGTGGACGATGAATTCTCCACGGGCAACACCGTGCTCAACACCATCCGCGCACTGCACGAGCGGTATCCACGGAGCCGTTACGTCATCGTCGCCCTGATGGACATGAGGTCGCCGGCCGACCGGGGAAGGCTGACGGAGTTCGCCGCGGAGATCGGCGCCCGCGTCGACCTGGTGGCGCGCGGCTCGGGCACGGTCACCCTCCCGGAAGGCGTCCTGGAGAAGGGCCAGGCACTGGTCGCCGCGCACGAGTCGCAGTCCGAGGCCCCCACCGCGCACGCAGCGGCCGGTGCTCCCGGTCCGCGCGTGGACGGAGCCCCCGGCCCCCGGCCCTGCACCCGGGTGGACCTCCGGTGGCCCGCCGGTGTGCCCGACGGCGGGCGGCACGGTTTCACCCCCGCCCACCGGGCGGTCCTGGAGCCGGCCCTCCCCGCCATGGCCGACCGCATCGCCGAAGCGCTGGGCGACGCCCGCCGCGTACTGGTCCTCGGCTTCGAGGAGCTGATGTACGCCCCGCTGCGCCTGGGCACGGCCCTGGAGGAGCGCACCGACGCCGAGGTGCGCTACTCCACCACCACGCGTTCCCCCGTCCTCGCCGTGGACGACCCGGGCTACGCGATACGGACCCGGCTGGTCTTCCCGGCCCACGACGACCCGGCCGACGGGCCCGGCGACCGGTACGCGTACAACGTGGCCGGCGCCGGCTTCGACGCCGTGGTGCTCGCCGTCGACTCGGCCGCCGACACCCCCGAACTCCACGCCCCCGACGGCCTGTTGGCGCAGCTCGCCGCGCACACCGGACACGTCCTGCTCGCGGTCGTCCCCTCGTACGTCCCGTCGCGCCCCCACCCGCATGCCTCCGAACGGCAGGAACCCCCCATGCTGCCCGAGCCCCTCCGCGGCCCCGCCTTCTCGTCCTACGCTCCGGACGAGGTCGGCTGGCTGCTCCAGGACCTCTCGGGCACCGAGCTGGAGGCGCCCACCGAGGAGCGCGAGGAGGCGATACAGAGCGGTGGCGCGCACTACGCCGAGTCGCTGCCCGTCGAGTACCAGCCGTCCGCCCAGTACCAGGAGCTGTTCAAGGCGGCCCTGGAGCTGTCGGCCGCCCGCGTCGCCCGCGCCGTCGGCACCGTCACCGAGACGGTCCTCGCCGAGCGCGCCCCCCGCCCGGTCCTGGTCTCGCTCGCCAGGGCCGGCACACCCGTCGGCGTACTCATGCGCCGCTGGGCCCGGCACCGGCACGGCATCGACCTGCCGCACTACGCCGTCTCCATCGTGCGGGGCCGCGGCATCGACGCCAACGCCCTGCGCTGGCTGGCCGCCCACCACGACCCGGCGGACGTCGTCTTCGTCGACGGCTGGACCGGCAAGGGCGCGATCACCCGTGAACTCTCCGCGGCGCTCGCCGAGTTCGACGGATTCAACCCGGAGATCGCGGTACTGGCCGACCCGGGCGGCTGCGTCCGCACGTACGGCACCCGCGAGGACTTCCTCATCCCGTCCGCCTGCCTCAACTCCACCGTCTCCGGCCTGATCTCGCGAACCGTCCTCCGCTCCGACCTGGTCGGCCCCGAGGACTTCCACGGCGCGAAGTTCTACCAGGAACTCGCGGACACCGATGTGTCCGGCCATTTCCTCGACACCGTCGCCGCGCACTTCGGCGAGGTCGTCGACGACGTGGACGCCGAGGTCAAGGAGCTGCTCGCGGCCGACCGCGCACCCACCTGGGAGGGCTGGGCCGCCGTGGAGCGGATCAGCGAGGAATACGGCATCCACGACGTCAACCTCGTCAAGCCGGGCGTCGGCGAGACGACCCGGGTCCTGCTGCGCCGCGTCCCCTGGAAGATCCTCGCCCAGCGCGGCGCGGGCGCGGACCTCGAACACATCCGTCTGCTGGCCGAACAGCGGGGCGTGACGGTGGAGGAGGTCGACGGACTCCCGTACACCTGCGTCGGACTGATCCACCCGAAGTACACCAGGGGCGCGACGGGCGCGGACGGCAAGGCGGTGGAGTCGAAGTGACCGCCCCCGAGACCACGGCGACGGCCGATGCCGGCGCCCCCGTGACACTGGTCGCCAGCGACCTCGACCGCACCCTGATCTACTCCGCGGCGGCGCTCCGGCTCGCCGTGCCGGACGCCGAGGCCCCCCGGCTGCTGTGCGTGGAGGTCTACGACCGAAAGCCGCTCTCCTACCTGACGGAGACGGCCGCGGCACTGCTCGACGAACTGGCCCGCACCACGGTCTTCGTGCCCACGACCACCCGCACCCGCGAGCAGTACGGACGCATCCGCCTGCCCGGCCCCGCACCGCGGTTCGCGATCTGCGCCAACGGCGGGCACCTGCTCGTCGACGGCGAGTCCGACCCCGGCTGGCAGCGGCAGGTGGCCCGCAGGCTCGCCGACGAATGCGCCTCCCTCGCCGAGGTCCGCGCCCACCTCCTGGCCGCGGCCGACCCCGCCTGGCTGCTCAAGGAACGGGTTGCCGAGGACCTCTTCGCCTACCTCGTCGTGGAGCGCCCGCTGCTGCCCGGGAGCTGGGTCGAGGAACTGGGGGAGTGGGCGCGGACACGCGGCTGGACGGTCTCCCTCCAGGGCCGCAAGATCTACGCCGTTCCGGGCCCGCTGACCAAGAGCGCCGCCATGGAGGAAGTGGCCCGGCGCACCGGCGCCACGCTCACCCTCGCCGCCGGCGACAGCCTCCTCGACGCCGATCTGCTCCTCGCCGCCGACCGCGCCTGGCGCCCGGCCCACGGCGAACTGGCCGATACCGGCTGGAGCGCCCCGCACGCCGAGGCGACGGCCGCGCACGGCGTGGCGGCGGGCGAGGAGATCCTCCGGCACCTCCTGAGGGCTGCGAGCGGGGGAAGGCCGGGCGAGGCAGGATCGTCCTGACGCCGGGCACAGCGCACCGGCCGGTCGAGCACGAGGAGCGTGGCATGACCAAGGGCAACGAAACCAAGATCACGGACGAGCTGTACGCGTACATGCTGGCGCACAATCCACCGCTCGACGCGGTGCAGCGCGAGCTCGTCGAGACCACGTACGCACGCCTCCCCGAGCACGCCGGCATGCAGTCGGCCGAGGAACAGGGACCGCTGCTCGCCTTCCTCGTCCGGCTGACCGGGGCCCGGCACATCGTGGAGGTCGGGACGTTCACCGGGTTCTCCGCCCTGTCGATGGCGCAGGCACTGCCCGCCGACGGGCGGCTGATCGCCTGCGACATCTCGGAGGAGTGGACCGCCTACGGCCGTGAGGCATGGGAGAAGGCGGGCGTCGCGGACCGGATCGAGCTCCGTATCGCCCCCGCGCTCGACACCCTGCGGGCGATGCCGGCCGAGCCGCACATCGATCTCGCCTACCTGGACGCCGACAAGGGCAACTACATCCCGTACTGGGAGGAGTTGGTGCCCAGGATGCGGCAGGGCGGACTCGTCGTCACGGACAACGTGCTCTTCCACGGCGGGGTGACCGACCCGCAGGCGACCGGCGGAGCGGCGGCGATCAAGGAGTTCAACGAGCACGTCGCCGCCGATCCGCGGATGGACAGTGTGCTGCTGACCGTGTCCGACGGCCTGACGCTCTCCCGCAAGCGGTAGCGGCCCCGGCCGCCCGGGGCCGTCCGCTCCTCAGCCGCAGCAACCCCCGCCGCAGCAACCGCCCCCGCCGCCGGCCGACGGGGCGGCGGGCGCGGACTTGGCGGACGACCCGCCGACGGCCACGGTGGAGAGCAGCTTCACGGTGTCGGAGTGCCCGGCGGGACAGGAGGCCGGATCGGAGGACCGAGCCATCGGACGGCTGAGTTCGAAGGTGTCCCCACAGGAGCGGCAGCGGAATTCGTAACGAGGCATGGCCCCAGGTTAGGGCCTGTCCGTCACCGGTGCGCCGATGCGTGCACGACGGGCGACGGGTCAGGGGTTGCGCCGGACGACCGGCATCGGCGGTGCGCTCGCCCTCCGGTTCAGCCGCATCTCCTGCGCGGCCTCCTCGGGGTGGCGGGCCCGCCAGTACGGGTTGTCGTGCGGAAGGCCGCCGGTGACCCGCCCGTACATCCCGAAGACCATCAGCATCAGACCGACCACAAAGCTGAACAGCACGTTCTGGATGCGGAAGGCGAGGAAGTTGTAGTCGGTGTCCAGCAGCGCGAGATTGACGAAGCCGCTGAGGATGAAGGCGATGCCCAGAATCATGTTGAGCGTCGAGGCGAAGTTGCCGCCGATCACCATGCCGATGAACAGGAGCAGGCCGACGCAGATGGACAGGACGCTCAGGGCACCGTTGGTATTGAGGCCCGCGACGGTGGCTCCGCCGGTGTTGAAGAAGCCGATCTTGTCGATCAGCCCCAGGACACCGAAGGCGAGCAGCACGAGTCCCATCAGCCCTGCCCCGACCCGGTAGACGCTGTTGAGCCGGTGATCGACCGGCAGATGCTTGTCGAGCCGGGTGGCCTTGCGGCGGCGTGGGGCCCGTCGTCCACCGGTGTGCAGTACATGGGTGGCCATGGCGGCCTCCTTCGCGCTACTACCAGGATCCGCCCAAGGCATTGCCACCGCACACCCGAGCCCGCGACGGCCGTGGCGCGGAGCCTGTACGGCTCAGCCGCCCGTCGTACGGCTCAGGCGCCCGTACGTACGGCTCAGGTGCTCGCTCAGGCCGTGGCGTGGAACCCCTACGGCTCAGGCGCCCACGCGGGGTCCGGGCGCGGAGCAGCCCTACGGCTCAGGCGCCCGCCCCGCGCTCCTCACGGATCTCGGAGACCACCCGCGCGGCCGTCCGCCGCACCGCTTCGGTCTCCGTCAGGAAGTGCCAGTAGTCGGGGTGACGACCGTCGAGCGCGGCGACGGCGCGGTCCAGCCGGGCCACGGCATCGTCCAGCGGACGTGCATGGCGCGGATCGGGCGTGCTGCGCCCGTCCATGGCCAGGCGCTGCGCGTCGCGGACCGCGAACCGGGTCCGCTGGATCTCCTGCTGCGGGTCCTTGGCCACATCGTCCAGCCGGTGCAGCCGTTCACCGGCCGCGGAGACCGCCTCGTCCGTGGCGTTCAGCAGGGCGCGGACCGTGCTCAGCCGGGACGTCGCATCGGCCCACCGCTGCTCGTCCCGGGCCTGGGCGGCCTCCTTCAGCTTCTCCTCGGCCTGCCGCACATTGACGGCCGCCTGCTCGGGCACGGGCTGGAGGTCCTGCCAGCACGCGGCCGAGAAGCGCCGCCGCAACTCGCTCAGCACCGGCTCCACCGAGCCCGCCCGGGTCGTCAAGGCCTGGGCACGGGTACGCAACGACACCAGCCGGTGATCGATCTCGGCGGCGCGCTCGGGCAGCTTGTCCGCCTCGGACCGCACCGCCTCGGCATCACGCAGCACCCGGTCGGCACGCTGCAAGGTCTCCGTGACGCCGTGCCGGCCGGCTCCCTGGTTGAGCTTGGTCAGCTCGGGGGCGAGGGCCGCCAGCCGGGCGGCGAGATCATCCGCCCGCAGTCCGGACGCGCGCACCGCGTCGAGAGCGTTGCTCGCGCCGAGCAACGCCTGCCGGGCCCGCTCCACGGCGGGCGCGAGCCGGGCGAGCTGCGTCTCCGCGCTGCCCAGCAGCGGACCGAGCCCCTGCGCGAACCGGTCCAGCTCGGCCTTGACCCGTACCAGCTCTTCCCTGGCCGTCGTCAGCTCGCTCCGCGCGCGGGAGGCTACCGACGGCTCCAGATCGTCCCGGTCCAGATCGTGTGCGTCGACCGCGGTGATGTACGTATGGCTGGCCTCGTCGATCCGCCGCCCCAGGGCGGCGAAGTCGTCCACGGCCCCGCGCGCGGCGGGCGAGCTGTCCACCGCGGTGATGGTCTCTATCGAGATCCGCAGATCGCGCTGGGCGGTGTCCAGCTCGTAGAAGGCCGACGCGGCGGCATCCTTCGCGGCCTGTGCCTCGGCGCGCTGACTCTCGCCGCGCCCGCCGAACCAGCGCCTCGTACCACCACCCGCGAAAGCGGCCGGCAACGCGGCGGCGAGCAGCGGCACCGGCAACAGCATCAGCACGAACACATCCCTGACGGCGGAACTCCCACCCGCTCTCGCCCGCGGCTGCGCGTGTGTCGCCGTCACATCCCTCTCCCGTGCCGTTTCGCCCTGCCCGGTACATTCTCCCACCAGGTAAAGACGAACACACGGGCCGGTTAGTTCGCGCTTCGGACGGTGACTTCGCCGTTGTCGCTCCGGGCCCTCACCACATGACTGCTGTCGGCGCTGCGCGGCACGTCCACCGAGGTGCGCCCGTGGTCGGCGGTGGCATCCACCGCGTACTTCTCGGGGCCGCCCGGCAGGTCGACGGTGACCGCCCCGTTGTCGCTCACGGTGTCCACGAGATCCGGCACGGCCGTGAACCCCAGCCGGATCATGCCGTTGTCGGACCGTGCCGACACGGACCCGGACGAGATCCCCTCGGCGACGATGGCACCGTTGTTGCTGGTCAGCTTGAGCGGCCCGGTGGAGTCCCGGACGGTCACCTCGCCGTTGTCGGCGCTGAGCGTGAGCGGGGTGCGGAAGCCGGAGGCGACGACCTTCCCGTCGTCCCCCTCGACGACCACCGCCACCCCGCGCGGCACCTTCACCTGATGCTCCGCGGCACAGTTGCTGATCAACGCATCGCACTCCACCCCGAGCGTGAGCGTGTCGTCCTGCATCCCCCAGTGCGGCTCGGGCCCGTCCCCGAACACCACCCAACCGTCGACACGACGGGTCACCTCGACCTTCTGCACATCGGCCGGCACGAGCTCCAGCGACGACTGCCCGGAACGGATGGTCAGCGTCTTCCCGCTCAACGCGAACGACTTGTGCTGGGCAGGAGCGTCGCTCACATCCGTACTGCCACAACCTGACAGAACGAGAGCCAGGAGCACGGCGCCTCCGGACGCGACGAGAGTGCGGGTGCGGACTGCCACGATGATCTTTCCCCCAGGTCGTACGGTGGATGATGCTTCGGTACTGCGACCCTCACGGTACGTACGCGACCGCCCCCGCCAGAATCCGGACGGCTACCGTACGCAGGGTGGGGATAACCCCCGCATGCCCCGTCGTCCCTGCGCCGACGGCCGTCTCCGTCCGCTGCTGCCGGGGACCGTCCGGATCGTTTGTGACCACGGGCCGTAGTCCATGTACGCTGTTGCCTCATCCACGGGTGCGTAGCTCAGGGGTAGAGCGCTGCTCTTACAAAGCAGATGTCGGCGGTTCGAAACCGTCCGCGCCCACCAGCCAGAACGCCCCCGCAGCGAGCCGCTGCGGGGGCGTTGACGGTAGTTCTTGACGGCAGTCGCTCAGCCAGACGGGCGGCGACGCCGCAACAGGCGGTCCATGTGACCCATCGCCTCCCTTCGATTGTCGTCGGAGACGTGGGTGTAGATGTTCGTCGTGACGGCGATCTGTGAGTGACCCAGAATCTCCATCACGACGCGCGCCGGCACACCTGCGGCGAACAGGAGCGTGGCGCATCCGTGCCGGGCGCCGTGGAGCCGGATGCGGGGGAGCCCTGCCTCCTCTGTGATGCGCTGGAACGAACGGCTGACGAACGCCGCGTACAGCGGGTCCTGCCTCGCAGCCTCCAGGAAGGTTGTCGTCTGGTCCAGACCCCATGGCTTGAGCTCCCGAGACTGCACCCGAGGGGGCGTGGCGAAGAGGGCGAGGACGACCGCTGAGGCGGTCACGATCAGGCCGCCTGTGCTCTTGAGAGCGAGGTGACCGCGACCCGCCCGGAAGCTGATGCCGTGACGCTTCCGGCGGGTGGCAGGGGCAGTTGCATGGACAGCGGAACCCCCAGCAGGCAACGGAGGGCTGACCTGCGGCGATTTGCGAGACGCACTGGGCTTGTGGAGTCGTGTGCCGTCCGTGCTCCTGTCCGCGATATCTGCGCCTTCCTCGGCGCGGCCGGTGCTGGGAACATTCCGGGGTCTGATCGGTGGCGATGCCGGAGACGGAAGGGGGCGGGATGACTCAGTCGAAGTGCGGGGCTCCCACGCGGAGCGGGGGCCGGTGTCAGAGCAAGGCGATCATCGGTAGCTCGCGGTGCGCCAAGCACCAAGGGGCATGGTCCGCGTATGGGGTGGAGCAGCGGAAGAAGAAGGAAGCCGAAGCGAAGATGCGGAAGCTCCGGAAGAAGCGATGACGGGGTCCGCCGACTCGCGGGGCTGACATCCACGCTCAACATCAACGAGGGCGGACGCACACGGCTCCGGGCGGTCCCTCGCAGGTGCCTGAGCTGGGGCGACGGCGCCGGGGGGCGACCGCGTGGTCACGGCCGTTCACCAGGTGCTGGTGGATCAGCGCGGCACGCACCGAGGAGTGGCCCATCCGCTGTATCAGATCCCGAGTGGTCGCACCGCCGGTCGCGGCGATGGTGTTTCCGGTGTGGCGCCTGTGGCTGTGGGCTCCCGGCTCTGGCTGCGCCCGCGCTCCTGCCTGCGGCCCGCTCGGCGCTGCCGCCGCCGACGCGCGCCCACGTGGGTGGGCCCGAGGGCATGGGACGAGAACCAAGCCTGCGGCTTCAAGACGTGCCTCCGGCGGGGGCGCTCAGACTCCGGGATGGGAGGGGCGCCGTTCGCGAGGTCGATGGATCATTGACCCGCCGCAGTTCAGAACCTGCTATCAAGCACGCATGGATGCAGCACTCATTGGCCTCACAGGCACAACCATCGGCGCGCTAACCGGCTTTGGTGGTGCTTGGCTTGCCCAGCGTGGGCAAATGCGACTCTTCCGGGAGCAGCGGTCGTACGACGCCGAGGTCCGATGGGCGGACGACAAGAGGGCGCTGTACCGCGACCTCCTGGTGGCCATGTACAAGTGGCATGACGCTCTGGTCTCGATCTGGAAAGGCGAGGACAACGCAGAACTCGACGCGAGTCGGACGAACGCCATCACCCTCGTGGTCGAAGTGTCGTTGATCGCAGCCGATCCCGTTCGGGCGGCCGTTGAAGAAGCACATCGGACGTTCTTCAATACCCAGCCGCACATCTTCGAACGCTCTGACACGCGAGAAGGACAACCGGCAGAACCCGTGGAGGACGTGCTCGAAGGGGTCCGAACGAAGCTTCTGGCGATGGAGACCGAGATGCGACGTGAGCTGGTTACCCTCCGGTGATCGGTTCTCTTCCACGGGCACGACGTTCGACGGGCCACGTGCCACATCCGTGCCCGAAGGGGCGGGGAACCATGGGGAATCGGAGAGCAGCACAGGCATGTGGCCGAGTACTCACGCGAGAGCAGAAGCAGCAGCTCACGCGGCAGATCACCCCACCTCGCTCCTGAAGCGGTGATACCTGCGCCGGGCCTCCGCCGTGGGCCACGTGTGGGCCGGAGAGCTGGTGGAGTCAGCCGTCGAACCAGACGACCAGGCGGACGCTCTCGTCGCCGTGCAGGTTCGCCAGTGTGCGCATCACCGACCGGACGGCACCCCAGTCCCTGTCCGGCACGGCATGCTTTCGTCGGAGGCGGCCGATGCGGAAGAGACGGTCGCCGTCCGGCCACTCGGTGCCCTCGGCGTAGGCGCTGCCCGCGCAGTGAAGAGCGTGGGGGTCGGTGAGGCCGGAGAGCTCGGCGAAGCGGGTGAGGCTGGAGTTCCGGCCGTGCAACTCCCAGGTGCCGTCAGGGCTCCGACGGTACTCGTGAACGCAGTCATCGACCTTGTTTGCGACCTCTTCCCAATCCGCGGCCGCCAGCTCCGCCCAGGTGATCCAGGACGCACCAGACGCGTCCGAGCTCCAGGGCTCGAAGGGGGCAAGTGCCTCCCGCGACACGTCAGGAGGGAGGCCGCGATGATCGGCGAGTGGGTGGAAGGAGGTGGTATCGCGGACACCGAACAGGGACCCGAAGGCAATGTAGGACCGCCCGTTGTAGAGATGCGCGAGATCGATGGCCCCCTCCCAGCTGCGGTCGTCCTCGTCCAGCCAGCGATCCCAGCGGCACTCGATGAACCCGTGTATGTCTGTCCCCACGCCTGGAATTGTTCTCCGTCGGGGTGAGGCGTGCGACGAGATTTCCGGCTTGGTGGCCAGCTCCGAGCGTTCCCGGCCGGGCCCAAGCCGGTGCTTGTCCCGCAGATCCTCCCGGAACCCGGAGATCAGGGTCACCGGATCGCCTGACCGCCGGCATCCTCCTCATGCGTCGACTTCTTGATCTCCACCAGGGGAATGGATGCCCCCGCAGACCGCCAACAGACGTGCAACCCGGGCTTGTTGAGTCGGCTCGCCGGACGCCGTTGCTTGCAGTGTGTGGAGGTCTTCAGCCGGCCTTGGCGATGATGTGGTCCATCTCCTCTTGGCCGAAAGCCCGCAGAGTCGTGGTACGGACGTTGCCCACTCCGCCGAGCTGCAGGAGTGTCGCGGTGGCGGTTTCGTCGTCGGGCGCCTCGACGACGGCCACGAGGTCGTATGGACCGACGGTCCAGTAGATACTCAAGAGCTTCGCCCCGAGCTTCTGTGCCGCTGCGGCGAAGGCCTCGGCGCGTTTCGCGGTGTCCTTGTAATTTCGGACCCCTTGATCGGTCCAGTTCAGCAACGTGACATACGTCGCCATCTTCTTTCACCTCCACGAGGAAACACATCGTGGGGACAATCCTGGACATCATGGCTGAAGCCTGCACCAGGTGCGCACCCGAACGAGCTGTACGAGCGATCACAGGCGGTTGATCGCGGTGGCCGGAACTTGCAAGAGGCGCTTCGTACGACAGCCGCGCTGACCTGCAAGGGGACACTCGGCAACTCCGAGCCGCCTCAACTGCTCCGCTCCAGCGGAGTGCGCACCGAGGGCGGCTGGCGAAGCTCGGCCTGGAGAGCCTTGCCTGAGTGGCGCTGACTGCTGGGGTGCCCACGCCGATCCCTACGAGGCGCTTCCCGGGCTGTATGGCGATGTCGGTTGTGGGTGCCCTGGGAGGTGGGTGCTTCCCAGGGCACCGTTCAGGCGTTGGGGCGCTTGCCGTGGTTGGCGTTCTTCTTCTTGCGGCCGCGGCGCTTGTTTCCTCGCTTGGCCATGACCTGCCTCCCTCACCTGGGGTTTTCGGGCCTCCGCCAGTTTAGGTTCGGGTCGTCCCGGCTGCATCAGGGGTGTTGGCGAGGGCCTCGACGAGCCAGGTGAAGGCCCGTGTCGGGTCTTTCGGGGCGGCCAGGAGTTGATCACGGCGAGGCAGTTGGAGGTTGCGCCGAAGCCGGCGGGGCTGCGGGCTGCGGGGGACACGATCTCGCGGTCGGAGTGGAGGCGGACGGTCTTCGGTCTTCACCGTGAGCCCCGTCAGCCCGTCCGCCTGGCCGGATCCACGATCAAGAGCAGCGCGTCGTCGTTCATGCCCGTGAACCTCAAGTCTCCCCCTGCGGGAGAGTCGAGCGCGGGGTCGCCGTAACGTGTCTTGTTCACGTCAGCACCATCCCAGGGGGGATACATGTCGTACGGATATCCGCCGCCCCAGCCCGGTCAGCAACCCCAGCCAGGTGAGCAGCCCCAGCCCGGCCAGCAGCCCCAGCAGCCGCCGTCGCCGTATGCGCAGTGGCCGCAGCCCGGCCCCGGGGCGTACGGCTGTCCGCAGCCGCCGAGGAAGTCCCGTACCGGGCTGATCGTCACGCTGTCCGTGGTCGGCGGGGTGGCCCTTCTGCTGGCGGCCGGTGTGCTGATCGCCGTGACGACCAGCGGCGGCTCGTCGTCCACGGCCGAGTCGAAGCCATCGGCGGCGGAGTCCACGAAGAGCGAAGCGCCCACGACGGGGGGTGCCTCCGACGCGCCCACCGAGCTGCCGGCTCTCGAAGGTACGGACGCCGAGGGCGATGTGCGGATCACCCGGTGCGAGGTGGACTCGCTGACCGAGTGGCCGGACGCGGACGTGGAGGTCGTGAATCACTCCGACACCCAGGCTTCCTACATCGTGTCCGTGGAGTTCGTGGACGGCGACGGTACGCGGCGGGCCTCGGGTCTGGCGACAGCCACCGACCTGGCGGCGGGGCAGAAGTCGGTGCAGAAGGCCCAGGGGCTGGGGAAGGTCCCGGGCAAGATGACCTGCAAGGTCGCGAAGGTCACGCGGCTTCCCTCGACGTGACGGATGTCCCGCCTCGCCGAAGGCTGAGCAGTCTCATCGAAGGTCGAGCGAGGTGTGTTCCGCCCCAGCGGAGCGCGGGGCACGAGGCGATCGGGAAAACCGGGTGTGCTCACCGGGTCAACGCGAGCAGTTCATCGATCACCGGATTCTCGCCACCGTCACCGAGGTGGGCGATGGCCGCAAACGGCGCGATCACCTGGCTCCAGGCATGGAGCCGATCGCCGTCGAGCCCGCACGCCGCCGCCACGCGCGCGCAGCGGGTCTCGACGCCCTCCAGCCCGGCGCCGGCCACGACGTAGTCCACAGCGTCGAAGCACGGATCACCGACACAGGCCTTCGGATCGATGGCCATGAGACCGCGCTCCGCGCCACCGTCGAGCACGTTGCCCAGGTGCAGGTCACCGTGGAGCAACACGGTTGTCGCTTCGGTGTCCAGCAGCCTCTCGCACCGCTGGACGGCCCTGTCCCACGCGGTGACGTCCATCCGTGCACCGATCGCAGGCTCGGACAGCCGCCTGCCGACCCGGGCGAAGGCCTCCTCGCACCGCTCACGCAGTTCACGCGTCGGCAGCCGAGGCGGAGCGACCCCGTGCAAGGCAGCGAGCAGATCCGACCACTGTCCCGGCAGCGGAGCGGCAGGCATGTCCTCCGCCGGCGTTCCGGGCCTGATCTCCTCCAACACCATTGCGCCCGCCTCCTCGTCGACGGCCAGCACAGAGGGCACCCGGCCCGAGGCAGCGAACCACCCCAGCATTCCGACCTGCTCGATCAGAAGGGCCCGCTCCGGACTGACCTTCAGCACCGCAGGCGTGCCGTCGGGCCAACGGCACCGCAACGCGACCGACGAAGCACCGTCCGGGAGGGGCTCACCGATCGAGAGTCCCCACTGGGACGTCAGTCGCGCGACGAGATCCGGCGTGTCGGCGCACCATCCGGCGACCTGGGGGCCGAATCGACGTACCAACCGCGTAGTGACGCTCTCCACATCCACCAGCAGCCGTTTCACACGGGTCAGTGTGCCGCTCGCGCGAACTTTGTCCACCGCTTTTCCGCTCCTCGCAGATACCCAGCCTTCGTTGCGGAACGTCGTCACGAACGGCTTCGTGGTCCCGTGCACCGCCATCCGGGACGTCACCTGTACGGGCGTGTCCGAGTGGTCGCACGGGAGGGCGCCACGCAGGGTCGGTTCTGTCCCGCAGTCCCGATCCGGCCAAGGAGTTCCGATGGCACATTCAGCGCCCATGCCCGGTCCGGCCCCCGCCGGTGCCACCGGCCAGGGGGACGTCAACCCCTGGGCCGCCGGCGGGATCATGTTCGCCGGTGTCCTGCTGCTCGTCGACGGTGTCCTCGGAGTGATCAAGGGCATCAGCGGCATCGCCTCCGACGACGTGTACGCACACGTCAGGAACTACACCTTCAAGTTCGACGTGGCCTCCTGGGGGTGGATCCACCTCGTCCTCGGCATCGTGCTCGGAGTCGTCGGCTGGGGCATCCTCAAGGGCGCCGACTGGGCCCGTGCCACGGGTGTGGTGATCGCCGCCATCAGCCTGATCATCAACTTCGTCTGGCTGCCGTACCAGCCGGTCTGGGCGCTCATCTCCGTCGCCATCGACGGGTTCGTGATCTGGGCCCTGTGCACGGGCGGCTCGAAGGCGGTCATCTGAGCGGGGGACGGTCCCGAAGGGTTGGAGGCAGACGTGGATCTCGTCGCTCTCGCCACCGAGGCGTATGTCTACGGGTATCCGCTGGTCCGTGATCTGTCGGTGGTCGAGGGCTTCATGCACACGGGCTTCGGTCCGCTGCCGCCCACGCCTTTCAACCACTTCGCGCACGCGGACCGGCCGGCCGATCCGGACGTGCCCTTCACGCCCGTCGGCGACGACACCGTCCGCTCCGTCGCCCCTCTCGACCTCTCCGGCGGGCCGGTACTGCTGCGCCTTCCAGCCGTGGCCGAGGCGGCCGGCACCGAAGGCGCGGACGGCGGGGGCAATGCGTACTGGGTGTTCCAGTTCGTTGATGCCTGGACCAACAATTTCGCGTACATCGGGCGCCGCGCGGCCGTCGCCCGGGACGGGGACTGGCTCGTCGTTCCCCCGGGCTGGGCGGGCAGCGTGCCCGGCGGCGTGCGCGGGGTCATCGACGCACCCACCTCCGTCGTCTCCGCCATCGGGCGCACCACCTGCGCCGACGGTGACGATCCCGAGCGGGGCCGCGTGCTCCGGGAACAGCTGGAGCAGCCGGCCGTCACATACGTCGAACCGGGCATGCACCGTACGGGACTGCCCGCGCCCGACCCGGACGTACCGGAGGCGCTGCGGTTCTTCGAGCAGCTCAGGGTGTGGATGGCGGACTTCCCGCCGTCCGCGCCCGACCAGGCGTACCAGGACCGTTTCCAGCCACTGGGGCTGCTGGAGGAGGGGCCTTCGCCGTACACCCGCGCCGACCCCGCTCTTCGCCGGGCGCTGACCGAGGGCCTGACGCTGGGGAGAGCATGGGTGGAGGAGGCGGGCCGGGCCGATGCGGCGCGCGAGGGATGGGTGATGGAGCCGCATCTCTTCGACTACAACCTCGACCACTACGGCGTCGGAACCATCGACTCCCCGGAGTGGCGGATCGCCGACCGGGAGGCGTCCTACCGGACCAGGGCGGTGGCGGCCCGGGGCCGGCTGTGGGGCGTGCACGGTTACGAGGCGGTGTACGCCCATGCGCTCGGTGACGCCCGGGGCGAGCGGCTGAACGGGGCCCACTCCTACCAGCTCCGCTTCGGGGGCCGGCCGCCGGTCGACGCGGGCTGGTCCCTGGCCGTGTACGACATGGCCGGTCAGCGGATCGGCAGGACCCTGACGGGGCGCGGCTCGGTGTACGGACAGGACGGTTCACTGACGGTCCGCATCGGGCGGGAGCGGCCGGACGGCCCGGACGCGGACCCGGCGGCGAAGGCTCCGGTGGTGAACCGGCTGTCCGCGCCCGACGGGGACTTCCGGCTGGTGCTCAGGCTCTGCGCGCCGGGGGCCGGGATCCTCGACGGCACGTACGCGATCCCCGCCGTCGAGCGGACCCGGTGAGGAGTGGGAAAGCGGCCGCACCGGGCTCGGGGCGGAGGCGGGGTGGTTGTCGGTGGTGCGGTTCACACTGGAGACATGTGCCGCAGCATCAAGACCCTTCGTCCGCCCGCCATCCCCGAAGAAGCCACCGAGGAGGAGATCCGGGCCGCCGCCCTGCAGTTCGTGCGCAAGGTGTCCGGCTTCCGCGCTCCGGCCGCGCACAACCAGGAGGTGTTCGACCGGGCCGTCGACGAGATCACCGAGGCGACCGTCAGACTCCTGGACGGGCTGGAGATCCGGGGCGCGGTCAGGACGCCGTAGTGGGCGCCGCGCCCGCCGATGCCGCGGCGGCGGCCTCCGCCGCAGGGCGGCGCATGAAGTACGCGGCCAGAGCACCGGCCACGAACAGGGCGAGGACCGAGACGGCCGTGGCCACCCATGTCGCGCCGAGCCACTGGCCGCCGAAGTAGCCGAGGCCCACGCTGTAGCCGGCCCATGCCACGCCCGCCAGCGCCGACCAGGGCAGGAATTCCTTGACCTTGCGGTGCGCGGCGCCCGCGCCCAGGGAGACCACCGAGCGCCCGGCCGGGGCGAAGCGGGCGATGATGACGAGGATGCCGCCGCCACGGGCAAGGGCGGCGCCGAGGCGTTCCTGTGCGGAGGTGAGGCGGCGGGACCGGGCTATGGCCCGGTCCAGACGTTCCCCGCCGCGCCAGGCCAGCCGGTACGCGACGAGGTCGCCGAGGACCGAGGCGGCGGCCGCGCAGAGGATCAGGGCGAGCAGCGAGGGGACCTCGGTCACCTGCCCGGCGGCGCCCGCGCTCGCGACGGTCGTCGAACCGGCGGCGGCAGCCGTGGCGGCGGTGATCACCAGGACCCCGCTGGGCAGCAGGGGCAGAAAGACGTCCAGGAGCACCGAAACGGCGACCACGGCGTAGATCCATGGGCTGCCGGTCAGCGCGCCCACACTCTCAAGCACCTACTACTCCCCGATTCGGAACAACGCCGCGACGTCGCAGGGGAGCGGCAGGAGCGGCAGGGTCAGCTGTACAGCGTACGCCTGGCGTTCATCCGGTGATCCACAAATACGAATGATGTTGGGAACCTCACGTACACCCAGAAATGGGAAGCCTTGGTTCCGGGCGCACGCCTGGATGTACGTGAGGAACGGCACGCGCGCCGGCCCCCGGGGGAGCGGTCCGTGGGCGGCGGGAGCGGCCGCGGGCGGATCAGACCGTTACGGGCGGTGCCTGCTCGGATGCGCGGTCCTTGTCGCGCTCCGCGCCACCCCGGCTGAACAGCCGGTCCAGGGCCAGCGCGCCGGGACCGGTGAACACCAGCAGGAGGAACGCCCAGCAGAAGACGGCCGACGGCTCACCGCCGTTCTGCAGGGGGAACAGTGCCTCGGGCTGGTGGACCTTGAAGTACGCGTACGCCATGGAGCCGGAGCAGATCAGGGCGGCGACACGGGTACCGAGTCCGAGCAGCACGAGGATGCCGCCGACGAACTGGATGACCGCCGCGTACCAGCCGGGCCAGGTGCCGGCGGGTATGGAGCCGCCGTTCATCGCGCCGCCGAGGACGCCGAAGAGCGAGGCGGCGCCGTGACAGGCGAAGAACAGGCCGATGACGATCCGGAAGAGGCTGAGTGCGTAGGGCTGAGCCTGGTTCAGGCGGGTCTGCATGGGGGCTCCTTCGGTCTGGTGGGGACGTGAACCGATCGGGTGCCTCAGATTAGGGAAACCTCACCAATGCTTGCAAGTTCAACATTTTGTCGGCGGGCTGAAAATCGCTCTACGGTTGGCGGTCGGTTTTCGGTGCGACCGCGCCTTGAGCTGCGAACCTCCCTTCGTCGCCTTGGCCTGAACCAATGGCGGCGCAACTTTCCGGCCATGCGGGGGTGAGGTGTGAGCCGGTTGTTGAACCACTCGTCGGCGTCCCGTCCGGCTCCGGCCGAAGCGGATGTCGGTTCCGGGCGGGGCGGGAAACGAGCTGTGTGCGGGTGAGCAGGCGGGCTGTGCGGTGTGGGCCGCGGGCGTCGCCCGGACCGGGGCGGGGCGCGGCGTCACGAGCCACCGCTCCGCGCGGTGGACCAATGGCGGCCGGAGTCGCGGCGGCGAGGCGGCGATCGGGAGGTGGCCGCACGAACCACGACCGGTCTGGGCCTCCTCGCGGGCCCGGCGGGCCTCCTGGCGTCGGACGTCGAGAGCCGCCGCTCGTCGGGTTCGCGGGCCGTGGGCGGGTCGGCCATGAGTGGCTGTACTCGGCCGAAACGCGTCGATGATTCCGGGGCGCGCGCAGAGGTGGCGAGGTCTCGCTCTTGCGGCGGCCCGTGCGCATGAGTACGGAGCCGTGCGGCATGCACGGCTCCGTACGGCGCGGAACGGCGCTGGAGGGGGTGTGTTCAGGGGCCCCGGCGGGGGCCCGGGTCCGGTGCGGGGATCAGCAGTTGTTCAGGACGGACTGCAGGGCGCTCTTCTCGGCCGGGTCGACGGTCAGGTCGTAGTAGTGCTTCACGTGCACCCAGGCCCGTACGTACGTGCACTGGTACGCGGTGCGCGAGGGCATCCACTGGGCCGGGTCCTTGTCGCCCTTGGCCTGGTTGACGTTGTCCGTGACCGCGATGAGCTGCGGGCGCGTCAGGTCGTTGGCGTACGCCTGGCGTTCGGCGGTCGTCCAGCTGCTGGCGCCCGAGCGCCAGGCCTCGGCGAGCGGGACCATGTGGTCGATGTCCAGATCGGACGCGGCGGTCCAGGTGGCGCCGTCGTACTCCGAGTACCAAGTGCCGCTGACGGCGGCGCAGCTGGAGTCCTGCGTCACGTTCGTGCCGTCGCGCTCGAGGACGACCTCACGGGTGTTGCAGGTGCCCGACTGCGTGATCCAGTGCGGGAACTTGTCGCGGCTGTAGCCGGTCGACGAGCCCTCCGCGGCGACGGTCAGCTCGCTGAGGTAGGTGCGGGCGGTCGAAGCGGAGACCGGCGTGGGCATGGCCGCCTGGGCGGTGGGGGCGGTGAGCAGACCGGTGGTTGCGGCGAAAGCGGCGGATGCGGCGACGACGGCGAGGCGACGCGCGTAGACACCAGACATGCGAACTCCCTTGATGTGGGGGGATCTTGGACGGGTGGCCCGTGGGGCCCGGCCATCGTGGCGGTGCCAGGTTTCCGTGGGGTGGGCACCAGGTAACAGGGTGACGACATGGGCACGTCACATCAAGAGTTCTGACGAACAGGTCTGCAGCATGGGGGCGTACGTCCGCATCTGCGCGGGCGCACAGTCTGACGCGGCGACAGTTCGGCACCATTGACGGACGATTCGCGCGATCGGCCGGAGACGGGCCGGTCGTAAGGTTGCGGCGTGCTGCTACCGGTCAACGTCACGCTCGGGGTCGTTCTCGCCGTGCTGCTCGCGGCGGCGGCCGGGGTCGCCGCTCTGGCCTCGCTCGGCCGGTCGCGCGAGATTCTTCTGGCCGGGCTGCGGGCGGCGGTCCAACTCGCCGCGGTTTCCCTGCTCATCGGCTGGGTGGTCCACTCGATTCCGCCGCTGCTCGCGTTCGTGGCGCTGATGTTCGCCGTGGCGGTACGGACCGCGGGCCGCCGGGTCACCCGCAATCGCACCTGGTGGTGGGCGGCCCTGCCGATCGCGGCGGGGGTCGTGCCGGTGGTCGCCCTGCTGCTGATCACCGGACTCGTCCCGGTCCGGGGCATCGCGCTGATTCCGGTGACCGGCATCCTCGTCGGCGGTGCGCTGACCGCGACCGTGCTCGGCGGACGGCGGGCGCTGGACGAGCTGACGACCCGGCGCGGAGAGGTGGAGGCGGGGATGGCGCTCGGGCTGCTCGACCGGGACGCGAGGATGGAGATCGCCCGGCCCGCCGCGTCGGATGCGTTGCTGCCGGGCCTCGATCAGACCCGGACGGTGGGGCTCGTGGCTCTGCCGGGCGCCTTTGTGGGCATGCTGCTGGGCGGCGCCTCACCGTTGCAGGCGGGGGCCGTTCAGCTGTTCGTACTGGTAGCCCTGATGGCCGTGCAGTCGGCGGCCGTCGCGACGGTGCTCGAACTGGTGGCGCGGGGGCGGCTGCACCGGAACTGAGGCCGCGGAGCCGGAGCGGTACAGGCCGGGCGCAACCGGGCCGAGGCCCTCAGGAGTGCTGCTGTCGCGCGTCGATGTGCAGTCGGATCGAGCCGTCGGATGCCGCTTCCACCCGGACCTGCGTCAGGTCCTCGACGTGCGCGTCGGGAGCGAGCGCCCCGGCGCGCGGGCCGACGCCCACCACCCGCATGCCTGCCGCCCGGGCCGCTGCGATGCCCGCCTCCGAGTCCTCGAAGACGACGCAGTCCGACGCGGCGAAGCCCAGCTCGGCCGCGCCCTTGAGGAAGCCCTCCGGGTCCGGCTTGCTCGCGCCGACGTTCTCGGCGGTGACACGGACCTCCGGCATCCGCAGGCCCGACGCGGTCATCCGGGCCCGGGCCAGCGCCTCGTCGGCCGAGGTGACCAGGGCGTGCGGGAGTGCGGCGATCGCGTCCATGAAGGCGTGTGCGCCGCCGATCGGCACGACTCCGTCGGTGTCGGCGGTCTCCTCGGCGAGCATGGCCCGGTTGTCCGCGTGGTTCTGCTCCATCGGGCGGTCCGGGAGGAGCACCGCCATGGTGGCGTACCCCTGCCGTCCGTGGACGACCTCGAGCGCGGCCTCCGGGTCCAGCCCCTCGCGCAGCGCCCAGCGCCGCCAGCAGCGCTCCACGACGGCGTCGGAGTTCACCAGGGTGCCGTCCATGTCCAGGAGGAGGGCGCGGGCGGTGAGGACGGTGGCCGGCATGGGCGGGCTCCAGGGCGCGGGGAAGCGAGGGCAAGGAACAAGCAGCCTCGCCCGCCGGTCAGGGGGTGGCGGGCGGAGGCTACTTTGTTCCATCACGATACAAAAACATGTCCGAGAAAGCCAATCCCTTCCATTCCGGGCGGCGCTTCCGGTCCGTTCCTGCTCGGCAGGCCATAACCGTACGGAAAGGCCAGGATGGGGATGTAGCGGACCCGAGGAGACGTTCCATGGCCCAGCATCTGAGCCCCCCGGACCCGGCCCAGGCCCCAGGTGAGGGGCGCTCCACGCGGTCGGTACTCGTGGCCATCGGTGCGCTGCTTCTCGGGATGCTCCTGGCCGCACTCGATCAGACCATCGTCTCCACCGCGCTGCCGACGATCGTCAGCGACCTCGGTGGACTGGAACATCTCTCCTGGGTGGTCACGGCCTATCTGCTGGCGTCGACCGCCGCGACCCCGCTCTGGGGCAAGCTCGGCGACCAGTACGGCCGCAAGAAACTCTTCCAGGCCGCCATCGTCATCTTCCTCATCGGCTCGGCGCTCTGCGGCGTCGCCCAGAACATGCCGCAGCTCATCGGCTTCAGGGCTCTCCAGGGCCTCGGCGGCGGCGGCCTCATGGTGCTCTCGATGGCGATCGTCGGCGATCTCGTCGCGCCGCGCGAACGAGGCAAGTACCAGGGCCTGTTCGGGGCGGTCTTCGGTGCGACGAGTGTCCTCGGACCGCTCCTCGGCGGACTGTTCACCGAGCACCTCAGCTGGCGGTGGGTCTTCTACATCAACCTGCCGATCGGTGTCGTCGCGCTCCTGGTGATCGCCGCCGCGCTGCACATCCCGGTCCGCGGTGCGAAGCACACCATCGACTACCTCGGCACCTTCCTCATCGCCTCCGTCGCCACCTGCATGGTCCTCATCGCCTCGCTCGGCGGCGTCACCTGGGCCTGGGGTTCGGCCCAGATCATCGGTCTCGCCGTCCTGAGCGTGCTGCTGCTGATCGCCTTCGTGCACGTCGAGCGCCGGGCCGCCGAACCCGTCATCCCGCTGAAGCTCTTCCGGATCAGGACCTTCAGCCTCGTCGCCGTCATCAGCTTCGTCGTCGGCTTCGCGATGTTCGGCGCGATGACCTATCTGCCGACCTTCCTCCAAGTGGTGCACGGCATCTCGCCGACGATGTCCGGTGTGCACATGCTCCCGATGGTGCTGGGCCTGCTCCTCACCTCGACCGCCTCCGGCCAGATCGTCAGCCGCACCGGCCGCTGGAAGGTCTTCCCGATCGCCGGCACCGGCCTCACCGCCATCGGGCTCCTGCTTCTGCACCGGCTCACGGAGACCAGCAGCACCTGGCAGATGAGCAGTTACTTCTTCGTCTTCGGCGCGGGGCTCGGCCTGGTGATGCAGGTCCTGGTGCTGGTCGTGCAGAACGCCGTCACGTACGAGGATCTCGGCGTCGCCACCTCCGGGGCCACCTTCTTCCGTTCCATCGGCGCCTCGTTCGGTGTGGCCGTCTTCGGCACGATCTTCACCAACCGGCTCACCGGCAAACTGGCCGCCGCGCTCGCCGGTCACACGCTGCCACCCGGGGCCGGGGTGAACGGTCTGGCCTCCGACCCGCGCGCCATCGGGCAACTGCCGCCCGCACTGCGGCCCGCGGTGCTCCACGCGTACTCGACATCGATCACGGACGTGTTCCTGTACGCGGCTCCCGTCGTGCTGATCGCCTTCGTCTTCGCCTGGTTCCTCAAGGAGGACAAGCTGCGCGGCTCGGTGACCGCCCCCGAGCCCACCGAGACCCTGGCGTCGAACCCGGTCGAGCGGTCCTCGTACGACGAATGCGCCCGCGCCCTCTCGGTGCTCGCCACGCGTGCGGGGCGCCGCGAGATCTATGTGCAGATCACCAAGAGGGCGGGTTACGACCTGCTGCCCGCGGCGAGCTGGATGCTGCTGCGGATCAGACGGCACGGCACGGTCGAGCCGGCCATGCTCGCCGACATCGCCCCGGTGCCGCTGCGGGTGATCAGCGATGCGGCCCGTCAGCTGGAGGAACGCGGACTGGTGCGACGCGAGGGGGTGCAACTGGTGCTCACCGCGGCCGGCTCGGAAGCGGTGGTGAAGCTCGCGGAGGCCCGCGAGGAGTCCATGGCCGAGCTGTTGGGCGACTGGTGGGGGCCGGACCGCCCGACCGATCTGGTCAGACTCGTGGAGGAACTGACCGCCGAGACGAGCGGGTCGAGCAAGGAACGGCCGCACAGCCCCGAACCGAAACGGGACCATGCGGCGCCTGACCATGCGGCCTGAGCCGTACGACGAGCTCCGCTACGCCCTCGCGGACGTCGAGGCCGCCACGGGCAGTTCCTTCGCGAACCAGTGTTCCGCGTACTGCCGCCGGTGGAAGGCCGGGACCTCCCGGTAGCCGTGCTTGGCGTACAGCCCCCGCGCCTCGACCAGGTCGTTACGGGTGTCGAGGCGGAGTGTGCGGATGCCGAAGGCGCGCGCCGCGTTCTCGACGGCCGCCAGGAGCAGCCCGCCGCCGCCCGTGCCGCGGTGCTCGGGGCGTACGAACACCCGGGTCAGCTCCGCGGTGTCCGCGTCCACCACCAGCAGCCCGGCGCAGGCCGCCGCCGTCCCGTCGAACCGGCCGACGACGAACTGACCGGTGGGCGGGACGAGCAGCTCGGCCCCGTCGTCGGTGAGCCCCTCGTCGATCTCCTCGGCGGTGGCGGGCCGCCCCCAGTAGCGGCCGGCGACCTCGTCGTAGTAGTCGCGGCGCAGCGACGACGCGTCGGGGGAGTCGAACGGTTCGGGGGCCAACGTCCAGGTCATGCCGGTCATTCTGACCTGAGCACGATCAAGCGGGCCAACGGTTTCACCGCATGCCCGGCGCACCCGCCGCACCCGCCGCACCCGCCGCAGGCGGCACCCGCCGTTGTCGCCGGCTCCACAGCACCAGCAGCACCGCGACGACCGTCAGCACGGCCGTGAGCAGCGACAGCACCCAGACGGGGACGCCGCCCACGGTCAGCAGTTCGTTCCTGTACACCTGCCTCCGGTACGGGGTGTCGGCGTCGGCCGCGCGGAGCTCGTGGTCGCCGTCGATCCGCTCCGGGTGCGGGAACGACTGCTCGATCGCGGTGAGGTACACCGGCTTCCCGCCCGTCAGCCTTTCGAGGTGGACCGTGTCGTCCGCCACCGACCGGGGATCGATCCGGCCCGCGTACGTCACCTCCGGCGCCTCGCCGCCGATCGGACCGCTCGGCTCCATCCGGTGCGCGGCAAGGACGTACAGGCCGAGCTGCTGCGGCGTCGAGGCGAGCTTCGACAGCCGCATCGGGTAGACCAGCCGCTCGCTGGCGAAGCGCAGCCGCAGTTGGTTCGAGAGTGCCGACGAGCGGATTGCCCCTGTCCCGGGGAGCGAGGCGGATCGCGACGTACTCCCACTTCTGGTCGACATAGGGTTTCAGCGCCGTCGCCAGCCGGTCGGGCAGTTCGAAACCGTTGTCCGACAGCCATTTCTGCAGCGCCTGCGGGTCGGTCGCGGCCAGCCGTGCCACATCGAAGGGGCCGAGCCGCTCCCGGCCGACCACCTCGACCGCCGGGGCCCCGGCCGAGGGAGCCGCGGCACCGTCCCCGACGTTGCCGGAGACGGAGAACGGCCAGTCGTGGGAGCGGGGCCAGAAGTAGTGCCTGGTCACCAGCTCGGGCTCGGTGAGCACGGAGAGCTCGGAGAAGAGACCGGGATCACCGAGCTCCACGCTCGCACGGTGCGGCACCGGCATGATCCAGGCCGCCTCGGGCGCGTTTCCGCGGACCGTGAGCCGCATGACGATCTGCTCGGTCCGGCCGTCCCAGCCGACCACCGAGGTCTCCCGGTCGACCGCGACCTGGGACTCCCTGCTCGGGACCATCGCCCCGCAGCCACAGGCGTACGCCGGACTGATCAGCGAACCCAGCTGCAGTGACACCAGCATCAGCAGCAGTGAGAGCGCACGTGACGTCCACGCGCGCCCCTCACCCCGCACACTCTGCTTCCCCCTTGTGCGCCGCATGTACTGCCTGCCTCCCCCGTGATCGACGAACACGGGAAAGGGACGTACGAACCGGGGTTCCGGTTCCGGCCATGATTCCGATTTTGGCGGCCCGGCACGGTCGTACACCCGGACATCATTTCGGACAAAAGCGGGATGTCGGTCAGGGGGTTGATTGGTCTGTCTCGTCACGCAATGCGAAGGTTTCTCAGCACGCCCGGATCGAGGAACGGGTACCGGAACGGCGGGAGGGTCGGCGCAGCGTGGCGAATGCGGAACACAGTGTGCGCACGGACGTGGCGACGGGGGCGAGGACCGGGACCGCCCGAGCCCTGCTCTGGCTGGTTGTGGCCGCTCTGGCCGTCCGGCAGATGGCGGCGGTGCCGAGAGAGCCGCCGGGCGAACGGCTCACCGATCTGGAGACCTGGATCGGCGAGAACGGGGTCCTGCATGTGACGGGCTCGCTGTACGACAGCGACCGGTTCGCCGGTACCCCCTTCGCCGGCCTGGTGCTGAAACCGCTGACCCGTACCGCCGAACAGAGCCTGGGCATCGCCTGGACCTTCGGCTCACTGCTGCTCGTCGCCGCGCTGGGCGTCGTCGCCGCCCGCGCGCTGCCGGGACCGGTCTCCCGCCGTACCGCGCTGCCGGCCGCGCCCGTCGCGATCAGCCTGTTGATGCTCTCGCTGCCGGTCCGCAACGCGTTGCACCTGGGGCAGACCAGCATCCTGCCGGTCCTGCTGGTGCTGCTGGGCTGTTTCGCGGTCCGCGGGGAACGCGCCCCGGGCATCCTGATCGGCCTGGCGGCCGCGCTCCAGCCGACCGTGCTGCTCTTCGCCGTACTGCTGTGGCTGACCGGGCGCCGGCCGGCCGCGGTGACCGGTGGCGCCGTGTTCGCCGCCTGCACCGCGCTCGCCTGGGCCGTGATGCCGGGCGACTCGTGGACGTACTGGGTGCACCACGTCGCGGGAACCGGGCTCGGCGGCAACGCGGACAGCCTCGCCAACCAGTCCCTGCACGGCGCCCTGCTCCGCTTCGGGCTCACGGGCCCGCTGGAGATCGCGCTCTTCGGGGTGCTGGCGGCCGCCGTCTGCTTCTTCGGACTGCGTCGCGCCGCACGGTACGCGGGGGACGGGCAGCTGCTTCTCGCCGTCGCCGTGACCGGCTGCGTCGCCGTCGCCGTCTCGCCGACCGCCTGGCGGTACCAGCTGCTGTGGGTGCTGCTCGCCGTGGTCGGCCGGGTCGGCAAGCGGGCCTGTGACCGGCTGGTCTGGCCCGCGGTCGTGGTCCTGGTGCTCACCCTTCCGGGGGACATGCTGCTGCCGAACATCGAGGCGGTCTTCCCCGTACGCGACAACGTGCTGCTGATCGCCGCGCTCGCCGCGGCCTGCGCCGTGCCGTTCCTGCCGCGCACCTCGGAGTACTGGGAGCACCCGATCCCCACGGGCCACGCCGCCCCCGCCCCGGGCCGCTGGAGCCGCATTCCGCTGCTGCCGTTCTGGCGGCGGGCGCTGAGCCGGCCCAATCTGTTGCTGGAACTGCTCCTGATCAGGGTCGTGTACTCCGCGTACGCCCATGTCCGGCTCGCGGCCACGGCCGGCCGTGCCACCGCCGAGCACCACGGCCGCCGGATCCGCTCCATCGAGCAGTGGCTGCACATCGACATCGAACATCGGGTCAATCACGCGGTCGTGGACATCGGCCGGCTGCGGGGTTTCTTCGACCACTACTACACGACGTTCCACTTCATCGTGCCGATGGCGATCCTCGGAGTGCTCTACGTACGGCGCCCCGCGGACTACCGCTGGGCCCGCAGCACCCTCGGCTTCGCCACCCTGCTCGCGCTGGTCGGCTTCTGGCTCTACCCCCTGGCCCCGCCGCGCCTGATGCCGGGGCTCGGCTTCATCGACACGGTCCACGGCGTCCAGGACTTCGCGAAGCCGGACTACGGAAGCCTGACCGCGGTGACCAATCAGTACGCGGCGATGCCCTCACTGCACTTCGGCTGGTCGCTCTGGTGCGGGGTGGTCGCCGTCATGCTGGCCCCGAAGGCGTGGATGAAGGCGCTGGGGCTGCTGCACCCGCTCTTCACGGTCTTCGCGATCATCGCCACGGCCAATCACTGGGTGCTGGACGCGGTGGGGGGAGCGGTCGTGGTCGCGCTCGGCTTCGGGCTCACCCATGTGCTGGCCGGACCACGGAGGCTGCGGCCGGTGACCGTACCGGCGGCGGCCGAGCCGCGGGGCGCTCCGGAACCGCGGGGCGACCTGGAGCTGTCGGCACCGGTGCCGGAACCGAGATCGACGGACGAGGCGCTGGGCAGCAAGCAGCTCTGAGAACACGAAGGGGCCGAAGGGGTGCCGGGACGAACACCTCGTTCCGGCACCCCTTCGGCGTGGATCGCCGCCTGACCAGCATCCGCCCTCCGGCCCCGGTCCGCCACTCGAACGGCTCAGAGCCTTCTCAGGAGCCGGTCGCCCCGAGCGCCCATGTGGCGAGTGAGAGCGTCGCCATGGAGACCACTGTCGAGGCCACCACCGCATTGCGGGCCGGCCGGGTGTCCAGTTTGTACTGCTGGGCGTAGATGAAGGCGTTCTGAGCGGTCGGCAGCGCCGAGCAGAGCACCACGGCCAGGAGCTGGTGCTCCGGCAGATGCAGCAGCGGACCGCCGACCGCGAACGCGATCAGGGGCTGGAGCAGTGTCTTCAGCGCGACCGTCACGGCGACTTCGGCACGCGCCGTGCGCCCCGCGCCCTCCGTACGCACAGGCTGTGCCGTGTTCGGCGCGAGCTCTGTCGAACCCGCTGCGGCCGGGCGGGCGTTCAGGGAAATCCCCAGCGTGATCAGGGCCGTCGGCACGGCGGCGGCGCCGAGCAGGTCGCAGGAGTGGGCGAGCACGTGCGGCAGCCGCAGTCCGAGCGCGGACACGGCCACCCCGAGCAACGAGGCCATGATGACAGGGTTGCGGACCGGCATGGTCAGCATCCGCCGGAACACCACCGCCTTCCCGGACCCCGACCGCGCCCCCGCCGCCGTCGGTCCCGTGCCTGTCCCCGTGTCCAGCAGCGTCAGGATCACCGGGGAGACCAACAGGACCTGGAACAGGATGATCTGGGCGACGAACGAGGCGTCACCGAGCACCTGTACCGCCACCGGAATGCCGAGGTTGGCGGAGTTGACGTAACCCGACGTCATGCTGCCGATCGCCCGGTCGGCCGTGCCCCGTCCGAAGAGCCGGCCGGCCGCCAGGAACCCGAGAACGCAGACCAGTACGGTACCCGCGGCGAACGCCACCATCGATGAGTTGGCGAAGGAGTCCAGCCGTGCACCGGACACCATGGTGAACAGGGCGGCGGGCATGGCCACATGGAAGACGAACCGGCCGAGCACGGCCTCCGCGCGATCGCCCAGCAGACCGCTGCGGCCGACCGCGTAGCCGGTCGCGGTGAGCATCCAGATGGGGGCGAAGGCGGAGAGCAGGGCGTGCATGCCGCCATGATCCCCGCGCCGTTGTGCGTCTCCCGCGCGGGGGTTCGGCGGCGGGGCGGGGTGCCGGGCACCGGATACGGACGGCGAGGACCGGGGCGTGAGGAAGGAGACCCCCCGCCGTCCGAGACGAGTTCCCGCCGTCCGAGGCGAGCCCTCGTCACCCGTGGCGAGCCCCCGCCGTCCGGAACCGACGGCGGCGGTCAGCGCTTGGCGGTGCCGACCTGGAGCTGCTTGATGCCATTGAGCCACGCCGAGCGCAACCGCCGCGGATCGCCGACCAGCCGCAGGTCGGGCAGTACGTCGGCGATCGCGTTGAAGATCAGGTTGATCTCCATCACGGCAAGGGACTTGCCGAGGCAGAAGTGCGGACCGCCGCCGCCGAAGCCGAGGTGGGGATTGGGATCGCGCGAGATGTCGAAGCTCTCCGGGCTTTCGAAGACCTCGGGGTCGTTGTTGGCCGACGAGTAGAACAGCCCGACCCGGTCCCCCTTCTTGATCTGCTGCCCGCCCAGTTCGGTGTCCTGGGCGGCGGTCCGCTGGAAGGAGACCACAGGGGTGGCCCAGCGGACGATCTCCTCGGCGGTCGTCTCCGGGCGCTCGCGCTTGTAGAGCTCCCACTGATCGGGGTGGGTGAGGAAGGCGTGCATGCCGTGGCTGATGGCGTTACGGGTGGTCTCGTTCCCGGCGACGGCCAGCAGGATCACGAAGAAGCCGAACTCGTCGGAGGAGAGGTTCCCTTCGCCCTCCGCGGCGACCAGCTGGGAGACGATGTCCTTGGCCGGGCACTCCTTGCGGGCGGCGGCCAGATTCATCGAGTACGAGACGATCTCCATGGCCGCCTCGGTGCCGGCCTCCTCGGTGATCGCGTACTCGGGATCGTCGTACGCCGCCATCTTGTTGGACCAGTCGAAGATCTTGGCCCGGTCCTCCTGCGGTACGCCGATGAGTTCCGCGATGGCCTGGAGCGGCAGCTCGACGGCGATATTGGTGACGAAGTCGAACGAGCCGTCCTCATCGGCGGCGGCGAGCGCGGTCTCGACGATCGAGCGGGCGCGGTTGCGCAGGGCCTGTTCCAGCGAGCGCACCGCCCGGGGGGTGAAGCCCCGCTGGACGATCTGGCGGACCCTGGTGTGCTCGGGCGGGTCCATGTTCAGCATGATCAGTTTCTGGACCTCGATCTGGTCCCGGCTGATCGACTCGTTGAAGCGGATGACCGCGGTGTTGGTGTGGGAGGAGAACAGCTCCGGGTGGGTGGAGACGTACTTGACGTCCGCGTGCCGGGTGACGACCCAGTAGCCCTCGTCGTCGAAACCGGAGACACCGGCCGGCTGGGGGCACCACCAGACAGGTGCGGTCTGCCGCATCTGTGCGAACTCCGGGTGCGGAATGCGGGCTTGGAGCAGATCGGGATCGGTGAAGTCGAACCCTTCGGGCAGATGGGGGCAGGGCATCGGCAGCTCCAGGTCGGTCCGAGGGCCGCCCGGACGTTGCCTGACGACCCATCAGATGTTGACGGAAAGGTAGTAACGAGTTCTACAACTGGCAAGAGTGGCGGTCCGTTCTGTTGCATGAAGGGTGAGTGTGGCCGGCATGAAGCGGTATGCAAGGAGCGTGCAGCACTCTTGCGTACCGGGGGTAAGCCTCATAAGACTGCTAAAGAACTAGAACGCGTACTAGTTCCATCCGCGGGCGCCGGGACGCCCCTGCGGAAGTGCGAGGAGAGGACGAGCTCATGGCCGCGGAACCCGTCATCGTCGAAGCCGTACGCACCCCCATCGGCAAGCGCTCAGGCGCGCTCGCCAATCTGCATCCCGGCTATCTGCTGGGCGAGACCTACCGAGAACTCCTCGGTCGCACCGGCATCCACGCCGACTGCGTCGAACAGATCGTGGGCGGTACGGTCACCCACGCCGGCGAACAGTCCATGAACCCGGCCCGCAACGCCTGGCTCGCCGTGGGCCTTCCGTACGAGACCGCCGCCACCACCGTGGACTGCCAGTGCGGTTCCTCGCAGCAGGCCTCCCACATGGTGGCCAACATGATCGCGGCCGGAGTCATCGACGTGGGCATCAGCTGCGGTGTCGAGGCCATGTCGCGCGTGCCGCTGGGCAGCGGCTCCAAGCACGGACCGGGCAAGCCCTGGCCCGACGAGTGGAACGTCGACCTGCCCAACCAGTTCGAGGCCGCCGAGCGCATCGCCCGCAAGCGCGGACTGACCCGGGAGAACGTCGACTCGCTCGGGCTGATCTCGCAGGAGCGGGCCGCCGTCGCCTGGGCCGAGGAGCGGTTCAAACGGGAGACGTACGCCGTCCAGGTGCCGACCACCGAGGAGGAGCAGGCGGCCGGGCAGGGCATGTGGCGCCTGGTCGACCGGGACGAAGGACTGCGCGACACCACCATGGAGGGGCTCGGCCGGCTCAAGCCGGTCATGCCCACCGCCATCCACACCGCGGGCAACTCCTCCCAGATCTCCGACGGCGCCTGCGCGATCATGTGGGCCTCCAAGCGGATGGCGCGCGCCCTCAAGCTCAAGCCGCGTGCCCGGATCGTCGCGCAGGCCCTGGTCGGTTCCGACCCGCACTTCCATCTCGACGGGCCGATCGACGCGACCCGCGCGGTGCTCGGCAAGGCCGGGATGTCGCTCAAGGACATCGACATCGTCGAGATCAACGAGGCCTTCGCGTCCGTGGTGCTGAGCTGGGCGCAGGTCTTCGGGCAGGACCTCGAAAAGGTCAATGTCAACGGCGGGGCCATCGCGCTCGGTCACCCGGTGGGCGCCACCGGAGCCCGGCTGATCACCACGGCGCTGCACGAACTGGAGCGCCGCGACAAGGAGTTCGCCCTCATCACGATGTGCGCGGGCGGCGCCCTGGCGACCGGGACCATCATCCAGCGGCTCTGAGGGACAGGTTCGCCCCCCGTCCCGGGGGTGTTGCCAGGTGCACCCCGGGCCGGGGGCCCACGCCGATACCGGCGCGGCGCCCGGCCGCCTAGCGTCGGCGCCATGCAAAACGACAACAGCCTTACAGGACAGCAGACTTCGCGCACGGGCCGGCGCATCGCCCGCCGGGCGACGGCCGCCGCCGCGGTGCTGGTCCTGGCCGCGCTCGGCGTCGCGCCCGCCGTGGCCCAGCAGCCCGTCGGGGCGCCCGGGGCACGGCACTCGGACACCGCGCACGGCAGAGGCACCCTGCTGGGCATCACCCCCGTGGCCGACCTCGATCGCGCGGACGTCGCCCGCTTCCTCGCCGCGGGCGGCATGGACACCGGCACCGTCCGGCACGGACTGCGGGCCTACCGCCTCACCTACCGCACCGTCACCCCGCAGGGCGCTCCCACCACCGCGACCGGCCTCCTCGCCCTCCCCAAGGGCGGGCCCCACCGGCTCGACCTGGTCTCCGACACCCACGGCACCATGGCCCACCGCGACTACGCACCGTCCGTCGGCGAGGACTTCGGCCGCTTCGCCCCGTACCTGCACGCCTCGGCGGGCCGTGCCGTCGCCGCGCCCGACTACCTGGGTCTCGGCAAGGGCCCCGGGCGCCACCCGTACATGGACACCAAGTCCTCCGTCACCGCCACCGTCGACATGCTGAGGGCCGCACGCACCGCCGCCCGGCGCCTGGACCGGCCGCTCACCGGCGATGTGTACGCCAGTGGCTTCTCCCAGGGCGGCCAGGTCGCGATGGCCCTGGGCAAGGCCCTCGGCAACGGCGTGGACCGGCACTTCACGCTCCGGGCCCTCGCCCCCGTATCGGGCCCCTACGACATCGAACACGCGGAGATGCCCGCACTGTTCGACGGCAGGGTCAACGACACCAGCGCCGTCTTCTACATCTCGTACTACCTCACAGCGCAGAGCAGACTGCACCCGCTCTACAAGGACCCCTCCGAGGCGTTCTCGAAGCCGTACGCCGCCATCGTGGACGACCTCTTCGACACCGGCCACACCGAGGAGGAGATCATCCCGGCCCTGCCCGCGACGCTGAAGGAACTGCTCACCGACGACTACTACCGCCGGCTCCAGCACCCCACCGGGGGCCTGCTGGACGCGGCGCGCGCCCAGGACGGCAACTGCGCCTGGAAGCCGCAGGTTCCGGTACGGCTCTACTCCTCGTCCGGTGACACCGATGTCCCGATCGCCAACGCCCGCCACTGCGCCGCCGATCTGGCCGCCCGGGGCGTCGAGGCCCCGGTGGTCGACCAGGGCGGGGCCGACCACAACACCACGTACATGAAGTCGGGTCCGCAGATCGTCCGTTGGTTCGATGCGGTGGCCGCGCGGCGCTGAGCGCGGCGGGCCCGTGGGCGGGAGAAACGGGGGAACCCCGGCCGGCCCTCCGGCCGGGGCCGTGTCACCCGGGCGACGGGGGCGCCTTCCTCAGTACGGCACGTGCGTGGGGAAGGTCGCGGTGGGGCTGAACAGCGCCGCGTAACCCTCTTCGCGGCGGTGCCGCCCGGACCGGTTCACGTCCGCGACCGGGTTCGTGAGTGTGAGCAGCCCGTCGTTGGCGAGTTCCTGTACGCGCATCAGCAGGGTGCGTACCTCCAGGCCGAGTTCGGCGGCCACCGTCTGCAGATCGAGACCGGACTCCCAGCTCCACAGCAGCACGGAGTCCATGCTCGGCGACCAGTAGACGGTGTGCTCCACCTCGGGCGGCGGTGCCGGCGCGGGGATGTAGGCCAGTGTCCCCGTCGTGGCCGGGGCCGGTGCCGAAACCGGGGGTGCAGCCGGGGGCGCAACCGGTGGCGGCGCGGGCTGCGGCGCTTCGGGCGGGGGTGGAGGGGTCTTGTCGACGGGGCGCGCAGCGGCGTTCTCCGGCGCGGCGGCAGGCTCGCCCGCCGATTTGCCCGCGGTCGACGAGGACCGGCTCAGGAGCTTCTCGGCGAGGGACCGGGCGTCGGTGCGGCCCACGGTGCGTCGTGCCAACCGCACTTCGCGCTCGTTCAGGCCCATCAGGTCCGCGATCGATCCGTCGTCTCCGACGGTGACGGCGAAGGCGGCCAGCGTTCTGGCCCGCTCCGCCTGCATTTCGTCCAGCAACGCCTGTGCACGGCGCATACGTTCGTCGCTGGCGCAAAAAGCTTCCGCCAGGACGGTGTTCCGCTCCCAGAAGTCTCGTGGTTCCACGAGATTCACAACGCGCCGGTGGCCGCCGGGAACGGATGGATGAGCCGAATGCGCCTGGATGGACCAATGAGTAATTAAGTTGGCCAAG
This sequence comes from Streptomyces gelaticus, assembly GCF_014649535.1. Taxonomy (GTDB): domain Bacteria; phylum Actinomycetota; class Actinomycetes; order Streptomycetales; family Streptomycetaceae; genus Streptomyces; species Streptomyces gelaticus. The sequence goes on from NZ_BMTF01000003.1 coordinate 299,339, forward strand.
TGATATCAAGTGTCCTATTCGCTCGCGCGGGTGGTTGAATGCGGATTTCGCGTACGGATGTGGACACGGGCACGGCGAGGGTCCCGACCGGAGGCCGGGACCCTCGTACCGGAATCCGGAAGTGTCGGAGCCCTCACTCGCGAGGAGCGTCGAATGTGACCTGGGCCTCGAAGTTGGCGCGGCGGGTGGCCCGGCGCAGCGCCTTCAGCAGCGCCGGGCCGACCGTCAGCGTCAGCACCGCGGTGAGCACGGCCCGGCCCAGGTCCCAGCCGAGCGAGGTGGCCGCGCAGTACGCGAGGAAGCGGACCAGGTTGTCGGCCAGCGGATCGCCCGGGTGGAAGGCGATGCCCGAGCCGAGGCCGGGCACGATCGTCCAGCCGTACAGGTTCATCACCGTGCCGTACGCGAACGACGCCACGAACCCGAACCCCGCCAGCATCAGCAGCTCGGCCCGCCCGCGCAGCCGGTCCGGGCCCGGCAGCAGGCCCGCGCCCATCGCGAACCAGCCCATCGCCAGCATCTGGAACGGCATCCACGGCCCCACCCCGCCGGTGAGCAGCGCCGAGGCGAACATGGTCACCGAACCGAGCACGAAGCCGAAGCCGGGCCCGAGCACCCGGCCGCTCAGCACCATCAGGAAGAACATCGGCTCCAGCCCCGCCGTGCCCGCCCCCAGTGGGCGCAGGGCAGCGCCGACCGCGGCCAGCACCCCCAGCATCGCCACGGCCTTGGCGTCCAGACCGGAGTCCGCGATCATCGCGACGACCACCCCGACCAGCAGCGGCAGCAGCGCGGCGAACAGCCACGGCGCGTCCTGCAAGTGCGCCGGGTCGGCGCCGGGGCCGGCCAGCAGCGGCCAGCCGAACGCGACCACACCGATGGCGCTGACCAGGACGAGCGCGGCGATCGCGCGCGGCCCGAGCCGTACCGGCCGCACCTGGCGCCCGCCCACGACGCGCCCGCTCACGACGGCTCTCCCAGCGCGGCGCGCACCTGGGCCACGGTCAGCCACTCCTGCGGGGCGAGTATCTTCGCGGTCTGCGGGGCGAACGCCGGGGACGACACCACCACCTCCCGGGTCTCGCCGTCCGCGACGGTCTCCCCGTCGGCGAGGATCACCACCCGGTGCGCCAGTTCGGCGGCGAGCTCCACGTCGTGCGTGGCCAGTACGATCGCGTGGCCGTCGGCCGCGAGGCCCCGGAGCACCCCGACCAGCCGGGCCTTCGCCGCGTAGTCGAGGCCGCGGGTCGGCTCGTCCAGGAGCAGCAGCGGGGGCCGCGCGGTGAGCACGACCGCCAGGGCCAGCGCGAGGCGCTGGCCCTCGGAGAGATCACGGGGATGGGTGTCGTCCGGCACGCCCGGCAGCAGCTCGGAGACCAGGGCCCGGCAGCTGCCCGGGGCGGCGCCCGCATCGCTGTCGGCCGCGGCGCACTCGGCGGCGACGGTGTCCGCGTACAGCAGATCCCGTGGCTCCTGCGGTACGAGGCCGACCCGGCGCACCATGTCGCGCGGCTCGGTGCGGTGCGGGGTCCGGCCACCGACCAGGACGGTGCCGGTGGTGGGCTCGACCATGCCGACGAGCGTGGCCAGCAGGGTGGACTTGCCCGCCCCGTTGCGGCCCATCAGGGCAACGGTCTCGCCGGGGGCGACGGTGAGCGTCACCCGGCGCAGCGCCTCGACCCGGCCGCGCCGTACGCCGAGCCGCTCGACCCGGGCCGTGGCGTCGTCGACGGACCCGGGAACGTCGGCCGCCCGCGCGCCGCGGCCCAGCAGCCGGGCCAGGGCGCCGCGCCGCACGGGGGAGGGGGCCGGGGGCGGCAGGACGGGAGCGGTCACCGGCTCCGGAACGGGCGGCCGCACCGGGGCGAGCCGCTCGCGCAGGCCCGCCGCCCGGCGCCGGGCATCGCGGACCGAGAGCGGCAGCGGCTCCCACCCCGCCAGCCGGCCCAGCGCGACGACCGGCGGGCGGACCGGGGAGAGGGCCATGACGTCCGCCGGGGCGCCCATGACCGGGGCGGCGCCCGGCGACGGCAGCAGGACGACCTGGTCCGCGTACTGCACCACCCGCTCCAGCCGGTGCTCCGCCATCAGGACCGTCGTCCCCAGGTCGTGCACCAGCCGTTGCAGCACGGCGAGGACCTCCTCGGCCGCCGCCGGGTCCAGCGCGGACGTCGGCTCGTCGAGGACCAGGACCTTCGGGTGCGGGGTGAGGACCGAACCGATCGCGACCCGCTGCTGCTGGCCGCCGGAGAGGGTGGCGATCGGCCGGTCGCGCAGCCCGGCGAGCCCCAGCAGGTCCAGGGTCTCCTCGACCCGCCGCCGCATCACGTCCGGGGCCAGGCCCAGCGACTCCATGCCGTACGCCAGCTCGTCCTCGACCGTGTCGGTGACGAAGTGGGAGAGCGGGTCCTGGCCCACCGTGCCGACCAGATCGGCGAGTTCACGCGGCTTGTGGGTACGGGTGTCGCGCCCGTCGACCGTGACCCGGCCGCTCAGCGTGCCGCCGGTGAAGTGCGGCACCAGACCCGAAACGGCACCGAGCAGCGTCGACTTGCCGACCCCGGACGGGCCGACGAGCAGCACCAACTCGCCCTCGGGAACGGTCAGATCGACCCCGGAGAGGGTGGCACCGGCCGCCCCCTCGTAGTGCACCGAGACCTGCTCGAACCGGATCACTGGATCTCCTTGGAACGCGGGGCGCCCGCCGACGGCGGCACCGGCGCCACCACCGCGGGCAGCAGCCCGATCAGCACCGCGGCCGCGGGCCACAGCGGAAGCACCGGCGCGGCCAGCGGCACGACCCCGGGGTGCAGCGCCGCCTCGTCGACACTGCCCGCCCAGATCATCGCCACCGCCACCGCGGCACCCGAACCAGCCACCAGCCAGGCCCGCGCACCCCACCGGTCGGGCCGGTAGCGGGTACGCACCGAACGGGCCCCGCCGAGCCGCAGCCCGGCCGTCGCGGCGACGAGCCCGGCGAGCAGCAGCGGCAGCCCGTACACCGCGCCCTGCGCGGCCAGCAGACCGTACGTACCGGCGCACACCCCGAGCAGCCCGCCCAGGGTGAGGACGTTCGTGGTGTGCCGGACGGCGGGCGGGACCTGGGCGGTGCGCCCGTATCCGCGTGCGTCCATCGACGCCGCCACCGCGACCGACCGCTCCAGCGCGCCCTCCAGGACCGGCAGCCCGATCTGGAGGACCGCCTTGACGCCGCGGGTCGGACGACCCCGCAGCCGCCGTGCGGTGCGCAGCCGCATCACGTCGGCGACCATGTTCGGCGCGAACGTCATCGCGACGACGACCGCGACGCCCGCCTCGTACAGTGCGCCCGGCAGCGACTTCAGCAGCCGGGCCGGGTTGGCGAACGAGTTCGCCGCGCCGACGCAGATCAGCAGGGTGGCCAGCTTCGCCCCGTCGTACAGCGCGAAGAGCAGCTGCTCGGCGGTGACCCGGCCACCGACCCTGACCCCCTTCGCCCAGTCGGGCATCGGTACCTCGGGGAGCGTGAACACGGTGTGCGTACCGGGGATCGGCGAACCGAGGAAGACGGAGAAGACCAGCCGCACACCGACGACGAACAGCCCGATCCTGATGAACGTCCCGTACGAACGGGCCCACGGCACGTCCGTGCGGCGCGCCGCCACGACGTAACCGGCCACCCCCACCAGCAGCCCGAGCAGCAGCGGATTGGTGGTCCGGGACGCGGCGGTGGCGAGGCCGAGCGCCCACAGCCACCAGGCCCCGGCGGGCAGGGCGTTGCTCCGGTTCGCCTCTGGGGCGCGCAGCGGGCGGCTGCGCGCCAGGACAGCGGAGCCGGTCGGGGCGGTCATCCGCGGCGGCGGCGGGCCTGCACGACCGCGGCGACACCGAGGAGGAGGACGGCGCCGACCCCGACGAGCACCCCGGCGGACGGGCCGGAGGAGCCGCCCGAGCCGACGGAGGCGGACGGTGCGGCGGAGGCGGACGCGGACGCGGATTCGGCGGGCGTGCCCTGCCCGTCGCCGGAGACCTGCTCGCCGCAGCCCGAGGCCGGGTAGCCGGTGATCGCGCAGAGCATCGCATCGCTGCTGTACCGCAGCGGCTCGGCCACCGCGGCGAGCGCTTCCGCGGCGCTCGCGTCGGGGCCGACCCGCGCGCACGCGGTGCGCGGCGCGGGCGGTTTCTCACCGGCCGGGGCGTCCGCGGCCGTGCCGGGGTCGATGACGAGCGCGATCCGCTTGGTGCCGTCCTTGGCCGGGGTGCCGGCGCAGATCTCCGTGAAGCCGGGGGCGCGGCGCGGCTTCGCCGAGTCCTCGGAGTCCTCGCTCACCGAGAACCGGAAACCCTGCACCGCCCCGTCGTCCGGCCGGACCAGGGACGGGCCCTGGGTGGCGTACGTCCACTCGGAGCCGGAGCTCTCCCAGAACGACCAGTACCGATAGCCGGCCGCCTGGGCCGGTCCCGCGCCGAGCACGGCCAGGACGGCGCCCAGGGCCACCAGCAGCGCGGTGGCCCGTACCGCGCGCCTCACGGCTGCCTGTTCTTCCGGCGACCGCTGATCAGGAAGAACGCGATCGCGGCGAGGACGAGGCCGATGCCGACGTACCACCACACGCCGCCGATCACGTCGTCGCCGCTGTGGACCTGGTCCTTCTCCGTGGGCTCGTAGCCGGTGTCGGCGGAGGGGTCGGGCGTCACGACGGCGGCGGGCTCGGGGCCGGCCGTGTTCAGCCGGGCGACCAGGTCGACGCCGCCGAAGTCCCGGGCGTCGTCGCCGGTCGAGTGGGCGGCCAGGATCAGCTGGGCGTAGGCGGCGGGGCCGCTCCGGGCGGCCCAGTCCGCGGAGTTCTTCTTCAGCCAGCCGATGGCCCCGGCCGCCTTGTCCTGGTGGCCGGAGGCGGACAGGGCGACGACCGCGTCGGCGGTGTTGCCGAAGTCGGGCTGCGGGGTGGAGTCGGCGGCACCGGGCATCGGCGCCTGGTTCAGGTGATTGCTGCCGGCGAGGGCACCGACGAGGTAGTGGGCGCCGTTCTGGGCGGCCTGCTCGGGCGTGAGGCCGGAACCGGACCGGCAGACGGGCGCCTTGCCCGCGGCGTTGTTCCCGACGGCCATCGCCTTGCCCATCGTGCCGAGCACGGCGGCCGCGGTGGCGTCCGCGTTCGCGGTGAGCTTCCCCTTCTTGTCGCTCTGGTACGCGAAGGCACCGCCGTCCTTGCCGCCGCACGGGATCGCCAGCGCGAGCAGCGGGTCGTAGGGGGTCTTGCCGCCGGGGGTCGTGATGTCCGCGAGCTTCTGCCCCTGCCGGGCGAGGGCGCCGATCACCAGGGACGTGGAGTTGGCGTCGCTGGGCGCGCCGGCGGTGTAGCCCCAGCCGCCGTCCTCGTTCTGCACGGACTTCAGCCAGCGCACCGAGTTGTTCACGGTCTCCCGGTGTCCGCCGACCTCGACCAGTGCCTGGGCGGCGGCCGCGGTGGCGTTGGTGTCCCGCACCGTCTTCGTGTCGCACGGCTTGGAGACATCGGGCCGGAACGCGGCGTAGGAGCCGTCGGCGCACTGCTGGGAGACCAGCCAGTCCACCGACTTCGCGGCCGGCGTGACCCCTTCGACCCGCTGGGCGAGGAAGGCCATCGACTGCCGCCACACCCCGTCGTAGGTGGGGTCCTTCGTGCCGTACAGCCCGGCGGGCAGTGCGGCGGACGGCGAGGGCGAGGGGGACGGCGCTGCGACCGCGACCGGCGCAGCGGCCGCGCAGAGCACGGCGGCGGTGGCGGCGAGCGTCGCTGCGCTGCGGCGTACGGTCATGGCGGGCGGGGCCTCTCCTGCGGGGTGAACCGGGCACAGGCACGCTCAGGCACCAGGCTCCGGCTCCGTATACCTCGACGGTGCCGACCATCGGTGGGTCCGGTGGTCCGAGCCGGTCACGACCGCGGACAGGGCATTCCGACTCACCGTCTGCGACGACGGCTCACGGCTGCGTGGTCAGTGCCGGATTCGCACCGGCTTCCCCCTGAACGGGCATGATGACGACCCGCACACTCTACCGGGCGGCCCCGGACGGGCCCGGGGCGGCTTCGGCCGGCCCGCAATGCGGAAAACCCACTGGCGGTTTCCGCCCCGCACACAAGACCATGTCCCGCATGAGTGATCACCCCGCACGCTGGACCCAGGCGACCGTCTACCCCGACATGTGGGCGGACCCGGACGACGACCCCCGCGACTCGGAGGGCCCCGGTCCGGACGGAGAGCTTCCGACGCTCCAGGAATACCTGAGCGACTACCGGCTGACCCTGCGGATGAAGTGCGAGGGCCTGGACGCGGAGCAGCTGGCCCGTCGGTCGGTCCCGCCGTCGACGATGTCGCTGCTCGGCCTCCTGCGCCACCTCGCCGAGGTGGAACGGGACTGGCGCAACTGGATCACCGACGGCGAACCGCTGCCGAAGCTGTACGGCAAGCGTGACGCGGACTTCGACGGAGCCGTCGCCGAGCAGGCCGTGGTCGACGCCGCGTACGCCGATCTGGAGCGCGAGCAGGCCGCGACCGACGCCGCGCTGGCCGCCCACACCGACCTGGGCGAGCGGCTGGGGAAGGACGGGATCTCCGTCCGGTCGCTGCTGGTGCACAGGATCGAGGAGTACGCCCGGCACTGCGGGCAGGCCGACCTGCTGCGCGAGTGCATCGACGGAAGGGTGGGTCAGTGAGGCCCGGCCGGTGAGATGAGCAGCGCGGGGCGGCCCGCCCCGCGCTGCGTTCAGCGTTCACACCGCGATGTACGTCACCGGCTCGCTCCCCGGCACCGCCTCCGCGCGCCCGAGCTTCACCAGCCGCCGCAGATGCGCCTCCGCCTCCGAGACGGCGATGTTCCGGGAGCCGTGCGGGATCTGCTCCCAGGGACGGTTCCACTCCATCCGCTCGGCCAGCTCCCACGGCGTCAGCGGCTGTGCCAGCAGCCCGAGCAGTCCGGTCAGCCGCTCCTCGTGATGACCGAGGAGTTCCCGTACGCGTCCCGCCGCATCGGTGAAGGCGTACTGATGGGCGGGCAGTACCTCGGCGGCCCCGAGCCTGCCGATCCGCTCCAGCGAGTCCAGGTAGTCGCCGAGGGGATCGCCGACCGCCGCGTCGTCCGGGCCCTCGTACAGCCCGATGTGCGGACTGATCCCCGGCAGCAGATGATCCCCCGAGAAGAGCCGCCCCCGGCCCGGCAGATTCCCCGGATGCTCCTCCTCCAGGTGCAGGCACACATGCCCCGGCGTGTGCCCGGGCGTCCAGATCGCCCGCAGCCTGCGCCCCGCCAGAGCGAGCAGCTCACCGGGGACGATCTCCCGGTCCGGCAGCGCCGGCCGCGACCCCGGCAGGGCCCGCGCCCGCCCCCCGCCGGCCCGCAACGGCGCGAGGTGCTCCTCGGGCGCACCGACCGCGCTGAGTTTGGCCGCGAGATACGTCAGCCAGGTACCGGGCCGGGACTCCCGGGTACGCCGCACGATCGCGGTGTCCGCCGGGTGCATCGCGATCCAGGCCCCGGAAGCCTCACGCACCTGCCCGGAGAGCCCGTGGTGGTCGGGATGGTGGTGGGTGATGACCACCCCGTGGACGTCGGCCACCTCCGTACCGACGGCGGCGAGCCCGGCTTCGAGCGTGTCCCACGCCTCGGGGTCGTCCCACCCGGTGTCGATCAGGACCGGCCCGCGGTCGGTGTCCAGGACGTGCACGAGGGTATGGCCGAGAGGATTGTCCGGGATGGGCACCTTGATGCTGTGCACACCCCCGCCGTGGTCGGTCACCTGCGTCATGAGGTCCCCATCTCTCCGGACGACGTACGGCTTTGCGGCTCCGGTGCGCCGCCCCCACTGTAACGAGAACTTGTTCCAGTAGTAGCCCCGGTCGACCATCTCGTCCGGGGTGACGTCGCGGACGTGGACTCCTGGAACTGGAACTGGTATCAGTTCTGACAGAGAGTCAGATGACTGTTCGGGCAACGCGCCGGGCCGCGGGAGGCAGCAGAGATGACCGAGCTTGTCGAACACGGAAAACTGTTCATCGGCGGGGAGTTGGTCGATCCGCTGGGCCGGGACACGATCGAGGTCGTTTCGCCGCACACCGAACAGGTCATCGGCCGGGTGCCGCACGCCTGCGAGGCGGATGTGGACCGGGCCGTCGCCGCCGCGCGGCGGGCGTTCGACGAAGGACCCTGGGCGCGGACGGGCCTGGACGAGCGGATCGCGGTGGTGACCCGGATCAAGGACGCCTTCGCCGTGCGGTACGAGGAGATCGCCCGGGTCATCAGCACGGAGAACGGCACCCCGTACACCTCCAGCGTCATGGTGCAGGCGCTCGCCGCGATGATGGTGTGGGACTCGGCGATCACCGTCGCCCGCGAATTCCCGTACGAGGAACGGCGGGCCGGGGCGCTCGGACCGCTGCTGGTGCGCCGGGAGCCGGTCGGGGTGGTCGCGGCCGTCGTGCCGTGGAACGTTCCGCAGTTCACCGCCGCCGCCAAGCTCGCGCCCGCACTGCTCGCCGGCTGCTCCGCCGTGCTCAAGGTATCGCCCGAATCCCCGCTGGACGCCTACATCCTGGCCGAGATCGCCGCCGAGGCCGGGCTGCCGGAGGGGGTGCTGTCGATCCTCCCGGCCGACCGCGAGGTCAGCGAGTACCTGGTCGGGCACCCCGGAGTCGACAAGGTGTCGTTCACCGGGTCCGTGGCCGCCGGGCGCCGGGTGATGGAGGTCGCCTCCCGCAATCTCACCCGGGTCACCCTGGAGCTGGGCGGCAAGTCCGCCGCCGTCATCCTCCCGGACGCCGATCTGGACGCCGCAGTCGCGGGCATCGTCCCGTTCGCCTGGATGATCAACGGCCAGGCGTGCGTGGCCCAGACCCGCATCCTCGTCCCGCGCTCCCGCTACGACGAGACGGCCGAGGCGTTCGCCGCCGCGGCGGGCGCGCTGAAGATCGGCGATCCGCTCGACCCCGCCACCGAACTGGGCCCGCTGGTCGCGCGGCGCCAGCAGCGACGTTCGCTCGACTACATCCGGATCGGGCAGGACGAAGGCGCCAAGATCCTCACCGGCGGCGGGCGTCCGGCGTCCCAGGAGCGGGGCTGGTACGTCGAGCCGACCCTCTTCGGGGACGTCGACAACTCCATGCGCATCGCCCGCGAGGAGATCTTCGGCCCCGTCATCTGCCTGCTGCCGTACGGCGACGAGGACGAGGCCGTACGGATCGCCAACGACTCCGACTACGGCCTCAGCGGCAGCGTCTGGACCGCCGACACCGAACGCGGCATCGACATCGCCCGCCGGGTCAGGACCGGCACGTACAGCGTGAACACCTTCAGCCTCGACATGCTCGGCCCGTTCGGCGGGTACAAGAACTCCGGTCTGGGGCGGGAGTTCGGCCCCGAGGGGTACGGCGAGTACTTCGAGCACAAGATGATCCACCTGCCGGCCGGATACGAGGGGGCGTGATGGGGGACCGCTGGTCCGTGGAGGTCGACCGGAGCATCTGCATCGGCTCCGGGATGTGCCTGAACCACGCGCCGGGACGCTTCGCGCTGGACTCCGCCCGGCAGTCGCGCCCGTCGGACCCGGAGACCGATGCCGACGAGAAGGTCCTCGCGGCCGCCGAGGGCTGCCCGGTCGAGGCGATCACGATCACGATGGCCGGCTCGGGCGAGATCGTCTTCCCGCCGGAGGATTAGGGCCTGTCCGGCGGATCACGGCCGGGGGCGGGGTGTTGCGGCTCCCGGGGGAACCGCGGTGCGGACGCCGGGGAGTGGGGGAGACCGCGCCCATGGGCCCGGCGGACACCCCCGCTCCCGGCTGTGTGCGGCGCCGCCGTCGCGTCCTCGCCCCCGGGGTGCCGCGCTGCGGGCGGCACCGTGCGCGGGGCGCCAAGCGGGCCCGGACGCCGCGCACCGCCGGCCCGCCGCCGGACCCGCACCATGTGGGCCGCCGCCATGCCGGGGTGCGACGGTGTGTGCGCCGGCCCCGTGTGACGAGGGCCCCGGCCTCCCTACGGTGACGGCCATGGAGACTCCTCAGCACCCGGACCCCGGGCCCAGCCCGCTCACCGTCCCGCCCCCCGCGAACCCGCTGCTCGCCGGGCGCACCGCCCTGGTGACCGGCGCCGCGAGCGGGATCGGGCGGGCCTGCGCCCAGGCCCTGGCGGCGGCCGGCGCCCATGTGCACGTGGTGGACAGGGCCGCCGAAGCCGCGAAGAGCCTGGCGGATGAGATCGGCGGAACCGCGTGGGTGGTCGACCTCTCGGACCCCGACGCGGTGGACACCCTGCCCGACGGCGCGGACATCGTGGTCAACAACGCCGGGCTCCAGCACGTCGCGCCCGTGCACGAATTCCCGCCGGAGCGCTTCGCGCTGATCCAGCGCGTCATGGTGGAGACCCCGTTCCGCATCTTGCGCCGGACCCTGCCGGGCATGTACGAACGCGGCTGGGGGCGCGTGGTCAACATCTCGTCCGTGCACGGACTGCGGGCCAGCCCCTACAAATCGGCCTATGTGACGGCCAAGCACGCACTGGAGGGACTCAGCAAGGTGGTGGCGCTCGAAGCGGCGGGGCACGGGGTGACGAGCAACTGCGTCTGCCCCGGCTACGTACGCACCCCCCTGGTCGAGAACCAGATCGCGGACCAGGCCCGTACGCACGGCATCTCCGAGGAGGAGGTGGTGGGCCGGGTCATGCTGGAACGCAGCGCGATCAAGCAGTTGATCGAGCCCGATGACGTCGCCGAGGCCGTGCTGTGGCTCTGCGGGCCGCGCACCGGGCACATCACCGGGACCTCGCTCGCCATGGACGGCGGCTGGACCGCCAACTGACCCCCGCCCCCTACGATTGCCGGCCCGCCCATGTCTGAACCGTCCACCTCCGCCGCGCCCCATCTGCGGCGCCTGTTCGACCTGCTGGCCGACGACGCCCCCGCCGAGGCGCTGGGCGCCGTCTCCTCGCAGGCCCGTGCCGCCGGGGTGCCCGCGGGCGACCTGGCGGAGGTGGAGCGGGCCACCACCACCGCCCTGCGGATCCGGGGCGCCCTGCGCCAGCACCGCCGTCGCGAGCTCCAACTCACCGCGCTCTTCGACACGGCGGGCGACCTGGCCGCCTCCCGCGACCTCGACGACGTGCTGAAGGCGATCGTCCGCCGGGCCAGGATGCTGCTCGGCACGGACACCGCCTACCTCACCCTCCCCGACGAGGAGGCGGGGGACACCTACATGCGGGTCACCGACGGATCGGTTTCGGTGGTCTTCCAGCGGCTGCGGCTGGAGCTCGGCCACGGGCTGGGCGGCCTCGTGGCGCAGACCGCGCGACCGTACGCGACCCCCGACTACCGCACCGACGACCGCTTCCACCACACCCGCAACATCAACGCCGGGGTGCTGGACGAGGGGCTCGTCGCCATCCTGGGCGTGCCGCTGCTCCTCGGCTCCAGCCGCGGCGGGACCGGAAAGGTCATCGGCGTCCTCTTCGCCGCCGACCGGGCGCCCCGCGTCTTCAGTCCCGACGAGGTCGCCCTGCTCTGCTCGCTCGCCGCCCATGCCGCGATCGCCATCGACACCGCCCGCGCGCTCGCCGACACCCGGTCCGCACTGGACGAACTGGCCGGGGCCAACGCCGAACTGGCGGAGGCGAACGCGGCGGTGCGGGCGCATTCGGCGGCCATGCGGCGGGCCGAGGAGTCCCACGACCGGCTCACCGACCTGGTGCTGCGCGGCCGGGACGTCAAGGATGTCGCGGCAGCGGTCGCGGGGCTGCTGGACTCCCCGCTGACCATCCACGACCCCGGCGGGCGGCCCCTGGCGGCCGTCCGGCCCGACGGCGCGGACTTCGCCGCCGACGGCATGGACGCCGGATGGCTGGCCGAGACCGCCGAGGAGTCCCGTACCGGCGCCCGCGCCGTGCACCGCGACGGCCGGTGGATCTGCGCGGTCCTCGCCGGGCAGGAAATCCTGGCAGGGCTGGTCCTGCACCGGCGCGGGCAGCTCGACGACTCCGACCGGCGGCTGTTCGAGCGGGCCTCCGTGGTCACCGGACTGCTCCTGCTGCTGCGGCGCACCGTCGCCGAGACCGAGAACCGGATCCGCGGCGAGCTGATCTCCGACCTGCTGACCGACGCGGACCGCGACCCGGCCGGACTCACCGAACGCGGCCGGCGCCTGGGCATCGACCTCGACCGCCCGCATCTGCTGCTGGTCGCCGAGGGCGGGGCCCGGGAGCGGCTGGCGCCCGCCGCGATGCGCTATCTGTTCGGCGGGGGCATCCACGGGGTGAGCGCGGAGCACGCCGGGGCCGTGGTGTTGCTGGTGGAGGCCGGGGACCCCCGGCCGGCCGCGGGCGACGCGGCCCGCGCGGCGGCGGACCAGCTCGGCCGGCTCGCCCAGACCCCCGTCACCGTCGCCGCCACCGGCCCGGCGCGCGGCGTCCGGGAACTGGCCGCCGCGTACGAGGAGGCCGTCCGCTGCCTGCGCGCGATGCGGGTCCTCGGGCGCACCGGGGAAGGGGCCTGCGTCGAGGAACTCGGCTTCCTGGGCGTGGTGCTGGGCAACGCGCAGGACGTCGACGGCTTCGTCTCGGCGACGCTCGGGCCGCTGCTGGAGTACGACGCGCAGCGCGGCACCCATCTGGTGCGCACCCTCGGCGCCTACTTCGGATCCGGGGGCAGCCTCGTCCGCGCCAAGGACGAACTCCACGTGCACGTCAACACGGTGGTGCAGCGGCTGGATCGGGTGCAGGTGCTGCTGGGGCGCGACTGGAACGAACCGGACCGGGCCCTGGAACTGCAACTCGCCCTGCGACTGCACCTGTTGACGGGCGGCCGGGGCCGGTGAGGGCCGGCCGGCCGCCCCAGGTCGAACCGAGTCGTCAGACGCCGGCCAGGTCCACCAGCCGGCGCGCGATCTCCTTGCCGCCCGCGTCCCCCGTCAGCACCGTGTAGTGGTTGACGTCCGGGACCGCCACCGGCGTCAACCGGGTGCCCCCGAGAGCCGCCGCCGCCAGCCGGTCCTCGTCGTACAGGCCCTGCTCCTCGTCCATCAGCCCGCGCTGCGCCCACAGCAGCGTCGCCGGAACGGGCAGCTTCCGTACCGCCGTCAGCACCTCCTCGTCGAAGAGGCCGATGCCGTCGGTGCGCACCGCCTCGATCCGGCAGGTGGAGTGCATGGCGGGTTCGTCCCCGGTCAGATCGCGCTGGATGTACGCGTCCACCTCGTCCGACCAGGAATCCGCGAAGGCGGGGTGCGCCTGCCAGAACGAGCGGTACGCGGCCCGGTCGGCGAAGGTCATCGACAGCCGGTCCATCGCCGGGCCGATCACGGCGGTCATCAGCTCGTCCGGGGACAGGTGCGTGGGGGCGGGGAAGCCTATGCCGCCGTCGACCAGCAGCAGCGGCCCGAACCGCTCCGGGTGCCGCACGGCGGCCAGCGCCGTCACGAACGCGCCCATCGAATGACCCGCCAGCACCACCCGGCCCGGTCCCCCCAGTGCCGCGGCCACGGCGGCCGCGTCGTCGGCGTGCGCCGCGATCCCGTACGGGCCGGGCAGCGCCGAACTCCCGGCCCGGCCGCGCAGATCCGGCGCGACCAGGGTGACGCGGCCGTCCAGCAGCCTTGCCACCGGCCCCCAGGACAGTGCGTTGGCGGTGATGCCGTGCAGGGCGACGACGACCGGCGCCCCGGGCTCCCGGGCCGGCCACCGCAGGACCGTCAGCTCGCCGCCGGTCACCGGGACTCGTACCTCTTCGTAAGTGATCACAGGCGTCCGTTCTCCTTCCGGGACTTGTTGTCCGCGGGCGTTTCGGTGCCGGTCCGGCCGCGGCGCCCCGCGGCCAGCCGGGAGGGCAGCCGGGCCAGGCCGCCGGGCAGCAGGTGTACCACGGCCACGAACAGCACACCGAGCAGGAACAGCGGCTGGGAGAGCGGCACCCGCAGCACCGCGGGCAGCTCGGCGACCGCGCCCGATCCGGCCAGATCGCCGAGCCGGTGATCGGCCCAGGTGTAGAGGATGCCGCCGGCCATCGGCCCCCACCGGGTGCCGGATCCGCCCAGCACCACCATCACCAGCAGGGACAGGGTGAAGTCGGAGGTGGTCGTCTGGGGGGTCGAGCCGCCGGTGAGCAGCAGGTGCACCAGACCGCCCAGCGCGGCCAGGGCGCCCGCCAGGACGAAGGCGGTGAGCTTGAACCCGTACGGCTTCAGTCCCAGCACCTCCACCCGGCGCTCGTTCTCCTTGATGCCCTCCCAGACGCGTCCGGTGGGGGAGTTGACCGCCCGGTGGACGACGGCGAGGGTGAGGACCAGATAGGCGAGGGCCAGCCAGTAGAGGTTCGCGGTGTTCTCGATGCCCACGAGCCCGGACGGCAGCAGCTCGGCGGGGGCGGCCCGGCCCTCCTCGCCGCCGGTCAGACCGCCGGGGTTGCGGGAGACCAGGATCGATCCCGCCTGGGCGAACGCCAGCGTCACCATGGAGAAGCCGATGCCGGTGACCCGCAGGCTCACCGAGCCCAGGACCAGCGCGAGCGCGATCCCGCAGGCGACGCCGAGCAGCGCGGACACCGCGAACGGGAGCCCCGCCTCCAGCAGGAAGGTGTTCGTGGCGTAGCTGCCCGCAGCGAAGTAGAGCGCGTGCCCGAAGGAGAGCAGCCCGGTGCGGCCGAGCAGCAGATCGTAGCCGGTTGCCAGCGCGCCGAACAGCAGGCAGGTGGCCAGGAGTTGAAGGCTTCCCGGGCTGCCCAGCGGGCCGTCCAGGAGCCCCGGCAGCGGCAGCGCGCTGAAGGGGGCGAGGGCCAGGACCAGCAGTGCGGCGGCGGGCCACCAGCGGCGCAGCAGCCGGGCGGTGTTCCCGGGGGCCCGCGCGGCCGTGCCGTCCTCGCCGGTGCGGTGGTGTGTCTCGGTGGCGGTGCTCACGCGAGCCTCCCGGTCAGTCCGCGCGGCCGTACGAGCAGCAGCGCGGCGAGCAGGACGACGACGGCCAGGTCGCCGAGGCCCGCTGCGGTGTAGTAGTTGGCGAACTGCTGGACCAGGCCGATGACGACGGACGCCACGGCGGCGCCGCTCACCGACCCCATCCCCCCGGTGACGACCACGACGAACGCGAAGATCAGCAGCGAGGTGCCCTGACGCGGGTCGACCGAGCCGAAGTACAGGCCGCCGAGCGCCCCGCCGAGCGCGGCCACGCAGCCGCCGATCGCGAAGACGAGCGTGAACGCCTTCCGTACGTCGATGCCGAGCGCGGTGACCATCGCGCGGTCCTCGACCCCGGCCCGTACGACCAGGCCGTGCCGGGTACGCCCCAGGAAGAGCCGCAGCGCCACGAGTACGACGAGGGCTGCCGCGACCAGGACCAGCCGGTTGACCGGCACCTGGGCGCCGAACAGGCCGAACGTGCCGGACAGCGCCTTCGGACCGGGGAAGGTACGGGCGTCCGAACCCCAGATGCCCGACAGCAGGGCCGGGACGGCGAGTCCCACCCCGACCGTGGCGAGCACCTGCTCGCGCGGCCGGGTGTAGAGCGGGCGGACGACGGCGAGTTCCAGCAGCACGGCGGCCGCGGTGCCCACCGCCGTACCGAACAGGACCGCCAGGACGAAGCCCGCCCCGCCCGGACCGGCGCCGGGCAGATGGCCGGAAGCCGCCCACCAGGTGCCGTACGCGCCGATGGACAGCAGCGCCCCGTGGGCGAAGTTCAGCACGTCCATCAGGCCGAAGATCAGTGAGAGTCCCGACGCGATCAGGAAGTAGAGGGCCCCCAGACCGAGTCCGGTCATGGTGAGCAGTACGACGGTGGACATCAGGAATCCGCCTCCACGGAAGGTGCTCGGTTGGCCGGGCCGTGTCCGACACCCAGCAGGCGCCGTGCCGCTTCCGCGTCGCCCAGCAGCTCGGCGGCCGGTCCCTGATGGGCGGTCCGGCCGTCGGCGAGCACCGCGCAGTGCTCGGCCAGGCGCCGCACGACGGCGAGGTTCTGCTCCACGAGCAGTACCGGCACCGCCTCGGCGGCCCGCTCCAGCACCTTGGCGACCTCGGTGACCACCTTGGGCGCCAGGCCCTTGGTGGGTTCGTCGGCGATGATCAGCCGGTTGCCGCCCAGCAGGGTGCGGCCGATCGCCACCATCTGCTGCTGTCCGCCGGACAGCGTCCCCGCCAACTGCCGTTCCCGGCGCTTCAGTTCGGGGAACAGTTCATGGACGAGTCCGTAGGCGGGCCCGTCCGCGCCGCGCCGCTCGGCCAGGCGCAGGTTCTCCGCGACGGTCAGCGAGGCGAAGATGCCCCGGTCCTCGGGGGCGTAACCGATGCCGAGGCGCACCACGGTGTGGGTGGGCATCGACACGGTCTCCTCGCCGTCCAGCCGTACGCTGCCGGTGCGCGGGACGAGGCCGAGAACGCCGCGCACGGTCGTGGTCTTCCCGGCGCCGTTGCGGCCGAGGAGTGCGGTCACTCCGTGCCGGGCGACGTCCAGGTCGACGCCGTGCAGGATGTGCCGGCCGCCGATCAGGACCCGCAGGTCCCGTACGGCGAGCAGGGGCGCGGTCGTCACAGTCCCTCCCCGAGATAGGCCTGCTGGACGGTCGGGTCGGCGGTCACTGCCTCGGGGGTGTCCAGCGCCAGCAGCTTTCCGTGGTGCATCACGGCGAGCCGGTCGGCCAGCCCCAGCAGGACGTCCATGTGGTGCTCGACCATCAGCACGGTGCGGCCCTCGTCCCGGTGCAGGGTGCGGATCAGTTCGGTCAGCGCGGGGACCTCCTCCGCGCTGACCCCGGCCATCGGCTCGTCGAGCAGCATCAGCCGTGGCTCGCCCACCAGCAGCACCGCGAGCTCCAGCTTCCGCTTCTCGCCGTGCGACAGCTCGGCCGCCGTCGCCCGTGCCCGGTGGCCGAGACCGGTGCGCTCCAGTACGCCGTCCACCTCGGCGGTGTACCGGGAGGCCCGCCGCCACAGCCGGTAGGAGCCGCCCCGGGCCGCCTGGGCGGCCAGCCGGACGTGGTCGGCGACGCTCATCGCCGGCCAGAGGCTGGACGTCTGGAACGTGCGGCCGATACCGCGCCGGGCCCGTGCGTGGGCGGGGCTGTCCGTCATGTCCGTGCCGTCCAGCGCGAGGGTGCCGGACGTGGCCGTGGTCACCCCGCTGATCAGGTTGAACAGGGAGGTCTTGCCCGCGCCGTTGGGGCCGATGAAGGCCAGGAACTCGCCCTCGTGGACGTTGAGTGTGACGTCCTCGACGATCGTCGCCCCGCCGACGCCCCAGCCGAGCCCGGCCAGTTGGAGCACCGGGGTGGCGGTCCGTGCCCCGCCCGGGTGCTCGGTGGTGGTGTCCGGTACGGCCATCGGTCAGCCCGCCGAAGGCTTCGCGGGCGGCGCCACCTCGTCCATCGGCGCGGTGGTCACCAGCTCCGGCCGGGCACCGGCGCCCTTCCCCTTGAGCTTCGCGACGAACATCGGCTGCACCAGGGCGTGGTCCTCGGCCCGGACCTGCTCCTTGCCCTTCACCCCGTCGAAGCTCCAGCCCTCCAGGGCCTTCACCATGGCGGCGGTGTCGTCGGCGCCGCCCTTCTCGATTGCGCGCACCACCATCTGCGCGGCGGTGAAGCCGTCGGGGGTGAACAGGTCCGGAGTGCCGCCGGCCTTCGTGACCGAGTCGAGCATGGACTTCTCCACGGCGTTGCCGCCGCCCGCGCCGGGGAAGTAGTGCGCCAGGAACGACACCTTGGAGCCGGCGTCGCCGAAGACCGGGTACGAGGCCGTTCCGGCGAGGCCCGTGACGACCTTGCCCGCCTCCAGTACGCCCTGCTGGTCCAGTGCGGTCCACAGCGCCGGAGCGGTCGAGCCGGCCCAGGCGACGAAGACCAGATCGGGCCCGCCCGCCTTCACCTGCCGGGCGAACGGGGTCAGGTCGGTGGCGCTGGGCGGGGCCAGTACGGAGCCGACCTTCGCGCCCCTGGCACCGAGGACGGCCTTCACGGCGGCGACATTGGCCTGACCGAAGGTGGAGTCCTGGGCCAGCACCGTGACCTTCTTGCCCTTGGCCTCGCCGAGCATCGTGCCGGCGGTGAGGATGTCCTGGTAGGACTGCCGGCCCGAGCGGAAGGTGTAGTCGTTGACGCCGGTCACGGCGTCGGTGGCGGCCGGGCCGCTGATGTACAGCACCTTGTTCTGGGCGGCGAGCGGCGCCATCTGGAGGGCCACACCGGAATCGGTGGTGCCGGCCAGCACCTTGGAGCCCTTGCCGATCAGGTTCTTGGCCGCGGAGACCGCCTTGCCCGGGTCGCCCGCGTCGTCCTGCTCGGTGACCTCGATACGGTGCCCGGCAACCTTGCCGGTGCCGTTCGTCGCGTAGTCCAGGCCCGCCATGAACCCGTCGCGGTACTGCTTCCCGTAGTCCGCGAGGAGCCCGGTCCGGGAGTACACCAGACCCACCTTGACGGTTCCGTTCTTCGAGTCCCCGCCGGAGTCGCTCTCGCCCGCCTTCCCGGCGGCGGTGCACCCGGCCAGCACGAGACCGGCGGCGGTCAGCACGGCGGCGGTGGACAGGGATCTGTGGTGACGGGCGGTGCCTGTGGCTCTGCGACGCATGGTGACCGGCTCCTCGGCGGCGTGTTCATGTGATGTCGCCGAACCGTATGAACACCCTGCCGCCGTCGACATGGTGCAGAATGCCCCACCTGGCGTGGTGCGCATGTGGGGGCCGCACATGGGCCCGGAAAGCGAAAACCGCGCCGGGGAACCGGATCGTACGGTTCCCCGGCGCGGCCGGTACGCGGTGCGCGGGTCCCGGGCGGTGGTCCGTCAGACCCAGGCGAGGGCCTGGACGGTGGCCACGGTCATGCCGAGCACGGCGAACGCGATGCCGACGCTGCCCATCACGATGCCGGCGACCGCCTGGCCGCGGCCGCCGCCCTCGCCGCGGTCGGCCATGCGCTTGGCCGAGATGCCGAGGCACAGCGCGATGATCGGCAGGATGATCGGGATGAGTACCAGGCCGAGGATGCCGAGAACCATCGAGGCGGTCGCCTTGCCGCTGGGCAGCGGGGCACCACCGGGGTATCCGTGGCCGGCCGGCGGCTGGGCGCCGTATCCCGGTCCGCCCGGGGCCTGCGTCCCGTTCGCGCCGCCTGCGATGCCTGCCTGGTCAGCCATGTCTTCCTCTCCATCGGTACTGGTCATGGCCATGATAAAGAGCGGCTTGTGGCCCTTTCGGTCGGAACGGTGAGAGGAGTGTGATGAAAACGCCCCGGAGCGGGGTCCGGGTGTGCTACGGCACGTCCTACGGCTTCGTCGGGTCTGTCTTCGCCGCGTCCGGCCTCGTCACGTCGATCAGACGGCACACCGTGTCGATGTCGATTTTCACCTGGGCGATCGACGCCCGCCCCGACAGCCAGGTGATCAGTGCCGAGTGCCAGGTGTGCTCGATGACCCGGACCGCGGACAGCTGCTCCGGCGTCGGATGCTCCAGTCCCATCGCGTCCAGGATGATCGCCGTCGTGATCCGAGAGACGGTGTCCACCTCCGGGCTGACGCTGCGGTCCGCGAAGGTCAGCGCCCGCACCATCGCGTCCGCCAGATGCGGCTCGCGCTGGAGCGCGCGGAACGCCCGCATCAGGGTGTCGGCGACCCGCTGCGCCGGGTCCTGACCGGCCGGGGGGCGTTTGTGCAGCGTCGTGTGCATGTGCTGGAGCTGGTCCTGCATGGTCGCGACCAGCAGATGGATCTTGGACGGGAAGTAGCGGTACAGCGTGCCCAGCGCGACCCCGGCCTCCTCCGCGACCTCGCGCATCTGCACCGCCTCGAAGCCGCCCCGGCCGGCGAGCTGGGCGCTGGCGTGCAGGATGCGGCGGCGACGGGCCTCCTGTCGTTCGGTCAGGGGCGGCGATGCCGGCTTGGCTTCCGCTGTCATGTGTCCCCATCCATGGCTTCTGTCCGCGACCGGCGGGAGGTGCTCGGTCTCCCGGGGGCGCACAGCATGCCAGCGCGCCCGGTGGTGGCGCGAATCACCTGATCCGGCCGTTGCACCGACGCTACCTGCCGGTAGATTCGTAGCTCATTGAACGATCCAGTCTGAAACTTGTTCTAGATTAGCGTGAGCGGTTACGCTCCGGCGAACACGCAGGGAGAAGGGGGCCGAGTGTGACCGCTGAGGCCATAGAGTCGGGCCCCCGCACGGGTGATGACCCGTCCGGCAGGGCCGATGACCGTCCGTTGCGCATCGCACTCCTCACCTACAAGGGCAACCCCTTCTGCGGCGGCCAGGGCGTCTACGTACGCCACCTCGCCCGCGAGCTCGCCCGGCTCGGCCACAGCGTCGAGGTGATCGGCGCCCAGCCCTATCCCGTGCTCGACGAGGGCGTCCCGCTCACCGAGCTGCCGAGCCTGGACCTCTACCGCCAGCCCGACCCGTTCCGCACCCCGAAGCGCGGCGAGTACCGCGACTGGATCGACGCCGCCGAGGTCGCCACCATGTGGACCGGCGGCTTCCCGGAACCGCTCACCTTCAGCCTGCGCGCCCGGCGCCATCTCGCCGCCCGCCGCGGCGAGTTCGACGTCATCCACGACAACCAGACCCTCGGCTACGGACTGCTCGCGGAACTCGGCGCCCCGCTCGTCACCACCATCCACCACCCCATCACCGTCGACCGGCAGTTGGACCTGGACGCCGCAGACACCCGCCGCCGGCGCGCCTCCGTGCGCCGCTGGTACGGCTTCACCCGCATGCAGAAGCGGGTCGCGCGCCGGCTGCCGTCCGTGCTCACCGTCTCCGGCTCCTCCAAGCAGGAGATCGTCGACCACCTCGGGGTGCGCCAGGACCGCATCCACGTCGTGCACATCGGCGCGGACACCGACCTCTGGTCGCCGGACCCGTCGGTCGCCGAGGTGCCCGGCAGGATCGTCACCACCTCCAGCGCCGACGTACCGCTCAAGGGCCTCGTCCACCTCGTCGACGCACTCGCCAAGCTCCGCGCCGGGAACCCGGACGCGCACCTCGTGGTCGTCGGCAAGCGGGCCGAGGACGGGCCGGTCGCCCAGGCCATCGAGCGCCACGGGCTCCGGGACGCCGTCGAGTTCGTCAAGGGCATCAGCGACGCCGAACTCGTCGACCTGGTGCGCGGCGCCCAGATCGCCTGCGTCCCCTCGCTGTACGAGGGCTTCTCGCTGCCCGCCGCCGAGGCGATGGCCACCGGCACCCCCCTCGTCGCCACCACCGGCGGTGCGATCCCCGAGGTCGCGGGCCCGGACGGCGAGACCTGCCTGGCCGTCCCGCCCGCCGACGCCGGGGCACTGGCCGACGCGCTCGCCCGGCTGCTCGGCGACCCGGAGCTGCGCGCCCGGCTCGGCGCCGCGGGCCGCGAGCGGGTGCTCTCCCGCTTCACCTGGAAGCAGGCCGCCATCGGCACCGCCGCCCTGTACCGCGAGGCGATCGCCGCCCGGTCCGGCGCCATGCCTTCCGGCGGCCGTCGTTGATCCCGCCGCCCGTTCCCGTCGTCCCCGCCCCCTGACCCCCTCGACCGCGAAAGCAGGCATTCGTGCTGACCGTGGACTTCACCCGCTTCCCGCTCGCCGCAGGTGACCGAGTGCTCGACCTGGGCTGCGGCGCAGGACGCCACGCCTTCGAGTGCTACCGGCGCGGCGCCCAGGTCGTGGCCCTCGACCAGAACGGCGAGGAGATCCGCGAGGTCGCGAAGTGGTTCGCCGCGATGAAGGAGGCCGGCGAGGCACCCGAGGGCGCCACCGCCACCGCGATGGAGGGCGACGCGCTCAACCTGCCGTTCCCCGACGAGTCCTTCGACGTCGTGATCATCTCCGAGGTCATGGAGCACATCCCCGACGACAAGGGCGTCCTGGCCGAGATGGTCCGGGTCCTCAAGCCCGGCGGCCGGATCGCGATCACCGTGCCGCGCTACGGCCCCGAGAAGGTCTGCTGGACGCTCTCCGACGCCTACCACGAGGTCGAGGGCGGCCACATCCGCATCTACAAGGCCGACGAACTGCTCGCCAGGATCCGCGGCGCCGGCCTCAAGCCGTACGGCACCCACCACGCCCACGCCCTGCACTCGCCGTACTGGTGGCTCAAGTGCGCCTTCGGGGTCGACAACGAGAAGGCGCTGCCGGTCCGCGCGTACCACAAGCTGCTGGTCTGGGACATCATGAAGAAGCCGATGGCCACCCGGGTCGCCGAGCAGCTGCTCAACCCGGTCGTCGGCAAGAGCTTCGTGGCGTACGCGACCAAGCCGCACCTGCCCGTGGCCGCCGCCGAGGACCTCACCAGGGCCGAGGCGTGACCGTTCCCGAGCAGACCGAACACCTCGTACTGCCCGGAGTCCTCACCGCCGAGCAGGCCGCCGAGACCGTCGCCGCCCTCCTCGCCGTGCAGCGCGAGGACGGCGCCCTGCCCTGGTTCCGCGGTCACCACCTCGACCCGTGGGACCACACCGAGGCCGCCATGGCGCTCGACGCGGCGGGCGAGCACGCCGCCGCCGAGCGCGCGTACGACTGGCTGGCCCGGCACCAGAACGAGGACGGCTCCTGGTACGCCGCGTACCACGACGGCGACGCGGACCGGCCGACCGACCGTTCGCTGGAGACCAACTTCTGTGCGTACGTGGCCGTCGGCGTCTGGCACCACTACCTCGCCACCGGCGACGACGCCTTCGTCGACCGGATGTGGCCGACCGTCTACGCCGCCGTCGAGTTCGTGCTGCGGCTCCAGCGGCCCGGCGGACAGATCGGCTGGAAGCGCGAAGCCGACGGGACCCCCGTCGACGACGCGCTGCTGACCGGCTGCTCCTCCATCCACCAGGCGCTGCGCTGCGCGCTCGCCATCGCCGAACGGCGCGAGGAGCCGCAGCCCGACTGGGAGTTGGCGACGGGCGCACTGAGCCACGCGATCCGCAAGCACCCGGAACGTTTCCTGGACAAGAGCCGCTACTCGATGGACTGGTACTACCCGGTCCTCGGCGGCGCGCTCACCGGAACGGCCGCCAAGGAGCGGATGGAGGAGAGCTGGGACCGCTTCGTGGTCCCCGGCCTCGGGGTGCGCTGTGTGCTGCCCAACCCCTGGGTGACCGGCGGCGAGAGCTGCGAACTCGCCCTGGCGCTCTGGGTGATGGGCGAGTCCGACCGGGCGCTGGAGATCCTCCAGTCCATCCAGCACCTGCGCGCCGAGGGCGGCATGTACTGGACCGGGTACGTCTTCGAGGGCGACCGGGCCTTCTGGCCGCAGGAGCTCACCACCTGGACGGCCGGTTCGCTGCTGCTCGCCGTGGCCGCGCTCGGCGGCCACGAGGCGACCACGGAGGTCTTCGGCGGCGAGCACCTGCCGCGCGGACTGGAACCGGACTGCTGCCGTTAGGGCCTGTCCGGCGGATCACGGCCGGGGCGCCCGACCGGGCGGAAGCAAGGGGGACCCGGACGGCGTTTCCCGAGTGGCACGCCGCGCCGGGGCAAGGCGCCCGCCACCTCGCAACTCGGCGGGTAATCGGTGGGGTTCGGCCCGTGATCGAACTAGGGTGCGTGACATGAGCCGACTCACGCACGACCGCTACTGTGACGAAATCACCGCCCGCACCGAAGCGCTGAGGGCGACGATCCGTGGCGCGGACCTCGGCGCCACCGTCCCGACCTGCCCCGACTGGACCCTGCGCGAGCTCGCTCTCCATGTCGGCAGGGCCCATCGCTGGGTCGGCGAGATCCTGCGGACCCGCGCCACCGAGATGGTCCCGTTCGAGCAGGTGCCGGAGAACGCCCCCAGGAGCGACGACCCGGCCGCGCTCGACGCCTGGCTGGAGGAGGGCGCCGCGCGGACCGCCGAGGCGCTGCGGGCCGCGGGCCCGGACGAGGAGGTGTGGTCCTGGGCGTGGGAGCCGAGCACGGGCTTCTGGGCCCGCCGGATGGCACACGAGACGATCGTCCACCACGCCGACGCGGCACTCACGGCGAAGACCGGCTACGAGGTGGCGCCGGAGCCGGCCGCCGACACGATCGAGGAGTGGCTGGAGATCGTCGCCTTCGTGCGATCCGTGGGCGACAAGCGGGCCGCCGAACTGACCGGGGCCGGGCGCTCCATCCATCTGCACGCCACGGACGTACCGGGCGCCGAGTGGCTGATCGAGTTCGGCGAGGACGGCTTCACCTGGCGGCACGCCCACGAGAAGGCGACCGTGGCGCTGCGCGGCCCGCTCACCGACATCATGCTGGTCTTCAACCGGCGCCTGGCGCCGGACAGCGACCGGGTGGAGGTGCTCGGTGACGCGGAGCTGCTGGACTTCTGGCTGGAGCACGCCGTGTTCGGCTGAGCGGTCGCCCGGCGCCGTTGTGCGGGCCGGGCCGGGCTGAGCGAAGCTGGAGGGGACAGGACAGTACGCAGTGTCCGGCGGCCCCGTGGAGGTGCCGATGGAGCCCGTCCGCGCCCTGAAACGGATCGCCTTCCTGCTCGAACGCGGCAGGGCCGACACCTATCGTGTGCACGCGTTCCGCACCGCCGCCGATGCCGTGGCCGCGATGCCGGACGGCGAGGTCGGCCGGCGGGCGGCGGCCGGCTCGCTGGAGGCGGTCAAGGGCATCGGACCGAAGACCGCTCAGGTGATCCGGGAGGCGGTGGCCGGGGAAGTGCCCGGCTATCTGGAACGGCTG
The DNA here is from genome assembly GCF_014649535.1 of Streptomyces gelaticus. Taxonomy (GTDB): domain Bacteria; phylum Actinomycetota; class Actinomycetes; order Streptomycetales; family Streptomycetaceae; genus Streptomyces; species Streptomyces gelaticus. The sequence goes on from NZ_BMTF01000003.1 coordinate 323,941, forward strand.
GAGGAGGAGGCCGCCGCCCGCCCCGCCGAGGGCGGCGAGCACCTCCTCGCGCTCCAGCGCGGGGACTGTCACCTGCACTCCGACTGGTCGGACGGCGGCAGCCCCGTCGAGGAGATGGGCCGCACCGCGGCGGAGCTGGGCCACGAGTGGGCGGCCCTCACCGACCACTCGCCCCGGCTGACCGTGGCGAACGGCCTCTCCCCGGACCGGCTGCGCCGGCAGCTGGCGGAGGTCGCCGAGCTCAACGAGCGGTGGGCGCCGTTCCGGCTGCTCACCGGCATCGAGTGCGACATCCTGCCCGACGGTTCCCTCGACCAGGAGGACGAGCTGCTGGAGCAGCTGGACATCGTGGTGGTCTCCGCCCACTCCGAGCTGAGGATGGATCCGGCCCCGATGACCCGACGGCTGATCGAGGCCGTCCGCCACCCGCGGGCGAACATCCTCGGGCACTGCACGGGGCGGCTGATCGCGGACCGGAAGCGCCCGGAGTCCCGCTTCGACGCGGACGAGGTCTTCGCGGCATGCGTGGAGGCCGGCACCGCGGTGGAGATCAACAGCCGCCCGGAACGGCTCGACCCGCCCCGGCGCCTGCTGAGCCGCGCCGTCGCGGCGGGCACCCTCTTCGCCATCGACACCGACGCCCACGCACCCGGACAGCTGGACTGGCAGATCCACGGCTGCGCCCGCGCCGAGGAGTGCCGGATCCCGGCGGAACGCGTCGTCACCACATGGCCGGCCGACCGGCTCCTGGCCTGGTCGCACGAGGGCACGACCCCGGAGCGGGCCCGCTCCGGGGCGGACGGGGCCGTCGGCGCAGCCCCGGGACAGGAGCGGTGAAGCCATGACGGCCACAAGCGTGCGAGGCATCGACCACATCGGGGTCACCGTCCCCGACCTGGAGACCGCGACTCTCTTCCTCGCGAGGGCCTTCGGCGCCGAGGTGCTCTACGACACACTGCGCCGCCAGGACGGACCGAACGGCGGACGCGACGTCGAGCAGCGGCTCGGCGTCCCCGCGGGCACCCAGCAGCTGGCGATCAGGATGCTGGCGCTCCCCGGCGGCGGTCCGGGCATCGAGCTGTGCGAGTTCGAGGGCCCCCGCCGTGAACCCCCGGCGCTGCCCTGCGACTTCGGCTGGCAGCATGTGGCGCTGTACGCAGACGACCTGGACGCGGCCGTACGGGACTGCGTGGCCGCGGGCGCCTCGCTGCTCGCCGAGGCACAGCCGCTGCCGGGCCCCGAGGCGGGGGAGCACAACCGGTTCGCGTATCTGCGCACCCCGTGGGGCAGCACCCTGCAACTCCTCACGTACCCCGACCCCCAGCCCTGGCAGCGCACCACGCCACGACGGAGCACCCGCCCGGCCGGCACCGGTACCTGGCCGACCGACCCGGCCCGGCCCGATCCGGCCTGATCCGGACGAAAGAGCCTAGTTGAGCTCCGCGAGCACCCGCAGAGTGTGCGGGTCCGGTGCCGTCACCAGCAGATCGGTGACCGGCCCCTTGCGCCACAACTCCAGCCGTTCCGCGATCCGTTCACGCGGACCGACGAGCGAGATCTCGTCCGCGAATGCGTCCGGCACCGCCAGTACCGCCTCCTGCTTGCGCCCTTCGAGGAAGAGCCGCTGGATCCGCCGCGCCTCCTCCTCGAACCCCATTCGCGCCATCAGATCGGCGTGGAAGTTGCGGGCCGCGTGGCCCATCCCTCCGATGTAGAAGCCGAGCATCGCCTTCACCGGCAGCAGCCCCTCGGCGACGTCGTCACAGACCAGGGCCCGCGCCATCGGCGCGATCATGAATCCCTCGGGCAGGTCCGTGAGCGAGGCCTCGTACACATCGGTGCGCATCGGCGACCAGTACAGCGGCAGCCAGCCGTCCGCGATCCGGGTCGTCTGCGCGATGTTCCGCGGCCCCTCCGCCCCGAGCAGCACGGGCAGCCCCGGACGCAGCGGATGGGTGATCGGCTTCAGCGGCTTGCCCAGACCGGTGGCGTCCGGACCGTTGTACGGGTGGGAGTGGAACCGGCCGTCCAGCTCGACGGGGGCCTCGCGGGCCAGGACCTGGCGGATGACGTCGACGTACTCCCGGGTCGCGGTCAGCGGGCTCTTCGGGAACGGCCGCCCGTACCAGCCCTCCACCACCTGCGGCCCGGACAGCCCGAGGCCCAGCATCATCCGGCCGCCGGAGAGGTGGTCGAGGGTGAGGGCGTGCATGGCGGTCGCGGTCGGGGTGCGCGCCGCCATCTGCGCGATGCCGGTGCCCAGCCGGATACGGGAGGTGTGTGCGGCGATCCAGGTCAGCGGAGTGAACGCGTCCGACCCCCAGGCCTCCGCCGTCCACACCGACGCGTACCCCAGCGCCTCGGCCTCCCCGGCCAGCCCCAGATGGTCGGGGTTCGGGCCGCGGCCCCAGTATCCGAGCGCGAGTCCGAGCCGCATGTCCGCCGCCTCCCAGTAGTTCTGACGCTACGTCAGGAAATGAGGTACGGACGGAGGGTACGACAGCGACCCCCCGCCCGGAAGGGGCGGAGGGCCGCTGTCGTACTGCCTGTGGCGGGCTCAGCCGCGCTGGATGCCCGTGGTGTCCTGGAGCACGCCGCGACGGCCGTCCTGGGTCTGGGCGATCAGGCCCGGACCGCGCTGCTCCACCGCGAGATACCAGGTGCCGGGCGCCAGTTCGGCGATCGGCGACGGCGAACCGTCCTCCCCGTACAGCGGGCGGGCCACCGGCACCGCGAACCAGAACGGCGTGAAGTCCCCGGTCGGCGCACCCGCGGCGGGAGCCTGCTGGGCCCCGGCCTGCGGCTCCGGCTGACCGGGCTGCGGCTGGCCGCCGTAGGGCTGCTGCTGGCCCGGCTGGCCGCCGTACGACGGCTGCTGGGCACCGGGGTAGCCGTACCCCTGACCGGGCTGCGGCTGACCGCCGTACGGCGGCTGCACGGCCTGCGGACGTGGGGCGTTCACCAGCGGGGCCTTGAGTGCGGGGACCAGCGGGGTGGCGACCGCGCCGCCCGCGAGCACGATCGTGGCCAGCAGTCCGAGGATCATTCCGGCGCCCGCGTCGCCGGCGTCGATGGTCGTCCAGAAGGACGTCCACACCGCGAAGACACTGAAAGCGGCACCGAATTGACCGAGGTCGAAGCCGACGACCTTACGGGCCGAGGTGGCGCGGCCCACGATGACCAGCGCCGCTCCGATGATTCCGGCCAGATAGACGCTCATCAGCAGCCCGAGCGAGTCCCAGGCGTTCGGGGCGTTGCGGTTGGAGCAGTTGATGCCCGCAGGGCAGTCGTAGCCGAAGAGGTCGAGGAAAGAGGCGATGAACAGCACGACCGCTGCTCCGATCACCACGCCGTCGCCTCGAGTGAGGGAGCGGATATTCACGTGAAGGTCCTTAGTCGGTCGTCTCGTCGGGGCGGTCGTCGCTGCCGCCTGTACGGGTACGGCGGGCACAACGTGAAGCTCGGGGGCGGCTCCCCATCGTACGGATGAATCTATCGTCTGCCCGGCCTGGTTGTGCCCCTGCCCGGCTCTCGGACGCGCTTCCCCCCAATATCGCCTCAGAACTACCTCTTGCTACCCCTTCAGGTAGCTGCTGATGCCATCGGCAATGCCCTGTGCCGCCTTCTGGCGCCAGCCTGCGCTGGTGAGCAGCGCGGCGTCCTTCGGATCACGCATATTGCCGCATTCGATGAACACTTTGGGCACGGTCGACAAATTAAGTCCGCCCAGATCCTTTCGGGTGTCCAACCCGCTATTGCCGCCGACGTAATTGGAAGGTGCACTTCCGGTATCACGGACGAAGAAACCGGCGATCCTGGTTCCGAGATCGCGCGAGGGCTCGACGATCTTCGAGGTGTCCGCCGCCCCTGCCCGCACCGGCCCGGGGAGAATCACATGGAAACCGCGGTTGCCGACCGCGGAGCCGTCCGCGTGCACCGACACCACCGCGTCGGCCCGCTCCTGGTTGCCGATCCGGGCCCGCTCGTCGACGCACGGCCCGTACGGGCGGTCGCCGTCGTGCGTCAGCACGACCTTCGCGCCCTGCGCCTGGAGGAGCGTGCGCAGCCGGTGCGACACATCGAGGGTGAACCGGGCTTCGGCGTAACCGGAGTCGGTCGATGTCCCGGTGGTGTCGCACTCCTTGCGCGTGGTGCCGATGTCCACCTGGCGGTTGATCTCGCGGGTGTGCAGACGGTTGTCCGGGTTGTGTCCGGGGTCGATGACGACCGTTCTGCCCGACAGCGGACCGGTGGCGCCGCCGCCCGTGGGCTTCGTGGACTTCGAGGGCTTCGCGGACGGGGTGGGGGAGGCGGACGTCCTCTCCGGCGCCGGAGCGCTCCTCGACGGCGGCGGGGCAGAGGTACCGCTGCCGCCCTGCCGGGGTTCGGCCTGCGCCCCGCCGCCGGCATCGCCCGCGCCGCAGCCCGCGGCGGTCAGGCACACGGCGACGAATGCGGTGGCGGCGAGCAGGGTCCGGCGGCGCCGGGTGGGGGGAACACTCTCGTCGTTCGGCACCCCGCGATGCTATCCGGGCCTCGGGCGGCCCGCCTCAGATCGCCGTCCCCGCGCCCGTCCGCCGCAGCACCCGCAGCGAGTCCGTCACCGAGACCTCGGTGAACGCCCCGGACTCCAGCGCCCGCAGATAGACGCGGTACGGCGCCTGGCCCCCGTGCGCCGGGTCCGGGAAGACGTCGTGGATCACCAGCAGCCCGCCCTCGGCGACATGCGGCGCCCAGCCCTCGTAGTCGCCGTTCGCGTGCTCGTCGGTGTGACCGCCGTCGATGAAGACGAAGCCGAGCTTCCCGCCCCAGACCGCCGCGACCTGCGGGGACCGTCCCACCAGCGCCACCACGTGGTCCTCCAGCCCCGCCGCGTGCAGGGTTCTGCGGAACGTCGGCAGCGTGTCCATCCGCCCCACCTCCGGGTCCACCACGGCCGGGTCGTGGTACTCCCAGCCGGGCTGCTGCTCCTCACTGCCGCGATGGTGGTCGACGGTGAGGGCCGTCACCCCGGCCGCCCGCGCGGCGTCGGCGAGCAGGATGGTGGAGCGCCCGCAGTACGTGCCGACCTCCAGGACCGGCAGCCCCAGCGCGGCGGCCTCGACGGCGGCCCGGTACAGCGCGAGCCCCTCGCCCACCGGCATGAAGCCCTTGGCGGCCCGGAAGGCGGCGAGAATCTCGGGCGACGGCTCGACGGCGGACTCGGCGGGCACGGGTTCCTCCTGGCGGGGACGGTTTCGGGGCTACGCGTTCGACGGCGCCCCATCGTGCCGTACGCCCCCGCCGGGGGTGTCGGCGGGGGCGTACGAGGGGTGAGCCCGGGTCGGGGCTTGAGTCCCGGCGGCCTATCGGTCGTGCAGCACCTGCGGCCGTGTGACGGGGACGACGGTGAGCAGGCCGTCCAGCCCTTTGAAATCATCGGGATTCGTGGTGAAGAGCGGAAGCTCCTCGGCGATGGCGATGGACGCGATCATCAAGTCGGCTACTCGGCGCCGCGGTTTGCGGCCGGCGCCGACCACGGCTGCGCAGACCCTGCCGTAGACGCGGGCCGCCTCCGCGTCGAAGGGGATCGGGTCGAACTCGTTCTCGGCACGCTGGAGGACATCCAGCCGACGGGCCCGCTCGGCGTACTCGTCGTAGTCGTCCTGCTCCTCGTTCCGTCGTACCTCGTGCGGGCCGGCGGAGAGCTCGGCCAGTGTGATGGCGCTGATCGCCACCTCGGCAGGGAGCTCCTCGGGATCCACCCATCTGCGAAGGATCATGATGTTGGTGTCGAGCAGGCCCTGGTCGTACTCAGCGGGCATAGGGGTCGTCCAGCTTCTGCTCGGCGGTGGCATCCTGATCCGCCCGGAAGGCGTCCAGCGAGATGTCGGAAGCGGTACGGGACATGGCGGCGAACTCGCCGCGCGGGACGAACCGCCTGCGTCGGCGCAGCGGGATCAGCTCGCCGATGCGATGTCCGTCCCGCGTGACAGTGAAGGCCTGCCCGCCCTGGACGGCGTCCATGATCTCTTTGGACCTGTTGCGCAGGTCGCGTTGCGTAATCTCCTGCTGCGCTGCCATGGCATCCACGGTAGCGCGTGGTGCTACAGGGTGCCACCTGCCACCCGTGAACCCGCACACGCGACGGGCCCGCGATGCCGTACGCCCCCGCCGGGGGTGTCGGCGGGGGCGCACGAGGGGTGAGCCCGGGTCGGGGCGGTCGGTGGGCCGTGGCGGTGAGGTCAGCAGCTCTGCCAGAGGCGGGTCATGACGCGGACGCCGAAGCGCAGGCCTTCCAGCGGGACGCGCTCGTCCACGCCGTGGAACAGGCGGCCGTAGTCCAGGTCGTGCGGGAGCTTGAGGCCCTTGAAGCCGAAGCAGCGGATGCCGAGGTGGGTGAAGGCCTTGGCGTCGGTGCCGCCCGGGTTGCAGTACGGGACGGGGTGGCCGTCCGGGTCCTCGGCGCGTACGGCCGCGCACATGGCGTCGACCAGCGGGCCGTCGAACGTGGTCTCCAGCGCGATGTCGTGGTTGACCCACTCCCGGGTGACCGAGGGAAGCAGCAGCCGGTCGATGGTGTCGATCAGCTCCTGCTCGTGGCCGGGCAGGAAACGGCCGTCCACCCGGGCGGTCGCCTTCCCGGGGATGACGTTGGTCTGGTAACCGGCGTCGAACATGGTGGGGTTCGCGGAGTTGCGGAGCACCACCTGCATGAAGTCGGAGACCGGGCCCAGCTTCGCGAGGCTGCCCTCGATGTCGTTCTCGTCGAACTCGACACCGTAGAGGCGGGCTGCCTCCTCCAGCAGGGCGCGGACCGGTTCGATCAGCCGGATCGGGAAGGTCTCGCGGCCGATGCGGGTCAGTGACTCGGCGAGATCGGTGACCGCGTTCTCGTCGTTGGGGGACGAGCCGTGGCCGGCCCGACCGGTCGCGGTGAGCTCCATCCAGGCCATGCCGCGCTGGGCGTTCTCGATCGGGTAGAGGCGACGGGTGTCGTCGATGGCGAAGGAGAACCCGCCGCCCTCGCCGATCGCCTCGGTGACCCCGGCGAACAGCTCGGGGCGGTGCTCGACGAGCCAGTGGGCGCCGAACTTCCCGCCCGCCTCCTCGTCGGCGAGGAAGGCCAGGACCAGGTCGCGCGAGGGCCGGGTGCCGGTGCGGGCGAAGTGGCGGGCGGTGGCCAGCATGACGGCCACCGTGTCCTTCATGTCGATCGCGCCGCGCCCCCACAGATAGCCGTCGCGGATCTCTCCGGAGAACGGCGGGACCTGCCACTCGGAGGCGTCGGCGGGCACCACGTCCAGGTGGCCGTGGACCAGCAGGGCGCCGCGCTCCGGGTCGGCGCCCGCGATCCGGGCGATGACGTTGGCGCGGCCCGGGGCGGACTCGACCAGCTCGGAGGCGATGCCCGCCTCGGCGAGACGGCCCACCACCCAGTCGGCGCTCGCCCGCTCGTTGCTGGTGGGGTTGGAGGTGTCGAACCTGATCAGTTCGGCGCAGAGTCCGATGACCTCGTCCTGGGCCTCGGCGGAGGCCGGGACGAAGGAGGCGGAGGCGGTGGGGTCGGAGGTTGTCATGCTGCTCCCACAGGGGTTGTCGCACGGGCGGCGGGGGCGGAGGTGTCCTCGTCGTCCAGGGTGGAGGTGCCGTACGGCTTCACCCAGCCCAGCAGGCCGAGGGCGCTGTACAGGATGAAGGCGGTGGCCAGGGAGTTCAGGGCGGGGATGCCGCCGTCGTAGAACTTGCCGACGCAGAAGGCCGCGATCCAGATGGCGATGGACATCGGCACCCAGGTCGGCGAGGACTTCGGCAGGGTCTCCGACTCCCGGGTCTCGTCCAGCGGCTTGCGCATCCGCTTCACGACCCAGTACTCGGCCACGATGATGCCGCCGATGGGCGGGATGGCGACGCCGAGCACGGAGAGGAACTCGGTGAAGTGGGTCATGATCCCGACCGCGGACAGGGCCGTGCCCGCGATGCCGAGGACGACCGTGACCGCGCCGCGGTGCAGGCGCTTGCCGAAGACGACCTGGAAGAAGTTGACGACGCCGAGCGAGGAGCCGTACAGGTTCCAGTCGTTGATCTTGGCGGTGGACATCAGGACCACGATGACGCCGAAGGCGCCGGAGGTGGAGAGCACGATGTGCGAGACCTCGCTGCTCTTCACCAGGTGACCGAGCAGCACACCGGTCAGGCCGACGATGTACTCGGAGAGGATCATCGACGAGGCGCTCTGCAGGAAGACGTGCGAGCCCTTCCGGTTGTACCGGGTCATCTCGGGGGACACGATCGCGCCTGTCATGTAGCCGCCCGCGATGGCGGTGGCGGCGACGGCGAGCGGGATCGTCTCGCCGGGCGGCGGGGAGCTGATCAGCTCGCCGATGGAGTGGTCCTTCAGCGTCGATATGACCGACCAGGCGACCATCGCGAAGAACAGCGGCGTGACGATCTTGGCGAAGACGGCCATGTACCTGAAGCCGAAGATCACCAGTGCGGTGATGGCGATGCCGGCCAGCACGCACCACATCCAGGACGGGCCGCCGACCAGCGCCGAGACGCTGTTGCCGAAGATCGTGTTCTGGACGCCGAACCAGCCGACCAGGCTGACCGCGATGACGAAGCTGACCAGCGCCGAGCCGTTGCGGCCGAAGCCGACCCAGCGGGTCAGCATCGGCGTCGCCAGGCCCTCGCGCATACCGGCCAGACCGATCGCGAAGATCACGACCTCCAGGATCACCGCGCCGAGCGTGAAGGCGAGGAACGCGTCCCCGAAGGTCATGCCCACACCGATGGTGGCGCCGAGGGTGAACTGCGAGATCGAGCCGGACTGGGCCAGCCACTGGAGCAGCATCGACCAGAAGCCGAACCGCTTGTCGCGCGGGACACGGGAGAGCGCGTAGTCGTCGCTGCCGATGGTCTTGGCCTCGTGGGCCACGGCCTCGGCCTGCGGGGTGGCTGCCATCAGGACTCCTGGGGTGTGCGGCCGAAGGTCTGCAGGTGTGCCAGCGACCCGTAGCGGTTGACGAGGTTGTCGAACTCCACCGCGTCGTGGAAGTCCAGTCGGCCGCTGCCGTAGGCCTTGGCGACCTCCACGGCGTAGCGGGCGGCGGACGCGATGTCCGTCTCGTGGCTCGCGCCCGTACCGCAGCCCGGCACCGCGGCGGCCGAGGTGATGGCCAGGCCGACGACCGGGGCGGCCGTCGCGGTGGAGGGCTGCAGGATCGAATTGATGTGGTGTGCACCGTTACCGTACGGGGTGATGTCCTGCGTGGTCACCGGATACGTGACCAACGGCTCACCGGTCACCACGGCCAGCAGTTCGCCCAGCGGCTCGCTGACCCGGAGCACCCAGCCCTCCTTGACGGTGGGCGACAGGGCGAGGCCCTTGTGGTTGATGATCCGGTTGCCCTTGGTGGTGTCGATGGAGAGCACGGCCTCCATCTCGCCGGTCACCTCGTGGCGGTTCATGGTGGCGATGTCCACGGGCGAGCCCATGAACGGCACCGGGTCGTGCGGTTCGGTCGGCGCGTTGGGGCAGATGTGGGTGGCGACGATCACGTCACCGGGCAGCACGTCGCCGCGGCGGCGCATGTCGAGCAGCTTGGCGGCGGTGGCGATCGCGGAGACCGCGCCGTCGGCGTCCGAGACCAGGCCGGTCACCTCGGGCCGAGCGCCGATGCCGCCGAGCCGGCCCACCACGCCCAGCGTGCGGGCACTGCCACCGGAGGTACGTCCGCGGGAGCCCGGGACGCGGACCATCACGAAGTCCGTCGAGCCCTGCTCGCCGGCGACCGTGGTGACCTGCGCGGACGAGCCCTCGGTCCCGCTCACGGAGTCGAGGTACTCGACGACCGTCCTGCCATTGACCTGGGGATCGTCCAGCAGATCGACGATGTCCAGCACGTACTTCAACATGGGGGGCCTTTCTCTCGTCCGGGCACCCGGGCCGGCGCTGGGGCTGTCCGGCCCTGATCTGTCGGACAGGCCCTCGACGGGGGAAGCGCGGGGCGGGGTGCTGAGGCCACATTCGGGATCGGATAGCGTTGAACGCAACTGTTTCCCGTTATTTGCAATTCAGGTCTGAATGGTGAGATGACGATGGCGGACTTCGATCTGGACCGGCGCACCCCCGCCGGAGCCCTGCAAACCGTCGACCGGGCGCTCCTGGTGCTGCTCGCCTTCGAGCGGACCCGGCCCGACTGGGGCGTCACCGAGGTCGCCGAGGAGTTCGGCTGGGACACCTCGGTGGCCCAGCGACTGCTCGCCACCCTCGCCGGACGCGGCTTCCTGGTCTCCGACCCGGTCACCCGCCGCTACCGCATCGGCCCCGCCGTGCTGCGCCTGGGCAGGCTCTGGGAGCGCTCCGGATCGCTGGAGCTGCTGGCCGGACCGGTCCTGGAGGAGCTGTGCCGGGTCACCGGCGACACCGTGCTCTTCTGTCTGCCGGACAACTTCCACATGCGGTGCGTCGCCGCCGAGGAGGGCGTGGCCGGGCCGCTGCGCTACTACCCCCTGGTCGGTGAGCTCTACCCGGCGCACGCCGGGGCGACCAGCAAGTCGTACTACGCGTACCTGCCCGACGAGCAGCGCCACCGGCTCTTCCGGGGCCGCCCCATGGCCCGGTTCACCGACCGGACGGTCACCGACCCGGACCGCCTGGAGGAGGAGTTCCTCAAGGTCCGCGCCCAGGGCTACGCCTGGACGGTCGGCGAGTACGACACCGGCATCGCGACCGTCGCCGTACCGGTCTTCCTCGGCCGCGAGCCGTACGGAAGCCTCAGCCTCGGCGGTGCCGAGGAGCTCTTCGCGGGCGCGCCGCACGACCGGCTCGAAGCGCTGCGCCACGCGGCCCAGTTGCTGGAGAAGCGGCTCACCCACCCTCCGCAGCGCCCGAAGCCCCGCACCCGCCGCCCCCGGACCGACCGATGACCCGGAAGAGAACCAAGAGGAATGCCATGAATCTGCTGCTGCTCTCCAACTCCACCCAGTTCGGCCGGCGTTACCTGGAACACGCCCTCGACACCGTCACCGCGTTCCTGCCCGCCGGTGCCCGGCTGGCCTTCGTCCCCTACGCGCTCGCCGACTACACCGCGTACACCACACGCGTCCGCGAGGCCCTCGCACCGTCCGGGATCAGCGTGCGCGGCGTCCATGAGAACGCCGACCCGGTCGCCGAACTCGCCGCGTCCGACGCCGTGTTCATCGGCGGCGGCAACTCCTTCCGGCTGCTGAGCGCCCTGTACCGGACCGGTCTGCGGGACGCCGTGACCGCGGCGGTGCGCGACGGGCTTCCGTACATGGGGGCCAGCGCCGGGACGAACATGGCGGCGCCCACCCTGCGCACCACCAACGACATGCCCATCGTGCAGCCGCCGTCCTTCGAGACGCTGGGCCTCGTCCCGTTCCAGATCAACCCGCACTATCTGGACCCGGACCCGGCCAGCACCCACAAGGGCGAGACCCGTGAGGAGCGGCTCACCGAATTCCTGGAGGAGAACGACGTGCCGGTGCTCGGCCTGCGCGAGGGGTCATGGCTGCGCGTCGACGGCCGCCAGGCCCGGGTGCAGGGCGCCCGCCCCGCCCGGCTGTTCACCCGCGGCGCGCAGCCGCAGGAGCTCCCGGCGGGCTCGGACGTCTCTCATCTGCTCACGACGACACCGCGGTTCGACGCTCCGGTGCGCTGACGCCCAGCACCAGATCGGCATCGACCGGCAGGCCGTCGCCGGGGTGGACGGCCGGGCGGGCGATCGGCGCGTACCCGGTGGCCGACCCGGCCAGCACGTAGTTGCCGCCGTGCGGGGCGGCCAGTGTGTAGTGACCGTCCTCGTCCGCCACGGTGAGACCGGCCTGCCGGCCCCGGTGGTCGATCAGCGTGACATTGGCGCGGGCCACCGGGGCGCCGTCCCCGTCCAGCACCCGGCCGCGGAAGCCGCCGGAGCCGGTGACCGGGCGGGAGACGGTGGGTGCCGGGTCCTGGGCGTCCCCGTCGCTGCTCGCCAGCAGTGACGGGCGCATCGACTCGCGCTGCGAGGGCAGGAGCGAGGCCAGCACCAGCCCGATCACCACCGCGCCCGTCGCGATCAGGAACGAGATGCGGAACCCCTCCATCGAGGGCAGCGGCACCCCGCCCGTGTGCACCGAGGTGTTCGCCAGCACCATGCCGATCACGGCGCTCGACACCGAGGTGCCGATCGACCGCATCAGGGTGTTCAGGCCGTTGGCCGCACCGGTCTCCGACGGGTCGACGGCCCCGATGATCAGCGCGGGCAGCGAGGAGTACGCGAGCCCGATGCCGGCGCCGAGCAGCACCGCGATCACCACGGTCTGCCAGGGGGCGCTCATCAGCCCCAGCCCCGCCCCGTAACCGATCGCGATGACCAGCATGCCGAGCATCAGCGAGACCTTGGGGCCCCGGCGCGCGGAAAGCCGGGCGTACAGCGGGGCGACGAGCATCATCGTCACACCGAGCGGCGCCACGCACAGCCCCGCGACCACCATCGACTGCCCGAGGCCGTACCCCGTCGACGTCGGCAGCTGGAGCAGCTGCGGCAGGACCAGCGAGACGGCGTAGAAGGCGACCCCGACCATGATCGAGGCGAGGTTGGTGAGCAGCACCTCGCGCCGGGCCGTGGTCCGCAGATCGACCAGCGGGGCCGGGCTGCGCAGCTCGAACAGGCCCCACAGGACGAGGATCGCCAGCGAGGCGGCGATCAGTCCGAGCGTGCTGCCCGAGGTCCAGCCCCAGTCGCTGCCCTTGGTGATCGGCAGCAGCAGACAGACCAGTCCGAGCGAGAGCCCCAGCGCGCCGACGAGGTCGAACCGGCCGGGTGCGCGCAGCGTGGTCTCCGGTACGGCCAGGACGGTGAGCGCCATCGACAGCACTCCGAGACCGGCCGCGCCGAAGAACAGGGTGTGCCAGTCGGAGTGCTGGGCGACCAGCGCGGAGGCGGGCAGCGCCAGACCGCCGCCGACCCCGATCGAGGAGCTCATCAGCGCCATCGCCGAGCCGAGCCTCTCGCGCGGCAGTTCGTCGCGCATGATGCCGATGCCCAGGGGGATGGCGCCCATGGCGAAGCCCTGGAGCGCACGACCCACGATCATGACCACGAGTTCGTCGGTGAAGGCGCATATCAAGGAGCCGGCCACCATCACGGCGAGGCTGGACAGCAGCATCTTCCGCTTGCCGTAGAGGTCGCCGAGCCGCCCCATGATCGGGGTGGCGACGGCCCCGGCGAGCAGTGTCGCGGTCATCACCCAGGTGGCGTTCGACGGGTCGGTGTGCAGCAGGGCGGGCAGGTCCTTGATGACGGGGACGAGCAGGGTCTGCATCACCGCGACGGTGATGCCCGCGAAGGCGAGTACGGGGACGACCCCGCCGCCCGCCCTGCGCGGCCGTGGGTCGGGGAGTTCCCCGGCGTGCTGTCCGTTCGTCGTCTCTGGCATGCGTGCGGCCTCCGGGTGGCGTGATCGAGGGGCGGAAAGAGGCATGCGGGTGCCGCGGACGGGCAGCGCCGGCCGCCAATTGCGTGCAGGGTGAAACCTTCCCGGCGCCCGCAGTATTCCGGTGAACGCGGTACGAACGGGGCGCGACGGCGCACTCGGAGAGGCGCACGCGGAGATCCGGCCGGCATCTGACTTTCCGTCAGACCTTCCGTCGGAATGGAACGTGTTCTACTCTTGCGCCGTTCCAGTGGCTGCGACCGGCGAGGATCCGCATGGGCATCGGAATCACCGAAGAGCACAGGGAGTTGGCGCAGGCCGTACGAGGTTGGCTGGCGCGCGCCGTACCACCGCAGGAGATCCGCAAGCTGCTCGACGCGGACGCCCCCGCCACCCCCGGGATGCGCCCCGGGTACTGGGACGGGCTCGCGGAACAGGGCCTGCTCGCCGTCCATCTGCCCGAGAAGTACGGGGGCGGCGGCGGCCGGCTCCTCGACCTGGCCGTGGTCCTCGAAGAGGCCGGCCGGGCCGCGCTCCCCGGCCCCTGCCTGTCGAGCGCCCTCGCCTCCGCCGTACTGCACACGGCGGGCCCGCCCGAGCTGGTACGCGGCCTCGCCGACGGTACGCGCATCGGCGCCGTCGCCCTCGGACCCGGCACCCTCACCGCCGTCGAGCGCGAGGACGGCCATCTGCTCGACGGCACCGCACCGCCCGTACTCTCCGGCGCCGAGGCCGATCTGCTTCTCCTGCCCGCCGAATCGGCCACCGGCACCCTCTGGTTCGCCGTCGACGCCGCCACCGACGGGCTGACCGCCCGCCCGCACCGCGGCGCCGACCCGACCCGGCCCACGGCCGCGATCCACGCCGAGGGGGTGCTCGTCCCCGCCGACCGCGTCGTACGGACCGGCACCGCGCACGTCCGGGACCTCGCCGCCGTCCTCTTCTCCGCCGAAGCGTGCGGAACCGCGGCCAGGGCGCTGCACACCGCCGCCGAACACGCCAAGGTCCGCGAACAGTTCGGCCGCCCCATCGGTCAGTTCCAGGGCGTCAAGCACCTCTGCGCCGACATGCTCGTACGGGTCGAGCGGGCCCGTGCGCTGGTGTGGGACGCGGCCCGCGCCGCCGACGAGGAGACGGACCCCGACGTACGGTCCATGATCGCCGCCCTCGCGGCGTCGGACGCCCTCGACGCCGCGTACGGCTGCGCCAAGGACTGCATCCAGATCCTCGGCGGCATCGGCTTCACCTGGGAGCACGACGCCCATCTGTATCTGCGCCGGGCCCTGGTGGCCCGGCAGCTGCTCGGAGCCGGCGACACCCACCGGCTGCGGGCCGTCCGGCTGGCCGAGCGCGGGGCGCGCCGTGGACTCGCCCTCGAACTCCCCGCCGGGGCCACCGCCCACCGGGCCGCCGCACACGAAGCCGTCGCCGCCGCCCGCGGCCTCGACCCGAAGGCCGCCCGCCGCGCCCTCGCACCGACCGGCTACGCCGCCCCGCATCTCCCCGCCCCCTACGGCCTGGGCGCCGGTCCCGTACAACAACTGGCCATCCAGCAGGAGTTGGCGGAACAAGGGGTGAAGCTGAGCGACCTCGGGATCGCCACCTGGGTGGTGCCCTCGCTCATCGCCCACGGGACGGCCGAGCAGCAGGAGCGCTATCTGCTGCCCACCCTGCGCGGCGAACTCCTGTGGTGCCAGCTGTTCTCGGAGCCCGGTGCGGGATCCGACCTCGCCTCGCTGCGCACGAAGGCGGAGCGGACCGAGGAGGGCTGGCGGATCAACGGCCAGAAGGTGTGGACGAGCGCCGCCCAGTGGGCCGACCACGGCATCCTGCTCGCCAGGACCGACCCGGACGCCCCCAAGCACCAGGGGATCGGCTACTTCCTCGTCGACATGAAGAACACCCCGGGCATCGACATCCGGCCGCTGAAGGAGATCACCGGCGACAGCCTCTTCAACGAGGTGTACTTCGACGACGTCCTGCTGCCCGCCGACGCCGTCGTGGGCGAGCCCGACGGCGGCTGGCGGGTCGCCCGCAACACCCTGGGCAACGAACGCGTCCACATGGCCGACCAGATGACCTTCGACACCGGCCTGGAGGCGCTGATCGCCCGCTCCGGCGAACTCGACGGCGCCTGCCGGGCCCGCATCGGAGCACTGGCCGCCGAGGCCCACGCGCTCGGCTGCATCGGACTGCGGACCACGATGCGGCAGGTCTCCGGGCTGGAACCCGGAGCGGGCGCCTCCGTCCGCAAGCTCGTCCAGACCACCCACCAGCAGAAGGTCGCCGAACTCACCCTCGAACTCCTCGGCCCGGCGGGCGCGGCCGGGGAGGGGCCGGGGGAGCGGGCCCTGCACGGCTTCCTGATGTCCCGCTGTCTGACCATCGCCGGCGGTACCACCCAGGTTCAGCTCAATGTCGTCGCCGAGCGCATCCTCGGCCTCCCGCGCGATTGAAGGGACTGCCATGAAGCCCATCGAGCCCACACCGCACGCGAAGCCCATGAAGCTCATGAAGGCATACGTCGTCGGTGTCGGAATGACGAAGTTCGAGAAGCCCGAGACACGCGACTGGCAGTACTGGGACATGGCGAAGGAGGCCGGCACAGCGGCGCTCGCCGACGCCTGTCTCGCGTACGAGCAGATCCAGCAGGCCGTCGTCGGCTACTGCTTCCAGCCCTCCACCGCCGGTCAGCGCGCGGTGTACGAACTCGGCCTGACCGGGATCCCCGTCTACAACGTCAACAACAACTGCGCCACCGGCTCCACCGCGCTGATGGCGGCCCGGCAGTTCGTCGAGGGCGGCGGCAGCGACTGCGTCCTGGCGCTCGGCTTCGAGAAGATGACGCGCGGCGCACTCGGCGGCGGTGGCGCGGACGGCGGTGCCGCCGACTTCAGGACGTCGCCCGTCGCCCGGCACTACGGAATCATGGCCGCCGCCCACGGTTTCGAGATGAGCCCGCCCACCGCCCAGATCTTCGGCAACGCGGCCCGCGAGCACATGGAGCGGTACGGGACGACCGAGGCGCAACTCGCCGCGGTCGGCGCCAAGAACCACCGGCACTCGGTGAACAACCCGTACGCCCAGTTCCAGGACCCGTACACGGTCGAGGAGATACTCGCCGCGAAGGCCATCCACAACCCGCTGACCAAGCTCCAGTGCTCACCCACCTCCGACGGCGCGGCCGCCGCCGTCGTCGTGTCGGAGCGCTTCGTCGAGAGCCACGGCCTGGGCGACCGGGCGGTGGAGATCGTCGCCCAGGCCATGACCACGGACACCGGCGACTCCTTCGCCTCGGGGACCTGCATCGACGCGGTGGGCCTGCCGATGTCGCGGGCCGCCGCCCGGCAGGTCTACGAGGCCTCGGGGCTCTCGGCCGCCGACCTGGACGTCATCGAACTGCACGACTGCTTCTCCATCAACGAACTCCTCACCTACGAGGCGCTCGGCCTGTGCGGCGAGGGCGAGTCCGGGAAGCTCGTCGAATCCGGGGCCACCACGTACGGCGGCCGGTGGGTGGTCAACCCGTCCGGCGGACTGATCTCCAAGGGGCACCCGCTCGGCGCCACCGGAATCGCCCAGGTCGCGGAGATCACCTGGCAGTTGAGGGGAGAAGCCGACGACCGGCAGGTGCCCGGCGCACGGGCCGGCCTGGCACACAACATCGGGCTCGGCGGAGCGGCGGTGGTGACGCTGCTGCGGCGGTAGGGGCGTACATCCGCCCGTGCCGCCGGTCCGGCCCCGGGCCGAATACCGATGTACGGTGCGCAGCCCAGGTGCGAGTATGACCGGCATGGCTGACGTCAAGACACCGGTCCTGCCGCAGGAGCGGACCCGTACCCGCACCTGGGCTGCGATGCTCGCCGCGTTCGTCGGGCAGTTCCTTGTCGTGCTCGACGTGTCCGTCGTCAACGTCGCCCTGCCGTCCATGCGTTCCGACCTCGACATGAGCGCGGCCGGACTGCAATGGGTGCTCAACGCCTACTCCATCGCGTTCGCGGGATTCATGCTGCTCGGTGGACGCGCCGCCGACATCTACGGCCGCAAGCGGATGTTCCTCATAGGACTCGGCCTGTTCACCGCGGCCTCCCTGGCCGGCGGGCTCGCCCAGGAGGACTGGCAGTTGCTGGCCGCCCGCGCCGCGCAGGGGCTCGGTGCCGCCGTGCTCGCCCCAGCAACCCTGACCCTGCTCACCACCGCCGTCCCGGAGGGCCCGGCCAGGACGAAAGCGATCGGCACCTGGATGGCCGTCGGTGCGGGCGGCGGCGCGGCCGGCGGGCTGATCGGCGGAGTACTCACCGATCTGCTCTCCTGGCGCTGGGTGCTGCTGATCAATGTGCCGGTCGGTGTGCTCGTCCTGGCGGGGGCCGCGCTCTGGCTCGCCGAGGGCCGGGCGGGCGACCGGCGGCGGATCGACTTCCTGGGCGCCGTACTCGTCACGGCGGGCCTTGCCTCCGTCGCGTACGGCATCGTGCAGACCGAGGAGTCGGGGTGGACCGCGACGGCGACCCTGGCGCCGCTGCTCGGCGGGGTGGCCCTGCTGGGCGTCTTCGTGGCGGTGGAGGCCCGGACGGCGGAGCCGCTGATGCCGCTGAGGGTGCTCGGGGCGCGGGTGGTGACATCGGCCAACGCGGCGACGTTCGTGATCGGTTCGGCGACGTTCTCGATGTGGTACTTCATGACCGTGTACGCCCAGGCCGTGCTGGGCTACACCCCGATGGAGGCCGGACTCGCCCTGATACCCACGTCGTTGGCGGTCGTCCTCGGCTCGAAGTGCGCACCCCGGGTGATGGCCGTGACCGGCGCGAAGAACCTGGCGCTCATCGGCACGGCCGTCGCCGCCGCGGGCTTCGGCTGGCAGTCCACGATGGGCGCCGACGGCTCGTACCTCACCTCGGTCTGCCTGCCCGGCATCCTGATGATGGCTGGTACGGGACTGGCGGCCACTCCGCTCGCCTCGCTGGCCATTGCGGGCGCGGCTTCCGGGGAGGCCGGTCTCGTCTCGGGCCTCATCGGCACCTCCCGCACGATGGGCGGTGCGCTCGGTCTCGCCGTGCTCTCCACCGTCGCGGCGGCTCGTACCGCGGGCGGCACCGGACCGGAGGAACTCACGGCCGGTTACGCACTCGCCTTCCGGACGGCCGGCACGGTGCTGCTGGGCGGACTGCTGCTGATGGCGCTGTGGCTGCCGCGCCACCGGTCCGCCCAGCCCTGAGCCGGACTTGACGGTCCCTCCGCAGTGCGCCGTGAACGGGGCATCCGCGCATTGTCCGTGGTCTGTCGTAGCAACGCTTCGAGCTTCTCTCACCAGTAGGTGAGGTCCACCACGCAGGAGCAGTGCGGGTCACTGCTGTCCACGACCATCCGTTCCTCCTCCGTGATCAAGGACGGCAGAGCCGCGAGCAGTGCTGTGACGGCACCGGACGGTCGTACGTCTGCGGCGATCACCCCGGGGACGTCCTCGGTGTCGAGGTACAGACGCAGCCGGTCCTGGCCCAGGAAGAGGAATCCGCGCAGGCGCGGGTCCGGCTGCTCCTCGGTGCAGGGGGAGACGATGGTCCGCAGGATCGTCAGGGCATTGTCGTCCGGTGTGGGCTCGGCCGGCTCCACGGCAGCCAGGTTTGCGCGGACGAGGGTCATGCCCATCAGGGTGCTGACGCTGTCGCTGGAGTAGAGGTGCGTGCCGGTGAGCAGGGTGCGCAGGATACCGATCACGTCGTATGCGGTGACGAGGTCGTCGCCCTGGCGCACGGGGATCTCATAGGCGAGCAACTGTTCCGGAGCGTGGTCCTCCTTGGCGCCGATGGCAACGCGGATCGCCCCATCGGGTGGTGGGACGGGGAGGACGCCACGAAGGTAGTCGGTGTCGGTGAGGGGGGCGTGGATGTGATGAAGCAGCAGCCGGGTGATGTCTGCCTGCTGCTCCGCGATCTCTTCGTACATGCAGGTCACTCGTTCAGCCAGTTCGGGCACTTGTTCATGCCCTTGCAGTAGGCGGTGATGACGCCCATCTTCTGCCCCGCCCCGGCGTTGTACCTGCCGTCGGACGTCTTGCGTGTGTACTGGACGACTACGACGATCTTCAACACACTGCGTCCACGGAGGGCGTTTCCCCAGTATTCGAGGCGGCCACCCGTCTTCTTGTCGACCTTGCCCGCGATGGCGGCGTCGACGACCTTGCACTTCCTGATGTTGTGCTTGCCGGAGAAGTGGCTCCAGCCGAGCGCATGGTTGCCGATGCGTGTGGGGATGACCCTGCCGTCCGGGTCGGTCTGCTTGCACTCGATGTTCTTGTTCCAGTGGGGCGCCGCCAGTGCAGGCGCGGCGGGCCCGCAGAGGAGGACGGCTGTCGCAGCAACGGCTGCCGCTAACCGATTGAGTGCGATCACGGACATACGGTGACATGTTGTGAGGTGGTGAGGCCCGCCTTCTTGGAGAGCAGCACACGAACGGGTTGCGTCGGACGGTGCCCCGGGCCCCCTTCACCGGCCCCGCGTGCGGGGTGTGGCCGAGGCGTTCCTGGGATCCGTCTCACCCGGTCCGTCCGCCAGGAGTTTCGGCGGCGAGCACGAAGCCGCCCTCCGGGCGCGGTCCCGCCTCCGGGGAGCCGCGCGCCGTGGCGAGGTGCTCGGTACACCCACCGGCTCACCCGGCCACGCGATCTGACGCTATGTCAGTAGCGGTCTTCACAACTGCTGGGCGCTGCGTTATACATGGGTTCATCGGCTAGAACGCGTTCTAGAACGGGCGTGGCGGCCGGTCCCGCGCGACCTCGGTGCGGCCGACGGTGCGGACGGCCGCGCCGAGGTCTTCCCACCATCAAGGAGCAGCTCTCCCATGCCCATTGATGCCGAAAAGGCTCTCGCCGCCGAACCCCGCTCCAGCCGGATCGGCTGGGACCACAAGGACGTACAGCTCTACCACCTCGGGATCGGCGCCGGGTCCGACCCCGACCGGGCCGACCCCGCCGTGGACCCCCACGAGCTGCGCTACACCCTGGAGTCCCGGCTCCAGGTGCTGCCCTCCTTCGCCACCGTCGCGGGCGCGGGCATGAGCGGCCTCGGCGGACTCGCCTCGCCCGGCATCGACATCGATCTCGCCGCCGTCCTGCACGGCGGGCAGAGCGTACGGGTGCACCGGCCGATCCCCGTGCGGGGCAGCGCCGTACAGACCTCGAAGGTCGCCGCGGTGTACGACAAGGGCAAGGCGGCTGTACTGGTCCTGCGCACCGAGGCCGCCGACGACGAGGGCCCGCTGTGGACCAACGACGCCCAGATCTACGTCCGGGGCGAGGGCGGCTTCGGCGGTGAACGCGGCCCGTCCGAGCGGGTCGCGTACCCCGAGATCGCCCCGGACCACGTCGTGCACCGGCCCATCCGCCCCGACCAGGCGCTGCTCTACCGCCTCTCCGGGGACTGGAACCCGCTGCACGCCGACCCCGAGTTCGCCGCGCGTGCCGGCTTCGACCGGCCGATCCTGCACGGACTGTGCACCTACGGCATCACGCTCAAGGCCGTCACCGACACGGTCCTCGGCGGCGATGTGACCCGTATCCGCTCCTACCGCACCCGTTTCGCCGGGATCGTCTTCCCCGGCGAGACCCTCCGCATCGAGATGTGGACCACCGAGAACCAGGTGCGGGTCGAGGTGAAGGCCGTGGAGCGGGACGACGCCGTGGTCCTCGGCGACACCTTCGTCGAACACTCCTGAACCGCACGCGAACCGGCACCGGGGACCGGTCCCGAACCCGGCCCCGGACGACTCCGAGAGAACCACCGGTCCACGTTCCACCGGCCCATGAGGGGAGCCGCACCATGCGCGCAGCCGTACTGCACGAGATCGGCCAGGACAAACTGGAGGTCCTCGACGACGTCGAGGCGGTGGGCTTCGGCCCCGGCAAGGTCAGGCTGCGCATCCGGGCCACCGGGCTGTGCCACTCCGATGTCTCGGCGATGAGCGGGGTGCTGCCGCAGCCCGCCCCGTTCATCCCGGGCCACGAGGGCGCCGGCGAGGTCATGGACGTCGGCGACGGTGTCACCGGGCTCAGCGCGGGGGACCGCGTGCTGGTCTGCTGGCTGCCCGCCTGCGGGGCGTGTCCGTCCTGCAAGCGCGGCCAGACCCAGCTCTGCCTGGCCGGTTTCATGAACGCGGGCACCCCCAACTTCAAGCGTCCCGGCGGCGATGTATTCGGCTTCGCGGGCACCGGCACCTTCACCGAGGAGGTCGTCGTGGGCGCCGGCTGCGCGGTGCCGATCCCCGACGACGTTCCGTTCGAGATCGCCGCGCTGATCGGCTGCGGGGTGACCACCGGGCTCGGCGCGGCCATCAACACCGCACGGGTGGAGGCGGGTTCGTCGGTCGCCGTGATCGGCTGCGGCGGCGTCGGCATCTCCACGATCCAGGGCGCCAGGGTGCAGGGCGCCGCCCAGATCGTGGCCGTGGACCCGGTCGCCTCCCGGCGCGAGGCGGCGCTCCGGTTCGGCGCGACCGAGGCGGTGTCGCCCGACGAGTTCGCCGACGCCAAGCAGCGGATCACCGCGGGCGAGGGCTTCGACTACGTCTTCGAGGTCGTCGGCAAGTCGGCCACCGCGCGCACCGCGTACGAGAACACCCGGCGCGGCGGCACCCTGTGCGTCGTCGGCGCGGGTGCGATGGACGACAACTTCCAGGTCAACATGTTCGAGCTGTTCTTCGACGAGAAGCGGATCCTGCCCTCCATGTACGGAGGAGGCGACGTGCTCCGCTCGTACGAACGGGCCATCGCACTCTGGCGGGCCGGCCGGATCGACCTCGAATCGATGATCACCCACCGGGTGCGGCTCGACGGGATCAACGACGCGCTCGACCAGATGCGGACCGGCGAGTCGCTGCGCACCTGCGTCGAGCTCTGACCACCGCCCCGCCCCTCCCGAGAGGACTGGAGAGATTCCGATGTCACTTCCCCTGGACGGCATGTCCGCGATCGTCACGGGCGCGGGCCGCGGCCTCGGACGCGCCGAAGCGCTGGAACTGGCGGGGCTGGGCGCGTCCGTGGTCGTCAACGACTACGGACAGCCGGGCCGCGACGGCTCCGGCGAGGCGTCCGCGACGCCCGCCGAGGAGGTCGCCGAGGAGATCCGGGCCGCGGGCGGCCGGGCGGTCGCGCACCTCGGCGACGTCTCCGACCACGAGCAGGCCCGCGCCCTGGTGGAACTGGCCGTCGACACCTACGGAAAGCTCGACATCCTGGTCAACAACGCGGGCATCCTGCGCGACCGGATGATCTTCTCGATGACCGAGGACGAGTGGGACTCCGTCATCAGGGTCCATCTCAAGGGCCACTTCAACACCACGCACTTCGCGGCCGCGCACTGGCGCACCCGGTCCAAGGAGTCGGGCGGCCCGGTCCACGGCCGGATCGTCAACACCTCCTCGGAGGCGTTCCTGGCCGGTTCGGCGGGCCAGCCGAACTACGCGGCGGCCAAGGGCGGCATCGTCGGCCTCACCACCTCCACGGCCCTGGCTCTGGCCCGGTACGGAGTCACCGCCAACGTCATCTGCCCGCGGGCCCGCACCCGGATGACCGAGGACGTCTTCGCGGGCTTCCAGGAACCGGCGGACGGCCGGATCGACGCGCTCGCCCCCGAACACGTCGCGCCACTGGTGGGCTATCTGGCCTCCCCGGCCGCCGCCAAGGTCAACGGGCAGCTGCTCGTCGTGCACGGCGGTATGGTCGCGATCGTCGAACGCCCCAGGGTCGCGGCCAAGTTCGACTCCTCGAAGGAGACGTTCTCCTTCGACGAGCTGGACGAGCTGATCTCGCCGTACTACGAGGACCGCCCGCCGAACGAGACCTTCGCCGCGGCGGAGGTGCTCGGCCTGAAACGCGGCTGACCGGCGGGAGCCCGGCCGCCGCGGACACGGGTGGACCCCGGCAGCCTTCCGGCTGCCGGGGTCCACCCGTCCCTCGTTGCTGTTCCGCGCGGTCAGGCCGCCCGGCTGTCCCCCGCGGAGGGGCGGCGGTGGCGGCCGTGCGGCTGTGCAGACGTGTCGTCCGTCGACTCATCCCCTCGGTGCTTTCCGGAGCCGCCGGCTTCGGCCCGGTCCGCGTCCTCCGGACGCGTCTGGGTCGTGTCGGTTCGGGCTTCAGGCATGTGGGAAGTCACCCCGTTGTGATCGTTTGTATGTGTGTCACCAGGCCGATCACGCCAACCGCAACACGGCGCGGTCGCCATCGGCGACCGCCGGATACGGCTGCGTGGGCCGGCCCCAGATTTTAACCAGGCACCGTGCGCCCCGTGAGAGGCGCCTGCCCCAGTGGAATCGGCTTGCACACGGGGAGAGGTGCGTCGGCGGCGGACGGTTGCATACCGCTTTCCGCGCCGGGTTCCGCCGACGTCCGTGAGCCCTGCTCGTCGTCGTCCGGTGCCTCCAGCAGGGCCACACCGCACGCCACGTTCCCGTGGGTGTACGGAAGTCTCAGCACGCCGTCCCGGGTCCACACCCCGCGGCCGGCCTGCCACCCCTGGGGAGCGGCGAGTCGATGCAGCCGGCGTCCGGCCGGGCGCCACACCCCGACCCAGCTGCCCGCCGCCCCGTCGATGCGCAGCGCCACCGCGCAGCTCTCCGGCATCAGCATCTGGCCCGGCTGCACGGCGAACGGCGTCACCGCCACATCGGCCGGGTGCAGGCACTCCGGGAAGCGCACCGGCAGACAGCTGCCGAGCACGCCCCACCCCAGCCGGTCGTGTCCCGGCGCGTCCGAGCGGATCAGCAGCAGTCCGCTGTCCGGGTCGGCGAGCAGCAGCCGGTCGTTGCTGTCCGGGGCGATCTGCAGCAGCGGCGTCACCTCGCCGCCCCGCTCCAGGTCCACGGCGACCGCCTTGACCGGGCCGCCGCCCGGCATACCCCGGTCCAGGGCCAGCATCCGGCCCGTCCGGTCCAGCCAGACGCCACCGGAGCAGCGCCCCGGGACCTCCGCGACCGGCTCGGGACCGCAGGCGCCGCCCGCCACTCGCCAGACGGAGGTGGAGTGCGCACCCGCCGACAGCGCGTACGCGCTCACACCGTCCGGCGTGGGCGGCAGCAGGGTCAGCTCCGCGCATTCGACGGAGCCGAGCGGGAGTTCACCGGTGCCGGGGCCGGTCGGATAGAGCAGCGACACCGCGTGCCGGTCCGCCACCCGGCGCCGGATCAGCACCCGCCCGTCGGCCAGCGGCAGCACCTCGGAGTCCGGCTCCTCCGGCTGGTCGAGGGGGAGTGGTACGGCGTACGGCTCGGGTCCGTCGAGCGTCCAGCGCTCCACGAACCACGCCCCGCCGGCCTCGCCGGACGCCTCGGCCGCCACTTGAGCGAGCGCGAGCCGGGCCGCGTACGAACCGTCCGCGGCGATCGTGAACGCGGGCACGGCAGGGGCCGTCCCGGGCGGCGCGCCCCTTCCACGCGCTTCCTCGGCTGCGTCCGGCGGGTCGTCCGGCACGCCGGACGCCTCGGGCTCGCCGTTCTCCCGGACCGCGTTCCCGTGGTCCTCGGCGGCCCCGGTCGCGCCTACGGTCCTGTTCTCGATGGCACAGACAGCCATGGACTGGTCACCTCCGGCAACCGAAGCTAGTTTTCGCACTTCCTGCCGAACAACGCGAGACCTGTCACTTCACACATAAGGGTGGCGATGCCGGTGTTCGCCTGAGGGGGAGGGGGTGGCTGTGCTGGGCGTGAGGTGAATGAGTAAGGTTAGGCAGCCCTAAGCAGTATCGGTGTGTTCGTTACAACTGGAGCAAGTGATGTCCCTTCGTCGCCGCGGCACCGCCGCAGTCGGCCTGGCGGTGGCTGCCGCCCTTTCCCTCTCGGCCTGCGGGAGCGAGGACGGAGGGTCGGGCGGCTCGGCCAAGTCCGAGGGCGGCGACAAGAAGGCGGCCGTCGCCACGGGCGGCAAGGACTTCGCCGACGCGGCGAAGAAGACGGCCGGGTACGGGACGGACGCCAAGGACGGCCAGTTCCCGCGCACCCTCACCCACGCCATGGGCAAGACGGAGATCAAGTCCGCCCCCAAGCGCGTCGTCGTGCTGGACGTCGGCGAGCTCGACAACGTCGTGTCGCTGGGCGTGAAGCCGGTCGGCTACGCGCCCTCCGAGGGTTCCGCGGCGATTCCCTCGTACCTGAAGAAGGACGCGGGCAACCCCAAGGACATCGGCACGATCAACAACCTCAACCTCGAGGCGATCGCCGGCCTGAAGCCCGACCTGATCCTCGGCAGCCAGCTGCGCGCCGCCGACAAGTACGACGAGCTCTCCAAGATCGCGCCGACCGTGTTCTCCATCCGTCCGGGCTTCACCTGGAAGGAGAACTACCTTCTCAACGCCGCCGCGCTGGACAGGACGGCGAAGGCGAAGAGCGAGCTCGGCGCCTACGAGGCCAAGGCGAAGAAGCTCGGCGAGGACATCGGCCCGGACAAGCCGACCATCTCCATGGTCCGCTACATGCCGGACCGCATCCGCCTCTACGCCAAGGCCTCCTTCATCGGCACCATCCTCGACGACGCCGGTCTGCCGCGGCCCAAGAACCAGCAGATCAACGATCTCGCCGCGGAGATCAGCCCGGAGAAGATCGACGAGGCCGACGCCGACTGGATCTTCACCGGCGTCTACGGCGACGTGAAGGCCACCGAGCGGGACACCACCCAGGCCAACCCGCTGTGGAAGAACCTGAAGGCCGTCAAGGAGGGCCGGGCCAAGGACGTCTCCGACGAGACCTGGTACCTCGGCCTCGGTGTCACGGCCGCCGACCTGGTCCTCGACGACCTCCGCGCCGACCTCGTGAAGTAACGATCCGCGAGCAGGCCGTGGCGGTCCGCACGGACCGCCACAGCCGCGGGCGACGGGGCACGGAGGGCAGGTAGCCTTTGCTTGTGCCCCGTCTGTCTGATGTCCTCGCCGAGCTCGACGTTCTCTGGCCGCCCGAGCGGGCCGAAGGCTGGGACGCGGTCGGTACCGTCTGCGGAGACCCCGGCGCCGTCGTCGACCGGGTGCTCTTCGCCGTCGATCCCGTCCACGAGATCGTCGACGAGGCGATCCGGCTCGGCGCCCAGCTGATCGTCACCCACCACCCGCTCTATCTGCGGGGTACGACGACGGTCGCCGCCGACACCTTCAAGGGCCGGGTCGTGCACACCCTCATCAAGCACGACATCGCGCTGCACGTCGCCCACACCAACGCCGACACCGCCGACCCGGGCGTCTCCGACGCGCTGGCCGGTGCGCTCGACCTGCGCGTCGAGGGCCCGCTCGTACCGGACCCGGCCGACCCCGCGGGCCGCCGCGGTCTCGGCCGGATCTGCGTGCTCGACCACCCCGAGACCCTGGCCGAGTTCGCCGCCCGCGCGGCCGCCCGGCTGCCCGCCACCGCGCAGGGCATCCGGCTCGCCGGCGACCCGTCCGCGACCGTGCGCACCGTCGCCGTCAGCGGCGGCTCCGGCGACAGCCTCTTCGACGCGGTGCGCGCCGCGGGCGTCGACGCCTTCCTCACCGCCGACCTGCGCCACCACCCGGCCTCCGAAGCCATCCAGCACTCCCCGCTCGGCCTGATCGACGCCGCGCACTGGGCCACCGAGTGGCCCTGGTGCGAACAGGCCGCGGCGCAGCTCGACGCGATTTCCGACCGCCACGGATGGGGCCTGCGGGTCCATGTCTCGAAGCAGGTCACCGACCCCTGGACCACCACCACCCACCACTCTTCTGGAGCCCCCAACTGAACGCCGCGCCCGCCGACCAGATCCGACTTCTCGACGTCCAGGCCCTCGACGTACGCCTGTCGCAGCTCGCCCACCGGCGCAAGTCGCTGCCCGAGCACGCCGAGATCGAGTCGCTCACCAGCGACCTCGCGCAACTGCGCGACCTGCTGGTCGCCTCGCAGACCGAGGAGAGCGACACCGCCCGCGAGCAGACCAAGGCGGAGCAGGACGTCGACCAGGTGCGTCAGCGCGCCGCCCGCGACCAGCAGCGCCTCGACTCCGGCGCGGTCACCTCGCCGAAGGACCTGGAGAGCCTCCAGCGCGAGATCGCCTCGCTGGCCAAGCGCCAGGGCGACCTGGAGGACGTCGTCCTCGAAGTGATGGAGCGCCGCGAGTCCGCCCAGGAGCGCGTCACCGAGCTGTCCGACCGGGTCTCCGCCGTCCAGGCCAAGGCCGACGACGCGACCGCCCGCCGCGACGCCGCGACCAAGGAGCTCGACGAGGAGGCCGCGAGCGTCACCAGGGAGCGCGAGGTGGTCGCCGGTTCGGTCCCCGCGGACCTGCTGAAGCTGTACGACAAGCTCCGCGTCCAGCAGGGCGGGGTCGGCGCCGCCCGCCTCTACCAGCGCCGCTGCGAGGGCTGCCGCCTGGAGCTGAACATCACCGAGATCAACGAGGTGAAGGCGGCGGCCCCGGACACCGTCCTGCGCTGCGAGAACTGCCGCCGCATCCTGGTCCGTACGGCGGAGTCGGGCCTGTAATGACCCAGCCGCGCCAGTTCGTCATCGAGGCCGACGGCGGGTCCCGGGGCAACCCGGGACCCGCCGGCTACGGAGCGGTCGTCATCGACCCGGTGACGGGGGAGACCCTCGCCGAGGCCGCCGAGTACATCGGCGTCGCGACGAACAACGTCGCCGAGTACAAGGGCCTCATCGCGGGCCTGAAGGCGGCGAGGGCGCTGGTACCGGACGCCGCGGTCCAGGTGCGGGTACGGATGGACTCCAAGCTGGTCGTGGAACAGATGTCGGGCCGCTGGAAGATCAAGCACCCCGACATGAAGCCGCTCGCGGCGGAGGCCGCCAGGATCCTGCCGGCCTCCGCCGTCACGTACGAGTGGATCCCGCGCGAGAAGAACAAGCACGCCGACCGGCTCGCCAACGAGGCGATGGACGCGGGCAGGCGCGGCAAGCAGTGGGAGCCGTCCGCGTCCACGGCCGCCCTCGACACCCCCCGGCCCTCGACCACCGCGGACCTCCCCCCGGTGTCCGGTCCGCCCGGTGACGCGGCGGCGGGCGCGGCCAAGGCCCGCGCGGCCCTGGCCTCCCGCCCCGGCGCCACCTCCCCCGCGGCCCCCCGGGTCGGCTGGGGAGCGGCACCCGACCTCGGGGCGCCCGCCACCTTCGTACTGCTCCGGCACGGCGAAACGGCCCTCACCCCCGAGAAGCGGTTCTCCGGCAGCGGCGGCAGCGACCCCGAACTCTCGGCGGCCGGCCGCCACCAGGCCGAACGCATCGCCCAGGCGCTGGCCGCCCGCGGCACGATCGAGGAGATCGTCAGCTCCCCGCTGCGCCGCTGCCGCGAAACGGCGGACGCGGTGGCGGCCCGGCTCGGCCTGGAGGTCCGGATCGAGGACGGTCTGCGCGAGACGGACTTCGGAGCCTGGGAGGGCCTGACCTTCGCCGAGGTGCGTGAGCGTTACGGCCCCGACCTGGACGCCTGGCTGGCCTCCGCGAAGGCGGCCCCCACCGGCGGCGGCGAGAGCTTCGCCGAGGTCACCCGCCGGGTGGCAGCCGCCCGCGACCGCCTCACCGCCCGCTACGCGGGCCGCACGGTGCTTCTGGTCACCCATGTGACGCCGATCAAGACCCTGATCCGACTGGCCCTCGGCGCGCCGCCGGAAGCCATGTTCCGGATGGAACTCTCGGCGGCCTCGGTCTCGGCGGTGGCGTACTACGCGGACGGGAACGTGTCGGTTCGACTGCTGAACGACACCTCGCACCTGCGGTGAGGCGGGGGAGGCGGCTCCCGCACGGATGTGACGGTGCGTCCGGCGGGCCTCGGAGCCGTTGAGTCCCGGCGGAACGACAGAGCGCCCTCCGCTTCGGCGGAGGGCAGGGGCGCCCGCGCACCCACCGGGCCCGGGACGGAGGGGCGGGCAGGGAAAATCAGCCGCGCAGCGCCGACGCCTCGCTCGCCAGCCGTTCCACGCGCGCCCAGTCCTTCGCCGCGACGGCGTCCGCCGGGACCATCCAGCTGCCGCCCACGCAGCCGACGTTGGGCAGTGCCAGATAGGACGGCGCGGACGCGAGGGAGATGCCGCCCGTCGGGCAGAAGCGGGCCTGCGGCAGCGGCGCGGAGAGCGCCTTCAGATAGGCCGTGCCGCCGGCCGCCTCGGCCGGGAAGAACTTCATCTCCGTGACCCCGCGCTCCAGCAGCGCGACCACCTCGGACGTCGTGGAGACACCCGGCAGGAACGGCACCCCCGACGCCTTCATCGCGTCCAGCAGCCGGTCCGTCCAGCCGGGGCTGACCAGGAACCGGGCCCCCGCGGCGACGGTGTCGGCGACATTCCGTACGGAGATGACCGTGCCGGCCCCCACCACCGCGTCCGGCACCTCGGCCGCGATCGCCCCGATCGCGGCCGGCGCCGCGGCGGTGCGCAGCGTCACCTCGATGGCCGGGAGCCCGCCCGCGACCAGGGCCCGCGCGAGCGGCACCGCGTCGGCGGCGTCCTCCAGGACGACTACGGGCACGACGGGGGCGAGGTCCAGCACAGAGGAGGTCATGGGCCCATCTTGCGCGACGTACACACCGTACGCAACGAGCGTTGCGCATGATGCAACGCGCAATGCTCGGTGAACCACCCTCGGACGGCCGGTGGCTCAGTGAATCTCCGTCACCACGACATCGAGCGACCACGCCCGCCCGGCCCGCGCCGGAGCCTCGGCCTCCACCACGTACCCGAGCCCGCGCAAGGCCTCCACCAGCTCCGCGGGCCTCTTCGGCCGCGCACCTGAGACCAGCAGATCGCGCACCATCCGCCCCTTCGTCGCCTTGTTGAAGTGGCTGACCACCGACCGCTTCTCGACCCCGTCCACCAGCTGGGAGTGCAGCACCCGCACGCTCGCCGTGCGCTCCGCCACCTCGCCCTTCGGTTTCCAGGCCGCGGCATAGGCGGAGGAGCGCAGGTCCAGGACGAGCCCCTCCCCGGCCGCCTCCGGCATCACCTGCACCATCGGGCCACGCCAGTACGCCCCGAGCGCACCCAGACCCGGCAGCTTCACACCCATCGAGCAGCGGTACGAGGGAATCCGGTCGCCCATCCGCACCGCGCCCCACAGGCCGGAGAAGACCAGCAGCGACTTCCCGGCCCGCCGCCTGGCCGCCGCGTCCAGGGAGGCCAGGTCCAGCGCGTCGTACAGCACACCCGTGTAGACCTCCCCGGCCGGACGCGTCCCGGCCGTCCGGAGCTCCACGTTCTTCGCGATCTCGCCGCGCAGCCCCTCGCTCAGTCCGAGCACCTCGCGCGCCTTCTCCTGGTCCGCCGCGCACAGCTCGACCAGCTCGTCGAGAACCGCCGCCCGCGCCTCGGCCAGGCCCGGAAGCGACAGCGACTCCGGCTTCAGGGGCGCCCCGCGCCCCGAGGCGGCCTTTCCTTCGGAGGGCGGCAACAGCACGAGCACGGCGGTTCTCCTTCGTACACACAGTCGGGGCGGCGGGCCTGGGCCTGTCCGGCGGATCAGGGCCGGACAGACCCAGACCCCGCGCCAGCGTACGGGCACCGCAGGAGCGGCCGGGCGGCCACCCGGGATGCCGCCCGCCCCGCCCCGCCATACGCTCGGTCCATGCCCCGCCGCCATCTCCGTATGACCGGGCCGGCCGACACCCCGCTGGGGGCGTCCCTGCGCGAACTGCGCACCGAGCTCGGCCTTTTTGACGACTTCCCGCCCGAGGTCCTCGCCGAAGCGGCACAGGCGGTGAAGGACCCGGCGGTCCCGGCCCACGAGGACGCGACGGACCTGCCGCTCTTCACCATCGACCCGCCCGCATCGACCGACCTCGACCAGGCCATGTACCTCGAACGCCGCCGACGCGGCTACCGGGTGCACTACGCGGTCGCCGATGTCGCAGCCTTCGTACGCCCCGGCGGCGCACTGGACGCCGAGGCCCACCGCCGGGTGACGACCCTCTACTTCCCCGACGGCAGGGTGCCGCTCCATCCCACCCTGCTCTCCGAGGGCGCCGCCAGCCTGCTGCCGGGGCAGACCCGCCCCGCCGTGCTCTGGCGGATCGACCTCGACACCGAGGGCGCCGCCGTGGTCACCTCGGTGCGCCGGGCCCTCGTCCGCAGCCGCGCCAGGCTCGACTACGCGGGCGTCCAGCGGCAGATCGACACGGACACCGCCGAGGAGCCCCTCGCCCTGCTCCGCGACATCGGACGGCTCCGCCGGGAGCAGGAAGTCGCCCGCGGCGGCATCTCCCTCAACGTGCCCGAGCAGGAGATCGTCGAGCGCGACGGCGGCTACGGCCTCGAATACCGTGCCCCGCTGCCCGCCGACGGCTGGAACGCCCAGATCTCCCTGCTGACCGGCATGGCCGCCGCCCGCCTCATGAACGAGACCGGCACCGGCATCCTGCGCACCCTGCCGGTCGCCCCGGACGGCGCCGTGGCCCGGCTCCGCCGCTCCGCCGAGGCGCTGCACATCGACTGGCCGCACCACGTCCCGTACGCCCAGGTCGTCCGCTCCCTCGACCCCCGGAAGGCCGACCACGCCGCGTTCCTCCAGGAGTGCACCACCCTGCTGCGCGGCGCCGGGTACACCGTCTTCGAGCACGGCGAACTCCCCACCCCCGCCGTCCACGCCGCCGTCGCCGATCTCTACACGCACTGCACCGCCCCACTGCGCCGTCTCGTCGACCGGTACACGGCCGAACTGTGCCTCGCCGCCGTCGCGGACCAGGACCCGCCCGAGTGGGTCCGCGCCGCGCTGCCCGGCCTGCCGAAGGAGATGGCGGACGGGGCCAGGCGCGCCAACACCGTCGAGCGCGAGTGCGTCGACCTCGTCGAGGCCGCGCTGCTCAAGGACCGGATCGGCGAGATCTTCGACGCGTACGTGGTCGATGTGTCGGAGCAGGAACCCACCACCGGCACCGTCCACATCGACGATCCGGCCGTCGTCGCCCGGATCGACGGCGGCGACACGAAGCTCCCGCTGGGGGAGCGGCTGCGGGTCAGGCTGGACCGCGCGGATCCTGGTTCGGCGAAGGTGCTCTTCGTCCCCGCGTGAGCGCGGCCGCGGCGGCCCCCGGATCATCCGCGTGGAACCGGACCGCCCGCGCCCGCCCGCGCTTCCCCAGCGGCCGCACGAACTCCACCGGACCGGCCAGCTCCACCGTCACCGTCGTCTGACCGCCCACGACCAGGTCGAGCACCCCGTCCGCGCCCAGCAGCACCGGCCCGCCCTCGGGAAAGCGCCGCTCGACCCGCGCGCCGGTGACCGCATCGGCGGGAATCCGCAGGTCGAACCGCCCGCCGTAGCGAATCCGCAGCGCACCGTCGGCGTCCACCACATGCGGCCGGGTCACGCAGGAGGCGTGCAGCGCCAGGACGAACACCACCCCGTACACATCGAGTACGAGCAGCACACCGTGCACGACCGGCCACGGGACCAGCAGGGCCAGCATCACCGTCTCGACCAGGGAGACGAACAACAGGCCGTACATCATCGCGGTCTGCGGCCCGGTGTACGGGACGGCGAGGGCGCCCTCGGGAACGGCATGACGCCGCCGCAGCACCCAGAGCCCGAGACTGTGCAGGGAACGCATCTCGTGCCCGACGAGGCGGCGCACGCTCATTCCGCACCCCTCTCCGCCACGCGCGCCGCCAGGGCCGCCATCACCCGGCGCACCACCTCGGCCTGCGCGGGCGCGTAGTCGTCGAGCAGCGCCTCACCGATCCCCGTCATGACCGGCCCGTCCGAAGGGATCGCCGCCAGGACCTCGTCCGGCACCGCAGCCGCCAGCTCGGCGGCGAGCGCGGGGATCCGGGGATCGCTCACGGCCGCCCCGGCCAGCTCGTCCAGCCGCTCGTACAGCGCATGCACGGCCGGGTCCTCGGCCAGCGGCGCGAGTGCGGCGTGGATCTCGGCGCCGACACCGGTGGTGTCCAGCAGGACGAGATGCTCGCGGTCCTTGGCGGCCATGGGCGAGCCGGTCGCCGGCGCCGTACCCAGCAGCTCGGCGAGGGCCGGCGACACGGGCTCCTCGGCGGAGACCGGCCCGTCCAGCAGCCGGGCCAGCCGGCGCCGCCGCTCCCGGATCTCGTTCTCCTGCCGGGCCAGATCCGCGTCCAGCCCGGCCAGCACCTCCATGAGCTCGCGCCCCGCCGCGTCGGCGAGCACGTCCCGCACCTCGTCCAGCGCCAGCCCGAGCTCGGTGAGCCGCCGGATCCGGGCGAGCACCACGGCGTCCCGCACGCTGTAGACGCGGTAGCCGTTGGCCCGGCGACCCGGCTCGGGAAGCAACCCGACGTGGTGGTAGTGCCGGATCGCCCGCGAGGTGACCCCGACGAGCGCGGCTATCTCTCCGATACGCATGGACCCAGTAGAAACGTTGACGCTGCGGCAGGGTCAAGCACTCGCCGCACCTCTCCGTATCCGACAACACCGCGCCCGCCTGTGCCACGATCGAGGGGTGTAATCCCCTCTCACGGACGGCGGGTCCACCGATGCCCCAATCTGGCGAGCGACCGAGGAAAGGGCGTGACATGACTGCCATGCCGCACGAACCGCTCACGCAGGCGGACGTCCTGCTGGAGGGCTTCCTGGCGCTCGATACGCCGGAGGGCTTCCGGGCCGAGCTGATCGAGGGGGAAATTGTCGTGACGCCGCCGCCGGACGGGGACCACGAGGACTACATCAGTCTGATCATGAAGCAGGTGATCAGGCTGGCCCGGACCGACATGGACTTTTCCGGGAACAAGGGATTGAAGCTGACGAGCGGCGGACGCTGTCCCAAGAACCACGTCATTCCCGACGGCACCTTCGCCCCCACCGAACTGCGTCTGTACCGGGGAGCCGACCCCTGGATGCCGTGCGAGGGAGTGGCCCTCGTCGTCGAGGTCACCTCGACCAAGCCCCGGGCGGACCGCACGGACAAGCGCCACTGCTACGCCCGCGGACCCATCCCGCTCTACCTCCTGGTGGACCGGGAGCAGTCCTCGGTGACGCTGTTCAGCGACCCGGAGGGCGACGACTACCGGCAGCACTGCACGATCCCGTTCGGCAAGCGGCTCGCTCTCCCCGCGCCGTTCTCCTTCGATCTGGAGACCGAGGAACTCATCTGAACCCGGCCCCGACCGGCCGCCCTCGCCGGACGGGTAGCATGGTCGGCACGGCAGACGAGCCGGGCGGACGGCCGCGTGGGGATCCCCGGATCTCCCCGAGGAACGTCCGG
This sequence comes from Streptomyces gelaticus, assembly GCF_014649535.1. GTDB lineage: Bacteria > Actinomycetota > Actinomycetes > Streptomycetales > Streptomycetaceae > Streptomyces > Streptomyces gelaticus. The sequence continues at coordinate 358,523 of NZ_BMTF01000003.1, forward strand.
GCTCCACAGGGCAGGGTGATGGCTAACGGCCACCCGGGGTGACCCGCGGGACAGTGCCACAGAAAACAGACCGCCGGGGACCTCGGTCCTCGGTAAGGGTGAAACGGTGGTGTAAGAGACCACCAGCGCCTGAGGTGACTCAGGCGGCTAGGTAAACCCCACCCGGAGCAAGGTCAAGAGGGGCCGTCGCAAGACGGCCCTGCGCGAATGATCGAGGGCGGCCCGCCCGAGTTCGCGGGTAGACCGCACGAGACCGGCAGCAATGCCGGTCCTAGATGGATGGCCGTCTCCCCGGCCGCCGCGAGGCGACCGGGCGACAGAACCCGGCGTACAGCCCGACTCGTCTGCCGCTCAGGGCTTCTGACCAGCGAAAGCACAGGTCAGAGGCTCTTTTTCGTGGAACTGGCGGGCGTCGCCTCACCCTCTCACGTACTGATTCGAAACGGACCTGACGGCTACGAAGGCAGTCACGCTTCGCCGGGTCGTTCGTTCAGGTACGAGGGGCGGGGCCTCAGGACGGTTCGCGATGGCTCGGGGTGCCGGATTCGGCGGCCTTGAGGTCGGCCAGCAGTTCGGCCTGTCCGGCCAGTACACCGGACAGGATGCTCCGCGCGACCCGCAGCAGCTCCGCGACCTGTGGATTGGCCAGCGAGTAGTAGACGGCCGAGCCCTCCCGGCGGGGGAGGACGAGGTTGGCCCGGCGCAGGACCGCCAGCTGCTGGGAGAGGTGAGCCGCCTCCACGCCGATCTCGGTCAGCATCTCGGAGACCGCGTGCTCCCGCTCGCTCAGGAGCTCGAGCACTCTGATCCGCACCGGGTGGCCCAGCGTTTTGAAGAATTCGGCCTTCAGCTGGTACAGCGGCGCGCTCACCGCACCCGCCCCGTGCCCATGAGGGCCGTCGGGCTGCCGGACGCCCGCTGTCGTGCGTGCACCACGCATCGCATCCACCCAGAACTCTTCACCATGAGGACATCCTCGCGCCCTCACGCCGATGTGATGACCTCGGGAATTGCCCAAGGTTAGCAATACGGAGGTCATGAGCGGGAGGGCTGGCTGCGCCTCCCACGACGGCGGTCCGTGCTCCGGCGGGGGCGGGGCGCAATCGTGGGAGGCCGGAGCGCGGGTCAGGCCTTCTTGACCACGCTGGACTTGAGCTGCATGGGGCCGAACCCGTCGATCCTGCAGTCGATGTCGTGGCCGTCCACGCCGTCCACGAGGCGGATATTGCGCACCTTCGTCCCGGCCTTGATGCCGCTCGGGCTGCCCTTGACCTTCAGGGTCTTGATCACGGTGACGGTGTCGCCGTCGGCGAGCACGTTGCCGACCGCGTCCTTGATCTCCCCGCCCGCGCCCGCGCCCTCGCCCGTCGGCTCGGCGGCGGTGGGCGACCACTCATGGCCGCACTCGGGGCAGATCAGGAGTGCGCCCATCTCGTAGGTGTACACGCCGGAGCACTCGGGGCACGGCGGCAGCGCCTCGGTCACATCGCTCATGGTCTTTCCTTGTCTTTCCTTGCCTCGTTCGTTCCTGTGCAGTGCCTGCACCAGGCTTCAGGGGGTCTTCCGAAGGGGGAGGGTGATCCAGATGCTCTTGCCCCGGCCGTCCGCGTCGCCCCGGACGATCGCGGTGCCGCCCAGGCCGAGGGTGAGTTCCATGACGGTGTCCAGTCCGCCGCCACCGGTCCCGGCGACTGCCAGCGGGGGCCGGTACGGGTGGCGGTCGTGGACGGCGAACACGAACGTGTCCTGGCCGGCCGCGTAGATCACGGTGACGTTCGGGGATGTCGGGGCCGCGTGCCGGACGCTGTTGGTCACCAGCTCGGAAAGGATCAACAGGGCCGGATCGACGGCGGGGTCGCGTCGGCTGATGCCCCACTCCGCGAGGACCTGTTCGGTGGTCTCGCGGGCGATCCGTACGGCCGAGCCCATCGTGGGCAGGGTCAGGACGTGCCGCAGGGGCAGGGCGTCGAGCTGGGCGCTCACCGGACGGCCTCGGCGGTATCGGGGGCGGCGGGCAGGACTCCGGTCCGGTGCAGGTGGGCACGGGCCGCGGCGATGGCCTCGGGCGTGGTGGCGTACTCCCGGCCCTCCCGGCGGAGCAGGTCCAGCGCGCCGACCGATTCAAGAGTCCGGCGCTGACCTGGGCGTACCCCGGAGGTCAGCACGGCTATGCCGCGCCGGTTCAGTTTCTCCACGGCGTCCTTGAGGACCAGGGCGCCGGTGGCGTCCATCGTCGATACGCGCGACATGCGCAGGATGACCACCCGCACGTCGGCGACCTCGCTCAGCTCCAGGAGGAAGCGGTGGGCGCCGGCGAAGAACAGCGGCCCGTCGATGCGGTACGCGACGATGTGCTCGGCCAGCAGCGCGTGCTCCTCGTCGCTGTGCTCGCCGGGCAGATCCGCTCTGAAATCGACCTGGTCCATCCGGGCCTGACCGGCGACCGCCCGCAGCGCCAGGGCGCCCGCCACAGCCAGGCCGATGATCACGGCGTACACCAGGTCGAGCACGAGCGTGGCGGCGGCGGTCAGCACCAGCACGATCGCGTCCGAGCGGGTCGCACGGGCCATCGCCCGCAGCGCACCGACCTCCACCATCCGGATCGCGGTCGCCAACAGCACCCCGGCGAGCGCGGCCAGCGGGATCCTGGAGACGAGCGGGGCTGCGGCGAAGACGATCACGGCCAGGACGGCAGCGTGGGTGAGGGCGGCGAGCCGGGAGCCCGCGCCGGTCCGGACGTTGACAGCGGTACGGGCGATCGCCGCGGTGGCGGGGACTCCGCCGAACAGCGGGGCCGCCAGGTTCGCGATGCCCTGCCCGAACAACTCCTTGTCCGGATCATGCTGCTGACCCACCGTCATGCCGTCCGCGACAGTCGCCGACAGCAGCGACTCCAGCGCGGCAAGTGCCGCGACCGCGACGGCAGGGGCGAGCAGCGACCCCAGCGCGGACAGGTCGAGGAAGCCGAGGGAGGGCGCGGGCAGACCGGAGGGCAGGTCGCCGATCGGGGTGGCCGCGTCCAGGTGGAAGAGCTGAGCCGCGAGGGTGGCGGCGATCACCGCGATGATGGAGAAGGGGACGGTGGGCCGCCACCGGGCACCCAGCAGCATCACGGCCGCCACGCCCACGGCGAGGGCGACGGCGGTCCAGTTCGGGGTCCGTACGAACTCCTCGGTTGCGCGCCAGGCCACCACCAGGACCTTGTCGCCCTCCGGTTCGGCGACCCCCAGCGCGTTCGGCACCTGCTGGAGACCGATGACGCACGCGATACCGAGCGTGAAGCCCTCCACCACCGGCGCCGGGATGTAGCGCATGGAGCGGCCGGCCTTCAGCAGCGCGAGCACGATCAGCAGCACGCCTGCCATCAGCCCGACCGTCAGCACCCCGCCCGGCCCGTACTGGGCCATGATCGGCACCAGCACCACCGTCATCGCCCCGGTCGGCCCGGACACCTGGAGGTTGGAGCCACCGAACAGCGCCGCCAGTGCGCCCGCCACCACGGCGGTCGCCAGCCCCGCCCCGGCACCGAGCCCGGAGGAGACGCCGAAGCCCAGGGCGAGCGGCAGCGCGACGACGGCGACGGTCAGACCGGCGAGCAGATCACGACGCGGGTTGCGGCCCATGACCGCGAAGTCGGCGCGGGCGGGCAGCAGGGAAGCGACCCGGCCCCAGGACCGGGCGAGCACGGTACTCACTCCGCAGCGACCTCGGCTTCCCGCAGCTCGGCCAGGAGTTCGTTCCGCCCGGCCAGCATCTCGGTGAGGATCCGGCGCGCGGCCCGCATCAGCTCCGCCACGTCCCCGCCGGGCAGCTCGTACACCACGGTCGAGCCCTCTCTGGCCGAGGTCACGATGCCGGAGCGGCGCAGCACGGCCAGCTGCTGGGACAGCGCCGACGGCTCCACCTCGATCGCGGTCAGCAGATCGCGTACCGGCATGGGACCGTCCTGGAGCAGCTCCAGGACGCGTATGCGGACCGGGTGTCCGAGCATCCGGAAGAACTCGGCCTTGGCCTGGTACAGCGGAACCGGCACGGTTCTCGGACTCCCTCCACCATCCGGATGCCCCGGGATGCCTTGTCGGCCGTGCCCGCGGCTACCTGCGGGCACGGCCCGTACAGCATGTAGTGAATTGCAGAATTTCGCAATTAATGGATTCGTGGAGAGTTTGGCTGCCGTGACGAATGAAGGCCGGCGGGGTCTCCCGTGAGCAGGGGCCGACTTCGTGGTGCCATGCACTGGCCATGCATACCCCATGGGGGTATATTCGCGATGCGTAGATACCCCCCTCCTGTATAGGAGTGTGTTTGCAGTGACCGCATCAACCGCACCAACCGCATCAACCGATTCGCGGAGATGGTCCGCGCTCGCGCTGATCGCCCTGGCTCAGTTCATCGTCATCATGGATACGTCGATCATCGGCGTGGCCCTGCCCGAGATGCAGGCCGACCTGGGCTTCTCCCAGGAGAACCTGTCGTGGGTGTTCAACGCCTACGTCGTCGCCTTCGGAGGGCTGCTGCTGCTCGGCGGGCGGCTGTCCGACCTGCTCGGCGCCAGGCGCCTGTTCAGTGCCGGATGGATCGTCCTCGCCGCGGGCTCCCTCACCGCCGGTCTCGCGGGTGAGGTCTGGGTCGAGCTGACCGGGCGGGCCCTCCAGGGTGTGGGCGCCGCGCTGATCGCCCCGTCCGCGCTCACCCTGCTGATGACGCTGTTCGGCTCCCGGCCCCAGGAGCTGGGGAAGGCCTTCGCGCTGTACGGTGCGGCCGCCCCGGCCGGCGGCACCGCCGGAGTCTTCCTCGGCGGGGTCATCACCCAGTACGCCAGCTGGCCCTGGGTGTTCTACATCAACATCCCCGTCGCGCTGATCGTCCTGGTCGCCACGCCCGCCGTCATGCCTCCGGGCGCGGGGCGGCGCGGCTCGATCGACCTGGCCGGCGCGGTCACCGTCACGGCGGGCCTCGCCGCCGCCGTCTACGCCATCGTCCGTGCCCCCGAGACCGGTTGGGGCTCCGCCGAGACCTGGCTGGTCCTCCTGGCAGGTGCGGCACTGATCGCCGCGTTCGTCGCGATCCAGTCCAAGCGGCGCGAGCCGCTGATGCGGCTGGGGATCTGGCGGGCGCCCAACCTGGCCGGTGCCAACATCGCCCAGCTGCTCATGGCCGCCGCGTGGATACCCATGTGGTTCTTCCTCAACCTCTATCTGCAGCAGGTCCTGGGACTGGGCGCCTTCGCCTCCGGCTCCGCGCTGCTGCCCATGACCGTCGCCATCATGATCATGATGATCGTCCTGGCGCCGCGCCTGATCTCCCGGTTCGGCCCCAAGCCCCTCATCGTCATCGGGCTCCTCGCGCTCGGCGCGGGTATGTTCTGGCTCTCGCTGGCCCGGCCGGACGGAAACTTCCTCGTCGACGTCCTGCCCGCCTCGCTGCTCTCGGCGGTGGGCATGTCGCTGGCGTTCATCCCCTCGCTCGGCACCGCGCTCTCCAGTGCCCGCCCGGAGGAGGGCGGCCTCGCCTCGGGGATCGTCAACACCAGCTACCAGGTCGGCTCCGCCCTCGGCCTGGCCGCCATGACCGCGCTCGCCGCCGCGCACGGCGCCCGCGAACTCGGTGACCCGGTGGCCCTCACCGACGGCTTCTCCGCCGCCTTCCTCGGAGCCGCGGCCCTTGCCGTGGTCGGTGCCATCGCCGCCCTGCTCACCCTGCGCACCGCACCCGCCGCCGAAGGCGCGGGCAGCGATGAAGCACCGGAAAAGGCCGCAGCCTGAAAGGGGGCGGCTGTCCATCGATGACCGAGGACGGGCGGCGCCTGCCGCCGAGGGTGGATCTCCGCCCCGGCAGCGGACGCCGCCCGCCCGTCACCCGGGTCGTCGGGCGGTCACCAGCAGGGCGGCGGTGCGGAGTCGGAGTGCGCCCTCCCGTTCGTGGGGGCTCAGGAGGTCGACGAGCCTGCGCCGGGCCCGGTCCCGGACGTCCTTTCCGGCCTGGTCGATCAGGTACCGGCCGGGGCCGGAGTCCAGCAGGAATCCGGCGGCGTCGGCGGCGTCCCGGCCCCAGGTTCCGTACGCTTCGGCAGGCGCGGTGCCGACCGCCTCGTACCCGGCGCGGGACAGTACGTCGCGTACGGTCGCCGGGTCGGCCAGCGAGAACATGCCGGGGCCTCCCGGAGCGCCCAGTCCACCGACGGGCAGCAGGTCGCGCAGCCCCTGCATGGCCAGCAGCCACTCGGTCCGGCCGGGCTCCGCGGGGCAGACGAAGGCGATGCGGCCGCCGGGGCGCAGCGCCCGCCCGATGTTGGCGAACGCGGCGACGGGATCGGCGAAGAACATCACCCCGAAACGGCTGATGGCCACGTCGAAGGTCCCGGCACCGAACGGATGGACCTGGGCGTCCGCCTGTTCGAACGCGACATTGCCGAGCGCCTCACGCCGCGCGGACTCCCGCGCACGGGCCAGCATCGGCGCCGACAGATCGAGCCCCAGTGCCCGCCCGTCGCTCGCCCGCCGGGCGGCGAGACGGGTGGTGCACCCCGCCCCGCAGCCGATGTCGAGGACGCGGTCCCCCTCGGCGATCGCCGCGGCGGTGAGCAGGGGTTCATTGAATCCCGCGTTCACGCTGTCCCAACGGGCCTGGTGGGTGGCCCAGTAGGTCCCCTCGTAGCCGTTCCACGCCTGCTCCTGCTCTTTGTTGGCGATGTGTCTCATGCGGTGCTCCCAGGTGGATGCGGGTGCCCGGAGGCATGGGGAAAACTAGTATGGGCAAGCGCCCATTCAAAGGTATGGGCAATCGCCCATACTGTAAACACAACGAGAGGGAGGGGCCCATGTCACCGCGTGGTGTAACGACTCCGGACGTCCGCGAGCGGCTGTTCGGTGCCGCGGAGCGGGTGCTGGAACGCGAGGGGCCCGGAGCCCTGACGAGCAGGGCGATCACCGGCGAGGCCGGTTGCGCGAAGGGCCTGCTGCACGCTCATTTCTCCGGACTGGACGAGTTCGTCGCGGAGTTGGTCCTGGACCGGTTCGCGCGAGTGGCCCGGCACGCCGAAGGGCTCCGGGAACGGGTGGGGCAGGGCACCGTCGCGGAGAACCTGCTCGATACCGCTCTCGCGCTGCTGTCCTCGGCCGGCCCCACCGTCGCGGGCCTGGCGCTCACCCGCCCCGCGGCGTCCCTGCGCATCCGCGAGGCCCTGGTGGGCGGCGCCCCCGGCTTCGGCACGGTCCAGGACGCGATCGCCGACTACCTGGACGCGGAGCGGCGGGGCGGCCGGGTCGCGGAAGGGGCCGACACCGCCACCGCGGCCCTCGCCCTGGTCGGAACCCTCCACCACCTGCTCATGACCGGCGGCCCCGACCGGCAGAACGCACAGGAGCGGGCCGGACAACTGGTCGCCCTGCTCGAATCCGCCCTGTGCGCCGGGACCGGCGGCCCCGCCGGGTGAGCCGGCCCGGAAACGGGGCGCCGCCGCGGATCCGTTCCCGCGACGGCGCCCCCTCCGGCTCAGCCCAGCCGGGTCGTGACGTACGCCTCGATGGCATCCCGCTGGTACGCGGCCAGGCCCGGCGCGATCGACTCGTACGCCGCGCGCCACTGCTCGTTCTCCACGCAGGCACGCCCGATCGCCCGGTACTCCTCGGCGGAGACCGTCCGGAGCGCCGTCAGCGCCCGGTGCTGGGCCTCGATCTCGGCCTGCACCGGATCGGCCTCGGCGGGCACACCTGCGGCCAGCAGCTCGGCCAGCCGGATCATCTGCGCCGTGCGCTCGCGGTGTCCGGCCTCGATCTGCGCCTCGCTCATCGTCGAGGTGTGCCGGTCGATGTCCCCGGCCAGGTCCGGGAAGTCGCGCAGGCTCTCCCTGTACTGGGCGGGCCGGATGCCCTCGAAGAGGTTCTCCGGTCGGTTGATGGCGGTCATGGGGCCACCGTCCTTTCTGGACTCCTCCAGTTCGGTGATCGTGCGGGAGACGGCGCCGGCCAGCGTGTCGATCCGGTCGCGCTCGGCGAGAAGCCGGCGGTGGTGACCGCGCAGGGCCTCCACCTCGTCGACCTGCTCGGCCAGGATCCGCCCGATCTCCGGCAGACCCAGGCCGAGCGCCCGCAGCACGAGGATCTGCTGAAGCCGGAGCAACTCGCCCTCCCCGTAGCGGCGATGGCCGTTGGAGCCGGTCCTCGCGGGCGGCAGCAGGCCGATCTCGTCGTAGTGCCGCAGCGTCCGAGCCGTCACACCGGACATCCGGGCGACCTCCTCGATCGGCCAGACCATCGCCGCCTCCCTCATGAGCACCTCACCGGGGCCGGTCTCTCCGGCCCTGGTCAGGACGGTAGAAGCTGCCGCTGCGGCAACCGCAACCCCGGCACCGGGGACGCCCGGAGGGCGCGCGGGCGGGTTTGCGGTCACCGTACGCGGCCCGAGGTCACCGCACCCGGACGCGCACCGTGTGCGTGGCGCCCCGGCTCCGGCTCAGGTCGCCGTAGGTCACGGTCAGCGACGAGCCGGTCCGGACGTCGCTGACGCTGTCCGCCCTGGACAGCACGGACTTGACGGGCCGCTGCCAGGTGAGGGTGAGCCCGGTGACGGTCCGCGACGGGTCGGATACGCAGATCGTGGCGGTGCCGTCGCGCTTCTCGTGGATCTGTACGCAGACCGGCGCGCTCGCCGTGACCTTGCCCGCCGTACCCGCCGCCCAGAAGTTGACACCGGTGAAACCGAGGGAGGGGACACGGATGCCGGTGCGCCGGGAGTCATTGGCGAGGATCTGCAGCCAGCCGGTGTCCGCGGCACGGTCGGCGGTGCGCCTGCTGCTCGCGCCCGGCAGCAGGATGTACGCGTAGGAACTGTCCGCCGGGTCGGTGCCGTGGTCCTGCCAAAGGGTCAGGTAACGGCGGGTGTCGGGGGTGCTGGTGCCGCCGTCGTTGATGTCCTTCCAGGCACCGGTGCGCTCCTCGCGCAGGGCGTGCAGTGCGGTGCCGCCGGGGAAGACGTACCCGGCATGCCGGTCGAGGTGGGCCCAGGTGGTCGTGCGGGTGGTGGCCCAGCCCTGGGTGGTGGGCTGGGCCACGCCGTCGAGCAGCAGCCGCTGCGTACCGTTCGCGCCGAGGCAGCGGTTGTCGACGACCGTCTCGACGCCCGCACCGTCGGCGGAGGTGATCCCGGAGCCGAGGCAGACCACGCAGTCGTCCAGCCAGAACCACGACTTGCGGGCGTGCATCGTGCTCGCCAGGCCCTGGAGGTGCTGGCCGGTGGTGCCGAACTCGCCGTCGCCGGTGCCGCCGACCCACCCCGTGCCCGGCTTCGGATTGGCCCAGGCGCCGCCCTGTCCGTCGGCGAGCCGCTTGCGGGAGACGGTGATGCCGGGCAGCCGGTACGGATCGACGGTCGGCCAGTACGCGTCCGAGTACTGCTCCAGGCCCGCGCCGTCGCCCCACCACTGGAGCCAGCCCGCGCCGGTGTGCCAGCCGCGCTTGTTCTCGCCGTTGCCGAACTCGTAGTGGGCGATCCGCTCGGAGGCCATGGAGAGACCGGCGCCCCAGCCCCGGCGGCGGTGGGTGACCCGGTCCATGTTGTGGAAGACGCGGTGCGCGGACGGTTCCGGGGACGCGGTGACGGTCGTGTCGTCCAGCAGGGACTGCAACCGGGCGGTGTTGACCAGGCTCAGGGAGCCGGCCCTGAGCGCCGGGGCGTAGTAGTCGCGCTGGAGCCAGCCCTTGACCATGGCGCGCCAGCGGGCGTTCTCCTCGGGCCCTGCACCCATGCCCAGCAGCACGATGGAGGCCATGACACCGTGGGCACGGGTGTGGTCGCTGGAGCCGACGCGGGTGATGCCGCGGCCCGAGACGTTGTCCATCATCAGGCCGTCGTAGATGAACGGCGCGATGGCCGCGTCGATGGTGTCGAGGAACTGCCGGCTGCCCGGATCGGTGATCTCCCAGGTCGAGCCGCGCAGCAGGGCGAAGAGCCGGCCCAGTCCGTCGTTGAGGACCGCGCCGTAGCCGCCGATGTACGGGATGGAGGTGTGCTGGACGAAGGAGCCGTCCGCGTAGAACCCGTCGCCCGTCGTGACGTACGGGAAGACCGGCGAGAGCGCGGCGACCGCCCGCGCGATCTTGGCGGTGCTGGCGCCGACGATGCCGCGCAGGATCATGCCGCGGCACAGGTCGACGCGGTTGGCGCCGGTGCTGGTGCCGGTGTACGAGTCGACGGCCGAGTCGGGCAGGAACTTGTCGACGGCCCGGCAGTAGTCGGCCTTCTGAGTGTCCGACAGGGCGTCGTACAGCAGCACGCAGGTGTCCATGAGGGCCTGGGGTGCGCCGATCTGCCAGTTCCACCAGTTCCCGTAGCGGGTGGTCGTCTCGTTGAAGACATCGGCGTGCAGGTGGTCGAGGCCGGTGATGACCGCGTCCCGGAGACCGGTGTCGCCGGTGACTCCGGTGCCGGGCTGGGCGTACGCCTCCGCCATGGTGCGCAGCCGGTTGTAGCCGGTGTTCATGTTGGCGGAGAAGTTGAACGATTCGGTGTCGGTGTCCGGATCGGGGTCGAGATGGACCAGGTCCGGCCAGAGGGAGCCGCGAGCCGGGGCCATCGTGGAGAGGAAACCGGTTGCCCGGGTGCCGAGGTCGGCGAGCTTGGACTTGAAGGGCTCGGCGGTCGGGCTGAAACCGGTACCCAGGTACAGATCGCGCCACTTCGCACGCAGGACGGCGAACTCGTCGGCGGCGTCGGCTGCTTCGGCGGAGGGCGAGGAGATCGGGCGGGAGGCGGAGTCGGACGCGGACGCGGCGGTCGGCAGGCCGAGGGCGAGCGCCGCACCGCCTCCCGTGGCCAGCAGGGCACGACGGGACCAGGCAGTTGTCATCGAAGCTCCGGAGGAAGAGTGAACCCGAGCGGGAAAGCCAGCGTGGTAAGCGTTTTCTAGCATGGGGTTGTTGGGGGACTCAAGGGGTGACTCGGGTCGTTGTCCAGTCCTTTGGAGAAGAGTGCGACCCGCCCCATGCCTTGTTCGCGGCTGCTTCCCGGGCCTGCTCCCGGGGTTCTTCGATCGCTTCGGGTACGACCGCATCCGAGGTGGAAGGCCTGAAGTGGACTGGTCGGCCGGGCTGTTGGTGGCCGCGGCGGTGAGGTCCGGGACGGGGATGTGCACGGCCGAAAGTCGTCGGCGGTCAACTCAGGTGCATCGGGCGAATGGTGGCGATCGACGCCCGGCGCCCGGTCTCCAGCGTCCCGGCGCCCGGCCGCAGGACGCCTGAGCCCGGCGAACCTCCGAAGGGCGCGGACGGATCAGCCGCCCCCGGTGTGCGGGGCGTCCGGGATCGGCTGCTCGGCCCAGATCGTCTTGCCGTGCCGGGTGTAGCGGCTGCCCCAGCGCGTGGTGAGCTGGGCGACCAGATACAGGCCGCGGCCTCCTTCGTCGGTGAGGAGGGCCCGGCGCATGCGGGGCTGTGTGGCGCTGGGGTCGGAGACCTCGCAGGTGAGATGGCCGGCGCGGATCAGCCGTACCTCGACCGGGCCGCCGGCATGACGGATGGCGTTGGTGACCAGCTCGCTCAGCACCAGTTCGGTGGTGAAGACGAGCTCCTCCAGTCCCCAGTCGCGCAACTGCCGGGCCGCTTCCTGCCGGACCCGGGCGACGGCGACCGGGTCGGCTTCCACGGGCCAGACCGCGGTGTTCCCGGGCGGCACCGCATGGGTGCGGGCGAGCAACAGCGTGACGTCGTCGGCGAGTCGGTGCGGAGGGCGGGCGGAGATGATCTCCTGGCCCAGCTCCCGCAGCGGAGCGGTGGCGGCGCCGGGCCGGGCCAGTCGGCGGCCCAGTTCGGCCATGCCCTCGTCGAGGTCGCTGTCGCATCCCTCGATCAGCCCGTCGGTGTAGAGCGCGAGGAGGCTGCCGGGCGCCAGTTCGACCTCGGTCACCTCGAAGGGCAGACCGCTGACGCCCAGCGGCGGGCCGGGGTTCAGGGGGACGTACGAGACGGCCCCGTCCGGATCCGCGACTGCGGGCGGCGGGTGTCCGGCGGAGACCATCGCGCAACGCCGGGAGACCGGGTCGTAGACGGCGTACAGACAGGTGGCACCGACCGGGTCGGCCCGGTGTCCGTGGGGTGCCCCGCCTTCGTCCGGTCGGGTGAGGCGGCTGGGCCGAACGGGTCCGCCGGGTTGGTCCGCCCTGCCGGACCCGACGGGCCCATCCGGCTCGTTGGGCTCGTCGCGGAGCTGGGAGACCAGGTCGTCGAGATGGACCATCAGCTCGTCCGGTTCGAGATCGAGGTCGGCGAGGGTACGGACGGCGGTACGGAGCCGGCCCATGGTGGCGGTGGCCCCCAGCCCGTGGCCCACCACGTCCCCGGCGACCAGGGCGACCCGGGCGGAGGACAGCGGGATCACGTCGAACCAGTCGCCGCCGACGCCGGTGGTGGTGTCGGCCGGCAGATAGAAGCCGGAGGTGGTCACGGCGACGGTCTCGGCCTGCGCGGGCGGCAGCAGACTGCGTTGCAGGCCGACGGCGGCCCGGTGCTCGCGGGTGTAGCGGCGGGCGTTGTCCAGGGCGAGGGCCGCGCGGGCGGCGATCTCGCACAGCAGGTCCAGGTCGGCCGGTACGTAGCCGGACCGGCCGGGGCCGCGCCGGACGGTCACCCGGCCGAGGAAGATGCCCCGGGCCCGCAGCGGTGCGGTCATCGACGCGGGGGAGCGGCCGAGGGACGGGACGCAGCCGGCATCGGCCGGGACCACGGCACAGGCCGACAGCTCCGCCGCCCGCTCGCCGGCCGTCGCGGTCCGGCGCAGCGGCAGCAGCCCGTCCTCGCCGGGAACCGGTTCCTCGCCCGTGAACACCGCCTCCGCGATCTCCACCACGGCGAGGTCGGCCAGTCCGGGCACCAGCACGGCGGCCAGTTCCTCGCCGGTGCCGGCGACGGACAGCGATCCGCCGACGGCCGCGGTGGCGCGATGCAGAATCGCCAGCCGCTCGTCCGAGCGGCGCTGCTCGGTGACGTCCGTGAACAGCGCGGTGACGCCGAAGACCTGCCCGTCCGGTGCCTGGAGCCGGAACGCCGAGACGGCCATCACCACTCCGTCCCCGGGATCCTCGATGGTCCGCACCGTCTCCTCCGCCAGGATCAGCGGCAGCCCGGTCCGCAGCACCTCGCGCAGCCGGCGCTCGACCGCCGCGGCGCCCTCGGCCTCCAGGAAGTCCCCGAGGCGCAGTCCGCGCAGATCCGGCAGGAGGCCGGTGTACGGCAGCAGATGGGTGTTGGTTCTGACCAGCCGCAGCTCCGCGTCGAACACGGCGAGCCCCAGCCGGTCCTGCAGAAACAGCTCCTGGGTGAACGCCTGGTCCTGACGCCACCGGTCGACCGTCCCGGCGGGTGCCCACAGCACGAAGAACCTGGCCGGGCCCGTGGACGTCCCGGCGCCGGTGTCCGTCAGCGGGAGCACCTGGAAGGCGATGCCCAGCTCCTCGCCCCGGCCGGTGCGCACCACGGTCTCGCCGTACCAGGCGCTCATCCGGTACTCGGCAGGCGGTCCGGGCCAGGCGGCCGGATCCGCGAGCAGCTCCCGGGCCGGACGGCCGCAGGCCCGGTCGGCGGGCAGCGCGAACAGCTCCTCCGCCGCGGGGGTCCAGCCGATGATCAGTCCGTCCGCATCGAGCAGGGCACCGGCCGCGCTGTCCGCGAACGGGAGCCCGTTGTGCCCGGGTGCGCCCGGGAGGGTCATGCCGTCCACCTCGTTCTCAGCCCCCTCTCCCGGCCCTGCCGGCGGTCCCGCGCCGCGGCCACGGACGCCTCCATCATCCCCCTGCTCGTCCCGGCCGCCAGTTCCGGAGAGGCGGTTCCGGGACCCGATTCGGGCCGTCACCGACCGGGACGGTCCGCGGTGAGGCACTATTTCGTTCAGTCAACCCGGGGGAAGGTTCCGCATGCCCGATCGCACCGATGCAAGCGCAGGCGCTCTGCTGGCAGTGAGCGACCTTCATGCGGGGATCGCGGACAACCGCCCCGTCGTCGAGTCCCTGCGGCCCGGTTCGGACGAGGACTGGCTGATCGTCGCCGGTGATGTCGCGGAGCGGATGGCGGACGTGGAGTGGGCGTTGCGGCTGCTCGCGGACCGCTTCAGCAAGGTCGTCTGGGCCCCGGGGAACCATGAGTTGTGGACGCCCGAGCGCGATCCGGTCCGGCTGCGGGGCCAGGAGCGGTACGAGCACCTGGTCGAGCTGTGCCGGAGCCTCGGGGTGAGCACTCCGCAGGACCCGTACCCCGTGTGGTCCGGCCCCGGCGGGCCGGTGGCCGTGGCGCCCGTGTTCGTGCTGTACGACTACAGCTTCCGGGCGCCGGGCACCACGACCAAGGAGGAGTCCCTGGAGTACGCGCGCCGGACGGGGGTGGTGTGCACCGACGAGTTCCTGCTGCACCCCGACCCGTACCCGAGCCGCGACGCCTGGTGCCGGGCGCGGGTGGCGGAGACCGAACGGCGCCTGGCGGCCCACGATCCAGGGATCCCGCTGGTCATCGCCGGCCACTGGCCACTGGTGCGCGAACCGATGGACGTCCTGTGGTACCCCGAGTTCGCCCAGTGGTGCGGTACGCAGCTCACCGCCGACTGGCACCGGCGCTTCAACGTCGCGGCCATGGTCTACGGCCATCTGCACATACCCCGTACGACCTGGTACGACGGAGTGCGCTTCGAGGAGGTCTCCATCGGTTACCCGAGGGAGTGGCGCAAGCGGGGCCACCCCAGGGGTCTGCTGCGGCAGATCCTTCCGTACGACTGCGAGGGCGACGGCGAGGGCGACGACCGGGGCGACGGTGCCGGCCGGGAGGGGTCCGTCAGCGGTGGCCCGGCACATTGACGACGCCTTCCTCCGGGGCGCGGACGAAGAGGCGGCGTACGCGCGGGACTGACTTCGTGTCACCCGTCGTCGCCGGACCCGGCGCGGATCAGATGACCGGCGGCCGTCCCAGTCTGGTCATCCGCCACACCGTGCGCCAGCGCATCGGCTGCCTTCGCCCGCACGGGGTACGGACGCCCTCGGCGAAGCCGCCGGCCCAGGCACGCAGACCCGTCGCCGAGCGGGTGCGGGCCACGGTGAGCAGGGTCCAGGTGCCCAGGTAGGCCGGGACCAGGGGGAGGGGCAGGTTCCGGCGGGCCAGCCAGACCCGGTTGCGGGCCGTCATCCGGTAGTAGACGGAGTGCCTGGCCGGGGAGGTCTTGGGGTGCTGGAGCAGCAGATCGGGCTCGTAAAGGATCTTCCAGCCCGCGTCGAGCGCCCGCCAGGACAGGTCCGTCTCCTCGTGCGTGAAGAAGAACTCGGCGGGCCAGGGCCCCGTCTGGGCGAGCATCTTCATGGAGAAGGCGTGGCCCCCGCCCAGGAACGCGGTGACCGGTCCGCGCCGCATCGGGTCGCCGGCCCGCAGACGCGGTACGTGACGGCGCTGGGTCTCGCCGTGCTCGTCGGCGATCCGGAAGCCGACGATGCCGAGCCGCGGATCGGCGGCGAACAGCTCCCGGACCTTGCGGAACACCCCGTCGTCGACCAGGAGTCCGTCGTCGTCGAGCTCGATGACGACGTCCACGTCGCCGAACTCCGCCAGCTTCGCGAGCGCGACGTTGCGGCCCCCGGGGCAGCCCAGGTTCTCCGGCAGTTCGATCGTCGTCACACCGCCGGACAGGTCGGACAGGCCGGGAAACGCGGAGAAGTCCGGGAGGGGCGATCCGTTGCCCACGACGACGAGGCGGGCCGGGCGGACGTCCTGCCCGGCCACCGAGGCCAGCAGGGCCTCGACCTCCTGCGGGCGATCGCCCATGGTGACGATGGAAACGGCGATGCGCGGTTCGGACACGGTCGGTACTCCTGGTCTCGCTGCGGTGCCCGTGATCGTAGCCCCAAGCGATGGTCGCCCGTTGTTCAGCCACCCGTTGCCGCCCCGCCATGCCCCGTGGTCCTCGTTCGGGGCGCGGTGCCGGGGGCCTGCCGGGACGGGGCGAGCGGGGAGCGCGGACGCGTCGCGACGCGTCGTACATGCCGGTCGAAGACGGCCGCCGCGTCGGGGGTGAGGGTGCGCAGCGCGACCATCGCCGTCACGATGACGTCGCAGAGCTCGGCCTCCACGTCCTGCCAGGAGTGGGTGGTGCCCTTGCGCGGGTTCTGGCCGGTCGCCCCGATGACCGCCTGGGCGACCTCGCCCACCTCCTCCGACAGCTTCAGCATCCGCAGCAGCAGATCCTGCTCGGGCGGGATGCCGGTCTCCGCGTCGAGCCAGCCGTGCAGCTGGTCGATCGTCCTCCAGGTGCCGCGGTCCTGGTCCTCGTGGCCGGGGGTGTTCTGCTGGTCCATGGTGCTCAGCCTGCCAGGCCCCGATCCGGACGAAAGGCCCCGGCCGTGACCGGCCGGCCGGTCACGGCGGCGCGGCGGCGCCCCGGCGCACGGGGTGGCCGCCCGCGCCGGGTGCTGGTCGGGGTGCTTCCCGTCAGCCGCGCCCCACGTACGGCATCGCCGTCGCCAGGACCGTCGCGAACTGCATGTTCGCCTCCAGCGGCAGCTCCGCCATGTGGAGCACCGTCCGGGCCACGTCCGCCGCCGCCATCACCGGCTCGACCGCGAGTTCGCCGTTGGCCTGGAGGACGCCGGTCCGCATCTGCTCGGTCATGTCCGTGGCCGCGTTGCCGATGTCGATCTGCCCGCAGGCGATCCGGTACGGGCGCCCGTCCAGCGAGAGCGACTTCGTCAGCCCCGTCATGGCGTGCTTGGTCGTGGTGTACGCGACCGAGTGGGGGCGCGGCGCGTGGGCCGAGACCGAGCCGTTGTTGATGATCCGGCCGCCCTGCGGGTCCTGGTCCTTCATCAGCCGGAACGCCGCCCGGGCGCACAGGAACGCGCCCGTCACGTTCACGTCCACCACCGAGCGCCAGTCCGCCACCGAGAGGTCCTCCACCGGGACGGAACGCGGGCCGAACGTACCAGCGTTGTTGAAGAGCAGGCCGAGGTGGCCGAAGCACTCCCGTACCGAGGAGAAGAGTGCGCTCACGTCCTCCGGGCGGGACACATCGGCGGGGACGGTGATCACCCGGGCGTTCTCCCCGGCCAACGCGGCGGTCTCGGCGAGGGGTTCCGGACGCCGTCCCGCGAGCGCCACCGACCAGCCGGCGCCGGTCAGGGCGAGCGCCACCGCGCGGCCGATTCCGGAACCCGCACCCGTCACCACCGCCGTCTTCGCAGCGGAATCCAACAGTTTGTCGCTCATGGGGCCGCAGCGTACGCCCCGCCCTCCCTCCCGGGATGCGCGTGAGGCCGCATGGGCTCAAGGCGGCCCAGAGGGCGGCGTGTTCACGCTCCGGTCGGCCGGCGAAAGCGATCGTCGCCCCGTCGTGGATGCGCGTTTTGTCCCCGCGAACGCATTGCTGCCGCATTCCTCATCCCCGCGACGCCCGAGCGACGCGAACACGACAGCCGCTCGATGCGCTGAGCCGGTGGACTGCCCGCGTACACCACCAGCCAGGGGAGGGCCAGATGACAGAATCGTCGTACCGGCAGGAGATGCGCGCCGCCGCCAAGCAGGTCGGGCGCCGCCGCTTCCTCACCGTCACCGGCGCAGCCGCCGCGCTCGCCTTCTCGGTCAACCTGCCCGTCGCGGGCACCGCGAGCGCCGCCGAGCTGGACGCCAGGAAGATCGGCGACGACCCGTTCACCCTTGGCGTCGCCTCCGGCGACCCGCTTCCCGACTCGGTCCTGCTGTGGACGAGACTCGCACCGCGCCCCTACGAGCCCGGCAGCGGACTGCCCCGGGCCCGGGTGCAGGTGCGCTGGGAGCTCGCCCGCGACGAGCGTTTCTCCCGTGTCGTACGGCGCGGATCGGCCACCGCCCACCCGGAGTTCGACCACAGCGTCCACGTCGAGGTCAAGGGCCTCGAAGCCGACCGGGTCTTCTACTACCGCTTCCGCACCGGAACGTGGACCAGCCCCGTCGGCCGGACCCGCACCGCCCCCGCCCCCGGTGCCCGCAACAGCTCGCTGAGCCTGGCCGCCGTCTCCTGCCAGGCGTACCACGACGGCTACTTCACCGCGTACAAGCACCTCGCCCAGGAGGACGTCGACGTCGTCTTCCACCTCGGCGACTACCTCTACGAGTACGCCGTCAACGCGACCGGCGGAGCCCGCAACCACACCGACCGCAGGCTCCCCGCCCACTTCAACCGGGAGACGGTCACGCTGGAGGACTACCGGCTGCGGTACGCCCTCTACAAGTCCGACCCCGATCTGTGCGCCGCCCACGCCGCACACCCCTTCGTCGTCACCTGGGACGACCACGAGACCGAGAACAACTACGCGGGCGACACCCCCGAGAACGACGTCCCGCCCGAGGAGTTCCTGCTGCGCCGCGCCGCCGCGTACCGAGCGTACTGGGAGAACCAGCCGCTGCGTGTTCCGCAGCGCCCCATCGGACCGGACATGAAGCTCTACCGGCGCCTGCGGTTCGGCCGGCTCGCCCAGTTCGACATCCTCGACACCCGCCAGTACCGCAGCGACCAGGCCTACGGCGACGGCTGGCAGACGCCCGGACCGGAGTCCCAGGACCCGTCGCGCACCATGACCGGTGCCGCCCAGGAGCGCTGGCTGATCGACGGCTGGCACGCCTCGCAGGCCACCTGGAACGTCGTGCCGCAGCAGGTCACCTTCGCCCAGCGGCGCGATGTGCCCACCGATGCCTTCAAGTTGTCCATGGACGCGTGGGACGGCTACCCCGCCTCCCGCAGCCGCGTCCTGAAGGGCGCCGAGGCCGCCGGGGCCGACAACCTGATGGTGCTGACCGGCGATGTGCACGTCGGCTACGCCTTCGACCTGAAGAAGGACTTCGACGACCCCTCGTCCCGCACCGTCGGCACGGAGATCGTCGCCACCTCCATCACCAGCGGCAAGGACGGCTCGGACAGGCCCGGCAGCTGGAACAACCAGATGCAGGCCAACCCGCACATGAAGTTCTTCAACGGCCGGCGCGGATACGCCGTCGTCACGCTGGGCCGCGAGCAGGCGCGCGCCGACTACCGCACGGTGTCCGCCGTCACCACGCCCGGCGCACCCCTCGCGACGGCCGCGTCGTTCGTCACCGAGGTCGGGAACCAGGGCCTCACGCCTGCGTGAGGCCCCTCCCGGACGGCCCGGTCAGTCGAGGTCGTCGGCCGGGTAGCGGACGCCGATGCGGTCACGTACCGCGTCGAGCGTCCGCATCACGGCGAGCGAACCGTCCAGCGGCACCAGCGGCGACTCCGTCTCGCCCGCCCGCAGCGCCCGCACCACCTCGGCCTGCTCGAACTGCAGGCCGCGCAGCCCCGCCCCGGCCGCCCCGGCGGCTCCGGGGGTTTCGGGGGTTTCGGCGGTGAACTCCTCGGGCTCGTGTCCGGGCCGGTGCAGCACGAACCGCTCCGGGTAGAAGAAGCCGCGCGGGAACTCGATCCGGCCCTTCGTGCCCGTGACCGCGGCGGTCTGCGGGGTGTCCGCGACGATCGAGCAGTTCAGCAGCGCCGAGGCGCCCGCCTCCGACCAGCCCAGCAGCATCGCGGTGTGCAGGTCGACGCCCTCGGGGGAGAGCACCGCGTCGGCCTGCACCCGGTCCGGCTCACCCAGCAGCAGGTGCGCGAACGACACCGGATAGACCCCGAGGTCCAGCAGCGCGCCGCCGCCCAGCGCCCGGTCGCGCAGCCGGTGTTCGGGACCGAAGGGCCCCGCGAGCCCGAAGTCGGCCTGCACGGAGCGGATCTCGCCGATGGCGCCGTCCCGCACCAGCTCCGTCATGCGCCGGACGACCGGGTTGCAGTACGTCCACATGGCCTCCATCAGGAACAGGCCCCGGTCCCGGGCGAGCTTCACCAGCGCGTCCGCCTCCCGCGCGTTGAGCGTGAACGCCTTCTCGCACAGCACGTGCTTCCCGGCCTCCAGGCAGAGCGCCGCCGCTTCCCGGTGCGCCGAGTGCGGCGTCGCGACGTACACCACATCGACCTCGGCGTCGGCGGCGAGCGCGGCCCAGCTGCCGTACGCCCGGGGTATCCCGAACCGCTCGGCGAACGCCTGCGCCGAGGCATCCGTCCGAGATGCGACGGCCACCACTTCCGTGTCCGGCATCGACCGGAGATCCTCGGTGAACGCCGCGGCGATACCGCCGGTCGCCAGGACACCCCACCGCACAGTGCCGCTCATGCCTGTCATGCCTGCTCCCCAAGAGGTCTCGACCAGTCCGGCTGAGCTGAGAGCATAGATGCGGATTCAACGACATGGAGATGAGAATGCCGGAGAGCGGCGCAAGCCGGGCCCAGCAGGAAAGCACACACATACCGACCGCCGGGACCAGGGCCACCGAGCCCGGAACCACCGGCACCCCAGCCCGTCCACCGGCCGTCCCGGCGGCCCGGCGCACCGGACTTCTCGTCACCCTCGTCCTCGGCGGTCTCACCGCGGTCCCGCCGCTCTCCATGGACATGTACCTGCCCGCGCTGCCCGCGGTCACCGAGTCCCTGCACACCCCCGCCGCCACCGTCCAGCTCACCCTCACCGCGTGCCTGACCGGCCTGGCGCTCGGACAGGTCGTCGTCGGACCGCTCAGTGACCGGTGGGGCAGGCGCAGGCCGCTGCTCCTCGGCATGATGATCTACGTCCTCGCCACCGCGATGTGCGTCTTCGCACCCACCACCGGGCTTCTCATCGGCTTCCGCCTGCTCCAGGGCCTGGCCGGTGCGGCGGGCATCGTCATCGCCCGTGCCGTGGTGCGCGACATGTACGACGGCGTGGAGATGGCCAGGTTCTTCTCCACCCTGATGCTGATCTCCGGCGTCGCGCCGATCGTCGCCCCGCTCATCGGCGGACAGGTGCTGCGGTTCACCGACTGGCGCGGAATCTTCGCCGTCCTCACCGTCGTCGGCCTCGTGCTCACCCTTGTCGTCTGGAAGTGGCTGGGCGAGACCCTGCCCCCGCAGGACCGGCACGACGGCGGCCTCGGCGACGCGCTGCGGACCATGCGCGGACTGCTCGCCGACCGGGTCTTCACCGGCTACATGATCGCGGGCAGCCTCGCCTTCGCCGCCCTCTTCTCGTACGTGAGCGCATCGCCGTTCGTCATGCAGGAGATCTACGGGGCCTCGCCGCAGACCTTCAGCCTGCTCTTCGGCGTCAACTCGGTCGGCATGATCACCGTCGGCCAGATCAACGGCAAGCTGCTGGTCGGCCGGGTCAGCCTGGACAAGGCGCTCGCCTTCGGGCTCTGCGTCATCACGCTCGCCGCGTTCGCGCTGCTGCTGATGACGACCGGGGTCTTCGGGGAAGTGGGCCTGGCCCCGGTCGCCGCCGGGCTGTTCGTACTGATGTCGGCGATGGGGATGGCGATGCCGAACACGAACGCGCAGGCCCTGATGCGCACGAAGCACGCCGCCGGTTCCGCCTCCGCGCTGCTCGGCACCTCGTCGTTCCTGGTCGGCGCCATCGCCTCACCCCTCGTCGGGATCGCGGGCGAGGACACGGCCGTCCCGATGGCCGTCGTCCAGCTGGTCTGCGCGGTGCTTGCGATGACCTGCTTCCTCGGGCTGTGCCGGCCCTGGCAGCGGACGACGTGACGCGCGCATCGTGACGCGGGTCCTGTGCCGCGGGGCTTGTGGCAGGGCGGCGGGGCCGGACCACGGCCCCGCCGCCCCGCGCCGCTACGACGACCTCGGGTAGCCGATCAGGTGCGGGCGGTCCTTCTCGTCCGTCCAGCGGAACAGGCCGACGCCGTCCGCGGTCTCCATGCCCGGAACCCGGACGTTCGAGGGCAGGGCGCCCGTCGAACCGCTCCTGACGGCGACCGCGACCGGGGCGCCGCCGCCGGCCAGGACGTCCGTCGCGTTGCGGGCGCTCGCCGCGCCGTACGCGGTGCCCTCGTCGTTCACGGAGGCCAGGGTCAGCGGCTTCGCGCCGTCCGCGCCCTCGAAGCAGAACCCCCGCTTCGTGGCCAGGTCGAAGGCGAGCGGACCGGCCACCAGGTAGGAGCCCGAGGGTGCGGAGACGAGCTGCGGGTACTGGCCCGGCTTTATCGCGGGCTTGCTGCACTCCACCGAGGCCAGCGGCTTGCCCGTCTCCACGTCGTGCACCGCCCACATGTCGTGGGTGGTGGCCCGCTTGGCGCCCTTCGCGAGCTGCCACTTCGCCAGGAGCACACCCGGGATCACCGACGTCGGGATTCCGCTCTGCCGGTCCGTGCCCTTGGGGGCGATATTGCGGCTGAACCAGCCGCCCTGCACCCAGAACTCCTTGGACCCGCTGACCAGCAGGCCCTTCTGCGTCAGCCCGCGCACCTCGGTGAGCTGCTTGCAGGTCTTGCAGCCCTTCGGGTACTTGAGCGAGGAGGCCGCGACCTTCGACACCCGGCCGGTCACCGGGTCGACCACCGCGCTGTTCGTCCGGCCGTCGCTGATGAGGATGCCGGGGCCGGTGGTGGAGACCGTGGGCACGGAGTTCCACGGCACCTCGACGCGCCGCCGGGAGCCGTCCTCCACGTCGTAGACGTCCAGCGAGACGATCGTGTCGGCGGGGGTCAGCGCGTTCTCGCCGACCTTCCCGTACGCCCAGGTCACGAAGTACTCGTGGTCGTCCACGGTGACCTGGAGGAGCTTCGGGAACTGGTGCGGGGACGGGGGCCGCCAGCTCTCGCCGTGCCAGGCGGCCTGCCCCGTCTTGGCGTCGATGGTCCGCAGCCGGTACTTGGTCTCCGACTCCCGTACCAGATAGGCGAGACGGCCCGTCGTCCGGGAGATCGCGTAGTCGGGCGAGGTGCCGATGAGCTCCCAGCCGTGCTCCGTCGTGTACGCGGCGGGAACGGTGAGCTGAGTCACCTGGGTCGGGTTCTTCCTGGTCTGCTTCCCGGGCTCGTCCTCGTGCTTCTCACCGCTGCCGCACGTGGCGAGCAGGAGAAGCATGACAAGCACGAGCACTCCGCCGACCAGAACCAGGCGCACGATCTTCTGTCTCATGGTTCCCCTCGATGGGCAATCCCGACCTCGCGGCGGTCAGCGTAGCAACTTGCGCAGGTGCCGGGGCAGTTCGGAAGGGTTGCGGTTCGGTGCCGACGCCGGCGCGGAAGCAGGTGGTCCGCCTTTGCCTACAATTCGTCGGTGAACGCCACCCTCCCCACCGCGGAAGACCTGCGCGCGGCGCTGGCCGGACTGCTCGACGGGCTGCCGCCCAAGCAGGCCGCCCAGGCCGTCGAACGGCTCATCGCCAACTACCGCGGGACCACCCCGACCGATGCGCCGGTGCTCCGCGACCGTTCCGACGTCGCCGCGTACGCCGCGTACCGGATGCCCGCCACCTTCGAAGCGGTACGGGCCGCCCTCGCCGCGCTCCAGGAGGCCGCCCCGGACTGGGCGCCCGCCACGCACACCGACATCGGCGGCGGCACCGGAGCGGCGAGCTGGGCCGTGGCAGGGACCTGGGAGGGGCCGCGCACCACCGTGCTGGACTGGGCCGAACCCGCACTCGCCCTCGGCCGTGAACTGGCCCGGCTCTCCGGTGTCCCCGCCCTGCGCGCCGCCGAGTGGCGCCGGGCCCGGATCGGCGCGGGCCAGGAGCTCGCGCCCACGGACCTGATCACCGTCTCCTACGTACTCAAGGAGCTGACGGCCGACGTCCGCGCCGCCCTCGTCGACACCGCCGCGGCCGCGGCACAGGCGGTCGTGGTCGTCGAACCGGGCACCCCGGACGGCTATGCCCGGATCATCGAGGCCCGCGACCGGTTGATCGCCGCCGGGCTGAAGGTCGCCGCGCCCTGCCCGCACAGCGAGGCCTGCCCGATCGAGCCGGGCACGGACTGGTGCCACTTCTCGGCCCGGGTCAGCCGCTCCTCGCTGCACCGGCAGGTCAAGGGCGGCTCACTGCCGTACGAGGACGAGAAGTTCAGTTATGTCGTGGCGACCCGCTTCGGGACGGAGCCCGTCCCGGCGCGGATCACCCGCAAGCCCCAGATCCGCAAGGGGCAGGTGCTGCTGGACCTGTGCACCCGCGACGAGGCCCTGCGGCGTGCCACGGTCACCAAGCGGCACGGCGAGCTGTACCGGGCCGCCCGGGACGTCGCGTGGGGCGACGAGTGGCCGCCCGGCGAGCACGGCTGAGGGCGGCCGGCCCGCTCACCCCCGCAGCTCCTGCGTGCAGCACTTCACGCTGCCGCCGCCCTTGAGCAGCTCGCCCAGGTCTATCGGCACCGGCTCGAAGCCCCGCGCCCGCAGCGGGTCGAAGAGCCCCGTCGCGGCCTGCGGCAGCAGCACGTGCAGACCGTCGCTCACCGCGTTCAGGCCAAACGCCGCGGCGTCCGCCTCCTCGGCGATCAGCGCACCGGGAAAGAGCCGGGCCAGCACCGCCCGGCTGCCCGGCGAGAAGGCGCCCGGGTAGTACATGACCTCGTCGCCCGCGTCGTCGAGCACCGAAAGCGCCGTGTCCAGGTGGTAGTAGCGCGGGTCGACCAGATCGAGCCCGATCACCGGCCGCCCGAAGAACTCCTGCGCCTCGCCGTGCGAGAGCGGACTGGACCGGAAGCCCCGCCCGGCCAGGACGTACGAGGCGGTGACCGCGAAGTCGCCCTCGCCCTCGTTGACGTGGTCCGGTTCATGGATCTCGGTGAAACCGTTCGCCCGGAACCAGTCCCGATGGGCCCCGGCCTCCTCGTACCGCTCCCGGTACGCGAAGCGGGCCCCCAGCACCCGGCCGTCGACGACGGTGGCGCCGTTGGCGGCGAACACCATGTCGGGCAGCTCGGGGCGGGGGGCGATCAGCTCCACGGTGTGCCCGAGGGCGCGGTACCGGTCGCGCAGGTCCTCCCACTGGGTCTGGGCCAGGGGGAGGTCCACGGGCTTGCTGGGGTCCATCCAGGGGTTGATGGAGTACGTCACCCTGAAGTGCGTGGGAGCACACATCAGGTAGCGGCGGGGGGTGGCCCGACGGCAGGAGGTGCGGCGCGAAGCGCCTCCGTGAGGGGCGGGGGTCGGGTGACGGGTGGGCAATGAAGCCTCCTCACGAAAGGCAGGGGTTGCCTGCCGGGACATCGCACGGGTGCGTGCGTGAGCCCATGGTCCGCTCTCCCGGGCCCGCGCGCAGTGATCCGATCGGGTGGTTCCCGTGCAACCGGGAGACGATACGTATCGCCTCGTTCCGCTGCTAGATTGACCGGCATGGCAGACAACCGGCCGCCCGACGCCAGCCGCCGCAGCGAGAGCGCGCGCCGCGCGATCCACGATGCGGCGCTCGCCCTGGTCGCGGAGGTGGGCTACCCGAGAACCACCATCGAGGCCATCGCCGCGCGGGCCGGGGTCGGGAAGCAGACGATCTACCGCTGGTGGCCCTCCAGGGCGGCCGTCCTCCTGGAGGCCTTCGTGGGCCTCGGCGAGCGGGCCGCCGGGCAGAGCGGTACGGACGGGACGCAGGCGTTCCCCGACACCGGTGATCTCGCGGCCGACCTCAAGGCCGTCCTGCGGGCCACCGTCGACGAGCTGAACGACCCCGCCTTCGAGGCGCCGACCAGGGCGCTCGCCGCCGAGGGGATCGTCGACCCGCGGCTCGGCGCCGAATTCGTCCAGAAACTGCTCGAACCCTCGCTCCAGCTCTACGCCGCACGGCTGCGCGCCGCCCAGGAGGCGGGCCAGGCGCGCGCCGACATCGACCCGCGGACCGCCCTGGAGCTTCTCGTCGGCCCGCTCACCCACCGTTGGCTGCTGCGCACCCTCCCGCTCACCCATGAGTACGCGGACGCGATCGTCGACCACGCCCTGCGCGGACTGGCACCCTGAGAAGCACCCGTCATTTCCTGACAAGAAGTGGCATAGTGCCCAGCTCGCGGCATCGTCGCCCGTACCCCGCTTCGGAACTCCGGCCACCCGAGGCGCAGGATGGTGGGACCATGGTTGGGGCAACGCTGAGGTAAGGGGATAGATGGGCGCCGATTTCGGCCGTTATCGCGGCTCAGAGAGCAAATTTTCCCAATGGCTTCGACGCCGACCCAAACCGCAGCAGAGCGAGGTCGACGACACCGCCCGGGAGGCGCTGCTCCTGGCCGTCGCCGAGGCCGGAATGCCGATCGCGCCGGCCGCGCACCCGGTCGGATACCGATGTTCGTGCGAACGCATCGGCTGCCCCACTCCCGCCCGGCACCCGATCTCCTTCGCCTGGCAGACGCAGTCCACCACCGACCGGGCCCAGATCGAGCGCTGGGCCCGCAGTCAGCCGCAGGCCAACTTCATCACCGCGACCGGCATGATCCACGACGTGCTCGACGTGCCGCTGTCCGCGGGCGCCCAGGCACTGGAACGGCTCCTCGCCGCCGGCATCGACGTCGGCCCGGTCGCCCGGTCCGGTGACGACCGGATGCTCTTCTTCACCGCCACCCGGGGTACGCCCGAGGACGAGGACGAATGGTGGCCGTGCGAGCTCGACTCCCACCCCGAGACCATGGACGAACATCCGGGACTGCGGTGGCACTGCCGCGGCAGCTATGTGCTCCTGCCGCCGGCCCGGCTCCCCGGCGAACTGGACGTGCGATGGGTGCGCGGGCCGGAGAACCCGCTGCCCGATCCGCTGACCCTGCTGGAGACGCTCACCGACGCGTGCGCGCAGTACGCGGACGAGGCGGACCAGAGCGATCTCGACCACGACTCGGTGGCCTGGCCGCTGAGCCGCTAGGGCCTGTCCGGCGGATCAGAGCCGGGGCCGTTCCCGGTCACGGGCGGCCCCGGCTCCGTCATGAGCCCTTCGCCGCCGTCAGACCCGGCAGCCGGTTCAGCACGACCACCTTGCCGCCGTCCTTCGTCGAGCCCTTCTTCGGGACGTACACCAGCTCGCCGGCGATCCGCTCCTTGGTGAGGGTGGACCGCACCTCACCGGTCAGCAGCGCCTCCACGTCCTGGTTGAGCGGCGGGCGCAGCCCCTTCGCCGCGGTCTGCCGCTCGAAGTGCTTGCTGCTGAAGAAGACCAGCGCCCCGCCGTCGTCCGTCTCCAGGCCGAGCGGGGCGAACGAGCCGCTGTCCAGCGGCTGGTCGATGTACTGGTACGAGAAGCCCGCCCGCCGGGTGGTCCGGCGTGTCTCCCGCCAGCCCGAGGTGGCGGAGCCGGGGGCGAAGACGTCCGGGGTGCCCTTCTGCAGGTACTGGGTGTACCGGGTGCTCAAGTCCTCCGGCGCCACGGCCAGTTCCGTACTGTCGGCGGCCACCGGCCTGGCCCGGCCGTCGCCGTCCTTCGCGAACGCGGGCATCCGGGAGGGCGCGACGACCGACAGGTAGGCAGCCTTCCACCCGGCGCCGGGCCCGGACTTGACGAAGACGATCAGCCAGCGGTTGTCCAGCTTCCCGCTGTCCTGGTCGCGGTTGGAGTCGGTGTCCGCGAGGAACCACCGCGGCCAGCCGGCCTTCTTCGGGATGAGATACCGGGCGTCGGTCAGTTCCAGCGGCGAGTGGTCCGGGTTGCCGTCCGGATGGTTCTTCTGCCGCGCCTTCAGCCCGGCCTGGTTGATCGCACCGAGTGGACCGGTCACCCGGTCCGCGTCCAGGGCCGGATCGTAGGCCTTGTCCGCCGCGTTGTACGCGGTGGTGAAGTCCGCGAGGGCCTTCGCGGCCTCAGACCTGGTTGCCCCCGGCACCACTTCCAGCTCGCCGTGCACCGTCACGCAGCCGCTCGCCGTCATGGACAGCACCGTCGCCGTCGCGAGCCCCGTCACCAGCCGAACCGGCCTCAGGCTTCTCATCCGCTGCTTTCCGCGCCTTCCGATCCGTCGCCCCCACTGACCGTCCGAACCCTACCGGGGCGAGGAACAGCGCGAGGGTGGGGATCAGATACAGCGCCCACACCGTGACCTGGAGAACGGTCGGGTCGGGCTGGAAGTTGAACGTGCCCTTCAGCAGCGTGCCGTACCAGCTGTCCGGCGGAATGGTGGCGCTGATGTCGAACGCCTGGTTGTGGAGACCGCCGATGAACTCCGCTTCCTGGAGGTCGTGGACGCCGTACGCGAGCACGCCCGCGGCGACGACCACCAGCATGCCGCCGGTCCAGGTGAAGAACTTCGACAGGTTGATCTTCAGCGCGCCCCGGTAGAACAGCCAGCCCAGCACGATGGCGCACGCGATACCGAGGAGCGCGCCGATCATCGGATGCCAGCCGTCGTCCGCCGCGTGCACCGCACGCCACACGAACAGCGAGGTCTCCAGGCCCTCCCGGCCCACCGCCAGGAGCGCCGTGGCGACCAGCGCTCCGGTGCCCATCGCGAGCGCCGCGTCGAGCTTGCCGTGCAGCTCCGTCTTCAGGTGCCGCGCGGTGCGCCGCATCCAGAAGACCATCCAGGTGACCAGGCCGACGGAGATGATCGACAGCGAACCGCCCAGCGCCTCCTGGGCCTTGAACGTCATCTCCTGCGAACCGAATTCCAGTCCGGCGCCGAACGCCAGGCTGACGACGACCGCGATCCCGACACCGGTCCAGATCGGCACCAGCTTGTCCCTGTTGCCGGTCTTCACCAGATAGGCGATGAGGATGCAGACGACCAGGCTGGCCTCAAGACCCTCGCGCAGGCCGATCAGGAAGTTGCTGAACACGTTTCCGTTCTCCTTTTCTGCTTCGGCCCGTTACGAGAACAGTGCCCGGCCCCACCAGTCGTCCCTGTCGCGGACGCCCGGCGGGACGGCGAAGTGCGCCGAACCCACGTGCTGGATGTACTCGTTGAGCGCGTCGTGCGCCGCCAGGCGCCGCTGGAGCGGAATGAACGCCTTGCGGGTGTCGCGCTGGTAGGCGATGAAGAACAGCCCGGCGTCGAGCCGGCCGAGGCCGTCCGTGCCGTCGGTGAAGGAGTAGCCGCGGCGCAGGATCGTCGCACCGTCGTTGCTGTCCGGGTGGGCCAGGCGCACATGCGCGGTGGGCAGCATCGCCTTCAGGAACGGCTCGTCGCGCTCCTTGGACTTGCCGACCGGGGCGCCCTCGCCCTTGTCGCGGCCGAAGATGTCCTCCTGCTCCTGGAGCGGGGCACGGTCCCAGGTCTCGATGTGCATCCGGATGCGCCGGGCCACCAGGTACGAACCCCCGGTCATCCAGCCCGCCTTGTCCTTCTCGCCCACCCACACATGCTTGTCCAGGGCGGCGGTGTCGGTGCCGGAGATGTTCCGGGTGCCGTCCTTGAAGCCCATCATGTTGCGCGGGGTCTGGGCGTCCGGCGTGGTCGAGGACGTCTTGCCGAAGCCCAGCTGGGACCAGCGGACCGCGGTGCGGCCCATGCCGATCCTGGCGAGGTTGCGGATGGCGTGCACCGCGACCTGCGGGTCGTCCGCACACGCCTGGACGCAGAGGTCGCCGCCGCTGAGGGCCGCGTCGAGGTTGTCGCCGGGGAACTTCGGCAGATCGACGAGCGCCTCGGGACGCCTGTCCTCCAGGCCGAACCGGCCCTTGGCGAAGAGCGAGGGCCCGAAGCCGATGGTGAGCGTGAGCCGGGACGGCTTCAGCCCCAGCGCCTCGCCCGTGTCGTCCGGCGGGGCCTCGGCGAGGCCGCCGTACGCCCCGTCGCCGACCGCGTGACCGGCCGTCATCCGCTCCGCCGCCCGCGTCCACTCCTTGAGCAGCGCGATCAGTTCGCCGCGGTCCTTCGTCGTCACGTCGAACGCGGCGAAG
This sequence comes from Streptomyces gelaticus, assembly GCF_014649535.1. GTDB lineage: Bacteria > Actinomycetota > Actinomycetes > Streptomycetales > Streptomycetaceae > Streptomyces > Streptomyces gelaticus. The sequence goes on from NZ_BMTF01000003.1 coordinate 388,152, forward strand.
TGCAGCCTGTCCTGTACGGCGGTGGCGATGCCGGCCTGGTGCGCACCGTGGAACGGCACGGCCGCACCGCTGTCCGCGGCCGGCACCGGATCGCTCCCCGTGCGCACCGCGGCGACCGCGCCGCCGGCCGCGACGGCGCCCAGCGCGAGACCCGCGCCGCCCCAGCCGAGCAGCGCGCGGCGGGACGGGGCGGGACCGGAGGTCTCCGCGGGGGTTTCTTCGGCCTGTGTCTGATCGGTCATCACCGGAGCCTTCCCGCTCGTCACTTCGTCACCGCGGCGGCGAGCCGGGACAGCGGCTCGGCCAGCGCGTTGACCGCGTCCGAAAGCTCCTTGCGGTCCGCCTTGCCGACCTTCTCGTACGAGGTGAACTCGTAGGAGCTCTTGTCCTTGCGGTACTTGTCCAGCAGCGTGTTCAGCTCCGCGAAGCGCTTGTCCAGGGTGCTGGTCAGCGCCGCGTCGTTCTTCGAGGCGATCGGCTTCAGCAGCTCGTAGGACTTCTCGGCACCCTCGACATTGCCCTTGAAGTCGACGAGGTCGGTGTGGCTGTAGCGCTCCTCCTCACCGGTGACCTTGCCGGTGGCGACCTCGTCGAGGAGCTCCTTGGCGCCGTTGGCCATCGAGGTCGGGCTGATGTCCGCCGTGCCGACCCGCTTCTGCCAGTCGAGCAGGTCCTTGTAGAGGGCCGGGGCGAGGGCCTTCTCCTCGGCACCCAGCTTCTTGTCCTGCCACAGCGCCTTCTCCAGGCGGTGCCAGCCGGTCCATTTCTGGCCGTTCTCCAGGCCGTCCTCGCGGATGTCGACCTTCGGGTCGATGTCGCCGAAGGACTCGGCGACCGGCTCGGTGCGCTCCCAGCCGAGCCGGGAGTCGGCGTAGAGCTTCTTGGCGGCCTCGATGTCACCGGCGGCGACGGCGTCCGTGAACTTCTTCGCCTTCGGCAGCGTCTCGTCGGCCTGGGCCTGGACGTAGGTGCGGTACTCCGCGACGGCCTTGTCCATCTCGGGGCTGCGCTTGACCGCGTTGCCGCCGGTGACCTCCAACTTCTGCCGGATGCCATGGCCCTTCATGCCGGGCTTGCAGGCGATCTCGTACGAACCGGCCTTGATCTCGGCCGTGATGGTGGCCTTGGTGCCGGGGCCGATGTTCTCGCGCTCGGCGACGATGCGGTCGTCCGGGAAGAGTACGTAGACCTCGGTGACCTTGGAGCCCTTGTTCTCCACGGCCAGCTCGACGTGACCGGCCGGAAGCTTCTTCTTCGACAGCTCGCAGGAGTCGTCCTTCGCGACGACCTGCAGGGCACCGTCGCCCTTGCCGTCGCTCTTCTCTGCGCAGCCCGTGACGGCGGTCAGAGCGGCCACCGTGGCGGCAGCGGTGACGACGGAGAAACGAACGGCTCGCATACGGGCTCCACATGAGGACGAAGGAGAAGCGGGTGAAGATTCGGACAAAGGCAGGTGAGGCGGACCTAACTTAACCGAGGCTTACCTGAGCAATACCCACCCGTGCAGTGATTCAGCTCTCATCCCGGACGCCCGGGAACGAGGTGGTCACGGGTGATCCATGGGCACCCCATGGAAAGGTCAAGCAATGGTCAAGTCTCTCGTGTCGGCATGACGAGCGGCGCCCCGGTCCGGGGATGCGGGAACACCTCGACCGGCTGCCGGTAGACCTCGCCGAGCAGCTCGCCGGTGAACACTTCGGCGGGCGGCCCCGCCACCGCGATCCGCCCGTCGTGCAGCACGGCCGCCCGGTCCGCGTACGCCGCCGCGAGGCCCAGATCGTGCAGCACCACGACGACCGCGTCCCCGGCGGCGGCCCGCTCCCGGCAGATCCGCAGCACCAGCTCCTGATGGCGCAGATCGAGCGCGGCCGTCGGCTCGTCGAGCAGCAGCAGCGGGGCGCGCTGCGCCAGCACCCTGGCCAGTGCGACCCGGGCCCGTTCGCCGCCGGACAGGGCGGAGAAGGGACGCGCGGCGAACCCGGTGACCTCGGTCGCCGCCATCGCCGCGGCGACGGCGGGATCGTCCTCCTCCGCCCGCTCCGTACCGGCCCACGGCGCCCGGCCCATCCGTACGACGTCCTCCACCGGGAACGGGAACGACAGCGCGGCGGACTGTGGCAGCACGGCCCGGCGCAGCGCCAGTTCGGCCGCCGACCAGCCGTCGGCCGGGTGCCCGTCGATCCGGATCTCGCCGCCGTCCGCGGGCAGATCGGCCGCCAGTGCCGCCAACAGGGTCGACTTGCCCGCCCCGTTGGGCCCCACCAGGGCCAGCACCTCGCCCGCGTGCGCGGTCAGAGCGATGCGGTCGAGCACCGGCCGCCGCCCCCGCAGTACCCGCAGGCCGCGTGCCTCGGCGACGGGGGAGCCGGGGGAGACGGGCGCGGGCAGCAGACGCCGTACGCGCACCCGGAACGGATTCCTCGGGGCCCTCATGCCCAACCACCTTGCTTGCGACGGGTCCTGCGCAGCAGCCAGAAGAAGAACGGGCTGCCGAAAAACGCGGTCAGCACACCGAGCGGCAGCTCGGCGGGGGCGGCGACGGTGCGGGCCGCGAGATCGCCCACCACCAGGACCAGGGCGCCGCCGAGCGCACTGCCCGGGACGAGGAAGCGATGACCGGGGCCGTTCGCCATCCGCAGCAGATGCGGCACCAGCAGCCCCACGAACGAGATGATCCCGGCGACCGCCACCGCGGCGGCGGTCAGCAGCGCCACGACGAGCACCAGCACGACCCGGAGCCGTTCGACATCGACCCCCAGATGCCGGGCGGGCCGCTCGCCGAGCGCGAGGAGGTCCAGTCTCCGGGCGTGGAACGGCGCGACGAGCAGCCCGAGCACCGCGCACGGCAGCACCGCGAGCACCTTGGACCAGGTCGCCTGGGCCAGCGAGCCCAGCTGCCAGAAGGTGATCTGCGAGATCTGCGCGTTGTCCGCGAAGAAGATGAACAGCCCGATCAGCGCGCCCGCGAAGGCGTTGACCGCGATCCCGGTGAGGATCAGCGTCACCACCTCGGTCCGTCCGCCCGACCGCGACAGTGCGTACACCAGCAGCACGGTCGCGAGCCCGGCGGCGAACGCGCAGACGGTGACGGTCCAGTTGCCGAGGAAGTTCAGCCCGAGCGCGATCGAGGCGACCGCGCCGACCGCGGCACCGGAGGAGATCCCGATCACCCCGGGCTCGGCGAGCGGATTGCCGAACACCCCCTGCATCAGCGCGCCCGCGCAGCCCAGCGACGCCCCGACCAGCAGGGCGAGGACGACCCTGGGCAGCCGTACGTTCCACAGCACGCTCTCGCCGACCCGGTCCAGCGCGGCCCCGCCGAGGCCGAGCCGGTGCTGGACGGAGGCGAGGACGTCGCCGAGCGAGATGTGGTACGCCCCGAGCCCGGCGGAGAGCAGACAGCACACCAGCAGAGCGGCGAGCAGTCCGGCGGTCAGCGCGAAGGACGAGGAGCGCCGGGGCTTCGGTGCCCGCGGCCCCTCCGGCGCCGCGGCGGCACCGGCCCGGGTGCGTTCCGGGGACGTGGCGGTCACTGGTCCGCCCCGTTCTCCGGGTAGAGCTGCGCGATCAGTTCAGCCAGTACCCGGTCGGTGCGCGGGCCGTAGTTCAGCAGCACCCCGTCGTCGACGGTGACGATCCGCCGGTCCATCCCGGCCGGGGTCTCGGCGACGCCCGGGATCTTCACGAGTCCGTCCACGCCGCCCACCGAGGCGAGCCCCTTGCTCATCACCAGGATGGCGTCGGGGGCGGCCTTGGCGAGCGCCTCGCTGGTGATGGCGGTGAAGTCCTTCTTCAGTCCGGAAGCCTTGCCCGCGTCCACGGCCCCTGCGGCTTCGAGGAGTGAACTCGCGCCGGAATCCCGGCCGCCCAGCAGATACACCGAGGCCGAGCCGCGCAGATAGAGGAAGGCGACCCGGGGCTTCTCGCGCCCGTCCTCCCGGGCGGGCACGGACTTGCGTACGGCGTCGATGCGCGACCGGGTGCGCGACTCCAGTGCGGCGCCCGAGTCCGGTACGCCCAGGGCCGCCGCGACGGTGCCGATCCGGCGGCCGACGTCGGAGAGCTGCCGGGCCGGCTCGACCACCACGAGCGGGACACCGGCGTCCCGGATCTGGTCGATGGCCTCCGCCGGGCCGGTCGTGGTCTCGGCGAGCACGACGGTCGGCCTCAGCGAGAGCACGCTCTCCGCCGAGACGTCATGAGCCCGGGTCACCACCGGGAGGCTCTCCGTCTGTTCGAAGGTGGCGGTGATGTCGCGGGCCACGACCTGCTTGCCGAGGCCGAGCGTGAAGACGATCTCGCTCAGACCGCCGGTCAGCGGAACGATGCGGTCCGTCGAGGCGACGGTGACCTCGGCGCCGTCCGCCGACTCCACCGTGACGGGCAGCCTCGGCTCCGGCGCGGTGCTGAGGGGTTCGACCCGGTCGGCGGTGGCCCCGGCAGCGGCGGGAGCCTTGCCGTCCGTGCCGCCGCCGCAGCCCGTCAGAACGAGGGTCAGGGCGAGAGCGGCCGCCAGGGCGCCGAGCGGTCCACGGGCCCAGGCCCGGCCGGGCCCCGGCCGCCGGCCGCCGGGGCCCGGTGGGGCGAAGTCCTGCGAGAAGCGCACTGGGGCACCGTCCTGTCGTTGTGCGTGGGCAGTTGGTCGTGGTTCGCGAGTGATGTGGCGGAAGGGGTACCTCCACAAGATCTGCATAGCTTAGGTTAGCCTTACCTCAGTTTCCAGACCTCGGAGGGGTTCCATGCTGCCGTCCAGACCTGCCCGCGCACTCGCCGTCGCGCTCCTCGCGGCGTTGCTCGGAGCCCTGCTCCCGGCCACCGCCGCGCAGGCCGCGGGACGTACGGTGCAGGGCGGCAGGCTGGACTGGGGCATCAAGTCCTCCTTCCAGAGCTATGTCACCGGACCTGTGGCGAACGGCAGTTGGAGCCTGACCGGCGGCGCCGCCACGCTCGGCGGCAGCCAGTTCCGCTTCCACTCCGCCACCGGTTCCTACGACCCGGCGACCGGTGCCTTCGCCGCGGGCTTCACCGGCGGGGTCCACTTCCTCGGCCACCGGAAATCCGACGGCGGCCACGAACTGGACCTCACCATCAGCCGCCCCACCGTCCGTATCGCGGGCGGCAGCGGCACCCTGTACGCCGACATGGTCAGCAAGGACCGGGGGAGCGGCCGGGTGACCTCGGCCGCCCAGGTGCCGCTCGCGACGCTCGGTCTGTCCGGGATCGACATGAAGGGCGGCACCACCCCCGTCGCCCTGAGCAACATCCCGGCGACCCTGACCTCGCAGGGCGCGAGGGCCTTCGCCGGCTACTACCCGGCCGGCACCCCGCTCGACCCGGTCAGCCTCTCCGTGGACACCTCCGCCCCGGCCGGGAAGCCCACGGCCTCCGGGTCCCCCGAGAAGAAGCCGCAGCCGAAGAAGACCGCGGAGGCCGCCGGCCGCTTCGAGGACGCCGCCGTCGACTGGGGTGTCCGCCGGACCTTCCGCGAGTACGTCACCGGTTCCATCGGCAAGGGGAAGTGGACCCTCTCCGAAGGCGCCCAGGACGGCGGGGCGCTCTTCCGCTTCCCGCGTGGCAAGGGCACGTACGATCCGGCGGCGCGGACCCTGGACGCCGGCTTCGCGGGCAGCGTCCGGTTCACCGGCGCCGACGGGCTCGACCTGGAACTGTCGGCCGTCGCGGTCCGGGTGAAGGCGGGCAGGGGCACGCTCCTGGCCGACGTCCGCAGCGACGGCGACCGGCGCGAGGCCGTCCCGCTCGTCACCTTCACCGCGAAGGACTTCGCACCGAAGGACGGCCTCGCCGTCCTCACCGAAGCCCCCGCCACCCTCACCGCCGACGGCGCCGAGGCGTTCGGCTCGCTCTACCGGGCGGGCACCGCGATGGACCCCGTCTCGCTGGCCGTCGCCGTCGAGTCCGGGGCCGAACTGCCCGCCCTGCCCGACCTGGGCAGCGCCCCCGCCCCGTCCTCCGAACCGTCGGCCGCCCCGTCCGCGGGGAAGACCACCCCCGCCGCGGCGACGGCGGCCGACTCCGGCGGCGCCCTGTACCCGGCGCTCGGCGGCGCGGGCGTGCTCGCCCTCGCGGCGGGCGCGCTGTACCTCGCCCGTCGCCGCCGCAGCACCCAGAACAACGACTAGACCCCCGTCCCCCCGTCCCGCCCCCTGTTCCCGAGGAGACCAACGACCATGGCAGCCACCCGCCGCCCCATAGCCCTCGCCGCCGCAGTCGCCACCGCGGCCGCCCTCGGCGCCACCGTGTTCGCCCTTCCGGCACTCGCCGCCGACAGCTCCGCCGCTGCCGCTGCGACCGCCACGGCGCCGAAGTTGCAGCTGACGGACGGCACACTGGAGTGGGGAGTCAAGGAGTCCTTCCGCAAGTACCTCGCCTCGCCGTTCTCCGGCGGGAAGATCACCGTCAAGGACGGTGCCGTCCAGGCGCCCGGCAACGGGGTGTTCACCTTCGCCGGCGGCAGGGGCACCTACGACACGGCCACGCACGGCACCGACACCGCCTTCGCCGGCGGGGTCGGCTTCTACGCCCACGGCGGCGCCCTCGACATCACCCTCTCCGACGTGAAGCTCGCCACCAGCGGCACCGGCGGCGCGATCACCGTCGATGTGACGACACCGCAGGGCGCCCGCGACGACGTGGAGTTCGCGACTCTGGACCTCTCGGCGGTGAAGCCGGGCCGGGGCGAGGGCGGCGCGATGGTCTTCGAGGACATCCCGGCGACGCTGACGAAGGCGGGCTCCGAGGCCTTCGACGGCCAGTACAAGGAGGGTGACGCGCTCGACCCGGCCACCCTCTCGGTGAAGACGGTCACGCCTCCGACCACCGACCCCACCCAGGAGCCCGGCACCGAGCCGACCGGCACGCCCTCCACGGAGCCCACCGGCAGCCCGTCCACCGGACCGGGCACGAAGCCCACCACGACCGCGTCCCCGTCCCCCTCGGACACGGCCACGGCCACCGGCAGGCCGGCCGCCACCCCGGGCGAGATCGTCGACGGCACCCTGGACTGGGGCGTCAAGAAGTCCTTCCGCACGTACGTCACGGGCCCGATCGCCCACGGCAGGGCCGAGACGACGGCCGGCGCCACCGCGTCCGGTGACGGCTACCGGTTCCCCGACGCCACCGGACGCTTCGACGCCGCCGAGCAGACCCTGAACGCCGAATTCCACGGCAGGGTCCGCTTCCTGGGCCACGAGGAGAACGGGGCGTACACCCTCGACCTCTCCCTGACCGGCATGGAGATCCGGGTGAACGGCACCAGGGGCACCCTGACCGCGGACGTGACCACCAAGGACCGCACGACCAAGAAGGTCTCCACGTATCCCGGTCTGGCGGTCGCGGACCTGAAGCTGCCCAAGGGGAAACTCGCCGCCAGGAACGGCGTGGTGAACCTCACGGCCATCCCGGCGACCCTCACCGCCGACGGCACCAAGGCGTTCGGCGGCATGTACGAGGCCGGTGAGCAGCTCGACGCGCTGACCGTCGCGGTCGCGCTCGACAAGGACGCCGAACTCCCTGGCTCCGCAGGCGGTTCCGGCACGGCGGGCGGCTCCGTGACCACCGGTGGCGGCGGCACGGCCGGCGGCCTTGCCGGTGGCTCCGTCGGCGGTTCGGCCGGTGGCGCGGGCTCCCTCGCCGCCACCGGCTCCGACCTCCCGGCCGGCGCCCTGATCGCCGCCTCGGGCGTGGTCGTGGCGGCCGGCGCCGGAGCCGTGGTCGTGGCCCGCCGCCGTACCGTCTGACCGGCCCGCGCGCCACGAGGGCACCGCCCGGACGGGCGGCCGAACGGCCACCGTCCGGGCGGTGCTTGAATGCCCCTGTGAACGACAGCGACTTCGACGTACCCGCCGGCATCGACGTACTGCGCGTGTTCTGCGGCCCCGACGGCCGGCACGGCAACGCCCTCGGCGTGGTGCGCGACGGGCGTACCTACCCGGACCGGGCCTCCCGGCAGGAACTGGCCCGCCGGCTCGGCTTCAGCGAGACGGTGTTCGTCGACGACCCCGAGCGCGGGCACGTCGACATCTACACCCCGGGACTGCGCCTCCCGTTCGCCGGGCATCCGCTCGTCGGCACGGCCTGGCTGCTCGACCTGGAGATCCTGGAGCTTCCGGTGGGGGAGGTCTTCGCCCGTCAGGACGGCGAGTTCAGCTGGATCACCGCCCGCCCCGAGTGGGCGCCCCCGCGCACGCTGGAGCGGTACGAATCCGCCGCCGAGGTCGAGGCGCTCACCGGGCCGCCGCCGGGGGAGGGCTGGCTGTACGTATGGGCCTGGGAGGACGAGGCGGCCGGCCGGGTCAGGGCGCGGGCGTTCCCCCGCCGCGACGACAACATCGTGGAGGACGAGGCGACGGGGGCGGCGGCGCTGCTGCTCAGCGCGGAGCTGGGGCGCGCCCTCAACATCACGCAAGGACGCGGCTCCCAGATCCTCACCGCACCCGCACCCGACGGCACGGTGGAGATCGGGGGCCGCGTGGCACTCGCCGCCGTCCGGGCCCGGCGCTGAGCCGGGCCGAAGGCACTACGCGCTGAGCGGGAACACCTCGCCCAGTTCCCGGAACACCGCCGTGTTCAGCGCGAACGCGCGCTTGCACTCGTCGACGATCCGCTGCTTCTCCAGGTCGTCCGCGTCCACCGCGTCCAGCAGCTCGCGGTAGTCCCGCTTGAACGAGGCGGGGTTGGATATGCCCTCGAAGACGTAGAACCGGACCCCGTCGCCCTTGCGCGCGAAGCCCCAGGTCCGCTCCGCCCGGTCGCGGATGATCTGGCCGCCGGAGAGGTCGCCGAGGTAGCGGGTGTAGTGGTGCGCGACATAGCCGGCCGGCCAGCTGCGGGCGCACTCGGCGACCCGGGCGGCGTACGCGGCCGTGGCGGGCAGCGGCTCCAGGTCCTCGCACCAGCCGGTACCCCGCAGATGGGCCAGATCGCGCTCCAGCTCGGCGGTGCGCATCAGCTCGGGCCGGATGAAGGGACCGGCGACCGGATCGCCGTGCAGCGCCTGCGCACCGTCCTCCAGCGCCCGGTACACGAACCACAGCTGCTCGGTGTAGCGCGTGTACGCGTCCACTCCGAGCCGCCCGCCCAGCAGGTCGCTCATGAAGGTCGAGGTCTCCGCCTCGGTGTGCTGCTCGTGCGATGCGGTGCGGATGAGCGTCGAGAAGGGCGTGGTGGCGGCGGTTGCGTCCAAGGCGGGCCTCCGGGGGACCGAGGGGACGGAAAAGTCCTGGAAGAGACAGAAATATCGGCAGCGCCGCATACTGCGGCGATTGCTGTCGACAACTCCGATCTTCCTACTTAGGCTTACCTAAGTCAATGACTTCCCGACACTCTGTCGGTAAAAACGATACGCCGGATTCCGTTCCCGCGTCGGGCGGGCGGAAGCGGCCGGGTACGTGAAAGCGGCCGCCCGGGGGCGGCCGCTTGCGGGGAGGAACTGTCCGGACGGGGGTTACGGGAGCGTCAGGATCTCCGCGCCCGTCTCCGTCACCACCAGCGTGTGCTCGAACTGCGCGGTGCGCTTGCGGTCCTTCGTCACCACGGTCCAGCCGTCGTCCCACATGTCGTAGTCGTGGCTGCCCAGCGTCAGCATCGGCTCGATGGTGAACGTCATCCCGGGCTGCATCACGGTGGTCGCGTGCGGGCTGTCGTAGTGCGGGATGATCAGGCCGGAGTGGAACGAGGAATTGATCCCGTGCCCGGTGAAGTCCCGTACCACGCCGTAGCCGAAACGCTTCGCGTACGACTCGATGACCCGCCCGATCACATTGATCTGCCGTCCCGGCCGGACCGCCTTGATGGCCCGGTTCAGCGATTCCCGGGTGCGCTCCACGAGCAGCCGGGACTCCTCGTCCACGTCGCCGCAGAGGTACGTGGCGTTGTTGTCGCCGTGCACACCGCCGATGTACGCCGTGACGTCGAGGTTCACGATGTCGCCGTCGCGCAGCACCGTGGAGTCCGGGATGCCGTGGCAGATCACCTCGTTGAGCGAGGTGCAGAGCGACTTGGGGAAGCCGCGGTAGCCGAGGGTCGACGGGTACGCGCCGTGGTCGCACATGAACTCGTGGGCGACCCGGTCGAGTTCGTCCGTCGTGACGCCCGGGGCGATGTGCTTCGCGGCCTCCGCCATCGCCTGCGCGGCGATCCGGCCCGCGACGCGCATGCGCTCGACGGTGTCGGTGTCCTGGATCTCCGGACCGGTGTACGGGGTGGGGGCCGGCTTGCCCACGTATTCGGGGCGCCGGATCCTTCCGGGCACGGAACGGATGGGAGTGATCTCCCCGGGTACGAGCAGCGACTGGCCAGACATGTCAGCGAGTCTAACCAGCGCGCTTGGGGCAGCATGGCCCCGAGGGAAGGAGCCGCTGATGGCCCTGTTCAAGAAGCGCACGGCCGGCAAGCCGGGCGAGTGGTACTACTGCCTGGAGCATCACAAGGTCGAGGAGGGCCCCGAGTGCCCGGCCAAGGACCGTTTCGGGCCGTACACCTCCCGCGAGGAGGCCCGGCACGCCATGGACACCGCCCGGGAACGGAACCTGGAGTGGGAGAACGACCCCAAGTGGCACGACGGGGGCACACCGCGCGATCCGGAGGCATGACGGGAGCCGCCCGTCCCCACGCGCCCCGGGGCTTTCGCCCCCGGGGCCCGTTCCTCAGGCCGCGGACGGGCTGGACTCCATGGCCTCCCGCCTGCGCAGCGCGTCCTCGTCCGTTTCGGAGTCGTAGGTGAGCAGCTTCGGCAGCGCTGCCGTGAGCAGCGCGACCGAGGCCACGCACGCCACACCGCCGCTCCAGATCGCCGACCGGGTCCCCGTCCAGCCCGCCATCGCACCGGCCCGCACCTGCCCCAGCTGCGGGCCGACGCTGTACGAGAGCACCTCGATGCCCGCCAGCCGGCCCCGCAGCTCCTCCGGGATGGTCTGGTTCCAGATCGTGGAGCGGCCCAGTCCGCTGAGCATGTCGCCCGCGCCCGCCACCGCCAGGCAGACCAGCACCAGCCACACGTCGCCGAACCACCCGGCCGCCGCGATCGCCAGCCCCCAGACCGCGGCCCCGGCCACCACGAACAGTCCGTGCCGCCGCACCCGCGACGTCCAGCCGCTGGTCAGGCCCAGCACCAGCGATCCCACCGACCCCGCCGCGTACATCAGGCCCAGCGACCAGTCGGCGTCCAGCTCGTCCGCGAGGAACGGGAAGATCGTGTTGGGGTAGGCGAAGAACATCGCCGCCAGGTCGACCGCGTACGTCCCCAGCAGCACCGGCCGGCTCCAGGCGTACCGCGCCCCCTCGGCGATCCCGCGCAGCGAGGGCTTGTGGCCGTCCCGGGCCGGCGGCGCGGGCGCCAGGCGCAGGCACAGCAGTACGGAGACCGCGAACGTGGCCATCGTGACCGCGTACGCCGTGGCGTGCCCGGCGTAGGCCACCACGAGGCCCGCCACGGCCGGGCCGGTGATCGCGCCGAACTGCCAGCGCAGCGAGTTCAGCGCGGCGGCGGCGATCTGCTGCTCGTGCGGCACGATCCGGGCCATCAGGGAGTCCAGCGCGGGCCGCTGGAGCCCGGCGAGCGCGGAGACCCCGGCCGCGACCAGGTAGAGCGGCCAGAGCATCGGGGCGGGCAGCGCCGCGTTCACCAGGAGCACCAGGGCGAGCAGCCCCAGCCCCGCCTCGGTGGCCAGGATGACCTTGCGGCGGTCCGCGGCGTCCGCGAGCGCCCCGCCGTACAGACCGAAGACGACCAGCGGCACCAGTTCGACCGCGCCCATCACGCCGACGGCCAGCGGCGAACCCGTCAGCTCCTTGATCTGGAGCGGCAGCGCGATCATCGCCATGAAGCTGCCGAAGTACGTCACCAGGCCCTGGATCCACAGCAGCCGGAAGTCGGCGGAGGTGCGCAGGGGCGAAAGATCGGGCAGCAGGGCGGCCAGCCGGGCGGCCGGGGACGAAGCAGAGGTCACGGAGCGCCATGCTCCGGCGCCGCGGTCGCCGCCGCAACGGAATTTCCGCGGGGTCCCGGCTCCGGGCCGCGGTACCGGGCCCGCCCCGCGGCGACGGGGCTCCTGGCCCCGGCACCCGGCTCGCACCGCGGCGGCGGGCACCCGGCTGCCCGGCCGGGTGGTCGGCCGAGGGCCGTCACCAGCGGGCGGGAGGCGGTGCCGTCAGCTGATCGGCGAGCCGGGACAGCCGGTCCCGGAAGCCGCGGCGGCCGCGCGGCGCGGGGGCGCTGTTCTCCCCGGCCGCCGCGCTCACCAGATGCTGCACGGTGTCCAGGTCCACGTCGTCGTCGCCGGTCACCGCGAGCGTCTCATGGGCGAGCCCGCGCACCTCCGGGTCGCCGTCGTTCAGCGAGAGCACCGTGGCCCCGGCGCGCCGCGCGTCGTGCACCCGCTCCAGCAGCCCCGCGCCGGGCCGCTCCGGGGCCACCAGGAGCAGCGTCTCGCCCCGCCCGGCCGCCTCGATCCGGGCCGGCCCGACGGCCAGATGCGCGGGGCCGCCCGGCTCCACCCGGTGGCGTACCAGGGTGGGGGCCAGCTCCGGCAGCCCGGACCAGGTGGACTCGTCGACCAGATGCGCGGCCAGATGCCACGGCTCGTACGCCGCCGTCCCCACCAGCAGCAGACCGCCGCCGTGCGGGACGACGGAGGACCTCAGCGCGCCGGCGAACCGCCGCGCAGCGGCGGGCCATTCCGTCCCGGCGAGCACTTCACGGAGCAGGGCCACGCGTACGGCATCCATGGCCCGGCATCATGCCCCAGGACCCCTGCCCGGCACCGGGAAACGGCTGCGGACCAGCCGAACGGGGAACGAGGGATGACACCGGGTACCGCTCCGTGGCGGGCAGTAATGTCGGAGCCATGACTACGAATGGCAATGACAGCGCGGCCAGGCCCCCCGCCAAGGACCCCTGGGACCTTCCCGACGTATCCGGGCTGACCGTCGGCGTGCTCGGCGGCACCGGACCCCAGGGGCGCGGCCTCGCCTACCGGCTCGCCCGCGCCGGCCAGCAGGTGATCATCGGCTCCCGGGCCGCCGACCGCGCGCGCGGCGCCGCCGAGGAGCTCGGCCACGGCGTCGAGGGCGCGGACAACGCGGAGTGCGCCCGCCGCAGCGACATCGTGATCGTCGCCGTGCCGTGGGACGGCCACGCCAAGACCCTGGAGTCGCTGCGGGACGAACTCGTGGGCAAGCTCGTCATCGACTGCGTCAACCCGCTCGGCTTCGACAAGAAGGGCGCCTACGCCCTGAAGCCCGAGGAGGGCAGCGCCGCCGAGCAGGCCGCCGCCCTGCTGCCGGAGTCCCGGGTCACCGCCGCCTTCCACCACCTCTCGGCGGTGCTGCTGCAGGACGAGACCGTCGACGAGATCGACACCGATGTGCTGGTGCTGGGCGAGGTCCGCGCCGACACCGACCTCGTACAGGCGCTGGCGGGCCGGATCCCCGGCATGCGCGGCATCTTCGCCGGACGGCTGCGCAACGCGCACCAGGTCGAGTCCCTGGTCGCCAACCTGATCTCGGTGAACCGCCGCTACAAGGCACACGCCGGGCTCCGTACCACCGACGTCTGAGCCGGACCGGCCACCACCACCTGCACCAGCGGCGTCCGAGCCGGACCGGCCACCGGTGGCCTGAGGGCCGCAGCCGCCCGCGGACCCACCCTGCGGCGAGCGAAAAGGGGCATGGGGGACACTGGACGGGACCGTGCATCACCCCCGACAGGAGCCGCCTCCCATGCCCCGACTCGCTCTCTACGCCATCGCCGTCTGTGTCCTGGCGGTCGTCGCGGCCGTGATCTCGTTCGCCCAGGGCAGCCTGCTCGGGATCGTCTGGGTGCTGCTGGCCGGGCTCTCGTCCAACATGGCGTGGTTCTACCTGCGTCGGCAGCGGGCGCGGGCCGCCGGGCAGTGAGGGGCCGGTCCGCCGGTCACGGGCCGACCGCGCAGACCGGATACTCCTCGTTCCAGTTCGCCCAGAACCGGTAGGCGGCGCGGCCGCACTCCGTGCCCCGGCTGCTCACGCCCAGTGCATCCAGTACACCGTGGACCAGGCCGAAGAACACGTGGTTGACCTCCGGGATCCACAGCACGGCGAACACCGCGATCAGTCCGAACTGCGCGAACGGTTCCGCCTGGCGCCGGATCCGGTACGGCAGCCAGGGCTCGATCACTCCGTACCCGTCCAGCCCGGGGACCGGCAGGAAGTTCAGGATCGCCGCGGTGACCTGGAGCAGGGCCAGGAACGCCAGCGCGTACCGGAACTCCCTCGGGACGCCTTCCAGCGCGTGCAGCCAGAACGGAGCCGTGCACACCAGCGCGAACAGCACGTTCGTCAGCGGACCCGCCGCCGAGATCAGACTGTGCCTCCAGCGCCCCCGGATCCGCCCCCGCTCGATGAAGACGGCGCCGCCGGGCAGCCCGATCCCGCCCATGATCACGAACAGCACCGGCAGCACGATGCTGAGCAGGGCGTGTGTGTAGGCGAGCGGATCGAGGCCGAGATATCCCTTCGCGCCGACCGAGATGTCCCCGCTGTGCAGCGCGGTCCGGGCGTGCGCGTACTCGTGCAGACAGAGCGAGACCACCCACGCCGCCGTGACGAAGACGAAGACCGCGAGCCCGTACGGATATCCGGTGCCCGTCCACACCGCCCAGCCCGACACCGCCGCCACGGCGACGATCCCGAGGAAGACCGGGCTGATCCGCCGGTCGCTGCGGCCTGCTGCGGTGGTCATCGGCGAACTCCTGACGGGTGGCCGGAACGGGGCGGAGCGGTGGACGGCGAGCCGACCGTACCGCCGACACGGCACAAACGTCTCGCGCCGGGGCGGTGGTTCCGGAAAGGGTGGGGGCATGACGAGCGATCCCGGAACACGGCGCACAGGGGTGCGGCCGGACATGTGTGCCCATCCCGGTCCCGGTCACGGAGAATAGGCCGGTGCGCTACTGCATCCTCGGAACGACCCGGGCACTTTGCGACGACGGCACGGCTGTCGCCCTCGGCGGGGCGCGGCTGCGCGCCCTGCTCACGGTCCTCGCGCTGCGCCCCGGACGCACCGTCCCGGCAGCCGTGCTCGTCGACGAGGTGTGGGACGGCGAGCCGCCCGCCGACGCGGTGGGTGCCCTCCAGGCGCTCGTCGGCCGGCTCCGGCGGGCCGTCGGCCACGACGCGGTCGTCTCCGCGGACAGCGGCTACCGGCTGGCCGCCGACCCGGACGCCGTCGACCTCCACCGCTTCGAACGGCTCGCGGGCGAGGGCGCGCGGGCACTGGAGGAGGGCGACGCGGCAAAGGCCGAGGCCGTGCTCGACGACGCGCTCGGCCTGTGGGGCGGGCCGGTCGTGGCCGATCTGCCCGACCGCGGCGCCGTCGCCGCCCGCTGGGAGGCCCGGCGCCTGGACGCCCGCCGCAACAGGCTCCGCGCGGCCCTCGCGCTCGGCCGCGCGGACGAGGTCCTGCCGGAACTGGCCGCCCTGTGTGCCGAGCATCCGATCGACGAACCCCTTCAGGCGCTGCGGCTGCGGGCCCTGCGCGACGCCGGGCGCACGGCACAGGCACTGGCCGCCTACGACGAGGTGCGCACCGAGCTCGCCGACCGCCTCGGCACCGACCCCGGACCCGAACTGCGCTCGCTCTACTCCGAGTTGCTCCGCCAGGACCCGGTGCGCCCGCCCGCGTCGGCCGCCCCGCCCGTCCGCACCGGGGCCCCCGCCGCACCGCGGGGCAACCTCCGGGCCAGGCTCACCAGCTTCGTCGGGCGCGAGGACGACATCGCCGCCCTGCGCGAGGACCTCGCGCACGCCCGGCTGATCACCCTCCTGGGCCCCGGCGGCGCGGGCAAGACCCGGCTCTCCCAGGAGGCCGCCGAATCCGCCGCGTCCGCCTGGCCGGACGGCGTCTGGCTGGCCGAACTCGCCCCCGTCGACGACCCGGAGGCGGTTCCGGAGGCCGTACTGACCGCGCTCGGCGCCCGCGAGACCGTGCTGCGCGGCGCCGGGGCCGAGGAGTTCAGGGCCGTCGAAGGAAACGCGAACGACCCCCTCGTACGCCTCACCGAGCACTGCTCCCGGCGCCGCATGCTGCTGCTCCTGGACAACTGCGAACACCTCGTCGGGGCCGCCGCCGCGCTCGCCGACCACCTGCTCGCCCGCTGCCCGCACCTCACCGTGCTCGCGACCAGCCGCGAACCCCTCGGCGTGCCGGGCGAGTTCGTCCGCCCCGTCGAACCGCTGCCCGGCCCGATGGCGCTGCGCCTGTTCGCCGAACGCGGCGCCGCCGCCCGGCCGGGCTTCCGGACCGACGCGGACGAGGAGACCGCGGCCGCCTCGGCGGAGATCTGCCGCCGCCTCGACGGACTGCCGCTCGCCATCGAACTCGCCGCCGCCCGGCTCAGGATGCTCACCCCGCGCCAGATCGCCGACCGGCTCGACGACCGGTTCCGCCTGCTCACCAGCGGAGCCCGCACCGTACTGCCCCGCCAGCAGACCCTGCGCGCCGTCGTCGACTGGTCCTGGGACCTGCTCGACGGACCCGAACGCGCCGTGCTGCGCCGGCTCTCCGTCTTCGCGGGCGGCTGCACCCTGACCGCGGCCGAGGCGGTCTGCGCGGACGGGCCCCGTCAGGCGCGCGAGGTCGCCGGGCTGCTCGGCTCCCTCGTCGACAAATCGCTCGTCGTCGCCGCGCCCGCCGAGGACGGCGAGATGCGCTACCGGCTGCTGGAGACCGTCGGCGAGTACACCGCCGCCCGGCTCGACGAGGCCGCGGAACGCGGCCCCGTGGTCCGGCGCCACCTGGTGTTCTTCCGGGAGCTGGTCCGTACCACCGAACCCCGGCTCCGCGGCGCCGGACAGCGGTCCGCCATCGAGCTGCTCCAGCGCGAGTACGAGAACATCCGCACCGCCCTGCGAGGCGCCGTCGCCGCCCGCGACGAGCAGGAGGCGCTCTGCATGGTGCTCTCGCTGTGCTGGTACTGGCAGATGCGCGATCTGACCAGCGACGCGCTGCACTGGGCCGACGCGGTCGCCACGCTGGGCCCCGACCCCTTCGCCCCGCCCGCCGAGCCCGCGCCCTCCATCCACGAACGCTGCACCGACGCACCACCACCCATGGGTCCCGAGCTGCTCCAGGAGGCACGCCGGCAGGCGGGCCTGATCCGGCTGGTCAGCATGGAGCACGCCACGGAGAGGTGGACCGACGAGGCGAGCATGGCCCGGCTGCGGGTCATCGCGAACACCTACCGGGCCGGCCAGCCGCAGACCTGCCGGGTCCCGGCATCGTTCTGGTTCTTCGCGGTCATGCTCGTCGGGGAGACCGACAGGCTGCGCGAGCTGCTGGACGAAACGGTCCGCGCCTGCCGGGAGTTCGGCTACGAATGGGAGCTCGCCGGGGCCATCCAGATGCGCGCCAACGTGCTGGCCAACCGGCCCGAATGGGCGGGCGAGGCGTGCGCGGACGCCGACGAGAGCGTGGAGCTCTTCAGCCGGCTCGGCGACGACTGGGGCGTCGCCGAAGCACTCTCGGCGCGGGGCGAGGCCAACGAACGCCGCGGCGAGTACGCGTGCGCGGCCGAGGACTTCCAGGTCGCCATCGGCTACGCGCAGAAGCTCGGCGCACCCTCCCAGGTGGCGGTCCTGCGCACCAGGTACGCGGCCCTGCTCACCGAGATGGACCGCGGCGCCGAGGGCGAGGCGATCCTGCGCGAGGTGATCGACGAGAGGCACGACAGGAGGTCCATCGCCCGGCTCTATCTGGCCATGTGGCTGGGACGCAGTGACCGCACCGGTGAGGCGCGTGAGCAACTGACCGTGCTGTACGAGGAGTTCCACTCCGAGACCATGGCGATCTTCGAAGGGGTCGTGCTGGGCGCGATGGCCTGGCTGGACAACCAGGACGGGCTGTACGCAAAGGCCCTGCCCCGGGGCCTGGTGGCGCTGGAGCGGTCCCACGACCGGCTGTCGCAGCTGGTGGCTCCGCAGATGTCCGTCATCAGTCTCGTCTCCCTCGCCCGCTCGCTGGCCGGCATGGGCGGCGAGCACCGGGCCACGACCGCGGCCCGGCTGCTCGGGGCGGGCCAGGTCCTGCTGCCCCGGGGCCATGTGCCGACGGCGATGGAGCGGGACGACTGGGCACGGGCGGAGGAACTGTCCGTCGCCGTGCTCGGCCGGGACGCCTACGAGAGCGCGTACGCCGAGGGCGGCGGCCTCTCCCTGGAGGAGGCCACCGCCCTCGTGGACGCGTACCGGGAGTGACCCTGCCGGTCAGGACTTCTTGCGGAACCTGGCGACCGCGAGCGGGGCCATCACCGCGGTGATGGCCACGGTCCAGCCGAGCGTCACCAGGACCGAGTGGGCGAGCGGGCCGCCCATCATCAAGGAGCGCGCGGCGTCGGCCAGGTTGGACAGCGGGTTGTAGTCGGTGAACGTCTGGAGCCAGCCGGGCATCGTCTGCGTCGGGGCGAAGATCGAGGAACCGAACTGGAGCGGCATCAGCACGAGCATCCCCATTCCCTGAACCGCCTGGGCCGTCTTCATGGTCAGTCCGAGCAGGATGAAGATCCACATGATGGCGGCGCCGAACGCGGCCGACAGCGCGATGGCCCCGATCAGCCCGAGCACCGACTCCTGGAGCTCCATGCCGAGGGCGAAGCCCATGGCCAGCAGGATGAGCGTGGCGACCATCATCCGGCCCAGTTCGACCACGATCTTCGCTATGAGAACCGAGGAACGGGCGATCGGCATCGTCCGGAACCGGTCCATGACGCCCTTGCGGAAGTCGTCGTTGACGCCGGTCCCGACCGCCATGGCTATGTTCATGCCCATCATGGCCATCAGCCCGGGAATCAGGTAGTTGAGATACTCCTGCCGGCCGCCGCCCATGCTGCTGCCGACCGATCCGCCGAACACGTACACGAACAGCAGCGTGAAGATGACGGGCATCAGGAGCGCGTCGAACATCGACTCCGGATCCTTCTTGATCTGGAGCAGATTGCGCCGCACCAGCGCCCCGATGTGGCGCAGGTTGTTCCGCAGCCCGATCCGGCCCTCGTTGTGGACCGTCCTCGTCCGGGCGGACCCGGTGGGCGCGGGTGCGGGCGTCAGAGTCGCCGTGCTCATGCCGCGACCTCCTCGGGGATCGTGTCGGTGGCGGAAGCGGACTTCTCGCCGGTGATGGCCAGGAACACCTCGTCCAGGCTGGGCAGCGCGGTGGCGACATGCGCCAGCGAGAAGCCCCGGGCACCGAGCAGGCCGATGACGGCCGTCAGCTGCTCGTCGCTGAGGATCGGTACGTACAGCAGTCCCTCGTCCGGGACGGCCTGCGCGCCCGAGACCCCGTCGAGGCCCGCCTCCCGGATCGCCTGCGCCATCGTGGGCAGCTGCGCCGGGTCCGAGGGGCGGATCTGCAGGGTGCGGCCGCCGACCTTCGCCTTCAGCTCGTCGACACCGCCGCGGGCGATGATCTTCCCCTTGTCGATGACGGTCAGCTCACTGGCGAGCTGCTCGGCCTCTTCCATGTACTGGGTGGTGAGCAGCACGGTCGCCCCCTCCGCGACCATCCGCTGCACCTCGTCCCAGACCTCGTTGCGGGTCCGGGGGTCCAGGCCCGTCGTCGGCTCGTCCAGGTAGAGGACGGCGGGGCTGCCGATCATCGAGGCGGCCAGGTCGAGCCGGCGCCGCATGCCGCCGGAGTACTCCATCGCGGCCTTCCTGGCCGCGTCGGTGAGCGAGAACCGCTCCAGCAGCTCGTCGGCCCGGGACCGGGCGGCCTTGCGGGACAGATCGAGCAGCCGCCCGATCATGTAGAGGTTCTCCCAGCCGGAGAGCTTCTCGTCGACCGATGCGTACTGCCCGGTCAGACCGATGGTGCGGCGCAGCTGCCGGGGCTGCTTCACCACGTCGTAGCCCGCCACGGTGGCGTGTCCGGCGTCGGGAACGATCAGGGTGGACAGGCAGCGTACGAGCGTGGTCTTGCCGGCTCCGTTGGGGCCGAGGACACCGAGCACGGTGCCTTCGCGGACATCGAGGTCCACGCCGTCCAGAGCCCTGGTCGAGCCGTAGTGCTTGACCAGCCCCCGGACCTCGACGGCGTTCGAGCCGTTCCTGGGGTTCTTGTCGGTTCGCGTCATGTCCACCATGGGACCAGCCGCCACCGACAACCCGCCGACAGCAGGCCGACAGCCCGCCGATGGGGGATGTCGGCGGGCTGTCGGTGGTGCGGGCAGTGGTCAGGCAGAGCCGGCGGGACTAGTGGAAGGTGTGCTCGGCGGCCGGGAAGGCGCCGCCCACGACCTCTTCCGCGAACTCCTTCGCCGCGTCGCCCAGCACCTGGCGCAGGTTCGCGTACTGCTTGGTGAAGCGGGGTACCTTGCCGCCGGTCAGCCCGACCATGTCGGTGTAGACCAGCACCTGGGCGTCGGTGTCGGGGCCGGCGCCGATGCCGACGGTCGGGATGTGCAGGGTGCGGGTGACCTCGGCGGCCAGCTCGGCCGGTACGAGCTCCAGGACCACGGCGAACGCGCCCGCGTCCTGCACGGCCTTGGCGTCGCGCAGCATCTGCTGGGCGGCCTCCTCGCCGCGTCCCTGCACCCGGTAGCCCATCGCGTTGACGGACTGCGGGGTCAGGCCGATGTGGGCCATGACCGGGATTCCGGCGTCGACCAGCAGCTCGATCTGCTCGTGGCTGCGCTCGCCGCCCTCCAGCTTGACCGCGCCGACGCCGGACTCCTTGATCAGCCGGGTGGCGTTGCGCAGGGCCTGGACGGGGCCCTCCTGGTACGCCCCGAAGGGCAGGTCCGCGACGATCAGGGCGCGCCTGGTGCCCCGTACGACGGCGGCCGAGAGGATCGCGATCTCGTCCATCGTGACGGGCACGGTGGTCTCGTAGCCGAGATGGCAGTTGCCCATGGAGTCGCCGACGAGCATGACCGGGATCCCGGCCTCGTCGAAGACGGACGCGGTCATCGCGTCGTAGGCGGTGAGCATGGGCCACTTCTCGCCGCGCTCGGTGGCGGCGGCGATGTCGTGGACGGAGATACGGCGGGTGCTCTTGCCTCCGTACAGCGCCTTGCTGCTGTCGGCGGGGGCTCCCGCGGGGGATGCGGACTGATTCCGCGCAGCCTGAAGCGACATTGCGAACGGCTCCTTCGTCATCTCGAGGCGCCCTGACGGCGTCCCCGGACCGGTTCCATGGTGGCATCCCGTGGCGGTCCACGGGAAGTGGGCCCCCACACGCACGTGCGGGCATGGCCAAAAGGCGACCCGACCGGTCTCGTATTTCCAATACGAGACGGTCTCGTATCGAAATCGGATAAGCTCCTTGCCATGTCGATGCCGTCCGGTGCTCGCGTTGCCGTGCCCCAGATCCCGAAGGCGGTCCACCGCCGCCGCTGGGCGATCCTCGTCGTCCTGATGTTCAGCCTGCTCATCGTCGTGCTGGACAACTCGATCCTGAACGTCGCGGTCAAGACCATCGCCAGTCCCGCACCCACGGGCCTCGGGGCCACCCAGAGCGAGCTGGAGTGGGCGATCAACGCCTACACGCTCGTCTTCGCCGGATTCCTGTTCACCGCGGGCCTGCTCGGCGACCGCATCGGCCGCAAGAAGGTGCTGCTCTTCGGCATCCTGCTCTTCGGCGCCGGCTCCGCGCTGGCCGCCATGTCCGGCTCGCCCGCCCAGCTGATCACCTGGCGTGCCGTGATGGGCTTCGGTGCCGCGTTCGTCATGCCGGCCACCCTCGCCGTCCTGATGAACGTCTTCGAGCGCGAGGAGCAGCCCAGGGCCATCGGCATATGGGCGGGCAGCGTCGGTGTGGCCATCGCGATCGGCCCGATCACCGGCGGGCTGCTGCTCGAACACTACTGGTGGGGTTCGATCTTCCTGGTCAACGTGCCCGTGGTGACCGTGGCGCTGATCGCGATGATGCTGCTGGTGCCGGACTCCAGGGACCCGAACCCGGGCCGGACCGACCCGCTCGGCGTCGCGCTCTCCATCGTCGGCCTGGTGCTGCTGGTCTACGGCATCATCCGCGGCGGCCAGCTCGCCGACTTCGCCGATCCCCTCGTCCTGTTGTCGAGCCTCGGCGGCCTGCTCGTCCTGGCCGGGTTCGTCTGGCACGAGAAGCGCAGCACCCACCCGGCCATCGACATCGCGTACTTCAAGGAGCCGTCGTTCGCCGCGGCCGTCGCCGCCATAGCGCTGGTCTTCTTCGCGCTGATGGGGGTGACCTTCTTCTCCGCCTTCTACATGCAGAGCGTGCGCGGCTTGAGCGCGCTGCAGGCGGGGATGATGCTCCTGCCGCTGGCCGCCGCGCAGATGTTCTTCGCGCCGCGGGCCCGGCTGCTCGTCGACCGCTTCGGCGCCCGCGCCACCTGCACCGCCGGAATGCTGCTGGTCGCGTTCGGACTCGCGTCGTTCGCGCTGTTCGACGGCACCACGCCGGTCTGGGTGCTGTGTCTGCTCTTCTTCGTCCAGGGCACGGGCATGGCCCATGTGATGACACCGGTCACCGTCTCGGTGATGCAGGCGCTGCCCCGCGAGAAGGCCGGTTCCGGGTCGGCGGTCAACAACACCTTCCGGCAGGTCGGCGGGGCGCTCGGGGTCGCCGTGCTCGGCTCGGTGCTCTCCACCGTCTACCGGGGCGCCATCGAGGGGCACCTCGCCGCGGTCCCGGCCGGTGCCAGACAGGCGGCGGGGGAGTCGATCGAGGCGACGCTCGGCATTGCTGACAAGCTGGGCCCGGCGGGCGCCCCGCTGATCGCCTCGGCGAACGACGCCTTCCTGAAAGCCATGCACGTCACCGCCGTCGGTTCGGCGACCGTCGCCCTGGTGGGCACCCTGGTGGTCGCGCTGTTCCTGCCGGGGAGGGCGCCCGCCGGGCAGGGGGCCGGTGAATCGGGCAGGGGCGACCGGCCGGTGCGTGCGGCGGGGGCGGGCCGGTGAGACCGGCGGTCCGGAAGAACTGAGGAGTGGAGCGACGTGCGGGTACAGGCACAGGTGGAAGGCCGGGACCGGCCGGTCCGGGAGGCCCCGGAACCGCGACGGGGACGGCCGCGCAGCGCGGCGGCCGAACGGGCGATCCTGGATGCCGTCGTCGGGCTGCTGGAGTCCGGGGAGCCCCTGGCGGGTCTGTCCATCGAGCGGATAGCCCGGACCGCGGGAGTCGGCAAGGCGACCATCTACCGGCGGTGGAGCGGCAAGGAGGAGCTCTTCGTCGACGTCCTGAGGGACATGGAGCCGCCGGAGCCCGCCGTCTCCGGCACCGCCGGTCTCGACGACCTGCGGCTGCTGCTGGAGTCGCTGCGCAGGCGCGGCCTGGCCCAGCGCTCCTCGGTCCTGCTGTACAACGTGTTCGCCCAGATGAAGAGCCACCCCAAGCTGTGGGCGGAGTACCACCGCAATGTCATCGCGCCCCGCCGCGTCGCCATGCTGGGTGCCGTGCAGCGCGCGGTCGACGCCGGGGAGCTCCGCGCGGACCTGGACGTGGGGCTCATGGACGACCTGTTCCTGGGGCCCATGCTCGTACGCACCATCCACCGGCCCGACGCGCCGTTGCCCGAGGACCTCGCCGACCGCATCGTCCAGGTCCTGGTCGAGGGCCTGGCGCCCCGCCCGGCCGCCGGCGCCTGACACACCCGGGCACCCGGCACTCCCGCACGCCCGACCGCTGCGGAACCGGACCCGCCCGAGTGTGATCGTTCTGTCACAAGCCCCGGCGGACCCCGAACGGCCGGAACCCGCCGGACCTCGCCATTCGTCCTTGTGGCAGTACGGCCGTCGTCGACGGCAGGAAACCCGCCGCCCATCGCCTAGGGTCGTGGACGCGGCGAAATGCACGGCAAGGCAGTGAGGACAGCGCGATGGTGCAGGCGTACGGAGCGGACACCGGGAACGACCGTGCGGAACCGGAGCGCGCCGGAACGGGATCCCGGCTCCGGGACGTGCGCGACAGATGGACCCGGGACCCGGGCATCTGGCGGCGCGGCATCGTCCTCGCCCTCTGCTCGGTCCTGCTCACCTTCGTGATGGCCTTCCACGCCGAGATCCCGAACACCATCGGCAACCTGGGCAGCCTCTCCGAGACGTTCCTGCCGTGGTTCGGGTTGTTCGTCCCGCTGCTGCTGGTCCTCGGCCTGGTGCGCCGCTCGGCGACCGCGCTGATCGCCCTGCTGCTGCCGGCCGTGGTCTGGTTCAACATCTTCGGCGGCCTGCTCACCGACAAGTCCGGCAGCGGCGGCGATCTCACCGTGGCCACCCACAACGTCAACGCCGACAACCCCGACCCCGCGGGCACCGCCCGGCAGGTCGCGGCCTCCGGCGCCGACGTCATCGCCCTGCAGGAGCTGCCGAGCGGCAAGGTGGCGACGTACGAGGCGGCCCTCGCCGACCGCTACCGGTACCACTCGGTGCAGGGCACCGTCGGCCTGTGGAGCAAGTACCCGCTGAGCGGCACCCGGCCGGTCGACATCAAGATGGGCTGGACCCGGGCGATGCGCTCCACGGTGACGACCCCGAAGGGCGAGGTCGCCGTCTACGTGGCCCATCTGCCGTCCGTACGGGTCAAGCTGCACGCCGGATTCACCGCCAACCAGCGCGACGACAGCGCGGACGCCCTGGGCGAGGCCATCGCCGACGAACGGCTCGGCAAGGTCATCCTGCTCGGCGACCTCAACGGCACGATGAACGACCGTGCGCTGAACGGGGTCACCTCCCAGCTGCGCTCCACCCAGGGCGCGGCCGGCGACGGCTTCGGCTTCAGCTGGCCGGCCTCGTTCCCGATGGCGCGGATCGACCAGATCCTGGTGAAGGACGTCGAGCCGATGTCCTCGTGGACGCTCCCGGCGACGGAGAGTGATCATCTGCCGCTCGTGGCCCGCGTGGAGCTGTGACGCGCTGAGCCGTTCGGGACCAGCTGGACCCGGGAACGCCATCCGGGGCGTCGAGGGTGGTGGCCCGCGCGGCCGTGCGGCCCGCCCCGGACGGCCCCCCGGTGGACGCGCGCCGGGACGCGACGGGGCGGTGGCCGGTTCCGCCCGGTCACCGCCCCGTCGCCCCGCTCAGCCCGATTCGCGCCACCGGTTGGTGATCGGCAGCCGCCGGTCCTTGCCGAAGCCCTTCGGGGAGATCTTCGTGCCCGGCGGGTACTGCCGCCGCTTGTACTCCGCCGTGTCCACCATCCGCAGCGTCCTCGCCACCAGCGCCGCGTCGAACCCGGCCGAGACGATCTCGTCCAGCCCCTGGTCCCGGTCGACGTACAGCTCCAGGATCCGGTCCAGTACGTCGTAGTCGGGCAGCGAGTCCGTGTCGACCTGCCCCGGGCGCAGCTCGGCGCTGGGCGGCTTGGTGATGGACGCCTCCGGGATCGGCGGGATCTGCCCGCGCTCCTCGGCGGCCCGGTTGCGCCACTTCGCCAGGCGGAAGACCGACGTCTTGTAGACGTCCTTGATCGGGCCGTACGCCCCGACCGCGTCGCCGTACAGCGTCGAGTAGCCGACCGCCAGCTCGGACTTGTTGCCCGGCGCGAGGACGATCTGGCCCTCCTGGTTGGAGACGGCCATCAGCGTCGTGCCGCGCAGCCGCGCCTGGAGGTTCTCCTCGGCGAGACCGGTAAGCCCCAGCGAGCCCATGTACGCGTCGAACATCGGCTCGATCGGCACGGTGCGGAAGTTCAGCCCGGTACGGCGGGCCAGTTCGGCCGCGTCGCCCTTGGAGTGGTCCGAGGAGTACTTCGAGGGCATCGAGATGCCGTACACGTTCTGCGCACCCAGCGCGTCGCAGGCGATCGCCGCGACCAGCGCCGAGTCGATCCCGCCGGAGAGCCCGATCAGCACACTGCTGAAGCCGTTCTTGGCGGCGTACGCCCGCAGGCCCACGACCAGTGCCGAGTACAGCTCCTCGTCGTCGTCCAACCGCTCCGCGTACCCGCCGGTCAGCTCCGCCGGGTACGCCGGGAGAGGCTCCTCGGAGAGCACCACGTGGTCGATCCGCAGCCCGTCGTTGACGACCCCGGACGGCGGCTGAGGGGCGGCGGCCGGCAGCTCCAGGTCGAGTACGACGCTGCCCTCGGCGAACTGCGGGGCACGGGCGATCACTTCGCCGTCCCGGTCGACCACGATCGAGTCGCCGTCGAAGACCAGCTCGTCCTGGCCGCCGATCATCGCCAGGTACGCGGTGGTGCAGCCCGCCTCCTGGGCCCGCTTGCGGACCAGTTCCAGCCGGGTGTCGTCCTTGTCCCGCTCGTACGGCGAGGCGTTGACCGACAGCAGCAGTCCGGCGCCGGCGGCCCGCGCGGCCGGCACCCGGCCGCCGTCCTGCCAGAGGTCCTCGCAGATCGCGAGCGCCACGTCCACGCCGTGGACCCGCACGACCGGCATCGAGTCGCCCGGCACGAAGTACCGGAACTCGTCGAAGACGCCGTAGTTGGGCAGGTGGTGCTTGGCGAAGGTCAGCGCGACCTGCCCGCGGTGCAGCACCGCGGCCGCGTTCTGCGGGGAGCCGGCCGGCTGGCCGTAGCGGGGCTGGGCCGTCTCGGAGCGGTCGAGGTAGCCGACCACGACCGGCAGTTCCCCGAAGCCCTCCGCGTCGAGCCGGGCGGCGAGCGCGCGCAGCGCCTGCCGCGAGGCCTCGACGAAGGAGGGGCGCAGGGCCAGGTCCTCGACGGGGTAGCCGGTCAGCACCATCTCCGGGAACGCCACCAGATGGGCGCCCTGTTCGGCGGAGTGGCGGGTCCAGTGGACGATCGCCTCGGAGTTGCCGGAGAGATCACCGACGGTCGAGTCGATCTGATTCAGTGCGAGACGTAGTTGAGGCACGCGCATCAGTGTAATCGTCTGACTGACACAATGTCCCGGCAGGCCGCGGGATCACGGCCGCGGCCCGCCGGAACAAGGCCGGGAAGGGGTCAGCGGCGGTAGCCGAGGACCGTCATCATGCCCACGTCCGAGTGGTAGATGTTGTGGCAGTGGAGCATCCACAGCCCCGGGTTGTTCGCGTCGAACTCGACGGCCAGGGAGCTGTTCGGCCGGATGATCGCGGTGTCCTTGCGCGCCCAGTCGGCCCGGCCCCGCCGGGTGGCCCGGTGGTCCGGCCCGGCCGGCCCCACCAGGCCGAACGAGTGCCCGTGCAGATGGATGGGGTGCCACATCTCCGTGACGTTGAAGAACTCCATCCTGACCCGCTCGCCCGCCCGCACCGGATGGCGCTGGCGGGGGTTGTACGGCTCGTGGTCGAAGGCCCAGTCGTACTTCTTCATGCTGCCGGTCATCCTGAACCGGAGGGTCCGGTCGGGCTTGCGCGAGGACAGCTCCACGGAGCCGTCCGGCATCAGCTCGTACGCCTCCACCAGCTCGCCGTACAGCTCCTCGGGCCGCACGGAGGCGGTGGGCGCGGCCCCCGTGCCGGTACGGAGCAGGGCCAGCGCCGAGGCTTTCTTGCCCTCCGCGAGCGCGGTCAGCGGGAACACCCCGTCGCCCGCGGTGACCAGGACGTCGTACCGCTCGCCCATGCCCAGCAGCAGGGCGTCCGTCGTCCGGTGCCGGACCGGGTAGCCGTCGGTGTGGGTGATCGTCATCCGGTGGCCGCCGAGCGCCACCCGGAAGGCCGTGTCACCGCCCGCGTTGATGATGCGCAGCCGGATCCGGTCGCCCGGCTTGGCGGCGAAGGACGTGGGGGACTTCGGGGTGCGGCCGTTGATCAGGTAGTACGGGTAGGCGACGTCGCCCCCGTGGCTGCCGAGCAGCTCGCTGAAGGAGTCCTTGGCCATCCGCGAGGGTCCGGTGCGGCCCTTGGCGGGCTTGGCGGGGGCGCCGTGCGCGCCGCTGCCGTGGTTCATGCCGCCCCGGCCCCCGCTGAG
Organism: Streptomyces gelaticus; assembly: GCF_014649535.1. GTDB lineage: Bacteria > Actinomycetota > Actinomycetes > Streptomycetales > Streptomycetaceae > Streptomyces > Streptomyces gelaticus. The sequence goes on from NZ_BMTF01000003.1 coordinate 415,996, forward strand.
CTCGTACATCACCGAGTCCGGCGTCGAGCCGTCCACCCCGTCGACCCAGTCGTCCAGGACGACGACCCACTCCTTGTCGTACTTGAGCGGCTCCTTGGGGTCCTCGACGATCAGCGGCGCGTACAGCCCGCGGTCCTGCTGGACGCCCGTGTGCGGGTGGAACCAGTACGTCCCCGCGTGCGGCACGGTGAACCGGTAGGCGTATTCCGCACCGGGCTTGATGGGTGCCTGGGTCAGGTCGGGCACGCCGTCCATGTCGTTGCGCACATTGAGCCCATGCCAGTGCAGAGACGTTTCCGCGGGCAGGTGGTTGGCGAGGGTGAGGGCCAGGGTGTCACCCGTCGTGACCCGGAGCTCCTTGCCGGGCAGCCGGGCGTCGTACGCCCAGGAGCCGACGGTGAGCCCGCCGCCCAGATCGAGCCGGGACGGAGTGGCGACCAGGTCGATCTTCCGTACGGGGCCGGAGCCCCGCTCGGCCTCGGCCGCCGCGACCTCCTTCCCGTCGGGGGAGACGTACTCGCCATCGGACTTCCTGCCGGGGGAGACCCCGTGGTTCGCGCTGCCGTGGTTCGTGTCACCGGCGTTCGCGCCGCCGCGGCCCGGGTCGGATTCGTCGGAGCAGGCGGCCAGTACCGCCGAACCGGCGACGGCGACAGCGGCGCCGAGCACGGCGCGTCGGGTGGGTGGAGTGCGCATGACGGAGTGCACCTCGGGGTGTTGTCGGTATTTCGGTCTGCTGGGGAGGGGGAGGCGCGCCCCCTCTATATGCGCAGCACCGACAACGGGGCGGAACGGGCGGCACCGGGCCGGGGACCCGGCCCCGGCAGTGGCGCGCCCCGGTCCGCGACGCCCCTGAGAAGGTGGAGGATCCCGATGAGAAGCGACATGAACAGCAACAACTGTCCGTATGTCGCATATCCACTCAGGGTCATGTCGAGCACACTACCCCCGCCGGGTATCCGACGCGCGCGGAGGCGTTTCGCCACAGCGGCAGGGGCTCCGGCGGGGGAGGGTGGCGCGATGGCCCGGCACCCCTGGCAGGGGTACCGGGCCATCGACAGCGGACTGCGGAACCGGGTGCGCGCGGCCGGTCAGCCGCGCGCGTAGACCTTCTCCGCCCAGCCGGCGATCTGCTCCTCGGTGAGGTGCTGCGCCAGGTCGGCTTCGCTGATCATGCCGATCAGCTTCTTGTTCTCGACCACCGGAAGCCGACGGATCCGATGCGTCTGCATCTCCTCCAGAACCATCTCCACACCCGCCTCCGAATCGATCCAGCGAGGGGTGCCCTGGGCGAGGTCGCCCGCCGTCATCCTCGACGGATCGTGGCCCATGGCCACGCAGCCGACCACGATGTCCCGGTCCGTGAGAATGCCGATCATCCGGTCCTGCGCGCCCTTGGCCGAGATGGGCAGCGCGCCGACCTTGTGGTCGCGCATCAGCTGCGCGGCCCGGTCGAGCGTCTCGTGCGCGGGGATCCACGTGGCCCCGGTGTGCATGATGTCCTTGGCAGTGGTCATGAGGGATTCCTCCTGCGTGCCGATGGGCATTGCTGTACGCCCCCGAGCGAACCCATCGTCATGGGCCCGTTCGGGGGACGCGACCGCTATCACCCGTTCGGGTGCACCTGCGGCTCGGAGGGAATCTTCAGGACCGGGGACCGGCGCCTCGCGCCGCCAGCATTCCGGTCATCGCGTCCAGCTCCGACTGCTGGGCCTCGACCATTCCCCGGGCGAGCCGCTTCTCCGCCGGCACCGTGCACAGCCCGGCGCAGCCGCGGGCCATGCCGATGCCGCCCTTGTGGTGTTCGGTCATCAGCCGGAGGTACAGCACCTCGGCCGCCCTGCCGCTCGCCGAACGGAGCCGGTCCAGCTCGGTCCTGGTGGCCATGCCGGGCATGAGGGAGCCGTCATGGGCCCGGTAGCCGGTTCCCATGCCCTCCATCCCGTCCATGCCCTTTGCCGAGTGCCCTTCGTGCCCGGCTGTCATCCAGCCCATCGGCTGCCCCGAGGTCGCCTTCGGCAGCTCCCACAGATCCAGCCAGCCGAGCAGCATGCCGCGCTGATTGGCCTGTGTATTGGCGATGTCGTACGCGAGCAGGCGCACCTCCTCGTCCTTCGTGCGGTCGCGGACGATGAAGGACATCTCCACGGCCTGCTGGTGGTGGACCGCCATGTCGCGGGCGAACCCGGCGTCCGCCGAGTCCACCGCGGGCGTGTGCGGCGCGGGCGCGGCGCGGTCCGCCCCGCTCCCGTCCCCGCGCGCGGAGGCGACCGTCGCCACCCCCGCGAACAGCAGCGCGAGCACCACGGCGGAGCCGGCCACCCACTCGACGCGCCGGACAGGCTTCACCTCTCTCACGGCGCCCCCCGCCCGCCCGTGCACGTCGCACCGGGCTCGGGCGTCTGCGGCCCCTGCACGAACTGCGAGAAGAACCGGTCGACCCGCGGGTCGTCGGCGCCGTCCACCGTCACCTGCTTGCCCCAGGCGGTCAGCATGATCGCCCCGGACTGGCCCTCGTACGGGCTCATCAGCGAGTACGGCGTCCGGCCGACCCGCTCGGCGAGCTCGGCCACATCGGCCTTCGGGGCCTTGTCCGTGTACGTCACCCACACCGATCCGTGCTCCAGCGAGTGCACGGCGTTCACATCGGGGAGAGCCTTGGTGTACACCTCGCCGTCGCAATTCATCCATACGGGGTTGTGGTCACCGCCGACCGGTGGCTTCATCGGGTACGCGACGGTCCCGCTGACGTGGTTGCGGGTCAGCTTCGTCGCGTCCCACGTCCGCAGCCCCGGGATCGACCCGTCGGCAGGCTTCTTCTGCTCGGCCGAGGGCGCCTTGGCGTCCGACGCCGGGGCGGCCGGCTTCTGCTCGGACGCCTCGGACTTCTCCAGCACCATGTACGAGCCGAAACCGACCAGGCCCACGACGACGAGCACGCTCAGGCCTATGGCCAGGGCACGGTCGCGGCGCTGCCGCGCGCGGTGGGCGTCGTGCTGGGCCATGGGGGTCCTGGGGTCGAAACTCATTCGTCAGGTCCTTCTGGGAAGGGGCGGGAACGGATGGCGGGAGGCCAGGAGAACCGGCCCGCGCGGGGCGGTCGCGAAGCCGCTCCACCCCCTGCGCGCCATGGGCGCCGATCGTAGTGGGTGGCCGGGTGCTCCATCTCACTTCGTGTGCGTAATCTGGGTGAAATCCCGGGTCGTGATACTGGAGCTTCTCCCCTCCCCGGGCGGTGGTGAACGGACCGTTTGAACTGCAAGGATGTGGCTATGGACAAGCAGCAGGAATTCGTCCTCAGGACGCTTGAGGAGCGCGACATCCGCTTCGTACGGCTGTGGTTCACCGATGTCCTCGGCTACCTCAAATCCGTCGCCGTCGCCCCCGCCGAGCTGGAACAGGCATTTGACGAGGGGATCGGCTTCGACGGCTCGGCCATCGAGGGCTTCGCCCGGGTGTACGAATCCGACATGATCGCCAAGCCGGACCCGGGCACGTTCCAGATCCTGCCGTGGCGGGCGGAGGCCCCCGGCACGGCCCGGATGTTCTGCGACATCCTGATGCCCGACGGCTCGCCGTCCTTCGCCGACCCGCGCTACGTCCTCAAGCGCATCCTTGCCAAGACCTCCGACCTGGGCTTCACCTTCTACACCCACCCGGAGATCGAGTTCTTCCTGTTGAAGGACAAGCCGGTCGACGGCAGCCGCCCCACCCCCGCCGACAGCTCCGGCTACTTCGACCACACCCCGCAGAACGTCGGCATGGACTTCCGCCGCCAGGCGATCACCATGCTCGAGTCCATGGGCATCTCGGTCGAGTTCAGTCACCACGAGGGCGCTCCCGGCCAGCAGGAGATCGACCTGCGGTACGCGGACGCGCTCTCCACCGCCGACAACATCATGACCTTCCGCCTGGTGATGAAGCAGGTCGCGCTGGAGCAGGGCGTGCAGGCGACGTTCATGCCGAAGCCGTTCTCCGAGTACCCCGGCTCGGGCATGCACACCCACCTCTCCCTCTTCGAGGGCGACCGCAACGCCTTCTACGAGTCGGGCGCCGAGTACCAGCTCTCCAAGGTCGGCCGCTCCTTCATCGCGGGCCTGCTCACCCACGCGGCCGAGATCTCCGCCGTCACCAACCAGTGGGTCAACTCCTACAAGCGCATCTGGGGCGGCTCCTCCCGTGCCGCGGGCGCCGGCGGCGAGGCGCCCTCGTACATCTGCTGGGGCCACAACAACCGCTCCGCGCTGATCCGCGTCCCGATGTACAAGCCCGGCAAGACCGGCTCCGCCCGCGTGGAGGTCCGCTCCATCGACTCCGGCGCCAACCCCTACCTGACGTACGCGGTGCTCCTCGCCGCAGGCCTCAAGGGCATAGAGGAGGGCTACGAACTCCCGGCCGGCGCCGACGACGACGTCTGGGCGCTGTCCGACGCGGAGCGCCGCGCGATGGGCATCGAGCCGCTGCCGCAGAACCTGGGCGAGGCGATCGCGCTGATGGAGAAGAGCGAACTGGTCGCCGAGACGCTCGGTGAGCACGTCTTCGACTTCTTCCTGCGCAACAAGAAGCAGGAGTGGGAGGAGTACCGCTCCGAGGTCACCGCCTTCGAGCTGAAGGCGCTGCTGCCGGTGCTGTAGCCACTTCGCGACCACACGACCACGGTCCGGGCCGGAGGCGGAATGCCTCCGGCCCGGAGTGCGTCCGGCCGCCGTGCGGTGTCGAACCGAGTGCCGAACAGGCCGCGGAACGAAGCCAGTTGGGGGACTGGTAGGAAAGTTTACTGTTCGCTAGCATTCCCGGCGGTGGCCTGGCGCGGTGTCCGTCGTGCGGGCATGACGCGCTCAGTGAGAGCTCTGGCCCGGCCACCAAGTCCCCGCCACCTGCCTGTACTCGGGGGTGCGGGGTCACATGTACCGATGCACAGCTCTCGCCACCCCCACAAGGCCAGGAGTCCAGGGATGCATCCGAACGGCTCAGCTTTGCTCCTCACGCCCACGCGGCGCCGTACGGTGGGCGTGGTCGTCGCCGCCGTACTGGTCCTCATCGGCGGCCTGTTGCTCGCCTACCCCGAACGGGCCGCCGCCGCCGACCCCCTCATCTCGCGCGGCAGGGCCGCCACCTCCTCCTCCGACGAAGGCTCCGGCCTCGGACCGCAGAACGCCTTCGACGGCGACCCGGCCACCCGCTGGGCGAGCGCCGAGGGCAAGGACCCGCAGTGGCTGAGCGTCGACCTCGGCGCCCGTGCCGAGGTCACACGGGTCAAGCTGAGCTGGGAGGACGCGTACGCCAAGGCGTACCGGATCGAGATCTCCGCCGACGGCACCAACTGGACCCGGCTCGCCGAGGAGACGGCCGGGAACGGCGGCACCGACGACTGGGCCTCCCTCTCCGGCAAGGGCCGCCACCTGCGCGTGTACGGCACCGCGCGCGGCACCGCCTACGGCTACTCGCTCCACGAGGTGGAGGTGTACGGCACCCCAGGCAGCGAGCCCCCGCAGACCGGCGCGTTCACCGTGGTCGCCGCCGGTGACATCGCCGCCCAGTGCACCGCCTCCGACAGCGACTGCGCCCACCCCAGGACCGCGACGCTGGCCCAGAAGATCAACCCGAAGTTCTATCTGACAATGGGCGACAACCAGTACGACGACGCCCGGATCGCCGACTTCCGCGCCTACTACGACAAGACCTGGGGCGCCTTCAAGGACAAGACGCGTCCGGTGCCCGGCAACCACGAGACGTACGACCCGGCCGGGGCGCTGGCGGGCTACAAGGCGTACTTCGGCGCCATCGCCTACCCCCAGGGCAAGACCTACTACAGCTACGACGAGGGCAACTGGCACTTCATCGCCCTCGACTCCAACTCCTTCGACAAGAGCGCGCAGACCGACTGGCTCAAGGCCGACCTCGCCAAGAACAGCAAGGCGTGCATCGCCGCCTACTGGCACCACCCGCTGTACTCCTCGGGCGGGCACGGCAACGACCCGGTCAGCAGGCCCATCTGGAAGATCCTCTACGGGGCCAAGGCCGACCTCGTGCTCAACGGGCACGACCACCACTACGAGCGGTTCGCCCCGCAGAACCCCGACGGGAAGGCCGTCGCCGACGGGATCACCGAGATCGTCGGCGGGATGGGCGGCGCCGAGCCCTACCCCATCGAGGAGGTCCAGCCCAACAGTCAGAAGCGGATCAGCGGTGAATACGGCGTCCTGAAGATGGACTTCACCGACTCCGGCTACAGCTGGAACTACGTCGGCACCGACGGTGAGACCAAGGACACCAGCCCGAAGTACACCTGCCACTGATGTACCTGGCGACCACAGGCCGCCGGGACACGCCGGCCCCGCCCCGCACCGGCGGGGCGGGCCGGCGGGTCCCCGGCACCGTCCTCGCACTCGGCACGGTCAGCCTCGTCACCGACATCTCCTCCGAGATGGTCACCGCGGTGCTGCCGCTCTACCTGGTCCTCGGACTCGGTCTCTCACCCCTCCAATTCGGTTTCCTGGACGGCCTGTTCAACGGCGCCGCCGCCGTCGTACGGCTGCTCGGCGGGTACGCCGCCGACCGCGGCCGCAGCCACAAACGAGTCGCCGGGCTCGGCTACGCCCTCTCCGCGCTCTCCCGGATCGGCCTGCTGCTCGCGGGCGGCGCCACCGCCGGGATCGCTGCCGCCCTCGCCACCGACCGGGTCGGCAAGGGCATCCGTACGGCACCCCGCGACGCCCTGATCACCCTCAGCAGTCCGCCCGGGGTGCTCGGCCGCTCCTTCGGAGTGCACCGGGCGATGGACACCACGGGCGCCCTGCTCGGCCCGCTCGCCGCCTTCGCCCTGCTCTGGGCGACCGCCGACGCCTACGACACGGTGTTCGTCGTCAGCTTCTGCGTCGGCCTGCTCGGGGTGCTGCTCCTCGTCCTGTACGTTCCCGGGCACGGGCCGGCCCCCGCGCCCCCGGCTCCGGCGCCCCGCAGACGCAAGCCGTTCACGGCCCTGCGCGACCCCGCCTTCCGGCGGATCCTCGCCGCGGCCTCCCTGCTCGGTGCCGCCACTGTCGGCGACGCCTTCGTCTACCTCCTGCTCCAGCGCAGGCTCGACCTCCCCGTCAGCTGGTTCCCGCTGCTGCCGCTCGGCGCCGCCGCCTGCTACCTGCTGCTGGCCGTCCCGGCGGGCCGGATCGCCGACCGGGTCGGCCGGCGGCTGCCGTTCCTGTACGGACACCTCGCCCTGCTCGGCGTGTACGCCACGCTGCTCGCCCCCGCAGGCGGACCGGCCCCGCTGCTCCTGGTGCCCGTCCTCGCGTTGCTCGGCGTCTTCTACGCCACCACCGACGGCGTGCTGATGGCCCTCGCCGGACCCGTACTGCCCGCCGACGGCCGGGCGGGCGGACTCGCCGTGCTCCAGACCGGCCAGGCGCTGGCCCGGATGCTCGCCGCGGCGGGCTTCGGCGCGGCCTGGACCCTGTGGGGGCCCGGCCCCGCGCTGTGGGCGGCGGTCTCGGTCCTGCTTCTCGCCCTCGCGGGCGGCTGGGCGCTGCTGCCGCGCGACCCGTCGGGCGCCCCCGCTCCCGAAGAGCCGGGAGCCCAGATCCCCGAAAGGCGGACCGCATGAGTGCCAGGATTCCCGGAACCGCGAACCCGCTGGGCCCCCGGGCCCGGATCGCCGTCGTGGTGGCCGCGGTGCTGCTCCTCGCGGGCGGTTCCGTCGGGTACGTGATGCACGCGCAGCAGCGGACGAAGGGGGAACGGACCGAGGCCGACGCCTCGTTCGCCCTCACCGGACCCGCGCTGTACTTCCGCGACACGGCCAGCGGACGCGTCGCCCGCCGGCCGCTGGCCGGCGCCGCTCCCCAAGTCCGTACCACGGGCGCGCGTGCCGCCCGGGCCCGTACCACCGGCGGGCCCGCCTGCGACCGGTTCTACGCCTCCGAGGAAGGCGCGCTCTGCCTGCGCGCCAGGCCCGGGGTGCTGCCCAGGACGTACGCGATCGTCCTCGACCGGCAGTTGCGCGAGAAACGCCGGATCACCGTGCCGGGCCTTCCCAACCGCGCCCGGGTCTCCGCCTCCGGACGGATGCTGTCCTGGACGGTGTTCGCGACCGGCGACTCGTACGCCACCACCGCCTTCTCCACCCGCACCGCCATCCTCGATCTGCGCACCGGCTACCTCATCAAGTCCATCGAGAACATCCAGCTCACCATCGACGGCGCCCGCTACCACGCCCCCGACGTCAACTACTGGGGCGTGACCTTCGCCCGCGACGACAACCGCTTCTACGCGACGGTCTCCACCAAGGGCCGCACCTACCTCGTCGAGGGGAACATGCGGGACTGGACGGCGAAGGCGTTGCGACAGAACGTCGAGTGCCCCTCCCTCTCGCCCGACAACACCCGGCTCGCCTTCAAGAAGAAGGTCTCCGACGACGCGGCGGCGCCCTGGCGGCTGTACGTCCTCGACCTGCGCACCATGCGCGAGACCCCGCTCGCGGAGCAGCGCAGCGTCGACGACCAGGCGGCCTGGCTGGACGACGACACGCTCGCCTACGGGCTGCCGGGCGCCTCGGGCCGGGGGAGCGACGTCTGGACCGTCCCGGCGGACGGGACGGGGACGCCCCGCGTGGCCGTGGAGGGAGGGTCGTCACCGGTGGCGGTGGGGACCGCGCGCTGAGCGCGGCGGCCGGGGCCGGGGCCCGTCCGGCGACTGGTGTAGTGTGACGCATCCCCGTACGGGGACCGACCGAGGAGGTGAGACCCATTACCGCTGTATCAGGCTGGGTGCTCGTCCCTCGTGACCGCGTGGTCGACCCGACATAGGGTCTGTGCGGCTGCGGAGCGCCCATCGGCTTCTCCGAAAGGCTCCGCTCATGTCGCTTCCCACCACACCGTTCTCCGTCTCCACCGTGGTCACCACCCTCCGCGCCGCCGGCTGCGTATTCGCCGAGGACGAGGCGGAGTTGATCGTCTCCACGGCCACCGGCCCCGCCGAGGCCGCCGCCATGGTCGAACGGCGGGTCGCCGGCCTCCCCCTGGAACACGTCCTCGGCTGGGCCGAGTTCGGCGGTCTGCGGATCGCCGTCGGCCCCGGCGTCTTCGTACCCCGCCGCCGCACCGAGTTCCTGGTCCGGCAGGCCGCCGCCCTCGCCGGGCCCGGAGCGGTCGTCGTCGACCTCTGCTGCGGATCGGGAGCCCTCGGCGCCGCGCTCGCCGCAGGACTGGGCCGGGTCGAACTGCACGCCGCGGACGTCGAACCCGCCGCCGTGCGGTACGCCCGCCGCAACATCGGCGGGGCGGGCGAGGTGTACGAGGGCGACCTCTTCGGGCCGCTGCCCGGATCGCTGCGCGGCCGGGTGGGGATCCTGCTCGCCAATGTGCCGTACGTACCCACCGACGACGTCGAGCTGCTCCCCCCGGAGGCCCGTATCCATGAGCCGCGGGTGGCGCTCGACGGCGGCCCGGACGGCCTCGACGTCCTGCGGCGGGTCACCGCCGAGGCCCCGCGATGGCTGGCACCGGGCGGGCATCTGCTGGTCGAGACGAGCGAACGGCAGGCGGCACGGGCCGAGGAGACCGTCGCCCGCAGCGGCCTTATCCCGCGCGTGGTCCGCTCCGAGGAGCTGTACGCGACCGTCGTCATCGCGACCAGACCCGGCCCGGACGCCCCCCGTGGGGGCGACACGATCAGCTGAACCGCCACCGCGTCTGGCTGAAGCGGGCGCCCTTGCCGAAGCCGAAGGCCTTGCGGGGGCGCACCTGGAACACCAGTGCCGAGTGCCCGGCGTTCACGAAGGTGCCGGCCCGGACGTCGAAGTGCCACTCCGGGCCGTACTTCGCCTCCCAGGCCGTGGCCAGCAGGCTCAGCCGGCGGTCGTCCGTCACCCGTTCCGCCCGGCCCTCGACCACCACGTCGAGCCCCTCCGACATGGTGTTGCTGCCGGTCGTCAGCACCACCTCGGGGTTGGCGGCCAGGTTCCGGGCCTTGCGCTCCTCGGCGCCGGTGGCGAAGTGCAGCGCGCTGTCCGCCCACACCCCGATCAGCGGAGTGACGTGCGGGCGGCCGTCCGGGCGGACCGTGGACAGCCAGTACAGCTCCGCCCTGGTCAGCAGGTCCCTCGCCGTCGACCACGGGCAGGCCGTCGCGTGCTTGTCGCTGTAGTCGCCGGCCAGCTCGGCGTAGGGTTCGAATCCTGACATGCGGGCCTCCCGGTCTGCTCCTGGAAGAGATCGTGCCCGCGAAGTGCGGACCGCGCACCCGCGCCGGATTTCCCGGAGCGGGGCTAGGCTCGGAACGCTGGATGGTGTGTGAGCGGCGAGCGGGAGAGCACGGAATGACGACGGTGCCGGGGCGCAGGAGCAGCACGTTCACCCGACTGCTGCGGCACGGCTTCACCGACCCCTCCGCCGCCGAGCGGCTCCTGGACCTGCCCGAGCTGTCCTCCGTACGCTCCGACCCGGTCCTGCTCGAAGCCCTCGGCGCCACCGCCGACCCCGATCTGGCCCTGCAGGGGCTCGCCCGGCTGGTGGAGGCCGAGGAGGCGGACGAGCGCCGGGTCCTGCTGGACACGCTCGTCACCGCCAAACCGCTGCGGGACCGGCTGCTCGGGGTGCTCGGTGCCTCCGAGGCGCTCGGCGACCACCTCGCCCGCCACCCCCGCGACTGGCAGGCCCTCGTCACCTACGAGGCCACCGACCTCCACCCCGGCGTGGCCGAGTTCGAGCAGGGTCTCGCCGGGGCCGACGACCCCGACTCGCTGCGCGTCGCCTACCGCCGCTGCCTGCTGGCCATAGCGGCCCGTGACGTGTGCGGTACGACGGACGTCGCCGAGGCCGCCGCCGAACTGGCCGACCTGGCCACCGCGACCCTGCGGGCGGCGCTCGCCATCGCCCGTACGGCCGCACCCGCCGACGCCGCCCGGTGCCGGCTCGCCGTCATCGCGATGGGCAAGTGCGGTGGGCACGAGCTGAACTATGTCTCCGACGTCGATGTGATCTTCGTCGCGGAACCCATCGAAGGCTTCGAGGAGAGTGCGGCCGTGCAGGCCGCCACCCGGCTGGCCGCGCACATGATGCGGATCTGCTCCGACACGACCGTCGAGGGCACCATCTGGCCCGTCGACGCCAACCTCCGTCCCGAGGGCCGCAACGGACCCCTGGTGCGCACGCTGTCCTCGCACCTCGCGTACTACCAGCGCTGGGCCAAGACCTGGGAGTTCCAGGCGCTGCTCAAGGCCCGGCCGGTGGCCGGCGACCCCGAGCTCGGCGCGGAGTACGTGGACGCCGTCTCGCCGCTCGTCTGGCAGGCCGCGGACCGCGAGAACTTCGTCCCCGACGTGCAGAAGATGCGCCGCCGCGTCGTCGACAACATCCCCGCCGACCGCATAGACCGCGAGATCAAGCTCGGCCCCGGCGGGCTGCGGGACGTCGAATTCGCCGTACAGCTCCTCCAGTTGGTGCACGGCCGCAGCGACGCCACCCTGCGCAGCGGCACCACGCTGTCGGCCCTGCGCGCACTCGCCGCGGGCGGCTACGTCGGCCGGGTGGACGCCGCGCAACTGGACGACGCCTACCGCTTCCTGCGCGCCATGGAGCACCGCATCCAGCTCTACCGGCTGCGCCGCACCCATCTCGTCCCGGAGGACGCCCCCGGCCTGCGGCGGCTCGGGCGCTCCCTCGGGATGCGCACGGATCCGATCACCGAGCTCAACCAGGCGTGGAAGCGGCACGCGTCCGTGGTGCGGCGGCTGCACGAGAAGCTGTTCTACCGGCCGCTGCTCGACGCCGTCGCCCAGCTCGCACCCGGTGAGTCCCGGCTCAGCGCGAAGGCGGCGGTGCACCGGCTCGAAGCGCTCGGCTACGCCGATCCGGCCGCCGCGCTGCGGCATCTGGAGGCGCTGTCCTCCGGGGTGTCCCGCAAGGCCGCCATCCAGCGGACCCTGCTGCCGGTGCTGCTCGGCTGGTTCGCCGACTCCGCGGACCCGGACGCCGGGCTGCTCGGCTTCCGCAAGGTGTCCGACGCCCTCGGCAAGACCCCCTGGTACCTGCGGCTGCTGCGGGACGAGGGCGCCGCCGCGGAGAACCTCGCCCGGGTCCTGTCGGCCGGCCGGCTCGCCCCCGACCTGCTGCTGCGCGCCCCCGAGGCGGTGGCGCTGCTCGGCGACCCGCAGGGGCTGAAGCCGCGTACCCGGGAGCACCTGGAGCAGGAGGTGCTGGCCGCGGTGGGGCGCGCGGACGGTGCGGAATCCGCCGTCGCCGCGGTCCGCGGGGTGCGCCGGCGCGAGCTGTTCCGGACCACGGCCGCGGACCTCATCGGCTCGTACGGTACGGAGGAGAACCCCGCCGAGGAGGATCCCGGGGCCCTGGTCGACCGGGTGGGCAGCGCGGTCACCGATCTGAACGCCGTCACGATCGCGGGCGCCCTGCGCGCCGCGGTGCGCGAGCAGTGGGGGGACACCCTCCCCACCCGGTTCGCGGTCATCGGCATGGGCCGCTTCGGCGGCCACGAGCTCGGCTACGGCTCCGACGCCGATGTGCTGTTCGTCCACTCGCCGCGCGAGGGCGTCGACGAGCAGGAGGCGGGCCGGGCCGCGAACGCGGTGGTCGCCGAGATGCGCCGGCTGCTCCAACTTCCCACTGTCGACCCGCCGTTGATCATCGATGCGGATCTGCGGCCGGAGGGCAAGAGCGGACCGCTGGTGCGTACGCTGGCGTCGTACGAGGCCTACTACCGGCGCTGGTCGCTGGTCTGGGAGAGCCAGGCGCTGCTGCGCGCCGAGCCGGTCGCGGGCGACGCCGAACTCGGCCGTGAATTCATCGAGTCGATCGATACGCTGCGCTATCCGATGGAGGGCCTGGGCGAGGACGCGGTCCGCGAGATCCGGCGTCTCAAGGCCCGGATGGAGTCCGAGCGGCTGCCGCGCGGTGCCGATCCGACGCTCCACACCAAGCTGGGGCGCGGCGGGCTGAGCGATGTCGAGTGGACGGTCCAGCTGATGCAGATGCAGCACGGCTGGGTGGAACCGGGGCTGCGGACGACCCGCACCCGCGAGGCACTGGCCGCGGCGCGTGCCGCGGAGCTGATCTCCGGCGAGGACGCGCAGACGCTGGACGAGGCGTGGGTGCTGGCGACCCGGGTGCGCAACGCGGTGATGCTGGTACGCGGCCGGCCGGGCGACACCTTCCCGTCGGGTCCGCGTGAACTGACCGCGGTCGGGCGGTACTTGGGATACGAGCCGGGTCATGTCGGGGACATGCTGGACGACTACCGGCGGATCACCCGGCGGGCGCGGGCGGTGGTGGAGGAGCGGTTCTACGGGGCGTGAGACGGGAGGCGTACCGGCGCCACCGCGCCACGCGGACACGTACCGGCGTCACGCAGGCGCAACCGCGCGTCACCGCGCCGCGCAGCCACGTACCGGCCGACCGCCCCAAGCGCCCGCGCCACCGCGCCGCGTGCCGGACCGTCACGCCTCCTTCGCGGCCTGCAGGCCGCGGCAGTGCCCGATGAACGCGCCCAGCGCCAGTTCGAACGCCGCGTCCGCCCGGCCCCTGCCCACCGTGGCCAGCGCCTGTGCGAGGTGCGGGGTCGCGGTGTCGTCGGGGAGCTCCCACATCGTCTCCGGGGCCGCCAGGTCCAGCGCCGAGCCCAGGACCAGGTTCTCCAGTGCGGTGATCACCGCCATCACCTCGGGCAACGCGAAGCCGACACCCAGCAGCAGCCGGACCGCCCGCTCGTAGTGCTCCAGGACCTTCGGGGCGCGCACCGGTGACGTCGTCAGCAGCGGGATCGCGCGGGGGTGGGCGGCGAAGGCGGAACGGTAGGAGCGGGCCCAGGCCGTCAGGGCCGCGTCCCAGGGCTCCACGTCGAGGGTCGCGGAGTCGATCGCGGCGCACACCCGCTCCCGGACGAGCTCGACGACGCCGCCCCTTCCGTCCACATGGTGGTAGAGCGACCCGGTCTGCACCCCGAGCCTCCGGGCTATCTGCGGGACGCTGAACTCGCCCTGCTCGTCGATGAGTTCGAGCGCCGTGGTGGTGATGCGCTCCCGGTCCAGCAGCGGTGTGCGCGGCCGTCCCATGCGTGGTTCTCCTGACGTGTGTCCACCGGGAGGTCTTCCCGGATACCCGTGGGTGAGGCTACATTGCGCGAAACCGAAAGCCTTTAGATTTCCGGTTGCCGGTCCCTGCCCCCCGCCAGTCGCAGAAGGGCTCCCCCTTTCACATGGATGTGCCAACCCTCAGAAAAGGCACCCTCGGCACCGCCGACATCGCCTTCTTCGTCGTCTCGGCGGCCGCCCCGCTCACGGTGATGGCCGGAGTCGCCCCGATCGCCATCCTGCTCGGCGGCATCGGTGCCCCCGTCGGCTACCTGCTGGCCGGGGTGACCCTCGCGGTCTTCGCCATCGGGTTCACCACGATGAGCCGCCATGTCCGCAGCAGCGGCGCGTTCTACGCGTACATCACCCGGGGCATGGGCCGCCCCGTCGGCATCGCCGCCGCCCTGGTCGCGATGCTCGGCTACAACGGCATGGAGATCGGCATCTACGGACTGCTCGGCTCCGCCACCGCCGACACCGCCCAGGCCCTGTGGGGCATCGACATCCCCTGGCTGCCGGTCTCCCTCGCCGGACTGCTGCTCATCTGGTACGGCGGCTTCCGCTCCATCGACTTCGGCGCCAAGGTCCTCGGGGTGCTGCTCGTCGCGGAGACGGGCATCCTCGTACTGCTCGCCGGCGGGGTGCTGCTGGGCGGCGGTGCCGACGGGATCTCGCTCGCCTCGTTCGCCCCCGGCAATGTCCTCGTACCCGGTACGGCAGCCGTGCTGGCCTGCGCGTTCGCCGCGTTCACCGGCTTCGAGTCCACGGTGATCTACCGGCGCGAGGCACGGAACCCGGACCGCACCGTCCCCCGTGCCACCTACATCGCCGTCGCGTTCCTCGGACTCTTCTACGCGTTCATCGTCTGGACCGTCATCCAGGCGTTCGGCGACGCGGACGTGGTCGAGGCCGCCGCCACCGACCCGGGCGGTCTGTTCTTCTCCGCCATCACCCACTACGTCGGCTCCTGGGCCGCGGACCTGATGCACATCCTCATCGTCACCAGCGTCCTCGCCTCGCTGCTCGCCTTCCACAACGCCATCAACCGGTACGGACTCGCGCTCTCCGAGGAAGGGGTGCTGCCCGCCGCCCTGGGCCGCGTCCACCCCCGCCACCGTTCCCCCTACGTGGCCGGGCTCGCCCAGATCGCACTCGGAGCCGTGGTCGTCATCGGCTTCGCCGCGGCCGGCGCCGATCCGTACGCGCAACTGCTGCTCTGGGTCAACACCCCGGGAATGCTCGGCCTGATGCTGCTCCAGCTGCTCGCCGCGATCGCCGTCCCGCTGTACTTCCGCCGGTTCGCGCACGGCGAGGGCAGATTCCGTACCGTCGTCGCGCCGGTCGTCGCCGCGGTGCTGCTGGCGGCCGCGATCTTCCTGGTCACCGACCATATCGAGCTGTTCTCCGGCGCCTCGACCGGCGTGAACATCGTGCTCGTCTCGCTGGTGCCCGCGGTCTTCCTGGCCGGACTCGCAATCGCCCACCGGCTGAAGCGCAACAAGCCCGAGGTGTACGCCCGGTTCGCAGCCGAGCCGCCGGCATCCTCGTCGCCGAAGACGGCGGCCACCACCGCCCCCGCCACCACCACCGTCTAAGGAGCCCCACCGTGTCCGCAGCCGACCTCCTCCTCACCGGAGCCCGCGTCCGCACCCTCGACCCGGCCCGGCCGGAAGCCACCGCCGTGGCCGTCAAGGACGGGGTGATCACCGCGGTCGGCGACGAGGCCGGGCTGCGCGAGTGGCGCGGCAGTGGAACCGAGCACATCGACCTGTCCGGGGCCACCCTCACGCCCGGCCTGGTCGATGCGCACAGCCACCCCGTCTGGGGCCTGGAGATGGCCACCGGCACGGACCTCACCGCCGTCCGCGACCTCGACCAGCTGCGCGCCGCCCTGGCGGCGGCCGAACGGACCGAGGGCTGGATCGTCGCCTGGGGCCTGGACCACAACGCCTTCGGCGGCCGCCCCCTCGACCGGGCCCTGATCGAGGACGCCATCGGCGGCGCCCCCGCCTTCATCCGGCTCTACGACGGGCACTCCGCCCTGGCCAGTGGGGCGGCCCTGGAGCGCGCCGGGATCACCGGCCCGCGCACCTTCGTCCAGCGCTCCACCGTCGTCTGTGACCCCGACGGCCGCCCCACCGGGCATCTGATCGAGCACGCCGCGATGGACCTGGTCGGTGAACGGCTGCCCCGGCCCTCGTACGCGGAGCGCCGCAAGCGCCTCGTGGAACTGCTCTCCGGCATGGCCGCCACGGGTCTCACCGGGGCCCATGTGATGGACCTCGCCGACGGCTCCGTACCCGGGCTGCTGGCCGCCGTGGAGGAGGAGACGGACCTGCCCGTACGGCTGCGGCTGGCCCCGTGGTGCATGCCGGGCGCCGACGAGGAGGCCCTGGACGAGCTGGTACGGCTGCAGCGCGAGGCGGGCCGGCTCTGGCGCGTCGGCGGCGTCAAGTTCTTCATGGACGGCACCGTCGAGGGCGGCACCGCGTGGCTGGAGCACGCCGACTGCCGAGGGGAGAGCACTGAGGCGTTCTGGCCGGACCCCGAGGCGTACACCGCCGCCGTCCACCGGCTGCACCACGCCGGGGTGCGCACCGCCACGCACGCCATCGGGGACGCGGCCGTGCGGCACGTGCTGGACACGGTGGAGGCGCTGGGGGAGGGCGGCCGGCTCCGCCACCGCATCGAGCACATCGAGACCGTGCCCGGCGGCCTGGCCGCCCGGTTCGCCGCACTCGGGGTGATCGCCTCGATGCAGCCCACACACACCGCGTACACCCGCGCCGACCACAGCGACGAGTGGTCGAAGCGGCTCGGCGACGAGCGGGCCGGGCGGGCCTGGCGCTGCCGGGACCTGCGCGACGCCGGGGCGTACCTGGCGCTGGGCTCGGACTGGCCGATCGCCCACTACGACGTACGTCAGGTGCTGGCCACGGCCCGGCTGCGGCGGCTGCCCGGGGCGTACGACACCGAGCCGGTCACCGCCGAGCAGGCACTGACCGGGCTGATGGCGCTGGAGGGCTGCACCTCGCACGCGGCGGTCGCCGCCGGGGAGCAGCAGGTCTCGGGCCGGATCGCCGTGGGCCACCGGGCCGATCTGACGGCGTTCGGGGTCGATCCGGTGACGGCGCCCGCGGATGAGCTGGGGGAGGCGCCGGTGCGGCTGACGGTGTGCGGGGGGCGCGTGGTGCACTGGGGGTGAGGCAGCGGCGGGCGGACGGGCCGGAGGGGCCTCAGCGGCGGCCCGCCGCCGCGTCCGCCGCCTCACGCCGCGTCCCCACCGGCGCATCCGCGGTGGACAGGCAGGCCAGCCGCGTTCTCGCGCCCGGCAGTGGAACCCGCTTCGGGAGGTGGTGCGGCAGCGAGCCGTACCAGGCGTACGACACCGCGTAACCGAAGGTCAGGCAGGCCATGCCGCCCAGCGCGTCCAGCCAGAAGTGGTTGGCGGTCGACACGATGACGACCAGGGTGAGCGTCGGGTACAACAGGGCCAGGACGCGCGCCCAGGGCGCGGAGGCCAGCGCGAAGACGGTCAGACCGCACCAGAGCGACCAGCCGATGTGCATCGACGGCATCGCCGCGTACTGGTTCGACATGTTCTTGAAGTTGCCCGAGGCCATCGAACCCCAGGTGTGATGGACCAGGACGGTGTCGATGAAGTGGCCGCTGGTCATCAGACGGGGCGGCGCCAGTGGATACAGGTAGTAACCGAGCAGCGCCACGCCGGTCGTCGCGAACAGGGCCAGCCGGGCCGCCGCGTAACGGCCGGGGTGGCAGCGGAACAGCCACACCAGCACGCAGACGGTGACGACGAAGTGCAGCGTCGCGTAGTAGTAGTTCATCGAGACGATCAGCCATGTCATGGAATTCACCGCGTGGTTGACGGTCTGCTCCACGGCGATGCCCAGGTATCGCTCGGCCGACCAGATCCAGTCGGCGTTGCGCAGGGCCGCGGTCCGCTGTTCCGGGACGGCGTTGCGCACCAGCGAGTACACCCAGTAACTGGCCGCCACCAGCAGGACTTCGAACCAGATGCGCGGTCGGCGGGGGGAGCGCAGGGAACGCAGTCTCGCCGGGCCGCCGTTGCGCCGTCCGGTGTTCCGCTTCGCGTTCGCCGCGGGGGCCGCCTCGTCCACGATGGGTGACGCGGTGGCCTCCAACCGGCCTTCCTGTGACGTCACGCTCAATTCGCCCATAGGCACAGAGTCTGCCAGAAAACGCTCCTCCGCCCGATGACCCTCCGGCCGGGTCCGGGCCGCACATCGCAAGTGCCGGGAACGAAGGCTCGAACTGCGCCGGGGGAACGGGCGTGGGATCCTGGGCGGGTCAGGCGGTGACGGCCGGAGCGGGTCCGGGGCCGGCGGCCGTTGAACCGCGAACGACCAGTTCGGGCATGAAGACGAACTCGCTGTGGGGAGCGGGCGTACCGCCGACCTCCTCGAGCAGCGTACGCACGGCGGCCTGGCCCATCGCCGTCACCGGCTGACGGATCGTGGTCAGCGGCGGATCGGTGAACGCTATGAGCGGCGAATCGTCGTAGCCGACCACCGACAGATCGCGCGGCACCTCCATCGACAGTCGGCGGGCGGCCCGGATCGCGCCGAGCGCCATCATGTCGCTCGCGCACACCACCGCCGTGCAGCCCCGCTCCATCAGCGCCGAGGCAGCGGCCTGTCCACCCTCCAGAGTGAACAGCGAATGCTGGATCAGCTCCTCCACCTCGTCCGGCGCGAGGTTCAACTGCTCCTGCACGGTGGCGCGAAAGCCCTCGATCTTGCGCAGGACCGGCACGAACCGCTTCGGGCCGACCGCCAGGCCGATCCGCTGATGACCCAGCGACACCAGGTGCGTCACCGCGAGCCGCATCGCCGCCCGGTCGTCCGGAGAGATGAACGGCGCCTGGACCTTGGGCGAGAAGCCGTTGACCAGGACGAACGGGACACCCTTGGCGCGCAGTTGCTCATAGCGCTGCATGTCCGCCGAGGTGTCGGCGTGCAGCCCGGAGACGAAGATGATGCCCGCGACACCGCGGTCGACCAGCATCTCCGTCAGCTCGTCCTCGGTGGAGCCGCCGGGGGTCTGGGTCGCCAGCACGGGGGTGTAGCCCTGCCGCGTCAACGCCTGGCCGATCACCTGGGCCAGGGCGGGAAAGATGGGGTTCTCCAGCTCGGGTGTGATCAGCCCGACCAGCCCCGCGCTGCGCCTGCGCAGCCGTACGGGCCGTTCGTAGCCGAGAACGTCGAGCGCGGCGAGAACGGATTCGCGGGTGGCCGCTGCAACACCGGGCTTGCCGTTCAGTACGCGGCTGACCGTCGCTTCGCTGCCCCCCGCCTGAGTTGCGATATCGGCAAGCCGTGCGGTCATGGAAGTGGACTGTACCGGGCGTATGTCGGATTGCCCACCATGCACATGAATCGGACGACCGCCCCCGTGCGGCGGCCCGGTGCGCATTCCTGGCAACCTCTTGCAAGCTCTTGCGGACCTGGCCCGTGGGCGGCGGTCCGATCGCCGCATCGGGCGGGCCACGGGCTGTGGCCTGTCGCTGTCAGGGAGTGACTCCTCTCGTCAAGAGTCTTGACGGCAACCGTGAGGACACGCGAATGTAACGATCGTCGGTGCTTGCAGAAATCTTCCGCAAACTCTTTCGGCGTTCTTTCATCCTTGTTACGTTCTCGTCGACCCGGCGCCGCGACGGAGCGGTACGGCAGTTGAAGGAGTTCAGATGCGACGTGGCATAACGGCCACCGCCCTGGTCGCGGCCCTGGCGCTCGCGGCGACCGCCTGCGGCAGCGACAGCGAGTCCGAGGGCACGAGCAAGGGCTCGGGCGAGCTCTCCGGCACGGTGACGTGGTGGGACACCTCCACCGCGGGCAGCGAGGACAAGGTCTTCAAGAAGATCGCCGAGGACTTCACCAAGCAGCACCCGAAGGTCAAGGTCAAGTACGTCAACGTGCCCTTCGGCGACGCGCAGAACAAGTTCAAGAACGCGGCGCAGTCCGGCTCCGACGCCCCCGACGTCATCCGCTCCGAGGTCGCCTGGACCCCCGAGTTCGCCGACCTCGGCTACCTGGCTCCGCTCGACGGCACGGCCGCGCTGAAGGACTCGGACGACTTCCTGAAACAGGCCGCCGCGTCCACCAAGTACAAGGACAAGACGTACGCGGTGCCGCAGGTCATCGACTCCATGGGCATCTTCTACAACAAGAAGATCTTCAAGGAGGCCGGTGTCGAGGTCCCCAAGACCGTCGACGAGCTGAAGACCGTCTCCAAGAAGATCAAGGACAAGACCGGCAAGACCGGTATGTACCTGCGCGGTGACGACGCCTACTGGTTCCTCTCCTTCCTGTACGGCGAGGGCGGCGACATGGTCGACGCCTCCTCCAAGACCGTCACCATCGACAACGCCGCGGGCGTCAAGGCGATGAAGGTCGTCAAGGACCTGGTCGACTCGGGCGCCGCCCAGACCGATGCCACGGACGGCTGGGAGAACATGCAGGCGTCCTTCAAGGACGGCAAGGTCGCCATGATGATCAACGGCCCGTGGGCCGTCTCCGACACCTACTCGGGCAAGGAGTTCAAGGACAAGGCCAACCTGGGCGTCGCCCCGGTCCCGGCCGGCTCCGCCGCGCAGGGCGCCCCGCAGGGCGGCCACAACCTGGCCGTCTACGCCGGCTCCAAGAACCTCGACGCCTCCTACGCCTTCGTCGAATACATGACGTCCGCGGACACCCAGGCCAAGGTCACCAAGGAGCTGAGCCTCCTGCCGACCCGTACCTCCGCCTACGCCAAGCAGGACGTCGTCGACAACGAGATCGTCGGCTTCTTCAAGCCCGTCGTCGAGACCGCCGTCGAGCGCCCCTGGATCCCGGAGACCGGCAGCCTCTTCGCCCCGCTCGTCACCGAGTACACCAAGGTCCTCACCGGCCAGGCCGCACCGGACAAGGCCGTCAAGACCACCGGCGACTCCTACCGCAAGCTCCTCAAGGGCTGGAAGTAACAGGAAGGCAGGCCGGCTGATGGCTGTCCACACCAGCCAGTCGGTGGCGAAGGCCGCGGGCGACGACGTCGCCCGCGGCCGGAGCCGCGGTACTGGCAACCCCCCGCCGCCGGGCAGGATCCGACGGGCCCTGTCGACCCACTGGTACGCCTGGGCCATGGTCGCCCCGGTCGTCGTCGTGATCGGCGTGATCATCGGCTATCCGCTGGTCCGCGGCATCTACCTGTCGATGACCGACGCCAACGAGCGCAACGTAGCCCGGTCCATCGGTGTCAACCACCTGCCCGCCACGTACAAGTTCGTGGGCCTGGACAATTACACCGAAGCGCTCACCGGCGACCAGTTCCTCGGCACCCTCGGCTGGACCCTGGTGTGGACGGTCTCCTGCGTGGCCATCACCTTCTGCCTCGGCATGGCCCTCGCCAACATCCTCAACCGCCGCATCGCCGGCCGCTCCGTCTACCGGATGGCGCTCATCCTGCCCTGGGCCATCCCCGGCTTCGTCTCCGTCTTCGCCTGGCGCTTCCTCTACAACGAGAAGCGCGGGCTGCTCAACGAGATCCTCTCCGGCGCCGGGATCGACGGCATACCGTGGCTGAACGACCCCACCTGGGCGAAGTTCTCGGTGATCGCCGTCAACGTCTGGCTCGGCGTGCCGTTCATGATGGTCGCCCTGCTCGGCGGGCTCCAGTCGATCCCCAACGAGCACTACGAGGCCGCCGAGATGGACGGCGCCACCGCCTGGCAGCGGTTCCGCCACATCACCCTGCCGGGACTGCGGCCGGTCTCCACCACGGTGATCCTGCTCTCCACCATCTGGACCTTCAACATGTTCCCGGTGATCTTCCTGCTGACCCGCGGCGGACCCGGCGAGGCCACCCAGATCCTGGTCACCCAGGCGTACAAGTTCTCCTTCGAGATCAGCCCGCGCGACTTCGCGCAGTCCTCCACCTGGGGCGTGCTGATCCTGGTACTCCTGCTGATCTTCGCCGCTGTCTACCGGCGGGTCCTGCGCACCCAGGGAGACGACTGGTGACCACCGCCCCCGCACCCGCCACCACGCGCAAGGTCCGGCTGCGCGGCGAGCGTTCGCCGCTCTCCTCCGCCGCGCTGCACCTCACGCTCATCGTCGCGTCCGTGATCGCCGTCTTCCCCGTGCTGTGGGTCCTGCTCACCTCGCTGAAGCCCGCCGCGTACGCCACCACCACGGACTTCTTCAAAGAGACGACGTTCGAGAACTACACGAACCTGATCCAGAACACGAAGTTCCTCACCTGGTTCGGCAACTCCCTGCTCATCGCGGGGCTCACCACGCTCCTCGGTGTCATCGTCTCCGCGTCCACCGGCTACGCCGTCAGCCGCTTCCGCTTCCCCGGCAAGCGCGGGCTGATGTGGACGCTCCTGGTCACCCAGATGTTCCCGGTGGCCGTCCTCATCGTGCCGATCTACAACATCATGGCGGGCATGGGGCTGCTGAACCAGCCGGCCGGCCTCGTCATCACCTACCTCACCATCTCGGTGCCGTTCTGCGCCTGGATGATGAAGGGCTTCTTCGACACCATCCCGCGCGAGATCGACGAATCGGGCCAGGTCGACGGCCTCACCCCGTTCGGCACGTTCTGGCGGCTGATCCTGCCGCTCGCCAAGCCCGGCCTCGCCGTCACCGCGTTCTACTCCTTCATCACCGCATGGGGCGAAGTGGCGTACGCCTCCGCCTTCATGGTCGGCGAGGACAACCTCACCCTCGCGGGCGGACTGCAGCTCTTCGTCAATCAGTACGGAGCCCAGTGGGGGCCGATGACCGCGGCCTCTGTGCTGATCGCGATACCTGCGGCCCTGGTCTTCCTCTTCGCCCAGCGCCACCTGGTCACCGGCATGTCCGCCGGAGCAGTCAAGGGCTGAGCCGGCACACCCCGTACGACCCGCACGCACCAAGTCACGGCGGCCGCCGGTGTCCCGACCCGGTCCCGGCGCCGCCTCCCACCCCGACACCTCAGGGACGACATGACCCAGCACCTCGCTGCCCCCTCCACCGGCACGTCCGGCGACGCTCCGGCCCACCAGACCGGCTGGTGGCAGGACGCGGTGATCTACCAGGTCTATCCACGGAGCTTCGCCGACGGCAACGGCGACGGCATGGGCGATCTCGCAGGCGTACGCGACAGACTCCCGTACCTCAAGGAACTCGGTGTGGACGCGGTCTGGCTCAGCCCGTTCTACGCCTCCCCGCAGGCCGACGCGGGCTACGACGTCGCCGACTACCGTGCCGTCGACCCGGTGTTCGGCACCCTGCTGGACGCCGACGCGCTGATCCGGGACGCCCACGACCTGGGCCTGCGGATCATCGTGGACCTGGTGCCCAACCACTCCTCGGACCAGCACGAGTGGTTCAGGCGCGCCCTCGCCGAGGGCCCCGGCTCCGCGCTGCGCGAGCGCTACCACTTCCGTCCCGGCAAGGGTGCGGACGGCGAACTGCCGCCCAACGACTGGGAGTCCGTCTTCGGCGGTCCGGCCTGGACCCGGACCACCGACCCGGACGGCACCCCGGGCGACTGGTACCTCCACCTCTTCGCACCCGAGCAGCCCGACTTCAACTGGGAACACCCGGCCGTCGCCGACGAGTTCCGCTCGATCCTGCGCTTCTGGCTCGACATGGGCGTCGACGGCTTCCGGGTCGACGTCGCCCACGGCCTCGTCAAGGCCGCCGGCCTGCCCGACCTCGGCAGCCACGACCAGCTCAAGCTGCTCGGCAACGACGTCATGCCGTTCTTCGACCAGGACGGGGTGCACGAGATCTACCGCTCCTGGCGCACCATCCTCGACGAGTACCCCGGCGACCGCATCGCCGTCGCCGAGGCCTGGACGCCCACCGTCGAGCGCACCGCCAACTACGTACGCCCGGACGAGATGCACCAGGCGTTCAACTTCCAGTACCTCTCCACCGCCTGGGACGCGGCCGAGCTCCGCAAGGTCATCGACACCTCGCTCGACGCGATGCGCCCGGTCGGCGCCCCCACCACCTGGGTGCTCTCCAACCACGACGTGACCCGGCACACCACCCGGTTCGCCAACCCGCCCGGCCTCGGCACCCAGATCCGCGAGGCCGGCGACCGCGAACTGGGCCTGCGCCGGGCCCGCGCCGCCACCCTGCTGATGCTGGCGCTGCCCGGTTCCGCCTATGTCTACCAGGGCGAGGAGCTCGGCCTGCCCGACGTCACCGACCTGCCCGACGAGGTCCGCCAGGACCCGTCGTTCTTCCGCGCGGAGGGCCAGGACGGCTTCCGCGACGGCTGCCGGGTTCCGATCCCGTGGACCCGCGACGGCAGCTCGTACGGCTTCGGCGACGGCGGCAGCTGGCTGCCGCAGCCCGACGGCTGGGGCGAGCTGAGCGTCCAGGCACAGACCGGCGAAGCCGGCTCGACGCTGGAGCTCTACCGGTCCGCGATCGCCGCCCGCCGGGCGCACCCGGGCCTCGGCGCCGGAACGGCGGTGGAGTGGCTGGGGGCCCCCGAGGGGCTGCTGATCTTCGCCCGCCCCGGCTTCGTCTGCACCGTCAACACGACGGGCCGCCCGGTGCGCATCCCGGTACGCGGCACCGTCCTGGTGTCCAGCAGCCCGGTCGTCACCGACGGCGCCGAGATCGAGCTGCCCGCGGACACCACGGTGTGGTGGACGGTGTGACGGTCCCCCTGATCAGGGCCTCTCTTCCGGATCAGGCCGAGCCCGGCAAGATCCGGAAGACAGGCCCTGGAACCGGCGGTGCGCCGAGGCTCTCGGACATCGCCGGCCAGGCAGCGGTCAGCGAGGCGACCGTCAGCCGGGTGCTCAACGGGAAACCGGGCGTCGCGGACCCCACGCGGCAGCGGGTGCTCGCGGCGCTGGACATCCTCGGCTACGAACGCCCCGTGCGGCTGCGCAGACGCAGTGCCGGGCTGATCGGACTGGTGACGCCCGAGCTCACCAACCCGATCTTCCCGGCGTTCGCGCAGTCCGTCGAGCAGGTGCTGGCCGGGCACGGCTACACGCCGGTGCTCTGCACCCAGCTGCCCGGCGGCGCCACCGAGGACGAACTCGTCGAGCAGCTCGTCGAGCGCGGCGTCGGCGGGATCGTCTTCATCTCCGGGCTGCACGCCGACATGTCGGCGGACCCCGCCCGGTACGCCGCGCTCAGCGAACGCGGTGTGCCGTTCGTCCTGATCAACGGCTACAACGAACGAATCAGCGCGCCGTTCGTCTCGCCCGACGACTCCGCCGCCGTACGGATGGCCGTCGGGCACCTCGCCGAGCTCGGCCACAGCAGGATCGGTCTGGCGATCGGGCCGCAGCGCTATGTCCCCTCCCGCCGCAAACGCGAGGGCTTCCTGGACGCCTCGGTGAACCTGCTGGGCCTGGGCCGCGCCGAGGCCGAACTCCTCGTCTGCCCCACGCTGTTCAGCGTCGAGGGCGGCCAGGTCGCGGCGGGTGCGCTGCTCGACCAGGGGTGCACGGGCATCGTCTGCGGCAGCGACCTGATGGCGCTGGGCGTGGTGCGTGCGGCCCGGGAGCGCGGGCTCGGCGTGCCGCGCGACGTGTCGGTGGTGGGCTTCGACGACTCGCAGCTCATCGCGTTCACCGATCCGCCGCTGACGACGGTGCGTCAGCCCGTGCAGGCGATGGCGGCGGCAGCGGTGAGCGCCTTGCTGGAGGAGATCGGCGGGAGCCCGGTGCAGCGTACGGAGTACGTGTTCCAGCCGGAGCTGGTGGTACGGGGATCCACCGCGGCGGTCCGGGGCGTCTGAGGCCGGTCCGGACGTACAAAAGAGGCACCGGGAGTCGGCCCTGAATGGGCCTGCGGGGAGTGAGCGACTCCGGGTGCCTCTCCTGTCCGTGACCGGCCCGGCCGGCCGGGCGCGTGGGGTCCGGGGGCACCGGAACCCCCGGCCGACCGGACCGGAGTCGGGAGAAACCTAACAGTGCTGCAATGTTTTGCGTAAGTGCTTGCAGGAAGAAAACTGCCGTATTTCCTGGATGTGAGCGGACGATGTCCAAAGGGTTGACCGAGGGCTGACAGGCTCGTACGGTCGGCGTCGCGGCAAGGTTTGCATTCTTGCAGCAAGAACCTTCAGGAGCCTTGAAGGCAGGGCGCGTTGCCATGTGAGGCTGCACCGTCACCCGCATTTCCCCCCACAGCAGGAGGAAGCATGGCACGCAGACCACTGTCCGCGGCGCTCGCCCTGGCAGCAGGCGCCGCCCTCGTGGCCCCCACCTCGGCCGCGCACGCCGCCACCCCCGGGGACAAGGACGTCACCGCCGTCCTCTTCGAGTGGAAGTTCGACTCCGTCGCCAAGGCGTGCACGGACTCCCTCGGGCCGGCCGGCTACGGCTACGTACAGGTCTCGCCGCCCCAGGAGCACATACAGGGCAGCCAGTGGTGGACCTCGTACCAGCCGGTCAGCTACAAGATCGCCGGACGGCTCGGTGACCGGGCCTCCTTCGCCGCCATGGTCAACACCTGCCATGCCGCCGGCGTCAAGGTGGTCGCCGACTCCGTCATCAACCACATGTCGGCCGGATCGGGCACCGGCACCGGCGGGTCCTCGTACACCAAGTACGACTACCCCGGTGTCTACTCGGCGGCCGACATGGACGACTGCACCGCGCAGATCAGCAACTACCAGGACCGCGCCAACGTCCAGAACTGCGAACTCGTCGGCCTCGCCGACCTGGACACCGGTGAGGACTACGTACGCGGCAGGATCGCCGCCTACCTCGACGACCTGCGCTCCCTGGGCGTCGACGGCTTCCGCATCGACGCGGCCAAGCACATGCCCGCCGCCGACCTGGCGAACATCAAGTCGCGGCTTCGCGACCCGGACGTCTACTGGAAGCAGGAGGCGATCCACGGAGCGGGCGAGGCCGTCCAGCCCGACGAGTACACCGGCACCGGGGGCGTCCAGGAGTTCCGCTACGCCCGCAGCCTCAAGCAGGTCTTCAACAACGAGAACCTCGCCTATCTGAAGAACTACGGCGAGGGCTGGGGCTTCATGCCCTCGTCGAAGGCCGCGGTATTCGTCGACAACCACGACACCGAGCGCGGCGGCGACACGCTGAACTACAAGGACGGCGCGAACTACACCCTCGCCCATGTCTTCATGCTGGCCTGGCCGTACGGCTCGCCCGACGTCCACTCCGGCTACGAGTGGTCCGACAAGGACGCGGGCCCGCCGGGCGGCGGGACGGTGAACGCCTGTTACAGCGACGGGTGGAAGTGCCAGCACGCCTGGCGCGAGATCTCCTCCATGGTCGGCTTCCGCAACACGGCGCACGGCGAGGCGGTCACCGACTGGTGGGACGACGGCGGCGACCGGATCGCGTTCGGCCGCGGGTCGAAGGCGTACGTCGCGATCAACCACGAGGGCTCCTCGCTGACCCGTACGTTCCAGACCTCGCTGCCCGCCGGTGACTACTGCGACATCCAGTCCGGCAACGGCGTCACGGTGAACGGCTCGGGCCAGTTCACCGCGACCCTGGGCGCGAACACGGCGGTGGCGCTCCAGGTGAACGCCCGTCACTGCGCGCCCACCGGCTGACCCCACGACCGGTCCCGCAGGAAACCCCGGGTCCGGGGCGCATCGCCCGGTCGGGGTGCCCCGGACCGTTGATGTGCGGCGACCGGGGTCGGGGGCGTACCAGGGCGATCCCCGCAGGACGACGCAGTAACAGGACGGCTCACCCGCGGTGCCGGGCGAGTCCGCGTCGTCCGAGGAGACGCACTGGTACGCCCCCGCCCCACCCCGCCACCCGACAAGCCCGCCCCCTCAAAACCCCCACCCGCACACAAGGAGATCCAGCCCGTGTCCCGTTCCACCCTCGGACGTGGAGCCGTCGCCGCACTCTGCGCGGCGCTCCTCCCCGTCGTCCCGGCGGCCTCCGCCTCCGCCGCGCCGAGACCTCCGGGTCCGCCCTCGGACGCCCGGCTGGCCGCCGAACCCGCACGTCACGACCTGACGCGTGAACAGTTCTACTTCGTCATGCCGGACCGGTTCGCCAACGGCGACACCGCCAACGACCGCGGCGGGCTCACCGGTTCGCGCACGGACACCGGCTACGACCCCACGGACAAGGGCTTCTACCAGGGTGGCGACCTCAAGGGCCTGACCGGCCGGCTCGACTACATCAAGGGCCTCGGCACCACCGCCATCTGGCTCGCCCCGATCTTCAAGAACCGCCCCGTCCAGGGCACCGGCAAGGACGCCTCGGCCGGCTACCACGGCTACTGGATCACCGACTTCACCCAGGTCGACCCGCACTTCGGTACCAACGCCGACCTGTCGAAGCTGATCGACAGGGCCCACGCCAAGGGCATGAAGGTCTTCTTCGACGTCATCACCAACCACACCGCGGACACCGTCGACTACGCCGAGAAGACCTACGGCTACCGGCCGAAGGGCGCCTACCCGTACCTGGACAGGGACGGCCGTCCGTTCGACGACGCCAAGGGCCTGGCGAAGGCGGACGCGGATTCGTTCCCGTACACGCCCGAGAACACCGGGAACAAGGTCCCGTCCTGGCTCAACGACCCGACGATGTACCACAACCGGGGCGACTCGACCTTCGCCGGCGAGTCCGCCACCTACGGCGACTTCTCCGGGCTCGACGACCTGTGGACCGAGCGGCCCGAGGTCGTCTCCGGCATGGAGAAGATCTACGAGAAGTGGGTCCGGGACTTCGACGTCGACGGCTTCCGTATCGACACCGTCAAACACGTCGACCTGGACTTCTGGACCCAGTGGGCGACGGCCCTGGACACCTACGCGGCAAAGCGCGGCCGCAAGGACTTCTTCATGTTCGGCGAGGTCTACTCCGCCGACCCCGCCGTCACCTCGCCCTACGTCACCCGGGGCCGGCTCGACGCGACGCTCGACTTCCCCTTCCAGGAAGCGGCACGTCAGTACGTTTCGCAGGGCGCCCCGGCCTCGAAACTCGCCGCCGTCTTCGGTGACGACTACCGGTACACCACCGACAAGGCCAACGCCTACGAGCAGGTCACCTTCCTCGGCAACCACGACATGGGCCGCATCGGCTCGTTCCTCAAGCAGGACAACCCGAAGGCCGACGACGCGGAACTCGTCCGGCGCGCGGAGCTCGCCAACGAGTTGATGTTCCTCGGCCGGGGGAACCCCGTCGTCTACTACGGCGACGAGCAGGGCTTCACCGGCGCGGGCGGCGACCGGGACGCCCGGCAGACCATGTTCGCCTCGAAGACCGCCGACTACCTCGACGACGACCGACTGGGCACCGACCGCACCCACGCCACCGACGCGTACGACCCGAAGCACCCGCTGTACCGGAACATTGCCGCGCTCTCCGAGCTCACCAGGAAGAACCCGGCACTGCGCGACGGCGTCCAGACCGAGCGGTACGCGGAGGGCTCCGTCCACGCCTTCTCCCGCACGGACCCGGAGCAGCCGAACGAGTACCTCGTGGCCACCAACAACGCCACCGCCCCGCGGACGGTCGAGCTCCCCACCGCCTCACCCGGCATGAACTTCCGTACCCTGTACGGTGGTTCGGCCACGGTCCGCAGCGGCGCCGACAAGAAGATCACGGTCACCGTGCCCGCCCTCTCCAGTCTCGTGCTGCGCGCCGAGAAGCCGATGGCCGACCCCGCCGCCAAGCCCACGATCACTCTGAAGGCGCCCGCCGCCGGAGCCACCGGCACCGTGGAGCTCTCCGCCGACGTCGACGGCGGACAGCTGAACCGTGTCGTCTTCGCCGCACAGACCGGCAACGGCAAGTGGGTCACGCTGGGCTCCGCCGACCACGCCCCGTACAAGGTCACCCAGCACCTGGACGGCAAGGTGGCGGCCGGAACACCGCTGCGCTACAAGGCGGTCGTCGTCGACCGCGCCGGCCGCACCGCGAGCGCCCTCGCCGCGACGGCCGCCGGACAGGCCCCCGCCGAGACGAAGCCCGTGGCCGTCCAGCGCGACCACGCCGTCGTCCACTACAAGCGTGCGGACGGCGACTACGAGGGCTGGACGCTCAAGTCCGTTGACCGTACGGCGCAGTTCGCCGGGCGCGATGCCTACGGAGCCTTCGCCTGGCTCAAGCTCGACCAGGACGCGTCCACCGTCGCGTACACCGTCGAGAAGGACGGCACCGCCGACGGGCCGCAGCGCACCGTCGACCTCGCGAAGACCGGACAGGCCTGGATCGAGCAGGGCAAGGACGGCCAGGCCGACACGGCACCCGACGGTGCCTACCCGCCGCAGGACACCACCAAGGCCGTACTGCACTACTACCGGCCCGACGGCGACTACGACGGCTGGGGGCTGCACACCTGGACCGGCGCCAAGAACCCCACCGACTGGGCCAAGCCGCTCCAGCCGGTGAAGAAGGACGCCTCCGGCGCCACCTTCGAGGTGCCGCTCACCGACGGTGCCACCTCGCTCAGCTACATCCTGCACAAGGGCGACGAGAAGGACCTCCCCAGCGACCAGTCGCTCGACATCGCCACCTACGGCCACGAGGTCTGGATGCTCGGTGCCACGCCCGGCTACCTGCTGCCCCAGGCCGGCGGTGTACCCGCGCCCGACCTCACCAAGGCCGAGGCGCAGTGGATCGACGCCGACACCGTCGTATGGAAGGTGAAGGCCACCGGGGCCACCAGCCAGCAACTCGTTTACGCGAAGAACGGCGGTGTCTCCGTCGTCGACGGGGCGCTCTCCGACGAGGGCCAGTGGCTGCGGCTCACCCCCTCCGCGCTGACCGACGCGCAGAAGGCCGAGCACCCGAACCTCAAGGACTACCCGGCGTTCACCGTCGACGTCCGGGACCGGGACCGGGTCCGCGACGCGCTGCGCGGCCAGCTGATCGCCACCCAGCGCGCCGCCAACGGCGCCCTGCTCGCGGCCACCGGCGTACAGAGCGCGGGCGTGCTCGACGACCTGTACGGCAAGCACGCGGCCGGCGCCTCGCTCGGCCCGGTCTTCGACCGCAACGGCCGCCCCACCCTGTCCGTCTGGGCACCCACCGCGCGGACCGTCGCCCTCGAACTCGACGGGAAGAACGTCCCGATGCGGCGCGACGACCGCACGGGCGTCTGGTCCGTCACGGGCACGAAGCAGTGGACCGGCAAGCCCTACCGCTACGTGGTGGACGTCTGGGCGCCCACCGTCCGGAAGCTGGTCACCAACAAGGTCACCGACCCGTACTCCACCGCCCTGACCACGGACTCCGCACGCAGCCTCGTCGTCGACCTCGACGACCCGCGCCTCGCCCCGAAGGGCTGGTCCGGGCTGCGCAAGCCCGCCGCCGTCCCACTGCGCGACGCCCAGATCCAGGAGCTGCACATCCGGGACTTCTCGATCGCGGACCGCACCTCGAAGCACCGCGGTGAGTACCTCGCCTTCACCGACACCGGCTCCGACGGGATGAAGCACCTCAAGCGGCTCGCGGACTCCGGCACCTCCTACGTCCATCTGCTGCCCGCCTTCGACATCGGCACCGTCCCCGAGAAGAAGTCCGCACAGCAGCAGCCGGCCTGCGACCTGTCCGTGTACGCCCCCGACTCCGAGGAGCAGCAGGACTGCGTGGCGAAGGCCGCGGCGAAGGACGGATTCAACTGGGGCTACGACCCGCTGCACTACACCGTCCCGGAGGGCTCCTACGCCTCCGACCCGGACGGCACCCGGCGCACCGTCGAGTTCCGGCGGATGGTGCAGGGGCTGAACGGCGCGGGGCTGCGCACCGTCATGGACGTCGTCTACAACCACACCGTCGCCTCCGGCCAGGACGACAAGTCCGTACTCGACCGGATCGTGCCCGGCTACTACCAGCGGCTGCTGGACGACGGCACCGTCGCCACCTCCACCTGCTGCGCCAACACCGCCCCCGAGAACACCATGATGGGCAAACTGGTCGTCGACTCGGTCGTCACCTGGGCCAAGGAGTACAAGGTCGACGGCTTCCGCTTCGATCTGATGGGCCACCACCCCAAGGCCAACATCCTCGCCGTCCGCAAGGCGCTGGACGCGCTGACCGTGGCGAAGGACGGCGTCGACGGGAAGAAGATCATCCTGTACGGGGAGGGCTGGAACTTCGGCGAGATCGCCGACGACGCCCGCTTCGTCCAGGCCACCCAGAAGAACATGGCCGGCACCGGCATCGCCACCTTCTCCGACCGGGCCCGCGACGCCGTCCGCGGCGGCAGCCCCTTCGACGAGGACCCGGGCGTGCAGGGCTTCGCCACCGGCCTCTACACCGACCCCAACACCTCGGCGGCCAACGGGACGCGGGCCGAGCAGAAGGCCCGGCTGCTGCACTACCAGGACCTGATCAAGGTCGGTCTCACCGGCAACCTCGCCGACTACACCTTCACCGACTCCGCCGGAAACACGGTCAAGGGCTCCGGCGTCGACTACAACGGCGCCCCCGCCGGATACGCCGCCGCCCCCGGTGACGCCGTCGCCTACGCGGACGCCCACGACAACGAGTCGCTCTACGACGCGCTCGCCTTCAAGCTCCCGGCGGGCACGTCGGCGGCCGACCGGGCCCGCATGCAGGTCCTGGCCATGGCGACGGCCACGCTCTCGCAGGGGCCCTCGCTCTCCCAGGCGGGCACCGACCTGCTGCGCTCCAAGTCCCTGGACCGCAACTCGTACGACAGCGGCGACTGGTTCAACGCCCTGCACTGGGACTGCCGCGACGGCAACGGCTTCGGCCGCGGACTGCCGCCGGCCGCCGACAACGCGTCCAAGTGGTCCTACGCGAAGCCGCTGCTGGCCGACGCCGCGCTCCGGCCCGGCTGCCCGCAGATCGGCGCCGCGTCCGCCGCGTACCGGGACCTGCTCACCATCCGCTCCACCGAGCAGGACTTCGCTCTCTCCACCACTGCGCAGGTGCAGTCCGCCCTGTCCTTCCCGCTCTCCGGGAAGGACGAGACGCCGGGTGTGATCACCATGCGGCTCGGGAAGCTGGTGGTGGTCCTCAACGCGGCCCCCGGCACCGAGACGCAGACGGTCCCCGCTCTGGCGGGGAAGGAGTACGCACTGCACCCGGTCCAGGCTGCGGGCGCGGATCCTACTGTCAAGACGTCCTCGTACGAAAGGAGTTCGGGAAGTTTCACCGTCCCGGGTCGTACGGTGGCGGTGTTTTCCCTGAACTGAGCCATGACGGGGATACGGTGGAGAGGCAGCAGCCGTCGGGGAATGCCGCAGCACCGCACCCCCGGCGTGACCTCCCACCCCCCCGGCCGGTCCCGGCCCCTTTCCGGTACGCCAGGCGTCCTCGCATGCCTGCTCCGTACGGGAATCAGGGGCCGGGACCGGCCGGTCCACCTGTTTCGGCGACGGTGACCATGGCGAGCAACATCCCCGAGGAGACCAGCAGCTTTGTCGGACGGAAAGCGGAACTTGCCAGGCTGGAGCACACACTCGCCACGCACCGGCTGACCACGCTCACCGGCAGCGGCGGCGTCGGCAAGACCAGGCTCGCCGTCCGCGCGGCCCGGCAGGCGGCGGACGCACACCGCGACGGTGCGTGGTGGGCGGACCTGTCCCCGCTCCACGACGACGGACTGCTCATCGCGACCGTCTCCGACGCGGTCGGACTCTCCGACCACACCCTGCGCATGCCCATCGACGCACTGTGCGAATGGCTGGTCGACAAGGAACTCCTGCTGATCCTCGACTCGTGCGAGCATCTGCGCTCCGCCTGCGCGCACCTGCTCGGCGAGATCATCACCACGTCCCCCGGCCTCACCGTGCTCGCCACCAGCCGCCAACCCCTGGACATCAGGGGCGAGCAGGTCGTCGAGGTGGACCCGCTGCCCGTCGAGGGCGCGGCCGACGCACTGACGCTGTTCCGGGACCGGGCCGCCGCGGCGGCCCCGGGCCTCGCCCTCGACGAGCCGGGCAACGCGGAGGCCGCCGCCGAGATCTGCCGCAACCTCGAAGGCATTCCGCTCGCCATCGAACTCGCGGCGGGAGCCCTCGGCCGGGACACCGTCGAGCAGGTCGCCGCGCGGATCAGGTCCCGCTTCGACGTACCGGCCGACGCCTCGCTCTGGCCGCCGCGCCACCGCACCCTGCGCACCGCCATCGGCTGGAGCCATGAGCTGTGCACCCCGCTGGAGCGGCTGCTCTGGGCCCGGCTGACCGTCCTGCGCGGCGACTTCGACGAGGCCGCGGCCCGCGAGGTCTGCACCGGGGGACCGCTCACCGCGGACGGGGTGACCCGCGCGCTGAACGGCCTGGTCGCCAAGTCCGTCGTCCGCCGGGACGGCGCACGGCACCGCATGCTCGACACCATCCGAGAGTACGGACGGATGTGGCTCGCCGAGCTCGGCGAGGAACGGGCCGCCGCCGACCGGCACGCCGCCTGCTTCCTCGGCCTGGCCCGCAAGGCCCACGCCGGCTGGACCGGCGACGACCAGATCAGCTGGTACCACCGCATCGCCGAGGCGCACGCCGACCTCTGCGCCGCCCTCGACCACCTGCTGGCCCACGACACCGAGGCCGCCCAGGAGATGGCGGGACGGATCGGCTTCTTCTGGTGCTGCTGCGGCCATCTTCCGCAGACCCGCGAGTACGCCCGGCGCGCGCTGGCCGCCGGACCGGCCGAAGGACCCCACCGCACCCGTGTCCTGTGGGTGCTGGGCATCACCGTCATGCTCCAGGGCGACTACCCGGCCGCCCGCCGGCTGGGCCGGGAGTGCACCAGGGCGGCGGCGCGCGACGGCACCGATGAGGGCACCCTCGCCGCCGCCTATCTGTGCGGCCTCACCGATCTGATGACCGGTCGCCCCGAGGCGGGCCTGCGCGAGGTCGACCGGGTCCTGCGCTCGACCAGCACCGCCACCCCGCTGGAGAAGGCCTACCGGCTGCGGTGCCGGCTCATCACGGTCTTCGCCCTGACCGGGCTCGGCCGGCTGGACGAGGCGGCGGAGGCGGCCGCGGTCCTGCGCGCGGTCTGCGAGGCCCAGGACGAGTGCTGGACCCGCAGCTACGTCGACTACCAGCTCGCCCTGATCGCCCTGCTCAAGGGGGATCCCGAATCCTCCGCCGCGCACGCCCGCTCGATGCTCGCGGGCAAGCACCGGATGCGCGACCGCTTCGGCATCGCGCTGGGCCTGGACATCCTGGCCGCGGCGATCGCCGCCCAGGGCGCGGGCGCCCGCGCCGCCCGGGTGTACGGCACGGGGCAGGTGTACTGGCGCATGGTCGGCCATCCGCAACGCGGCACCCCGGAACTGGAACCGCTGCGCGAGGCCTGCGAGCGCCAGGCCCGCGAGGCCGTCGGCGACGCCGCCTACCAGCGGGCCTTCGAACGGGGCCGGTCGGACAACGCGGAAGTCGGCCTGGCCGCCGCACTCCAGGGCGAGTTGCTCATGTAGCGCGAGCCGGCCCTACGGCAGCCGCTGTGGGGGAACGGCCGGTACGGCGGGGGCCAGGGCGGAGAGCCGGTCCAGCAGCTCGCCGAACGGCCCGTCCGTCGGCTCCTGCCCGAGCACCCGCAGCACGATGCCCGCCATCTCCGCGTCGTACGCGGCACTCACCGCGGCCAGCGCGGCGAAGTCGTGCACCAGCTGCAACTCCAGCTCCTCGCGCGCGATCCGCCGCCCGTCCAGCCAGATCAGCGCCGTCGACTCGGCCAGCGACACCCACGACCGCACGACCAGCTCCAGCCGTGCCGGGGGATCCTCGACCCCCAGATGGGCCAGGATCTGCTCGAAGGCGGCCTGCCGCACCCCGTCGATCATGGCGTTCGCGGTCGAGGACCCGACCGCGGGGCCGCCCCGCATCAGCGCCGAGAAGCCGGGCCCGTGCTCGTCGACGAAGTCGAAGAACCGGCCCATCACCTTCAGCAGCCGGGCCCCGAGCGGGCCTTCGCGGGGCTCCACGAACCGGGCCGCCAACTCGTCGGCCGCCCGTCGCAGCGCGGCCTCGTACAGGCTCTGCTTGCCCGGGAAGTAGTGGTAGACCAAGGGCCGCGAGATCCCCGCGGCGGCCGCGATCTCGTCGATCGACACCTCGTCCGGGGCGCGGTGACTGAACAACTCCAGCGCGACACCGATCAATTGCTGTCTGCGCTCCTCGACGCCCATCCTGCGCCGCACCCCGGTCGTCATGGTGGACAGCGTACCGAGTGGAGCGGCGGGGGAGAGGCGTCGGGCGGCTCCGGCCCGGCCGCCCCGGACCCGGGAGGGAGGCACCGGGACAGGACCTAAAGGTCCAGCACCAGCCGCTCGCCCCGGCACCGGGACACGCAGATCAGCATCGAGTCGTCCCGCTCGGAGTCCGTCAGGAGCTCGTCGCGGTGGTCGATCTCGCCCTCCAGGACGCGCTGTCGGCACGTTCCGCAGAAGCCCTGTTCGCAGGAGTACGAGACGTACGGCAGCTCGTCGCGCACCGCCGCCAGCACCGACCGGTCCGCCGGCACCTGGACGGTACGGCCCAAGCGGCGCAGCTCGACCTCGAAGGGGGCGGAGCCGGCCGATGAGGCGGCTGCCGCGGTGAAGCGTTCCAGATGGAGGGTGCGGCCCGGCGGGAGGGCGGCGCGGACCGCGTCCATCAGGGGCTCGGGGCCGCAGCAGTGGACGGCCGTGCCGGGTGCCGTGGCCGCCAGCGCCGCGGCGGCGTCCGGGTGGCCCGCCTCGTCCTCGGCGACGACCGTCACCCGGCCGCCCTCGGCGTCCAGCTTCTCGATCTCGTCCAGGAACGGCATCGAGGCGCGGCTCCGTCCGCCGTACAGCAGCCGCCAGTC
This sequence comes from Streptomyces gelaticus, assembly GCF_014649535.1. Lineage (GTDB taxonomy): Bacteria > Actinomycetota > Actinomycetes > Streptomycetales > Streptomycetaceae > Streptomyces > Streptomyces gelaticus. The sequence goes on from NZ_BMTF01000003.1 coordinate 452,820, forward strand.
GGCGCCCGAGGCGGCGACCGACCGCAGCATCGGCAGGATCGGGGTGATGCCGATACCGCCCGCGACGAACAGATAGGCGGGGGCTTCGGCGAGCGGGAAGCGGTTGCGCGGGTCGCGGATCTCCACCTCCTCGCCCTCGCGGAGCCGCTCGTGGACCTCACGGGAGCCGCCGCGGCCGTCCTCGACCAGCCGCGTCGCGATGGTGTACGTGTCGGGGTCGGCCGGGTCCCCGCACAGGGAGTACTGGCGGACCAGGCCGGAGGGCAGCAGGAGGTCGAGGTGCGCGCCGGGCTGCCAGGCGGGCAGGCCGGAGCCCTTGAGCCGGAGCTGGACGACGCCCTCGGCCGGAGTGGTCCGCTCGGTGATCAGCAGCCGCCGGGTGGCGGTGGTGCGGCGCTCGGCGTGGCCCGAGACCGGTTCCTCCAGTGCCGGCAGCGGCCACAGCGGGGAGCTCCGGATGCGGCGGCGCAGGGCGCGCTTGGTCAGCAGTGCGGCGCCCGCGACCAGGACGACGGTACGCAGGCGGGGCAGGGGGAGCGGCATGGTCAGCTGGTTCCCGTCATGCGGGCCTCGGCGGCCGTGGCCGCGGGCGAGTGGGCGAGATAGTCGATGGCCTGGGCCGTACTGCCCTCCTGCGAGGGGTGGTAGCCGCGGCTCAGGTAGCGGGGGACCGAACGCAGCAGATCACCGGTGGCGGGCAGGGTGCCGCGCTTGCCGCCGAGGTAGAACTCCTTGACCGAGCCCTTGCCGTTCAGCAGGCTCGGGTCGTTCTCCATGAAGAAGCGGATGCCGCGCTGCCAGAGGAAGACCAGTGTGCTGAACGCCGTCGCCCAGGTGCGGGCCCGCCGCCGGTAGCCGCCGTCGACATGCATGAACACCTCGAACGCGACCGAGCGGTGCTCGACCTCCTCCGCGCCGTGCCAGCGCAGCAGATCCAGCATCATCGGGTCGGCGCCGCGCCGGTCCAGCGCGTCGGCGTTCAGCACCCAGTCGCCGAGGAAGGCGGTGTAGTGCTCGATCGCCGAGATCAGCGCCACCCGCTCCATCAGCCACCATGTGCGCGCCCTGCCCGGCGGCAGCGTCCGGTCGCCGAGCAGCTTCTCGAAGAACCAGTCGACCTGCGCGGTGTACGGCGTCGGGTCGAGACCGAGTTCCCTCAGACGGGGCAGGACGTCGTCGTGCGCCTGGGAGTGCACGGCCTCCTGGCCGATGAAACCGATGACGTCCTGGCGCAGTTGCTCGTCGTGGATGTACGGCAGCACCTGCCGGTACACGTGGATGAACCACCGTTCCCCGGCGGGCAGCAGGAGGTGGAGCACATTGATGGTGTGCGTGGTGAACGGGTCACCCGGCACCCAGTGCAGCGGAGTCTTCTCCCAGGCGAAGGAGACCTTGCGGGCCCTGAGAGGCGTCCGCTCCGACGTGACCGGCGCCGGCTGCGTATTAGACATGCTGTCAATGTACTGAGAGGCAGGTCGGGGGAACAGAGGCGTGCCACGACTTTCCGGCGCCCGCGGTGGCGGGCCGTCAGCGCAGTCCGCCCACCCGACTGCCGTCCGCCAGCGTCCCGTTCAGCCGCGCCCGGTCGCCCGCCCTGGCCGGCACGGCGAGAAGACGGCTGTCGGAGCGCCCCTCCACTCCGCCCGACGCGGAGAGCGAGGCGAACTGCTCACTGCCCGCCGCCAGTACGTACCAGCGGCCACCCTGGGACTTCCAGAGCACCCCGGCCAGCACCCGGGGGTCGCGCACCCCGCAGGCCGGAGTGTCCTCGGCCCTGGCCGCAACCGCCCCGGGCGGGCCGCCCGTCGTGGCGGCCGGCGCCGACGGGGCCTGGAACTGGGCGAGGACCCGGCTTCCGGTCCCCCGCCAGGTCTCCGCCCTGGTGCAGAGCCAGCGCGCGGAACCGTTGCCCTCGGGCAGCGGCTGCTCGGCGTACTGCCAGGAGTTCACCGACCGCACCCCACGCGAACGCACCGCGGGCAGCAGACATGCGGTCCGCGCCCAGCTGTCCCGCTCCGCCCGCCCGGCGACGTCGTGCGGCGCGGACGGCGGGCCCGAGGTCAGCCGGGCGGGGGTCAGCTCGCCGAGGTCCGCCAGCAGCCGGGCCGCCGAGCCGGCGCGGATCTCGACCGCCTGCCAGGCACGGCAGTCGCGGGCCGTCGCCGGGCTGGTCAGCGCGGCGGTCACCCCGCCGGGCCCGCGACGCAACGGCCGCGGGGATCCGTCCGGCGCGAGCAGGTCCCGTACCGAGACCGAGGTCACCCAGGGCGCGGTGAGATAGCGGACCCGGTCGCCGCTGCGGGCCACGACCAGGGCGGCGGCGGACGCCGCGTCCGCGCCGTCGACCCGGGCGAAGTCCAGCGCGACGCCCCCGTCCTGACGGGCGGCACCGGGCTCCGCGTACCGCACGACGCGCAGCCCGTCGTGGAACAGCACCACCGTCACCCGGTCCACCTCGCCCGCGTACAGCAGCTGCGGCGCGCCCATCGGAGGCCCGATGGGGGTCTCCGGGGTCGCCGAGATACGCACTTCGGCGCCCGGGTGCGCCCAGGCGGCGAGCGCGCGGCGCAGCAGCCCGGTGTCCCGGGCGCGCTGCCCGCGGGTGGGCCAGGCGGTGAAGTCGGTACGCGGGGACCGCCGCCAGAAGTCCGCGGGCACCCGGCTCAACATGCCCGGATCCAGGGCCTGTTCCACGGCTGCGTCATGGGTGTACGACGAGGTGGTCCGGGCGCCGCGCCCCCAGCCGTTGCCCGGCAGTCCGAGCAGCGCCCCGCACACCAGCAGCGCCGCGACGGCCGCCAGCGCCGCCTTCGCGTGCTGCCTGCGGCGCAGCAGATCCGGCGGCCGGGCCTGGAGCGAGCAGGGGTCGAACTCCCGGGAACCGAGGAGCGCGTACGGAGCCGGAACGCCCCCGGCCGCCGCGAGCGCCGCATGCGGGTCCGCGACCCCGGCGTCCGCGAGTACCCACCGCACCTCCGCATCGGTCAACTCCTCCAGGCCGCGCAGGACATGGGCGGCGCGCCCCGGACCGGAGAGTGCCGCCAGGGCGTTCTCCAGGGCGAGCCCGTCCGATCCGCCCGAGTGCGGGAACAGCCGCAGCCCCCACACGAGCGGGAGGAGCGACGGCAGCCGGGCGCGGCCGAAGCCGCGTCGTGGCCGCCCCTCCGCCAGCGCCGCACGCAGCACCCGCCGGCGGGCGAGCGCATAGGACGGATCCACCGCCGCCGCACCGCCGGGCCCGCACGGCTCCGGGACGCCGCCCCCGGACCCCGCCCGGCGCCCGGACAGCAGGCACCGCTGGGCCAGCGCGTGCGCCTTCAGCACCCGGCGGTGGCTGCCGAGGGACGGCGGCAGCACGAGATAACCGAGCCGGACCAGGCGCGGGTAGTGCTCGACGAGAGCCGCCCCGGCCTGCTCCCCGTCGGCCGGGGCGGCTGCGGAAGGTACTTCTGACAGTGGACGCACGTTCAGCAGAACGAGCGAATCATGCGATGGTCACCCCGGTCCGCCCGTACGCGGCGCAACGGGCCGTTGCCTCAGCGCAGTTGCCGACCGCTGAACTCGACCGTGCCGCGCGGCCCGCTCCCGCCGTTCGTCGCGCGCATGAAGATCCCCACGTCCTGGGGGCCGTCGTCCCCGGCGCGGCTCCCGTGCCCACCGTTCGCCGGTTCAACCGCGCGCCATACCCGCAAAAGCCCGGTCGAAGGGCACCGGTTGTTCGGCACCGATCAGGACAATTCGACATCCCTTGGCAGGTGGAGCAGCATGGCTATGCGGGAGGTGTACAGATCGCTGGCCCCAGCAATGACGGCGTGGCCAAGGGCTGTCCCGTAATCCCTGGTGGTACACCCGTCAGGGATTACGGGACAGCCCTTGGCCGACGGGCGCCGGGTAGACCGACCCCTACGCGATCACATGCCATGAGCTCATACGATCTCGCTTTTTCTGCGCCGCCCACGATATCCGGGCGGTCCGTGAGCATCTCTCTTCTCGGCGGTTTCGACATCGTCGTCGGCGACGAACCGGTGACCGTCCCTGTCGGCTCGAAGCGACTGCTGGCGTTTATCGCGCTACAATCCCGGTCCGCTGTCCCTCGCACGCTGGTTGCCGGGAGTCTTTGGCCCGAAGCATCCGAGCAAGGTGCGAACACGAACCTGCGGTCGGCGTTGTCACGCCTCCAGGACCTCGGGAAGAAAGCACTGAACATCTGCCCCGCCGAGGTGCGCCTCGCGCGGGAGGTCACCGTCGACCTGTTCCGAGCTCGGTCGTTGGCCCAACGGATAATCGATCCCCATGTCCCGGCCGAGGAACTCGACCTCAACGCGGCGGCCGTCGACCAACTGTCCGCCGATCTGCTGCCCGGCTGGTACGACGAGTGGATGCTGCCGGAGGCGGAGCAGTGGCGACAGCTTCGACTCCACGCCCTTGAGGCACTGACGGGAGCCTTCATCGACACGAAGGAGTTCGCCTGGGCTGTGACGGCCGCCCATGCGGCCGTCCAGGCGGATCCGCTGCGGGAGAGCAGTCAGGCTTCGCTGATCCGCGCCCACCTGGCGGAGGACAACCGCTCCGAGGCGCTGTACGACTTCGAACGCTACGAGCAGCACCTCCGCGACGAGCTGGGGCTCCGCCCCACACCGCGGCTGCGTCGGCTGGTGTCCGAACTGCAGCAGTCGCGCCCCGGCAGCGGATCCCCGTAATCCCCGTAGTTGCAGGTTCCCGTCGCAGGTTCTCGGGGTTGGCGAACCCGCCACTGTCCAGTGGCGGGTTCTCCGTACCGAGTTCGGTCGGTGGGATCAGCACGCGACACAGGTCACGTCTGTGCGCCTTGCTGGAGGACGTTGCCGGCGCCAGGTCCGGTCTGTGCGCCCTGTTGGAGGACGTTGCCGGCGCC
>NZ_BMTF01000004.1:0-50372 GCF_014649535.1 Streptomyces gelaticus
TCACCCAGGACGCACCCGGCGGCACCGCCACCGGCGCCGCCCCCGGCACCTACGAGGCCGGCATCGAGGACTACAAGGTCCTCAAGAACAGCTGCCCGGCCACCGGCACCGTCGCAGGCACGGCCTACGCCCGCTGCGGTACCAACTGGTGGAGCTACGACACCCCGGCCACGATCACGTCCAAGATGGGCTGGGCGAAGAGCCAGGGCCTGGGCGGGGCGTTCTTCTGGGAGTTCAGCGGCGACACCGCCAACGGTGAACTCGTCGGCGCGATCAACAGCGGCCTGAAGTAGCCCCCACGGGCTGAAGCGAACCCCCCACCAGCACCGCGCATCACCCCGGAAAGCAGCCGGGGAGACGGGTCCGCCCCCCGCCTCCCCGGTTTTCCGTCTGCTGGGGCGCACTCCACCAGGACACACTCCACCCACCTCGCCGATTCACTCAGGCGTAGAGGCCATCGCACTCATTCGCCTTCGTACCAGGGGCTGTTGGGACTTCCGCAAAGTATTGAACAATGATTCAATCCTTGCCGGGCCGGTGGGGCGCCATCCAGAATTCGCGGCAGGACCGCGCTTCGTCGAACCGCGGCCGCGACGCGATGTGGAGAGTCCTGCAGTGAACCTGACATGGATGCTGGAGAGGTCGGCCCGCACCTGCGCCGCGAAGCCCGCCGTGGTTTCCGACCTGGGCTCGATGACCTACGCCGAGTTGCTCTCGGCTTCGAAGCGGGCGGCCGCCGTACTGCGGGACCACGGCGTGCGGCCGGGCGACCGCGTGGGCGTGATGGCGTACAACACTCCTGCCTTCGCCGTGGCGGCGTTCGGCATCTGGCGGGCCGGCGCAGCCCTGGTGCCCATCAACCACAAGCTCACCGCACACGAGGTCGCGTACGTCACCGGGCACGCGAAGGTCCGAATGGCGGTCGTGGCCGAGGAACTGGCCGGGCGCATGCGCGAAGGGGCCCCCGGCGTCGTTGCTCTCACCACGAGTGACAACCGCAGCGGCGAGTTCGACCGGCACGTCGCACAGGCACAGGAGTGGGACGGCGTGGAGGTCGGGCCCGACGCCGTCGCGCAGGTGCTCTACACCTCCGGGACAACCAGTGCGCCCAAGGGATGTCTCCACTCGCACCGTGGCCTGTCCGGCGTGCCCGCGTACACCACCGCGGCCACCGGTCTGCGCCGCGACGACCGGTTCCTCATCGCGATGCCGATCTGGCACGCGGCGCCCCTGAACAACTGGTTCCTGTCCATGATCTACCTGGGCGGCACCGTGGTCCTGCTCAAGGAGTACCACCCGGTCGCCTTCCTCGAAGCCGTCCAGAAACACCGGACCACCGCGTTCTTCGGTGCCCCCATCGCCTACCTCGCTCCGCTGAGGACACTGGAAGCGGCGGGACGCGACCTGTCGGGCTTCGATCTCTCGCACATGCGGCTGTGGGCCTATGGCGGCGCACCGCTGGGAGCGCAGACCGTACGGATGCTGCAGACCGCCTACGGATCCGACAGCTTCTACCAGGTGTACGGGATGACCGAAATGGGCCCCGTCGGTTCCGCTCTCTATCCTCAGGAACAGGTCACCAAGGCCGGGTCGATCGGCGCGGGGGGCATGCCGGGCGTGGACATCCGTGTGGTCAGGGCCGACGGCTGCGATGCCCGCGCCGGCCAGACCGGGGAGCTGTGGCTGCGGTCGGGCACACGGATGATCGGCTACCTCGACGACCCGGCGGCGACGGAGCGCGCGTTCGACGGCGACTGGTACAAGTCCGGGGACCTGGCACGCGTCGACGAGGACGGCTACCTGTTCATCGTCGACCGGCTCAAGGACGTCGTCATCACCGGCGGCGAGAACGTCTTCTCGCCCGAGGTGGAGGAGGCGCTGCGCCAGCATCCGGCGGTCCAGGACGGCGCCGTCATCGGCCGGCCGCACGAGGAATGGGGAGAGACCGTCGTGGCCGTCGTGGAGGCGAACGCACCTGTGACGCTGGAGGAGTTGCGCCGGTTCCTCGCCACGAGACTGGCCAAGTACAAGATCCCCCGGGAGCTGGTGGTACTCCCGTCACTCCCCCGCACCCCCTCCGGCAAGGTGATGAAGCACGTCCTGCGCGAACAGGCACTGCCGGGCGCACACTGACCGCGCCGCGCGGCACCGCACGCAGGAGGCCGGACCCGGTCGGCAGGACGGCCGACGGAGCGGACAGCGCGGCCCCTGACGCGAGGACGGGGGTCTTCTCGCCAGGGGCCGGGGAGACAGCGGTGGGCGTCTGCGGTCAGTCCTCCTGCGCCGCGCGCTCGCCCGCCGTCACGATCGTCCCCTGCGCCACGGCGACCAGGCGCTCGGGTCCCTGCGACGACGTGACGTAGATGGAGCACTGGCACACGGCCTGCCGCCGGGTGGTGGCCGTTGCCTGCGCGCGGGCGATGACGATGTCGCCGACCGCCGGCTTGACGTAGTTGATCTTGTATTCGGCGGTGAGCGCGTCGCCCCCCAGGGCGAGCCCTCCCGCGAACGTCAGCGCGTTGTCCGCCAGGTAGCTGAGGACCCCGCCGTGCACGAAGCCGTGCTGCTGCTGGATCTCGGGCCGGTTGGAGATGCGGATCTCGGCCGAGTCGGGCCCCACCGAGGTGAGCTCGGCGCCCAGGAACATGCTGAAGGGCTGGGCCTTGAAGATGCTGTGCGCGAAACCGTTGAGGTCCGTGGTCATGAGTGCTGTCCTGTCGTCGCGGGGGTGGTGGCCGAAGCACCGGCGGCCTCGCCCGGTCCGGTGAGCCGCTCGTCGATGTTGCTCTGGAATATCGCGAGCAGGCCCTCCGCGAGTCCCAGGACGTGGTGATCGCTGCCGCCGTGCCGGAGGTGGCGCTGCACGTCCTCGGCGATGGCGAAGTCCTCCTGGTCGAACACGGTGTCGTTGGTGAAGCGGAACCGCTTCTCCAGGGCGCTCTGCCCGGCGGAACCGGCGAAGTCCTCGGCCCGGTAGAGCATCTCGTGGGTCCAGATCGTCCGGTCGGGGCTCAGCGGCCAGAACGTGTTGATGGACACGTAGTCGGGATGCAGGATGAAGAAGGTGTTGGGGAAGAGCGTGTAGTACACGGAGGCGTAGTCGAGTATGCGCCACTCCTCCTCCGGCTTGAGGGCGGTCTCGCCGATGTTGGTCCGTGCTGCGGACAGCCGGATGTGCGGCCCGTCGCTGTCGTGGGCGATCACGCCCCTCTTGAAGGCGGCCGCGAGCGTGTCCCGGTGGAGGTAGGGGACGTGGTAGCCCTCCAGGTATGTCTTGATCAGCAGCTTCCAGTTGGCTTCCTTGACGACCTTCGTCTTCTTGTACTGGACCAACGAGGCCACGTCGAAGTTCACGAGGTCCTCGTGGAACGCCCCGAGGAAGCCGGGGATGTCGAGCGTCGCCCCGGGCGTCCGGCCGACCCAGACCAGTCCCCCTGCCTCCGTGGCCGGCAGTTCCACCAGCCCGTAGTCGCACGGGTTCACGCCGGGGAAGTCATGTGCCCGGGTGATGCCCTTCAGAGCGCCGTCGAGCCCGTAGACCCAGCCGTGGAAGGGGCAGACGAAGTTCTTCACCGTGCCGGCCGGTGCCTCGGCGAGCCGGGCGCCCCGATGGCGGCACTGGTTGTAGAAGGCGCGGACCCGGCCGTCCTCACCCCTGACGACGAAGTACGGAAACTGGTCCCAGTCACTGGTCAGATAGGCCCCGGGTTCGGCGAGCGCCGACGCATGGCCCGCTATCAGCGGGTACTGGGAGAAGGCCGAGGCGATCTCCTGCTCCAGGAGCGCCTCATCCGTGTACTTGGTGACCGGAAGCCTGACGACCTCATCGAGCATCTTCTCGTCGCGGCGCGTCTCGCGCAGTGCGAGAAGGCGCTTGAGCATGTCCACCTGTTCGGCGTGTTGCATCTGTCCCCCCACGTCCACACCAAGCCATGAATCATCGTTCAATTCATGGTACGGAGGATGCAGAGGCGAGGCAACGATCCTCGGAACAAGAGCGGACGGCAGGTTCGACGCACAACCGAGCGCCCGGAAGCGGAAGTTGGGGACGGCATGACGAGGCCCGGCGTGAACGCCGGGCCTCGTCATGCCCGAACCCGCCGCACGGCAGGCGGCAGTTCGACGAAGGGGCTACGGGACGGCCCTCAGGCCACGTTGACCCGCTGGCCGGGCGGCGCCGCCTCCAGCCAGGCGAGGAACCCGGTCAGCGCGTCCTCGCTCATGGCCAGCTCCAAGCGGGTCTCCCGGTGGAGACAGCCGAGCACCACGGCGTCGGAGAGCAGCGCGAGCTCCTCCTCACCCTCGGGCAGACGGCGGGCGACCACCTCGATGGCGGAACGCTCCAGGACCCGGCGGGGTCGAGGAGCGTAGGAGAAGACCCGGAACCAGTCGATCTGGTCCTCGTTGTAACGGGCGACTCCGTAGACCCAGCCCTTGCCCGAGATATCGGGCTCCTCCGGGACGTTCCAGCGCAGGCTGCAGTCGAAGGTCCCGCCGGAGCGCTGAATCAGCCGCCGGCGAAGACCGAAGACGAAGAGTCCCACCAGGACCAGTGCGACGAGCATCCCGCCCACCCACAGCGCGAGGAACATCTCCACCGACCTCCTCGCGTCGTCGAGTAACGGATACCGCCAGAACTACAACCGCACCTGCATCGCCTCAGCCGCGGCACGGTCTGGAGTGGTCTCCAGCTCGGGCCGCGGCTGAGGGTAAAGCTACGTGGTCGCGGTGCGCTAGCGCACCGCCACCGCACGCAGTCGCACTTCGGCGCGCCGCTCGGAGGCGGCGTCCGTGTCCGACTTCGCACGCTCCAGCGCACGCTCGGCGCGCTGGACATCGATCTCGTCCGCCAGCTCCGCGATCTCCGCGAGCAGCGAGAGCTTGTCGTCCGCGAACGAGATGAAACCGCCGTGCACAGCGGCGACAACGGTGCCGCCGTCGCTCGTACGGATCGTCACCGGGCCCGATTCCAGCACACCCAGAAGCGGCTGGTGACCGGGCATGACGCCGATGTCGCCGGACGTGGTGCGCGCGACGACCAGGTTGGCCTCGCCGGACCAGACACTGCGGTCCGCGGCGACCAGCTCGACGTGCAGCTCAGCAGCCAAGGGTGGCTCCTCGGGTCACCACCCGGCCGTTCGAGCCGGGTGTTGGGTCAATTCTACGGGGCGTGGTGAGGGGGACGGGACAGGCCCGTCCCCCTCGGTGAGCCAGGGGCTCAGGAGACGCCGAGCTCCTTGGCGTTGGCCTTGAGGTCCTCGATGCCACCGCACATGAAGAACGCCTGCTCGGGGAAGTGGTCGTACTCACCGTCGCAGATCGCGTTGAACGCGGCGATCGACTCGTCGAGCGGAACGTCCGAACCGTCCACGCCGGTGAACTGCTTGGCGACGTGGGTGTTCTGCGACAGGAAGCGCTCGACGCGACGGGCACGGTGGACAACGAGCTTGTCCTCCTCGCCCAGCTCGTCGATACCGAGGATCGCGATGATGTCCTGGAGGTCCTTGTACTTCTGGAGGATCCCCTTGACACGCATGGCCGCCGCGTAGTGGTCCTCCGCGATGTAACGCGGGTCCAGGATGCGGGACGTGGAGTCCAGCGGGTCCACGGCCGGGTAGATGCCCTTCTCGGAGATCGGACGGGAGAGAACCGTCGTCGCGTCGAGGTGGGCGAAGGTGGTGGCCGGGGCCGGGTCGGTCAGGTCGTCCGCGGGGACGTAGATCGCCTGCATCGAGGTGATCGAGTGACCACGGGTCGACGTGATGCGCTCCTGCAGCAGACCCATCTCGTCGGCCAGGTTCGGCTGGTAACCCACCGCGGACGGCATACGGCCGAGCAGGGTGGACACCTCGGAGCCGGCCTGGGTGTACCGGAAGATGTTGTCGATGAAGAAGAGCACGTCCTGCTTCTGCACATCGCGGAAGTACTCCGCCATGGTCAGACCGGCCAGCGCGACGCGAAGACGCGTGCCCGGCGGCTCGTCCATCTGACCGAAGACGAGCGCCGTCTTGTCGATGACGCCCGAGTCGGCCATTTCCTCGATGAGGTCGTTGCCCTCACGGGTGCGCTCACCGACACCGGCGAACACCGACACACCGTCGTGGTTGTTGGCCACGCGGTAGATCATTTCCTGGATCAGAACGGTCTTGCCGACACCGGCACCACCGAACAGACCGATCTTTCCACCCTTGACGTACGGGGTGAGAAGGTCGATGACCTTGACGCCGGTCTCGAACATCTCGGTCTTGGACTCGAGCTGGTCGAAGTTGGGCGCCTTGCGGTGGATCGGCCAGCGCTCGGTGACCTCGGCCGCGGCCTCGGGCTTGTTCAGGATCTCACCGAGGGTGTTGAACACCTTGCCCTTGGTGATGTCGCCGACGGGGACCGTGATGCCGGTGCCCGTGTCGGTCACCGGCGCCTGGCGGACCAGACCGTCGGTGGGCTGCATCGAGATCGCGCGGACCAGGCCGTCGCCGAGGTGCTGGGCGACCTCGAGGGTCAGCGTCTTGAGCTTGCCGTCCTCGGCCGGGTCGGCCACCTGGACGGTCAGCGCGTTGTAGATCTCCGGCATCGCGTCGACGGGGAACTCCACGTCGACGACCGGGCCGATGACCCGGGCGACGCGGCCCGTGGCAACGGCCGTCTCAACTGTGGTCGTCATTACTTGTCACTCCCCGCGGTCGCGTCGGCCAGCGCACTGGCACCACCGACGATCTCGCTGATTTCCTGGGTGATTTCGGCCTGGCGGGCCGCGTTGGCAAGCCTGGAGAGCGTCTTGATGAGCTCACCGGCGTTGTCGGTGGCCGACTTCATCGCGCGGCGGCGGGCGGCGTGCTCGGAAGCAGCGGCCTGCAGCAGCGCGTTGTAGATCCGGCTCTCGACGTACCGCGGAAGCAGGGCGTCGAGGACGTCCTCCGCCGACGGCTCGAAGTCGAACAGCGGCAGGATCTCGCCCTTGCCGCCCTCCTCCTTCGTGGCATCGAGACTGAGCGGCAGCATCCGGTTGTCCACCGGGTTCTGCGTCATCATCGACACGAACTCCGTGTAGACGATGTGCAGCTCGTCCACGCCGCCCGCGGCGGTCTCCTGGGTGACCGCCTCGATCAGCGGGGCCGCGGCCCGCTTGGCGTCCTCGTACGTCGGGCTGTCGGTGAAGCCCGTCCACGAGTCCTCGATCTTCCGCTCGCGGAAGCCGTAGTAGGCGACGCCCTTGCGGCCGATCACATACGTGACGACCTCCTTGCCCTCGCCCCGGAGCCGCTCGGTCAGTCGCTCCGCGGCCTTGATGGCGTTGGAGGAGTAACCGCCGGCCAGACCGCGGTCGCTCGTGATGAGCAGGATCGCGGCCCGTCCCGGGGTCTCGGCCTCGGTGGTCAGCGGGTGCTTGGTGGTGGAGCCGGTCGCCACCGCGGTCACCGCGCGGGTGAGCTCGGTGGCGTACGGCGTCGATGCCGCCACCTGGCGCTGCGCCTTGACGATGCGCGAGGCGGCGATCATCTCCATCGCCTTGGTGATCTTCTTCGTGGCGGTGACGGAGCGAATGCGGCGCTTGTAAACGCGAAGCTGAGCGCCCATCGATCAGCCCTCGCCCAGGAGCTTGCCGTCCGAGGTCTCGAACTGCTGCTTGAAGGCGGCGACGGCGTCGGCGATCGCCTGCAGCGTGTCGTCGGACATCTTGGCGCCCTCGCGGATGCTGGTCAGGAGGTCCTTGCGGTCGCGGCGCAGGTACTCCAGCAGCTCCGTCTCGAAGCGGCGGATGTCCTCGACCGGGACGTCGTCCATCTTGCCGTTGGTGCCGGCCCAGATGGAGACGACCTGCTCCTCGACCGGGAACGGGGCGTACTGCGGCTGCTTCAGCAGCTCGACCATGCGCTTACCACGCTCCAGCGACGCCTTCGAGGCCGCGTCCAGGTCGGAACCGAAGGCGGCGAACGCCTCCAGCTCGCGGTACTGGGCGAGGTCGACACGGAGACGGCCGGAGACCTGGCGCATCGCCTTGTGCTGGGCGGAGCCACCGACACGGGAGACCGAGATACCGACGTTCAGGGCCGGACGCTGGCCGGCGTTGAACAGGTCGGACTCCAGGAAGCACTGGCCGTCGGTGATGGAGATGACGTTGGTCGGGATGAACGCCGACACGTCGTTCGCCTTGGTCTCGACGATCGGGAGGCCCGTCATCGAACCGGCGCCCATCTCGTCGGAGAGCTTCGCGCAGCGCTCCAGCAGACGCGAGTGGAGGTAGAACACGTCGCCCGGGTAGGCCTCACGGCCCGGCGGACGGCGCAGCAGCAGCGACACGGCGCGGTAGGCGTCGGCCTGCTTCGAGAGGTCGTCGAAGATGATCAGGACGTGCTTGCCCTGGTACATCCAGTGCTGGCCGATGGCCGAACCGGTGTACGGCGCCAGGTACTTGAAGCCGGCCGGGTCGGACGCCGGGGCGGCGACGATGGTCGTGTACTCCAGCGCGCCGGCCTCTTCGAGGGCACCGCGCACGGAGGCGATGGTGGAGCCCTTCTGGCCGATGGCGACGTAGATGCAGCGCACCTGCTTGTTCACGTCGCCCGAGCGCCAGTTGTCGCGCTGGTTGATGATCGTGTCGACGGCCAGAGCGGTCTTACCCGTCTGACGGTCACCAATGATCAGCTGACGCTGGCCGCGGCCGATCGGCACCATGGCGTCGACGGCCTTGTAGCCGGTCTGCATCGGCTCGTGCACCGACTTACGGACCATGACGCCAGGGGCCTGCAGCTCGAGGGCGCGGCGGCTGTCGGTCGCGATCTCGCCGAGACCGTCGATCGGGTTGCCGAGCGGGTCGACGACGCGGCCGAGGTAACCCTCGCCGACGCCGACGGAGAGCACCTCACCGGTGCGCTGCACCGGCTGGCCCTCTTCGATGCCGCTGAACTCGCCGAGGACGATCGCACCGATCTCGCGCTCCTCGAGGTTGAGGGCGAGACCGAGGGTGCCGTCCTCGAACTTCAGCAGCTCGTTCGCCATGGCCGAGGGAAGACCCTCGACCTTCGCGATGCCGTCGCCGGCAACGCTGACCGTACCGACCTCCTCGCGCGAGGCCGCGTCCGGCTTGTACGACTGGACAAAGTTCTCCAGCGCGTCCCGGATCTCCTCCGGCCGGATCGTGAGCTCCGCCATCTGGGTTCCCTGCTCTCCTTGTTGGGCCCGAAGTTTCTTAAGGGGGTCTGGGGGCCGACCCCCAGGAATCTTCTGCAATTTCTGCACGGCCCAACCGGGCCGCTGGTCTTGCTCTGTTCTGTTGCTGCGTTGCGTCGGTCAGCCGGCCATACGACGGGTCGCCTCTTCGAGGCGCTCCGAGATGGTGCCGTTGATGACCTCGTCGCCGACCCGCACCGCGATCCCGCCGAGGACCGTGGGGTCCACATCGAGGTTCAGGTGCATCGGGCGGCCGTAGATCTTCGCCAGCGCGGCGCCGAGGCGCTGCTTCTGCCGATCACTGAGCGGCACTGCCGAGGTGACCACGGCGACCATGCGTTCCCGGCGCTCCGCGGCCAGCTTGGACAGGGACTCGAGTCCCTCCTCCAGGCTACGTCCACGCGGCTGGGTGACAAGGCGCGTGATGACGCGCTCGGTGGCGGGCCGGGCCTTGCCGCCGAGCAGGCTGTGCAGCAACTGCCCCTTGGCGGACGCGGACGCGGACCGGTCGGTGAGCGCGGAGCGCAGCTCCTTGTCGGAGGCGACGATCCGGCCGAACCGGAACAGCTCGTCCTCGACGTCGTCGAGGTCTCCGCTGCGCTGGGCGGCGGTGAGGTCTGCGGTGTTCGCCAGTTCCTCGACCGAGTCGACCAGGTCACGCGACTGCGACCAGCGGGAGCGGACCATGCCGGAGATCAGGTCGACGGTCTCGCCGCCCACCTGACCGCGCAGCAGTCGTCCGGCCAGCTCCGCCCTGGCCTCGCCGGGCTGCGACGGGTCGGTGAGGACCCGCCGCAGGGAGACCTCGCGCTGGAGCAGCGCCGTTACGGCGGCCAGCTCCTCGGCGAGCTTCGCCGCGTCGACCGACGTGTTGTCGGTCAGCGCGTCGAGGGACTCGCGTGCGGCAGCCAGTGCCTCGCGGCTCGCGCCGTTCATCGGACAGCCTCGGCCTTCGCCTCGAGCTCGTCGAGGAAACGGTCGACGGTGCCGCTCTGCCGGGCGTGGTCCTCGAGGGACTCGCCGACGAGCTTGCCGGCCAGGTCGGTGGCGAGCTTGCCCACGTCCTGACGCAGCGCGGAGGCCGCGGCCTTGCGGTCGGCCTCGATCTGGGCGTGGCCGGCAGCGATGATCTCCTCGCGCTGCCGCTGGCCTTCCGCCCGCATCTCCTGCAGGATCACAGCGCCCTGCTCCTGCGCCTCCTGGCGCAGGCGCGCGGCTTCGTGACGGGCCTCGGCGAGCTGGGCCTTGTACTGCTCAAGGACGCTCTGGGCCTCGGTCTGGGCCGCATCGGCCTTCTCGATACCGCCTTCGATGGCCTCGCGACGCTCTTCCAGAACCTTGTTGATGTTCGGGAGGAGCTTCTTGGCGAGGAAGCCGAAGACGATGACGAAGGCGATCAGACCGATGACGAGCTCAGGGATCGGCGGAACGAGGGGGTTCTCCACCTCGGAGGCCGCGAGCTGAACCAGGGGGTTCACATCAGTGCCTTTCGTCGGAACGGACTAGTCGCGGTTCGTCAGCTGTAGACGAACGGCATGACCAGACCGATCAGGGCGAGCGCCTCACAGAAGGCGAAGCCGAGGATCTGGTTGGCGCGGATCAGGCCGGCAGCCTCGGGCTGACGAGCGAGAGCCTGCGTGCCGTTACCGAAGATGATGCCGACGCCGACGCCGGGGCCGATGGCGGCCAGGCCGTACCCGACGGAGCTGAGGGAACCGGTGACGGCGGCAAGGGTCTGGGACATGCCAGTTCTTCCTTCTCTTTCACGGACCGGTGGGGGTTGGCCACCGGACGACTGGGGGTAGGGGAGGCGCGATCAGTGGTGCTCGGCGACGGCACCCTGGATGAAGGCGCACGCCAGGAGCACGAAGACGTACGCCTGAACTGCCTGGATGAACAGCTCGAAGGCCGTCATCACGATGACCATCACGAACGAGACGCCCGCGTAGGCGATACCGATGCCGTTGAGCAGGTACCAGCTGGCGATGGTGAAGAGCAGCAGCAGGGTGTGACCGGCGAACATGTTCGCGAAGAGTCGGACCGCGTGCGTGAAGGGCCGGACCAGGACGTTCGAGAAGAACTCGATGACCATGACCAGCGGGAGCACCGGGCCGAGCGACTTGTCGTAGCCCGTCAGGTTCTTGAAGCCGCCGACGAAACCGTGGCGCTTGAAGGTGACGCTCATCCAGATGATGTAGACGATCAGCGCCAGCCCGGCCGGGTACGCGATGATCGACGTCACCGGGAACTGGGCGAGCGGGATGATCGACCAGAGGTTCATCATCCACACGAAGAAGAAGATCGAGACCATCAGCGGGACGTACTTCTCGCCCTCGCGCTTGCCGAGCGTCTCGTAGACGATGCCGCGGCGTACGAAGTCGTAGCCGGCCTCGGCGACCATCTGCAGCTTGCCCGGAACGACCTTCGGCTTACGGAAGGCGGCCCAGAAGAAGCCGACGATGATGACCGTACCGAGGAGCGCCAGCAGCATCGTCTTGTTGAAGTAGATGTTGCTGTCCGCGTCACCGAAGATCGGCTCGAACAGGAAAGAGTGCAGGCCAGGACCCGGGAAACCACAACCGGAGAAGATGTGGCAATCGGTCTCGAAGGCGAGCACCTGCGTCGGGTCAGCACTCACCGCGGGCTCCTTCAGCGTGGCGCATAGGTACGGCAACCTCGTTGTGTCGGCGCGGCGCGCAGCCGCGGTTCGGCACTGGACTGGTGTTACGGATGTGTGAGCGGCAGTCAGGCATTGAGCCTCGCGATCGAGCAGGCGTCAGCTCACATGCCCGCGCCCGCAGTGCCGCAGTTGGAACCGGACGATAGCAGGGTCTTGAACCTGCACTTATCCCGCCCCTACCCTTCACGGCTTCGAGCCCGTGTTCTTGGGCTTTTCCGCCTTGTCGGACTCGGGTTCGACGTAAAGGATCTTGGCCTTCATGTGTGCACGCGTCTGTGCGCCGATCCACACGAGAGTCATCGCGACCAATGTGATCGCGAAGGCCTTCGGGTCGAACAGCGTCGTGTTCTTGAATGCGGCCACGAAGATGAACAGAAGGAGAAGCTGAGCCGTATACAGCATCAGCCCCATCGCCTGGAACAGGTGAGGCAGGGACCGCGCGGTCCGTTGCAGGACCAGCAGTCCGATCCCCATGAAGAGGATCACCACGATCGTCGCAACGCCCGCGCCGAGGGCTCCCTTGCCGCCCGCGACACCAGCGCCGACAGCAACGGCGACAGCGCCGGCGACAGCGGTGGGTACGGCGGCTTGGAGGAGAGTCCGGGCGTCGTTGGACGGCATGGCGGCAGCTCCGCTTGCAGGGGGTGGGCAGTGTGTCGTCATGGACGAGCGTAGGCCCGGTCCGAGTCGATGCCTCGCACCAGCGGACCGTGCTGCTCAGGTCCTTCGGCTCCGTCACCGGGCTTCGTGAACGGTATCACAAACTATTTGATGAGGTCTTTACCAAGAAAGTGTGCTTACTGTCACACGTGAGAGTGAATTCGCGCATGTGAGCAAAGCAACTCAATACGTTGTCTGATATTGCCCGCGATGCCCGTTTCTCAGCGTGCGGATTCAGCCCGATCTCTGTCCGGAAAACGCGAACGAGGGCCGATCGCGGTCGCCCCGTTGACGCCGGAGACTCCCACGACGACCGGAGCGCGCTCCTGCGACTCGGCGCCCGTCCGCTCCATCTGCCCCTCCAGCGCCTCCTGTTGGGGCTCGGGCTCCTCGTCCCTGCGGCTGCGGCGGTAGCGGGGCGGTACGAAGCGTTCCGCCCAGTAGGGCGCCCGCGGGGTGAAGCGGGGCATCAGCAGCAGCACGAGGCCCACCGTGCTCATCCCCATGATCACCAGCACGATCCACAGGGACGCCGAATGCACCGAATAACCGACCGCACCGAAGGCGATGAGGGCCGACCAGAAATACATGATCAGCACGGACCTGCTGTGCGAATGGCCGATCTCCAGCAGCCGGTGGTGCAGATGGCCCCGGTCCGCCGCGAACGGCGACTGCCCGTTCCACGTACGGCGCACGATCGCCAGCACCAGGTCCGCGGCCGGGATCGCGATGATCGTCAGCGGCAGCAGCAGCGGGATGAAGACCGGCAGCATCGCGTGGGTGGCCTCGCGCTCACTGCCCGCGAAGAGCTTCATCGTGTCCGGGTCGACCAGGCCCGTCACCGAGATCGCGCCGGCCGCGAGCACCAGGCCGATCAGCATCGAACCCGAGTCGCCCATGAAGATCCGCGCGGGATGCATGTTGTGCGGCAGGAAGCCCAGGCACATGCCCATCAGGATCGCCATGAAGAGCGTCGCCGGGGCCGCGGCCTCGATCATGTGCCCGTACCAGAGCCGGTAGGTGTACAGGAAGAACGCGGCGGCGGCGATGCACACCATGCCCGCCGCGAGGCCGTCCAGCCCGTCGACGAAGTTGACCGCGTTGATGGTGATGACGACCAGGGCGACCGTGAGCAGCGTGCCCTGCCACTGGGTGAGCGCCACGGTTCCGACACCGGGGATCGGCAGCCACAGGATCGTCAGACCCTGGAGGACCATGACCGCGGCGGCGATCATCTGCCCGCCGAGCTTGATCAGGGCGTCGATCTCGAACTTGTCGTCCAGGACACCGATCAGCCAGATCAGCGCGGCCCCGGAGAGCAGCGCCCGCGGCTCCGTGGAGAGCTGGAAGACCCAGTCGAGGTTGTGGAGATGGGCCGCGACGATCAGTCCGGCGCACAGCCCGCCGAACATGGCGATGCCACCGAGCCTCGGTGTCGGTTCTCGGTGCACGTCACGCGCACGGATCGCGGGCATCGCCCCGACCGCGATGGCGAACTTACGCACCGGACCGGTCAGCAGATAGGTCACCGCAGCCGTGACACAGAGCGTCAGCAGGTAATCACGCACGGGCTGCCCCATAGATTTCGCCGGCCATCTCAGCCCACACCCTAAACCGTCCGGCCATCAGGGACGGCCGCGCTGCACGGGCCTCATGAGCGAGGACACAGCCACCGGACCCGTCGGTTCCACACCAGCGCCTACCCCGGGTACGGCGGATGTTCCTCCGCCAGCTCCCGCACCTTTGCGCGGACGTCGTCCTCCTCGCGCACCGCCGTACCGAAGAGCTCCGCCAGCCGGGCCATGTCGTCGTCGTCCATGCCCTGGGTGGTGACCGCCGCGGTGCCGAGTCTGATGCCCCGGGCGTCCCCGTACGGCAGCGCGCAGGTGTCCAGCACCAGTCCGGCCGCCGCCAGCCGGGCTCGGGCCGTCGGTCCGTCGACGCCCAGCGGGGCCGGGTCCGCGACGATCAGGTGGGTGTCCGTACCGCCCGTGGTGACCTCGAAGCCCTCCGCCTCCAGGCCGGCCGCCAGCACCCGGGCGTGGGCGACCACCCGATGCGCGTACGCCGTGAACGCCGGGGTGGCCGCCTCCCCGAACGCGACGGCCTTCGCGGCGACCGTGTGCATCTGCGCGCCGCCCTGGGTGAACGGGAAGACCGCCCGGTCGATCCGCTCGGCCAGCTCCGCGCCGCACAGGATCATCCCGCCGCGCGGCCCGCGCAGGACCTTGTGCGTGGTCGCGCAGACCACATCGGCGTACGGCACCGGGTTCGGTGCCGCTCCCCCGGCGATCAGCCCCATCGGGTGCGCGGAGTCGGCGATCAGATACGCGCCCACCTCGTCGGCGATCTCCCGGAACAGCTCGTGGTCGGGATGGCGGGGGTACGAGATGGAGCCGCTCACGATGGCCTTGGGGCGGTGGGCACGGGCCAGGGCGCGGACCTGCTCGTAGTCGATCAGGCCGCTCTCGGAGTCCACCCCGTAGCCGACGAACTGGAACCAGCGGCCGGAGAAGTTGGCGGGCGAGCCGTGGGTGAGGTGTCCGCCGTACGGGAGTCCCATCGCGAGCACCGTGTCACCGGGGCGGAGCAGGGCGGCGTACGCGGCGAGGACCGCGGAGGAGCCGGAATGCGCCTGGACATTGGCGTGCTCGGCGCCGAAGAGCGAGGTGGCGCGGCGGCAGGCGATGCGTTCGGCGGTGTCGGCATACTCGCAGCCGCCGTGGTGGCGGGCGCCGGGATAGCCCTCGGCGTACTTGTTCGCGAGGGGTGAGCCGAGGGCGGCGAGGACCGCGGGCGAGGTGAAGTTTTCGGCGGCGGTCAGCTGGAGGGTGCTGGACTGGCGGCGCAGTTCCCCCAGCAGCACGGCTGCGATCTCCGGGTCCTCCCGGAGCAGGGCGTCGAAGTCCTGCGGCAGGGCGGCCCCGGCGGCGGAGGACGGTGCGGCTGGAGTGGTGACCGGCATCGATGGGCTCCGGGCCTGGGGAGGGGGCTGGCGTCAGCTCCAAATGTAGGCCCGTGACGGCCCTCCTGCCCGCTGTGCGGCGCGCGGCGCACCCGTTGGGACCCCAGGGGTGCCCGGCAGGTGTGTACGCCCGTCAGTGGGGCGCGGGGACGCCCGTCAGCGCCGTGACCACCGGGTCGAGGGCCTGGTTGATCTCGTCGCCGATGGAGCGGAAGAACGTGATCGGGGCGCCGTAGGGGTCGTACACCTCGTCCGCCTCGGCGGTGGGGGCCAGCAGCCAGCCGCGCAGCGCGGCCGCGGCCCGGACCAGGGCGCGGGCACGCTCGACGACGCCCTCGTCCCGCGGGTCGGGCAGCGTGGCGGGGTCTATCGCCCGGACCAGCCGGGTGAATTCCTTGAGGGTGAAGGTCCGCAGGCCGGCCGAGTGACCCATCGAGATCACCTGTGCGCGGTGGTCACGGGTCGCGGTGAGCACCAGGTCGGCGCGGATCACGTGCTCGTCGAGCAGTTCCCGGCCGACGAAGCCGGCGGTGTCGGCGCCGAAGTCGGCCAGGACGGTCTCGGCGTTGGCCTCCATGGGGGCGCCCTCGTGGCCCCAGGTACCCGCGCTCTCCACGATCAGTCCGCCACCGAGCGGATCGCCGAGGCGGTCCACCAGGGCATGGCGGGTCAGCCGCTCGGTGATCGGTGAGCGGCAGACGTTGCCGGTGCTGACGTGGAGGATGCGGAAAGAGTCGGCCCGCCCCGCTATGCCACGCCCCTCAGGGGCGGTCAATTGGCCACCTCGAGGTCGGGTACCACCTTGCGGAGCTCCTCCGCGGAGAGCGCGCCGGCGCGCAGCAGCACGGGGACCTTGCCGGTCACGTCGACGATCGACGAGGGCACGATGCCGGGCGTCGGGCCGCCGTCCAGGTAGACGGAGACGGAGTCGCCGAGCATTTCCTGGGCGGCGTCGCAGTCCTCGGGGGCCGGGTGGCCGGTGAGGTTGGCGCTGGAGACGGCCATCGGGCCGACCTCCGTGAGCAGCTCGATGGCGACCGGGTGCAGCGGCATCCGGATGGCGACGGTGCCGCGGGTGTCCCCGAGGTCCCACTGGAGCGAGGGCTGGTGCTTGGCGACGAGCGTGAGGGCGCCGGGCCAGAAGGCGTCGACGAGCTCCCAGGCCTGCTCGGAGAAGTCGGTGACCAGGCCGTGCAGGGTGTTCGGGGAGCCGATCAGGACGGGGGTCGGCATGTTGCGGCCGCGGCCCTTGGCCTCCAGCAGATCGGCGACGCCCTCGGCGCTGAAGGCGTCCGCACCGAGGCCGTACACGGTGTCGGTGGGCAGCACGACCAGTTCGCCGCGGCGGACGGCCGACGCGGCCTCACGCAGACCCGTCGCACGGTCGGTCGCGTCGTTGCAGTCGTATCGCCGTGCCATCAGCCGGCCTCCTCAAGCGTGTACGGGTGTCGCGGGTACGGGTCGTGCGGGTGGTAACCGCCGGTCACGGCATGGCCTTGCGGGCCGTGGCGAACCGCGGCCGGTTGTTCAGATCCGGGTGGTCGGCCGCGTCCGCCCAGCCGCGCTCCTCGGTGAAGATCCACGGCACCTGGCCGCCCTGGGTGTCGGCGTGCTCGATGACGACGAGGCCACCGGGACGCAGCAGGCGGTGCGCGGTGCGCTCGATGCCGCGGATGGTGTCGAGGCCGTCCTCGCCGGAGAAGAGGGCCATCTCCGGGTCGTGGTCGCGGGCCTCGGGTGCCACGTACTCCCACTCGGTGAGCGGGATGTACGGCGGGTTGGAGATGACCAGGTCGACCTGGCCGTCCAGCTCGGGGAGGGCGGTCAGCGCGTCTCCCTGGTGGACGGTGACCCGGGATCCGTCGGCGTTCTTCCTGGTCCACTCGATGGCGTCGTCGGAGAGCTCGACCGCGTGCACGCGCGAGCGCGGCACCTCCTGGGCCATGGCCAGGGCGATGGCACCCGATCCGCTGCACAGGTCGACGACGACCGGCTCGACGACGTCCATCGCGCGCACCGCGTCTATCGCCCAGCCGACGACCGATTCGGTCTCCGGGCGGGGGACGAAGACACCGGGGCCGACCTGGAGCTCCAGGTAGCGGAAGAAGGCGCGGCCGGTGATGTGCTGGAGCGGTTCGCGGGCCTCGCGGCGGGCGATGGCCTCCCAGTAACGGGCGTCGAAGTCCGCGTCCGGCACCCGGTGCAGCTCGCCCCGCTTGACGCCGTGCACGAACGCGGCGAGTTCCTCCGCGTCGAATCGCGGCGAGGGCACACCGGCGTCGGCCAGCCGCTGGGTGGCCTGGGCCACCTCGGCGAGCAGCAGGTTCATCGCGGTTCTCCGTACGGTTCACGGGTGGGGCGGGCTCGGCTCACGCAGCGGCGAGCTTTGCGGCTGAGTCGGCGTCGACACACGCCTGGATCACGGAATCCAGGTCGCCGTCGAGCACCTGGTCCAAGTTGTACGCCTTGAAGCCGACGCGGTGGTCCGAGATCCGGTTTTCCGGGAAGTTGTACGTACGGATCTTCTCGGAACGGTCGACCGTACGCACCTGGCTGCGACGTACGTCCGAAGCCTCCTGCTCGGCGGCCTCCTGGGCGGCGGCGAGCAACCGCGAGCGCAGGATGCGCATGGCCTGCTCCTTGTTCTGGAGCTGGCTCTTCTCGTTCTGGCAGGAGGCGACGACGCCGGTCGGCAGATGGGTGATGCGGACCGCCGAGTCCGTGGTGTTGACGGACTGGCCGCCGGGGCCCGAGGAGCGGTAGACGTCGATACGGAGGTCGTTGGCGTGGATCTCGACGTCGACCTCCTCGGCCTCGGGCGTGACGAGCACACCGGCGGCGGAGGTGTGGATGCGGCCCTGCGACTCGGTGGACGGCACCCGCTGCACACGGTGCACCCCGCCCTCGTACTTCAGCCGGGCCCACACACCCTGGCCGGGCTCGGTGGCGCCGTTGCCGCCCTTGGTCTTCACGGCGACCTGGACGTCCTTGTAGCCGCCGAGCTCGGACTCGGTGGAGTCGATGATCTCGGTCTTCCAGCCGACGCGCTCGGCGTAGCGCAGGTACATCCGCAGCAGATCGCCGGCGAACAGGGCGGACTCGTCGCCGCCCGCGCCCGCCTTGATCTCCAGGAGCACGTCCTTGTCGTCACTGGGGTCGCGCGGGACCAGGAGCAGGCGGAGCTTCTCGGTGAGCTCTTCGCGCTGCTTCTCCAGCTCCTTGACCTCGGCGGCGAAGTCGGGGTCGTCGGCGGCGAGCTCGCGGGCCGTCTCGATGTCGTCCCCGGCCTGCTTCCAGGCGCGGTACGCGGCGACGATCGGGGTCAGCTCGGCGTAGCGCTTGTTGAGCCTGCGCGCGTTGGCCTGGTCGGCGTGGACCGCGGGGTCCGCGAGCTTCTTCTCGAGATCGGTCTGTTCGCCGATCAGTTCCTCGACCGCCTCGAACATCTTCGGGCTCCTGGTTTCTTCACTCGTGCGTGCCTGCTGGACGGCGTGATGCCGGCCGGGCGGGGATACGTGACGGGGCCGCGTACCCCCGGCCGGACAAAAACGCCGGTCCCGGCGCCCCCGCAAGAGGGCGCCGAGAACCGGCGCAGTGGCTCGCTACTTGCTGGCGGAGCCGGCAGCCTTGCCGAAGCGGGCCTCGAAGCGGGCCACGCGGCCACCGGTGTCGAGGATCTTCTGCTTGCCCGTGTAGAACGGGTGGCACTCGGAGCAGACGTCGGCGCGGATGGTGCCGCCGTCGATGGTGCTCCGGGTCGTGAACGACGCGCCACAGGTGCAGCTGACCTGCGTCTCGGCGTACTCGGGGTGGATGTCGCGCTTCAAGGGTTTCTCCTAGGTTCGGGAGGGCACCGGGTCGCACGCGCGGATTGCGCGTCCGTGAACCGGGGCCGACGTACCAGTCTGCCAGGACCGGCCGTATCTCCCAAAACCGGGGGCGGGCCGCACCTATTCCCGGCCCGCCCGGTCACCGTACGACGTCGCCCGCGGCGCCCTTGTCGCCCGCCGACTTCTCGGTGGCGGAGGCGGGGATCGGCTTGTCCTGCGCGAGCGCGGTCCACACCTGCCGGGCCTCGGCGTCCAGCGGTACGACGCGGTTCGGGTCGGCCGGGTCGTACTGCACGGGCAGCGTGACCATGTGGACATTGTTCGCGCCGAGCCCCTTGAGGCCGTTGGCGAAGGACGTGAGCTCCGTGACCGAACCGAGGTCGGAGTCGGTGGTGACGGTCTTGGTGGCCGTGTCCGCGAGGTCGTACAGGGTCTTCGGGTTGGAGAACACCCCTACGGTCTTGACCTGTTCCATCAGCGCCTTGATGAACGCCTGCTGGAGCTGGATGCGGCCGAGGTCGCTGCCGTCGCCGACGCTCTTGCGGGTACGGACCAGTCCCAGCGACTGCTCCCCGTCGAGGGTGTGGGTGCCGGGTTCGAGCTTCAGATGGCTCTTGGGGTCGTCGATCGGCTCGGTGGTGGTGACCTTCACGCCGCCCAGCTCGTCGATGAGCTTCTTGAAACCGGTGAAGTCGACTTCGACGTAGTGGTCCATGCGGATGCCGGACATGGCCTCGACGGTCTTGACCGCGCAGGCCGGTCCGCCGACCTCGTACGCCGTGTTGAACATCGCGCGCTGCTGGCCCGCGACGGTCTGCCCGGTGGTGTCGCTGATGCAGTCGGGGCGGGTGATGAGGGTGTCGCGCGGGATGGAGACCACGGAGGCCGTCTTGTGGCCTTTGTTGACGTGCAGGACCATCGCGGTGTCGGAGCGGGCGGTTCCCTCGTCGGCGCCGTACGCGGAGTTCGCGCCCGACCGGGAGTCCGAGCCGAGCACGAGGATGTCCTGGGAGCCGTTGTCGATGTTGTCGGGGCGGTCCTTGCCCAGCGCGGCGTTGATGTCGACGGCCTTGAGGTTGCCGTTGAGCTTGAAGTAGGCGAATCCCAGTCCGGCACCGCCGACGACCACCGCGCCGGCCAGGGTCCACGCGGCGATCACGGTCGCCCTGCGGCGACGGGAGGGCTTCTTCCGGCGCTTGCCGGTGGGGCGTATTCGGCCGCCGCTCCCGCGCTCGGTCATGGGTCTCCTTCGGTCGTCAGCTTCCCCTGCTACCCCCAGCAGCGGTGTTCGGGCACCGAAACATCGACATGTCGGTACCGCGTACGACGCCGTGGCACGAAGAAGGGTTGCACAGGCACCTGTTGTTTCCGTGTGAGGACGAAACGGACACCCAACCCGGTTCAACAGCCGGTGATCCGGCGCTCACCTGCGGTTTCTTGGTAGGTGCAGGCATCGTGGCGGGACCGGCGGCACGTCCGGCATGTGGCAAAGGTCTCGGTTCGGCCACCGGTACCGGGGTCGGCTGCGTCACATGCGCCCCGCCCACGGCACAGGGCCGCCCCCGGCACCGAAGTGCCGGGGGCGGCCCTGTGATCCAGCCGGTCCGGTACGACGTCAGTCGTTGCCGTTGCCCGGGGCCGGCGTCGTCTTCTGGATCTGGAGCAGGAACTCCGCGTTGGACTGGGTCTTCTTCATCCGGTCCAGGAGGAGCTCGATCGCCTGCTGCTGGTCGAGCGCGTGCAGCACCCGGCGCAGCTTCCAGACGATCGCCAACTCCTCGCTGCCCAGGAGGATTTCCTCCTTGCGGGTGCTGGACGCGTCGACGTCCACCGCCGGGAAGATGCGCTTGTCCGAGAGCTTCCGGTCGAGCTTGAGCTCCATGTTGCCGGTGCCCTTGAACTCCTCGAAGATCACCTCGTCCATGCGCGAGCCGGTCTCGACGAGCGCGGTGGCCAGGATGGTCAGCGAACCGCCGTCCTCGATGTTGCGCGCGGCGCCGAAGAAGCGCTTCGGCGGGTACAGCGCGGTCGAGTCGACACCACCGGACAGGATGCGGCCGGAGGCGGGGGCCGCGAGGTTGTACGCGCGGCCGAGGCGGGTGATGGAGTCCAGCAGGACGACCACGTCGTGACCCAGCTCGACGAGACGCTTGGCGCGCTCGATGGCCAGCTCGGCGACGGTGGTGTGGTCCTCGGCGGGACGGTCGAAGGTCGAGGAGATGACCTCGCCCTTCACCGACCGCTGCATGTCGGTGACCTCTTCCGGACGCTCGTCGACCAGGACGACCATCAGGTGGCACTCGGGGCTGTTGACGGTGATCGCGTTGGCGATCGCCTGCAGGATCATGGTCTTGCCGGTCTTCGGCGGGGCCACGATCAGCCCTCGCTGGCCCTTGCCGATGGGAGCGACCAGGTCGATGATCCGCGTCGTCAGGACGTTGGAGTCGGTCTCCAGACGGAGCCGGTCCTGCGGGTAGAGCGGGGTCAGCTTCTGGAACTCCGGGCGGCCGCGGCCGGTTTCGGGCGCCATGCCGTTGACCGAGTCGAGGCGGACCAGGGCGTTGAACTTCTCCCGGCGCTCGCCGTCCTTGGGCTGGCGCACCGCACCGGTGACGTGGTCGCCCTTGCGCAGGCCGTTCTTGCGGACCTGGGCGAGCGAGACGTACACATCGTTCGGGCCCGGCAGGTAGCCGGAGGTCCGGATGAACGCGTAGTTGTCGAGGATGTCCAGGATGCCCGCGACGGGGATCAGGACGTCGTCGTCGGAGACCGGGACCTCGCCCGCGAAGTCCTCGCGGCCACGGCGGCCACGGCGGTCGCGGTAGCGGCCGCGACGGCCGCGACGGCCGCCCGCCTCGTCGTCGTACCCGTCGTCCTGCGGGGCGCCGCCCTGCTGGCCCTGGCGCTGCTGGCGCTGGCCGCCCTGCTGGCCCTGGCCGCCACCCTGCTCGTCGCCCTTGCCCCGGCGGTCGCGCTGACGGTCGCGGCGGTCCCCGCGCTCCTGGCGGTCGCCCCGGTCGCCGCGCTGGCGGTCCTGGCGGTCGCCGCGACGGCCCTCGGCCGTGTCGGCGGCGGCTTCGGCCTTGGCCTCGGCGCGGTCTTCGCCCTTGGGCTCGGCCTGCGCCTCCGTCTTGGCCTCGGCGGGCTTGCTCTCCGCCTTGCTCTCCGGGCTGCCCGCCTGCGCGGTGGCACGGCGCCGACGGCGCTCGCCCGTGGGCTGGTCGTCGCTGGCCGGCTGGCCGGGAATGTCGATCTGCTGCTGGGCCGCGGTCTTCTCGGCGGGCGCGGCGGCCACCGGCTCGTCCCCGGTGCGCGCCTTGGAGGTGGCGCGGCGCTTCGGCTTGGTCTCGGTCGCCGCGGCGGGCGCGGCGGCCTTGGGCGCGGCGGAGCTACCGGCCTGCGCCTCCTTGATGACCTCGATCAGCTGGCCCTTGCGCATCCGCGCAGTGCCCTTGATGCCGAGGCCGGACGCGACCTGCTGCAGCTCGGCCAGGACCATGCCGTCAAGGCCGGTGCCGGAGCGGCGGCGCCGTGTGGTGGTGCCAGTGGCAGCACCTTCGGCGGGCGCGGCGCTGTCGACGGTCTTGTCGGCAGTCACGCCCATCAGATCGGTGGTGTCGCTCACGAAGGGTCCTTCCCTGGAGCGGACGTCGGCCTTCTGGCTCGGCGACCGGTTGTGCTGTCCGACTGCGGTCTTTTTCTTGCGGACCGTGCCGGGGCGGTGGTCCGCCGGGTACGGCGGAGGGATGAAGGTGTGCAAGGGCCCGGCGCGAGCATCCCCCTGCTCGGCCCACTCCTGGACGAGCGAGGGGTGTCGTGCCGGTTCCGGAGCGTGCACGAAACTGCTCAGGCAGGCTGCTCAGGCAGTTGGGGAGGCTCCCGGAAGAATTGGTGGTCCCGGAAAGGGACACGAAGCAACGCGCCACATAGACGTCGGTTGCAGACTTGAGGTTAACACTACCGGCTCCAACAAACATTCCCCCTCTCACTCACCGGCAATCACTTCTCGGCTACGGGGCGAGCGGCAGCACACTCGCGCCCGGGGCGTCGAGAGCGAGGCGATTGGCCGCCCATCCCTCGCCCGCCAGCTGTGCGACCTTGTCGGCCGCACCGTCCTCGGCCAGTGCGAGCACGGTCGGCCCGGCACCGGAGATGACCGCGGGGACGCCGTCCGCGCGCAGTCGGTTGACGAGTTCCACGCTCTCGGGCATCGCCGGGGCGCGGTACTCCTGGTGCAGCCGGTCCTCGGTGGCGGTGAGCAGCAGCTCGGGACGCCTGGTCAGCGCCTCGACGAGCAGTGCGGCACGGCCCGCGTTGAAGGCGGCGTCGACGTGCGGGACCGAGTGCGGGAGCAGCCCGCGGGCGGTTTCGGTGAGGACCGGCTTGCCGGGTACGAAAACCACCGGAACGATGGACTGTGCGGGATCCATCCTGATCGCGCGCGCCGATCCGCCGTCCGTCCACGCCAGTGTGAAGCCGCCGAGCAGGCAGGCCGCGACGTTGTCGGGGTGGCCCTCGATCTCGGTGGCGAGCTCCAGCAGGGCCGCGTCGTCGAGCCGGGCGTCCCCGCCGGTCGTCACGGCGCGGGCGGCGACGATGCCGGCGCAGATGGCGGCGGAGGAGGACCCGAGGCCGCGCCCGTGCGGGATGCGGTTGGCGCAGACGATCTCCAGGCCGTGGGGCTGTCCGCCGAGCAGGTCGAAGGCCGTGCGCAGGGAGCGCACGAGGAGGTGGCTCTCGTCGCGGGGCAGCGTGTCGGCACCCTCACCCGCGATGTCGATGTGCAGTCCGGAGTCGGCGACACGGACGACGACGTCGTCGTACAGCCCCAGCGACAGGCCGAAGGCATCGAAACCCGGGCCCAGGTTGGCGCTGGTCGCGGGGACGCGCACCCGGACGGCGGCGGCTCGGAAGGCGGGACCGGCCATCGGTTGGACGACTCTCCTTGTGTGGCAGCGGGGGGTGGTGAAGCGTTTTCTCCGTGGTGGCGGGAGGCCGTGGTGACGGGGAGTGGGATTCCGGCGAACCGACGGCCACAACGGTCCATGCACCGCGGCAGATGCGGCGGGGCGGCTTGAGTACAGCTTATCGAAGGAAGGTTCTGTGGCGACATAGGGCGCACGGGAGGCGCACGATGCGTGTCGCACGCCTCCTATGCGCTCTCCGCCCCGAATAGGGGTGGTTGAGCTGGGTTCTTCCCTGAGCCGCCGGGAGGGTCCTGGGACCTGCCCGGCGGATCGGCGCAGGCTCTAGACGAGGCCCAGCTTCTGGGCGGCGGTGGCCGCGTCGACGGGGACCGTGACCGGCTGCGGGGCGCCCGCGACGGCCCAGTCGGGGTCCTTGAGGCCGTTGCCGGTGACCGTGCAGACGATCCTCTGGCCGGGGTCGACCTTGCCCTCCTCGGCGGCCTTGAGCAGACCGGCGACCGAGGCGGCCGAGGCGGGCTCGACGAAGACGCCCTCCTGGGAGGCCAACAGCCGGTAGGCGGCCAGGATCTGGCGATCCGTCACCTCATCGATGAAACCGCCCGATTCGTCCCGGGCGTCCAATGCGTACTGCCAGGAGGCCGGGTTGCCGATCCGGATCGCGGTGGCGATGGTCGACGGGTCCTTGACGACCTCGCCGCGGACGATGGGCGCGGAGCCGGAGGCCTGGAAGCCCCACATGCGCGGGGTGTGCGTGGCGACGGCGTCCCCCGCGTACTCCTTGTAACCCTTCCAGTACGCGGTGATGTTGCCCGCGTTGCCGACCGGGAGGACATGGATGTCCGGGGCGTCGCCGAGCGCGTCGACGATCTCGAACGCGGCGGTCTTCTGGCCCTCGATGCGGACCGGGTTGACCGAATTGACCAGCGCCACCGGGTAGTTGTCCGAGAGCGAGCGGGCCAGCGTCAGGCAGTCGTCGAAGTTGCCGTCGACCTGGAGGATCCTGGCGCCGTGCACCAGCGCCTGGCCCATCTTGCCGAGCGCGATCTTGCCCTGCGGCACGAGGACGGCACAGACCATGCCGGCCCGCACCGCGTACGCGGCGGCGGAGGCGGAGGTGTTGCCGGTGGAGGCACAGATGACCGCCTTCGCGCCCTCCTCCTTGGCCCGGGTGATGGCCATCGTCATGCCGCGGTCCTTGAAGGAACCGGTGGGGTTGGCACCCTCGACCTTGAGGTGGACCTCGCAGCCCGTGCGCTCGGAGAGGACCTGGGCGGGTACGAGCGGCGTACCGCCCTCACGAAGCGTGACGACCGGCGTCGTGCTCGTGACCGGAAGGCGGTCCCGGTACTCCTCGATGATGCCGCGCCACTGGTGGGTGCCCTTGCTGGTCATGGGTCCTTACTCCCCTTCAACACGCATGATGCTGGCGACACCGCGCACGGTGTCGAGCTTGCGCAGCGCCTCGACGGTCGCCGAGAGGGCGGCGTCGGACGCGCGGTGGGTGACGACGACGAGAGATGCCTCGCCATCCTTGCCCTGCTGGCGGACGGTATCGATCGATACGCCCTTTTCGGCGAAGACCGTCGCGACCTGGGCGAGCACGCCAGGCTTGTCGGCCACGTCGAGACTGATGTGGTACCGCGTGACCACGTCGCCCATGGGGCTGACCGGCAGGCGCGTATACGCGGACTCACCGGGGCCGGTGGCCTCGTTGAGCTTGTTGCGGCAGACCGCGACCAGGTCTCCGAGGACCGCGGACGCGGTCGGCGAGCCACCGGCGCCGGGGCCGTAGAACATGAGCTGCCCGGCCGCCTCCGCCTCGACGAAGACCGCGTTGTACGCCTCGCGCACGGAGGCCAGCGGATGGCTCAGCGGGATCATCGCCGGGTGCACCCGGGCGGTGACCGACTGCCCGTCGGCGGCGCGCTCGCAGATGGCGAGGAGCTTGACGGTGCAGCCCATGCGGCGGGCGGAGGCGATGTCGGCGGCGGTGACCTCGGTGATGCCCTCGCGGTGCACATCGCCGATCCTCACCCGGGTGTGGAAGGCGATGCCGGCGAGGATGGCGGCCTTGGCGGCGGCGTCGAAACCCTCGACGTCGGCGGTCGGGTCGGCCTCGGCGAACCCGAGGGCGGTGGCCTCGTCGAGCGCCTCGGAGTATCCGGCTCCGCTCGTGTCCATCTTGTCGAGGATGAAGTTGGTCGTGCCGTTCACGATGCCGAGGACCCGGTTGACCTTGTCACCGGCGAGCGACTCGCGCAGCGGCCGTACGAGCGGGATGGCGCCGGCCACCGCGGCCTCGTAGTAGAGGTCCCGGCCGTGCTGCTCGGCGGCGGCGTGCAGCGCGGCGCCGTCCTCTGCCAGCAGCGCCTTGTTCGCCGAGACGACGCTCGCGCCGTGCTCGAAGGCGGTGGTGATGAGCGTACGGGAGGGCTCGATGCCGCCGATGACCTCGATGACGACGTCGATGTCGCCCCGTTTGACCAGGGCCGTCGCATCGGTGGTGATCAGCGCGGGGTCGATGCCCTCGCGCACCTTGGAGGGCCGGCGCACGGCGACACCGGCGAGCTCGACCGGCGCGCCGATGCGCGCGGCGAGGTCGTCGGCGTGCGTCGTCATGATGCGCGCCACCTCTGAGCCGACCACTCCACAGCCCAGCAGCGCCACCTTCAGCGGACGCGTACGCATCATCCGACCTCGTTTCCTTTACATCCGATGTGTGGACCAGTCTCACTCACCGGACGGGAGTTTCTGCCACCCGTCCGGATCCTGAGACATGTATTTCATCAGCCGACATCGAGACGCAGGAGATCTTCCTCCGTCTCGCGCCTGACGATGACACGCGCCTGACCGTCGCGCACGGCGACGACCGGCGGACGCAGGGCGTGGTTGTAGTTGCTCGCCATGGAACGGCAGTACGCGCCGGTGGCGGGGACGGCGATCAGATCGCCGGGAGCGAGGTCGGACGGCAGGAACGCGTCCTTGACCACGATGTCGCCGCTCTCGCAGTGCTTGCCGACGACCCGGGCCAGCATCGGCTCGGCGTCGGAGGTGCGCGAGGCGAGCACGACGGAGTACTCGGCGTCGTACAGCGCGGTGCGGATGTTGTCCGACATGCCGCCGTCGACGCTGACGTAGGTACGCAGCCCCTCCAGGGGCTTGATGGTGCCGACCTCGTACAGCGTGAAGGCGGTCGGGCCGACGATGGCGCGCCCCGGCTCGACGGAGATCCGCGGGGTGGCGAGCCCGGCCGCCTCGCACTCGCGGGTCACGATGTCGCCGAGCGCCTTGGCGATCTCGTGCGGCTCGCGCGGGTCGTCCTCGGAGGTGTACGCGATGCCGAGCCCGCCGCCGAGGTCGATCTCGGGCAGCTCCACCCCGTGCTCGTCGCGCACCTCGGCGAGCAGCTGCACCACACGCCGGGCGGAGACCTCGAATCCGGCCATGTCGAAGATCTGCGAGCCGATGTGCGAGTGGATGCCGATGAGTTCCAGACCGTCGAGGGCGAGCGCCCGGCGCACCGCTTCGGCGGCCTGTCCCCCGGCCAGCGCGATCCCGAACTTCTGGTCCTCGTGCGCGGTGGCGATGAACTCGTGGGTGTGCGCCTCGACGCCGACGGTCACCCGGATCTGTACGCGCTGCCGCTTGCCGAGCCGCTGCGCGGTGTGCGCGACCCGGGCGATCTCCTGGAACGAGTCGAGCACGATGCGCCCGACGCCGGCCTCGACGGCCCGCTCGATCTCGGCGACGGTCTTGTTGTTGCCGTGGAAGGCGATGCGTTCGGCCGGCATCCCGGCGTCCAGCGCGGTGGACAGCTCGCCGCCGGAGCAGACGTCGAGGTTGAGCCCCTCCTCCTGGAGCCAGCGCACGACGGCCCGCGACAGGAAGGCCTTTCCGGCGTAGAACACGTCGGCGTCGCGTCCGAAGGCGTCGGCCCAGGCGTGGCAGCGGGCCCGGAAGTCGCTCTCGTCGAGGAAGTAGGCCGGGGTGCCGAACTCCTCGGCCAGCCGCGTCACTCCGATCCCGCCGACGGTGATCGCGCCCTCCTCGTCGCGGGTGACGGTGCGGGCCCAGACCTTCTCGTCCAGGGCGTTGAGATCGGCCGGCGGCGCGGTGTAGTGCCCCTCCGTCATGACATCGGCGTGGCGGGGCCCGGCGGGGTGTGCGGATCGGCTCATGGTGTTGCTCTGCTCTCTCGGATCTCTCAGAGGACTTCGGGTGCGCTGATGCCGAGCAGGGACAGGCCGCCTGCCAGCACCGTCCCGGTGGCGTCGGCAAGAGCGAGCCGGGAGCGGTGGGCGGCCGAGGGTTTCTCGTCACCGACGGGGAGCGGCGAAGCACTGTCGTGGAAGTCGAAGAAGGCCAGCGCGAGGGCTTCCAGCTGCCGGGCGACGCGATCCGGCTCGCGGTGCCGGGCGGCGGCCGCCAGCACGCCGGGATGATCGGCGAGCAGCGCGCCGAGCGCGGGCGCGTCCACGCTCTCCTCGTACGCCGGGCCGAACCCGAGCTGCCGGGCGCCACGGCCCAGCGCCCGGATCCGGGCGTGCGCGTACCGCACCCGGAACAGCGGATTGCTCTCCTGCTGCACGAGGAGCTCGTCGTTCCCCGTGCTCCGGGGCCGGTCGTGCGGGGCGGCCCGCAGCAGGGCCCAGCGCGCGGCGTCGCTGCCGAGCCGCCCGAAGAGGTCACGGTCGGCGGCCGGCACCGGAATCACGTGGAGCGCCTCCCCGCCCGCCGTCCGCTCCCCGACCTCGGCGCCCTGGGCCCTCAGCAGCCGTTCGACGGTCTCGGTGACGAGACGGGCGCGGAGCTCCTCGACGGGCGCGAACGAGACCACCGCTCCGGCGAGGGCGTCGCCGTGTCCGTACGCCGTGCCGTGGGCGGTGACGGTCCGCACCAGTGTGTCGAGGCCGCGCGCCCCGGCCCGCAGCGTGAAGTTCAGAAATCCCGGCCCGGTGACCTCGACGTCCCCGATGCCCGGCGCGCCCAGCACCCGGGCCCGGAGGATCTCGGCCACGTCCCGGGCCGGCAGCGCGGCGGGCCCGGCCAGTTGGAGGGCGACGGCGCAGGCGTACTCCCCCCGCCCGCCGGGGCGGGTCCGCTCCACCCGCACGCGCGCGGGCACGGGCGCACGCAGGGCGTCCTCGTCGACCGCGCGGCGCACGGCGTGCAGCACGGTCCTGGAGAGATCGGCGGGGGTCACAGGACAAGCGTATGGGAGGAAGGGGGGCACCCCGCGAACCGGTTTCGCCATGCGGTCACCCCGCTGCACGCTCCGCCGTCCCGGCACCCTGTCTGCCGTCGAGCGTCGGCGGGTCCTCCCGCTCCATCAACTGCCGTACGAGCCGCACCAGCTCGGTCGGCTCGAAGGGCTTCGCGAGGAACGCGTCGACCCCTGCGGCGACCCCGCTGTCCACCTCGTACGCCGTGCAGGCGCTGATGATCGCCACGGGCAGCTGTCTGGTTCGCGGATCGGAGCGCAGTCTGGCGGCGGTCTGCAGACCGTCCAGCCTGGGCATGACGACATCGAGCGTGATCACATCGGGACTGACCCGATGCACCAGATCCAGACACTCGACACCATCGGCCGCGGTCACGACCTCGAAGCCCTCGAGCTCGAGGTTGACCCTGATCAAATGCCGGATGACCTTGTTGTCGTCGACAACAAGCACGCGGCCACACGCCCCTGACACACTCCGAGAGTAGGTGGGACGTAGGGGCTGCGTCCGGGTTTTGCCCATTTCCGACCCCGGACGAGTGGCGCGAGGGGTGGCCGGATGCATCCGGAACGCACTGCACGCCCCTCCTCCTGGCCCCCGCGGCCTCGCCGGCCGGCCCGGAAATACCTGTTCACGGACACCCCGCGGAAGCTGGTAGTGTTTCACCCGTCGCCGAGCAACACAGCGATTCGCCCTCGTAGCTCAGGGGATAGAGCATCGGCCTCCGGAGCCGTGTGCGCAGGTTCGAATCCTGCCGAGGGCACTTCCGACAGACCCTCCGACCAGCGGAAACGCTGAGCGGAGGGTCTTTTCGTCATGGTCGCGAGCCTGTCGGACTGCGGCGGCCCGTACCGGCTACGGCCCCACGTCGTCCGGCCCGTCGGAGCCGATCTGTTCGGCCCGCAGCGCCAGGTCCTGGAGCACGTCGGCGGACGAGACGTCCGTCTGCCCGGAGTCGTGCACCTGGGCCAGCATCGCGAAGGCCAGGGTGAACGCACCGACGAGCTGCTCCACCGCGGCGCCGACCTCCCGGCCGACGAGCGTCGCGACCTCCTCGATCGAGGCGTCCTCGGGGACGGTGATCCGGGGCATCGTCTCGTTGAGGAGTACGGTCACCACGCTGGGATCGGTTTCCAGGTCGTCGCGGTCGACGTTCTCTTCGAGCAGCCGACGGATCTCGCCCGCCTCCGTGAGGATGCCCACCACTCGCTTCACCACTTCGCTCTGCTCCATCCGGCGAGCATAGGCGCGGAACCGCGCAACCTGTGGGCGGTCGGTCATTCGTGCCTTCGCGCCTTCGCGCCTTCGGCGGTCCGGGTTCGGACCAGGAGGAAACCGAGCCCGTGCCCGCGAAGGGGATGCGGCCGTAGCAGCCTCGGCCCCTCGGCCATGTGGAGTTACCGGCTCCGATTCTTCGGGCAAAGGACCGTTACAGGAACGGTGTTGACCGTGATCGTCGCTGGGATGCGCCGCTCATCCGTGTTTCAGGCCGAGGCGCGCTTGCGAGAAGCCGCCTTCTTCGCCGCCGTCTTCGTGTCCGACTTCGCGGTGGTCTTCTTCGCCGTCGATCTGGCGGACGACTTCGCCGTCGACCGTGCGGCAGTCTGCTTGGCGGGTGTCCTGCTCGGCGTCGACTTCTTCGCGGGCGTCTTGTCGGCGGACACGGTGGCCTTCTTCTTCGTTCCGGTTCCGCCCGTCTTCTTGCGGCCCGTGAGCGAGGAGACCTTGGCGACGGATGCCTTTTCCGGCTCGGCGGCCTCCGGCTCCTCGCCCCGGGCCTCCTTCGCCGCCCGGACGCTGCTCTCCAGGGCCGCGATCAGGTCGATGACCTTGCCGCCGCCCGAGGCGTCCGCCCCCGCCGGCTCCGGGGTCCGGCCCTCCGCCTTCGCCGCGATGAGCTCCTCGACCGCCTCGCGGTAGTCGTCGTGGAGCGAATCCATGTCCACCTCGCCGAGGGTGTCCATCAGCGCGTCGGCCAGGTCGAGTTCGGCTTCACGGACCTTGACCCCGGATTCCGGGGCGACGCCCTCGGGGCTGCGGATCTCGTCCGGCCAGAGCAGGCCGTGCATGGCGATCACGTCGTCGACCACCCGCAGCATGCCGAGCCGCTCGCGGCCGCGCAGCGCGTACTTCGCCAGGGCGACCTTCCGGCTCCGCTTCAGCGCCTCACGCAGCAGGGTGTACGGCTTGGCCGCCGGTACCCCGTTGGCACAGAGGTAGTACGCCGCGTCCATCTGGAGCGGGTCGATCGAGGCGGCCGGCACGAAGGCCACGATCTCGATCGCCTTGGCCGTGGGCAGCGGGAGCGAGCCGAGGTCCTCGTCGGTGATCGGGATCAGCGAACCGTCGGGCTCCTCGTACGCCTTCCCGATCTCGGCCGCGGCGACCTCCTCGTCGTCGAGCTCGCAGACCTTGCGGTAACGGATCCGGCCACCGTCGGCGAGGTGGATCTGACGGAAGGAGATCGAGTGGTTCTCGGTGGCGTTGACCAGCTTGATCGGGATGCTGACCAGCCCGAAGGAGATGGCGCCGTTCCAGATGGACCTCACTGTTCACCCCTTGTGTCCGCGTAGATACCTGTAGATCCGTGAATCATGTGATTCTTATCGTATGACGCCGATCACAGAGGTGGAGGGGCGGCGGCTGGCGCTCAGCAATCTCGACAAGGTGCTGTATCCGGCCACCGGAACCACCAAGGGCGAGGTGCTGCACTACTACGCGGCCACCGTCGCGGGGCCCCTGCTCACGCATCTGGACAACCGGCCCGTCTCCTTCCTGCGCTATCCGGACGGGCCGGACGGGCAGCGCTTCTTCACCAAGAATCCGCCGCCGGGTACGCCGTCCTGGGTACGGACCACCCCGGTGCCGCACCACGACGACGAGCAGGCCAGGCAGGTGGTCGTGGAGGATCTGGCCTCGCTGATGTGGGCGGCCAATCTGGTGGTGGAGTTCCACACCCCGCAGTGGCGGGCCGATGCGCCCGGGATGGCCGACCGGATGGTCCTCGACCTGGACCCGGGCGCACCCGCCACCGTGGTGGAGTGCTGTGCGGTGGCGCTGTGGCTGCGCGAGCGGCTGGCGGCGGACGGGCTGTGCGCGTACGGGAAGACGTCCGGGGCGAAGGGGCTGCACCTGCTCGTACCGCTGGAGCCGACCCCCGCCGATCGGGTGTCGGCCTACGCGAAAGGGCTGGCCGTCCAGGCGGAGCGGGAGCTCGGGGACCTGGTCGTGCACCGCATGAAGCGGGCGCTGCGGCCGGGGAAGGTGTTCGTCGACTTCAGCCAGAACGCGGCGGCCAAGACCACCGCCACCCCGTACACGCTGCGTGCCCGGCCCGAACCGACCGTCTCCGCGCCCGTCACCTGGGCCGAGATCCAGGAGTGCCGCACCCCCGGGGAGCTGGTCTTCCTGGCGGACGGGATGAGGGCGCGGCTGGAGCGGTACGGGGATCTGCTCGGGCCGCTGGCCGATCCGGACGGGGCCGGACGCCTGCCGGACGCGCGGTAGGCACGGCAACAGGGCCGCGCAGGAGCGATTCTGACGTCTCGCCATCAAAAGTGACCGTTTCGCGACGGTCCACCGATAGCGCATGGCATGCGCGTTTGTCATGCTCGCCAGGAAAAGACCGCATGTGGAGGGCGGACCGTCCGACCGGTGGTGCACACTCCTCGCAGACACTGCTTCGTTGAAATGCGTGGGGAGGCGATGGGGTGTTCGCTGGGATCGACGAGGTCGACTGGGCCTCGATGGAACATGCCTACGGACCGGCCGGTGATGTGCCCGCGATGCTGCGGGGGCTGGCGTCGGCCGATCCGGCCGAGCGCGAACAGGCGCTGGACGGGATGTACGGGGCGGTTCACCACCAGGGCGATGTGTACGCCTGCACACTGGCCAGCATTCCTTTCCTTTTCGAACTGGTCGTCGATCCGGGGATCCCGGACCGGGGCGGCATCGTCGAGTTGCTCACCAGCATCGGCGGCATCGATCTGGACGAGGACGACGAGGACGAGATCGACGAGGACGAGATCGAGGGCGCGGCCAACTACGCGATGGCGGCGACCGCCGTCACCGCGGGCGCCGATGTGTTCTTCGACCTGATGGCCGACGAGGACCCAGGGGTACGGCTCTGCGCTCCCCTGGCACTCGCCGCGCTCCACGACCATCCGGGCAGGGTTCTCGAGCTGCTGCGGGAGCGGCTGCCGATCGAGCCGGACGAGGAGGTGCGGCTCGCCCTGATCGAGGCCGCGGGGCGGATAGCCCTGCGTCACCGGCTGCAGGCCGGGCCGGCGGCCGCCTGGCTGAGCCGGCTGGCGGGCGAGGGCTTCCCGCCGGGGCTGCGGCTGGCCGCGCTGGCCCAGCTGGCGCGGTGCGCGCCGGACGCGCTGCCCGGCGATGTGGTGCGGATGGTGACGGGGCTGCTGCGGCAGCTGCGTTCGATACCCGCGCGCCGGTCCGGGGCGGTCCCGGCACTCGACGCCCAGGCCGGTGCGGCCGAGGCGGTCGCGGGGTATCCGGACGCGGCCGGGGAACCGCCCGCCGAGGAACGGGTCGCGCCGGCGACCCTGGTGGGCCAGTTGCGGGCGCTGTCCGACGAGGAGGTCCCGCCGGCCGCCGCCCCCTGGACGGCGGACCTGTTGCGCACACTGCACGTC
Source organism: Streptomyces gelaticus (assembly GCF_014649535.1). GTDB lineage: Bacteria > Actinomycetota > Actinomycetes > Streptomycetales > Streptomycetaceae > Streptomyces > Streptomyces gelaticus. Next base: position 34,103 of record NZ_BMTF01000004.1, read on the forward strand.
GGGCTCGACGACCGGGTCGCCGAGCGGACGGCGCTGCTGGCGGATCAGCTGCGCAGCGCGGACCGCCGGCAGCGGATCGACGCGCTCCGGATGAGCAGCGGGCTGATCCGGACCTGGCGGGGCTCGTACGAAGAGCTCGTCCGGCTGGTCGGCGAGCAGCTCGCCACCCCCGATCCACGGCTGGCCGACGAGGCCTCGCAGGTGCTGGAGGAGCTCTTCGGGCTCGCTGCCCCCGCCGCGGACGCGTTGGCGGCGCGGGTGGCGGCGGATCCCGGGGCCTGGGTGCGGGACTGGCCGAGCGGGCCGCCGGCGCTGGGCAGTGCGGTGAAGGCGCTGGCCGGGCTGGGCGATGCCCGCGCCGTGCCCGCGCTGACCGCCGCGCTGGAGCGGCCCGAGGTGCCGCACGACATGGGATTCGCCATCGGCTGTCTGGGGGCGGCGGCGGACCCGCTGGCCGAGGTGCTGCGCCGCAGGCTCGGCGAGGTCCCGCTCGACGAGCGGGCACACGACCGGGCGGGCCCGCTGCTCACCGGTCTGGCCGCGCTCCGGGCCGGTGAGGCGCTGCCGGAGGTGCTGCGGGTGCTGCGCGGCGTGCCGGAGTACCGGGGCGAGTGGGTGCGTACGGCGGCGTTGCGGGCGCTCGGTGCGTTCGGGCCCGCGGCGCGCGGTGCCGTGCCGGAGCTGCGGGTGCTGCTGCGGAGTCCCGGGGCCACCTCGGCGACCGAGGTCGCGAAGGCCCTGTGGGCGGTCGAGGGGGATGCCGGCGCGGTGCTCCCGGTGCTGATCGAGGGGCTGCGGGCGGAGCGCGTCCATGAGGTCCGGTCCGCGGTGAACGCGCTGGGCGGGCTCGGGGCGCGGGCCGGGGTGGTCGCGCCGAGGCTGCGGGCGCTGCTGGGTCACGGGGAGCTGTGGCTGCGGGTGGACGCGGCGATCGCGCTGTGGGAGGTGTCCGGGCGGTCCGACGCGTCCGTGCCGGTGCTGCTGGCGGCCTGGGAGCAGAACCGTCATGCGCGCGTCCGGGTGGCGGAAGGCCTGGCGCGGATGGGTGCCGCTGGTGCAGGGTCGGATGCGGCATATGTGCTGCGCGCCGAACTCGCCTCCGTACGCCGTCACAACGCGATGGACAGCGGGTACGGCAGCCACGACACCTACGAGGACGAAAAGCTGCTGGCGCTCTGCCGGCAGGCGCTGCTGTGGAACACGGGGAAGGGGCCCGCAACATGATCATTTTCGGTACGCGAGGTTATCTGTACCAACTGGCCGTACTCACGCTGGTATGCGGCTGGTGCGGCAATCCGGCCGCGCACACGCTGCGCAAGAGGGTCACGAAGTTCACACTGTTCTTCGTGCCGCTCTTCCCCTTCTCGACGAAATTCGCGACCCAGTGCACCTTCTGCGGCGGGGAGCAGCAGATACCGAAGGAGCAGGCCGATCAGCTGCTGGCGCAGCACGCGGCCTCGCAGCAGGGCAATCCGTACGGGCAGCCGCAGGGCCAGCCGGGGTACGCGCCGAACGCTCAGGGCCAGAATCCCTACCAGGGCTGACAGGCACCCCTGCCGATACCGAAACGAACGCCTCCGCCTGCATTAAATAGGCATTACGGACTTCCTTCCGCATAAGGTCTGGAGAGCTGGACCTCGGGAAGGGAGGGAGTCATGCGTCCGCGTCGCGGGGTGCGGTGCCGCACGGTGGCGGCCCTGGGGGCCGCCGCCGGTATGGCGCTGCTGACCGGCTGCGGCAACGGCGGTGGGCTGCGGAGCGCCGGACCGACCCCGACCGCCGTCGGGCCCGCCAGGCTCTGGCCCGAGCTGCCGCCCGCCTCCGCCGCGCCGTACGACTACGGCGAGGGCGAGACCGCGCGCATCCCCGGCATCGAGGTGCCGGACGGCGATGTGCACCGGCTGGATCCGGTGGCGGTGGTGCGGGCCGACCTGCGGGCCCGGCCCGACCGGTCCAGCGGTACGGCCGTCCTGCCCGCCGACACCGTACGGGAGATCGACGCCTGCCGGACCGAACCGGCCTCCTGTCCCGTGCTCCGGCCGTACTACCGCGATCTGACCGGTGACGGGAGGGACGAGCTGGTGCTCGGCATCCGGCTGCCCGACCACCAGGTCTCCGTGCGGGTCTACATGCCCGAGGCGGGCGGGCTGACCCGGATCCTGTCCACCTCGGACGCCGTGATCAGCATCGAGCTGGCGGGCCGGGACCTGATCATGCGGGCGCCGTCGGCGATCGCGGGGTACGAGTACCGCACCGCCTGGTCCTGGGACGCCCGGCAGCGCGCGATGCTGCCGACGCAGGACGAGATCCAGCGGATTCCGCCGTCCCGGGCACCGCGCCCGCAGCTCACGACCGCCCGGCCGAGCACCGCGCCCACCGGCCCCACCGCGACGCCGTCCGCCGGTGTCTCCGCGGAGCGCCGGTGAGCCGGCCCGGCGCGGACGGGCCGCGAACGGGGCGGCGCCTGCCGCGGTTGCCTCCCTGGGCCGCGACGCTCACCTGGAAGTCGGCCGTCTTCATCTCCGTGATGTGCTGCGCGCTCGCCGCCCTGCTGGGCGTGCTGGTCCACACCGAGGTGACCCGCCAGACCGTCGGCCAGGCCCGCGAGAAGGCCCTGTCCCGGCTGACCGACGTCACCGTCGCGTACGAGACGGGCGAGGCGCTGCCGCCGGGTTCCGGGATCGATCCGCCGGGGCTGCCGGCCGCTCTGCGCGCCCTGGCCACGAGCGGCGAACGCGGCACGCTCGTCGGTGAGCACAACGGGCGCCCGGCCATGTGGGCGGCGGCCCCGGCCGACGGCCGGGCGCTGGCCACGCAGGTGGACTACAGCCAGAGCGCCCGCACCATCGACAGCGTCGACGGGGCGATCGTCGGCTCCTCCGTGCTGGCCATCGCCGCCACCCTGCTGGTCGGCGCCTTCGCGGTCACCCGGGTCACCCGGCGGCTGCACCAGACGGCCCGGGTGGCCCGCCGGATCGGCGCCGGCGATCTCGACGCCCGGGTCCGCGACCCGCGTACGGCGGACCCCTCGCGCCCACAGGACGAGGTCGCGATCGTGGCCGGGGCGCTGGACACGATGGCGTCCACGCTCCAGCGCAAGCTGCAGGCCGAGCAGCGTTTCACCGCCGATGTGGCGCACGAGCTGCGCACTCCGCTGACCGGTCTGTCGGCCGCCGCCGAGCTGCTGCCGCCGGGGCGGCCGTCCGAGCTGGTGCGGGACCGGGTCCGGACGATGCGGGCGCTGACGGAGGATCTGCTGGAGATCTCCCGGCTCGACGCCCGCAGCGAAGCGGTCGATCTCGATGTGTACGAGCTGGTGCCGCTCGTGGAACGGGTGGTGTGCGCGTCCGGGGCCGGGACCGCGATCCGTGTCGAGCACCCGGAGAGCTCCGCACACCTGCGCGTCGAGACCGACAGACGGCGCCTGGAGCGGGTGCTGGGCAATCTGATCACCAATGCGCACAAGCACGGCCGGCCCCCGGTGGTGCTGACGGTCGACGGGCCGGTGGTGACCGTACGCGACCACGGCCCGGGGTTCCCGGACTATCTGCTGGACGACGGCCCGCAGCGCTTCCGTACCGAGGGCGTCGGCCGGGGGCACGGTCTCGGGCTGACCATCGCGGCCGGTCAGGCCGCGGTGATCGGCGCCGGCCTGGTGTTCCGCAACGCCTCGGACGGCGGGGCGGTGGCCCGGGTGACGCTGCCCGGGTGCCCGGCAGCGGACGACGGGGCGGCGGAACCCCGGAGCGGCCCGTAGTCCGGCCCGCATCACGGGGAGTGACGAGGCGTCGGGCCGCAAGCCGACGCTCATCACCATACCGTCGGACATATTTGCTACGACATAAGGGAAATACACACCAGCTCTTGCTACGTTGCCTGGCATGACCGCAACGACGGCGGACGCACCCCCGCCCGATCTACGTCTGCCCAAGCGGCGCGGAGTCGAGCTGCTGCTCCTCATCGGGGCCGTCCTCATCTCCGTCTACGGCTACGCGGCCGTCGGTCTGGCCAGGAACGGCGCGGTCCCGCCCGATGTGGCCGGCTACGGCGCGGGCCTGGGGCTGCTCGCCCTCCTCGCCCATCTCGCGGTCCGCTTCCGCGCCCCGTACGCCGATCCGCTGCTGCTGCCCATCGCTGTACTGCTCAACGGGCTCGGCCTGGTGCTGATCTACCGGCTCGACCTGGAGACGCCGAGGGACCAGGCTGCTCCCACCCAGCTGGTCTGGTCCACGCTCGGTGTGGCGCTGTTCACCGCGGTGGTCGTCTTCCTGCGCGACCACCGGGTGCTCCAGCGGTACGCGTATCTCTCGGTCGCCACCGCGCTGGTCCTGATGATCGTGCCGATCTTCTTCCCCGCGGTGAACGGCGCCAAGATCTGGATCCGGGTCGGCGGATTCTCCTTCCAGCCGGGCGAGTTCGCCAAGATCCTGCTCGCCGTGTTCTTCGCCGCCTACCTCGCCGCGAACCGCAACGCGCTCGCCTACACCGGCCGCCGGATCTGGCGGCTCCAGCTGCCCACCGGCCGGGTGCTCGGCCCGATCGTGGCGATCTGGCTGCTCAGCGTCGGCGTGCTGGTCCTGGAACGCGATCTGGGCACCTCGCTGCTCTTCTTCGGCCTGTTCGTGATCATGCTGTACGTGGCCACCGGCCGGACCGGTTGGATCGCGGTGGGGCTGCTGCTCGCCGCGGTCGGCGCGTTCGTGGTCGGCTCCTTCGAGCCTCATGTGCACAGCCGGGTCCAGGACTGGCTCGACCCGTTCGCCTCCATCGACGCCGGTCAGGGCCCCGGCCAGCTGGCCCAGTCGCTGTTCGCGTTCGCCGCGGGCGGGATGCTCGGCACGGGGCTCGGCCTCGGCCACTCCATCCTCATCGGCTTCGCCGCCAAGTCGGACTTCATCCTGGCGACGGCGGGCGAGGAGCTCGGACTGACCGGGCTGACCGCGATCTTCCTGCTGTACGCGCTGCTGGTGGCCCGCGGCTACCGGGCCGGCCTCGCCCTGCGCGACCCCTTCGGGCGCCTGCTCGCGATCGGTCTCGCCTCGATCCTGGCGCTCCAGGTGTTCGTGATCGCGGGCGGGGTGATGGGGCTGATCCCGCTGACGGGCATGGCGATGCCGTTCCTCGCCCAGGGCGGTTCGTCCGTCGTCACCAACTGGATCATCGTGGCGCTGCTGATCCGGATCAGCGACCAGGCCCGCAGACCGCGCCCCGACCACGCGGAGACCGGGATCATCGCGCAGGTCACGGAGGGAGAGCAGTGATCCGCTACATCCGACGGGCCGCCGCGCTTCTCCTGGTGCTGCTCGTGGCACTGCTGTTGAACGCCGCCCGCATCCAGGTCTTCGAGGCCGACAGCCTGGACAGCAATCCCGCCAACCGCCGTCTGACGATCGCCCGTTACGGCCAGGCACGCGGCAACATCCTGGTCGGCGGCAGGACCGTGACCGGCTCGAAGAACACCGGCGAGCAGCTCGCGTACGAGCGCACGTACCTCGACGGCCCGCTGTACGCGCCGGTGACCGGCTACGCCTCGCAGACGTACGGCACGACCCTGATCGAGAACGCCGAGGACTCCGTCCTCTCCGGCACCGATCCGATGCTCGCCCCGTTCCCGCTGTGGAACGAGATCACCCGCAGCCAGCAGCCCGGCGGCAACGTCGTCACGACCGTCAAGGACTCGATGCAGCGCGCCGCGTACGAAGGGCTCGGCGGCCGGCGCGGCGCGGTCGCCGCCGTCGAACCGTCCACCGGGAAGATCCTGGCGCTGGTCTCGACCCCCTCGTACGACCCCGGTCTGCTCTCGGGCACCGGTTCGTCCGTCACCGACGCCTGGGCGCGGCTGAACGCCTCGAAGAGCCGGCCGATGCTCAACCGGGCGATCCGGCAGACCTATCCGCCGGGCTCCACCTTCAAGATCGTGACGGCGGCGGCGGCGCTCGACGCGGACGTCGTCACCGATCCCGACGCGGACACCGGCACCCCGTCCCCGTATGTGCTGCCCGGTACGTCGACCACGCTGCCCAACGAGGCACAGGGCTGCGAGCAGGCCTCGCTCGCCGAGGCGATCCGGATCTCCTGCAACACGGTGATGGCGGATCTCGGGGTGCGGGTCGGCCTCGACGGCATGGTGGACGCGGTGCGGAAGTTCGGCTTCAACGACACCGGGCTGAAGATCCCCTCGGGGGTGGCGAAGAGCAACTTCGACACCGAGATGACCAGGGACCAGCTGGCGCTGTCGTCGATCGGGCAGTTCGACACGACGGCGACTCCGCTCCAGATGGCGATGGTGGCGTCCGCCGTGGCCAACGGGGGCGACCTCAAGCACCCGTATCTGGTGGACCGTACGACCACGCACAGCGGCGCGTCCGTCCACCGCAACGGCCCGCACACCTACCACCAGGCGATGAACCCGCGGACGGCGATGCAGCTGCGGAGGATGATGGTCGACGTCGTGGAGAACGGCACCGGGTCCAACGCCGCGATCGACGGGGTGACCGTCGGCGGCAAGACCGGCACCGCACAGCACGGCATCGACAACTCGGGCAGGCCGTACGCCTGGTTCATCTCCTGGGCCCAGTCGCCCCGTTCGGGACAGCCGGCCGTCGCGGTCGCGGTGGTCGTGGAGGACGCAGCGGCGAACCGGGCGGACATCAGCGGCGGCGGCAGCGCGGCACCGATCGCCCGTTCCGTCATGGCGGCGGCCCTGCAAGACTGACCGGATGGCTGGAGCGAGCGGGGTGGACCGGGCACTGGAGCGCATCGGGCGGGAGGATCCCCGGCTGTGCGCGTTCATCGAGGTGTGGCCCGAGCGGGCGCTCGCCGATGCGGAGCGGGCCCGGGGGCTCCCACTGGCCGGGATGCCGTTCGCGGTCAAGGGGCGGACCGGCATCCGTTCGTACGCGGCCCGGCGGCTGATCGGGGCCGGCGGAGTCCCGGTCGGCTCGACCTCGGTGCCCGGCCCCGGCACGTACTGGCAGACCTGGGGGCTGGGCGCCCACGGCCGCACGGTCAACCCGTGGCGCCCCGATCGCACCCCGGGCGGCTCCTCGGCGGGCTCGGCGGTCGCCGTCGCGGCGGACCTCGTGGGGCTGGCGACCGGCAGCGACGGGGCGGGGTCGGTACGGATCCCGGCGGCGTGGTGCGGCGTGTTCGGCCTGAAGACCACGAACGGTCTGCTGCCCTCCCCCGACCGCACCGGGCTGGCCTCCGCCGGGGTGCTGACCCGGTCGGCCGCCGGGGCCCGGACGTATCTGCGCACCGTCCTGGACGACTGCGCGCCGGTGCCGCCCGTCCTTCCCGTACCGGCCGTCTTCAGCACCGGCCTGGGGTACGCCGACGTCGACCCGGAGGTCGCGGCGGTCGTCCGGCGGGCGGTGGGGGGGCTCGTGGCGGCCGGGGTGGTGCGGCTCGTGGACCGCGGGTGCGAGCTGCTCGACCCGCGCGAGGCGTGGCAGGCGGTCCGGGGCGGGTCGCCGTCCCCGCGCGCCGCGGAGATCCGGCGCGCGAACGACACCGCGCTGGAAGCCCTGTTCGCGCGTGCCCCGCTGCTGCTCACGCCGACCACACCCAACCGCCCGCACGGCCACGACGGTCCGGGCGAGCTCTTCTCGACTGCGCTGACCTGGGCGTTCAATCTGAGTGGGCATCCCGCGGCCAGTGTGCCCGCCGGATTCACGGCGGACGGCTGCCCGGTCGGGCTCCAGCTGGTCGCGGAGCGCGGCGCCGATGTCCAACTGCTCGAAACGGCCTGTGCGGTGGAGGACGCGCTGGCCACGGTGCGGCCATGACGCACAACACCCCCGCGGGCCGGCCATGAACCGGCCCGGGTGAACATGTCCCGCCCTCGGATGCCGAGGAGCGCCTGTAGCATCTGCGTGAACACGGGCTCACCCGACGGGCGTTCACCCTGCGCAGGCCGTTCCCGGCGCCCGCCGGGGCTTTCCCGCGCCGGCCGGGACCTCCCTCGCCGGCCGGCGGCGTGCATCCTTCTCGGCCCCCGCGAAGGCGCGGCTTCGCGTCACTCTCCCGGTGTGCCCTGCGCTATCGCCTCCTCGACCTCGGCGACCCTGGCCCGTTCCTCCGCCTCGAACCGGTCCCGGTCGAGCTGTTCGGCGATCTCCTCGTCCTGGGCCATCAGCAGATCCAGATTGGAGTCGCCCAGCTCGAAGACGCCCATGTCGACATAGGCCTTCTGGAGCCGTTCGCCCCACAGGCCGATGTCCTTGACGCACGGCACTATCCGGCTGAACAGCAGCTTGCGGAAGAGCCGGAGGTACTCCGAGTGCTCGGAGAGTTCCTTGGCCTCCTGCTTGCCGATGCCGAAGTTCTCCAGCACTTCGACGCCGCTGAGCCGGTCCCGCATCAGGTAGCAGCCCTCGATGACGAACTCCTCGCGCTCGCGCAGTTCGGCGTCGCTCAGCTGCTTGTAGTAGTCGCGCAGCGCCATCCGCCCGAACGCGACGTGCCGGGCCTCGTCCTGCATGACGTACGCGAGGATCTGCTTGGGCAGCGGCTCGGTCGTCGTGTCGCGGATCATGCCGAACGCGGCCAGGGCGAGCCCCTCGATGAGGACCTGCATGCCGAGATAGGGCATGTCCCAGCGGGAGTCGCGCAGGGTGTCGCCGAGCAGCCCCTGGAGGTTGTCGTTGATCGGGTAGAGCATCCCGACCTTCTCGTGCAGGAACCGGCCGTAGATCTCCGCGTGCCGGGCCTCGTCCATGGTCTGGGTCGCGGAGTAGAACTTCGCGTCCAGGTCGGGGACGGACTCCACGATCCTGGCCGCGCAGACCATGGCACCCTGCTCGCCGTGGAGGAACTGGCTGAACTGCCAGGAGGTGTAGTGCTTGCGCAGCTCGCCCCGGTCCTTCTCGGTCATCTTCGCCCAGTGCGGGGTGCCGTACAGGGTGAGGGCCTCGTCGGGCGTGCCGAGCGGGTCGGCGGGGTCGACCTCCAGGGACCAGTCGATGCGCTTGTTGCCGTCCCACTGCTTGTCCTTGCCCTTCTGGTAGAGGGCGAGCAGGCGTTCGCGGCCGTCGTCGTAGTCCCAGCTGAAGCGGGCGGCGCCGGAGGCGGGTACCTGCCACAACGGTGCTTCGGGGGCGGTGGTGTAGAGGTCGTGTGTCGACACGGACGGCTCCTTCGCCTGGCGCGTTCCGGCAATTCCCTTGGCAGTTGCATCAGTTGGCAGGTTCACACGTTGGTAGACACCGGGTCAACAATTCGTGCGCAAGGGATTGACGACCTTGCTGACGAGGAGTCTTATAAGGAGCGACCGCCGGTAACCCATGTGCGAGGTGCCTCCAGCATGACCACAGTGAGCGAACGCGACGTCCAGCTGCTTCGCGACGCACTCGGCCCGCTCCGGGACCGCGAACAGATCGCCGAGCGGCTGCTCGACTCGTCGGCCAAGCACTCCTTCGACCCGGACAAGGAACTCGACTGGGAGGCGCCGGCCGAGGACGGCAAGTGGTTCTGGCCGCCCGAGCTGGTCTCGCTCTACGACACCCCGCTGTGGCGGAAGATGTCCGAGGAGCAGCGGATGGAGCTGTCCCGGCACGAGGCGGCCTCGCTCGCCTCGCTGGGCATCTGGTTCGAGATCATCCTCATGCAGCTGCTGGTCCGGCACATCTACGACCGGCCGGTGACCAGCAATCACGTCCGCTACGCGCTCACCGAGATAGCAGACGAGTGCCGGCACTCGATGATGTTCGGCCGCATGATCAAGTGGAGCGGCTCGCCCGACTACCCCGTGCCGCGCGTCTACCACAACCTCGCGCGGGTACTGAAGACTATCTCCACCACCCCCGGTTCGTTCGCCTCGACCCTGCTCGGCGAGGAGATCCTGGACTGGATGCAGCGGCTGACCTTCCCGGACGAGCGCGTCCAGACGCTGGTGCGGGGCGTGACCCGCATCCATGTGGTCGAGGAGGCGCGGCACGTCCGCTACGCCCGCGAGGAGCTGCGCCGCCAGATGGTGACCGCCCCGCGCTGGGAGCGCGAACTGACCCGGCTGAGCTGCGGCGAGGCGGCGCGCGTCTTCTCCGTCTGCTTCATCAACCCGCGGGTGTACGAGAACGTCGGCCTGGACCGCCACGAGGCCGTCGCCCAGGTGAAGGCGAGCGGCCACCGGGCGGAGGTCATGCAGTCGGGCGCGAAGCGGCTGACGGACTTCTTCGACGACATCGGGGTGCTGAACGGGGTGGGCCGCAGGCTGTGGAAGCGCTCCGGCCTGCTGGCCTGATCCGGTCCGGCACGAGGGACAGCCCTTAGGCTTCGGCGTATGACCCCTGCTGCCGCCGCGCCACCGGCCCGCGCGTACCGAAGGCTCGGCGTCGAGGAGCGCCGGGCCCAGCTCCTCGGTGCCGCCCTCACCCTCTTCGCCCACCGGGCCCCCGACGAGGTCTCGCTCGACGAGGTCGCCACGGTCGCCGGGGTGTCCCGCCCACTCGTCTACCGCTACTTCCCCGGCGGGCGGCAGCAGTTGTACGAGGCGGCGCTGAGGTCCGCCGCCGAGCAGCTGATCCTGTGCTTCGGCGAACCGCCGGCAGGACCGCCCACCGAGCGGGTGACCCGGGTACTCGACCGCTACCTCGCCTTCGTCGACGAGCACGACACCGGGTTCAGCGCGCTGCTGCGTGGCGGCTCCGTCGTCGAGACCTCCCGTACGTCGGCGATCGTCGACGAGGTGCGGCGGGCGGCGGCCGAGCAGATCCTGCTGCATCTGGGCAGCGGCGAGGCGGCCGGCCCGAGGCTGCGGATGATGGTGCGCACCTGGATCGCGGCCGTCGAGGCGGCGTCCCTGATCTGGCTCGACGAGGGCAAGCAGCCCGCCGCGGCCGAACTGCGCGACTGGCTGGTCGACCAGTTGATGGTGCAGCTGGCCGCCACCGCGGCCACGGACCGGGAGACCGCCTCGGCGATGACGGCTCTGCTGGCGCAGGAGACCGCCGGGGGTCCGGCCGGACGGCTGGCACAGCGGCTGGTCCCGGTGCTCGGCGAGGCGGCCCATCTGCTGGCCGAGGACGGCTGATCGGTCAGACTGGGGCGGTGAGAAGCGAGAACACCGCCTTCACCGGCGGGCCCCTGGACGGGCGGGTACTGCCCGTCCTCGTCGGCCCGACCGGCCATCCGCCCAAGTGGTACGAGGTCCCGGTACCGGCCGCCGACGGCGGTCCCGCAACCGTGTACGCGTACCGCAGAGTGCCGGCCGGCCACTCCAAGCGGCTGGGGCTCCCGCGCGGCTGGGTGTACGAGTACGCTCCCGGGGGCCGCGAGCGGCACAGCCCCAAGTGGCCCTGGTCGAAGCCGGACTGAGGACACGGGGCCGATGGGGTGAGGGGTGGCCGGTCTAAGATCGACGCTCTGGTGCCCAGGCACGGTCAGCGAGGGGGTGCGCCATGGAGGCGCTGCGTCAGGACGATCCACGCCGCTTCGGCCCGTACACCGTGCTGGCGCGGTTGAGAGGGACCGCGAGCAGCGTGCAGTACCTCGCACGCGACACGGCCTCCGAGGACGCGGTGGTGATCACCGCCGCCCGCCCCGAGCTCGCCGCACTGCCCGCCTTCCGGCGCCGCTTCCAGGCGGAGGCCCGCACCGCGGACCGACTGACCGGCCACTGGGTCCAGACCCGGCTGGGCGGCCCGGAGGACACCCCGGACGAAGAGCCGCTGTGGATGGCGGGCCCGTACATACCGGCGCTGACGCTCGCCGAGGCGATCGAGCTCACCGGGCCGCTTCCCGAGCGTGCCGTGCGGATACTGGGCGCGGGCCTCGCCGAGACCCTCTCCCGGGTGCACGCCACCGGAGCCGTGCTCCAGGGCCTCGCTCCCCGGACGGTGCTGCTGGCCGAGGACGGGCCGCGGCTCACCGCCTTCGGCCCGCTGGGCGCCGCGGCCGACGCGGAGGCCCGGCCCGGCGGGCAGTTGTCCGTACGGCTCGGCTATCTCACCCCGGAGCAGGTCGAGGGCGAGGAGCCCGGACCGGCCTCCGATCTCTTCGTGCTGGGCCTGCTGCTGGCGTACGCGGCCACCGGCACGACCCCGCTCGCCGACGGCCCGGCCGCCGAGGGTGCCGAGCGGATCGCCCGCACCGCTCCCGAACTCGGCGCGGTTCCCGAGGAGTTGCGCGGTCTGATCGCCCGCTGCCTGGAGAAGGACCCGGCCGAGCGGCCGAGCGCCGGGGCGGTGGCGGCCGAGCTGGCCCTGGAGGGGGCGGCGGGCCTGGCGAAGGGCGGCTGGCTGCCGGAGCGGCTGGCCGCCGCGGTGGCGGAGCAGGGGGTGCGCGTACGGGAGACGGTCGCGGCCGGTGCGCCGGTGGACGCGGTGGCCGGTGGCCCGGTCGACGCGGTGGTGCCCGCCCCCGCTCCGGCCCCCGATCCCGCCCCGGGCCCGGATACGCGGACCGCTCAGCTCGGGGACATCGGGCGTGTCCCGAGGACCGACCGGCCGACGACCCAGCTGTCCGTCCCGCCCGAACTCACCGGACGCCCCGCCGCCGCCCCCGCCCCCGCCCCGGCCCTGCCCGGCGGGGTGCCCGCCGTGCCTCCACCCATGGTCCCGGTGACCCCGCGCCCCCTGCCCGTCCCCACGAGTCGCGCCGCCGCCCCTTCCTCCGCCGTGGACCGGCGCGGTCTGCTGATCGGGCTCGCCGCCGGGGCCGCGGGGCTGGTCGTCGGTGGCGGCGGTGTGCTGGCGCTGGGCGGTGGCGGAGGGGACACGGACGACCCGAAGCCCGCGCCGGGCCACAGCGGTCCCACCGTCGCGGGACTGCCGCCGCAACCCCGCTGGGTGTACACGCACCCGGCGGCGGAACCGGCACCGCTCACCGCCGCCGTCTGGAACGAGCGGCTGCTGGTGCTCACCGGCAAGAGCGGCGCGACCGCCGTGGACCTGCGCACCGGGCTCCGTGCCTGGCAGAACGCGGACGCAGCCGACGCGGAGGCCGCGCTCCCCGCCGGCAAGGACCTCTGCTTCGTCGCCGCCCCCACCGGGTTCCTCTGGCTGTCGCCGAAGGACGGGAAGACCGTGCACCGGGTGGACCACGCGGCCCTGTCCCCCGGAATGCCGAAGCTCTCGGCGCCGGAGTTCGTCGGGGCGTCCGGACCGGTGATCTGGTTCACCGGCGCCGAGACGGTCACCGTCAAGGCCCCGCCGCCGAAGAAGGGCAAGAAGCGCGGCAAGGACCGGCAGGTCGTCAGGGCCTATCTCTTCGCGTACGACATCGTGCGGCGCGCGCAGCTGTGGCGGACCCCCGTACCCGCCGGTCGCGGCACCGCCGCCCCCGTCCACCGGCTGATCGCGGTCCGCCAGGACGACCTGGTGGTACGTCAGACCCCGGCCACTCTCGCCCCCGGCGACGTCAAGGCCGCCAAGGGCAGGGCCGTCTTCCGGAGCTTCGACCGCAGGACCGGCAAGGCGCTGTGGAGCAAGCAGTTCGGCACGGTCGCCCCGGACGCGGCTGCCACGGGCGACGACCGGGGACTGCTGTACGCGGCGGTGGGCGACGACCTCCAGACGTTCGAGACCCCGTCCGGCAAGCCGAAGTGGACACTGAACGGCACCGGCGGCACCCCGTACGGCACCCCCGTCGTCACCGGAACGGTGCTGCACACCACCAACCGCAACCAGGAAGTGGGCGCGGTCGAGCGGGAGACCGGGCGGCTGCGCTGGCGACGCTCGACGGAGGCTGCGATCACCACCGCCGCCCCCGCCGTCACCCTCAGCACGACCGGCCGTACGCTGCTGGCCGCGGACGCGTCCCAGGTCACCGCGTTCGCCGCCGAGGACGGGCGGCGGCTGTGGAAGTTCCAGGACATCGGCACCCAGGACCCGAAGGGCCCCACGGTCACCGCTCCGTACCGGGTAATGACGGCCGGCCGGACGGCCGTCGTGCAACGCGACCGGATCTTCTACGCGTTCCCGGTCGCCTAGAGCGTACGAGCGAATCCTCTGCCGCCACGCCGCGCGGTTCTTGCATCTCCCGACACCGAGTGACCGTATTGTTCCGTTGCGCTCACTTATGGGGTATCCCCATGATCGCCCCGTCATCGGAGGTGATGTCGTGTCAGGCGGAGTCTTGCGTGCGGTCTGCGCCGCCGCCCTGGCCACGCTCGTCGTGACCTCGCCGGCGGCCGCCGCGCCCGTGGCCCCGGACCCCGCGGCGCCCGCGGGTGCGAACAGGAGCGTCTCCCAGCTCCTGTCCGAGCTGCGGCAGCTGTACCAGAAGGCCGAGGAGGCCACCGAAAAGTACAACGGGACCGCCGCGGAGCTGAAGAAGCGCGCGGCACAGGCGAAGAAGCTCGACGCCGAGCTCGTCGCCGCCCGGAGCGCACTGTCCGGCAGCCGCGACGAGGCCGGGCGCCTGGCCCGGCAGCAGTACCAGGGCCGGTCCGACTTCTCCTCGTACGTGCGGCTGCTGCTGTCCCCGGACCCCGAGCACCTGCTGGACCAGGAGCATGTGCTCCGGCACGCGGCGGCCGCGCGGGCGGCGACCGTGAAGCGGCTCACCGGCGCCGAGGAGCGCGCCGACGAACTGGCCACCGAGTCCCGCAAGGTGCTCGACCGGCAGCAGGTGCTGGCAGCGAAGCAGAAGAAGCAGCGGGACACGGTCCGGTCGCGGCTGAAGGCCGTCGAGAAAGTGCTGGCCACGCTCTCCGGCCCACAGCTCACCGAGCTGTCCCGCCTCGAACAGCGGGACACGAAGAAGGCGCAGGGCGCTTTGGTCGCCTCCGGGGCGCTGTCCTCCACGAGGCCGCCGTCCGAAGCGGGTGGCGAGGCGGTGAAGTACGCGATCGCCCAGGTCGGCAAGCCGTACCTGTGGGGCGCCGAGGGGCCGGAGTCCTTCGACTGCTCGGGACTCACCTCGCAGGCCTGGGCGAAGGCGGGCCGGGTCATTCCGCGGACGTCGCAGGAGCAGTGGCGGCAGCTGCGGAAGGTGCCGACGAACGCACTGCGTCCGGGTGACCTGGTGATCTACTTCCCGAAGGCCACCCATGTGGCGCTGTACCTCGGCAACGGCCTGGTGGTGCAGGCCCCCCGGCCGGGCTCGCGGGTGAAGGTCTCGCCGGTGGCGTCGAACCCGCTGCTCGGCGCCGTACGGCCCGACCCGCGGAGCGCGCCGCTGTCCACGTACAGGCCGCCGCGGCTCCCGCAGGGGGCCTCCGCCGGTTCGGACACGGGTTACAGCTCCTCGTCGGCCCCCTCGGCCCCCGGGCAGTAGACGGAGTCGCGGGCGCGGGCGGCCGAACGCATCGTGTCCGCCGTGTTGTCGTCGGGGACCCTGATCTCCTGCATGCCGCCCATCTCGGGTGTGGTTGTCCTAGCCATGTCGGAGCGGTGATATTGCCGGGATGGCTGCGCGGTACGCGGCGATTCCGTAGCGCCCCGCATGGCACCGGCCCGTTACGCCCTCACCGGGTCCCCGCCCACGGCGGGTGGCGGGCCCGTCCGGATGTCAGGCGGTGTCACGGTCGGTGTCAGCCCGTGTGACACGGCGTCTGCCCAAGGCTTTGGATGTCACGGGGTCCTGACTGTCACGGGGTGTCGGGCCGGTCACCGCGTTGGCGACCGGGCCGTCCGTGGGCCGCCCGAGGACGGCCCACGGACACCGGCGTTCAACGACGTCGACCGCCTGTTGTGCAGATCGGACACCTACGCAGCCGCAGAGACCTCGGCGAGGTACGCGTTGGCCTTCTCCGGGTCGAAGAAGAAGTTCTCGAAGTCCGCCGGGTTGTTGAAGCCGTTGGCGAAGCGGTCGGCGACCGGCTGGAGCCGGCCGGCGGCGCCGATCAGGTTCAGTACGTGCTCCGGCGGTACGCCGAGCATCGCGTTGGTCCACTTCACGACATGCTGCGCGGTGTCCCAGTAGCGGTCGAACGTGGCCTGCATCCACTCCGCGTCGAACTCCCGGTCACCGTGCTCGGTGATCGAGTCCAGGTAGGCGTTGGCGCACTTGGAGGCCGAGTTGGAGCCCTGTCCGGTGACCGGGTCGTTGGCGACGACCACGTCCGCGACGCCGAGCACCAGACCGCCGCTGGGCAGCCGGCCGATCGGCTTGCGGACGGTCGGGGCGTAACGGCCCGCCAGAGTGCCGTTGGCGTCGGTCAGTTCGACCTTGGTGGCGCGGGCGTACTCCCACGGCGTGAACCGCTCCATCAGCTCCAGCGTCTTCGCCAGGTGCTCGGAGGGGTCCTTGATGCCCTGGAAGACATCGAGCGGGCCGCCCGGGATGCCTTCCCAGAACAGGATGTCGGCGCGGCCGGAGGTGGTCAGCG
>NZ_BMTF01000004.1:50396-176866 GCF_014649535.1 Streptomyces gelaticus
TCGGCATCACGAAGAGCTCGCCGACACCGGGGACCAGGTTGCAGCGGACCGCGTCGAACTCGGGGTGCTCCGGGCGCGGGCCCATGCCGTGGACGTACGCGACGGCCAGGGCGCGCTGCGGGGCGTCGAAGGGGGAACGGGAGGCGTCCCGGCCGAACATGGAGACCAGCTCGCCCTTGCCCGCGGAGACCAGCACCAGGTCGTAGGTACGGGAGAAGTAGTCCAGGTCGGAGACGGCCGCGCCGTGGATGACGAGCTGTCCGCCGCGCTGGGCGAAGGTCTCCATCCAGCCGGCCATCTTCACGCGCTGGTCGACGGACTGGGCGAAGCCGTCCAGCTTGCCGACCCAGTCGACGGCGCGCGAGGAGTCCGGCGCCGCGACGGAGACACCGAGGCCCTCGATGCGCGGGGCCTGGGACTCCCAGAAGTTGAGCTGGTAGTCACGCTCGTGCTGGAGCGCGGTGTGGAACATGCACTGCGTCGACATGACCCGGCCGGTGCGGATCTCGTCGGCCGTGCGGTTGGACATCAGGGTGACTTCGTACCCCCGGGACTGCAGTCCGAGGGCCAGCTGGAGCCCGGACTGACCGGCTCCGACTATGAGT
Source organism: Streptomyces gelaticus (assembly GCF_014649535.1). Classification (GTDB taxonomy): domain Bacteria; phylum Actinomycetota; class Actinomycetes; order Streptomycetales; family Streptomycetaceae; genus Streptomyces; species Streptomyces gelaticus. The sequence continues at coordinate 51,002 of NZ_BMTF01000004.1, forward strand.
ATCTTCCGCATCGCGCTTCTCCGTTGTGTGTGATCTATGCCGGTGTGGCGTCGAGGGCGTGGCCGACCAGGGCCAGCAGCGCCTCGATGACGGTGATCCTGTTACGCGCGTCCATGATCACAACAGGCACGTGCGGCGGGACGGTCAGGGCCTCCCGGACGTCCTCGGCGTCGAACCCCGGGGTTCCCTCGAAGTGGTTGACGGCGACGATGTACGGCAGCCCGCAGCTCTCGAAGTAGTCGAGGGCGGGGAAGCAGTCGGCGAGCCGGCGGGTGTCGGCCATGACGACCGCGCCGATCGCGCCGCGCACCAGGTCGTCCCACATGAACCAGAAGCGCTGCTGTCCCGGTGTGCCGAACACGTACAGCACGAGGTCGTCGTCGAGCGTGATCCGGCCGAAGTCCATCGCGACGGTCGTGGTGACCTTGTCGGGCGTGGCGGAGAGATCGTCGGTCTCCTCGCTGGCCTGGGTCATCATCGCTTCGGTCTTCAGCGGGGTGATCTCGGAGACCGACCCGACGAAGGTCGTCTTGCCCACGCCGAACCCTCCCGCGACCACGATCTTCGTGGCGATGGGAGCCCTGGTGTGGTCCAACTGCCAGGCCTGGAGCGATTCCTCGGCCTGGTTCCTGGCGCCCGGCTGACGCGGGGCGAAGAGCGGCGACTCAGAGACGGCGGAGTCCATTGAGCACCCTTTCGAGCAGTGCGCGGTCGGGCTGGCCGGTGCCGTGACCGGTCCCGTACACGCGGATCTTTCCCTGGTCGGCCAAGTCGCTGAGCAGCACCCGGACCACGCCGAGCGGCATCTTCAACAGGGCCGAGATCTCCGCGACCGTACGCATCCGGCGGCAGATTTCGACGATGGCCTGGAGCTCCGGCATGACGCGGCCGGCCAGGTTGCCATTGGTCAGCTCGCGGCGCTCCTCGGGCGCTTCGAGCGCGGCGACGAACGTCTCGACGAGCAGGACGTGGCCGAAGCGGGTGCGTCCGCCGGTGAGCGAGTACGGGCGGACCCGCGCGGGCCTTCGGTCGGACCCGCGGACGGGGAGCCTGGGGGCGGTTTCGGCAGCGGGCTTCACTGAGTGCTCTCCATCGATTTGCGCAGTTCACTGCGGAGTTCGGGGGTGAGTACGTGTCCGGCCCGGCCCACGAAGAGCGCCATGTGGTAGGCGATGACGCTCATGTCGCAGTCCGGCGTGGCGTGCACGCCGAGCAGCGAGCCGTCGCTGATCGACATCACGAAGACGCTGCCCTCGTCCATGGCGACCATCGTCTGTTTGACACCGCCGCCGTCCATCAGCTTGGCGGCACCGATGGTGAGGCTGCCGATACCGGAAACGATGGTCGCCAGGTCGGCGCTGGAGCCCTTGGGGCCGTCCTGCCCGCCGGTGCTCCGGGCGGCCAGATGGCCGGGGTCGGAGGAGAGCAGCATCAGTCCGTCCGACGAGACGACGGTGACCGAGTGGACCCCTGGCACCTCCTCCACCAGATTGCTCAGCAACCAGTGAAGGTTACGGGCCTCGGTACTCAGCCCGAATGTGCTGGGCGCAGTCAACTGCGTGCCTCCTCGACTGTGTCCCCCGTCTCATCCGTCTGGTCGGTCCGTGCTGGGTGTCCACCCGGTGCGGTGCCTCCCGGGAGGGACTGGGTGGCCGTGATTTCGGCGATCTCCGCCTCGACGTCCCGACGGCCGTCCTTCGCGCCCTGGTGGAAGCCGCCGAGCCTGCGGCGCAGCGCCTCCTTGTCCAGGCTGCCCTTGCGCTCGGCGGTGGGAGCCGCGGCGGGCTTGACGAGCTTGGGGGTGCGTTTGGGCAGCCCCTTGTCCGTGATGCGTTCGGTCTGCTGCGGCTGCTGGTCCGGCTGCCGGGGGCCGGGCAGCGCGTCGGCCAGCGGCGTAGGGGCCGGGGCGGGGGTGTACGGCTCCGGGGCCTGGTCCGCGGCGTGTTCGTGGTGGTCGGGGCCGATGGCGTACGGATCGGGCGCCTCGGTCTCGGGAGCGTCCGCGGACTCCGGAACGACCGGGAGCCGGACCTGCATCGTGACCTCGGACTCCGCCTCGGCCGGGGCCTCCGCCTGAGCCGGGGCCGAGGCCTCCGCCTGCGCCGGGGCCGGAGCCTGAGCGGGCTCGGGGGCGGCGGGTGCCGGCTCGGCGCCCGACTCGCGGATCGTCTGCTCGGCGGCGGCGATCAGCGGGTCCTCGGACGGCGCGAGCGCACGGGCCGGCAGCGCGTTGGAGTTGGCCTCGGCGACCGACCCCGGGAGGTTCAGCGCGGGGGCGTCCCCGGGGAGCTGCACCGGCGGCGGCGTGGCGGCCGGGGGCGCCTTCGGCAGCAGGGCCTGGGGCAGGACGACGACCGCGGTGATCCCGCTGCCCTTGTGGTCGCGGAGCTGGACCTTCACGCCGTGGCGCGCGGCCAGCAGGGCCGTGACCTGGAGGCCGAGCCCGGCCCCGTCCGCACCCTGCTCGCCCGCGTCGAACAGGGTGGGGTCGCCGAGCCGGGTGTTGAGCTCGTCCATCCGTGCGGCCGACATCCCGATGCCCGCGTCCTCGACGGAGAGCATCACCTCGCCGCTCTCCAGCAGCCAGCCGGAGAGCTGGACCTGGGAGTCCGGCGGGGAGAAGGAGGTGGCATTCTCCAGGAGTTCGGCGACGAGGTGGCTGAGGTCGTCGGCGGCGAAACCGGCGATCTGGGCGTGCGGCGGCAGGGACTGGATGGTGACCCGCTCGTACCGCTCGATCTCGGACACGGCCGCGCGCGCCACGTCGACCAGCGGAATCGCTCCCGCGTGCCCGTGGCCGTGCTCGGCGCCCGCGAGGACCAGCATGTTCTCGCTGTGCCTGCGCATGACGGTGGCCATGTGGTCGAGCTTGAAGAGGGTGGCCAGCCGCTCCGGGTCGTGCTCCCGCTCCTCCAGGCTCTCGATGACCCCGAGCTGGCGCTCGACGAGGCCGAGGGTGCGCAGCGAGAGGTTGACGAAGGTGTGGTGGACCGTGTTCTTCAGCCGCTCCAGCTGGTCGGTGAGGTCGGAGGCCAGGACCTGGAGCTCGGCACGCTGGACGGTGAGGGCCTCGCGCCCGGCGATCAGCTCGCCACGCTCGGCCTGCAGGCTCTCGAAGCGGCCGTTGAACTGGGTCAGGAGCCCCTGGAGCCTGCCGTGCAGGCTGTTGAGGGACCGTACGACCTGGGCGAACTCGTCGTTGCGGCCGGTGTAGCGGACCGGTTCGGCGGTCTCGGGCTCCGCGGCGAGGCGGGCGGCGCCGATCCGCAGGACGGCGAGCGGCTGGGTGAGGGTGCGGGCCACGGCGGTGGAGACGCCGACGGCGACCAGCAGACAGCCGCCGAGCAGCGCGATGCGCAGTTCGAGCGCCGTGACGTCGTCGTCGCGCAACTGCTCCAGGCGCTCGATCTGTTCGGTACCGAGGGCGGATTCGACGCTCCGCATCCGGTCGATCCGGGCGGAGAGCGCCGCCTCGGCCTTCTTGCTGCTGGTCTGCTGGTCGGAGTCCGACAGCTCGGGGCGGTCGGTGAGGGAGTTGAGGTACTTCTCCGCGCTGTTGACCTCGGGACCGGTGACGGTGGAGGACAGCTTGTCGCGGGCGGTGGCGCCCGCGGCCTGGTCGAATTCGGCTAGCGAGGCGAGTTCGCGGACCCGGGCCTGCTGGGCGGCGGCGCTCAGCTCGTCACGGGTGCGGTCGTCCTTGTCGCTGCCGCTGCTCGGGACCTGCATCGGCAGTCCGGTGACCGGGTCGATCTGGGAGGTCGTGACCTTGCGGGGCACCGAGAGCGCGGCGATCAGCAGCCCGCGGGTGGCGGAGGCCTGCTCGGTGGCCCGCCCGAGGGCGAGCGGGGCGCGGGTGGCCTCGGCGGCGCGCGGCGGGGTCTTCTCGGCGAGTTCGTCGGCGAGGTCGTGGAGCTTGGCGATGACCTCGGAGTAGGCCTGGTGGGCCTCAAGTGCCGTGCCCTTGCCGCTGAGCGCTTCGCGCCGCAGGGAGGGAATGGTGGAGAGATCGCGGCGCAGTGCGGCCGGGGCCGTGGCCCTGATCTCGTCGACCTGCTGGTCGACGCGCGCGCTCCGGCTGCGGGAGCCGTCCTGACGGTCCGTCGCACCGGACTTCTCGTCACGTCCGGCGGCGATCCGGGCGGTGACCTCGTCGCGCTCGTCCGCGAGGGCATGGGCGAGGGCGATTGCCTGCTGGTTCAGCTCGGCGAGGGTGACCAGCCGCTGCGATTCGTTCAGTTCGGAGGAGGCGGCGAGGATCGCGGGCGTGCCCGCGGCGATGACGGTGATACCGACGACCGCGACACCGGCGACCAGCCGGCTCCTCACGCGCACGGTGCGCCGGGTGCCCTCGCTCTCGGCAGGTGCCGGTGGCGTCACCCCGGAACCGTGCTGCTTGCTGCCCTTGCTCCGAGGCCGCTTCTTCTGCACCGGTGCTCGCAATCTTGACTCGTCCGCCCTTGAAGCAGAGGTGACGCACGGTCACATGTAATGAGCGCCCCGACCCCTGGTACGGCTTCCGACCATTCCAGTGCTTTTGAGAGGGGGGCGCGCATCAACCACTCCGCCACCTGAACGAGTGAACATCACTCCAGAGTTGGCGAACAAGTTTGCCCCGGGTGCCCTTCGGCCACACCTGGTCCGTCGGCTGGAACTTCCGCGCAGGCTTTGGCAGGATGCCCGCCCGCACGCCCCACGGAGTCATTCCTTCCGTTCCGGCCAGCCGCCTGACCTGCTGGTACAGGCCAATCTCCGCCGGGCGCAGGGTTCGTGAAGGCATCGTGCAGACTGGCCGCATGCGCATCGAACTGGCCACCGCCCCCGGCAGCCCGGAACGCCCGAACGAGGACTGGGCCGCCACCGCGCTTCCCGCTTCCGGCCAGGGCGGGACGTTGATCCTGCTCGACGGGGTGACACCACCACGGGGCGGGGACGGTTGTGTGCACTCGGTGCCCTGGTTCACCGCGAGGCTGGGCGGCATGCTGGTCGAACTGTCCGGTTCACGGCCGGATCTGACCCTTGACGAGATCCTGGCAGCGTCCATCCGGCACACCGCCGACACGCACCGTTCCCTGTGTGACCTTTCTCACGTACGCACGCCTCAGGCAACGGTCGTCATGGCGCGCTGGGACGAGCACGAGGTGGAGCATCTGGTGCTCTCCGACTCCGTACTGCTGTTCGAGGCGTACGACGGCAGCGTGCGCCCCCTGCTCGACGACCGGCTCGACCGGCTGCCGCCCGGCTCGCTGAGCACCGAGGCGATCGCCGACGCCCGGGTGCGGAACAAGGAGGGCGGCTTCTTCACCGCCGCCGCCGACCCCTCCGTGGCGGCCCGCGCGGTCACCGGGCGCACCCCCCTCGGCCAGGTGCGGGCGATCGCCGCGCTGACCGACGGGGCGGCCCGCTGGACCGAGATGTTCCACGAGGGCGACTGGGCGGACTGTCTCGGCATTCTCCACAAGGAGGGAACGCAGGCGCTGATCGACCGCGTCAGGGCCCTGGAGGACGCGGACACCGAACGCAGGCGGCTGCGCCGCGGCAAGACCCACGACGACGCGACGGCGGTCTACGCGGTGCTGTGACAGCGCGCCGTCGACTCCGCCCCGCGCACCACCTGCTCCGCCCCGCGCACCGGCGGGCCCGCCCGGCGCGCCTCAGTCCTCGGCCCGTGCGTTCAAGTGGTGCAGCAGCCGGGCCAGTTCGGCCACCTCGGCCCGGTCCCAGTCGTCGAGCTTGCGGACATAGCGCTCGCGGCGGGCGTCGCGCACACTGCGGTAGCGGTCCAGCCCTTCGGCGGTGAGGTGGACGAGAAAGGCCCGGCCGTCGGCCGGATCGGGTTCACGGGCCACCAGTCCGAGGTCTTCCAGGGCGCGCAGTTGACGGCTCATGGTCGCCTTGCCCACCCCGAAGTAGGCCGCGAGATCGGTGGCCCGCTGCTGCCCGGCCGACTCCAGCCGGACGAGGAGTCCGTACGCGGCGGACTCCAGTTCCGGGTGGACCTCGCGCGCCATCTCCCCCGAATTCGCCCGCGCCCGGCGCAGAAAGACGGCCAACTCCCGCTCCAGAGCGAGGAATGCGTGGTCCACACCATTCCCTCCGGTCGCGCCGGGTTCACTACCGCTTTCGCTCCCGTGCACGTCAACACCCCTCGTGAGCTTTCCTGTCGCTGAAAATTTCTTTCGCCGCTGGTCATCGCCGCAGCTCCGCCAGTATTTCGTAGGCGTAGACCAACGGCAGCTCCCAGACCCCCTTCCGCAGCACGGGTCTACGTGCGTAGCGTCATGGCTGGCATGTTCACACCATTACATGCCCGCAGGGGTGCGCCCGCGTCCCCCTGGGATCAGCACGTCCCCCCACCACGTCCTCGGAGGCACTCCCCATGCCGGTGCTCAGATCCACTTCCAAGACGTCCCGCCGCTCGCGCTTCGCGGCAGCCGGAACCCTGCTCGCAGCTCTCTCGCTCCTGCTCACCCTGCCCGGCGCGGCCAGCGCCGCCGGCACCCACGACGCAGCCGCCAAGAAGCCCGCCCGCGGTACGGCCACGATGGGCATGGGCGTCATCGCCCACGACGGCCAGGACGGACTGCCGGGGAACACCCTCGCCGCCCAGACCGAAGGCGTCGACGTCTCCGGCCACCAGGGCAACGTCGCCTGGTCGACGCTCTGGAACAGCGGTGTGAAGTGGGCCTACGTCAAGGCCACCGAGGGCACGTACTACAAGAACAACTACTTCACCCAGCAGTACAACGGCTCGTACAACATCGGCATGATCCGGGGCGCTTACCACTTCGCAACCCCGAACACCACGAGCGGCGCCACCCAGGCCAACTACTTCGTGGACAACGGGGGTGGCTGGTCGCGGGACGGCAAGACACTGCCCGGCGTCCTCGACATCGAGTGGAACCCGTACGGCGACCAGTGCTTCGGCCTGAGTCAGGCCGGCATGGTCTCGTGGATCCGCGACTTCGTGAACACGTACAAGGCGCGCACCGGACGTGACGCGGTCATCTACACCGCGACCAGCTGGTGGAAGACCTGCACCGGGAACAACGCCGGCTTCGGCTCCACCAACCCGCTGTGGGTGGCCCGCTACGCCTCCACGGTCGGTGAACTCCCGGCCGGCTGGGGCTACTACACGATGTGGCAGTACACCTCGTCCGGCCCCTACGTCGGCGACCACGACCGCTTCAACGGTGCCCTCGACCGCGTACAGGCCCTCGCCAACGGCTGAGCCCGCCCGCCGCTTCCTCGTGGCCCACCGCTTCACGCAGCAGAACCCCGGTGCCCCACCGGGGTTCTGCTCGTTTCGCGCCCCGACCTGGACTTCCCCGGCCTCCGGGCCGGACCCTCTATACACTCGGCGTATACATGCTATGTATAGTCCTTCTCTGCCGCACACCGTGCGCCCTGTCCCGCTACGGAGGAGTGACCCGCCTTGTCCAGGAAGACGAAGTCGATCGGTACCGGGTTGGCCGCCGCCCTTGTGACGGCTCTCACCCTGACGCTGAGCGGCTGCTCCATGCAGACCACCGCGCCCGCCTCGGCGCGCGGTGACGCGGGCTCCGACGCCAAGGGCTCCTTCGGTCCGGCGGACTGCCGCAAGGCGAAGTGCATAGCGCTGACCTTCGACGCGGGTCCGGGCGAGGACACCCCGCACCTGCTGGACATCCTCAAGGAGAAGAAGGTGCACGCGACCTTCTTCCTGCTGGGCAAGAACCACGTCAAGAAGCACCCCGACACCGTGCGCAGGATCGCCGCCGAGGGGCACGAGGTGGCCAACCACACCTGGACGCACCAGGTCCTGACGGACCGCAAGCCGGCCGAAATACGCGCCGAGCTGGAGAAGACGCAGGAGGCCATAGCGGAGGTGACGGGCAAGAAGCCGCGTCTCATGCGCCCGCCGCAGGGCCGCACCGACGACACGGTCTCCGACATCAGCCGCGATCTGGGACTCTCCCAGGTCCTGTGGAGCGCCACCGCGAAGGACTACTCCACGACCGACTCGGCGCTGATCAAGAAACGCATCCTGGACCAGGCGGGCAAGGACGGGGTCATCCTGCTGCACGACATCTACAAGGGCACGGTGCCCGCGGTACCGGGCATCATCGACGAGCTGAAGAAGCAGGGCTACACCTTCGTCACCGTCCCGCAGCTGATGGCACCGGCCGAGCCGGTCCCGGGGACCATCTACCGCCCCTGAACCGGTCACGGAACGCGCAAGGCATGAAGAGTCCCGCCCACCCGTTGCCGGGCAGGCGGGACCTCACGGACACGGACTAGGCAGCGGCCGGGATCCGTTCCCCGGGCCGGGCCGCGGCGGGGGCCAGGGCGATCTCCAGGACCTGGCGGACATCGGTCACCGGGTGGACCTCCAGCGTGTCCAGGACCTCGGCGGGGACGTCGTCCAGGTCGGCCTCGTTCCGCTTCGGGATCACCACGGTGGTGATTCCGGCACGGTGCGCGGCGAGCAGCTTCTGCTTCAGGCCGCCGATCGGCAGCACCCGTCCGGTCAGCGAGACCTCACCGGTCATCGCCACGTCCGTACGGACCAGCCGTCCGGAGAGCAGCGAGGCCAGCGCCGTCGTCATGGTGATACCGGCGCTCGGGCCGTCCTTCGGGACCGCGCCCGCCGGGAAGTGGACGTGCACGCCGCGGTCCTTCAGATCCGCCACCGGCAGCTCCAGCTCCGCACCGTGCGACCGCAGGAAGCTCAGCGCGATCTGCGCGGACTCCTTCATGACGTCGCCGAGCTGGCCGGTGAGGGTCAGTCCGGACGCCCCGGTCTCCGGGTCGGCCAGCGACGCCTCGACGAACAGCACGTCGCCGCCCGCACCGGTCACCGCGAGTCCGGTGGCCACGCCCGGCACCGAAGTGCGGCGCTCGGCCGGGTCCTGGGCGGACTCGGGGACGTGGTGCGGACGTCCGATCAGACCGCGCAGATCCGCTTCGGTGACCGTGAACGGGAGTTCCCTCTCGCCCAGTTCGTGCTGGGCCGCGACCTTGCGGAGCAGCCGGGCGACGGCCCGCTCCAGGTTCCGTACGCCCGCTTCACGGGTGTACTCGCCGGCCAGCTTGCGCAGCGCGGACTCGTCGAGCACCACCTCGTCCTGCTCCAGGCCGGCCCGCTCCAGCTGGCGCGGCAGCAGGTGGTCCCGGGCGATGACGACCTTCTCGTCCTCGGTGTAGCCGTCGAGCCTGACCAGCTCCATGCGGTCGAGCAGGGCCTCCGGGATGGCTTCGAGCACATTGGCCGTGGCCAGGAAGACGACGTCGCTGAGGTCGAGCTCGACCTCCAGGTAGTGGTCGCGGAAGGTGTGGTTCTGCGCCGGGTCGAGGACTTCGAGGAGGGCGGCGGCGGGGTCGCCCCGGAAGTCGGAGCCGACCTTGTCGATCTCGTCGAGCAGGACGACCGGGTTCATCGAGCCGGCCTCCTTGACGGCCCGCACGATGCGTCCGGGGAGCGCGCCCACGTACGTACGCCGGTGGCCGCGGATCTCCGCCTCGTCCCGTACACCGCCGAGCGCGACGCGGACGAACTTGCGGCCCATGGCGTGCGCGACGGACTCACCGAGCGAGGTCTTGCCCACGCCCGGCGGCCCCACCAGCGCCAGCACCGCACCGCCGCGCCGCCCGCCGACGACCCCCAGCCCGCGGTCGGCGCGCCGCTTGCGGACGGCCAGGTACTCGGTGATGCGCTCCTTCACGTCCTGGAGCCCCGCGTGCTCGGCGTCGAGGATCTCCTGGGCGCCGCGGATGTCGTAGGCGTCCTCCGTCCGCTCGCTCCACGGCAGTTCGAGGACGGTGTCGAGCCAGGTCCTGATCCAGGAGCCCTCGGGGCTCTGGTCGGAGGAGCGCTCCAGCTTGTCGACCTCCTTGAGCGCCGCCTCGCGGACATGCCCGGGGAGGTCGGCGGCCTCGACGCGGGCCCTGTAGTCGTCGGACTCGTCCTCCGGATCGCCGTTCAGCTCGGCCAGCTCCTTGCGTACGGCTTCGAGCTGGCGCCGCAGCAGGAACTCGCGCTGCTGCTTGTCGACGCCCTCCTGGACGTCCTTGGCGATGGACTCGGCGACATCCTGCTCGGCGAGGTGTTCACCGAGCCACTGGATGGCGAGCTTCAGCCGGGCGACCGGGTCCGTGGTCTCCAGGAGCTGTACCTTCTGGGCGGTGGTGAGGAAGGGCGAGTAACCGGAGTTGTCGGCGAGCGCGGAGATGTCCTCGATCTGCTGGACCCGGTCCACGACCTGCCAGGCGCCGCGCTTCTTCAGCCAGCTGGTGGCGAGCGCCTTGTACTCCTTGACCAGCTCGGCGGCGGCTCCGGGGAGCGGGTCGGGGACGACCGAGTCGACCCGGGTCCCCTCCACCCAGAGCGCGGCGCCCGGCCCGCTGGTGCCGGCCCCGATCCGCACCCGGCCCCGGCCGCGGATGAGCGCGCCCGGGTCCCCGTCCGAAAGCCGTCCGACCTGCTCGACGGTGCCGATGACACCTGTCCCGGTGTACGTACCGTCGATCCGCGGCACCAGAAGCACCTCGGGCTTGCCGCCGCCGTCACGGGCCGCGGCCTGTGCGGCCTCCACGGCGGCACGTACATCGGTGTCGGACAGGTCCAGAGGCACCACCATCCCGGGGAGCACGACCTCGTCGTCGAGCGGCAGCACGGGCAGGGCGAGCGGAGTGACCGTATGGGCATCGGTAGCCATGATCTCCCTTTCGGCAGTCAAGTTGAGCTATGCAGACTCAATGCTTCTGAGCCGTGCATTGTTCCCCGGGAAGTGTTCGCTGTGAGCGATCGTCCGGTCGCACTGTCCTGCGACGTGGATCTCTTCGTTTTGCAGCTTCAGGTTTCGTCCGGTCTTTCGTCTTGCAGAGTGACCTTTCGTCGCGGGCTCGGGTTAGTGGGTCATGGCGGGTTCGTTAGGGGTACTGCCGGGCGGGGTCTCCGGGCCGCCGGCGGAGGGGTTCGAGGTCGCGTACGCCGACCGGGGCGGGTCTGAGTTCCGCGCTTCGCTGAGGGATGCCTGGGCAGTGCGGTTCGAGGACGTCGCACCGGTACGCGCGTTCAAGTCGTACAAAGGTCAGCGGCATCTGCCGGGGCTGTGGTGGTCGTCCACGGCGGGCGGGCACATCGGCTACGAGTCCTGGCTGGAGCGCGATCATGTGATGCTGCTGGACTTCGACGCCTCGGTGGTGGGGATCTCCTCACAGCCGTTCTGGCTGTTCTGGCGGTCGGAGGCGGGCAAGGGCGTCTCGCACGCACCGGACTACTTCGCCCGCCGCGACAACGGCACGGGGCTGGTGGTCGACTGCCGTCCGGCGGATCGGCGCAAGCCCCGGGACGTGGCGAAGTTCGAGGCGACGCGGACAGCCTGCGCTCAGGTCGGGTGGGAGTTCCGACTGGTGGGGGCGCCGGACGCGATCATGGTGCGCAATGTGCGCTGGCTGGCGGGCTACCGCCACCCCCGGCACAGGCTGGAGTCGGTGGCCTCCGATCTCCTGGCGGCGTTCGCCGAGCCACAGCCGCTGATGGCGGGCGCATCGGCAGTTGGTGACCCGATCAGGGTGCTGCCGGTGCTGTTCCACCTGCTGTGGTTGCACGAGCTGACGGCGAATGTGTCGGTGCCGCTGCATGCCCTCTCGCTGGTGTCAGCAGAGGTGCCGCGGTGACGGCCGGGCCGGGCAAGCCAGTGTTGCGGCCCGGGGACTGGGTCACCTACGACAGCGGGGACCACCAGGTGGTGGCGCTCGCCGGTACGTCCGTGCGGCTGCGCTCGGTGGCAGGGTCGGAATCGGTGGTGCTGGCATCGCACCTGATGGCAGCGCCGGACTTCGCCGTCACCGGCACGGAGCTTCTGCCCGTGCTGGAGCCGTCAGGGTTGCTGGCGACGTTGCCGGAGTCGGTACAGGAGGCGGCCCGCGAGTGGGAACGGCACATGGTGGAGATCGAGACCGGGCTGCCGTTCGGCGCCGCACCGGGCACGCCGCCGCGCCCCGGCTATGACCCGGCAGCCTTCTCGTTGATGGAGCGGATGGCCGCGAAGGCACGGGAGCTGGGGGTGACGGTTCGGACCGTGCAGAGCCGACGGTCTCGCTACGTCCGGCAGGGAGTCTGGGGGCTGGTGGACCAGCGGACGACCCAGACCTGGGAGGCGACGGGGCGGGCGGACGCCCGGCTGGTGGCAGCCGTCCAAGAGGTCCTGGATGCGGAGACACACGCCTCGACCGGGACCCGGTCGCGGCTGATCCGCCGGGTGGTCAAGCTGGTGGAAGCCACCCACGGCAAAGGGGTGGTGCCGCTGCCGAGTGAGCGGACCTTCTACAAGCTGATCGACGCGCTGTCCACGGGGAGGCACACCTTCGGTTCGGCGGTCACGCGGCGGCAGACGGCGAACCGGCCGCAGGGGCCGTTCACACCGACGTTCGCGGACCGCCCCGGGGAACAGGTTCAGATCGACTCCACCCCGCTGGACGTGATGGTGGTACTCGATTCAGGGCTGACGGCCCGCGCGGACTTGACGATCGCGGTCGATGTCGCGACCCGCACCATCTGCGCCGCGGTGCTAAGGCCGGTGGGCACCAAGGCGGTGGACGCCTCGCTGCTGCTGGCCCGGATGCTGGTGCCCGAACCGATGCGACCCGGCTGGTCCACGAGCCTGCGGATGGCGGCCTCCCGGATGCCGCACATGCGGCTGCTGGACGTGGACACACGGATGGAACAGGTCGCGGCGAAACCGGTGATCGTGCCGGACACCGTCGCCATCGACGGCGGGAAGGTGTTCATCTCCGACACCTTCGTCCGGGCCTGCGAACGGCTCGGCATCTCGGTGCAGCGGGCACGTCCGCGCACGCCGACCGACAAGGCGATCGTGGAGGCCACCTTCTCCTCGGTCAACACGCTGTTCACCCAGCACCTGGCCGGCTACACCGGCCGGGACGTCTCCCGCCGCGGCGAGCGTGTCGAGGACCAGGCCGTCTGGACCGTTCCGGAGCTTCAGGACCTACTGGATGAGTGGCTGCTGGCCGGGTGGCAAGCCAGGCCGCACAGCGCTCTGCGCGACCCGTTCCGTCCGAAGACGGCGATGTCACCGAACGACAAGTACGCCTCCCTGGTGGCAGCCTCCGGCTACCTGCCGCTCGTGCTGCGCGGCGAGGACTACCTGGAGTTGCTGCCGGTGGCCTGGCGGGCGATCAACGACTACGGCATCCAGATCAGTTACCGCACCTACGACAGCCCCGACCTGGGGCCGCATCGGCGCGAGCACTCCGGGATCACCGCCAAGCGCGGTCTGTGGGAGGTGCACTACGACCCCTACGACCTGTCCCAGGTGTTCGTCCGCACATCGGACGGCTGGGTCACCGCGCCCTGGACGCAGTGGCCGCTGGTCAACGCACCGTTCGCGGACTTCACCTGGCAGCACGCGCGCCGCCTTGCGGCCGAGGCCGGACTGGACGACACCAACGAGACGGCCATCGCCCGCGTCCTGGACGACCTGCTCACCCGCGCCGAGCACGGCCCGGACACCCGGTCGGCCAAGGTCGCCGCCCGCACCCGCACCGCCCGTCCCATCCCCGCGCCCGCCGCAGCACCCGAGACCGAGCACCGCACGGAGCCGGAGCCCGAGCCCGAGGCCCAGCCGCCCGCGGCGGTGGCGGAGTTCGGACTCTTCGACGCGCACGCAGAAGCCGAGAGGTGGCTATGAACACGCCCTCCCCATCCGCCCCGGACCCGGAGGCTCCGCCGGATAACCCGCTGACCAGCAAGGAGGGCTGGCGTCACTTCGTCGACCACGAGCCGGTCCCGCCCCGGCCGCTGACCGCCGCCGAACGGGCGGCGCTGAGTCCGCGGGAACGGGTGCGTGAGGACGAACAGCGCCGCGAGTATCACGCCGATCTGCCGATGGTGCACACTCCGGTCATCCGCAAGGTCACCACCACTTCCCGGTTGCTGATCCAGCTCAACCGAAACCAGATCTCCGCCCGCCGCGGTGTGATCCTCTCCGGCGCCTCCGGCACCGGGAAAACGACCGCCCTGACCCAGCTCGGACGGGCTCACGAACTGGCCGTCCGCAAGCGGCACCCCCGCGACCGCAACCGGCTCCCGGTCCTTTACGTCACCGTCCCACCCGCGGCCACGCCGAAGATGCTCGCGATGGAGTTCGCCCGCTTCTTCGGGCTGACCTTCCCCTCCCGGGCCAACGTGACCGACATCGTCGACGCCGTCTGCGCGACGGCCGCCCATGTCCGTGTCGACCTGGTGCTCGTCGACGAGATCCACAACCTGACTCTCGCCACCCGCTCCGGGGCCGAAGCATCCGACCAGCTGAAGTACTTCGCCGAACGGCTGCCCGCCACCTTCGCCTACGCCGGCATCGACGTCGAGTCCAAGGGTCTGTTCAGGGGCACCCGGGGAGAGCAGATCGCCGGACGCTTCGTGGTCATCCCCGCCGCCCCCTTCACGCACGCCACCGCCGAGGACCAGGACGCATGGCGGGCCCTGGTGGGTGGGCACCCTGGAATCCACCCTCCGGCTGCACCACCACACGCCCGGCACGCTGGCCGGGCTGAGCGAGTACCTCTTCCACCGCACCGGCGGCATGATCGGCAGCCTCTCCCAGGTCATCCGTGGCGCCGCCGTCCTCGCCATCGAGGACGAGAGCGAGCGCATCACCGAGGACCTCCTTCAGGCCGTCCCCGTCGACTACGCGGCCGAGCAGTCCGAGAAGCGCACCGCCCCCGCGAGACCCGCGAGGAAACGGAGGCGCGTGGCCTGATGCCTATCCGACGACTACCCGATCCCGTTCCGCCCGCCCGGCACGAGATCCCCGCCTCCTACGTCGGGCGCCTGGCCACCCTTCACGGCCTCGACATCAACGACCTCTGGACGCAGATCACCGAGCGCGAGAAATCCGGCGGCATGCGCCGCGTCGTCGTCCCTGAACGCCTCTCCGCGCTCACCGGACGCCCCATCCACGCTCTCGCCGGAGCCCTGCCCGAACTGCGCACACCACGACCCGACTGGACGATGTTCCGCCACCAGCCCCAGACCGGCTGCCACCGCTGCGACGCCCGGCACCCCGGCGGCAAAGTGACCCGGCTCCTGCCCCACCACCGCTACATCTGCCTGCGCCACCGCACTTGGATCGGCCCGCCCGACATCGACCACCCCGCCGTCGACCTCACCCGGCTCCCCGAAGTCGTCGACGCCCAGCGCAAACATCTGCGCATCCTCAGCCGCTACGGCTGGGCCGCCACCTACGACGCCGTGCTGAGCGGCCTCATGCTCTGCGCACACATCTGGTCCGTCGACGGCTACCCGGTCCCATTCGGCACCTGGGACGCCTGGGACGTCCGCATCGACCTCCTCATCCCGTTCGATCAAGAGAAGCAGGAGTACATCGGCTACAGCACCTCGCGGATGTTCGCAGCGGTCTATCCCGAGGCCGTTGCCCTGGCACCCCTGATCGCCTCACCCCACTGGCGGCAGCTGGCCGACGGCACCAAGGCCGAGCAAGCCCGCTTCTTCACGGAGATCAGCAACCGCATCACCTACCCCTACAACCCACCCGACCGCAAGGGCGACGCCATCGCGCACTGGTCCCTCGCCGACTCCTGGCGCCCACCCAGCCAACCCCTGACGACCTACACGCCCGGCCGGATGCACGGCAAGCTCTCCGGACTCGCAGCGAACCGGCTCGCCCGCCACGAAAAGGGCGCGATGTGGTTCAGCCGCACCCGCAAGGACCAGGGCCGCACACTCCTCTTCCACAGCCACCTCAAACCGGTCCTCTTGCGTGACGGCAAACACCGATACGAGAAGTGGGAAGGAACCATCTGGCACAGCACACGCACCGACGAACTCATGCGCAAAGAGGTCGCGGACATGCGCCGAGCTTCCGACGCCAAGGACTGAGAGTCCGGTGTTTATACCTTGCTCGCGACCACCATGTAGTTCTCGGCCTCAAGATCGAACGTGCTCAGTTCCGTTTGGAGTCCGACCTGGTGCAGCTCGACTTCGAGTTCCTCGTACCGGTAGGGCCAGCAGGACAGCAGTTCCGAGCGGACAAGAACCGGCCCAGTCGCATCAACTTGGGCGATCGCAATCTCGATGTGGTGCTCATCCTCCCAATGCGGCGCAATCTCCCAGCGGTAAATTACGACGGCATCGCGACCGTTTCGTCGGACGAGTCGGTCCCAGATGTCCAGCCGGGAACCTCTGGCCCTCACGAGTTCCCAAGTGCGGGATGTGAGTACCAAGCGCCCGCCGGGGCGCAGAAGCCGTGACATCGACTCCAGAGCAGCACCCCTGCCTGTCGCGCCCGCGGCGTGGTGAAGTGAGTTGCCAACGCAGAACACCATGTCGAACGTGTTGTCCTGGAAATGGTCGGGCAACTCTTCCCAGTTCGCCCGTACGGTCCGGACGGATGCCCCGAACTCCTCGGCCAACTCTGCAGTCCGACGAACCATCGCCTCGCTGGCGTCAGTTGCGACAACCTGCATGCCACGACCGGCGAGGCCAACCGCCAACTGTCCGGTTCCGCACGAACAGTCGAGGACCTGAGCGTTCGACGGCAGGAGATTGAGGACGTCGTCGAACGACGCAACGAACTCGGCTGGAGGCAACTTCGCATCCGAGATGAGCCATTCGTACACCTCGGCAAGCACGCCATAACCTGTCACAACCACTACCTCCGTCACGCGGCAGACTCACGGTAGGACGTCAGTCCATCAGCGGAGCAGGCCGGGCACCAATGGTTTTCGCAAGCCCCCGCCTGCCGCAGCAGCGGACGGAAAACGAAGAGTCAATCTGCACAAAACCTGATGGCACAGCGCAACCCATCTCTTCACCCCGCAGCTAGTCCATCGGAGCCGACGCAATGCGAAACGGCACCCGACACGCACATCTCGGCGAACCGGCTCGGGTCCATCGCCCGATAGAGGGGGTGTGAAGCTGTTGCGCCCCTCGGGGGAGGACCCGGACGACGACCACGCCCTGCTGCGTGCCGTCGCGCAGGGGGACACGGAGGCCCTGGCCACGCTCTACGACCGGCACGCCGGCTGGCTGCTGGCCCGGCTGGGCAGGCGGTGCGCGGATGCCGAGACCGTACGGGAGGTGCTTCAGGACACCTTTGTCACGGTCTGGCGCTCCGCCGGTTCGCATCGCGGGGCCCAGATCGGCGGCTGGCTGTGGGTGATCGCCTCGCGCCGGCTGGTGGACGCGCAGCGGGCCCACGCCCGTACCGATCTCGCCGTCCGGGCCGAGCGGACCGGGAACAACGAGTGGGCCGCCACCGCGCCGTCCGCCGAGGAACGGGTGCTCGCCGGGCTGGAGTACGGGGACGTGGGCGCCGCGCTCGACCGGATCTCTCCCGAGCTGCGGGAGGTCCTGCGCGCCACGGTCATCGACGGACTGACGACCCGCGAGACGGCCCGGCTCCTCGGCATCCCCGAAGGCACGGTCAAGACCCGCGCGATGCGGGCCAGACGCGAGCTGCGCGCCGCACTGGAACTCTCGGCCCCGGAGCCCGGACCGCTGGGAGGAACGGCATGACCACGACGGGAGGTACCGGCATGTCCCACTGGCACGTGAGCGAGGAGCTGGCCGGGCGGTACGCCGCCGGTTCGATGACGGAGACGGACGCCTGGTCCGTGGAGAAGCACGTCGAGGCGTGCGGAGGATGCGCGGCGCGGATCTCGGCGGCGGTGCGGGCGCGGCCGGAGACGGGCGCGGCGCTGGACGCGGTGCGCGCGGGGGTGCTGGCCGCGGTGGCGGCGGAGGGAGCACCCGTGAGGGGGCCCGCCCGCAGCGCCCGACGCCGCTCCCCCGGGGCCGTGACCCGCGCCGGGCGGCTGCTGTGGGCCGCCGGGCCCGCGCTGCGCGCTCCGTGGCTGCTGGCGCTGGTGCTGGTGGCCGTCGGGGCCCTCGCGCTGGCGTACGGGGCCGGGGCCGGCGAGGCCGTCCGTCCGCTGCTCCTCGTCGTCGCGCCGGTGCTGCCACTGGCCGGGGTCGCCCTCTCCTACGGCCGGCACGCGGACCCGATGCACGAGATTACCGCCGCCACCCCCTCCGGCGGGCTGCGGCTGCTGCTCACCAGGACCGCCGCGGTGCTCGCCGTGAGCATCCCGGCGCTCACCCTCGCCGGGGCGGCGCTGCCCCCGTCCGCCGGGTGGCCCGGCGCGGCCGCCTGGCTGCTGCCCGGCCTCGCGATGACGCTGGCGGCGCTCGCCCTCGGTTCGTACGTCGGCTGCCGCACCGGGGCCACGTCCGTCGCCGTGGCCTGGGCGGCCGTCGTCGTCCTGCCGGTCCTCGCCGCGTCGCCCCCGGCGACCACCGGGGCGGCGGCCGAGGCCGCGCGGTACTTCGCCGGGCCCGCCGCCCAGGCCGGCTGGGCGGCGGGTGCACTGGTGTGCGCCGCGCTGCTCGCCGTACGCCGTAGATCCTTCGACCATCTGGAGAAGTTGTGAGCGTGAACGCATGAGCGGCATCGAGGCCGTGAACACGGTCGAGGTCAGGGCACTGACCGTCCGGCACCGCAGGACGACCGCGCTGGACGCCGTCGACCTCGACTTCGCGCCCGGTGTGCACGGGCTGCTCGGACCGAACGGCGCGGGCAAGACCTCGCTGATCCGGGTGCTGGCCACCGTCGCCGCGCCCTCCGCCGGCCGGGTGGAACTGCTCGGCCAGGAGGTCGGCGCCGGGTCGGACCACCGCGGCCGGGCGGAGGTCCGGCGCAGGCTCGGCTATCTGCCGCAGGAGTTCGGCTACTACCCGGGCTTCACCGTCCGCGAGTTCGTCTCCTACGTGGCCTGGCTCAAGGAGATGGACGCGGCGGCGGTCCCGGCCGCCGTGGAACACGCGGTGGACCGGGTGGGTCTGGCGGACCGGATCGACGCCAAGGTGAAGACCCTGTCGGGCGGCATGGTGCGGCGCGTCGGCATCGCCCAGGCAATCGTCAACGATCCGGACCTGCTGCTGCTCGACGAACCGACCGCCGGTCTCGACCCCGAGCAGCGGGTCGAGTTCCGGGCGCTGATACGGGAGCTGGGCCGCACCACCACCGTGATCGTCTCGACCCACCTGGTCGAGGACATCGCCGCGGCCTGCACCGATGTCACCCTGATCGAGGCGGGCCGGATCGCGTACCGGGGTACGACGCAGGAGCTGACGGACCTCGGCGGCACCGAGGACGGCGAGGCGCAGCGGCCGGACGGCAACCCGATCGAGCGCGGCTACACCGCGGCACTGCGGGCGCACCGGGCGGCGGTGGCGAACCGATGACGGCCTCCGAAGCACCGGCGCCCCGCCGGACGTACACCGCCCTGCGGACCGAACTCCGGCGCGGGATCGCCCCCTGGGCGGGGCTCGCCACCGCACTCACGCTTCTCGTTCCACTGTGGAGCAAGGCGGCCCAGTGGCAGGGGGGCTGGGGTCAGACGCAGGACCAACTGCATGCGGCGGCGGCACTGCTCGGCGGCCCGCTCGTCGCCGCGGCCGCCTGCTGGCAGGGCGGCCGGGAGCACCGCCGACGCACCGCCGAACTGCTGCTCTCGGTCCCGCGCAGCCGGCCGGCGCAGGTGATGACGGCCGTGACGCCGATCGTGCTGTGGGCGGCGGCGGGGTATCTGCTCGCGCTGGCCGTGGTGTTCGCGGCGACGGCTCCGTACACCGGGGCGGGCGGTCCGTCCCTCTCGGTCGTGGTCACGGATCTCGGTCTCCTGCTGTCCATCGGCTTCGTCGGCTTCGTGGTCGGGCGGCTGGTGCGGTGGCGGCTGATCGCCCCGGTGCTCGCGGCCGTCTGCTACGTGCTCCTGGGGGCCCCGGGCTATGTGGAATCGAATGCCCGGTTCCTGAGCCCCGCCGAGCAGTACATGCTCGAAGGGTCCGTGCCGGTGTGGTGGTTCGCTCCGGTCCTGCTGGCCTGGACGGGTGGCATCGCCGCCACCGTGCTGCTCGCGTACACGGCCCGGCGGCGCCTGCTGGCCGTCGTACCGCTCGCGCTGGCGGTCACGGCGGGCGCGGTGATCGTGCCGACGGGCGACCACCTGTTCCGGGACGATCCGGCCGCGACGCGCCGGGTCTGCTCGACGCCGGCACCCGGCACGCCGCAGCTCTGTGTGGCGGCGCCCGACGCACCGGTGCTGCCCAGTGCGTCCGCTGCCCTGGCCGGAATGTTCTCGCGGTTGGAGGGGGTCCCGGGCGCACCGGTCAGATACGTGGAATCCACGTTCGACCCGAAGGACGACGAAGCCGCCCTGGCGCACGTCATGCGCGGCTGGGGCATCACGCGGAACAAACTGACCGACCCTCGGGCGTACGCCTCGGAAACCGCGCTGAGCCTGACGCTGCGCGACTGTTCGAACCATTCGCACCGGAGCAGACGCGAGGGGGGAAAGCAGGTGGATCTCACGGACGACGCCGTACGCACCTGGCTGGCCGACGGGGACTCCACGTGGGACCCGGAAGCCCGCCCCCTCGTCACCCGTCTCGAGGCCATGCCCGACGCCGACCGCAAGGCCTGGCTCGGCCGCTACCTGGCCACCCGGAAGAGCTGCATGCCCACGGAGGTGCCGGCCCTGTGAGCACTCGCCCGGCCCACGCGGTCCTCCCTCTCCTCTACATCCGCTCCCGTGCCCTCCCCCTCACTCTCGCCACCCTGACCGGCATCGTCCTCGTCGCCGCCTGGGCCGCCCACTGGCTGCAGGACCAGCCGTACTTCGACCACACCGCCCGCGTCCCGGTCGTCGTGCTGGCCCCGCTGCTCGCCTCCGCCGCGATCGGTACCAGCCTGCACGCGCACTCCGACGAGCTGGACCGGACCGCCGTGGGCCGCTGGTGGCCGCGCCGGCTGCTGCATCTGCTGGCGCTGACCGTGCCGGCGGCAGGGGCACTCGCGGCGGCGGTCCCGGGGCACCCGGAGGCGTTCGGCGCACCGGCCATGGTGCGCAACCTGCTCGGCGCGACCGGGGTGGCCGCGGCCGCCGCCGCCCTGCTCGGTGCCCGGCTGAGCTGGCTGCCGATGACGGTCTACGGCGGCGCCGTCTACCTGGCGGCGCCCCGCACCCCGGGCGGCGCGGCGGCGGTGTGGGCCTGGCCGATGCAGCCGGGTCCGCAGGAGGCGGCGTGGGCGGTGGCGGTGACGGCGTACGCGGTCGGCGCGGCGCTCCTCGTGGTGCGCGGGGCGCGTCCGGAGCGCGGGTAGCCGCGCGGCCGGTTCCGGCAATCCGCTGGCCTCCGGCCGCGCCGACCGGACAGGATGGCGGGGACCCTGTCCGCCGTCCACCGGAGACCCGCACCATGCCCGACGTCCACCGCTCCGACGCCCCCGTCACCCTCGACCGCCGCGAAGGCCCGTACGGCGAGGTCGTTCTGCGGGAGCGGGGTGACGACTTCGAGATCATCGCCAACGGGTGCTTCCTGATGGACACCTCGGACGGGCGCTCCGAGCGGCTGCTGATCGACGCGGCGCTGGCCGCCCTGCCCGCCGACAGGACCGCCCCGTCGGTGCTCATCGGGGGGCTCGGCGTCGGATTCTCGCTCGTCCGGGCCGCCGCCGAGCCGCGGTGGGGACGGATCGTCGTGGCCGAGCGGGAACAGGCGATCGTGGACTGGCACCTGGAGGGGCCGCTGGCCGCGATCTCGGGCGCGGCACTCGCCGATCCACGGACGGGGATCCTGCCGACGGATCTGGTCGAGTATCTGGGGACGACTACGGACCGTTACGACGCCCTGTGTCTGGACATCGACAACGGACCGGACTGGACCGTCACCGAGGACAACACGAGCCTGTACTCCCCCGCCGGCCTGGCGGACTGCCGGGAGCGGCTGACACCGGGGGGTGTTCTCGCAGTGTGGTCCGCGCAGCCGTCCGCCGACTTCGAACAGGCCCTGCGGAATGCCGGATTCGATGGGGTAAGAACCGAAGAGATCGCTGTTGCCCGAGGTGTGCCCGACGTGGTGCATCTCGCACTTCGGACGGACTGAGGCCCCCTCCGGGGATGACCGGCCCCCGCTGCCCGGGGGCCAAGCGCCACAAGACCGACACTCCGCCACTTCCTTGCAGCCGAGCCGTTACACCCTGCGTAGCCGAGAGCAGTCCGCTGCCTTTACGCTGCTGACCGGTAACGGGATCACCCACGAAATCCACAAGCGAAGACCGTGCGTCCGGGGGAATGGCCCCCGTGAGAACGGGGCAGGGGCGGGGCGATGGAACAGACAAACACCACCCAGACCGGCGTCGCGGCCACCCCTGGCGCGCAGCGCCGGGTGCTGGTGGTCGAGGACGACGCCACGATCGTCGACGCCATTTCCGCCCGGCTGCGGGCCGAGGGCTTTCTGGTGCAGACCGCACTCGACGGTCCGGCGGCGGTGGACGCGGCCGAGGCGTGGCAGCCGGATCTGATGGTGCTCGACATCATGCTTCCCGGTTTCGACGGCCTGGAGGTCTGCCGCCGTGTGCAGGCCCAGCGGCCGGTGCCGGTGCTGATGCTGACCGCCCGGGACGACGAGACGGACATGCTGGTCGGCCTCGGCGTCGGCGCCGACGACTACATGACCAAGCCGTTCTCGATGCGCGAGCTGGCGGCCCGGGTCCACGTCCTGCTGCGCCGGGTCGAGCGCGCGGCGCTGGCCGCGGTGACGCCGCGCAGCGGGATCCTGCGCCTGGGCGAGCTGGAGATCGATCACGCGCAGCGCCGGGTCAGGGTGCGCGCCGACGACGTCCACCTCACGCCGACCGAGTTCGACCTGCTGGTCTGTCTGGCCAATACGCCGCGTGCGGTGCTCTCCCGGGAGCAGCTGCTGGCCGAGGTCTGGGACTGGGCGGACGCCTCCGGCACCCGTACGGTCGACAGCCACATCAAGGCGCTGCGCCGGAAGATCGGTGCGGAGCGGATCCGTACGGTGCACGGTGTGGGTTACGCCCTGGAGACGCCGGCTCCATGACCCGGCCCGGTTCCGGACTGCGTCCTTTCTCGGTCAAGGCCAAGATGAGCACGCTCGTCGTGGTCTCGGTGTTCATCACCACCGGGCTGCTGATGGTGGCCGTGCGCACCAGGACCGAGCTGCGGTTCATCACGGTGTTCTCGGTGATCGCGACCCTGCTGATCACCCAGTTCGTGGCCCACGGCCTGACCGCGCCGCTGGACGAGATGACCAAGGTGGCCCGGTCGATATCGCACGGCGACTACACCAGACGGGTGAGCGGCGCCGACCGGCGCGACGAGCTCGGCGACCTGGCCCAGACGATCAACCGCATGGCGGACGATCTGGAGGCCGTGGACCGGCATCGCAAGGAGCTGGTCGCCAATGTCTCGCACGAGCTGCGCACACCCATCGCGGCACTGAGAGCCGTGCTGGAGAACGTCGTGGACGGGGTGTCCTCGGCCGATCCCGAGACGATGCGTACCGCACTGAAGCAGACGGAGCGGCTCGGCAGGCTGGTGGAGACGCTGCTGGACCTGTCCCGCCTGGACAACGGGGTGGTCACGCTCAAGGCCCGCCGTTTCGAGGTGTGGCCGTATCTGTCGGGCGTGCTGAAGGAGGCGAATCTCGCCGTCTCGCACCGCCGGCTGTCGTCCGGTTCCGGGAACCACATGCGCAAGGACGTCCATCTGCATCTGGACGTGTCGCCGCCGGAGCTGACCGCGCACGCGGATGCGGAACGTCTGCACCAGGTGGTGGCCAATCTGATCGACAACGCCGTCAAGCACAGCCCGCCGCACGGCCGGGTCACCGTGCTGGCGCGGCGCGGGCCCGGCCCGGAGTCCCTGACGCTGGAGGTCCTGGACGAGGGACCGGGCATTCCGGAGTCCGAGCGGCACCGGGTCTTCGAGCGTTTCAACCGCGGCGAGGTGCCCTCCCCGCACGGTCCGGGCAGCGACGGCGGTACGGGCCTCGGCCTGGCGATCGCCCGCTGGGCGGTGGATCTGCACGGCGGGCGCATCGGTGTGGCCGAATCCGTTCGCGGTTGCCGCATTCAAGTCACTCTTCCAGGGGTACCGCAACCGCGAGGTTGACATAGGGTTCGAACCGGAAGGGCAGCTTCTGCGCGTTCCGTTCAGGGGGGTACGACCCAGGGGGCCGTAGCCGCGGTCCCGCGTACCCAAAGTGAAGCGGAACCGTGCATGTTTCCCGCCAATTCCTGCACCGAAACCCGCCTTCCAATGTGACTTGCGCGACGAAGACCGGCCCGGCCTGCGAGGAACGGCCGGGGAGGCGTAGCCTTGATTTCCGCTGTCCATCACCTTGTGAAGCGGAAGAGGGCGGTTGCCGCCGTGTCGTCTCAGTCCCCCAGTAACTCGAGCATCTCGACCGAACAAGCCGGCCCGGGTACGAACCCGGCCGCTGCTTTCGGGCCCAATGAGTGGCTCGTCGACGAGATCTACCAGCAGTACCTCCAGGATCCCAATTCGGTCGATCGCGCCTGGTGGGACTTCTTCGCCGACTACAAGCCGGGTACCTCCGGCACGGCGGACAAGCCCGTTCCCGGCGCCCCGGCAACAGGAGCTGCGGTGACCCCCGCCCCGGCCGCATCCGCCCAGGCCGCCCCTGCGCAGGCCCCGGCCCCGGCCGCCCCCGCCCCGGCCCCCGCACAGGCCGCCCCCACCGCCGCTCCGGCGGCCCCGGCCGCTCCGGCGAAGGCCGCTCCGGCTCCGGCCGCGAAGGCCGCCGCTCCGGCCAAGGCCGCGGCAGCGCCGGCCACCGAGACCCCGGAGGGCCCCGAGTACGTGACGCTGCGGGGCCCCTCGGCCGCCGTCGCGAAGAACATGAACGCCTCGCTGGAGCTGCCGACGGCCACGTCCGTCCGCGCCGTCCCGGTGAAGCTGCTCTTCGACAACCGCATCGTCATCAACAACCACCTCAAGCGCGCCCGGGGCGGGAAGATCTCCTTCACGCACCTCATCGGGTACGCGATGGTGCAGGCCCTCAAGGCCATGCCGGCGATGAACCACTCCTTCGCGGTGAAGGACGGCAAGCCGACCCTGGTCAAGCCGGAGCACGTGAACCTCGGTCTCGCCATCGACCTGGTGAAGCCGAACGGCGACCGCCAGCTGGTCGTCGCGGCCATCAAGAAGGCCGAGACGCTCAACTTCTTCGAGTTCTGGCAGGCCTACGAGGACATCGTCCGCCGCGCCCGCAACGGCAAGCTCGGCATGGACGACTTCACCGGCGTCACCGCCTCGCTGACCAACCCCGGCGGCATCGGCACCGTCCACTCGGTGCCCCGCCTGATGCCCGGCCAGGGCCTCATCATGGGCGTCGGCGCGATGGACTACCCGGCCGAGTTCCAGGGCACCTCGCAGGACACCCTGAACAAGCTGGGCATCTCCAAGATCATGACGCTGACCTCGACGTACGACCACCGGGTCATCCAGGGCGCCGCCTCCGGCGAGTTCCTGCGGATCGTCGCCCAGCTCCTGCTCGGCGAGAACGAGTTCTACGACGAGATCTTCAAGTCGCTGCGCATCCCGTACGAGCCGGTCCGCTGGCTCACGGACATCGACGCCTCGCACGACAACGACGTGACCAAGGCCGCGCGGGTCTTCGAGCTGATCCACTCCTACCGGGTCCGCGGCCACGTCATGGCCGACACCGACCCGCTGGAGTACCGCCAGCGCAAGCACCCCGACCTGGACATCACCGAGCACGGCCTCACCCTGTGGGACCTGGAGCGGGACTTCGCGGTCGGCGGTTTCGCCGGCAAGTCGATGATGAAGCTCCGCGACATCCTCGGTGTGCTGCGCGAGTCGTACTGCCGCACCACCGGCATCGAGTTCATGCACATCCAGGACCCGAAGCAGCGCAAGTGGCTCCAGGACCGGGTGGAGCGCCCGCGTGCCCAGCAGCCCGAGCGCGAGGAGCAGCTGCGCATCCTGCGCCGGCTGAACGCAGCCGAGGCGTTCGAGACGTTCCTGCAGACCAAGTACGTCGGCCAGAAGCGGTTCTCGCTGGAGGGCGGCGAGTCCGTCATCCCGCTGCTCGACGCGGTCATCGACTCCGCCGCCGAGGCCCGCCTCGACGAGGTCGTCATCGGCATGGCCCACCGTGGCCGGCTCAACGTCCTCGCCAACATCGTGGGCAAGTCGTACGCCCAGATCTTCCGCGAGTTCGAGGGCAATCTCGACCCCCGGTCGATGCACGGCTCCGGCGACGTCAAGTACCACCTGGGCGCCGAGGGCACCTTCACCGGTCTGGACGGCGAGCAGATCAAGGTCTCGCTGGCCGCCAACCCCTCGCACCTGGAGGCGGTCGACCCGGTCCTGGAGGGCATCGCCCGCGCCAAGCAGGACATCATCAACAAGGGCGGCACGGACTTCACGGTCCTGCCCGTGGCGCTCCACGGCGACGCGGCCTTCGCGGGCCAGGGCGTCGTCGCCGAGACGCTCAACATGTCGCAGCTGCGCGGCTACCGCACCGGCGGCACCGTGCACGTGGTGATCAACAACCAGGTCGGCTTCACCGCCGCCCCGGAGTCCTCGCGCTCCTCGATGTACGCCACCGACGTGGCGCGCATGATCGAGGCGCCGATCATCCACGTCAACGGCGACGACCCCGAGGCCGTCGTCCGCGTCGCGCGGCTCGCCTTCGAGTTCCGCCAGGCGTTCAACAAGGACGTCGTGATCGACCTCATCTGCTACCGCCGCCGCGGTCACAACGAGGGCGACAACCCGGAGTTCACCAACCCGCAGATGTACACCCTGATCGACAAGAAGCGCTCGGTGCGCAAGCTGTACACCGAGTCCCTCATCGGTCGCGGCGACATCACGCTGGAAGAGGCGGAGCAGGCGCTCCAGGACTTCCAGGGCCAGCTGGAGAAGGTCTTCGCGGAGGTCCGCGAGGCCACCTCGCTGCCGGCTCCGGCGCACACCCCCGAGGTGCAGCCCGAGTTCCCGGTCTCCGTGACCACCGCGGTCTCCCCGGAGGTCGTCAAGGTGATCGCGGAGTCCCAGGTCAACATCCCCGACCGGATCACCGTCCACCCCCGCCTGATGCCGCAGATGCAGCGCCGCGCGGCCTCGGTGGAGAACGGCACGATCGACTGGGGCATGGGCGAGACCCTGGCCATCGGTTCGCTGCTGATGGAGGGCACCCCGGTCCGGCTCGCCGGCCAGGACTCCCGCCGCGGCACCTTCGGCCAGCGCCACGCGGTCCTCGTCGACCAGGTGACCGGCGAGGACTACACCCCGCTGCTCTACCTCTCCGACGAGCAGGCCCGTTACAACGTCTACGACTCGCTGCTCAGCGAGTACGCGGCGATGGGCTTCGAGTACGGCTACTCGCTGGCCCGCCCGGAGTCGCTGGTCGTCTGGGAGGCCCAGTTCGGTGACTTCGTCAACGGCGCGCAGACCGTCGTCGACGAGTTCATCTCCTCGGCCGAGCAGAAGTGGGGTCAGACCTCCGGCGTCACGCTGCTGCTGCCGCACGGCTACGAGGGCCAGGGCCCGGACCACTCGTCCGCCCGCCCGGAGCGCTTCCTCACGCTGTGCGCGCAGAACAACATGACGGTCGCCATGCCGACCCTGCCGTCGAACTACTTCCACCTCCTGCGGTGGCAGGTGCACAACCCGCACCACAAGCCGCTGATCGTCTTCACCCCGAAGTCGATGCTCCGCCTCAAGGCGGCCGCGTCGAAGGTGGAGGAGTTCACCACCGGCGGCTTCCGCCCGGTGATCGGCGACGACTCGGTGAACCCGGCCGACGTCCGCAAGGTCGTCTTCTGCGCCGGCAAGGTCTACTACGACCTGGAGGCCGAGCGTGCGAAGCGCGGCGTCACGGACACCGCGATCATCCGTCTGGAGCGCCTGTACCCGCTGCCGGGTGCCGAGCTCCAGGCCGAGATCGCCAAGTACCCGAACGCCGAGAAGTACCTCTGGACCCAGGAGGAGCCGGCCAACCAGGGTGCCTGGCCGTTCATCGCCCTGAACCTGATCGACCACCTGGACCTGGCCGTCGGCGCCGATGTCCCGCACGGTGAGCGCCTGCGCCGCATCTCGCGCCCGCACAGCTCGTCCCCGGCGGTCGGCTCGGCCAAGCGCCACCAGGCCGAGCAGGCCCAGCTGGTCGCCGAGGTCTTCGAGGCCTGACCCGCTGCCGTACGAACAGGGGCCCGTTCCCGCGAGACGATCGCGGGGACGGGCCCCTCGGCCTGTCACGGGGTGGGCCCGCCTGGTGCTGTGACTTGAAAGGTTCACCGGCTCGTGACGCCCGGCACGGCACTGGTTCGTGCCTGGGACTCAATTCCGGCCACCGGCCACTTGGTTCGCCGTGGTCGGTCCGTCAACCGCGCAGACCGACCGGCACGTGTCCGTACTGGGCGGTTCCCCAGGATTCGCTGAACGGACCACATTGCATCCACAAAGGGGACACAGAGAAGGGTCTGCCCTCACAGCACTCACACCGGTCGCGCAGAACCATGGCTGACTTCGGACCCTCGTGGCAAGATTGGAGATCAACGGGGGACACGAGCAATCCAGGCATGGTGCAATGCGCTCCCCCCTGCCCTGACCAAGCGGGAGGAGATCAACGATGACGATCCACAGCGCGCCGACAGCGGCGGAATCCACCACGGCACCAGGTGTCGGCGCGCCAGCAGGTCCTACGAGCAGAACCCGTGTCCACGGCGGCTGCACGGCGGACGCCCTGGACCGGGGTTGTTGACCGTCGTTCGGCAGAGCGATCCGCACTCCGTGGTGTCGTCTGCCGCAGCAGTGTTCCGGGGTGTGTCCACCGGACCGGGGCGGGAGAGCCGACGGCTGCCGCACCGTCCGGGCGGCCCGCGGCACGGCCTTCGGGGCTGTTCCTCTTGCCGGGCGCTCCGATACCCGGGCGGCTCGCGTCCCGCGTCAGGCCTGTTGGACCGTCATGCAGTCTGGTGAAATATGCAGCGCGCGCTTCAGCATTCTCGGTCCGTTGCTCGTCCAGGGCGACAACCGGATGATCTCGCCCGTCCGGCGCGCCGTCCTCACCGCTCTCCTGCTCCGGACCGGGCGGCCGATCACCATTTCCGAGTTCGCCGAACTGCTGTGGGACGAGCCCCCGGCTTCCGCCACGGCGAACATCCGCAGCCATCTCACGGGCCTGCGACGCGACCTCGACGGGACCCAGCGGGGACTCAGTGAAAGGTTACACACCTATCGGGGAGGTCATTGCGGGTACCGGCTCCACATCGAGCCGGACGAGCTCGACCTGACCAGGTTCGCCAAGGCGGCACGTACCGGCCGGACCCATCTCCTGTGCGGCGACCTCGACGCTGCCATCGCGTCACTGGAGGAAGCCATCACGCTGTGGCGTGGGCCGTTCGGTCAGGACCTGCCGCCGACACGCTGGTTCAGCGCGCACGTCGCCGGGCTCAACAACGCCCGCTTCGACGCGTATCAGGACCTGTTCACCGCCTGCATCCTTGCTGACCACACTGCGGTGCTCGGCTATCAGATCGAAAGCGCGATCGCCGAAGTGCCCTACCGTCAGCGCTTCTGGGAGCTGCTGGCCGCAGTCCACTGCATCAAGGGCGACGCCTCGAGTGCACTGGATGTGATCAAGCGCTGTCAGGCTCTGTTCGCCGACGACCTGGGCCTCGACCTGCCTCCGGGCATCGAGGCGATGAGGGCCGCGGCGCTGACCTGGGACAGCCGCAAGGCCTGGCGGCTCGTCGCGGCATCCGTACAGTCCCCCAGAGCGGAGGACGGCTCGCACCTGTCCTGAACACACGTCAGCCTCCCCGTTCACCAGGGGAGGCTGAGTGCCTGGACGGTGTGAGAGCGCCGCGTCGACGCCCTCACACCACATCCCGTCTGCGCAGGAGGACTGTTCCCACAAGGCCGGCGGTCAGGCCGTACGCGACCAGGACCACCGCGCCGGTCCACTGCGCCGGGGCACCGGCGAAGAGTTCACCGGGAGTGGTCATGATCTGGGAGGCCACACCGGGAATGATCACTTGGACCTTCAGCACCCAGTCCTCTTCGATCACGAGTTCATGGATGGCCCGGAAGGCGAAGGCGACCACGACCGAGGTGAGGAAGTACAACGCCGTCGCGGTGACGGTGGCGATCACCTGGTTGCGGATGAGCACGCCGAGGCCGAAGCCGAACACACCCCAGACGACGTACGCGGCCAGGTTCAGCAGCACCGCGGACACCACGTCCGGGCTGCCGAGCTGGAGTCCCACATCTCGGGACGTCAGGAAGACGGTTCCGACCACGAGATCGACGACGGTGGACACCAGCCACAGTCCGGCGGAGGCGATGACCACGACGGCCAGCTTGGCCGCGATGACGCGGCCCCGGCGCGGGGTCGCCAGGAACGTGGCGGTCAGGGTGCGGTGCTGGTACTCGTCGGTCACCAGCAGGACGGCCAGCACTCCTGCCAGGAGCAGGCCGACCGCCTGTCCGGACGTGTATATGGTCGCGGCGATATGGCCGACATCGCCCTGCGTCTCCCAGAGCCGGTGCATGGTGGCGATCTGCTCCGCCGACATGTCCTGACGGGGAGTCAGGATCGCGCCCGCCAGGTAGTCCTCGAAGGGCTGCATGAAGTTGGTGGCCTGCCAGCAGTACCACGACGCCATCAGAAGCGTCGTCCCGGCCATTGCGGCACCGACGGTCCACCAGGTGCGTACGGTCCGCAGTTTCAGCAGCTCGCTGCCGATCAGACCTGTCATCGGATCGTCGCCTCTCCGCCCGTGAGGTGCAAAAACGCGTGTTCCAGATCGCGCTTCTCCTCGGCCAGTTCGTACAGCTCTCCGCCGTGGGCTGCGGCGAGCGAGGACACCGCGGCTGTTTCGAGGCCGGACACCAGCAGCACCTCTTCGCCGCCGGGAACACCGGCCGTGACGGTTGCGCCCGCGGAGGTGAGCGCCGCCTCCAGGTCCACGGTGCGCGAAACCCGGACCCGTACCCGTCGCGCCCTGCTCAGACCGCTGACGACCTCACGGGTCGCGCCCTGCGCCACCAGCCTTCCCCGGTTGATGATCACCAGGTCGTCGGCGGTCTGCTCGACCTCGGAAATGAGGTGACTGGAGACGAGCACGGTGCGCCCCTCGGCGGCGAAGTTCCGCAGGAGTTCACGCATCCATGCGATCCCTTCGGGGTCCAGCCCGTTGGCCGGCTCGTCGAGGACGAGCACGGCCGGGTCGCCCAGCAGCGCCTGTGCGAGATTGAGCCGTTGCCGCATACCGAGCGAGTACTCTCCGTACCGTCGCCGGGCGGCCGGCGTCAGCCCGACGAGGTCGAGCACCTCGTCGGCCTTGCGCGCGGGCAGCCCGGCCGCCGCGCACTGGACACGCAGGTGGTCGCGGCCGGTACGGCTCTTGTGCGCCCCCGATTCGTCGAGCATCGCGCCGACCGTCTTCAGCGGTTCCGCCAGTTCCTCGTACCGGTATCCGCCGATGGTCGCGGTGCCGGCGCTGGGAGCCGCCAGACTGAGCAGCATGCGCAGCGTGGTCGTCTTGCCCGCGCCATTGGGGCCGAGGAAGCCCGTCACGCGCCGCGGCGCGACCGTGAACGACAGGTTGTCGACGGCCACCACACCCCGGTATCGCTTCGTCAGGCCTTTCACCTCGATCGTGCCCGACTCGCTGTTCGGCCCTTTTCCCGCCATGGAAGCGGTCCTCTCTTTGTCTTTCGGCTCGGGCCGGCAGGGAGCGAACCGCGCTCCGTGCAGGCCGCCCGCAGACGGCTACCGGGCCGCCTGTGGGTTCCGGTGCACGCGTATGTCCTCGTAGAGGTGCGACCGGCGCACTCGCCGAGTGCGCAGCAGCCTGCGCAAGTCGGCACGGGTGTCGTGCATCAGCTGCCACTGGAAGTAGTTGACGTACTCGGCCGCGGCCAGCCCGTACAGGACTGCCCCCGGCACCACCTCGATCCCTCGCGGCCTGTCGGCAAGGGCCGTCGCGATCACCACGAGACCCGCCGCCAGGCCCACCGCGCACACCGGTCGCAGCCACCGGAACACCCCCATCAGAGGTGGCCGGGACAGTCCCGCACCCAACTGGCGCAGCTTCGCGGCCCAGTACAGCGCACCGATGACCAGGTGCGCGGCCGCCAGCCCGTACCCGACGGCGTTCGCCGCGCTCATCGGGGCGTCCAGCGTCACGAACACCACCCAGCCGATCCAGACGGTGTTCGCAAGCTCCAGCACGGCCAGGTTGCGCAGCCGCGCCGTGAGTTCCGCCCGGAGGCGATTCATGGTCGTCACCCCTTGAGCATGGCGTACCCACGCGGTCGCACCGCGGACGCGTCCGCCGGATCAGTCATGGACGAGCTGCTGGTCGACCAGTGTGGCGTAGGTCCCGCCGAGCGCGATCAGTTCCTCGTGCCGTCCGTCCTCGACGATCCGGCCCCGGTCGAGGACGAGGATGCGATCGGCATCCCGAACCGTGCTCAGGCGGTGCGCGATGACGATGCGGGTGCAGTCGAGCTCCGAGAGGTTCTCGTGCACGACTGCCTCGGTCGTGGCGTCCAGATGGCTGCTGGCCTCGTCCAGGAGGAGTACGCGCGGCCGGTGCACGACGGCACGGGCCAGGGCGATCCTTTGCCGCTGACCGCCGGACAGTCCGCTGCCGCCCTCGCCGAGGATCGTCTCGTAGCCCATCGGCATGCGCGTGATGTCGTCGTGGACGGCCGCGAGACGGGCGGCGGCGACGACGTCGTCCAGGTTCGCCTCGGGTTTCACCAGTGCGATGTTGCTCAGCACCGAACCGCTGAAGATGTCGGCGTCCTGGGTGACCACACCGCACTGGCGCCGCAGATGTCCCAGGTCGATGTCGATCAGAGGCGTCTCGCCGTAGGTGATCTGCCCGTCGGTGGGGTCGTAGAGGCCGAGGATGAGGCGCGCCAGGGTGGACTTCCCCGAGCCACTGCTGCCGACGATGGCGATCTTCTCGCCCGGGTTGACCGTGAGCGAGATGTCCGAGAGAGCCTCCGGGCCGTCCCCGGAATACCGGAAGCTGACGTCCGTCAGCTTGATCGGCTCGTCCAGGGTGACCGTCTTGTCCCCCTGGCCGACGCTCTCGGACGGCTCGTTGAGTACGTCGCGCAGCCGGTCGAGGTGGACCCGGATGGTCTGGAACGTCTTGATGCTGCGGCCCAGTTGCGCCACCGGGGACAGCGCTGCCCCGGCGAGGGCGATCAGGGCGAGCATCTCGCCGAGGGAGAGGTTGTCGCTGAACACGAGCGAGGCACCGAGAACGAGCATCAGCAGGGGTGACGCCGTTCCGAGCATGCCCAGGACGCTGTCGATCGCGTTGTCGAGCCTGCTTCTGCGTACCGATGAGGCCAGCTGTTCGGTGAACTTCTGTGACCAGCGCTCGACGACGACGTGTTCGGCTCCGGACGACTTCACCGTCTCGGCACTGGTCACCGCTTCCAGGAGGGTGCTCTGTGCCTCACCGAGTGATTGGAGTTCGCGCTCGGTCAGGCGCTGTGCGGTCGGCGCCGAGAAGAACATGACGGCGAGCTGGACGGCGGCGATGGCCAGGATCGCGGCGACGAACAGCAGCGACTTGAATCCGATCACCACGAGGTAGATGCCCAGCAGGGCCACATCGAGGAAGACGGCGAGCAGCTGGCTGGAGACCGCATCACGTACATAGGCCATGCTCGACACGCGGACGAGGAGGTCACCGCCGGTGCGCAGTTGGAAGAACTGGTACGGCAGCGACATCAGGTGCCTGAGGAACGAGCCCATCATCGACCAGTCCATGCGGGTCTGGAGCCACAGCAGGAGCTCGGCCCGCGCCAGCGTCATCATCGCGTGGCTCACGGTGTAGGCGGCGAGGCCGGCCACCAGGATCAGGAGGGTGCTCTCCTGGCGGCCGGGCAGCACGCGGTCGACGACGTAGGCGGTCAGGAAGGCCGGGAGCAGCCCGAACACGGTCAGGAGGACCGAAGCCCCGACGATGGCCGACAGCACGCTGACCGAGCGCGGCAGGAACGGTCTGACGAAGGACCACAGTCCGGCCTCGCCCCCGGTGCGTCGTTCGAGCGCGTCGGTCGGCTCCAGTTCCAGAGCCACGCCCGTGAACGACGCGTCGAGCTCCGCATGGGTGATGCGGCGCCGCCCGGATGCGGGGTCGACGATGTCGGCGCCACTGCGGGTGATGCGTTCGATCACCACGAAGTGGTTCATCCCCCAGTGAGCGATCACTGGCATCGACAGCCCCGCCAGAGCGTGCGGTTCGGCGCGGAAGGCCTTGACCTTCATGCCGAGTTCGCGCGCGTGCCGGGCGATGGAGGCGGCGCTGGCCCCGTCACGGGCCAGGACCATGCGGTCGCGCAGCTCGGCGACCGTGGTGTGTCTGCCGTGGTGGGCGAGCACCATCGCCAGAGCGGCGACACCGCATTCGACCGATGTGGACTGCAGGCGTACGGGAACCCGGCGGCGTCCGATCCTCACTTCTTTCCGCCCCCGTCCAGGATGTCGAGCAGCAGCGGCCTGGTGCCCTGGTCGATGGCCACCTGCGTACCGTCCTTCATGTCGTCGAGAGATTCACCGGCGCGCAGTTCGACGAGCACCATGGTGATCTGGGTGCCTCCCTGTCCGGGCTGGAAATCCTTGACGCGCCCGGTCACCGTCCGGTTCTCGCCCAGGCGCAGGACGACATCGGTGCCCTTCGCCGGAGGCGTGAACTTCGGGAACGCGAGGACGGCATTGCCCTTGGCGACCCCGGCGAGGGCCCCGGTCGGACCGACCGGAACCCTCACGAACAGCCCCGCCAGCACGGTGGCGGCGATGATCAGCGCGCCGATCAGCGCCCACCGCCACCGCGGCGTCATGCGTTCGACGTCGAAGCCGGTTCGGGCCGGACCGCGGGGGTTGGCCCGGTAGGCGGCCACCATGCTCGGGCGGTAGACGCCCTCGGCGAGGGCACCGTCCGATGCGGCGGGTGCCGTGGTCTTGGCGTTCAACGTGCCCGTTCCTCCCCCGTCGGCCCGCTCAACGTCAGCAGGTCCGGCACCTGTGCGGGGTCGGCCTTGCGTGCCAGGCCCCAGGCGATGCCGGCGAGTCCGGTCATCAGTCCGGGGGTCTCCACACCGTTCGGGACACCGCAGAGCCAGCCGTTCTCACGGCCCTCGTGCAGCAGCGTGTTCCATACCGGGGGCACCAGCTCGGCAACCTCTGGCTCCGTGTCCGGGTCGCAGCTCGCCTCGATGAGGAGGAGGTTGCCGACGTCGCCGTGGCACAGGCTGTGGTTGCCCAGACCGGACACCGGGTCGAGGTCGAATCCGGTGGATATGGATGCGAGCACGGCCCTGTGCCTGTCGCGTTCGATCGTTTCGGCGAGCTCCGGCGCGATTCCCATCCGCTGGAATTCGGTGCGGGCCATCGCGATGCCCGGGGCACCATGGCACCAGGCGTTCATGACCGTCCGGCCGCCGAGGTTGGCCGGACGCAGGTCGCGCCAGGTCCGCAGACCGGGATCATAGACGGTCGACTCGTAACGCAGCGCGTGGTGTACGGCCTGCGCGTACTCCGGGCGGGCGGCCACCTGGTCGAGCCGTGCGAGCGCGTACGCGATGCCGGACGCGCCGTGGGAGAACCCGGCCAGCGGCGCCTCGGGGTTGATCGGAGTGATCCAGCCCCAGCCGTCACCCGTCTCCCGCCGGGTGGTGAGGAGCCGGTCGGCGCAGCGCACCGCGAGCTCGACGGCACCGCATCCGGGCGCGGCGGATTCCAGCGACAACAGCGACAGGATCGCCCCTGCCGATCCGGACACCACGTCCAGCAGAGGTTCTTCGGCGATGAGTTCACCGATGGCGGGCAGCAGTGCGGCGGCAGCCTCGGCGTAGTGCCGGCGACCGTGGCGGGCGGCTGCATGCGCCAGGGCGTACATCGCTCCGCCGAAGGGGCCGAAGGCGCCGATACCGAGGTCGGCCGGGCCGGGCTTCTTCTCCAGTCCGGCCAGGGTCTCGGCGACGAGCAGCGAGCGCTTGGCGACCTGGTCGAAGGCGGCCTGCGCCAGCTCGCCGATCTCCGCGTCGCCGGACACGGCCGCGACCGCGTCGAGCGCGTGCGCGATGCCGGCGGTGCCGGTGTACAGGCCGATCGGGGCGGGGGCGTACTGCCAGTACTTCTCGTCCACCAGGTCGAGGCCGATCCAGCCCAGCCCGTGCTCGTCGCGGACGCAGAGGCTAGAGAGCCGGCGTGCGATGCGCAGGGCCTCCTCGGCGAAGTCCCCTGAGTCCGCCGGGCTCTGCATCCGGGCACGCTGCCAGTTGGGCCAGCGCGCTTCGTCGTCGCCCATGACGGTGGCGGCGACGCTGGAACGGATGACGCGTTCCTGGAAGGCGAGATCATCGTCGCCGAGCGCGGTGAGACGCTCGCGTACGGCGGTCAGCGGTGCCGGGGTACGCGTGCCGATCCGTGCGTCGTCGAGCCCGCCGCGCAGGGCACCGGTGTCGGCGTCGACGGTGAACATGGGAATGTCCCCGAGCGACAGTTCGGCGATCTCGTCCAGGACCATCGCGTTGCGGCAGTCCGGCATCTCGGTGTGGCCGCCGGCCAGTCGGGCCAGCGACCGTGCGTGGTCGAGTCCGTCACGCAGGAAGTCCGGGTGGGTGCTCTCCAGCAGCAGGCGGCCGTAGATGTGGGTGGGGCGGGCGATGAGCCGGGTCTTCACGGATCCGAAGGCCGCGATCGGCCCGGCCGGGCCGAGGAGTTCGTCGCGTGCGGCTTCGAGGAGCCGGTAGACGTGGGTGAAACCGTCCACGAACACGTCGACGCGTCCGATCAGGTCGATCGGTTCGCCGTCGGCGGTCATCGGGTGATTGCGCTCGGCGTCCATCTCCATGCGGCGCTTGACCAGCCGCATCCGGTCGGTGCCGCTGTCCTCCCAGGTGGGCACCGGCATCGGCGTGAGCTGACCGCCGTGCCCGGCCAGCCCACTGACGTCGAGCCCGAAGGTTCCGTCCTCACCGCGTACGAGCAGACGGTTGGGGAGGATGCCGACCGACTGGACCGAGTTGGCGAGCGTGACCGCGGCGATGTCCGTCTCGCCGTCGATCTTCACGACGGCAGCGGTCTTGTCGCTGTGCAGCAGTGCTTCCAAGTCGATGAGAACCGGGTGCTCGCCCGCGGCGAGGACGTTCTCGAAGTGGAAGTCGGTGGCATGCAGCAGGTACAGCAGCGCCGTCAGTCCGCCCAGCCGCCACGCGTAGCGGTCGCCGCCTTCGGCGTCCGTGGTCGCCGAGGTGTCGACGAGTTCCACCCAGCCGTGCTCACCGCGGTCGAGAATGCCTATGCGGGCGAGATCGTGCGGCGGGCGCTGCCGGTTGACCCAGTCGAGAAGGCGGTCGAACGCGACGTCCATGGCCAGCGAACGGGGTTTGAACACCAGCGAGCCGGTGTCGAAACTGACGATCGCGACCGACCGGCCGCGGCGGTGCTTGTCACCGGCGCCGAACTCTATTCGTTCGAGGCGCTCGGGGCCGGCCCCGGCGAGCATGCCCTCGCGCAGGAGGGGCAGATCGGCGACGAGCGCTTCGATCAGCTCCACACGGGTGTCGATCCAGAACCGGAGCTGATGGACGAGCAGCCGGGCGAGTATCGGGTATTCGTCCCAGATGGCGAGGGCGTTGCCCTCGTCGCGCAGCAGATTCACGTAGGAGGCGAAGCGCTCCTCGGGAGTCTCGCCCGCCAGCCGGTCCTCGACGCGGGCGATGTTCAGTTCCAGGACCAGGGTCCGCTGCACATGTCCCAGGAGGTCCGCTGCCGGGGCCGTCGCGCGCACCACGTCGAGCAGGTGACCGAGATCGGCCATGACGGGGTCGGTCGAAGCCACGACCCGTTCCTCGACGAGAGCGTCGAGTTCGTGCACCGCGCCTTCGACGAGGGGCCGGATCACTTCGAGGAGGCCCATGTCGGAGTCGAGACGACGGTTGACGTCGGTGGCGGCCCTGCCCGCCGCCCACCAGCGGAGGAAGGTCTTGTGCCACTCCGGTTCATCCGTCAGCCGGGAAGCGAGGGACTCATCGGTCTCACCGAGCAGCGCGGACAGTTCGCTCGCGGTGACACCCAGCGGGGCCAGCCGCGTGTCCAGGCCGGCTCGATCGCCCTTGAGAGGCGCGAGTTCCCTCCACATGGCCAGGCGCTTCTCGCCACGGACGGTGTCGGTCCGCGACGGGCGTCCGCCCGCCCTCTCGCCCAGCGTGGCCGCCCGGTGCCATGGGAGGCCTGTCCGGCCTTGCCTGCCGGTGTCGTGATCGGTTGCTTCGAGCGGCATTCTCGTCTCTCCTCCTGAGACAGGAACGCGGCCGGCAGAGGCCCGAATTGACCCCCTGCCGGCCGCGTCATTTCTTCGGTAAGCTGCTAGGCTTACTTACAGGGCGTACCGGGGTCGCAGGCGAGACCGCAGACGGTCCAGCCTGAGTACCACGGCAAGCACCAGCAGCACCCGAGAGTGCCGAGGACACCGGTGCCCGCACCGTTGACTTCGGTCAGCTCCTCATCGGTGATTGCGGTGAGGCCGTCGCCCGACGGATGGGCGGGGGCCTCACTCCCGAGGGACAACCGGTACTCGGCGTCCTTCCAAGAGCGCACTACGTCCACGAACATCACTCCTTGATGTGATGGCGACGGCTCAGCAGCAGCCGCGCGTACCCATGTTGCAACTGCCGCAGAGCGTCCCGGTGGGCGAGCACACCGTGACGGTCAGGGTGATCGTGGCGCAGGCCCACGTGGTACCGCCGGCGACGCCGTCGAGCTGATCGTCGGCCAGCTCGACCAGACCGGCCGGGTTGGCCGGAGCGTCGGCGAGAGTGGCCCGGTACTCCGGGTCCTTCCAAGCGCGAATCAGGTTCATTTGTCGTTCACCTCCCCTCGTTTTGGATGCGGACCACCGGACGTGATCGGCGAAGAACGTTCGATCCCCGGTGACCTGTTCGCCATCCTCCTGAACCCGGATTGGCCTGGAATACCGTGCGGCGACCGAGGCGGGCACAGGCTGCGCATATGCCAGGCATGCGATCGATGGGCCCCGTGCACACAAGGCAGCAGGAGGCGGAGCGCCGGTCGTGGACTTCGAGCGGTGACGGTCTGTCCGCACTCATGGCGGTGGCCCAACTTCCGTGCCGGGCGGTGGCGTCGATTCCGCGTGACGGCCCGGACCGCACGTTCACGTGCATGTCACGGGAGTTGAAAGACGTGCACGCGCAGGGGGCGTACAGCCCCCTGGATCAGTAGGGCGCGGTCGTTGCCCGCGCGTCCAGGGGAATGCCGGTGCTGCCTGACCGGGCCGGCCCGGTGCTCCGCGGGCGCGGGGGCACACCGGAATCACCGGCCGCACGTTCCGCCCGGGGTCCGGACACCCCTGAGCGGCTCACGGCTGTGGAAGGAATCGCCGTCTCGTGCGGCGCCCGGGTGCGAGCGAATCCATGACGACCGGGGGATCGGGCCCCGGTCGCCATGGAGTGGCGGTGACCGTCGCGCCCCTCTCTCCGGGGCACGCCAACTGACGGTGCATCAGAAGGATTGACGGTCCGTGGAACCGCCGTGCTGCGCGCTCCGTGCTACCCGTCAGATCATCTGCGGTTCGAAGTCCCAGTACGGACGGTTGCGGGAGCGGGCCGAGACCGTGTGGACATGCTGGGCGCCCAGCGTCGCGACCAGGTCGCCCAGTGCCTCCCGCTCGACCTTGTCCGCGCGCTCGCGGTCACGGAGGCCGCGCAGGTCCGCGGCGTGTGCGATCCGGGCGGACAAGGTCAGCGGATGGGTCCGGCCGAGGACCTCGGTGGCCCTGCTGATGACCGAGTCCGTCAGCGCGGCCGCGGATTCCGGGTCGCCCACCAGGTTGCGCAGCGCCGAGGCGTTGACCGCGCAGCCGAGGGTCCAGGGGTGGTGCTCGCCCACGGCTCGCGTCATGTCCGCGAGTGCCTCCTCCAACAGGGCGTGCGCATGGTCGCGTTCACCCACGTTGCGGAGGATCAGGGCGTGGTTGGCGCGGGTTCCGGCCACGTACGGATGTTCCTCGCCGAGCATGTCCGCATAGCCGTCGACCACCTTCTCGCTTATGGCCCTGGCCTGGTCGATGTCGGCGTGCTCCCGGGCGAAGAAGCTCTGGCCGGCCGCGAACATCATCGTCAGCGGGTCGTTCTCGCCGAGAACCCGCTCGCTTCGTTCGAGAACCCGGGTGAACAGCGTCGCGGCCTTGGCACGCTCGCCCGAGCGGTACTGGCACAGCGCGAGATTGTGTTCGGCGCGCAGGGTCTGCGGGTTGTCGGGCCCCATGACCAGCCGGTGCACCCGGACGCTCTGGCTCTGGAGCGAGAGGGCGTCGCCGTAGCGGCCGAGGAGACGCAGGTCGGTGGCGTAGTGGATCTCCGAGTAGAGCGTCCAGCTGTGGCGAGGGCGCAACACCTGCCGCCTGGCCTCCAGTGTCCGCCGGTGCAGCTCCAGGGACTCTTCGTATCTGCCGAGCAGCCGGAGCGACATGGCCAGGTTGTTCTGCGCACTGAGTGTGCGCGCGTCCTGGTCGCCCAGCAGTTCACGGTAGGCCGTGAGGATCCAGGCCGACATCTCCAGTGCCTCGTCGTACCGGCCCAGGCCCCGCAGGTCGGCGGCGAGGCCGCCGGCGGCGCGCAGGTGTTCCAGGTCCTGTGCGCCGCGTTCGGCGCGGAGGTGGTCGACGGCGGCGCGTTCGATGGCTTCCGTGCCGGCGTAGTCGCCGACGGCCCGCAGCACGTTCGCGTAGTGGTAGCTGACGTCCCAGACCCTGGGGTGGTCCTCGCCGAGGAGTTCCCGCCAGGCCTTCATGGCCCGTTGGCCCAGCTTGATGCCGGCCCGGTACTCGCCGGAGAGGTACATGTAGCGCAGGCAGTTGAGCACCAGGGCGTGGACGGCCGGGTCGGTGCTGTTGAGTACGTCGGCCCACTTCAGGTGCGGGGTGATCTCCGCGTAGGCGGGCCACAGCCGGGTGTCGGTGGGGCGGCCGGGGTCCGCGGCGGCGAGGGCCCTGCGGACCACGTCGATGAACTCGTGGCGGTCGCGTTCCGGCATGTCCTTGCCGACGATCTGGTGGACCATGCGGTGCATGTAGAGCGATTCGCCGGACGAGGCGTCCTCGTCGGCCGTCTCGTGTGACTCCAGGCGGACCACGGAGTACTGACGGAGCTGGCCGATCGCCCTGTTCCACAGCAGCGGGTCGTTCATCAGGCCGGAGAGCTGTTCCGGCAGTTCGCCGGGCGGCATTTCCCTCAGCAGACGCACGGGGATGGAGCCGGGTGCGAAGAAGCTGCACAGGCGCAGCAGGTCGACGGATTCCGGAACGGTTTCCTTGAGCTTGTTCAGCAGTATCGACCAGGCGGTCTGGAAGGCGAGCGGGAAGTCGGCGGAGACCTTGACGACGTCCTGGTCGATGCCGCCTTCGAGGAGTTCGATGTACTCCTCGACGGACATGTCGGAGTCGTTGAGCCAGCCGGCCGTCTGGTCGAGCAGGAGCGGAAGGTCTTCGAGGGCCTCGGCCAGCTGGTCGGCGTCGTCCGGGGTCAGGCGTGGTGCGCGGCGGCGGATGAAGGCGACCGACTCGTCGCGTTCGTAGACCGGCACCTCGACCAGATTGCTGTTGTGCTCGCTCCACTCCGGGTTGCGGGAGGTGATCAGCACGTGCCCGGGGCCGGTCGGCACCAGGTCCCAGATGTGTTCGGGTTCGTCCGCCCCGTCCAGGACGAGCAGCCAGTGGGAGTGCGGTTCGCCGCGCCGCAGGGCGTCGCGGACCGCGCGCAGCCGCTCCCCGTACTCGGCTCCCGTGGACAGGCCCAGTTCGGGGGCGAGTTCGGCGAGCTTCTGCCGGTAGAGGGCACGGCGGTCGGCCGGCACCCACCACACGACGTCGTACTCGGAACCGAACCGGTAGACGTACTCCGCCGCCAGTTGGGTCTTGCCCACGCCGGACATGCCGTGCAGGGCCACGACCCCGGCGCCGGGTCCGGCGTCCTGGAGGGCCTGGTACGCCTTGTTGAGCAGCGCCTCTCGGCCGGTGAACCGGGTGTTGCGGCGCGGCACCCCGCCCCACACCTCGGGGGTGTCGGCCGGATACCGCGGCCCCTGCCTGGCCGCGACGGGCTCGGGCAGCGGGTCGGCGGGCAGGCCCAGGCGCGCCAGGAGCCGCCGCTCGGCCTCGTCGGCGCCGACATTGGTCAGGTCGGCGGCGGCGAGCGCAGAGGTGGCGCCGGGCAGTGCGGAGGTGGTGACGCAGACGGCGGCGAAGCGGTCCGGGTCGGGGGCGACGACCTCGCGCAGCGCCCTGTTCCACTCCTCGTGGCCGCGCGGGCCGAGCTGGAAGTACCAGTCGCTGAGGATCACCAGGACCCGCCCCCGGGAGAGGGTCAGGTCGCGCAGCGAATCCTCCAGCGGGACCTCCACCGGGGGGTCCCAGCGCTGCTGGACGACCGTCACTCCGCGCCGCTCCAGCCGGTCACCGATCCATGTCGCCCAGGCGCGGTTGAATCCGGCGAAACTGATGGTGACGGTTTGCGCCCCGGTTGCTCCAACTTGCCTACGCGTTCCGGGCATTCAACCGTCTCCCTGCCTCGATTCGAGCCTTGTCAACATACACCGGAGCATGGTCGTTCCGGCGGACAATCCCGGGGTCCCTCACGGCCCGTGCGGGCCGTTCCTCTGTTGCCATATCACCTTGGCGGTGGCCACGTATGCCTCCGCGCGCGCGAGGTGCCCCGTAGGAGGCGGGCAATCGTCCAGACGGTGGTAGAGCGTGATCATCTCGTTGACCAGCACCCGGCCTTCGCGGGTCAGCGCTGCCGATCCGGCCAGCACGGGCAGGACCGCCCCGACCTGTTCGCGACAGCGGGCGTGCTCGGCCCAGGCCAGGTCGCGGTGGGTGACGCGCCGGGCGGCGAGCGCGAACCGCTGCCAGTAGTCGGCGAGCGCGATGTGCGAGTAGGCGCCCTGGAGGAGGCCGTCGAAGGGGCGGGGGTCGGAGCGCCAGGGCGCGAAGTGGCGGGGTTCCGGATCCTCGTGGTGCAGCGGTACGAGGGCACCGAGCGCGGACAGTTTGGTGTGCTGGAGTTCGTGGACGAGGGTGGAGGCGAAGTAGGCCGGGGTGGCCGGCTTGCTGCTGAGGACGGCGCCGAAGGCCTCGCGCCTGGTGCCGCTGCAATGGGCAGGGCTCTCCCCCATGGGCCCGGAGCCGGGCGGCGGGCCGAGCGGCACCAGGCAGCGCAGCAGGACCGCCGCTTCGGTGAGGCGGTGTTCGCCGCCGGTGCCGAGCAGGGGGCCCACTCCGGCCCAGGACTCGGCCCACGCCTTGCGTTCGTGGTCGTCGATGTGGGTGGCGGCGCTCAGTCCGTGCGGCTGGAGTCCGCTCCCGTCGGTGCGGTACGGGTCGACGTCGTCCAGGGGCACGGGACCGATGCCTGCCTGCACGGCCGGCAGGGCGAACACCGGAAGCCAGCGCGGGTCGGCCGAACCGGTCGTGCCGTCGGGCTGTGTGTGCGCCGACAGCGGCGGTTCACCCG
This sequence comes from Streptomyces gelaticus, assembly GCF_014649535.1. GTDB lineage: Bacteria > Actinomycetota > Actinomycetes > Streptomycetales > Streptomycetaceae > Streptomyces > Streptomyces gelaticus. The sequence continues at coordinate 94,457 of NZ_BMTF01000004.1, forward strand.
CGTCGATCTGACGTATCACCAGTTGACCGTCCCGGAAGGTGATGTCGAGCTCTTCGGACGGTGTGCGCAGGGCGCCCAGGGTGGGCAGGGACAGGAGCCCGTCGTGTGCGGTGAGCCGGGCCGTGAACGGGATTCCGGCGCGGATCGCGGCTGCGGCGGCCAGGGCGCTCAAGTGGGCGAGATCGGCGTGGAGTTCGGGCCCCGGGACGGCGGCGGAGAGGCCGCGCAGGCAGCGTTGCGCCCAGGGTCCGGTGAGGGGGTGGAGCAGGACGGCGCGTACGGCGGTCCGGTCGGCGCGCTCGGCCGTCTCCAGCAGCGCCCAGTCCTGTCGCAGCCGGTCGAGCGCCCGGGGAGGGCAGGCGGCCGCGGGTGCCGCTTCGGCCGCGTCGAGCAGGGCCCGCAGCAGGAGGAGCCGACGGGTGTCCTGATCGCGCACGAGGACGCTGAGGGTTTCGTAGTCGCCCTCGGTGCGGCCCAGTTGGCGCAGCATGTGGTCCGGGAGTGGGGGGATCATCGGCGTTCTCCTGCGGTTGCGTCGGACAGCCGGGCGGCGATGTGGCGTACCAGCCGTTCGAGGTCCGCGCAGTAGACGGACGGGTTGGCGAAGCCGTTCTCCGCGCGGTAGCGGTGTGCGTAGTGGCCGCCGCCGCAGACGGTCAGCAGCGGGCAGGCCCGGCAGGCCGCGGCGAGTGCGTCGGCGCCTGCCCGGCGGGCGGCGATGCCCGGGTGGCGCAGGGCGTCGTCGAAGGTGTGGTGGAAGACGTCGAGGCCGGTGGCGGCGGCCGTGTCGTAGGCGGACTTGAGGGAGTCGACCTGTTCGATCGCCCCGTCCGTCTCGATCACGATCGCGTCTACCGGGTCGAGGCCGAGGGACTCGGTGGCGCCGGGCAGACCCAGCAGCAGGGCGATGCACTCCTCGAAGAGCCGGATCCGGGTCTCCCGGCGCCCGGTGTGCCACCAGCGGTCGAAGACGGTGGTGAGCCAGTCGCCGTACGGGGTCGGGCGGCCGGGCCCGGTGAGGGGCAGGCCCGGTGGCGGGGTCGTCCAGTTGCCGTGCGGGAGCAGCAGGTCCAGGGCCGGGGGGTGCAGTTCGAGCAGCGACTCGTACATCTCGACGGGGTCGGTGTCCGGGTCGACGACGGTGAGGATGCCCGCGTAGGCGTCGGGGTGCCGGTCGGCGAGGAGCCGGGCGCCGCGCGAGGCGGCGGGCCAGGAGGGGCGTCCGGCATGGTCGGTGCGCCGGCTGTTGTGGGCGGGCCTTCCGCCGTCGAGGCTGATGCCGATGCGTATGCCGTGCCGTGCGAGGGTGGCGACGCGGGCGTCGGTGAGGAGGGTGGCGTTGGTCTGGACGGTGGTGTGGACGGTGCAGCCGTCGGGTGTCAGGGCGCGTACCCGGTCGGCGAAGGCGGCGAGCCGGCCGGCACCCGCGAGGAGGGGTTCGCCGCCGTGCAGGACGAGCGCGAGGTCCCGCAGCCCGTGGGCCGCCGCGTGTTCGGCGATGCGGTGCGCGGTGCGGTCGAGGACGGCGGGCGCGGCGGCGGCCGGCCGGTCGCGCCAGGTGCGGTCGGGGCCCTCGTAGAGGTAGCAGTACCGGCAGGCGAGGTTGCAGCGGCCGTGCACCTTGACGATGAACTGCCCGAAGGAGAAGGGAAGTCGGCCGTCCCCGGTGCGCGGTTGCGGCGTCGCCTGTCGAGACACTCCCGCACCCCCGCGCCGATCACATCCTCCGGTACGGCCCCCGTCGCCGTCCCGAGGCGAGTATCCCTGGCTTGTCGCGCGGGCAAACGTGTACCTCACCACGATGTCCTGTTCAGCCGGTCCCCGGACCGAAATCGGGGGCCCTCAGAAGGCGTTGGTGAACCCCCACAGCATCTCCCGCGGCTGCTCGGCCCGCCCGCGCAGGTCCGCGACCACCTCGGCGAGCACCGGATGGTCCAGCGTCCGCAACGACTCCAGGTCGAGCTCCAGCAGATCCGGCAGCGCGTCCGGTCCGCCGGACGGTCCGCCCGCCGGCAGGTCCTGGTGTTGCGTCTCGTTCATCGTTCCTCCCCGTGACTTCGTGAACCCTGCCGTCCGCCGGTGCTCTTCTTCGAGCGGCTCAGCGCTCCAGTTCCGCCAGCCGCTCGGCGGTCGCCTCGCCCGCCGCGCCGCCGCCGTCCGGCAGCTTGCGCCATTCCTGGCGGGCCGCCCGGTACGCCCCGCGGGCGGCCCGGGGGCGGCCCGCCCTCTCGTACGTCATACCCCGCCAGTGGTTGGCTGTAGCACTCAACTCGATTGCTTGTGCGGACTGTTGCGGTCCGTCAAGCTCCGCCTCCGCCGCGCCGGCCGCCTCGGCGGCGCCCCGGAACGCCTCGGCCGCGTCGTCGAGCCGGGCCGGACGCTCCAGCACCCGGGAGGCGTCGAGGTGGGACCGGCCCAGCTCCAGCCAGCAGCGTGCCTCGGTCAGCGGGTCGGTCGCCTCCTGGGCGGCGAGGCCGAAGAGGTGCTCGGCCTCCCTGAGGTCGACCCGGTCCTCGGTGGCCCGGTGCCGCAGCATCAGCGCACGGCCCAGCATCAGCAGCCGCCCGGCCTGGCGCGCGCTCCCCGCCGCCGTCTCCGTACGGCAGTCGCGCAGTACCCGGATCGCTGCGCCGATGTGCGGGCGCCCGTCCGGCAGTTGGGCCCGGCGCAGCAGGGTGCCGCCCCATTCGGCGAGCAGGTCGGCATGGGCCCGCGAGTCGCGCGGTACGCCCCGGGCGGCGCGGGCGAACCAGTCGGCGGCGTCCACGAGTTCGTCCGGCTCACCGGTGTGCTCGTACCGCGCGACACCGACCCGGCCCGCCCTGATCTGGAGCGAGGCGCGCAGCCGCTGTTCGCGTACGGTCGCCAGGGCCTGCTGGATCAGGGTCGCGGCTTCGTCGGGTTCCTGGCCGGAGCCGAGCAGGGCGTCCACCAGGTCCAGCAGGATGCGCACCTCGGTGCCCAGGGTGTGCCGGCCGCCGCCCTGTTCGAACGCGGTGCGCAGGGAGCGTGCCGCCTGGCCCGCGTACACCCGGGACTGCTCGGTGTCGGTGGTGGCCCCGGCCAGTTTCAGCAGGGTCCGGCCGTGTGCCAGGGGCAGAGTGGTGGGGCGGTTCTCCTGGTCGGGCCAGACGTCGGCGAAGGCCTCCAGCATGCCGCAGGCGGCCTGGAGCAGCGCGGTGTCGCCGTCGAGCCGCCACTGCGCCTCCAGCGCCCGGACCCGTTCCAGCGTCAGCCGCAGGGCCTCGGCGGGTTCCAGTCCGGCGGCCGAGCAGGCGGCGGTGTACTCGCGGTCGGCGCGGCGCAGCAGCTCCAGCGCCCCGCGCCGGTCGCCGCGCCGCCGTCGGTCGTCGGCCGCGGCGTGCAGCACCTTGGCCAGTACGGCCCGTTCGCGCACCGCGGTGGGGTGTGCGGCGGCCTGCTCGGCGGCGTGCTCGGCCTCGCGGAGCAGTTCGGCGTCGCCCTGGACCTCCCACAGCCGCAGCACGCAGCGGGAGTACTCCGCCCACAGTCCGGGGTCGGCGCCCGGCCGCTCCTCGCGTTCGATGGCGCCGCGCAGCAGCTGCACGGCGTCGATGAGGTACTGCACCATGCTGTCCGACTCGAACTGCCGCACGAGGGCGCGGGCGCTCTCCACCGCCGCGTTCCGGGTCTGGACGGTGTTGCGGCGGCCGCCCCGTCCGGTCGTCGTCACGAACTGCTCGGGCAGCGGCATGAAACGCTCCAGTACGCGGACCGCGACCTCGGCGAAGGGATGGGGCACGCGTGAGGCGCCCGCGTCACCCTCCCCGTTCTCGGCGCCCTCTTCGATCTCCTCGTCGGGTGCCCCGCTCTCCATGGGATCCGCGCCGAGAGCGACCGGCCGCTCCGCGTACCTGCCTTCGCCGAGCTGGGCGAAGGCCAGGGCCGGGAAGTTCGGCCCGCCCTTGCCGAACCGCTGCTCGATGTACTGCGAACAGTGCTTGAGCACGAGCAGCGCCTCGTCGCGGCTCAACGGGCCGAGCAGCGCCTCCCGTACGCCGGGCGCGAATTCGTACCACTGGCCGTCGTACCGGCCGCCGTTCTCACCCCCGCTCCGTGACAGCAGCCCGCTCAGGAGCACCTCGGCGAGTTCGGAGGGGCCCGAGTGGGGCAGCATCGTGCGCTGCACCAGCTGCATCACCGGCAGGTGCAGCGGGGCCGCCGCGAGGTAGACCGCGAGCTGCCCGGCGGCCGGTGAGGCGGTCGCCCGGAAGCGGCTGACCAGCTGGAGCGAGGAGAGTCCGCCGCCGGGACGCTGTGCGGCCGCCGCCGGGTGATCGGCCCGCACCCAGCCGACCGCGCCGGAGATCTGCCCCGAGCCGGTGCCGGAGAGCAGCTTCGCCCAGGCCGCCAACGCCCCCTCGACCGGCGGGAGTACGGGGACGGCCAGGGCGCCCGGGTGCACGGCGGGACCGGTACCCGGCTGCTCCACGACCTTCAGTACGGCGGCTCCGCCGGGTCCGTCGCCCCGGGACAGCGAGCCGTGGGTGACCGGCAGTCTGGTCCGGTTCCACATCCGCTGCGGCAGCGGCTGGAGCACGGCGGCCGGGGCCTGTGCGGCCAGGTGGTGCAGCAGCCGGTGGGCCCGGCCGCTGTGCCAGAGCGGACCGGCGCAGTCGCTGACCAGGACGGTGACGCGGCGGCCGGTCGGATCGCTCAGCCGGTCCGCGGAGTGCAGGGGCGCCGCGGCCGGGTCGAGGCTGCGGCTCACTGCGGCGGCACCGTCCGGCCCCTGGTGCAGATAGCGCATCTGGACGTCTCGGAAGGCACCCAACTGGGCGAATATCTGCTGGAGTTCACCGAACATCCGGTCCCACACCCGCATCGAGGACGAGGCGTCCATGACGCACTGCAGGACCGCCTCGCCCCGGGACACGCCCCGGAACACCGGCATGATCAACCCGCCCGCGCGGGCGCTGAGTTCGGCGGTCGCCGTCTCGTCGAGGATGCTGCGCAGGGGCGGCGAGGCGGGGTGGTAGCGCTGCAAGGGCCTCAGTGCTCGCTGGAGTTCGAGGGGGGCGGGAAGTGCCGGGGCGGCGGGCACACCGAAGGTGAGGGCGGCCGTGCGGCCCGTCCGGGCGACTCCCGGACCGGCTCCCGGACGAGCACCGGTGCGCGGTACGGGGTAGAGGGTGATCCGGTCGGCGTCCCCGGGATCCGCTCGGGGCAGGGGTTCCTCGCGCGGCGCACCGGGTGCGGGCCTCACGGCGGCGGGCTCGGGCCCGGCGGGCCGCCGACCGTCCCCCCGCTCCGGGGGAAGGCGGACGGGCGGGGCACTCCCCCGCGCCTCCTCGTCCGGCGGCGCGTCCGGGTGGCGGGCCCAGCGGGCCAGCCAGAGCGCGTCACGGAGCTGCTCGACGTCGGGGTCGAGCCCGGCCTCGCGCAGCCGTGCCACGAACGCGGGGTAGAGCCCCGCATCGTCGGCGCCACGCGCATCGGGGTGGAGCCCCGCGTCGTCGGTGCCGCGCGCATCGGGGTGGAGCCCCGCATCGTCGGCGCCACGCGCATCGGGGGAGCGCTCCGGCCCGGCGCCCGCCATCAGCACATCACCTCGGCCGGTCGAGTCGCTGGATGAGCAGATCGGCGAGGCGGTCGCGGCCGGCCGGGGCGGCGGCGTCGGTGAGGTAGATCGCGTTCAGCAGCTGGTCCGTGGCGAGGAGTTCGCTGCGCGACCGCTCCAGGAAGTGGGCGATGAGATCGTCCCCGGAGCGCGCCGCCTCGTCGCCGAGGTGAGCTCGTACGAAGGTCGCCAGCCGCTGGTGGTCGGGGCGTCCGAGCTCCAGATGGATGCAGCGGCGCATCAGGGGCGCGGGGAAGTCCCGTTCGCCGTTGCTGGTGAGCACCACGAACGGGAAGGACGTGCACTGCACCCGGCCGCCGCGCACCTTCACCTTGTCGCCGTCGTCGTCGAGGACCTCCGCCTCGCCGTCGGGCAGCCGGTCGGCGATCCGCTCCAGTTCGGGGATGCCGAACTCGCCTTCCTCCAACACGTTGAGCAGGTCGTTCGGCAGGTCGATGTCGCTCTTGTCGAGCTCGTCGATGAGCAGCACCCGGGGCCGGTCCGAGGGAAGCAGCGCGGTGCCGAGCGGCCCGAGCCGGATGTAGCTGCCCACGCCGTCGGCGGCCGCGGCGCCGCCCGTACCGGCTGCTGCGCCGTGTGCGGCGATCTGCACGTCCTGGAGCCTGGCGATCGCGTCGTAGTGGTAGAGGCCGTCCAGCAGTGTCGTCCGGCTCACGATCGGCCAGCGCAGGACCCGGCCGAGCCCGAGCTCATGGGCGACGGAGTGGGCCAGTGTGCTCTTTCCGGCGCCGGGGGTTCCGGTGACCAGCAGCGGACGCCGCAGATAGAGCGCGGCGTTGATCATTTCGAGCTCTTCGGCGCCCGGCCGGTGGAGTTCGGCGATGTGCCGGTGGCCGCCGAGACGGCGGTCGGCGGAACCGTCCGCGTCCGGCTCGCCGGAGGCCGGGGCGCCCCGGCTCGCGAAGTCGCGCCAGGGGGGCGGCGGGGGCAACTGCTCGATGCCTTCGTGCGGTTCACCGGCCCCTCGGTAGATGAGCCACTCGCTGGGTTCACTCATAACGTGTTCCTCGTCATCACTCGTCCGCCAGGGGCAGCAGCAGTCGAACGTGGTTCACCGTAGCCATCCGGTCCGCACCCCGTAAGGGAAATCACGGTGCCTGCAGCAACGGTTCGGGCGGCTCCGATCGCGGTTTGCTGTACACGAGGGCGATTCCGTCCGACCAGAACATGTCGGGACGGCCCTCGCGCACCCCTTTTCTCAGCTCCTGGAGCTTGTGCGGGAGCCGGTCGGCCACGCCCGCCCCGTCGACCGTGTCGACGGCACGGAGGTGGAACTCCGTGCAGGCCGCGGTCCGTTGGGCCCTCGGGCGCCGCCACAGCACCACGCCGTACCCGGCTTCGAGCAACCGGCCGAACCCCACGAGGCTCTGGCCGTCGGCCCGGCCGTCGTAGCGGCAGAGCACCGGCACGGTCTCGTACGCCAGTCCGCGCAGCTCCGCTCTCATCGGCACGGGTACCCGCATACCGTCGTCGCAGTCGAGGACCGCGGCCCGCATCGGACCGGTGTGGGTGCGGTTCCAGCGCGCTTCGCGCTCCCGGGCGGCGTCCTCGGAGGGGGCGGGGCGCTCGTCCGAGCAGCGGATGACGACCGGCCGCTGGACTCCGAGCGGCCGGCTGTCGAAGGGGAGCTCCCACTTCTCCACCTCCAGGTCGAGCAGTGCCGGCTCCACCACGACCTGGAGGATCGCGGGGCTGTCGGGTTCGTCGCACATCCGGAACGCCTTCGCGAGGGCGGGTGCGAGCCTGGCGGGCAGTTCGTCGGCCCCGGTTCCCTGGTAGTTCTCGGTCACCGGCAGGTCGTCGTCGGACGGTCGGGCCACGACCCGCCAGTCGTACTGGTCCGGCTGCCAGGCGCGGGACTCCAGGTGCAGCACGACGACCGACGGGGAGCGCGGCGGCCGGACCGGTTCGCCGGCCGGCTCGGGGGTACGCAGGTGTTCGGCGCCCCGGTCGTACCGGCCCTGGTACCGCAGCTGCGCCATCTCGCGGCGGAACGGCCGCCGGAGCCGGTCCTCGGCGGTCTCCTTCACCCAGTCCCACAGGGCGTCCTCGGCGAGTTTGGTGGACGGCACCACATAGGGGCGTTCGGCGGCGATGGCGCTCATGCAGTAGCGCAGGATCCGCTCCAGCGCCTCGTCGCCCTCGCGCGCGTCGTAGAGGACCCCCAGGCCGTCGCGCCAGCCGCGGGGCGCCGGGGCGCCGACGGTCCGGTAGCCGTAGCCCAGGCCGCCGAGGATGTCGAGCAGGCTGCGGGTGCTGACCGGCGGAGGGAGCTTGGCGAGCCGCCCCAGCAGGTCGACGCGCTGCTGCGGGGTGAGCGCCGGGCCCGCCGCACAGCCCAGGTCCCGCTGGACGTCCGCCCAGGTCTCCTCGTCGTCGACGGGGTTGTTGTGCCGGTCGGCGTGGTAGCGGTCGTGGGCGTGGAACACGGCCTGGTACGGGTCGTCGGACTCGGCCGTGGCCGCCCGGAGGGGCACGGGCAGCGTCCGCAGCCGCTCCACGCCGATCGCCGTACCGCCGTTGGTGTCCATGGAGCGTGATTTGAGTACGCCGACGACCTCGCCCCGGGCCAGGTCGACGACGGGCCCGCCGGACATGCCCGCGTACAGCTGGCTCGCCTCGATCAGCACCTGTTCGTCGTCGTCGCACCAGTCGTCGACGGTGCCCACCACCCGGCACTCCCGGCCGAGCCGCTTGAGCGTTCCCGAGCCACCGTCCGCCCAGCCCGCGAAGTAGTACGCGCCGCGGTTCATGCCCGTGGAGCGTTCGCTGAGGTACACGCAGGGGTGCTCGACGGGGCGCAGCAGCTGGATGAGGGCGAGGTCGGGGGCCGGCCAGCCGCCGGTGCCCGGCCGCTCCTCGGGCAGGGCCGCCCTGACCGTGCCCCCGACCCGGACGGCGTCGCCGCCGCGGGCGGTCTTGTACACCACGTTCACCTGACGCCCCCTCCCCTCCATCGCGACGTGCGCGCACGTGAGGACCCAGCTCGGGGCGATGAAGAAGCCGCTCCCCAGGAAGTCGCCGTCGGACCCTTCAGGGGCATACCCGGGCTCCGGACGATGGATGCGCACCGTCGCGTCCTTCACGAGGCTCATCAGCGCGGATTCCGCGTCGTTCGGCCCCTGCCACGCGCCCCCGGCCGGCGGGGGCGTCACGATCCGCTTCCGTCGTCCGGCCGGGTGCCGCTCGCATGCGCCGATGCGCCGGTGGGTGCCCCGGCGGGAGAAACGGAGGGAGGAGCGGAGGGGATGGCCGGCTGCTGCCCCGGCGCCTGCGCGGGCACCTGCGGGTCGAGGGGCGGTCCGCCGCCGTTCCACGTCAGTGTGACCTTGATGGACCCCTTGGCCTCGCCGTCCGCGAGGAGTCCGACGACCTTGCCGGACTTCGCGGTGAGCTCGATGCCGAATTCCACACTGACCTCGTCGGGCCGCACGGCCCGCAGCGGCTCGGCGAGCGAGCGCGCGACGCTGGTCACGACCCCCTGCAGGCTCTCGACCCGGGCCTGCACCCGGTCGGCGATGTTCCCGGCGCCGATGTCCGTGAACGACGGGCCCGAGCCGGGCTGTGCCAGCTCCTCGGCGCCGGAGATCCGCGCCCAGACCTCCGTGCCGTCGGGCATCTCGATGCGCGTAATACGGGCGTCGCTGTCACCCATGAAACCCCCCGTTCCCCAACTACCCGCAGGCTAACGGCAGTACGCGCCCGATGCGAGGTGCACCGGCCAGGACGCGGGGATGGTGCGGGCCGGTTCTCGGCGGGCTCGCGCGGCTGCTCCGGACCGTGGCCCGGGGCCCCGCTCCCGGCCTCCGCACCGCTGTCACCAGGCATTAGGCTGGCCGCATGTACTTCACCGACCGCGGTATCGAGGAGCTGGAGAAGCGGCGAGGCGAGGAAGAGGTCACTTTCGAGTGGCTCGCCGAGCAGCTCCGTACGTTCGTCGATCTCAATCCCGACTTCGAGGTGCCGGTAGAGCGCCTCGCGACCTGGCTGGCCCGGCTCGACGACGAGGACGAGGACGAGTAGTCACTCGCGCCCGGTTCGGGCGTCCTCGGCGCCCCTGATCCGGTCGCGGGCGAGGCCGAGCGCCCCGTGCGCCAGCAGCAGCGTCCCGGCGATCACCCATCCACCGCCGCCGCGGCGCAGCCCCCAGAGGACCAGCGGCAGTCCGGCCGCGAGCTGGGCACCTGCCGGCACCCGGGCCCCGGGGCCGCGCGTCCAGGGGCCGAGGCGGCTGCCCTCGACCGTTTCGGGGTCGGCCCGGACCACCTCGCGCCACCCGGTCCGGACGAGCGGTTCCGTCCCGGTGCGCCTGTCTGCCGCCGCGTACAGCCGGTCGCCGGGTGTGTCCGGGTCCATCCCCGGCGGAAGGGCCAGACCGATCCGGGTCAGGACGGCGAGCAGACCGCGCAGCCGGATGCGCGCGTCGGCGTCCGGGTCCGGGTGGGTCAGCCCTTCGAGCGTCTGGATGTCCGGTACGGGGTCGAGGCCGAGGCGCTCGGCGAGCGTACGCATGGCCTCGTCCTCACCCGCCGGGGTGCCGTCGGCGAGCCAGACGTAGCCGACGGGACGGCGGAATCCGGACGCGAGCGTGCAGCCGGCCCGGTCGCCGTCCCACCACAGGGCGAGCACGGGCCAGGTCGAACCGACCGCGAGTGCGGTGACCCAGCCGGCCACGACCCGGTCGACCGGCTCCACATCCACAGCGCCCAGGCCGGCACCGGCGCCGCCCTGCCAGGGCTTTCCCTCGGGCACGAGGACCGACCAGCCGTCTCCGGCGGGAGCGAGCAGCATCCGCTCGCGCAACAGATGGGCCACCGGCCGCACAGTCTCCGGTTCGGCCCGGCACAGCAGCAGCGCCCCCGCAGGGGATGTCGCGTTCATATGCCACACGCTAGGGCAATTTGCCCACATTTGAAGCTATTTGATCCATCACCGATCACCTCACGCGCCTTGACTTCCCCGAACCGCGATATATCGTGTTCTGCAAGAGACGCGATATGTTGCGTCATTCCGTGCTCCCCGGGAGGTCAGATCCATGCCTGTGTCGACATGGGCCGTCGCCGAGCCCCAGAAACTGACCTTCGACGACCCCGTGACATCGCTCAACGTCCGCATCGTCGGAGGCACCGTCAATGTCGTCGGCACCGAGGACCCGACCGCCCGGCTGGAGATCTCGGGGATCGAGGGTCCGCCGCTGATCGTGACCCTGGAGGACGGCACGCTCACGGTCGCCTACGAGGACCTGCCCTGGCAGAACTTCCTCAAGTGGTTCGACCGCAAGGGCTGGCACCGCAGCGCGGTCGTCTCGCTCGCCGTGCCGGCCGGATCGGCGGTGGAGGTCGGTGTCGTCGGCGCGGGCGCCGTCGTGTCCGGCATCCGCGGGCGTACGGACGTACGGGGCGTCACCGGCGACACCACGCTCGTCGGGCTCGCGGGGCCGGTACTGGCCGAGACGGTCTCCGGCAGCGTGGAGGCCCAGTCGGTCACCGGCGAGCTCCGCTTCCACTCGGTCTCGGGCGATCTGACCGTCATGGAGGGCGCCGGGGCCTCGGTACGGGCGGAATCGGTCAGCGGCAACATGGTGCTCGACCTGGATCCGACCGGGAAGCCCACGGACATCCGGCTGACCACCGTCTCCGGCGAGGTCGCCATCCGGATGCCCCACCCGGCGGACGCGACGGTCGAGGCCAACACCGCGAGCGGCTCCGTCTCCAACGGCTTCGAGGACCTGCGGGTCAGCGGCCAGTGGGGAGCGAAGAAGATCACCGGCACGCTGGGCGCCGGGACCGGGAAGCTGAGGGCGACGACCGTCTCGGGATCGATCGCCCTGCTGCGCCGCCCGGCCGAGGACGGTCCGTACGATGCCGAGCCGACCGGAAAGGTGCTCTGACATGCCCCCCGTATTCGCCCACGGCCGCCTCCGCCTCTACCTGCTGAAGCTCCTCGACGAGGCCCCCCGCCACGGCTACGAGGTGATCCGGCTCCTGGAGGAGCGGTTCCAGGGGCTGTACGCCCCCTCTGCGGGCACGGTCTATCCGCGTCTCGCCAAACTGGAGGCCGAGGGCCTCGTCACCCATGCCACCGAAGGCGGCCGCAAGGTCTACTCGATCACCGACGCGGGCCGCGCCGAGCTGGCCGGCCGCACGGACGAACTGGCCGATCTGGAACTGGAGATCCGGGATTCGGTCTCCGAGCTGGCCGCCGAGATACGGGACGACGTACGTGGCGCCGCCGGCAAGCTGCGCAGCGAGATGCGGGCCGCGGCGGACGAGACCAGGCACACGGGTTCCGGTTCCGGCCGCAAGGGTGACTGGGAGTCCGCCTTCGGCGACTTCGGGGACTTCGGCGACAACGAGGCCTGGCGCGCCGCGAAGGAGGAGCTGCGCAAGGCCAAGCAGGAGTGGAAGGAGCAGGCCCGCCGGGCGAAGGACGAGTCCCGCCGTGCCCGCGAGGAGGCCCAGCAGGCCCGCCGCCAGGCCAAGGAGGCCCAGGACCGGGCGCGCGAGCAGATGCAGAACGCCGCCCGCCAGGTCCAGGAGCACTTCGCCCGGGGCGACTGGCCCTCGGGCGTACGCGAGGGGCTGGCCGAGATCACCGGCCAGCTGAGCGGCTTCGCCAGAGCGGGCGCCCGGCCCCCGTACGTCAAGCCGGAGCCCGCCGGCGCCGACCCCGACTGGGCCAGGGACACCGCCGGCACCGGCGACCCGGCCCGCGATCTGGACCGCCTGCTCGACCGCTTCCGCGACGACATCCGCGACGCGGCCCGGGACCGGGGTGTCACGGAGGAGCAGTTGGCGAAGGCCCGCGGCCATCTGTCGACGGCGGCGGCCCGCATCGGGGCGCTGCTGCGGAAGGACGGCAGCGGGGAGAAGTGACGGAGCGGGGCGGGGGCGGGGGGTCGTGCGCCGGGGCGCGGCCCGGGAGGGCTCGGCGCACGGACCGGGGCACGACCCGAAGCCCCGGAAGGCCGAAGGCTCAGCCCGCCTTCCTGAACCGCCCCGCGTCCCCCTTGAACCCTGCTCAGCCGCGCGCCGTCCAGGCCACCGTCACCGTGACGCGCACCCCCTTCCGGGCCCGGACGTGCACCTCTCCCCCGTGCCTGCGGACCTCGGCGCGACCGTCCACCGAGACCCGCCACCGCCCGGCCGTCGGCGGCAGCGAGATCTCCGTGGTGCCGCGGCGGCCCGCCGTATAGGTGAGCCGGTACACGCGCGCGGTGTCGTCATAGGTGTCGGAGTGGACGGTTCCGGCGACGGCGGGTGCGTACGGTGTGGCGGTCCGGTCCTTGTTGGCGGCGAAGTCCCCGTTCTCGTCCAGGGCGCAGTAGCCGCCGCCGTAGCACCACACCCAGCCGGCCCAGCCCGAGGTGTAGCGGTTCAGGGAGGCCATCGCGTCCTGGTAGAAACGGCCCATCTGGGGAAGCGTGTTGTTCAACGGGCCCCACTCGCCGACGACGACCGGAATGTGCTGCTGTGCCGGGTAGGCGGTGACGGCGGCCTCGTACGACTCGATCCAGCCCGCCGACGGGTCGTAGTCGGCGCCCGCCTCCATCGCGGTGTTGTAGAAATGCGGTGCGTAGACGACCCGGTGATCCTTGATCACGCCCAGCCCGGTGGGGACACCCTCGCCGACGGCGGGGGTGGGTTCGACGAAGAGCCAGGTGGAGCGGTCCACCGAACGAATGGCGCGGGCCAGCCTGTTGTACATCGGGGTGAGCTGGCGGGCCTCGATGCGCCGGGCGGCCGTCGGCAGGTCCTCACCCTCCTGGAGCTCCCCCATCGGTTCGTTGATCAGGTCGTAGCCGATGACGGCGGGGTGATGCGCGTAGCGGTCGGCGACGACCTTCCACATCTGTGCCTGGGCGCGCTGGAGATCGGGGTCCTCGTAGAGATGGGTGAAGGCACGCTGCACGGCGGGCTCGAAGTACTCGGAGAACCAGTCGTCGGGGTGCGGGGTGAAGGGCAGCCCGTCGGTGCGGGTCGCCCAGGCCGGGATGCCCCGACTGCCGAACGCCGGGCCGAACACGTCCTGGTGGGCATCGAGCACCACCCGGACGTCGTACTTCCGCGCCCAGCCCAGGACCCGGTCGATCTTGCGCAGATACCCGGTGCTGTACTGGCCCCGGCGCGGCTCCAGGTCGTCCCAGAAGATCAGCAGCCGGGCGAAGTCGAAGCCCTTGGCCCGCAGATCGCGGAAGTGCTTCTCGGTGATGCCGGTCAGCGCCTGGTCACCGCTGTTCGCCTTGTCCGCGAAACTCCATCCGCGCAGGGTGAGGGTGCGGCCCTCGTCGTCGGTGAGACGAGGGATGCCGGGCCGATCCGGTGGTGCGGGATGTGCATCGGCGACAGGGGCGAGCGCCCCCGCCGCGAGCACAGCCGAAGCGACGACCGAGGTGAGTACGCTGCCTAAGCCCATCCGTATTCGCATGGCGCAGATCAGAGCAGTTCACCCCGCACACCTCAAGAGCAGGTGAGCACAATTTTTCCGAACTGGTCGCCCGCCGCCAGCCGTTCGAACCCTTCGCGGGCCCGGTCCAGCGGCAGCACCTCGTCGATGACGGGCCGCACTCCGGTGGTCGCGCAGAAAGCCAGCAGGTCCTCCAGCTCGTCCTTGGAGCCCATGGTCGAGCCGACGACCTTCAGCTCCAGGAAGAAGATCCGGGTCAGCTCGGCGTGCGAGGGCCGGTCGCCGCTGGTCGCGCCGGAGATGACGAGCGTGCCGCCGGGGCGCAGCGACTTCACGGAGTGGGACCAGGTGGCCGCGCCGACCGTCTCGATGACCGCGTCGACGCGCTGCGGCAGCCGCGCCCCCGGCTCGAAGGCCTCGATCGCGCCGAGTTCGACGGCGCGCTTGCGCTTGGCCCCGTCGCGGCTGGTGGCGAAGATCCGCAGCCCGGCCGCCCGGCCGAGCACGATCGCGGCAGTGGCGACGCCGCCGCCCGCGCCCTGGACGAGGACCGAGTCGCCGGGTCGTACCCCGGCGTTGGTGAAGAGCATCCGGTACGCGGTGAGCCAGGCGGTCGGCAGGCAGGCGGCCTGCTCGAAGCTGAGCTCCTTCGGCTTGGGCAGCACGTTCCAGCTGGGAACGGTGACCTGCTCGGCGAAGGTGCCCTGATAGCGCTCGGTGAGGATGGAACGGGGTTCCGCCGGGCCGACACCGTGACCGGTCTGGCCGATGACGGAGTGCAGGACGACCTCGTTGCCGTTCTCGTCGGTTCCGGCCGCGTCGCAGCCGAGGATCATCGGCAGCTTGTCCTCGGCGAGGCCGACGCCGCGCAGGGACCAGAGGTCGTGGTGGTTGAGGGAGGCGGCCCGGACGTTGACGGTGGTCCAGCCGGGGCGGGTCTCGGGGGCGGGGCGTTCACCCAGCTCAAGGCCGTTGAGGGGCTGGTCGCGGTCGATGCGGGATGCGTAGGCGGCGAACATGGCCCCGACGATAGGCCGGGGCGTGGCCGGGCGTAACCGGCCGCGGGTGTGACGCGCACCGCGCGGGGCGGGCGGGGCGGGTTCAGCTGCTCCGGCGTTCGAGGAGCGGACCTCCGGGAGCGGGGACCCCGGTTGTACGCCCGGAAACGGGAAGGGGCGGGGTGGGGAACAAGCCCGCCGCAGGCGCACCCCGCACCCGGGAACCCGTACCCCGCCCCGCCACCGGCCTCAGCGCCGGGCCACGCCTTCGGCCCGCGCGGCCGCCGCCACCGCGGCCGTCACCGCGGGTGCCACCCGCTCGTCGAACGGCGAGGGGATGACGTAGTCCGCCGCGAGCTCGTCGCCCACGACGTCGGCCAGCGCGTTCGCCGCGGCGATCTTCATGCCCTCGGTGATGCGGGAGGCCCGGACCTGGAGGGCGCCCGCGAAGATGCCGGGGAAGGCCAGCACATTGTTGATCTGGTTCGGGTAGTCGGACCGCCCGGTCGCCACGACGGACGCGTACTTGTGCGCGATGTCGGGGTGGACCTCGGGGTTCGGGTTCGCCATGGCGAAGACGAATGCGCCGGGCGCCATCGAGGCGACGGCCGCCTCGGGGACGGTACCGCCGGAGACGCCGATGAAGACGTCGGCGCCCGCCAGCGCGCTCTCCAGCGGACCGGAGATCCCGGCCCGGTTGGTGATCTCGGCCAGCTCGCGCTTGACCTCGGTCAGGTCCTCGCGGTCCCGGCTCACGATGCCCTTGCGGTCGGCCACGGCGACGTCGCCGAGCCCCGCCTCCAGCAGGAACTTCGCGATGGCCACCCCGGCGGCGCCGGCGCCGGAGATGACGGCGCGCAGGTCGCCGAGGCTGCGGCCGGACAGCTTCGCGGCGTTCCGCAGGGCCGCGAGCGTCACGACGGCGGTGCCGTGCTGGTCGTCGTGAAAGACCGGGATGTCGAGCCGTTCCTGGAGCTTGCGCTCGATCTCGAAGCAGCGCGGCGCCGAGATGTCCTCCAGGTTCACGCCGCCGAAGGACGGCGCGAGCCGGACGACCGTCTCGACGATCTCGTCCGCGTCGGTGGTCGCGAGCGCGATCGGCACCGCGTCGACGCCGCCGAACTGCTTGAAGAGAATCGCTTTGCCCTCCATCACCGGGAGGGACGCCTCGGGTCCGATGTCACCGAGGCCGAGCACCGCGGTGCCGTCGGTCACGACGGCGACGACCTGCGACTTCCAGGTGTAGTCGTGGACCAGCTCGGGATTCTCCGCGATGGCGCTGCACACCTTGGCGACGCCGGGCGTGTACGCGAGGGACAGGTCGTCCTTGTCGCGGACGGGAACGGTGGCCTGCACGGCCATCTTCCCCCCGCGATGAAGGGCGAAGGCCGGATCGAACGGCTCATCTGTGGTGCTGTCAGTGGTGCTGTCGCTGCGAGGATTGACGATCTCCGCTGCCATGGTGTTGACCCCTTAAGTCTTCATCGTTTGAGGGTGGCCACTCCTGGTTGAGGAGGGGTGGGCGGGCACCACGTACGTGCCCCGCGTCGGCGGTTGGCCCGCCCCGGCAGGGGGAAATACATACGCGCGGGCGCGCCGCACACGCGCCCTGAGCCCCGGATGAGGGGTGTAAAGGTCTTTCTTACCCGACGGACCGCGTCATGGACGAGTCCAAACGGACTCGGTGACGTGACTCATAGTCGAATATCTGGACAAGTCCACCAAGCGACAAAAGTGTCCACTAGATGAGACGCGCCGCAGATCTTCCGGCTCGAAGGGGGAAACCCCGTGGATGGTCCGGCCTTGCGTACCGGCCTCCTGAGGTTCGGGGATCTCCCGTTATCCGATTTTGACATGCGTACCAGCCAGTTTGCGCCAGTCCGAATGGCAAGATGCCCTAATCGCACAGGGGGGCGGGATCCACAGCTGTGTGTCCATACCACCTGGCAACACCACCCTCACCTGCCGAAGGAACCCCGATCATGACCGCAAGCACAACACGCCGCACGGCCGCGAAATCCAGGATCGCAGCGGTCGGCGCCATCGCGGTCGCCGGCACCATGCTGCTGGCCGCCTGCGGCGACCAGACCAAGAACGGGTCGACGAACAACCCCGCTTCGGCCCAGGCACCGCTCGCCGGCCTCCTGCCCAAGGAGATCAAGGACAAGGGCGTCATCAAGGTCGGTTCCGACATCGCCTACCCGCCGGTCGAGTTCAAGGACAAGTCCGGCAATACGGTCGGCATCGACCCCGACATCGCCGCCGCGATCGGCAAGCAGCTCGGCGTGACCATGCAGTTCGAGAACGGCACGTTCGACACGCTGATCACCGGCCTGCGCTCCAAGCGCTACGACCTGGCGATGTCCTCGATGACCGACACCAAGGACCGCCAGCAGGGCATCGACTCCGAGACGAAGAAGAAGGTCGGCGAAGGCGTCGACTTCGTCGACTACTTCACCGCCGGTGTCTCGATCTACACCCGCAAGGGCGACGACCAGGGAATCAAGACCTGGGCGGACCTCTGCGGCAAGAAGATCGCCGTCCAGCGCGGCACCGTCTCGCACGACCTCGCCAAGGCGGAGTCCAAGAAGTGCGCGGACGGCAAGAAGATCGCCATGGAGACGTTCGACAACGACCTGGAGGCCCAGACCCGGCTGCGCAGCGGTGGCGCCGACGCCGTCTCCTCCGACTTCCCGGTCGCCGCGTACGCGGTGAAGACCTCGGGCGGCGGCAAGGACTTCCAGATCGTCGGCGAGCAGGTCGAGGCCGCCCCGTACGGCATCGCCGTCGCCAAGGGCAACGACCAGCTGACCAAGGCCGTTCAGGCGGCCCTGGAGGCAATCATCAAGAACGGCGAGTACAACAAGATCGTGTCCAAGTGGGGTGTGGAGGCCGGCGCGGTCACCGAGGCCAAGCTGAACGGCGGATCCTGAACAGGTACCGGTGCTGAAAGGTTCTTCCAGTGACTGACATCAAGAAGACGGGCCCGGCCGACCAGCCGCCCATACCCTCCACCCCACCGACCGGACCCGAGGCGATCAGGGCCGTTCCGGTCCGGCACTACGGCCGGTACGTCTCGGCGGTCATCGCGATCGGGGCGTTCGTCGCGATCGTCTACGCCTTCAGCCAGGGCAAGATCAACTGGGGTGCGGTCCCCGACTACTTCTTCGACCACCGCATCCTCAAGGGCGTCACCCAGACCCTGCTGCTGACCGCGCTGTCCATGGTCATCGGCATCGTCGGCGGTGTCCTGCTGGCCGTCATGCGGCTGTCCAGGAATCCGGTGACGTCGTCGATCGCCTGGTTCTACATCTGGTTCTTCCGCGGTACCCCGGTCCTGGTCCAGCTGTTCGTCTGGTTCAACCTGGGCCTGGTCTTCGAGTACATCGACCTCATGCCGATCTACAAGGACTACTGGTCGAGCTTCATGACGCCGCTGCTGACGGCGCTGCTCGGCCTGGGTCTGAACGAGGCCGCGTACATGGCCGAGATCTGCCGTGCGGGTCTCCTCTCGGTCGACGAGGGCCAGACGGAGGCGTCGCACGCGCTGGGCATGAGCCACGGCAAGACCCTGCGCCGCGTCGTGATCCCGCAGGCGATGCGGGTGATCGTGCCGCCGACGGGCAACGAAGTGATCAACATGCTCAAGACGACGTCACTGGTGGCGGCCGTGCAGTTCTACGAACTGTTCAAGTACGCCCAGGACATCGGGCAGGGGTCCGGTGCCCCGGTCGAGATGTACTTCCTGGCCGCGGCCTGGTACCTGATCATGACGTCGGTGCTGAGCATCGGCCAGTACTACCTGGAGCGGTACTACGCGCGCGGTTCGAGCCGCAACCTGCCGCCCACCCCGTTCCAGAAGGTCAGGGCCAATCTCCTGTCCCTGGGCCGCCCGAAGGGAGTCATGGCATGACCGCCATGGTGAAGGCCGAGGGCGTCCACAAGTCCTTCGGCGCCGCGCACATCCTCAAGGGCATCGACCTGGAGGTCGCGCCGCAGGAGGTCTTCTGTCTGATCGGCCCGTCCGGTTCCGGCAAGTCGACGTTCCTGCGGTGCATCAACCACCTGGAGCAGATCAACGCCGGCCGGCTGTACGTCGACGGCGAACTCGTGGGCTACCGGCAGAAGGGCGACAAGCTCTACGAGCTCAAGGACAGCGAGGTCGCGCTGAAGCGCCGGGACATCGGCATGGTCTTCCAGCGCTTCAACCTCTTCCCGCACATGACGGCGATCGAGAACGTCATGGAGGCCCCCGTCCAGGTCAAGCGCGAGTCCAAGGCCGTCGCGCGGGCCCGAGCCGAGCGGCTGCTGGACCGGGTGGGCCTCGGCGACAAGGCGAAGAACTACCCCTCCCAGCTCTCCGGTGGACAGCAGCAGCGGGTGGCCATCGCCCGCGCCCTGGCCATGGAACCGAAGCTGATGCTCTTCGACGAGCCGACGTCGGCGCTCGACCCGGAGCTGGTGGGAGACGTCCTGGACGTCATGCGCGGTCTCGCGGAGGACGGCATGACGATGGTCGTCGTGACCCATGAGATGGGCTTCGCCCGTGAGGTCGGCGACGCGCTGGTCTTCATGGACAACGGTGTGGTGGTCGAGTCCGGCCACCCGCGCGACGTGCTGACCAACCCTCAGCACGACCGGACGAAGTCGTTCCTGTCGAAGGTGCTGTAGCGGCGCGGCGAGAGGGCGGTACGGAGCAGTGCTCCGTACCGCCCTCTTCCGTTCCCCCTACTTCTTGGGCAGCAGCTCCGGGCTGAGCAGCAGCGCCCGCAACTGGTCGCGGGTCAGCGGCGGCGTCTTCAGCAGCGGGCCCTGTGCCCGCTCGCCCTCGAAGCCGGTGCTGTCACGGACGGACAGCACCCCGCCGTCCTTCAGGGTGAGCCGGCCGACCAGCTCCTTGCCCCACTGCGGCGCGCCCTCGTAGTTCATCGGGTCGCTCCAGGTCGTCAGCACCCGTCCGTCCGGCAGCTTCTCACTCACGCAGTCCGGCATGCCCGGCACCCCCGGGGCCGGCTTGCACGGGTCGTCCCCCGCGAAGGGGCTGCCGGTGTTCAGGTAGCCGATGACGAGGTAGCCGACGCCGCCGTCCCTCCGTACGGAGAAGTGCCCGTCCAGCGGGCCCGCCAGGTGCTCCATCTCCTGCTTGGAGGTGTCGCCCTTGATGATGACGGAGAGCGAGACCTGGTCGACGGCTCCGACGTCCTTCGGCAGCACCTTCGCCAGCTTCTTCGCCCGGCCGCCGTTCCCAGCGAGCTCGACCGGGGCCGCCACCGCGGTCTCCTGCGTGTCCCCCTTCGGGGCCAGGTTCGGCACCGCGACAGCTCCGGCCGCGACCACGGCGGCCGCCGCGACCGAGACGGTGACCCGGCGCCGCAGCCGCACCCGGGCGGCCCCGGCGTACACCGTCCGGGTGGTGGTGGCCGGCTGTCCCGCCTCGTCCGCGGCCCGCCCCAGCAGCTCGTGCACCTCGTTGCTCATACCAATTCCTCCGCCATCTCGGCGCGCAGCGCCGCCAACCCCCGAGCCGCGTGGCTCTTGACCGTGTTCTCCCGCATCCCGAGCAGCCCGGCCGTGGCCTCGACGCTCAGGTCCTCCCAGTAGCGCAGGACCAGCACGGCCCGTTGCTTGTCCGTGAGCCGGGCGAGCGCCGCCCGCACCGCCAGCCCGGTGTCCGTGTCCGGTGCCCGGTCGGCGCGGTCCGGCAGTTCGCCGTAGGACTGTTCGCGCCGCCAGAACCTGCGGCGGGATGCGATGAAGGTGTTGATCAACGTCTTGCGCGCGTACGCCTCGATGTTGTCGAGCCGTCCGTACCGCCGCCCCCCGAGCACCACCTTGACCAGCGTCGCCTGGACCAGGTCATCGGCCTCGTGCCGGTCGCCGCAGAGCAGGTACGCGCTGCGGAACAGCGCGGTACGTCTGTCTTCGACGAAGGCGTGCAGCGCGGCATCGTCTTCGATCCGCATCGTCGGCGCCCCTCTCCGGGTCCGCGGGTGCGGACCGTCTCATCCCTTCCAGTGCGGTGGGAGGCGCGGCGGGTTGCAGCGGAAGCCGGAAAGGAAGAGGCGGTACGGGCAACCGCCCCGCACCGCCCCTCCCCCGCACGTCCCGCCGCTACTTCACTGCGAGCACCAGGGTGTCCGAGGGCGACGCCCAGACGGTCCGCGCCTCGCCGAACCCCGCCGCGCGCAGGGTCTCGGTGTGCCAGCCGACGGAGGGCATGTCGCCGTCCGCGTGCTCACCGTAGATCCGGTACCGCTCGGCGGTCGGCCCGGCGAGGACCGGGTCCTTGGCGGCCAGCGCCCACCAGTCGGCCCAGTCGACCGCGCCGGCGGCCCTGGCGCGGTCCATGACGGCGTGCCGGTGGGCACGTTCGGCCGCGTTGATCCGGGGCGTCGCGGTGTCGATCATGTGGTCCGCGTTCATGAAGACGCCGCCGTCCCTGACGAGCCCGCCGATGTGCCCGTAGAGCGCGGTGAGCGGTTCGCTGTGCAGCCAGTGCAGGGCGGTGGCGGTGAGCACGGCGTCGTACGAGTCGTACGGCAACTGCGCCGCCCACTCGGGGTCCTTGAGATCCGCGGTGACGAAGGTGACGCGCTCGTCGCCGTCGAAGTAGCCGCGCGCGATGGCGAGCAGCGCCGGATCGAGGTCCACGCCGGTGCTGGTGGCTTCCGGGAACCGCTTGAGCAGCCGGTCCGTAATACTTCCCGTACCGCATGCGAGATCGAGCACCCTCGGCCGCGGCCCCACAAAGGCCTCGACCATGTCCAGCATCACCCGGAACCGGTCCTCGCGGTCGGGCATGTACCACTCCTGCTGCCGGTCCCAGCTCTCCTGCCAGGCCCGCCAGTCCGTACCCGTCGATGTGTCTGTCACCAGGAACCTCCATGTAATACCCTGGACCAGTAAAAGCCCATTACACCGTTCGCACGCATCGACCATAGACCGACGCCGTAAGGACTACAAGTGGAACTGGCCTATTACTCGGACTACGCCGTACGTCTGGTCAACACCGAGGCGCCGGCCCGCAACAAGGACTCCCTCACCTCCGTGGAGGCGGTCCGCGAGCTCTTCGGCGTCAACCGCCAGGCGGCCCGGCGGGCGACCGACGCGGATGTGACCCGCTTCAGGTCCGTACGGGCGCGGCTGCGCTCGGTCTTCGAGGCGGCCGACGGCGGCGACGAGACGCTCGCCGTCGACCTGCTCAACTCACTGCTGCTGGAGTTCCCGGTCAGCCCGCAGATCTCCGGCCATGAGACCCGCGACGAGGACGGCAAGCCGGACTGGCACATGCACCTGGCCGACCATCCGTCGAACGCGACGGCCGGATACGCCGCCATCGCGGCGATGGGCCTCGCCTTCCATCTCACCTCGTACGGGGTCGACCGGCTCGGCGTGTGCGAGGCGTCGCCGTGCCGCAACGCCTACCTCGACACTTCCACCAACCGTTCTCGCCGCTACTGCTCGGACCGCTGCGCGACCCGAGCCAATGTGGCCGCCTACCGGGCCCGCAAGCGCCAGGAGACGGAACGGGCGGCCGACACCGGCCGCAGCGCGGAGACGGCCCAGGCCACCGCGCCCCGCACCGACCGCTGATCCTTCTTCAGCGGCCGGTAGCGCACCCAAGCCCTGGCCAGTACGAACTCCTCGGGCACCGCCCCGTAGTCCGTGCTGTCCCCGCCCGCGAAACTGTTGTCGGCCAGCACCCACCAGCCACCCCGACGACGCTCGGCGGCGCGCTTCACGACCAGCAGGTCCTGCTGGAACGGATGCCGCAGGATCACCACGTCACCGGGGCGCACCGTCGCCCCGTACTGCACGAGCAGCCAGTCGCCGTGATGGAGCGTCGGCACCATCGAGGGTCCGGTCACCTCCACCACCTGGAACGGCACCCTCGCCGCCAGCCCGCGCCCGTGCTGCCCCTGCGCCAGCTCAGGCGCCCCCGGCATCTCCCGCATCTCTCCGGCACCTCCCCGGTCCGTCCAGTACACGTCCTGTACAGCGTTTCGTGCATTCGGCCACTGGTCCCATCCTCGCCTGGACTTTTGGCCTAAGCCCATGGGGGCACCCGCAAAAACGCGTCTCTCACGGAGTAATGTCCCACCTGAGAAGACGATCACGAGGAAGGACAGCTCAATGCTTTCCCGCCTGTTTGCCCCCAAGGTGAAGGTCAGCGCCCACTGCGACCTGCCCTGCGGCGTGTACGACCCGGCCCAGGCCCGCATCGAGGCGGAGTCCGTCAAGGCCGTCCAGGAGAAGTACCAGGCCAACGAGGACCCGCACTTCCGGGCCCGCGCGGTGGTCATCAAGGAGCAGCGCGCCGAGCTCGCCAAGCACCACATCTCGGTGCTGTGGAGCGACTACTTCAAGCCCCCGCACTTCGAGAAGTACCCGGAGCTGCACCAGCTGGTCAACGACGCCCTCAAGGCCCTCTCGGCCGCGAAGGCCTCCACGGACCCGGCGACCGGTCAGAAGGCGCTGGACTACATCGCCCAGATCGACAAGATCTTCTGGGAGACCAAGAAGGCCTGATCTTCGGCCGGGCTGTCCGACCTGCGATTTCGCGGCTCGCATCGCCCACCTCCCCGCACCCGGCCCGTCGGCCGCCGAGCACGGCGTTTATGACGGACCGGGTGCGGTCTTCTTCGCCCGGCCGCAAGTGGAACCAGATCCACTGCTCCAAAAGCCGCGCATCAGTGTGCGCCGAACAACACAGGTCACGAACTCGTCGACCGGAATCGCGCACCGGAAACTGTCGGCCTCCGGCGGGTCGGCCCGACGGTCCTGTGGTGAGCGTCACCCGGGCCCCACTGCAACGCGCCTCTCATGGCAGGGAGCGGGTGAGCCATACCAGTTCGCCGCGATCATCGGTCGATACGTGGTCGCGCTCGAACCCGAGCTTGTCGAGAACGCGAAACGACGGCGCGTTCCAGATGCGCACCGTCGCCCAGAGCCGCTTCCGTCCGGTCGCGATCGCGTCGTCGAGCACCGCGGAAGCCGCCTCGGTCGCGTAGCCCTGTCCGTGCACGCGCCGGAACAACTCGTACGCGATCTCGGGCTCGTCGACGGAAGCCCGCCCGACAGTAAGCCCGCAGTACCCGATGAAGTCGCCCACATCGCGACGGACGACGGGCAATAGGGCAATGCCTGTCCGTACCGAGGCGACCCGCTCGTCCTCGATCATCTGCCGGTTGTGCTGGATCGACGGCATGCCGTCGCCCCGTTCGGCGACGAGCTCGCGATGGGCGTCGATGTCGGAATCGGTCCACGGACGCAACGTCAGCCGGGCGGTTTCGAGTTGGAGTGACATCGGCGGATACGACACGGCGGCAGTGTATCGACGCCGCCCCGAACTCAACCGGATCAACCGAAATCCGCAGTCGCTCAGAAGGCGTGCCCGCCGGTGAGCCTCTTTTCCCAGAACACTTCGTCGCGCCATGCGCCATCGGCGTAGAAGTGGTCATGGGCGACGCCCCAGGAACTGAATCCGTGCTTGCGGAGGATCGCCTGGGACGCGAGGTTGTCCAGTTGGGTGTGTGCCTCCAGCCGATGCAGGTTCAGCTCGTCCTCGGCAATCCGCAGTGCGAGGCCGACGGCACGGCTCGTGTGCCCGAGTCCCTGGTGGCGAGAAGACACCCAGTAGCCGAGGAATCCCTTCTGGAACGGGCCACGCAGGATCGAGCTGATGTTGACCTGCCCGACGACGGTCTCACCGGAGACCACGACGCCGGGCCACGCGAGCCCGTTCTCGTGGGAGGCCAGCAGGGATTCGATGACCGCGGCTTGACCGTCGGGCGTGTAGAACCCTGCCGGCCTCGCAGGCAGCCAGCGTGCGTACGCCTGCTTGTCCCGGGAGAGCAGGCCGGCGAGTGCGGGGCCGTCGGAGGGCTCGATCAAGCGAATCGACGTGGAGTTCACGGGTGTTCTGCCGTCTTGTCAGCTGCGGTGGTCGGTCGCGCGGGAGCTCTACGGTACGCCGCCGGCGGGAGCGGTCATCCATCCCACCGAATCGGCCCTAATCACCCGAGAATCCAAAGATTCCCAGGTGGGTGGGCTTGTCATCGGCGTAGAGGACGACGTAATAGCCGGTCCACCGCATCCGGCACTCGCCCAAGAGGCTCCGCTCGTGTTCCTCGTGGCTCGCAGCATCATCGGCAGCGGCGACAAGTTCTTTGTACTGCGCGACCGTGGGACGGTCCGTACCGAAGTGGTGGACCACTCGGCCGGGTGCCAGAGGGCGAAGGGTGCCGTAGTCGGAGGGACGGGACTGCATCGGCGGGTCGTCCATGGCAACGACCGTGTCGATGTCGAGGATCGTATGGGTGCCCTCGTTTCCCATGAACTCCGCATCCTCATACAGTTCCTCCAGACTTCGGTAGCGGGAACCGTCGCCGTACTGCTCCCGGAACAACCTGGCCTGCAAGGCCTTCAGTGCCGCCTCGACATCCCCGTCGTACCCGGTGACGTACTCCCATCCACTGGCACCCATGAAGCCGCCCTCCCTGAAGATCGTGAATGCCCAGACGGTAGCGGCAGGGACTGACAACCACTGTGGCCTCGCGCCGGGCTCGGGCCGGTTCCGGGATCGAGGGTCACCACGGGGCCTGCGGTCGACTGCGGCACCGGCGGGATTCGAACCCGCGGGCGAGGAGGGCAGGTCCACCCTGTTCCCGCCAGTCGACGCACGGGTGACCTCCGGACGCCGATCGCCATGGGCCGCTCTGCCACGACACCGCAGTCTGCGGGACCGCGCGATCCCGCTGCGGTGATCCCAGGGGTGGCTCCCGGCACGAGAAAGCCGTTGACGGAGGCGGGCGCAGACACGTGCGGGGGAGGCGCTTGGGAAGGTGTTTGCCAAGCCGATTACCCGGAAAGCGGCCGTGTCGCCGGAGGTTTCGCCTCTCCTGAGAGGACCATATGAATTCGGCCGATGCCGGTCCCCCATCGATTCGCTCCTCGTACCACCGATGAGTTTTCGGGGCGGGATCGGTCGATACGGGTGGATATGCGCAGACGACGGGGCTGCGCGCACGAGGGGAGACAGCGATGACCACCGAGGGCTTCACCACATGTCTGTGGTTCGACGGGCAGGCCGAGGAGGCGGCTGAGTACTACGTCTCGGTCTTCAAGAACTCGCGCCTCGGCAGGGTCGGCCGCTACAGCGAGGCGGGTCCGGGACCCGCCGGGTCGGTGATGACGGTCGAGTTCGAGCTCAACGGCCAGAGGTTCGTCGGGGTGAACGGCGGGCCGGAGTTCACCTTCAACGAGGCCGTCTCGTTCCAGATCGGCTGCGCGGACCAGACCGAGGTGGACTACTACTGGAGCAGCCTCACCGACGGCGGCGAAGAGGGGCCCTGCGGCTGGCTGAAGGACCGGTACGGCGTCTCCTGGCAGGTCGTGCCCGAGGGGCTGACCGAGCTGCTCCTCGACCCGGACGGGACGAAGGCCGCAAGGACGACCTCGGCGATGATGACCATGAAGAAGCTGGACATCGCCGCGCTGCGGAAGGCGCACGACGAGGGCTGAGCCGCGCGGACGCGTGGGCACTTGGACGCGCGAACGTACGGGCGCGCAGATGCCGGAGGGCGGACCCGACGGGAGTCGGTGGATCCGTACCCTCCGGCATCTGCGCGCCGGGGCCCGGCGGCCCCTGCCCGTCGTCACCCTCGCGCGCCGCGGGGCGAGGAAGGTACCCGCGAGCAGCGCGCCGGCCAGGACCAGTGCCGAGTTGACCAGGATCGCGACCGAGACGCCCGAGAGGACGCCCTCGGGGCCGGTGTCGCCGAGGGCGGACATCCTGGCAGTGGCGACGGCGCTCATCACCAGGATGCCCATGGTGATGCCGACCTGCTGGTGACGTTCCGAGCGCCACCAGGGAGAGGGTGGCAACGGCCTGGACGGCCCCGCCGGTGACGATGGCCGTACGGCTCCTGAACCGGCCGACCGCTCGGCCGCCGAGGCCGCGGCAGCGGCGGCGCGGCCGAGCGCGTACGTCGGCTGAGGGCCGCCCGTCCGGTCAGCCCGGACGGGTGGGAGCGGAGGACGGGCGGGAGCGTAGGCCCCGTCAGCCCGCCGGGTGGGCGCGCAGGCGGGCCGCCCACGGGTGCCCGGCGCCCTCGGCCAGGGTGATGGTCTCGGTCAGCCAGGCGCGCTGGTCCGCGGTGAGGACCGGCAGCGCCTGCGCGAAGTCCTGCTCGTCCTTGGGGCGCGGGGACCCCGCCTTGTACAGGAGCTGCACCTCGGGGCAGAGATACGGAACGCCGTCCCCGGAGACCCGGCCGAGCCGTTCGACCGGCAGGCGGATACGGGGGTCACGGCGGAACAGCCAGTCGCCGCCCTCCGCGTCGTCGAGCATGAGCTGGACGCGCCACGGCTCGTCCGGCCCCGGGCGGCACCAGATGTCGTGCACGTACGGCGGCAGGACCTCGCCGGGGAGCCAGCGGCGCAGCGTGCCGGGCGGGTCCGCGGCCCACCACTCCCAGTCCGCCAGGAGGAGCTGGGCGGCGAACTGGTCGCGGCGGAGCAGGAGTACGTCGATGTCGCCGTGGTCCCGGAAGGCGTGGCCCACGGCGAACTCGACCGCGTATCCCCCGGCGATCCACCAGGGGGCACGCAAGGGTGCGAAGAGGCGGGCGGCCTCGTCCGGCGGGGGCGGGTCCCAGGGGCCCCACGGGGTTTCCGTACGCATGGCCGCAGGCCCCTCTCCCTCTCCGGAACCGCCCGCCGCGGGCGTCAGTCCGTCGTCAGCAGATGCCGGTAGCTGTCCGGATGGTCCCTCAGAAAGGCCGCCAGGCTCGTCGCCGGATGCCCGGTGAAGTCCGGCACCGCGTCCGAGACCGCGGCCATCTCGCCGGCGGCGATGGCCTCGTACGACGTCACCCAGCCGGCCACCTCCCAGTCCTCGGCACCGTACTGCGCCCGGGAGGCGTAGGCCTCCTCCCGGGTCTCCGGCAGGTAGGTGATGGTCCGGCCGGTGACCCTGCTGAGCTCCTCGGCCGCCTCGGCGAGGGTGAACGCCTCCGGGCCCGTGAGGTCGTAGGTGAACCCGTCGTAGCGGGTGTCGTCGCTCTCGGTGTCGGCCAGCAGAACGGCGACCGCGACGTCCGCGATGTCGTCGTGCGCCACCGCCGCCACGCGGCCGTCGCCGGCCGGGCCGCGCAGTACGCCGTCGGCGCCGGTCATGGCCGGGATCCCGGCCAGGTACAGGCTGTCGCGCAGAAAGGTGTAGCGGACATCGGTGGCCCGGATGTGCGCCTCGGTGTGCCAGTGGTCCCGGGCGAAGGTGAACGTGGCGTCCGGCGCCGCGCCCAGGAAGGAGACGTACACGATGCGCTCGACGCCCACGGCGACCGCCGCGTCCACGGCCGTCGTGTGCTCGCGCACCCGGTACGGGCTCTCGTGCGCCGAGACGAGGAACAGCGTGTGCGCCCCGGCCAGGGCGCGGCGCATGGCTTCCCCGTCGCCGTACCGGGCGGGCGGCGCGGCGACGGCGCCGGGCAGTTCGGGCAGCCGGGACGGATCGCGACCGAGGAGCCGCACGGGCACGCCGGCGCGCGCCAGACGCCGCGCGACACGTCCGCCGACGGCTCCGCCCGCGCCGGTGACGGCGACGATGGGGGCGCTCGGGTTCTCCGGGCCGGTGGGGGGTGGGTTGTTCATGCGGGGACGCCTTCCTCGCGCGGCCAGGGCCGCACCTCCACGACCGCGTCCACCGGGACGGGTCCGTAGATGTGCGGGAACTCCTCGCGGCCGGGCGCGACGGACTCGTACCGTACGGGCACGGGGAGCCGGCCGGGATCGATGACGAGGACCACGAGTTCCTGGTCCCCGGTCCCGGCCCCGCTCCCGGCGCCGTACAGCATCTCGGCCACGCCGGCGAGCTGGTGCGGCAGCGAGCAATGGATGAAGCCCTCTTCGTGCAGGGTGCGGCCGCGGGTGGACATCTCGTACGTCCCGATCCCGCGGGCCGCCTCCCACAGGGGGCCTTCGGTGAGGTGCAGCAGCAGTTCGGCCATGGGCCCAAACTAGCCGCGTCGACGCGCCCTCCGGGCCATCAGCGTGGCCGCCGATCCGGCCACGAGCAGCGCGGCGGCGATTGCGCCGAGAACCCGTTCACCGCCGCGCGCACCTGTGTGCGGCGCGCGCACCCGGGACGGGGCTCGTCCGGCCCGTCGGGCTCGTGCGGCCAGATGTGGGACGGTGTGGGCTGCGGTCCCGCCCGGTGCGACCCCGATGCACTCGTATACGTGGAGCCGGGGACGGGTACGCCCGTGCGCGCGGGCACATGGCCGACGGGGCGTCAGCAGCCCCCGGACGCCACCCGTGCTGCATCAGGCCGGGTCCGCCAGGAGTCCGGCCTCCGCACCCGGGGCCAGGCCGACCGCGGGCCGGTCCGGGCGCTGCGGGGCCTGTCCGCCCAGCTCCTCCAGCCACTTCCAGGTGTCGGCGACCGTCTCCTCGACCGGGCGGCAGCGCAGGCCGGCCGCGTACGCCTTGCTGACGTCACCGCAGTGCATGGTGTCGTACAGCTCGCCCGGCGGCAGCCAGACCGGCAGGTCGCTCCACGGCTCCACGCCCGCCGCGAGGATCTTCTCCGCGGGCGTCCAGCGCAGTTCCGCGTCGGAGCCGGTGACACGTACACAGGCCTCCAGCAGTTGCCCCATGGTGGCGTGGCCCGGCCGACTGACCAGGTTGTACGGTCCGTGCAGACCGCTGCGGGCGGCGTCCAGCAGCCAGTCGGCGAGGTCGCGGGCGTCGATGTACTGAAGCTTCAGATCCGGTGTGCCCGGGGCCAGTACGGGTCCGCCCCGGGCGATCCGCAGCAGCCACCAGGGCAGTCTGCCGATGTTCTCCCAGGGGCCCAGGATCAGTCCCGCGCGGGCCAGGAGGGCCCGGTCACCGAAGGCGTCGAGCGCGGCCAGTTCGCCGCCGCGCTTGGCCAGGGGGTACGAGACGTCCCCGCCCGCGTCGGGCGAGGCACCGGCCACCAGCGGACCCTCCTCCGGCAGACCGGCCGGGGCCGGGTAGTCGTACACGGAGCGGCTGGAGACATAGGCGTACCGGGCGGCCCGGCCGGTCAGCAGGCGGGCCGCGTCCCGTACCGCCGAGGGGGCGCCGCTCCAGGTGTCGACCACCAGGTCCCAGGTGTACCCGTCGCCGGGTTCGTCGACCGTGCCGGCTGCGGGTCCCGGTCCGGTCAGGGCCGCGAGGCCGCCCTCGGCGGTGCGGTCGCCGAGGAGCTCCGTCACGCCCGGCGGGGGCGCGTGCC
The DNA here is from genome assembly GCF_014649535.1 of Streptomyces gelaticus. GTDB lineage: Bacteria > Actinomycetota > Actinomycetes > Streptomycetales > Streptomycetaceae > Streptomyces > Streptomyces gelaticus. Next base: position 124,728 of record NZ_BMTF01000004.1, read on the forward strand.
GGCCGCGGTGGAACACCGTGACGTCCCAGCCCCGCGCCAGCGCCGCCTCGGTGACGGCGCGCCCGACGAATTCCGTACCACCCAGCATCAGAAGCCTCATGGCACCGACTCTGCCCGCCGGGCGGCCGGGTGGGAACCGGTCCTCGCTCTCGGCGGAATCGGGAACCGGGCACTTCACGGGGTGCGGGCGAGCGGGCTGCGGTTGCGCAGCAGCCACTGGTGGTACCCGGCCGCGCGCCGGGCCGCCTCCCGGTAGGCCGCCTCCAGCTCCCCGTAGACCGTCGCCGTGTCGAGGCCCGGACGTGACACCAGCAGCAGCCGTACGGCGAGGGGGTCGTCGCGCAGCGGGCGGATCGCCATGTCGTCGCGGGGCCCGGAGGTGGGCTGGCAAGGGGCGACCGCCTCGCCGAGCACGATGAGGGAGGCGGCGGTGAGGTAGTCGCCGTGCAGGACGGTGGGCGCGAGACCGGCCTCGTCGAACACCCGGCGCAGCCCGTCCCATTCGCCGTCCACCGTGGGGTCGACCATCCACCGGTCGGCGGCCAGATCGGCGAGGTCGACGACGGGCCGGGCAGCGGCCGGGTGGTCCCTGGCCATGGAGATGAACTGCGGTTCACGGTCCAGGAGTACGCGCTGCTCCAGGCCCTCGGGGACGGTCAGCGGGCAGCCCTCGACCTCGTGCACGAAGGCGACGTCGAGCCCGCCCGCCCCGACGTCGCGGAGCAGTGCGCGGGCCGATACGTCGACCCGCAGCGAGATGTCGGTACCGGGGAGCCGGAGCCGCAGCCTGCGCAGCCATCCGCCGATGACCCGGCTCGCCGTGCAACCGATGCGCAGTCGGGGCCCGGAGGCCCGGACCGCTTCGGCCTCCGCCTTCGCGTCGCTGACCAGGGCGGTCATCCCGTCGACCAGGGGGCGGGCCCGGCTGAGCACGGCGCGGCCGAGCAACGTCGGCCGGCAGCCGGTCCGTTCGCGGCGGAACAGCTCGGCGCCCAGGGTGTTCTCGATCCGGCGCAGCTGGGTGGTCAGGGAGGGCTGGCTCACGCCCAGTCTGCGGGCGGCTTGGTGCAGGCTGCCCGTGTCCGCGATGGCGCACAGCGCCCTGAGGTGTCTCACCTCAAGCTCCATACGATCGAGCGTAGGGCGGCGGGCGACGCTCGCACCAGACTCCCCAATCGCATCAAACCCCTTTAATTCACCTGGAGTTGGCGGACTCTTCGGCGACGGTACCGGGGCCTGCGATAGCCCGGTGCTATCGCCGGTTGACATCATCCGCCACGCCTTCCGCTCCCCGACACTCTCTCCGTACCGCACCCGTCCGAGTCCGATCATCGGACGGGTTCATCGGACCGGTAACGGTAGGAGACCCCCCCATGAGACACCCCAGGACCGTCATGTCGGCCGTGGTCGGCCTCGGCTTCGGCCTCGCGGCCGCGCTGGGCACGGCACCGGCGATCGCCTCCTCGGCCCCCGCCGCAGCACCCACCGCCTCGGACGCCCGCGCCGGCTACACCACCTACGCCGGGTCGCACGAGAACGCCGCCGCGAACAAGGCGTTCTTCGAGGCGGTCGCCAAGTCCGTGGCAAAGAAGCAGGCGGCGAACCCCGGCGCGCAGTCGGTCACCGTCGTCTACAGCGCCGCCAACGCGCCCAGCTTCCGCTCCCAGATAGCCAGCAGCGCGCAGATCTGGAACAGCTCCGTCTCCAACGTCCGCCTGCAGGAGGGCTCGAACGCCGACTTCACCTACTACGAGGGCAATGACTCCAGGGGCTCGTACGCGAGCACCGACGGGCACGGCAACGGGTACATCTTCCTGGACTACGCGCAGAACCAGCAGTACAACTCGACCCGCGTCACCGCGCACGAGACCGGGCACGTGCTCGGCCTTCCGGACCACTACTCCGGCCCGTGCAGCGAGCTGATGTCGGGCGGCGGCCCCGGCACTTCCTGCACCAACCCGTACCCCAATGCGAACGAGCGCAGCCAGGTCAACTACCTGTGGCAGTTCGGCTTCGCGGCTTCCCTCGCGCGCAGCACCTCCTGACCGTCCCGGTCCGGACACGTCGCGCCGGCGGGGCCACCTCGTAGGACGGGGTGGCCCCCAGCGCGGCGGTCTCCTGCGCGCCGGGGCCGGGCGATCAGGCGTGTTCCAGCGGGAAGGCGCCCCGGTGGCCGGTACCGGCTCCCTGCTCCGGGCGGGGCTCGTACTCGCGGCAGCTCCAGATCTCCTGGACGAACCCGGTGCGCCGGTCCCACAGGTCCCGGACATCGCCCTCACCGGCCGCCCCTCGGTAGGCGTCCTTGGCACCCCGGAAACAGGCGAGGCCGCCGGAGAGTCCGCGGCCCGTGGCCGGGGCCGGGAAGTAGTCCGAGAAGGCACAGGCGATGCAGGTCTGTATGCGCACGCCGGGCGGCAGGGCGCGCTGGATCGTGGCGAGCGCGGACGCGAAGTCGCTCTCGGCGCGATGGGACGCGTAGGCCGCGCCCCCGAACTGCAACTCCAGGCCGAGGTGCGAATCGGGGCGGCGCAGCGACAACAGGCAGCTGAGCGTGGCCTGGTGGACGGCTCCGTCCCAGATGACCGGGAGCGGCAGGTCCCACTCCAGAACGCAGTCGCTCAGTGCGCCGTCCACCAGGGTGAACCGGTCGTCGGCCGGTGGCGTGCCGACGGCCGGGGCGAGGCCGTCGAAGCTCGTGCCCTCGAAGTCGATGCCCCTTGTCCGGAGGCGTAGTTGCTGTCCGTCGGTGGTGAGGACGACGGCGTCGGAACCCTGTCGGTCCCGGTACCACCCTGCCCATGACTCGTCTGTCATGGGCACGGACTGTAGCCCGTGCCCATGACAGTCGCCCGGTCGCCCTCCGTTTCCTCTCACGGGCCTTGTGACCTCGGCGGCTTGTTCCTGTTCTCCCCCTCCGCTCCGCGGTCAGTGCGTCCGGCGGGTGACGAACTCCGCCAGGGTCAGGAGGTCGCCCGCGCGGGCCGGATCGGGGACCGCCCGGGACAGATGGTGGACCGCGCGGGCCATCCGGTCCGCCGCGGCGATCTGCGCCCAGTCCCGGCCGCCGGCCCGGTCGACGGCGTCGGCGGCGCGGCTCACCTCGCCGGGTGTGTTCATCGATCCTTGGTACAGCGTGGCGAGTTCGGCCGCCGCCGGGGTGCCGGAGGTCAGCGCGGCGACGACGGGCAGGGACTTCTTGTGGGCGACGAGATCCGCCCCGACCGGCTTCCCGGTCCGCGCCGGGTCCCCCCAGATGCCGATCAGGTCGTCGATGAGCTGGAAGGCGAGGCCCGCTTCCCGGCCGAATCCGTCCATCGCGCCGACCGCCCGCTCCCCCGCCCCCGCGTACAGCGCTCCCAGCGCGCAGGCGCAGCCGAGCAGAGCACCGGTCTTGGCCGTGGCCATGGTCAGGCACTCGTCCAGCGTGACCTCGTCGGGGCCCCGGTCCTCGAAGGCGCAGTCGGCCTGCTGGCCCGCGCACAGCTCGATGACACAGCTCGACAGCCGTGCCGAGGCGCGGATCCCGGCCGGGGACGGGTCATCGGCGAGCAGCCGCTGGGCGAGGGCGAGCATGGCGTCGCCCGCGATGACCGCGTCGGGGATACCGAAGACGGCCCAGGCGGTGGCCCGGTGACGGCGCGTCCGGTCCTCGTCGATGACGTCGTCGTGCAGCAGGGTGAAGTTGTGAACCAGCTCCACGGCGACGGCGGCCCGTACCGCCTGTGCCTGGTCGCCGCCCAGCGCACGGGTGGCTGCGAGGACCAATGCGGGCCTGACCGCCTTTCCGGCCGGCCCGGAGGAGGGGCTGCCGTCGACCTCCTGCCAGCCGAAGTGGTACATCGCGACGCGGCGGATCGACCCGGGCAACGATGCGACGGCGGCGCGCAGTCGGGGGTCGACCAGGGCCCGGGTCCGTTCCAGGAGGACCTCGGCCTCCCGGCCCTGTGTCGCGGCGGGGGCGGGCGGGCCGTCGGCGCCCTGCCCCACGGGGGCGGGCGGGGCACTGCCGGGCAGGGCGTCGTCGCCCGGGGCCCGGGGTGTGGGTGGTTGGGGTACGTGGTGGGTTTTCACTGGGCCGTCCTCCCGAGGCCGCCCCGGGCACGGCTGCCCGGTGGCGGAGGTTGACGGGGACCCGGACATCGCCGTCCGGACCCCCGAGGGGCTACCGCCAGCGGCTGACCTCGACGTTTTCCAGCACGCCCAGGGCGTCCGGCACGAGGATGGCCGCGGAGTAGTAGGCCGTCACCAGATAGGAGATGATCGCCTGCTCGTCGATCCCCATGAAGCGGACCGAGAGGCTGGGCTCGATCTCGTCGGGGATGCCGGACTGCTGGAGTCCGATGACGCCCTGCTCGGCCTCACCCGTCCTCATGCAGATGATCGACGTGGTCCGGGCGTCGGTGACCGGGATCTTGTTGCACGGGAAGATCGGCACCCCTCGCCAGGCCGGCACGTGGTGTCCGCCGACGTCGACGCTCTCCGGCACCAGACCGCGCTTGTTGCACTCACGGCCGAACGCGGCGATGGCCTTCGGGTGGGCGAGGAAGAGCTTCGAGCCGCGGCGGCGCGAAAGCAGCTCGTCCATGTCGTCGGGGCCGGGCGCGCCGTCGTGCGGCTGGAGGCGCTGACCGTAGTCGCAGTTGTTGAGCAGCCCGAACTCGCGGTTGTTGATCAGCTCGTGCTCCTGGCGCTCGCGCAGCGCCTCGACTGTGAGCCGCAACTGCTGCTCGGTCTGGTTCATCGGCTGGTTGTAGAGGTCGGCGACCCGGCTGTGGACCTTCAGCACGGTCTGGGCGACGCTCAGTTCGTACTCACGGGGGGATGCGTCGTAGTCGACGTACGTGTGCGGGACGACGGCCTCGCCGACATGGCCGGCGGAGAGGTCGATCGCCGCCTCGCCGTACTTGTTGGTGCGCTGCTCCGGGATGCTGAGCAGTCCGGCGAGATGGTCGCGGAGCGAGTCGGCGCGCTCGGCGAGGTTCAGCACGTCCGCCCGGCTCAGCGTCAGCACCGTGCAGGCGGTGACGGCACGGGCCGTGTACTCCCAGACGGCGTCGCCGTCCACCAGGGCCTGGTCCCCGAAGTAGGCCCCGTCGGCGTGGACCCCGAGCACCGTCTCGTCCCCGTACGGACCGGTGCCGATCTTCTCGACCTTGCCGTGTGCCAGCAGATAGACGCTGTCCGCCGCGTCCCCCGACGCGGCCAGCACCTGCCCGGCCGCGATCTCGCGCTGTTCGCACCGCCGGGCGAGCTCGCCCAGCGCCTCCTCGTCACCGAAGTCCCGCAGGGCGGGGAGCTCTCCGAGCTCGGCGGGGATGACCGCGACCCGGTCACCGGTCTGCACGAAGGTCACCCTGCCGTCCCCGACCGAGTAGCTCAGCCTGCGGTTCACCCGGTAGGTACCACCCTGCACCTGCACCCACGGCAGCATCTTCAGCAGCCACCGCGAGGTGATCTCCTGCATCTGCGGGGCGGACTTGGTGGTCGTCGCGAGGTTCCGCGCCGCTGCCGTCCCCAGACTCTGCTGCGGCGGCAACGACGCGCTCTGAACCTCTTCACCAACGGACATCTGACGTCCTCTCCCTCTTCGGCTGACCTGCACGAAGAGCCTTTCAGCGCGGAGAGTGGTCGCGCCATTACACAAAAGAGTGTGACTAATCGGCTTTGGGCTGGGCACAACGCTGAGCGATGTCCGCGGAGCGCTTTAAGTTGCATCCTCGATGCAACTTATCTACGGTTGCTGCCATGCGGCTGACGAGATTCACCGACGTGGCGCTGCGCGTACTGATGCGCCTCGCCGTCGCGGAGAACGAGGACCCGCCGACCACCCGGGAGGTGGCGGCCACCATGCAGGTGCCGTACACCCACACCGCGAAGGTCGTCGCCAGGCTCCAGCACCTCGGCCTCATCGAGGCGCGACGGGGCCGCGGCGGGGGGCTGAGTCTCACCGGGGCGGGCCGCTCCGCCTCGATCGGCGGACTCGTCCGGGAGCTGGAAGGGCCCGGCGACGTCGTCGACTGCGAGGGCAGCACCCCCTGCCCCCTCCGCTCGGCCTGCCGGCTGCGCAGCGCCCTGCGCCTCGCCGAGGAGGCGTTCTACGCCTCGCTCGATCCGCTCACCGTCACCGAACTGGTCGCATCCCCCACCGGACCACTGCTGATCGGCATCAGCGGTCGCCGCCCGGACACCGGCTGAGCCGCCGCACCACGGGCCCCGGCGCCCGATTCCGCAACCACCCGGCTTCGCCTTGCCCGGTTCCGTCCTGCCCAAAAATACGAATCTCAAATACCAATTCAAATGAGGAGTCCTGATGCTCTCCGAGACGTCGACCGCCACTGTCCGTGCCACCCTCCCCGCCGTGGGCGCGGCGATCGGGGACATCGCCGATCTCTTCTACCGCAAGCTCTTCGAGGCCCACCCCGAGCTGCTGCGCGACCTCTTCAACCGCGGCAACCAGGCGTCCGGCGCCCAGCGGCAGGCCCTCGCGGGCTCCATCGCCGCCTTCGCGACCCATCTGATCGAGCACCCGGACACCCGCCCCGACGTGATGCTCGGCCGGATCGCCCACAAGCACGCCTCGCTCGGCGTCACCGCCGCCCAGTACGACATCGTGCACACCCATCTGTTCGCCGCCATCGCCGAAGTGCTCGGCGACGCGGTCACCCCGGAGGTCGCCGCCGCGTGGGACGAGGTCTACTGGCTGATGGCCGGTGCCCTGATCTCGATCGAGGAGCGGCTGTACGCACAGCAGGGCGTCGTCGCCGGCGACGTGTGGCGCGAGTGGGAGGTGGCCGCCCGGATCGAGGAGACCGCCGATGTCGACACCTTCCAGCTCCGCCCGGCCGACGGAGCGCCCGCCCCCGCCTTCCGGCCCGGCCAGTACGTCTCCGTACAGGTGGAACTCCCCGACGGGGCCCGCCAGATACGCCAGTACAGCCTCTCCTGCGCCCCCGGCTCGCGGCTCCGTTCGATCACCGTCAAGCGGGTGCACGGCGGCGGCGCGCCGGACGGCGAGGTCTCGAACCATCTGCACACCGAGGTGAAGGCCGGCGACCTGCTGCGGGTCTCCGCACCGTACGGCGACCTCGTACTCGGATCCGCCGACGCGCCGCTCCTGCTCGCCTCCGCCGGCATCGGCTGCACCCCGATGCTCTCGATGCTGGACCACCTCGCGGCGACCGGGCACCGCGCCCCGGTCACCGTCGTGCACGGCGACCGCTCCCCCGCCACCCACGCGATGCGCACCGACCACGCCCTGCTCACCGGCAAGCTCCCCGACGCCACCGCCCACTTCTGGTACGAGGACCCCGAGCCCGGCCACCCCGCCGAGCGCACCGGCCAGGTCGATCTGAGCGACCTCGCCGTCGCCCCCGGCACCCACGCCTATCTCTGCGGCCCCCTCCCCTTCATGCGCGCCGTACGCACCCAGCTGCTGGCCAAGGGCGTCCCGGCGGCCGACATCCACTACGAGGTGTTCGGCCCCGACATGTGGCTCACCCAGGACTGAGTCCGGCGCCCCTGCGGTCCGGCGACAATTGCGGCATGGCCTCCGAAGCGCTCGACCTCGCCCGGCTGCGGCCGGTGCTGCCCTCGCCCCTGCAGCCGGTCGAGGACGAGCGCTTCGCGCGCCGCGGCGTACGGCTGCTGCTCAAGCGTGACGATCTGATCCACCCCGATCTGCCCGGCAACAAATGGCGCAAGCTCGCCCCCAATCTGCGGGCCGCCGCCGGGCGCACCGTGCTGACCTTCGGCGGCGCGTACTCCAACCACCTGCGGGCCACCGCCGCCGCCGGGCGGCTGCTCGGCTTTCCCACCGTCGGGGTCGTACGCGGCGACGAACTGGCCGGCCGGCCGCTGAACCCCTCACTGGCCCGGTGCGCCGCCGACGGCATGACCCTGCACTTCGTGGACCGCGCGACCTACCGCGCGAAGGGCGATCCTGAGGTCCTGGCGGGGCTGCTGAGCGCCTTCGGGGAATGCTGTGTCGTCCCGGAGGGCGGCAGCAACGCCCTGGCCGCACAGGGCTGCACAGAGCTGGGGCGCGAGCTGCGCGGCCGGGCCGACACGGTCGCGGTGGCCTGCGGCACCGGGGGCACCCTCGCCGGTCTCGCCGCCGGCCTCGCCCCCGGGCAGCGCGCCCTCGGCGTCCCGGTGCTGCGCGGCGGCTTCCTCGGGGACGCGGTGCGCGAACTGCAGCAGGAGGCCTTCGGCGGCCCGGCCGGGTCGTGGTCCCTGGACGAGCGCTTCCACTTCGGCGGCTACGCCCGTACGACCCCGGCCCTGCACGCCTTCGCCGACGACTTCGAGCAGCGACACGGCCTGCCCGTGGAGCGGCTCTACGTCGCCAAGCTGCTCCACGCGCTCACCGAACTGGCCGGGGAGGGCGCGTTCCCTCCGGGAACCACGGTCGCGGCGGTCGTCACGGGCAGCCCTCAGGGGGCGTCCGACTCCTCCCGGTAGGCCGCCGCCTCCTCCAGGTCGAGCCGTCTGAGCAGCGTCCGCAGCATCTCGTCGTCGATCCGCCGCTCGTCCCGCAGCGTCACGAAGACCGACCGCTCGGCCTCGATCATCTCCCTGGCCAGCCGTCGGTAGGTGTCGTCCGCCGACTCCCCGGTCAGCGGATTGGCCGCGCCCAGCCGCTCCCACACGGCGTTGCGGCGGCGCTCCAGCACGGTGCGCAGCCGGTCGGCGAGGGGTCCCGGCAGCTGGTTGCGGCGATCGGCGAGCAGCTCGTCCAGCCGCGCCTCGGCGGCCGCGGATGCCTCGCTCTGGGCCTGCGCCTCGGCCAGCGTCTGGGCCTTCGCGTCGCGCCCCGGGAGCTTCAGGACCCGCACCAGCAGCGGCAGGCTGAGCCCCTGGACGACCAGGGTGCCGATGACGGTGGTGAAGGTCAGGAACAGCACCAGGTTGCGGGCCGGAAACGGGCTCCCGTCGGACACGGCGAACGGGATGGAGAAGGCGATGGCGAGCGAGACGACGCCGCGCATCCCGGCCCAGCTGACGATCAGCGGCGCCGTCCAGTCGGTGTCGGGCTCGCGTTCCCTGATCCGTTTCGACAGCCACCGGGGCAGGTACGTCGCCGGATAGACCCAGATGAAGCGGACCACGACCACGGCGAGGAAGACGGCCACCGCGTACCGGACCGCGTCACCCACGGCGTACGCGCCGAGCCCCTTCAGCACGAAGGGCAGCTGGAGCCCGATCAGCGCGAAGACCGCGGACTCCAGGACGAACGCGACCATCTTCCAGACGGCCGCCTCCTGGAGCCGGGTCGCGAAGTCCACCTGCCAGGCCCGGTGCCCCAGGTAGAGCGCCACGACGACCACGGCGAGCACCCCGGAGGCGTGTACGTGTTCGGCCGCCGCGTACGCCACGAAGGGGATCAGCAGCGACAGCGTGTTCTGCAGCAGCGCTTCCTTGAGGTGGGTGCGCAGCCAGTGCAGCGGCACCATCAGCGCCAGGCCGACCGCGACCCCGCCGACCGCGGCGAGGAAGAACTCGCCGATCGCAGCGCCCCAGCTCATCCCCTCGCCCACGGCGGCGGCGACCGCCACCTTGTAGGCGGTGATCGCGGTGGCGTCGTTCACCAGGGACTCGCCCTGCAGGACCGTCGTGACCCGGCCGGGCAGCCCGACCCGGCGCGCGATCGCGGCGGCCGTGACCGCGTCCGGCGGGGCGACGACCGCGCCGAGCACCAGCGCGGCGGTGAGCGGCAGGTCGGGCACGAGGCGGTACGCCAGCCAGCCGACCGCGACCGTCGCGAACAGGACGTAACCGACCGACAGCAGCGCGACCGGCCGGAGATTGGCCCGCAGATCGAGGTACGAGCTGTCGACGGCCGCCGTGTAGAGCAAGGGCGGCAGCAGCAGCGGCAGCACGATGTGCGCGTCCAGGGTGTAGGTGGGCACCCCGGGCAGATAGGAGGCGATCAGGCCCACGGTGACGAGCAGCAGCGGGGCAGGCACCGGGGTACGGCGGGCCGCCCCCGCGACCGCCGCACTGGCCGCGACCAGTCCCACCAGCGGCAATACGTCCATTCCACGGTCCTCGCATCCGTCGTAACCTGACAATCATGAGTGACTGCCTCCATGTGTCCGCACTGCCGCGCCCCGAACCGGCACCGCTCAGCGCGACGTGTCCCGGCTGCCTCGCGGCGGGCACCCACCCCGTGCAGCTGCGGCTCTGCCTGGTCTGCGGCCATGTCGGCTGCTGTGATTCGTCGCCGCTCCAGCACGCCACGGGCCACTTCAAGGAGACGGGCCATCCGGTGATGCGGAGCTTCGAGCCGGGCGAGAGCTGGCGCTGGTGCTTCGAGGACGGTTCGATCGTCTGAGGCCTGGGTACGTCAAACCGGCGCCGGTTGTTCGCAATTGACCGCCGCAGACCCCTACCCACTGTGTGTACCCATGGGCTTACCATGAGTGACAGCCATGGGCTGGGGCTCTGGCGACACGGCATCATGGGTCGCGATAGCGTCGCGGACCAGAACCGAAGACGTACCGCATGGCTCCGGGGCACCCTTCCCGGATCCTCGAAAGAGTTTGTGCCACCTTGGAGGTGAGGGTGTCCCAGATCGCAGGCGAGCCCGGGAATCAGGACTTCGTAGAGGTCCGGCTGCCCGCTGCGGGTGCCTACCTGTCGGTGCTGCGTACGGCCACGGCCGGTCTCGCAGCGCGCTTGGACTTCACCCTCGACGAGATCGAGGATCTTCGCATCGCGGTCGACGAGGCCTGCGCGATCCTGCTTCAGCAGGCCGTGCCGGGCTCCGTCCTCAGCTGCGTCTTCCGGCTCGTCGAGGATTCTCTCGAGGTCACGGTGGCCGCCCCCACGACGGACGGACGGGCACCGGAGCGCGACACCTTCGCCTGGACGGTGCTCTCCGCACTGGCCGGGAAGGTCGACTCCTCGGTGGCCGACGACCGTACGGTCAGCATCAGCCTCTACAAACAGCGCGGCGCGGGACCCGGGCCGGCGTGAGCAGCGGGAACGGGGACGGTCCTGTGCGGGACGAATCGATGCGACCAGGGGTGGTGCGCGCAGCAGGCATCCCGGAACAACAGGCCCTCCCCCATCCGGTGGACGGGGACGGGCCGACAGGCCGTACGGTCGCGGTGGAGCAGTCGCAGGCGGAGCGGGCAGGCCAGATGAGCGAGCACGGGCACCACGATCCACACGACCGCAGCGGGGCGCGGGCGCTCTTCGTCGAACTGCGCGCGCTCCCCGACGGCTCGCCCGAGAAGGCGGAGCTGCGCAATCAGCTGGTGCGGATGCATCTGCCGCTCGTGGAGCATCTGGCCCGCCGGTTCCGCAACCGCGGCGAGCCGCTCGACGATCTGACCCAGGTCGCCACGATCGGCCTGATCAAGTCGGTGGACCGGTTCGACCCGGACCGCGGCGTCGAGTTCTCGACGTACGCGACCCCGACGGTCGTGGGCGAGATCAAGCGCCACTTCCGTGACAAGGGCTGGGCGGTCCGGGTGCCGCGCCGGCTCCAGGAGCTGCGGCTCTCGCTGACCACGGCCACCGCGGAGCTCTCCCAGCAGCACGGCCGCTCACCCACGGTCCACGAGCTGGCGGAGCGACTGGGCATCTCCGAGGAAGAGGTCCTGGAGGGCCTGGAGTCGGCCAACGCGTACAGCACGCTCTCACTGGACGTGCCGGACACGGACGACGAGTCCCCCGCGGTCGCGGACACACTGGGCTCCGAGGACGAGGCGCTGGAGGGCGTCGAGTACCGGGAGTCGCTCAAGCCGCTGCTGGAGGACCTGCCGCCGCGCGAGAAGCGGATTCTGCTGCTGCGCTTCTTCGGCAACATGACCCAGTCGCAGATCGCGCAGGAGGTCGGCATCTCGCAGATGCATGTCTCCCGGCTGCTGGCCCGCACGCTGGCACAGCTGCGCGAGCGGTTGCTCGTCGAGGAGTAGGCGGCCGCCCGGTGGCGCCGGTCCGCCCCGCCCGGTCATCGGGCGGGGCGCACTCAGTTCTCCGGGTTGGTGCCCGGCCGGCGGATACCGAGCGCCTCGACCGTCGTCGGCCTGACCAGCTGGTAGAGCGCCGTCAGGGTCACCGCGGCGAGGACGATCCCGGCCGGGATCAGCGCGCCGTGCGACCTCAGCAGCGTCCAGGCCACCGGGAGCGCGATGATCTGCGTGATGAGCGCGGGACCGCGGCTCCAGCTGCGCCGCCGCAGCAGACCGCGGGCGGCGGACAGCGGGATCAGGGCGAGCGCGATCAGCGTCAGACCGCCCATCTCCGCCTGCTGCGGGCTCTCGGGGTCTCCGAGCAGACCCATGACCAGCATGTAGATCCCGCCGATGGCCAGCGCCGCCCCTTCCAGGGCGGTGAGTGCGGCAACGAGAGTGATCCTGCTCGGCTTCACCGGTTCGAGCCTCGGCGAGGGCGACGAGGCGGGCGTGTTCTGCTGAGTACTCACCCTTGCAGGTTGGCATCCCGAGGTCACGAAAGCGAAGCCGGGGTCGGAATCGGTACGGGGACGGAGGACCGGCCCGCCCCGCAGCACCCGGACCGTCACCGAGCGTGAAGGTCTGGGGGCAGGACTTCAGAGTGATACCGCACGGTAGGTAGTCTGGCCGTCATGCGCGCACTCCTCGTGGTCAATCCAGCTGCTACCACCACCAGTGCGCGGACCCGTGACGTGCTCATCCACGCGCTGGCCAGCGAGATGAAGCTGGAGGCCGTGACCACGGAATACCGCGGCCACGCCCGGGACCTGGGGCGGCGGGCCGCGGACGACGACGACATCGACATGGTGGTCGCCCTGGGCGGCGACGGCACGGTCAACGAGGTCGTCAACGGCCTCCTCCACAACGGCCCCGACCTGGACAACCTCCCGCGCCTCGCGGTGGTCCCCGGCGGGTCCACCAATGTGTTCGCGCGCGCTCTGGGCCTGCCCAACGACGCGGTGGAGGCGACCGGAGCGATCCTGGACGCACTCGCCAACCGGACCGAACGCACGGTCGGCCTCGGGCTGGCGGTCGGCACCCCCGGCACGGAGGACGAATCGGTCCCGGAACGCTGGTTCACCTTCTGCGCCGGCCTCGGATTCGACGCGGGCGTGGTCGGCCGCGTCGAACAGCAACGCGAACGCGGCAAGCGCTCCACGCACGCGCTCTACGTACGCCAGGTGCTCCGGCAATTCATCGACGAGCCGCACCGCAGGCAAGGCGTGATGACCCTGGAGACCCCCGGGCACGAACCGGTCACCGATCTGGCGCTGTCCATAATCTCCAACACCGCCCCCTGGTCCTACCTGGGCAATCGTCCTCTGTACGCGTCCCCGAAGGCCACTTTCGACACCGGCCTGGACGTGCTCGGGCTGAAGCGGCTCTCCACCCCGGCGGTCGCCCGCTACGGCACCCAGCTGCTCACTTCGAGCCCGGAGAGGGGCCCGTCCGGCAAGCACGCGGTTTCACTCCATGACCTCACGGACTTCACCTTGCATTCAAAGGTGCCGCTCCCCTTCCAGATGGACGGCGACCACCTGGGAGTGCGCACGAGTGTGACGTTCACAGGCGTACGCCGTGCACTGCGTGTGATTGTGTGAGTGGAAGGGGCCAAAGTCCTTTGACTCGAACGTTTGGGCTGGGCTCCACCCCATAGAAGTACGGCTGTGACCTAGTCGACACCGAGGAATCAAAAAAAAGTTTCCAGAAGGGGTTGTATCCGCCGCTGAGGTTTGCGAATCTCTACATGGCGATCGGGACGGCCCGCAACACCGGCCTCCACTGAGAGCCAGAACCCCTCCTTACTGCACAGGACCACAACCAGTTCATCTGGGCGTCGGCCCGTCACCTGCGGGGGGATTCGTGAAAGCGTTCACATTCACAAGCACAGTATGTAATACCAAGGAGAGGTAGCAGCCATGGACTGGCGTCACAACGCCGTTTGTCGCGAGGAAGACCCCGAGCTGTTCTTCCCCATCGGCAACACCGGTCCTGCGCTGCTGCAGATCGAGGAAGCCAAGGCCGTCTGCCGTCGCTGCCCCGTCATGGAGCAGTGCCTGCAGTGGGCGCTCGAGTCCGGCCAGGACTCCGGCGTCTGGGGTGGCCTCAGCGAGGACGAGCGTCGCGCCATGAAGCGTCGCGCCGCTCGCAACCGGGCGCGCAACGCCAGCGCCTGACCGACGCCACCGCTACGAGCCTCAGCCAGGCGGCGCGTACAGAGCGTACGCACAACCCCGCCCCCCGAGTCGCAGCGCGCAGTACCCCCGAAGCGCATGCATGAACAGTGAGCCCGGACCGTGCGAACGGTCCGGGCTCACTGCTGTGTTCACGCTGCCGCCGGTCCGCCCGTCCACAGCGGTGAACAGACCGGCCGGCGGGCTACTTCTGGGGCAGGACGGGGATGTCGAGCACGACCTGGGTGCCGCGCTCGGGGGCCGGGACCATGCCGAAGGTTCCGCCCAACTCGCCTTCCACCAGTGTCCGGACGATCTGCAGACCCAGATTGCCGGCGCGCTGCGGATCGAACCCCTCGGGCAGCCCGCACCCGTCGTCCTGGACCGTGATCAGCAGCCGCGCTCCGGCGGAGGAACCGCCGCGCACCGCGGACACCTCCACCGTGCCGGACTCGGCGAGGGTGAAGGCGTGTTCCAGGGCGTTCTGCAGGACCTCCGTGAGCACCATCGCCAGGGGTGTGGCCACTTCGGCGTCGAGGATGCCGAAGCGTCCCGTCCGGCGGCAGGTGACCTTGCCCGGCGAGATCTCGGCGACCATCGCGATGACACGGTCGGCGATCTCGTCGAACTCCACCCGCTCGTCCAGATTCTGGGACAGCGTCTCATGGACGATGGCGATCGAACCGACGCGCCGTACCGCCTCGTTGAGCGCCTCGCGGCCCCGTACGGAGTCCATCCGCCGGGCCTGGAGGCGCAACAGGGCGGCAACGGTCTGGAGGTTGTTCTTCACCCGGTGGTGGATCTCCCGGATGGTGGCGTCCTTGGTGATCAACTCGCGTTCGCGGCGGCGGAGTTCGGTGACGTCCCGGAGCAGGACCAGGGAGCCGATGCGGACACCCTTGGGCTTGAGCGGGATCGCCCGGAGCTGGATCACCCCGCCCGCGCACTCGACCTCGAACTCCCGGGGCGCGTAGCCGCTGGCCAGTTTCACCAGGGCCTCGTCCACCGGGCCCCGGGAGGGAGCGAGTTCGGCGGTGATGCCGCCCAGGTGCTGGCCGACCAGATCGGAGGCGAGGCCGAGCCGGTGGTACGCGGAGAGGCCGTTGGGGCTGGCGTACTGGACGACCCCGTCGGCGTCGAGCCGGATCAGCCCGTCGCCGACGCGCGGCGAGGCGTCCATGTCGACCTGCTGGCCGGGGAAGGGGAAGGCCCCGGCAGCGATCATCTGGGCCAGGTCGGCGGCCGACTGGAGGTAGGTGAGCTCCAGCCTGGACGGGGTCCGGACGGTGAGGAGGTTCGTGTTGCGCGCGATGACGCCGAGGACCCGGCCCTCCCTGCGCACGGGGATCGACTCGACCCGTACCGGCACCTCCTCGCGCCACTCCGGGTCGCCCTCGCGCACGATCCGGCCCTCGTCCAGCGCCGCGTCCAGCAGCGGACGGCGGCCGCGCGGCACCAGATGCCCGACCATGTCGTCCTGGTAGGAGGTGGGGCCGGTGTTGGGGCGCATCTGCGCCACGGACACATAGCGGGTGCCGTCACGGGTGGGGACCCAGAGCACGAGGTCGGCGAAGGAGAGGTCGGAGAGCAGCTGCCACTCCGAGACCAGCAGGTGCAGCCACTCCAGGTCGGTGTCGCTGAGGGCTGTGTGCTGGCGGACGAGGTCGTTCATGGAGGGCACGTGTGCGAGCGTACCCGCGGAGGAGCAATGGTTCCGAACCGGACGACCGGGCTGTGCGTGCAAGGGGAGAAGGCCGGAAAATTGCGGCCGTCGTATGGATGGACACGGCGAATGGTCTAGTCCACAATGCTGGGGACAGAACTTCCGCTCTCCCCGCACAGGAGAGTGGATCGAGGTACCGCGCTCTCTGCCCTGACCGCGCCGGTACCTCTCCCCGGCCGGGGGCACCGCACACCGCCGGCCGACCGGACCGTCCGTGAAGGCCGGTCTTACTCCGGGCTGCGGTGCCGGACGGGCCGAGGGTCCCGTCCCGGCGCCGTGGCCCGCGGGTGCTTTCGGGGCAGTTCCCGTATTCGGCGGGTCCGGTGACCTCGGCCAGGGCGCGGAGCGCGTCAGGGTCCTGACCGCGGGCGATCGTCATCTCCTGCGCCGCATCCGGAGCGGCAGGATCTCCAGGACCGCCCGGAACTCCCCGGCGACCCCGGCCGTCGGCAGCCCGGCCGTCCCACCGGACATGATCCGGCCCGGCCGCCCGCCTCCTCGGCCGGAGAATGGCGGACATGTCGAGCACTTCCCAGCGGCGCCCCGGTGCGTCGGCAGTGCCGTTCGGACGAGTCTGGCACGGTGCGCCGGACATCCGCCGGCGGACCGCGTCCGGGACGTGAACATCCCGTGCCCGCGTTGCCCGGGTCTGCTAGATTGGAGACCAATTGGTCTATACCACCTGACTCAACTCTTCAGATCGGCAGGCCCCGCGTGGAAGTTGTCATCGTCCCGGACGCCAAGGCAGGCGGCGAACTCATCGCGGAGGCCATCGGTGCCCTGCTGAGCCGCAAGCCCGACGCCCTGCTCGGCGTTGCCACCGGCTCGACCCCGCTGCCCATCTACCAGGCTCTGGCGGCCAAGGTCCGCTCCGGTGCCGTCGACGCCTCGCGCGCCCGCATCTGCCAGCTCGACGAGTACGTCGGGCTGCCCGCGGGCCACCCCGAGTCCTACCGCTCCGTGGTGCTGCGCGAGGTCATCGAACCGCTCGGCCTGTCCGAGGCGTCCTTCATGGGCCCGGACGGCGCCGCCGAGGACGTCCGGGCGGCCTGCCTGGCGTACGACAAGGCGCTCGCCGAGGCCGGCGGGGTGGACCTGCAGCTCCTCGGCATCGGCACCGACGGGCATATCGGCTTCAACGAGCCGTGCTCCTCGCTCGCCTCCCGCACCCGGATCAAGACGCTCACCGAGCAGACCCGCATCGACAACGCGCGCTTCTTCGACAACGACATCACGCAGGTGCCGCACCACGTGATCACCCAGGGCATCGGCACCATCCTGGAGTCCCGCCACCCGATCCTGCTCGCCACCGGCGAGGGCAAGGCGGACGCCGTTGCGCGGACAGTGGAGGGGCCGGTCGCCTCGTTCGTGCCCGCCTCGGCGCTCCAGCTGCACCCGCACGCGACGGTGGTGGTGGACGAGGCCGCCGCGTCGAAGCTGAAGCTGGCGGACTACTTCCGCGCCACGTATGCCGCGAAGCCGGCGTGGCAGGGGCTGTAGGCACCCCCGGACACACGGAAGAGGGCCGGGGAACCCACCGCGGGTGCCCCCGGCCCTCTCGTATGCCGTCGCGGGCCCGGCCGGGCGTGATGCGGCCCCGGCCCTCATCACGCCGGCTCTCAGGCCGTCGGGCCGTCCGTGCCCCTGACGACGAGCTCCGCCGCCGCGAGGCCGCAGACGCGGGCCGCGCCGTGGGTGGCGATGTGCAGGGCGCCCCTGGGGGCCGCCTGCGGGACGCCCATCTCGACGACGACCGTGTCGGGGCGCTGCGCCACCAGGGCGTCGAGCGCCTCGCCCATCCAGGCGTGGCGGTGGACGTCACGGACGACCACGACGATGCGCCGCTCCCCCGCCGCCCGCAGCACCGCGGCGACGGGTGCCTCGGTCTCGCTGCTGTACGCGCCGGTCCCGGTGCCCGGCAGCAGCCGGGCCAGCTCGGCGGCGACGCCCCACGGGGTCTCGTTGCCGACGGCGATGTTCGACGCGGAGGTGAACGCGGCGACGTACGCGGGCTCGGTCAGCGGGCCCGCGGAGCCGGTCACCCGCACCGCCCGGCGGGCGGCGACCAGGCCGATGCCGGAGCCGGTTCCGGTGCCGGGCCCGGTCCCCTCCTGCCTTGCCGCGCCCGACTCCGAACCGGCCCCCCTGGCCCCCTGCGTCCAGGACGCGAGGGCACGCACCCGTGCGGCCGCGTCCGCGAGCCGCTCCTCGGCGAGTTCACCGCTGCGCACGGCCCGGACCAGCGCGTCGCGCAGCCGGAGCACCGTGCCGTCGTCCTTCAGGCCGCCGCCGACGCACAGCGCGTCGGCCCCGGCGGCGATCGCGAGGACGGAACCGTGCTCGATGCCGTACGTCGCGGCGATGGCCTGCATCTCCACGGCGTCGGTGATGATCAGTCCGTCGTAGCCCAGCTCCTCGCGGAGCAGGCCGGTGAGGATCCGCGGGCTCACGGTGGCGGGGTGGTCCGGGTCGAGCGCCGGCAGCAGGATGTGCGCGCTCATCACGCACTTGGTGCCCGCCGCGATGGCCGCCCGGAAGGGCACCAGCTCACGGGCGTGCAGGGTCTCCAGGTCCACGTCGATGCGCGGCAGCGCGTGGTGCGAGTCGATCGCGGTGTCGCCGTGCCCCGGGAAGTGCTTGGTGCAGGCGGCGACCCCGGCGGCCTGGAGGCCCTCGACGTATGCGGCGGTGTGCCGGGCCACGAGCTGGGTGTCGGCGCCGAAGGACCGTACGCCGATGACCGGGTTGCCCGGGTTGGAGTTGACGTCCGCGGACGGCGCCCAGTTGAGGTTGACGCCGCACTCGGCGAGCCGGCGGCCGAGCTCCTGGGCGACCGCGCGGGTCAGGCCGAGGTCGTCGACGTGGCCGAGGGCGAGGTTGCCGGGGAACGAGGAGCCGGTGCGCACCTCCAGGCGGGTGACGTCACCGCCCTCCTCGTCGATCGCGACGAGGATGTCCTCGCGCTCGGCCCTGAGCTGGGCGGTGAGCGCGGCGACCTGCTCGGGCGTGCGGATGTTGCGGCCGAACAGGGCGACGGAGGCGAGACCTTCGTCGACCCGGCGCAGCACCCAGTCCGGGGCGGTGGTGCCGGTGAATCCGGGCTGCAGGACGGCGAGCGCGTCGCGGGTGACGGTGTCCGTGGCGGATATCAGGGTGGTCATGGGCGGCGTTATCCCTTCACGGCACCGGAGGTGAGGCCGGTCGCCATGTACTTCTGGACCAGCAGGAAGAAGGCCACGACCGGGATGGCGATCAGCGTGGAGGCCGCCATCAGCGCGCCGTAGTCGATGCCTCGCGAGGTGGTGAAGTTCATCAGCCACACGTTGAGCGTGTATTTGTCGTTGTCCTGCAGCACGACGTAGGCGAGCAGGTATTCGTTCCAGGCCGTGATCAGCGAGAAGATGGACGCGGCGGCGAGGCCGGGGGCCAGCAGGGGGAAGGTGACGCGCCAGAACGCTCCCATCCGGCTGCAGCCGTCGACCATGGCCGACTCCTCCAGCTCCTGCGGAATGTTGATCACGAAGCCGCGGATCATCCAGGTGGCGAACGGCAGGGTGGAGACGAGGTAGATGACGATGACGCCCCAGTACTCGTTGAGTCCACCGAGGTCGTTGAGCTGGATGTAAATGGGGATCAGCATGGCCGTCGGGGGCAGCAGCTGGACGACGAGCAGCACGATCATGAAGAACTTGCGTCCGCGGAACCGGAAGCGGCCGATGGCGAAGGCCGCGATCGTGGCCAGCAGCATGCCGCCGAGGACAGCGACACCGCACACGATGAGGCTGGATTCGATGGCGGTGGCGAAGTTCGGCTGTTTGACGGCCCGGGAGAAGTTGTCGAAGGTGATCGACGTCGGCCAGAGCGTCTGGTCGTAGCTGCGGATCTCGGCGTTGGGCCGCAGGGAGCTGACGATCAGCCAGTAGACCGGGAACGCCATCAGCACGAAGGCGACGAGGCCCGCGATGTTGTAGCCGATGCGGCTCTTCTTGCGGTCCGGGCGGAGGACCCGGGGGGCGGAGGTACTCACTCGACCTCTCCGATCTTGAGCAGCTGGCGCAGGTAGTACACGGCGACGCCGGACAGCAGCAGGACCGTGATGAGTGAGATGGCGGCGCCCTGGCTGAACGAGTTGGACTCGAAGGCCTTCTCGAACGAGTAGATGCCGAGGACGGAGTACTCGGGTTCCGGCTTGTTGCCGCGCATCAGGAAGATCTGGCCGAAGACATTGAAGTCCCACAGCACGGAAAGGGTGGCGACCATCTGGAAGACCGGCTTGATGACGGGCCAGGTGACGAAGCGGAAGACGCCGAAGGTGCCGGCTCCGTCGAGCGATGCGGCTTCTTCGAGCTCCTTGGGAACCTGGGTCAGCGCGGCGTACAAGGTCACGGAGACGAAGGGGACGGCGCCCCAGACCACCACCGCGCCGATGACGACGAAGCCCTGCTTCGGGTCCAGGAACCAGTTGTGTCCCTGTGCGTCGATCCCGAGGTACTTGGTCAGCACCATGTTCAGGACGCCGTAGTCGGAGTCGGCGAACCACCGGAAGATGGAGGTGGCCACGAGGAGCGGCATGGACCAGGCGGCGACCAGCGCGGCGGTCAGCAGGAGCCGTACCCACGTGGACATCCGCTGCATGAGCATGGAGAGGCCCAGGCCGACGGCCATGGTCGCCACGACGCAGACGGCCATGAAGACGACGGTCCGCAGGACGACGTGCCAGAACTCGCCGTCTCCGAGGATGTTGGTGAACTGGTCGAAGCCCACCCACGGAGCGGCATCTCCCGTCCACAGCTCACGGCGCCCCACGTCCTGGAAGGACATGACGACCGTCTTGATGAAGGGCCAGACGAACACGGCGGCGATCGCGATGAACGCCGGAGCTATCAGGAGGTACGGCAGCAGAGCGCCGGCCTTCCGCGGTGGACGATTCCCGTTCGTCGCAGGCTGGGGTCGCGTCCCCTCAGGGGCCCGCGGGACGGACACCGGCGGGTCGGCTGCTTTCATATCGGCGGCACTCACTGTGCTGGCCTTCCGTTCGGACCTGGTACCGGAGGACAGGGGTGGCAGCTCCTTCGGACTGCCACCCCCGCAGATGATCACTGGAGTCGGTGGTTCACGGACTCACCGGCTCGGACTCCGTGAGCCGGAGGCTCAGGACTCCTTGTTGATCATCGAGTCGATCTCCGCGTCGGCCGCCTCGGTGGCCTCCGCGACCGACTTGCCCTTGATGATGTCGAGCAGCATGATCTCGAGCGTTTCCTTCTTCTCGATCGCCGTCCAGCCCGGGGCGATCGGCGTGAACCAGGCGTCCGGCACGGCGTTGGCGATGGCCGCGGTCTCCGGCTTGGCCTTCAGCGGCTCGAGCTGCTTGGTGTTGTTCGGAAGGATGTTCTTGGAAGCGAGCACCTCTTCGGACTTCTCGCTGGTGAACATCGAGATCCACTCCTCGCCGAGGTCCTGGATCTTGGACTTGGAGATGGTGGCCAGGTCGGAGCCGCCGATGAAGGAGGGGAGGGCCTTGCCGTTCGGACCGGGCATGCCCGCCGTGGCGATCTTGCCCTCCAGCTTCGGGTTGCCGTTCGCCTTGGAGTCGACGACGCTGCCGGCTTCCCAGCCGTTGCCGTAGAGAAGCGCGGTCTTCTCGTTGGCCATGACGTTGGCGTGGTCCGCCTCGTCCTTGGTCTTGTCCCCGCGGTTGTACTTCTTGACCAGCTCGACGAAGTCCCCGATGCCCTTCTGGGCTTCGGGGGTGGAGAGGGTGGACTTCCACTCCTTCTTGCCCTCGTCGTACTCGGCTATCCGGCCGCCCTCGGCCGCGACGTAGGACATCGCGGCGTACCAGTAGCGACCCGGCAGGTACAGCGGCGAGAACGCCTTGTCCTTGCCGTACTTCGCGCCGACCTTGTCGAGCGCGGCGGTCAGCTCGTCCTGCGTGGCGGGGAGGGTGTCCTTGCCGGTGCCGGCCTTGAACATGTCCTTGTTGTAGATCGCCACGCGGGCGCCGGCGTAGTAGGGCACGCAGTACTGCTTGCCCTCGAAGGCGCAAGTGTCCTTCAGACCCTTGATCCAGGTGTCCGAGTTCTCGTACTTCTTCGGGTCGATCTCGCCAAGAGCCCCGTTGAGGATGTACGTCATGGTCTCGGTGTTGCCGAGCTCGACCACGTCCGGGAACTTGTCGCCGGCCAGAGCGGCGTCGAGCTTCTTGGCCTTGTCCGCCCACGTCTGGTACTGGACATCGACCTTGACGTTCGGGTACTTCGCCTTGAACTGGCTGTTGACATCCTTGACCAGCTCGGGCCAGGTGCTCTGCGCGTCCGACATCAGCCAGACGGTGAGCGTCTCCTTACGGTCCTTCGGGTCCTTGGACGACGTCTTGTCGTCGTCCGAACCGCACGCTGCGACCGAAACCAACATGCCCGCGACGCCGATCGCCGCGATGAGCTTGCGCTTCACGCCACCCTCCTCAGGGATGCTGCAACCCCTCCCCACCGCGAAGACCGTCGACGAGTACTGCTGGGGCTGGAACCTGGTCTTTAATGGTTTAGACCAGCACGGGGAGCTTGGCCTAGACCTTTTGGGGTGTCAAGGGTGTATAAGAAGTGCACTCGCGTCCGTTATCGGACCGACACCTGAGGGAGGGCGACCAGCCGTGACCGGACCGTGCCACCATGTGAGCCGCGACAGACGGAGGAGCCGGTGACGGCAGCAACGCAAGCGTCGGGAAGGCGGACCATGGGTGCCGACGGGGGCAGTACGGAGAACGAGACGGGCGCGGCCACAAGGACGGCGCGCGTCCCGAAGTACTACCGGCTGAAGCGACATCTGCTCGACATGACGGACACCATGCCGCCCGGCACCCCTGTGCCGCCGGAGCGGACCCTGGCCGCCGAGTTCGACACCTCGCGCACCACCGTGCGCCAGGCGCTCCAGGAGCTGGTCGTCGAGGGCCGGCTGGAGCGCATCCAGGGCAAGGGCACCTTCGTCGCCAAGCCGAAGGTCTCGCAGGCCCTGCAACTCACCTCGTACACCGAGGACATGCGCGCCCAGGGCCTCGAACCGACCTCCCAGCTGCTGGACATCGGCTACGTGACGGCCGACGACACACTCGCGGGACTGCTCGACATCACCACCGGCGGCCGGGTGCTGCGGATCGAGCGGCTGCGGCTCGCCAGCGGTGAGCCGATGGCGATCGAGACCACCCACCTTTCGGCCAAACGCTTCCCCGCGCTGCGCCGTTCGCTGGTGAAGTACACCTCCCTCTACACCGCGCTGGCGGAGGTGTACGACGTACGGCTGGCCGAGGCCGAGGAGACCATCGAGACCTCGCTGGCCACCCCGCGCGAGGCCGGTCTGCTCGGTACGGACGTGGGCCTGCCGATGCTGATGCTCTCCCGGCACTCGCTCGACGGACAGGGCGAGCCGGTGGAGTGGGTGCGCTCGGTCTACCGCGGCGACCGGTACAAGTTCGTGGCACGCCTCAAGCGGCCCGCGGACTGATTCCGCGCCACCGCTCGGGCCCCCGTGGAACGCAGCACTCCGCGGGGATCCCGGGCATGCCCCGGGGCGGGCCGATTGCCGTACGTGTGACGGGATCACGAACAGAAGTACCTGCTCAGGGGACCGTTGCCGGACCGCAATGCGGACAGGGGGTGACGGTGACCGGAAGCCTCCCCTAGATTTCCTGCGCATCACAAGGTGATCAGCGAGGGGACGGAGTCGCCGCATGCCAGCAGGCCCAGCAGGAAAGCCGCCCACCGTCACACCGGTGCGGGTGGTCATCGCCCTCTGCCTCGTCGCGCCGTTCGTGGCGATGCTCTGGGTGGGTTCGTACGCGAAGGTGGACCCCACCTTCATCGGCATTCCGTTCTTCTACTGGTACCAGATGCTCTGGGTGCTGATCTCCACCGCGCTCACGACGGTCGCGTACAAGCTGTGGCAGCGCGACCAGCGCGCCCGCAAGGGAGGTGAGTCGGCATGAAGGACGGTGTGAACGGCGTCGCGCTCGGCGTCTTCATCTTCTTCTTCGCGGCCGTCACGGTCATGGGCTTCCTCGCGGCGCGCTGGCGCAAGGCCGAGAACGAGGCCAGCCTCGACGAATGGGGCCTGGGCGGACGGTCGTTCGGCACCTGGGTCACCTGGTTCCTGCTCGGCGGCGACCTGTACACCGCGTACACCTTCGTCGCCGTGCCGGCGGCGATCTACGCGGCGGGCGCGGCGGGCTTCTTCGCCGTCCCGTACACCATCCTGGTGTACCCGCTGATCTTCACCTTCCTGCCGCGGCTGTGGTCGGTCTCGCACAAGCACGGGTACGTCACCACCTCGGACTTCGTGCGCGGGCGCTTCGGCTCGAAGGGCCTGTCGCTGGCAGTCGCCGTCACGGGCATCCTCGCCACGATGCCGTACATCGCGCTCCAGCTCGTCGGCATCCAGGCGGTGCTGGACGTGATGGGCGTCGGCGGCGGCGAGAACACCCACTGGTTCGTCAAGGACCTGCCGCTGCTGATCGCGTTCGCGGTGCTCGCCGCGTACACCTACTCGTCCGGGCTGCGGGCGCCCGCGCTCATCGCGTTCGTCAAGGACGGGCTGATCTACCTGGTCATCGCGGTGGCGATCATCTACATCCCGATCAAGCTGGGCGGCTTCGACGACATCTTCGCCAAGGCGGGCGAGGCGTTCTCCGAGACCAACCCGGCCACCGGCAAGCCGCGCGGCGCGCTCGCGCCGGGCGAGGCGGGCCAGTGGGGGTACGCCACCCTGGCGCTGGGCTCGGCGCTGGCGCTGTTCATGTATCCGCACTCGATCACGGCGACGCTCTCCAGCCGCAGCCGCAACGTCATCCGGCGCAACACCACGATCCTGCCGCTGTACTCGCTGATGCTGGGCCTGCTCGCGCTGCTCGGCTTCATGGTCATCGCCGCCGGGATCAAGGTGGACAACGGGCAGCTGGCCATCCCGCAGCTGTTCGAGAACATGTTCCCGGACTGGTTCGCGGGCGTCGCCTTCGCCGCCATCGGCATCGGCGCGCTGGTGCCCGCCGCGATCATGTCGATCGCCGCGGCGAACCTCTTCACCCGCAACATCTACAAGGACTTCCTGAGGCCGGACGCGACCCCGGAGCAGGAGACCAAGGTCTCCAAGCTGGTGTCGCTGCTGGTCAAGGTCGGCGCGCTCGCCTTCGTCCTCACGATGGACAAGACGGTCGCGATCAATTTCCAGCTGCTCGGCGGCATCTGGATCCTCCAGACGATGCCGGCCCTGGTCGGCGGCCTGTTCACCCGCTGGTTCCACCGCTGGGCACTGCTCGCGGGCTGGGCGGTCGGCATGGTGTACGGAACGGTGGCCGCGTACGGGGTCGCCTCGCCGACACAGAAGCACTTCGGCGGCTCGTCCGCGGAGATCCCCGGCATCGGCGAGATCGGCTACATCGGCCTGACCGCGTTCGTGCTGAACGTGGTGGTGACGGTGGTGCTCACCTTCGCCCTGAACGCCGTGAAGGCACCCGTCGGCACCGACGAGACCTCCCCGGCCGACTACACCGCCGACGCGGGCGACCCGGGCGTCGAGACGGAACTCCCGCCGGCCACGGCGGGGGCGCCGGGCGGCCACTGACGACTGCGGCCCACGGCCCGTCGAGCCCCCTCCGGCGGGGCGCGGCGGGCCGTCGGTGTGGATCGGGCGCGCCGCCCCGGGAAAGGGCCGTACGGCTCATTCTGCGGGCCCGGCCCGATCTGCATGACACAAGATGTGGGGGCTGCCTCTTCGGCGAGCCCCCACATGTATGCTCGTCCTCGCTGTCGCCGCAGGGGAATCCGGTGAGAATCCGGAACTGTCCCGCAACGGTGTATTCAGTGCGCTTTTGTGCACCCCCGAGTCAGTCCGATGACCTGCCGGCAGCGCATCCGGCTCGACCGAACCGGATGCCCAGACGTCCGGGCCTCGCGGTTGGGCCGGTGGACGCCGTGCGGAGCGCTGCCCTGCCCCGGGTGTGTGCGTCCACAGGGCTGCCCCGTTCCCCGCCGGCCCCGAGCCGAGCGAGGGAGAGCACCACGTGACCATCGCGCCAGCCGATCCGGCTTCAGTCGCCGCGTCCGCAGCAGCCGAGTCCGAGGCAGCCGCACAGGACGGACCGGGAACCGCACTGCTGCGGACCCTGACCGACCTCACCGCCGATCTGCCCGACACCGACCCCGGCCGGGTCGCCGCCGCCGCGCTGCGCGGCCGCAGCGCCCGTGCGGACGAGGCGGAACTGCGCTCGCTGGCCACCGAGGCCGCCGCGGGCCTGATCTCCGAGGACCCCGCCTACTCCCGGCTCGCCGCCCGGCTCCTGACCCTCACCATCACGGACGAGGCGGCCGGCCAGGGCGCGGTCTCCTTCTCCGCCTCGGTCGCCGTCGGGCACCGCGAGGGCCTGATCGCGGACCGTACCGCCGAGTTCGTCGCCCGGCACGCGGCCGCCCTCGACGCACTGGTGGAGCGTTCGCTCGCCGACGGCGCGGACGACCGCTTCGGCTACTTCGGGCTGCGGACCCTGCACAGCCGCTATCTGCTGCGCCACCCGCACACCCGCCAGGTCATCGAGACGCCCCAGCACTTCATGCTGCGGGTCGCGTCCGGGCTGGCCGAGGACGAGTCGCAGCGGGCCGTGGACGAAGTGGCGGCGCTGTACGGGCTGATGAGCCGGCTCGACTACCTCCCCTCCTCCCCCACGCTCTTCAACTCCGGCACCCGGCACCCGCAGATGTCCTCCTGCTATCTGCTGGACTCCCCGCTGGACGAGCTCGACTCGATCTACGACCGCTACCACCAGGTGGCCCGGCTCTCCAAGCACGCGGGCGGCATCGGTCTGTCGTACTCCCGCATCCGCTCCCGCGGTTCACTGATCCGCGGCACCAACGGGCACTCCAACGGCATCGTGCCGTTCCTGAAGACGCTCGACGCCTCCGTCGCCGCGGTCAACCAGGGGGGCCGCCGCAAGGGCGCCGCCGCCGTCTACCTGGAGACCTGGCACGCGGACATCGAGGAGTTCCTGGAGCTGCGCGACAACACGGGCGAGGACCAGCGGCGTACGCACAACCTCAACCTGGCGCACTGGATCCCGGACGAGTTCATGCGTCGGGTCGACGCGGACGGCGACTGGTCGCTGTTCTCGCCCGCCGACGTACCCGGGCTCGTCGACCTGTGGGGCGACGAGTTCGACGCCGCGTACCGGGCCGCCGAGGCCCAGGGGCTGGCCCGCAAGTCGATCCCGGCCCGCGAGCTGTACGGCCGGATGATGCGCACCCTCGCGCAGACCGGCCAGGGTTGGATGACGTTCAAGGACGCCTCCAACCGGACCGCGAACCAGACCGCCGAGCCGGGCAGCGTCGTCCACTCGTCGAACCTGTGCACCGAGATCCTCGAAGTCACCGACGACGGCGAGACGGCGGTCTGCAACCTGGGCTCGGTCAACCTCGGCGCGTTCGTCGCCGACGGTGACATCGACTGGGAGCGGCTGGACGCCACCGTCCGCACCGCCGTGACCTTCCTGGACCGGGTCGTCGACATCAACTTCTACCCGACCGAGCAGGCCGGCCGCTCCAATGCGAAGTGGCGCCCGGTGGGCCTGGGCGCCATGGGTCTCCAGGACGTCTTCTTCAAGCTGCGGCTGCCTTTCGACTCCCCCGGGGCCCGCGCGCTCTCCACGAAGATCTCCGAGCGGATCATGCTCGCCGCGTACGAGGCGTCGTGCGAGCTCGCCGAGCGGTCCGGCCCGCTGCCGGCCTGGTCGCAGACGCGGGCGGCGCGCGGTGTGCTGCACCCCGACCACTACGACACCGAGCTGAACTGGCCACAGCGGTGGGAGGCGCTGCGCGCCCGCGTCGCGAAGAGCGGGATGCGTAATTCGCTGCTGCTCGCCATCGCGCCGACGGCGACGATCGCCTCGATCGCGGGGGTCTACGAGTGCATCGAGCCGCAGGTCTCCAACCTCTTCAAGCGCGAGACCCTCAGCGGTGAGTTCCTTCAGGTCAACGCGTATCTGGTGGATGAGCTGAAGCAGCTCGGCGTGTGGGACGCGCGGACCCGTGAGGCGCTGCGCGAGGCCAGTGGCTCGGTGCAGGGCTTCGCCTGGATCCCGGAGGAGGTGCGGGCGCTGTACCGCACGGCATGGGAGATCCCGCAGCGCGGCCTGATCGACATGGCGGCGGCCCGTACACCGTTCCTGGACCAGAGCCAGTCGCTGAACCTTTTCCTGGAGACGCCGACGATCGGCAAGCTCTCCTCGATGTACGCGTACGCCTGGAAGCAGGGTCTGAAGACGACGTACTACCTGCGCTCGCGCCCGGCGACCCGGATCGCCCGTGCCGCCTCCGGCCAGGCCTCGGCCGCAGCCCCCATTCCCGTACAGCAGGCTTCGGCGCCCGACGCGGACGCGATCGCCTGCTCCCTCGAAAACCCCGAGTCCTGCGAGGCCTGCCAGTAATGAGCTCCACCAACTCCGAGAAGACCGCGCTCGACAAAAACCTGCTGGACCCGGGCTTCGAGCTGACCCTGCGGCCCATGCGCTACCCGGACTTCTACGAGCGCTACCGCGACGCGATCAAGAACACCTGGACGGTGGAGGAGGTCGACCTGCACTCCGATGTCGCCGACCTCGCCAAGCTGTCCCCCGGCGAGCAGCACATGATCGGCCGGCTGGTCGCGTTCTTCGCGACGGGCGACTCGATCGTCTCCAACAACCTCGTGCTGACGCTGTACAAGCACATCAACTCCCCCGAGGCACGGCTGTATCTGTCGCGGCAGCTCTTCGAGGAGGCCGTGCACGTCCAGTTCTATCTGACGCTGCTGGACACCTATCTGCCCGATCCGGAGGACCGGGCGGCGGCGTTCGCGGCGGTGGAGAACATCCCCTCCATCCGTGAGAAGGCGCAGTTCTGCTTCAAGTGGATGGACTCGGTCGAGAAGATCGAGCGTCTTGAGACGAAGGCCGACCGCCGCCGGTTCCTGCTGAACCTGATCTGCTTCGCCGCGTGCATCGAGGGGCTGTTCTTCTACGGCGCGTTCGCGTACGTCTACTGGTTCCGCTCGCGGGGCCTGCTGCACGGTCTCGCCACGGGCACCAACTGGGTGTTCCGTGACGAGACGATGCACATGAACTTCGCGTTCGAGGTCGTGGACACCGTCCGCAAGGAGGAGCCGGACCTCTTCGACGACGAGCTCCAGCAGCAGGTCACCGACATGCTGAAGGAGGCCGTGGCCGCGGAGCTGCAGTTCGGCCGTGATCTGTGCGGCGACGGGCTGCCCGGCATGAACACCGAGTCGATGCGGCAGTACCTGGAGTGCGTCGCCGACCAGCGGCTCACCCGGCTGGGCTTCCCGGCGGTCTACGGCTCCGAGAACCCGTTCTCGTTCATGGAGCTCCAGGGCGTGCAGGAGCTGACGAACTTCTTCGAGCGCCGACCGTCCGCGTACCAGGTGGCGGTGGAGGGCTCGGTCGCCTTCGACGACGACTTCTAGCTAGTGCCGTAGGGCCTAGATCCTGGCCCAGCTTCTGAGGCAGGGGCGCCGCGCAGCCGTGACCGGCCGCGCGGCGTCCGCCGTTTGTGGGGGTCCGTCGCTCCGGGCCCGTTCCGCGGCGCGCAGCTCGCGGTCGATGCGGCGCTCGCGGGCGAGTCCGGCGAGGGTGGGGAGCAGGACGAGGGCGATAAGTGCGGCTATGCCCAGGACGTTCCGGAATGTGTTCATGGCTCTACTCTCGTCCGTGCGAACGGATCGCGGCAGTGGCAGGACTGTCATCGAGCATCGAATTACTGCCACACTGGCTCCATGCTGAAAAATGTCGCCGCTCTGCTGCTCGACGAGGTCCACCCCTTCGAACTGGGCGTGCTGTGCGAGGTCTTCGGACTCGACCGCAGCGACCAGGGGCTGCCGGTCCACGACTTCGCCGTGGTCTCCGCCGAGGGCCCGGTGCTCCGGACCCACGCCGGCTTCACCATCAGCACCCCGCACGGCCTCGACCGCCTGGAGGAGGCCGACCTCATCGCCGTGCCGGCCGGCGGCCGCTTCGTGGACCGGGACTACCCCGAAGAGGCCCTCGACGCCCTGCGCCGGGCCGTGGACCGGGGTGCCCGGGTGATGAGTGTCTGCTCCGGCGCGTACGCCCTGGGCGCGGCCGGACTGTTGGACGGGCGCCGCTGCACGACCCACTGGCGCCACGCGTCGGAGCTGGCCCGCCGCTTCCCGCGGGCCGTCGTCCAGCCCGATGTGCTGTACGTGGACGAGGGCCAGGTCATCACCTCGGCGGGCACGGCGGCCGGGATCGACGCCTGCCTGCACCTGATCCGGCAGGAGTACGGCCCCGATGCCGCGAACGCGCTCGCCCGCCGCATGGTGGTGCCGCCGCACCGGGACGGCGGTCAGGCGCAGTACATCGAGCGGCCACTGCCCCGCACCCCCTGCGACACCGTCGGCGAGACGCTCGCCTGGATGGAGCGCCACCTCGACCGGGAGATGACCGTCGAACAGCTCGCCGCCCAGGCGCACATGTCGCCGCGCACCTTCGCCCGCCGCTTCCAGCAGGAGACGGGCACCACTCCGTACCGCTGGCTGCTGCGCCAGCGGGTACTGCTGGCGCAGCACCTGCTGGAGACGTCCGACGAAACGGTGGACACGATCGCCGGGCGCACCGGCTTCGGGACCGCCGCCGCACTGCGCCACCAGTTCGTACGCTCCTTGTCCACCACGCCGAACGCGTACCGCCGCACCTTCCGCGGACCGGGCGCGACGGTCGAAGTGGCCTGATCCGCAAAGGATCCGACGCCGGCGGACCGGCGCCTGACCACGGGCGCGCGGCGAGCGGCGAGCGGCGCACGGCACGCGAAAGGCCCCGTGCACCGGTCCGGAAAGGAACCGGCGTACGGGGCCCCAATGCATCAGACGCCGCAGCCGGGCGCCGACCAGTAGTGCGAGGGGCCCTGGTTCACGTGGATGTGATCGTTGTGGCCGGGGTATCCCGGGCCGAGGATCCCGTTGAAGCCGTGGTTGCGGGCCTGCTTGGCGAGGGTGCACAGGGAGTGCGGTCCGGCGCCGAGGTCGGCCGCGTCGCCGTACATGTGACGGCTGTTGGACGCGCCGCCGACCGCGCTGTTGCAGGACGCGGAGCGGAAACCGCTGGTGATCCGGATGGACTGGTCACCGAGCGCGTGCCGCAGCGCCTCCAGCTTCCACATGGTGCTCAGCGCGTTGGCCTTCGCCGTGCCCGCCGCGACGGCACCACCCGCCCAGGTCGAATTGCACTGGTTGTGCTCGGCGTACGTGAAGTGCACCGGGGTGCAGTCGTTGTCCTGGAGCTCGTAGATCTTGGCCTGGGTGGCCGGGCCCGCGATGCCGTCCGCGGCGAGGCCGTAGGCGGCCTGGAAGCGCTTGACGGCAGCGGTGGTGGCCGGCCCGTAGGAGCCGTCGATGGCGAGTACGGAGTTGTAGCCGGGGTAGCCGGCCACCCGGATCTGGAGCTGGACGACGTCGTTGCCGGTGGCGCCGGGCGACAGGGTGCGGGTCCAGGTGTAGCAGCCGTCGGCCTGTGCGGTGCCGGCGGTCACCACGGCACCACCCACGGCGAAAGCCATGGTCATGACAAGCCCGAGCAGAAGTCGTGCGGTACGTCTGAGCATGAGGGGGCTCCCTGCCGTGAGGAGGTATGGGGAGAGAGCCTGTCGGACGAGTCGACGCGCGTCAACCACCCACGGATCAATGGTGATTGACAGTCACTCGCGGGTGAAGCCCGACGGGCCCGGTCCCCCTCGCGGAAGGACCGGGCCCGTCGGCAGCCGGGTGCGCGCTCAGTCGTTCGGCACGATCTCGTAGCGCGGCGTGTTCTCCGCCATCTGCCGCAGCGCATCCTTGCGGTCCCGCTTCGAGAGCCGGTCGATGTACAGGTAGCCGTACAGGTGGTCCGTCTCGTGCTGGAGGCAGCGTGCGAAGTAGCCGCTGCCCCGGACCTTGACCGGGTTCCCCTTGGCGTCCTGTCCGCGAACCACCGCGTAGTCCGGGCGGGCCAGCGAGGCGTACGCCGTCGGGACGGAGAGGCAGCCCTCGTTGGAGTCGTCGAGGACCCGGTCCTCGGGCGCCAGCTCTTCGAGCACCGGGTTGCAGACCGCGCCCACGTGCCGCACGCCCTCGTCGTCGGGGCAGTCGTAGACGAAGACCTTGAGGTCGACACCGATCTGGTTGGCGGCCAGGCCCACGCCCTCCGCCGTCCGCTGGCTGGCGAACATGTCGTCGATCAGCCGGGCCAGCTCGTCGTCGAACTCGGTGACGTCCTTGCACTCCTTGTGGAGCACGGGGTTGCCCACGACCGTGATCGGACGGGAGGTGCCGCGCTCGCGATGCGCCGCCTCACGCGCCTCGCAGTCCTCGGTGTCCACGACGAAACCCTCGTCGTCGACGCTGATCTGCTCGTCCGTCTCCTGCTGCGCCATGTCCGCCGTACGCCTTCCTCAAAACCCGAAACCCGGCCATACCTGAAACCCGGCCATCCGACAGTCCCGGGCCCGGGGCACCGGGCACCGCGACCGGTGCCCGTACAGCCTACGGGCACCGGTCAGCAGACTTCTTCGAGATCCCGCCACTCGCGGCTGTCCGGGCTGTCCGCCACCCAGCCGTCCAGCAGACCGCGCACCAGCCCGGCCGGCGCCGCTATCCCGCACTCCCGCTCGGGCACCCACAGCTCACCGGCGGTGCGGTGGCCCAGCGGGCCCGGATGCCCCGGCTCGCTGTGGTCGTGCGGATCGAGGTGCTCGCCGTCGCCCTCGTCGCTCTCCATCCGGCTCTCCGAGCAGGCCCGGCAGAGCAGCCGCACGGAGGACGACCAGTCCTCGGCGGCGAACCCGGCGTCGGACGCCAGCTGCTCCAGCGCGTCCCGGTCCGCCTCGGTGGCCGCTTCCAGCAGCACCACCCAGGTCGGCACGGGGGACGGCGCCCACAGCTCGATCTCGTCGAAGACGGGGTACGAGGGCCCCGCCGCGGTGACCCGCTCGCCGTTCGGCACCCCGTCGTGCAGGACGACCTCGCCCCAGCGGCGGCCGGACGACGGCAGCGGAATGGAGAGCACCTCCATCCGGGCCGGATCCAGCCTGCGGCCCCAGACCACCTCGGCCTCGCCCTCCGGCGACAGCCGTACCGCGGCGCTGCCCAGCTCCATCCCGACCGGCTCGCTGTTGGCCGCGGAGGTGTGCTGGCCGGCGCCCGGCACCTTCAGGCCGTACGCCTGCCAGGCCCGGCGGGCCAGCGGCCAGTCCTGCAGCGCGGTGGCGGCGATCCCGACGTTCCACCAGTCGGGAGCGCCGGATTCCTTGTCGAGCAGCGCGACGGCCCGCAGGCCCGCGGCTCTCGCCTGTTCCCAGTCATGCCGGAACTTGTGCAGCAGCGCCAGGTTGAACCACGACTCCGAGAGCCAGGGCTCCAGGTCCGCCGCACGTGTCAGCAGCGCGCCCGCGTCCTCGTACCGGCCGTCGCCGATCAGCGTGAACGCGCGGTCCGTGGCCTGCCGCCAAGAGGCGGAGGGCCGATGCCGTACCTTCCCGAAGATCCTCACGATTCCCGCCCGTCCCGACTGGACACCCTCATTTTCCGCTCTTCTTCGCATCCAACCATGCCGGGCCGGACGCTCGCTCATTACCCATCGGTTACCCGGGCAGGACCGGGGCCCGACCGCCCCGGGCCAGGACCCTGGCCAGTGATTCCACGACTTCGGGCTGATAGTCGTGGGCGGTCCCGAGCCTGAGTTGTTCCAGTGCGCCCAGCGGCCCGATGAGACTTTCCCCGCACAGGTCGTCGTATGCGTTGACGACCCTGACGATCCTGGCGGACAACGGCTGCTCGCGATAGGGGTCGGCCTGCCGTTCCACGACGACGGCGACCTCGGTGGCCACCCCGGTCTGCCGCACCACGGCCCCGCCGAGCAGCGCGATGCGGCGCTGCTCGGCGGCGGGCAGGGTGGCCGTGGCCCCGTCCGGGACCGGGTCGACCAGCGAGAGCTGGCCGATGTCATGCATCAGGGCGGCGTGCTCCAGCACGGTCAGCCGGCTCCCGGAGAGACCCAGCTCGCGGCCGACGGCCCGGCAGAGCACCGCGACCCTGCGGGCATGCCCGTGCGGGGTGTACCCGGCGATCTCGGTGGACCTGGCGAGCGAGGCGATGGTCTGCCGGTAGGTGGTGCGCACGGCGACGAACCGCCGGAACGAGACATGGGTCAGCAGCAGCGGTACGCACAGGACGGGCAGTGCCCAGAGCCCGGCGACGGCCACCCCGAGGGCCATCACGACCCCGGTCGCACAGACCGCCGACCCGATACCGATGAGACCGCGCAGCTCGTCCCGCAGGAGCGGCGGGTAGGGGTGGCGGGTGCGCGAGCGCAGCAGCAGGGCCGCGAGCACGGCGTCGCACAGCGCGGTCAGGACGAGGATCAGGAGCAGCACCAGCACATAGGAGGGACCCTCGCCGAACCGGCTGCCGGTGCGGCCGCTGTTGTACAGGGGCTGGAAGCACACGGCGGCGAAGGCGACGGTCAGGACGCGGCGGGCCACCCGGTCGAGTGCCGGTGCGGTGCCGCGCGCCACATGCGGCACGCAGGCCGCCAGTTGTGCCGCGACGAGCACGGCGATCACCTGGGGGACGCCGTGCGAGGTCGGTTCGCCGCCGCTGCGGCCGAGGAGGGCGTACGCGAGCGCTCCGGCGGCACCGAGCGGTGCCGGCTCCCGCTCCCCCGGCAGCGCGCGCCATCGGGCCAGTTCGCCCACCGTGATGAGCACCCCGAAGGCGAGCGCGTGGCCCGGGTCGTGGAGGCCGTACCAGAGGGTGTGGCCGAGCCCGGCGGCGGCGAGCAGGGCCGCGGCGCCGCGGACGGCCAGGACGGCAGGGGGTGGCTGTGCCCCGGCCCGGGTCATCCGCGGTGGTCCGCGTGCGACGGCGGACCGGGCGCCGCGCCGAGCCCGTCCGGCGACGGCTGCGGCGGGGGTACGCGGTCGAGTCCGCCGGACGGCCCGGGACGGTCCGGGACGGCCTGCGCGCTCTCGCCGCGGGGCCCCGGGACCCCGGGCCCGTCCGCCGTCCCTGCCGTCGTCACCGCCGACCAGCCGTGCTGGTCGAGACCGCGCACCAGCGCCCGGACCATCTGCGGGTCGAACTGCGTGCCCGCGCACCGCTTCAGCTCCTCCAGCGCGGCCGGCACCGGTCTCCCGCGCCGGTACGACCGGGTCGAGGTCATCGCGTCGAAGGCGTCCGCCACCGCGACGACCCGGGCGAGCTCCGGGATCTCGCGCCCGCTGAGCCCGTACGGATAGCCGCTGCCGTCGAGCCGTTCGTGGTGGTGCAGGATCGCGGCCCGCGCCTCGCCGAGGAAGCCGATGCCGCGGACGATCTCGTGCCCGTACTCCGGATGCAGTTCGATCACCTGTCGTTCCTGGGGCGTGAGCGGTCCGTCCTTGCGGAGCACCCGGGTGGGGACGCCGAGCTTGCCGACGTCGTGCAGGATGCCCGCGAACCGGACGACCTCCAGGCGGTCCGGGTCCATGCCCAGTTCGCGGGCGATGAGGACGGAGGCCCGCCCGACCCGTTCGCTGTGGCCGCGGGTGTACGTGTCCTTGATGTCGACGGCCTGCACCAGCGCCCTGATGGTGGCGCGGTGGGCGGCGTGCTCGCGGTGGTACTGGGCGAAGACCCAGCAGGAGATGTACACCGGCAGCAGGACGATGAGCGCGGAGAGCGGACCGTGGGGGCCGCGCCACAGGACCGCCATCATCAGCCCGGCGAGTCCGTGCACCAGATGCGGTCCCAGCGAGCGGGTCAGCAGTCCGCTCCAGGCACGCCGCAGGGGCAGGCGTTCGGCCACGACCAGGATGGAGCCGTCCAGCGCGGTCAGCACGAGGCTGAAGGCCAGGGCGGCGGCGCAGGCGGGCAGGATCGCGTGGGGCAGGTCGGGGAGCCGGCCGGCGCCGCCGAGCGTGGCGGTGCCGCCGAGGAGTCCGTGTACGGACGAGGCCGCCCAGACGGTGACGGCGAGCTGCGCGGCCCGCCAGACCCGCCGGGCGGCGACGGGCGGCTGTTCCACCGGGCCGACGAGGGCTCCGGGTACGGCGACGAGGGTGGCCGCGGCGGGCGGCAGCAGGAAGGCGGCGGCGAGCAGCAGCGGAAAGAACGATCCGGCACGGATCGGCACGGAGCTGCCGAAGAAGGGGCAGCGTCCGGGGAGTTCACAGACCAGATAGAGCCCGGTGAGCAGGGCGACGGTCGCCCACGGGGTTCCCGCACCGCTCCGCAGGGCGGGGAGCGCACAGCAAAGGGCGCCCACCGCGGCCGCCGGAATGTACGCGCGCGCCGCCCCGCGTGTGGCTCTCACCCGCTCGGCCCGCCCCTCACCATGGTCAATGGAGGCGCCACGCTAGCGAGTTGTGCGACCCTTCGAGCCTCAATGAGCCCGATTAGCACATTCGGGTGATTCGGTGACGGCGGCCGGTACCGCCCGGCCGCCGGGTGTCACTCCTTGGCGGCGGACGGCTGTTCGCTCGGCGCTGCCGTCACGTCCTGCTCGGGGACGGCCTGCCCCGAGCGGATCAGGTCGATCCGGCCCATGACCTTGGACCGCAGATCGCTGGGCACGTCGTCCTGGCCGCAGCAGCGCTTCACCAGCTTCTTGACCGCCTGCTCCAGGCCGTACTTCTCCAGGCACGGGGAGCACTCCTCGAAGTGCACCTCGAACTTGGTGCAGTCGCTGTCGGGCATCTCGTGGTCGAGGAACTCGTAGAGATGATCGAGGACTTCCGAGCAGTCCGTCTCATGCGGCTCTCCGCAGCTCATGAGCCCGAGCCTTTCCGATCGTCCGACTCTCCGGCACCGGCCGGGACGAGCCCGCGCTCACGGGCGTAGTCCTCCAGCATGCCGCGCAGCTGGCGGCGGCCCCGGTGCAGTCGGGACATCACCGTACCGATGGGAGTCCCCATGATGTCCGCGATCTCCTTGTAGGCAAAGCCCTCGACATCGGCGAGATACACGGCGATGCGGAACTCTTCGGGGATCGCCTGCAGTGCGGACTTCACGTCGGAGTCGGGCAGGTGGTCGAGCGCCTGCGACTCCGCGGAGCGCAGACCGGTCGACATGTGCGACTCGGCACGCGCCAGCTGCCAGTCCTCGATCTCCTCGGCGGCGCTGCGCTGGGGTTCGCGCTGCTTCTTGCGGTACGAGTTGATGAACGTGTTGGTGAGGATGCGGTACATCCACGCCTTGAGGTTGGTGCCCTCACGGAACTGGTGGAAGGAGCCGTACGCCTTGGCATACGTCTCCTGGACCAGGTCCTCGGCGTCCGCGGGGTTGCGCGTCATGCGCAGCGCGGCCGAGTACATCTGGTCGAGGTAACCGAGCGCGTCCCGCTCGAAGCGCGCGTTGCGCTCGGCGGGCGTCTCCTGTGCGCGGCCGTCGTCGGTCCCCGTGTCGGTCCCAGTGACCGGACCCACCTCCTCCAACGCTGTGGCGGAGCCGAAACCGGACCCGCTCGAATCGGAGAATAGTCGACCTTGCTTCGAGACGGGCTGTCGTTCCGATCCGCCCAGCGCCCGCTCGGGAGTGGTCTTGGCCGCATGCAGCACCGTCCACTCCAGGTCAGCGGCGTTCGAGCGGCGCGGGCAGATGGTCGAACCCATGCGACGGACTCCCTCTCCACGTACGACGTTGTTGTACCGATGACAGCCACAACAGTGGCCCCCCGCGCAACATTCCCGGGGTGTACTCACACGAGGGCGGCCAGCCATCCGGTCACGGCGGCGGTCAGGACGCCCATCGCCTCGCCCTGGCCCGGACCGGCCTTCTTCGGCACGGCGAACCCGTGGTCGCCGTACGGCACTTCGGCGATCTCGTAATCTCCCGGCGGGAATTCGGCGGGCCGCCCGAAGGGATCGCGGCCGCCCTGCACGACGAGGGTGGGCACACCGGTGCCGAGGAGCTCGTCCGCGCGGGACTTCTCCGGCCTGCCCGGAGGGTGCAGCGGGAAGCCGAGCGCGAGCACGGCGCGGGCACCGAGCTCCGCGGCGGTCCGGCAGGCCACCCGGGCCCCGGCGCTCCGCCCGCCCGCCACGACGGGCGGCCCGGCGGCGGCGAGCGCGGGCCACAGCCCCCGCCATCCCGTGTCCAGGGTCTTCGGGGCGGGTGCGAGCCGCTTCCCGGCGACCCTCCACGGCTGCTCCACCAGGGCTACGGTCACCCCGTGAGCGGGCAGTCCGGCGGCCAGGGCCTGGAGGTCGCGGGCTTCGATGCCGCCGCCGGCGCCGTGGCCGAGGGCCAGCACCAGCCGCGCGCTCCGCGCCTTGGTCGTGCCCGTCGCGGGGAACCAGCTGATCCTGGCCGGTCCGGCATCGGTGTCGACCGTTTCGACCGCCTCGGGCCGGCGGCCCGTCTCTGTAGTACTCACGTACCCCATCCTCCCCGCCGGGGGCTCAGAAGAGCGTGCCCACCTCCGGCGCGGCCAGCTCTTCCAGCAGTTCGGGGCCGTTGTTGCGGACATTGCTGACGGCCGTGGCCACCGGGTAGGCCCGCATCAGCCCGCCCGGCGGGGGTGCGAGCAGGGCCCTCAGCTCCTCGACGTCGGTGCGCGCGGGGTCGAGCCAGGCGTCCCATCGGTCCGGGGTCAGCATCAGCGGCATCCGGGGGTGGATGTCGGCGAGCGTGGCGGGACCGTCGGCGGGGGCGACGGCGAGCGGGGTGGTCTCCGCCTCGGTCGTGATCACCGAGCAGGTCACCCACCAGGCCATCGGGTGGTCGTCCGGCAGCGTCCGGTCGCGCCAGAACTCGTACAGCCCGGCCATCGCGAAGACCGATCCGTCGGCGGGCGTCACGAAGTACGGCTGCTTGCGCGGGCGCTTCTTCTTCCCCTTCTCCTCCAGCTGCCGTTCGTCGGCGCCGGTGACCCACTCGTAGTAG
Source organism: Streptomyces gelaticus (assembly GCF_014649535.1). GTDB lineage: Bacteria > Actinomycetota > Actinomycetes > Streptomycetales > Streptomycetaceae > Streptomyces > Streptomyces gelaticus. The sequence continues at coordinate 163,529 of NZ_BMTF01000004.1, forward strand.
CCGTCGGCGGGCAGGATGCAGCGCCGGGAGACGAAGGGGCGACGGAAGGACGGCTTCTCGTGGACGGTCTCCGCGCGGGCGTTGATCATCCGCGCGGCGCCTTCCGGGGACTTCGCCCAGGACGGTACGAGCCCCCACTTCAGCGCACGCATCTGGCGAACCGGACGCGGGTCGTCTGCGTCTTTCAAGGGGCGCTCCAGTACGGCGTAGACCTCCTTGGTGGGCGCCACGTTCCAGTCGGGCACCAGGGCCTCGGCCGGTTCCCACTTCTCGACCTGGAAGAGTCCGGTCAGGTCCTCGGGCCGCCGACTCGCTGCATACCGTCCGCACATAAGTGCCAGACTGCCACGACCGCCACGCCGGCCGGACGCCGATACCGCAAGCCGAACCGCAAGGAGCCGCCCACGTCATGAACAGCACCGATCTGGGCAATCTGTGGGACCGCGTCTTCGGTACCCAGCCCGCCCCCGAGCAGTGGCTGGTGGTGGTGACGGGCACGCTCGCGCTGATCGCCGTCGTACCGAACCCGATATGGCGGCTGGCCCGCAACGCGATCACCATCGCGCACGAGGGCGGACACGGGCTGATCGCACTGCTCACCGGACGGCAGCTGTCCGGCATCCGGCTGCACTCGGACACCAGCGGCCTGACCGTCAGCCGCGGCAAGCCCACCGGTATCGGCATGGTCCTCACTGCGGCCGCCGGCTACACCGCCCCGCCGCTGCTGGGCCTGGGCGGCGCGTGGCTGCTGGCCGACGGCAGGATCACGCTGCTGCTGTGGGTGGCCACCGCGCTGCTCGCGGTGATGCTGGTGATGATCCGCAACGTGTACGGGGCACTGACGGTGATCCTCACCGGCTCGGCCTTCCTGCTGGTGTCCTGGCTGGCCTCGTCCGCCTGGCAGTCGCTGTTCGCGTACACCGTGGTCTGGTTCCTGCTGCTCGGCGGCGTGCGCCCGGCCTTCGAGCTCCAGTCCAAGCGGCGGTACGGCGGTGCGCCGGACTCGGACGCGGACCAGCTGTCGCGGCTGACGAACGTACCGGCCGCGCTCTGGCTCTTCCTCTTCCACGCGGTGTCGCTGTGCTCACTGATCGGTGGCGGGCGCTGGCTGCTCGGCAGGTGAGCACGGGTGGCGGCAGAGCCGGTGAAAGCTGCCGTGCTCGCCGGACGCTCTAAAGTGAGATCCATGACCGAAAGCTCCGTGCACCCCGCCCTCTGGCCCGCCCCGCATGCGACCGGGACCGTCGACGCGACGGTCACCGTGCCCGGATCGAAGTCGGTCACCAACCGCGCGCTGGTCCTCGCCGCGCTCGCCGCCGAGCCCGGCTGGCTGCGCCGCCCGCTGCGCTCCCGCGACACCCTGCTGATGGCCGAGGCGCTGCGCGCGATGGGCGTCGGCATCGAGGAGGGCGTGGGCCCGGACGGCTCCGGCGAGGCCTGGCGGGTCATCCCGGCCGGTCTGCACGGCCCCACCACGGTCGACGTCGGCAACGCGGGCACGGTCATGCGCTTCCTTCCGCCGGTCGCGGCGCTCGCCGACGGCCTGATCCGCTTCGACGGCGACCCGCGTTCGTACGAGCGTCCGCTGACCGGGGTGATCGACGCACTGCGGGTGCTCGGCGCCCGGATCGACGACGAGGGGCGCGGCTCGCTGCCGATGACGGTGCACGGCAGCGGTGCGCTGGACGGCGGACCGGTGGCGATCGACGCCTCCTCGTCCTCCCAGTTCGTCTCGGCGCTGCTGCTGTCGGCGCCCCGTTTCAACCAGGGGGTGGAGGTGCGCCACACCGGCGCCAGGCTCCCCTCCATGCCGCACATCCGGATGACCGTCGACATGCTGCGGGCGGTCGGCGCGCAGGTCGACGAGCCGGAGACGGGCGGCGAGCCGAACGTCTGGCGGGTCTCCCACTCCGCCCTGCTCGGCCGTGATCTGACCATCGAGCCCGATCTCTCCAACGCCCAGCCGTTCCTCGCGGCCGCCCTGGTCACCGGCGGCCGGGTCACGATCCCCGACTGGCCCGAGCGCACCACCCAGCCGGGCGACGCGCTGCGGGACATCTTCACGGCGATGGGCGGCAGCTGCGAGCTGACCGAGCGCGGCCTCACCTTCACCGGTTCGGGCCGTATCCACGGCATCGACGTCGACCTCGGCGAGGTCGGCGAGCTGACCCCGGGCATCGCGGCGGTCGCGGCGCTGGCCGATTCCCCGTCCACCCTGAGCGGTGTCGCCCATCTGCGGCTGCACGAGACGGACCGGCTGGCCGCGCTCACCAAGGAGATCAACGGGCTCGGCGGCGATGTCACCGAGACCGCCGACGGCCTCCACATCCGGCCCCGGCCGCTGCACGGCGGTACCTTCCATACGTACGACGACCACCGGATGGCAACCGCGGGGTCGATCATCGGCCTTGCCGTCCCCGGAGTGGAGATCGAGAACGTGGCGACGACCGCCAAGACCCTGCCGGACTTCCCGCAGATGTGGACCGGAATGCTCGGGGCCTGAGACATGCGCCGCTACGGCAAGAACCCCGACGAGGACGACATCCGGGTCCGCCCCAACCGCAAGGGCAACCGGCCCCGCACCAACATCCGGCCCAAGCACGAGGACGCCGAGGAGGGCATGGTCCTCACCGTCGACCGGGGCCGCCTCACCTGCCTCGTCGACGGTCGTACGGTCATGGCGATGAAGGCCCGTGAACTGGGCCGGAAGGCCGCCGTGGTGGGTGACACCGTCTCCCTCGTGGGTGATCTCTCCGGCGACAAGGACACCCTCGCCCGCATCGTCCGCATCGGTGAGCGCCGCTCGGTGCTGCGCCGGACGGCGGACGACGACGATCCGTTCGAGCGGGTGGTCGTCGCCAACGCCGACCAGCTGGCGATCGTCACGGCGCTGGCCGACCCGGAACCCCGGCCGCGGATGATCGACCGCTGCCTGGTCGCCGCGTACGACGGCGGCCTCTCTCCGCTCCTGGTCCTCACCAAGTCCGATCTGGCCTCCCCGGACAAACTCCTGGAGGCGTACACCCCGCTGGGTGTGCCGTTCATCGTGACCAGCCGCAAGGAGCTGGAGAACGGCGACGCCGCCGACCGGGTCCGCGAGCAGCTGAACGACCGGGTCACCGCCTTCGTCGGGCACTCCGGCGTCGGCAAGACCACGCTGGTCAACGCACTGGTGCCGAAGGACCGGCGGCGTACGACGGGAGTGGTCAACGCGGTCACCGGCCGCGGCCGGCACACCACCACCTCGGCGCTGGCGCTGCCGCTGCCAGACTACCGCGGCTGGGTGATCGACACCCCCGGTGTCCGCTCCTTCGGGCTCAACCACATCGACCCGTCCCGGGTGATCCACGCCTTCCCCGACCTGGAGCCCGGCACCGAGGGCTGCCCGCGTGGCTGCACCCACGACAGCCGCGAACCGGAGTGCGCTCTCGAGGCCTGGGTGGCGGACGGCCACGCCGACCCGGCCCGGCTGGACTCGCTGCACCGGCTGCTGTCCACCCGGGAGCGACGCGAAGGCGACTGACCGGGGCACGTTTGCGATCTGTCGCCACAGGTAAAATGCATAATCACACTCAGTGGGGCAAGGCGGTCACCGACGCGGGAGGGCACTGACGATGGCGTGGCTGCTGGTCGTGGTCGCAGGACTCCTGGAGACCGGCTTCGCCGTCTGTCTGAAGCTCTCGCACGGCTTCACCCGGCTCTGGCCGACCATCGCGTTCTGCGTCTTCGCCCTCGGATCCTTCGGGCTGCTGACGCTCTCGCTGAAGAAGCTCGACGTGGGGCCCGCCTACGCGGTGTGGACCGGCATCGGCGCGGCGGGCACCGCGATCTACGGCATGGTCTTCCTCGACGACGTGGTCTCCGCCCTCAAGCTGATCTCGATCTCCCTGGTGATCATCGGGGTGATCGGGCTCCAGCTCTCGGGCTCGTCCCACTGACCTCCGTCGGCGTGGGCATCGTCGCCTCCCGCGCGGAGGGCTTCGCGTCCCAGGGTCGACTCGCCCGGGGGTGTCCATGGCCCGCGAGCCCGAGGTCCTGTGGCCCTGTTCACCTGCGGTCGATACTGTGACGGCATGCCCGATTACCACGATGATCTGCGCCTTGCCCATGTGCTGGCGGACGCCGCCGACGCGGCGACGATGGACCGGTTCAAGGCTCTCGACCTCAAGGTCGAGACCAAGCCGGACATGACGCCGGTGAGCGAGGCCGACAAGGCTGCCGAGGAGCTGATCCGCGGCCACCTCCATCGGGCCCGCCCGCGCGACGCGATTCTGGGCGAGGAATTCGGGATCGAGGGCACCGGCCCCCGGCGCTGGGTCGTCGACCCGATCGACGGCACCAAGAACTACGTACGCGGCGTGCCGGTCTGGGCGACGCTGATCTCGCTGATGGAGGCCGGTGAGGAGGGCTTCCAGCCGGTGGTCGGCGTGGTCTCCGCGCCCGCGCTGAACCGGCGCTGGTGGGCGGCGAAGGGGGCGGGCGCGTTCTCCGGCCGCAGTCTGACCTCGGCGACCCGGCTGCAGGTGTCGAAGGTGGAGCGGATCGCGGACTCCTCGTTCGCGTACGCGTCGCTGAGCGGCTGGGAGGAGCAGGGCCGACTCGACGGATTCCTGGATCTGACCAGGGCCTGCTGGCGCACTCGCGGGTACGGGGACTTCTGGCCGTACATGATGGTCGCCGAGGGTTCGGTGGACATCTGCGCGGAGCCGGAGCTCTCGCTCTGGGACATGGCCGCCAACGCGATCATCGTCCAGGAGGCGGGCGGGAGGTTCACCAGCCTGGACGGGGTCTCCGGTCCCGGCGGCGGCAACGCCGCGGCCTCGAACGGACTGCTCCACCACGAGCTGCTCGGCTATCTCAACCAGCGTTACTGAACCACCGGCCCACCCGGCCGTACCCCGTCACCGAAGGGCGTTGCGCACCGGCGCACGCCTTTCGGGCGGTTCGCCCCCCTTGTTCCGTCCACGCATCGGTGCAACTCTGAGAGTCCCCCCGCTTGTGAATTTGTGAAGCGGCTCACGCGCCCTTTCGCCAAGGAGGTGGCTCCCTTCATGCTCGTCCGAGACGCCATGAGCACGCTGGTCCTCACCATCGGACCCGCCCATACGCTCCGCCAGGCCGCCCGGCTGATGTCGGTCCGCCACATCGGGGCCGCGGTCGTCCTCGACAAGGACAACAGCGGGCTGGGCATCCTGACCGAACGCGACATACTCAACGCGATCGGCTCCGGCCAGGACCCGGATGTCGAGACCGCCGCCACCCACACCACCACCGACGTGGTCTTCGCCGCGCCCACCTGGACCCTGGCCGAGGCCGCCGAAGCCATGACACACGGCGGGTTCCGCCACCTGATCGTGCTGGACGACCACGGGCCCGTGGGCATCGTCTCCGTCCGCGACATCCTGCGCTGCTGGGCGCCCACCAGGCGCCGCCGTCACGCGGAACTCGTCGGCTGAGCCCCCGGTGAACGACCGGTGGGCCGGCCTCCCCCGGAGAGGAGACCGGCCCACCGCCGACGACAACCGTCCGGATCAGCCGCGAAGGGCCTGGACCGCGGCCTCCAGACGCTTGCCGAAGTCGCCGTCCGCCTGGCGGAAGTTGTTGATCGCGCGCTCGGCGATGTCGTCGCGCGACACCTTGGCGATGAACCCGGCGAGGTTGTCGATCAGCCGGGCCTTCTCGTCCTCGGAGTAGAGCCGGTAGAGGTTTCCGGCCTGCACGAAGTCGTTGTCCTCGGCGTGGCTCGGAGCCACGTGCGTGGCGACCTCGCCGGAGACGGTGGTGGGCTCCCACAGCGGTCGGTCGGTCTGGGCCGGACCGCCGAAGCTGTTCGGCTCGTAGTTCTTGGCGCCCTTGTGACGGCCGTCGTACAGGTAGCCGTCCCGGCTGTTGGTGCGCGCCTCGGTGGCGTGCGGACGGTTCACCGGCAGGTGGTCGGCGTTGATGCCGACGCGGTAGCGGTGGGCGTCGCCGTAGGCGAAGAGACGGCCCTGGAGCATCTTGTCGGGGGACGGGCCGATACCCGGCACGAAGTGCGCGGGACTGAAGATCGACTGCTCGACCTCGGCGAAGATGTTCTCCGGGTTGCGGTTGAGCTCCAGCTTCCCGATCTCGATCGGCGGGTAGTCCGCGTGCGGCCACACCTTGGTGAGGTCGAACGGGTTGAAGCGGTACGTGGCCGCCTCGGCCGCCGGCATGATCTGGACCTGCACCGTCCAGGACGGGAAGTCGCCGCGCTCGATCGCCTCGCGCAGATCGCGCTGGTGGCTGTCCGGGTCCTCACCGGCGAGCTTGTTGGCCTCGTCCTGGGTGAGGTTCTTGATGCCCTGGTCGGTCTTGAAGTGGTACTTGACCCAGAAGACCTCACCGGCCTCGTTGCTCCACTGGTACGTGTGCGAGCCGTAGCCGTTCATGTGGCGCAGCGTGGCCGGGATGCCCCGGTCGCCGAAGAGCCAGGTCACCTGGTGGGTGGACTCGGGCGACAGACCCCAGAAGTCCCAGACGTTGTCCGCCTCCTGCGAACCGGTGTACGGGTCGCGCTTCTGGGTGTGGATGAAGTCCGGGAACTTGATGGCGTCCTTGATGAAGAACACCGGGGTGTTGTTGCCGACGAGGTCGTAGTTGCCCTCTTCGGTGTAGAACTTCAGCGCGAATCCACGGGGGTCGCGCACCGCGTCGGCCGAGCCGAGGTTGCCGGCGACGGTCGAGAAGCGCAGGAAGGTCTCGGTCTGCTTGCCGACCTCGGAGAGGAACTTCGCCCGGGTCCACTGCGAGACATCGCGGGTCAGCGTGAACGTGCCGTACGCGCCGGCGCCGCGGGCGTGCACGATGCGCTCCGGAATGCGCTCACGGTTGAAGTGCGCGAGCTTCTCCAGCAGCGACTGGTCCTGCACCAGGACGGGACCGCCGACGCCCGCGGTCTGGCTGTTCTGGTTGTCGGCGACCGGCGCGCCGGCCTCCGTGGTGAGCGGTCCCTGCGTCACGTGCGCCTCCTGCGTCGTTCCTGCACATTCGTTGTCCTGCACAGCCTGTCCCTTGGCGTATGCCGGTTCCGATCCTACAATGGACTAAGTCCAAGTCAAGTGAACATCCAAAGTCACACCCGTTCGGGACCTGGTCCCTTCACTGTTAGGCTTGTTTCCATGAGTGACCTGTTGGAACGACTTCGCGGACGCGGCTGGCGCATGACTGCGCAGCGGCGCGTCGTGGCCGAGGTCCTCGACGGGGATCATGTGCACCTGACGGCCGACGAGGTCCACGCACGGGCCGTGGTCAGGCTGCCCGAGATCTCCCGTGCCACCGTCTACAACACGCTGGGTGAGATGGTGTCGCTCGGCGAGGTCATCGAGGTCTCCACGGACCGCCGCGCCAAGCGCTACGACCCGAACGCACACCGGCCCCACCACCACCTCGTCTGCGCGAGCTGCGGCACGATCCGCGACGTGCACCCGGCCGGCGACCCGATGGCGGACCTGCCGAGCGACGAACGCTTCGGCTTCACGGTGTCCGATGTCGAGGTCACCTACCGGGGCATCTGCCCCGGCTGCGCGGCGACAGGCTGAGCCGAACGAGTGACGAAGGCCCCGGTGCGAGCAGCATGCGCACCGGGGCTTCCGCATGAATCCCCGCACCGGGCGACACACCTCCTCGCCGCCGGCGCATGCGCACCCCCTTCCCGAATCTGACGGGTAGTCATATCGTCTGCGGCGATCACGTCCGCCCCGCGGCGGATCGGCACCTCGATATGCGCGAGGAGAGACCCGTGGGAGATCCGCACCCGACCCCACCCGCAACCACAGCCTCCAGTCCCAAACTCCGCGCCGACGCGCTCACCCGCTCGTTCGGACGCGGCGCCAAGGTCCTGTCCGCCCTCGGCCCGCTCGATCTCTCCGTCTCGCCGGGCGAGTTCACCTGCATCGTCGGCCCGTCCGGCTGCGGCAAGTCCACGCTGCTCAGGATCGCCGCCGGGCTGCTTCGCCCCAGCTCCGGCGAGCTGTCCATCCGTACGGACTCACCCCGTCCAGCGGCGATGATCTTCCAGGACTACGGCATCTACGACTGGAAGACCGTGCTCGCCAATGTCCGGTTCGGCCTCGACATCCAGCGCGTTCCACGCAAGGAGGCCGACGCCAGGGCGCGCGACTGGCTGGCCCGGATGGGACTCTCCGACTTCGCCGGGGCGTATCCGGCCGCCCTCTCCGGCGGGATGCGGCAACGGGTCGCGATCGCCCGCGCCCTCGCCGTCGAACCCGAGATCCTGCTGATGGACGAGCCGTTCGCGGCGCTCGACGCCCAGCTGCGCACCATCCTCCAGGACGAGCTGCTCGACCTCACTCAGACCACCCGCACCACCACCCTCTTCATCACCCACAGCCTCGAAGAGGCCATCGTGCTCGGGGACAGGGTGCTGGTGATGTCCGCCAGACCGGGGCGAATCATCGCCGAGCGCCGCCCGCCGTTCGACCGGCCGCGCACCGGCGAAGTGCGGTCGGCACCCGAATTCACCGCACTGAAAGGCGAGTTGTGGGAACTCCTGCGTGGCGAGGTGCGCAGAGAGGCGGTCGCTCCATGACCATCACCGTGAACGCCACGAAGCCCGACGACGGCGTTCTGATCCGCAGACCGGGCCCGCAGGAGCTGCACCCGGTGCGCACCCACCGCAGGCGCCGCACCCTGGAGATCGCGCTCGCCGTCGCCGTACCACTGTTCCTCGTGCTGCTCTGGCAACTGGCCGCCGCACAGTCCTGGATCGACGACCGGGTCTACCCGGCACCCTCCACCATCCTGGCGGACGGCCTGGACCGGGCGGGCGCCGGTGAACTGTGGCCGGATGTGCGGGCCACGCTCAAGCGGGTCCTCGGCGGCTATGCGATCGGCACCGTCACGGGATACGCGCTCGGCCTGCTGATGGGCTCGCTCTCCCTCGTACGCGCGGCGCTGGAGCCGTTGCTCGACGCCCTGTACGTCGTGCCGAAGCTGGCCCTGCTGCCGGTCTTCCTCAATATGTTCGGCCTCGGTGAAGGACCGCAGATCGCCCTGGTCGCCGCGACCGTCTTCTTCTTCGTCTGGATCTCCACCATGGCGGCCGTGCTGGCCGTCCCGGTCGGCCATCGCGATGCCGGTCAGGTCTTCGGCGCCTCGCCCTGGCAGATGTTCCGCCACGTGCTGCTGCCCGCCTCGCTGCCCGCGGTCCTGGTCGGGGCGCGGATCGCGGCAGGAGTGGCCGTGCTCGTCATCGTCGCCTCCGAGCAGATCGCCGCGGCGGACGGTCTCGGCCATCTGATCTTCGACTCCCGGGCGCTGTTCCAGAACGACGTGATGTTCGTCGGCATCGTGTGTGTGGCGGTCCTCGGTGTCGTCTTCTCCGAAGTGGTGCGGATCGCCGGGCGGCTGCTCACGCCGTGGGCCCCGCGCGACCGCGGCCGCGGTCGGTCCTGAACGGCTCCCCACACTCTTCGTACGGAGGCACTGTGCGTACCCACGCTCGTTTCACCTGTACGGTCGTGCTCGTCACGGCATCACTGCTCGGCGCGGCGGGCTGCGCCGAGCACGACTCCGGCGGCGACCGGGCCGCCGCCGCGCCGCGCACCGTCCGGCCCGTCGCGGGCTGTGGCGCCGACAGCTGGACCGACCCGGCCGAACTCGCCCCCGACCGCAAGGCGGCCCGCTGCGACAAGGGCGCCCCGGCGGCCCGGCCCCTGGCGAAGAGGCGGAAGATCACCGTCGCCACCGGCACCCTGAGCGCGGAGTACGTCGCTCCGCTCCAGGTCGCGGTGGCGAAGGGCGAGTTCGCGAAAGAGGGTCTGGACGTCGATCTGAAAGTGCTGCCCACCCCGGACGCCCTGCCGCTGCTCGCCAAGGGCGATGTGGACGCCCAGTGGGCGGCACCCGAGGCAGCCGTGATGAACGGCATCAACGGCGGCTTCGACATCAAGTGGGTCGCGGGCAACTTCTCCCCCGACCCCACCTCCAAGAGTGGCCTGTGGGTGCGTCTCAAGGACGGCGAGAGCGCCGATCACGTCGAGATGGCGGGCCGTAAGCTGGGCACCATGATCGGCAAGGGTTCGGTCATCGCGTACCCGATGGACACCTCCCTGAAGAAGCACGGCGGCGGCCTGGACAGGATCAGCTTCCAGCAGCTCGGTTCCGCGGATGTGCTGACCGCGCTGCAGAACGGGGGCGTGGACTCGGCCTGGCTGCTCGACCCGATCTGGCGCAAGGTGGACGGCGACAAGAGGTACGCGTTCCTGGGCGGCCAGCCCGTCGGTGAACCGCTCGGCGGCCTGCTCTTCGGCCCGACGCTGCTGAACAAGGACCCGGACGCGGGCGTCGCCTTTCTCCGCGCCTACATCCGGACGGTGAACACCTACTTCGCCGGTGACTACAAGTCCGATCCCGGCTTCGTCACCGAGCTGGCGAAACTGATGAAGACCGACGAGGCCACGCTGCGGTCCACCCCGTCGATGCGGATGGACTGGGAGATACGGAAGGGCACGACGGACCGGCTGCAGGAGGCGTACGCCGATTCGGGTGTCTCGAAGGGCGCCCCGGTGCCGGAGGCGAGGGCCGTCGACCGCGCGATGTACTCGGAGGCGGTGGGCCACAAGCTCTGACCTGCGTGCAGCCCACGTATGCGCAGAGGGCCGGATCCTCGAAAGAATCCGGCCCTCTGTTTTCAGTAGCGGGGACAGGATTTGAACCTGCGACCTCTGGGTTATGAGCCCAGCGAGCTACCGAGCTGCTCCACCCCGCGTCGTTGTGTTTAGAACTGTACGTCACCGCTCCGGACCGGCGCAAATCAGTTCCGGCGCCCCGGGCGGACGGGCTGCGCGCAGCCACACACCCGGCTCCACGCAGCCCTGCGTACCCCTGCGGGCCGTACGCGGCCCTGCGGCCCTGCGTCCCCCGACCTTGATCCGCCGGACAGGCCCGAAGCGGCCCTAAGCAGTCAGCTCCTGATGCAGCGCCTCCCTCAGCCGGGCCGCCCGCTCCGCGACCTCCGCCGGGCCCAGCTCGACCGCCCGCGCACACCAGCGCTGCCCCTCGGCGAGCTCGCCGCGGCGAGCGGCCAGCAGGGCGAGGCGCAGGGCGGCCCGCCCGTGCCCGTCGTTCGCGGCCCGGCTCCACCACAGCGCGGCCTCGCGCTCGCTGCCCTCGCGGGCGAGCAGCAGTCCGAGGTTGAAGGCGCCGTTGCGGCTGCCCGCCTCCGCGGCCTCGCGGTACCAGCGGGCGGCGCTGTCCACGTCGCCCCGGGCGGCCGCGAGCATTCCGACCCGCACCTGGGCGCGGCGGTGCCCCTGCTCGGCGGCCCGCTCGTACCACTCCTCGCACTCGGTCTTCGCCGGCATCGACTCACCGAGCGCGGGAGGGCCGGGCGGCGGCTGCCGCGAGTCCAGCACCCCGGCCAGCCGGAAGGCGGCCTCCGCGCTGCCGCCGCCCGCCGCGCAGCGCAGATGACGTTCCGCCTCCTGCTCCTCGCCCTGGTGCAGCAGGGCCATGCCGACCTGGAGGGCGGCCTCGGTGTGCCCGGCCGCTGCGGCACGCTCGTACCAGACCAGCGCCGCACGGTCCTCGTCACGCCCGGCGTACAGGATGCCGAGGTTGAAGGCCGCGTCGACGCTGCCCGCCTCGGCCGCCTTGGAGAACCAGGGCTCGGCGCCGGTCGCGTCGCCCGCCTGGAGCAGAAGCACGGCCAGCGCGTTGGCGGCCTCGCGGTGACCGGCGTACGCGGCGCGGCGGTACCACTGCTCGGCCTGCGGCGTACGGTCCTGAGCCGCGCAGAGCAGGCCGAGGTTGTAGGCGCCGTTGACATCCCCGGCGTCCATGGCGGCGCGGTACCAGCGCTCGGCGGTCTGCTGCTCGCCCCTGGCCGCGTGCAGGGCGCCCAGGGCGTTGGCGGCGTTCCCGTCGCCGTCCTGGGCGGCGCGCAGCCACCACACGGCGGCGCTCTCCTCGTCGCCCGCGTCGCGCAGCAGGAAGCCGAGCGCGCAGGCGGCGCGCGCCTCGCCCGCCTTCGCTGAGACGAGGTACCAGCGGCCGGCTTCCTTGGGCTCGCCGCGCTGTTCGAGGATGGCGCCGAGGTGCAGGGCGGCCCGCCGGTGACCACGCGCGGCGGCCTGCCGGTACCACTGCTCGGCCTCGCCCACGCGCCCGGTCGCCGGACCGGCCACCGGGCCGTCGTCCCTGCGCACCGCGGAACGGCCGACGCCGGGCCGCTCGCCCACGCCGGGGCCCAGCCCCGGGCGGCCGAAGGCGTCGTGCGGCTCGTCGGCGGCGTTGCGGTCCAGCATCCGTGCGAGGCGGTACGCGGCTTCACGGTGCCCCTGCTCCGCGGCGGCCCGCAGCCAGCGCTCCGCGCCGACGTCGCTGCGGTGTTCCAGCAGGTCGGCCAGGGCGTACGCGCCCAGCGCGTGGCCCTGCTCGGCGGACTGCCGCAGCCAGTACTCGGCACCGGGCTCGTCGCCGCGCTCGCGGTAGTGGCGGCCCAGCGCGTGCGCGGCGGCGGCGGAGCCCGCGACGGCGGCGATGCGCCACCAGCCGGCCGCGTCGTCGACATATCCGCGCTGATGGAGAAGGACACCCAGGTTGTTGGCCGCGGCCCGGTCGCCGTCCGCGGTGGCCCCGCGCAGATAGGGTTCGGCGCCGTCCAGGTCGCCCCGGCGCAGCAGCAGAGCGCCGAGGACGCTCATCGATGCGGTGTCTCCGGCGTCGGCGGCGCGACGGTGACGCGCCTCGTTCTCGGCGCTCTCCTCGCTCTCGGTGCTCCCGGAAGTCTGCGTGGCCCCGACGGTCCCCGTGCTCCCGTCGGCCCCAGCGCTTCCCGTGTTCTCTGTGAACTCCGTACTCTCGACGGTCGCGGCACACCCCGCAGTCTCGGCAGTCTCGGTCGCCTTGATGATCTCAGGTGTATCGGATTTCTCAGGTGTGTCAGTGGTCTCGTTCTTCTCCGCGGCGACACCACCAAAAGCCGCATTCATCGCGTTATCCGGACGATGAACGCGACGTTGCACAAACCGCCCTGTCTCCAACAGAGTTGCCCTGTCCCCCATAAATACCATCGTCGCACCACCTGCAACCCGCGTACACCTGTATCGCGGCCAGTGAGGTCACTTCAGCGTTTTGTCGACATGCCCACAGAGAGACAAGTCAAACACGTCCGGACCCAACTCGTGCCCCGCGAACCACACTTCACGCACCCTGCACAAGAAGTCACGACGGCACGACGAAGGCCCGGATCCTCGAAAGGATCCGGGCCTTCGTCTTTCAGTAGCGGGGACAGGATTTGAACCTGCGACCTCTGGGTTATGAGCCCAGCGAGCTACCGAGCTGCTCCACCCC
>NZ_BMTF01000004.1:176899-446794 GCF_014649535.1 Streptomyces gelaticus
CTGAAACCGTACCACGACGCGAGGGCGAGCCTTTACCGGGTTACTCAGCCACCGGTTTCAGCACCATCGGGTTTGTTCTTTTTGTCCGAACCGGTCGCGCTGTCCGTGGCCTTCGCACCGCCCGTGCTGTTCGCACTGCCCGACTTGGGCTGGGCGGCCGCCGCACGCTGCAACGCATCCTGCAGATCCGCCTGCGCCTTGCCGTAGGCGGTCCAGTCCTGTTCCTTCAGGGCCGCCTGGCCCTCGGAGTAGGCCTTCTGCGCGTCCGCGATCGCCTTCTTCAGCGCCGCGTCACCGGTGGCCGGTGGCTGCGTGGACTCGCCCGGGGGCCGGGTGGTGTCCGTCGGCGGATGCGTGGTGCCGGAGTCCGTCACTCCGAAGACCGCGTTGAGCGCCTCCCCGAGGCTGTTCTCGAAGACGGTCTTCGACCCGTACGAGGCGGCGACCTTGCGCAGCAGCGGATAGTTCTGCGTGCCACCGCGCGTGTACACCGGCTCGATGTAGAGGAAGCCTCCCTCCAGCGGCACGGTCAGCAGGTTGCCGTACTCGATGTCGGAGTCGGTTCCCTTCAGGTTTCTCACGAACTCGGCGACGTCGTCGTTGCCGTTGAGCTCACTCTGTACCTGCCCGGGGCCCTTCACCGTGGTGGTGACTCTCAGCAGCCTTATCTTGCCGTAGTCCTTGCTGGCCGCGTCCGCGTCCACCGCCATGAACGCCCCGAGGTCGGGCCGCCCCTTCGGGGTGAATGTCGTCGTCAGCGAGAACTTCTGGGCCGGCTGGTCCGGCATCTTTATGCTCAGGTAGTACGGCGGGACGGCACCGGACTCCTTTTTGGTCGGGTCGTCCGGGACCTGCCACGCGTCACTGCCGCTGTAGAACTGCGCGGGGTTCGTGACGTGGTAGCGGGTGAGCAGTTCGCGCTGCACCTTGAACAGGTCCTGCGGGTAGCGCAGGTGGTCCATGAGCTCCTGCGGAATGTCCGCCCTGGGCTCCACGGTCCCCGGGAACGCCTTGCGCCAGGTCTTGAGGACGGGGTCCTCGGTGTCCCACTCGTAGAGCTTGACCTTGCCGTCGTACGCGTCGACGGTGGCCTTCACCGAGTTGCGGATGTAGTTGACCTGGTTCTGCTGGGCGACGACCGCGCGCTGGTTGGTGGTCAGCGAGTCGGCCGTGGTGTCGCCGAGCGTCGTGCGCGAGGCGTACGGGTAGCCGTTGGTGGTGGTGTACGCGTCGACGACCCACTGGATGCGGCCGTTCACCACGGCCGGGTAGGCGTCGCCGTCGATGGTCAGCCACGGGGCAACCGCCTCGACGCGCTCCTTGGGCGTGCGGTTGTAGAGAATCCGCGAACCGTCGCCGATGGCTCCCGAGTAGAGGATCTGCGGCTCGCTGAACGCCACCGCGTACGCGGCGCGGTTGAAGGCGTTGGAGAGACTGACCCCGCTGTTGCCCTGGTAGCTGGTGGTCTTCTCGCCGTCCTCCTCGTAGTCGAGCTCCTTCTGGGGCCCGCCGACGATGGAGTACTGCTCCGTCTTCTCGCCGTAGTAGATCTGCTGCTCGTACTTGCCGAGCTCACCGCTGGTCGGCAGACCGGACTCGGTGAAGTCCGGGGATCCCTTCGGGTTCTTGCCGGTCGTCGTGCCCCGGGCCGCGATGGCACCGTAGCCGTGGGTGTAGGTGAAGTGGTCGTTGATCCAGTTGCGCTTGGGGATGCCGTCGAGGTTGAGCTCGCGCAGACCGATGACCGTGTCCTGGTCCTTGCCGGCGGCGTCCTTGTAGCGGTCGACGTCCAGCGTCTTGGGAAACTGGTAGTAGTTCCTCTTCTGCTGGAGCTGCTGGAAGGCCGGGGAGACGACGTTGGGGTCCATCACCCGGTAGCTGGCGGCGTCGTTCGCGCCGGCGCGCAGCTTGGCGTCGTCGTCCGTCGTGCTCTTGCCCGAGTAGTCGTCGACCTGCGCGTTGTCGATGTCGTACGCGTCACGCGTCGCTTCGATGTTCTTCCGGATGAACGGCGCTTCCTTGGCCTGCTCGTTCGGCTGGACCTGGAACTTCTGCACGATCGCGGGGTACAGCCCGCCGATCAGGATCGCCGAGAGCACCATCAGGCCGAAGCCGATCACCGGGAGCTGCCAGGTGCGGCGCCAGAGCGTCGCGAAGAACAGGACGGCGCAGATCGCGGCGATGCAGAACAGGATGGTCTTCGCCGGCAGATAGGCGTTGGCATCGACGTACCGCAGGCCCGTCCAGTTGTCCGTGGCCTTGAAGTCGCTGGACTTCACGGCCAGGCCGTACCGGTCGAGCCAGTAGGCCACGGCCTTCAGCGAGACGAAGACGCCGAGCAGCACCGACAGATGGCCGGTGGCCGCACCGGTCGCCCGCGCGCCGGGGCTGGTGACGCGCAGCCCGCCGTACAGGTAGTGGGTCATGGCGGCGGCGATCAGCGAGAGCACCGTGGCCGCGAAACCGAAGCCCAGCAGGAAGCGGTACCAGGGCAGGTCGAAGGCGTAGAAGGACACGTCCAGATGGAACTGGGGGTCCTTCTGCCCGAACGCCACGCCGTTCACATACATCAGCCAGGTACGCCACTGGCCGGAGGCGGACGCTCCGGCGATCAGCCCGACGAGCGCGGTGATCGCGAGCAGCACCCACTTCTTGTGCGGGGCGAGGCTCATCCGGTAGCGGTCCAGGCTCTGCTGTTCCAGGGACATCGCACTCAGCGGCGGCCGGAGCCGGTGCGCGAGCCAGATGTTCAGGCCGACGGCTACGGCCATCAGCAGGCCGAAGACCAGGAACAGGCCGATCTTGGTCCACAGGGTGGTGGTGAAGACGGACGAATACGCGACCGACCGGTACCAGAGCCAGTCCGTCCAGAACCCGGCGAACATGACGAACGCCATGGCGAGAACCGCCAGGACGCCCAGTGTCATGAGCAGGGTACGGGCACGCCGGGACGGGCGGCCGACTCTGATCCGTGGCCCGGTCGGGCCTCCGCCGCGGTCCGGCATCTGGAAAGCCAACGTGCGCACCTCGAAGTTCGCGGGTCGTGTGAAGCGGGCCCAGCGATCGTAGAGCCCACCTATGCAACTTACTGAGGCTTTACCTAGTTCCCGCTCCCGGGGCGGAAGGAGGCAGGATATTGACCATGCCCAACGTTTCCCCCTCAG
Organism: Streptomyces gelaticus; assembly: GCF_014649535.1. Taxonomy (GTDB): domain Bacteria; phylum Actinomycetota; class Actinomycetes; order Streptomycetales; family Streptomycetaceae; genus Streptomyces; species Streptomyces gelaticus. The sequence goes on from NZ_BMTF01000004.1 coordinate 180,064, forward strand.
GCCCTCCGATGGCCGCGAGCCCGCTCACCGTCGCCGTGCTCGAAATCGACGAGTACATCTCCGGCCTCGGCTGGGACCAGCCGGCCCGGCTGTTCGCCCTGGTCGACACCGCCAAGCTGCGGGTCCAGGAGCCCGGCCTGGCGGCCCAGCTCGGTCTGGACAGCGCCGATTCCCCGTCCGCCCCCCTGACCCCCATCGAGCAGGACGAGCTGCCGCCGGGGACCGCCCTGGACGAGTTCCTCGCCACGATCGCCTGGCCCGACGCGGTGATCGGATGCGCGCTGACGGTGGAGCGGCTGATGCTGCCGCCGTCCGCCGAGGCCTCGGTGCCCGAGGGGCTCAGCGACGCACAGCTGACCAAGTGGGTCGCCAAGCACCCGGAGCGCCAGGAGGTGCGGATGACCGTGGCGGTCCTGCGGGACGGTACGCGTGAGTCGGCCGTACGGCTTCGCGCGAAGGACACCCCGAGCGAGGTGCGGACCGGTGCCGGTCTGGTGCCCGGGCTGGCCGACGCCCTGGCCGCGACCTTCGAGGCCTGATCCGTCGCGTCCCCCGCAGGGGGCGCGGTCAGCCTGCCGAGCAGCTCGGCAGCCCGGCCGTGTCCCCCGCCCGGATCTTCTCCAGCGACTTCTTCGCGTCGTCGATCGTCTTCACCTTCACCAGCGTGAGCCCGCTCGGGGTGTCGGACGCGGCGGCCCTGCAGTTCTCGTCCGGTGTCAGGAAGTACCTGGCTCCGGCGTTGCGCGCGCCGACCAGCTTCATGTTGATGCCGCCGATCGGGCCGACCTTGCCCTTGTCGTCGATCGTTCCGGTGCCCGCGATGAACTTGCCGCCCGTGAGCTTGCCGGGTGTCAGCTTGTCGACGATGCCCAGCGAGAACATCAGACCCGCGCTCGGGCCGCCGACATCGGCGAGCTTGATGTCGATCCGGAACGGGAACGTGTGGTCGGTCCCGGCCTGGATGCCGACGATCGCGCGGTTCTCCTTGGGGGCCTTCGCCGTGGTGATGACGATCTTCCGGCTGCCCTCGGGCTCCTTGCCGGCCTTCTCGGCCGCCTGGGCCGTGCGGGCCGGGATGATCGTGAACGTGACCTGCTCGCCGGGGTCGTGCCGGGTGACGAGCTTCGCGACGTCCTCGGGCTGCCTGACGGGGGTGCCGTCGACCTGCTTGATCACGTCGCCCGCATGCAGCTTGCCCTGGGCGGGACTGCCCTTGACGACCGTCGAGACCACGACGCGCGACGCCACCGGGATGCCCAGTTCGGTCAGCGCGGCGACCTTGGCGCTCTCCTGGGACTGGCTGAACTCCTCGGCGTTCTCCTGCGTGGACTCCTGCTCGGTCTTGCCGTCGGGGTAGAGCGTGTCGTGCGGCACGACCACGCTGTCATGGGCCAGCCAGCCGGCGACGGCCTCGACGAGATTCATGTTGTAGTCGGCGCCGGTGACCCTGACCGTCGTCATATTGAGGTTGCCGGACGTCGGGTACGTCTTGTGCCCGGAAATCTGCAGGACGGGTTCGCCGCCGACCTTGCCCAGAGTGTTCACGGTCGGGCCGGGGGACATCTCCGAATACGGCACTTTGATCAGCACGCCTGCGCAGAGCAGCGCGATGAGGATCAGGGTGGAGGCGAGCATCGTCGCGGTGCGGCGTGGCATGGAACGACAGTACGGGAAGGGTCTGTCAGTGCACCGCCGGGGCCGGGCCGCGCGAGGCCGGAAACCGGGCTCGGTCCGCGCCGGAGCGCGTCGACGGTCGGAGCCGCGATGCGGATCGGCGACTGTGCACGCGCGACGAAATGTCAGGCGGCATCGGAACCGGAATGCGACTTCTCCATCGCCTCGCGGAACCTGGCATAGCCGGCTAGTTCGGTGACATCGCCGGTCGTTCGATTGCGGGTGGCCCAGCTTCCCCATATCGCAGCGCCGAGCACAGCGAAAAGCGGAATCAGCAACCAGGCAAGTGCTGCCATTACGACCTCCCTACCCCATGAGCGACCGCAACTGACCGATCAGCAGATTAACCGTCTGGAGAACCTACGCTCACGGCAGGGGTGGAGTTACGCAAATCGGACCGAATGGCCTCCTGGCCGACTTGCGCTCAGCAGGCTCCGACCCATTCCTCGGTGCCGTCCGAGAAACGCTGGTGCTTCCAGATCGGGACCTCGTGCTTGAGGTCGTCGATGAGCCTGCGGCAGGCCGCGAACGCCTCGGCGCGATGCGGGCAGGAGACGGCGACGACCACGGCGAGGTCGCCCACTTGGAGGTCACCCACCCGGTGGACCGCGGCCAGCGCCCGGACCGGGAAATCCGCGACGACCTTCTCGGCCACCCGGCGCAGCTCGTCCTGCGCCGAGGGGTGGCAGGAGTACCCGAGAGCCTCGACGTCCTGGCCGCCGTCGTGGTTGCGCACCGTACCGACGAAGAGCGCCGTGCCGCCCGCGGCGTCGTCCCCGACGGCCCGGAAGACCTCGTCGACCGACAGCGGGGTGTCGCGGATCTCCAGCAGCCGGACGGGGTCGCCCGCCGCCTGCTCGCCGGGGTGGTCGTTGGTGGGTGCCATGAGGCCCATGGTGCCGTACGGCACCGACAACGCGGAACAGCCCTTTCCACCGGCGGGCCGCCCCTGACCTTGGAGCTTTCTGCAGAAGCCCGTGGGAGAACGAGGTCCGGGGCGACTCTCAGATGCGGCGGCGGGCCTTGCGGGCGCGGCGGACCAGGGCGGCGGTGCCGAGCAGTGCCACGGTCGCGCCGGCGGCACCCGCCGCGGTGGCGTCCTTGCGGCCCAGGCGGCGTCCGGCGACGGTGTGCCGGCCCTCGACCTCTTCGAGGAGGGCGGCGAGCACTTCCTCGTTGGTCCAGCTCGGGCGCCATCCCACGTCGTGCAGCCGGCTCACGCTGACCACCCAGGGATGCATCGTGTACGCCAGATCACCCGCCGGGGACGGGGTGAGGCCGATCCGGTGCAGGCGGGCGGCGGCGCCCAGGGCCACGGCGGAGGGCAGTTCCATCCGGCGGACACCGCTGAGCTCCTCGACCTCCTCCTGCTCCAGCCAGCCGTCGCAGCCGACCGCGAACTCGCCGTCGATCTTCTCGAGCGCGGCGTACTCCAGGGCCGTGACCAGGTCGTCGACATGACAGAACTGCCAGGCCGGACGCGATCCGGCGACGACCAGGAGGCGCGGCGACTCGAAGTAGCGGGTCAGCGCGGTATCCGTACCGCCGACCAGGACCGTGGGCCGGACCACGGTCACATTGAGTCCGGGGTGGGCGCGGGGCGCCCGGCGGCCGAGCCGTTCGATCTCCAGGAGGTCGCCGACGCCGGTGGCCTCGGCCGTGGCGCGCAGTTCGGCGTCCTCGGCGAGCGGGATGTCGTTGTCGGGCAGCGCCCCGTAGACCATCGCCGATGTGCACAGCACGACCCGGTGGACGCCGACGGCCGCGGCGGCCGTCAGCACGGTCTGGGTGCCGCGCACGTTGTACGCGGTGCGGGCGCCGGGGTCGGTCTCCAGGTCGAGATCGAGTGCGAGATGCACCACGACATCCGCGCCGCGCAGTTTCTCCGCGATGGCGGGGTCACGGACGTCGAGGATGTGCCAGGTCGCCTCGGAGACCTCTCCGCGGCGCTCGTCGATGGCGATGACCTGCTTGATCTCCTCCGATGCCGCGAGGCGTGCGGTGAGCAGCTCGCCCACGCCCGTCGCGGCTCCGGTGACCGCGACGACGGGGCCGCGGCTCCGGGAGCGGTTCTTTTCTGGTTTGTTCTCGGTCGAGGGGGCGGACAGGTTTCGCGCTGCGCGAACCTGAGGATCTGGGGAACTCACCGGGCGTCTCCAGCGGTTGTCTTCAGTACGTACCCGAATGACGCGTGCGTACCAGGTGGCGTCCATCCTGCCGCAGGCCGGAAGCAGGCGGAGCACTGAGGCCCTGAGCGGACTTTTGGTGTCTACGCTGGATGGTGATGTCGGGCAGTCGCCGTCGGTTCGAGCCGGCGGCCCTACGAGCCGAGGAAACCCCGTGAGTGACACCCCATTCGGATTCGGCCTTCCGCCGGAGGAGCCGGACAACGGCGACGAGGGCAAGAAGAAGGACCCCACCGGAGGTGGGCAGGGCTCGGGCGGGCCGGCGAACCCGTTCGGCTTCGGGCCCGGCGCGGGCGGGGACAACCCGTTCGCGGCGATGTTCGGCTCGATGAACCCCAATGACCTGGGCGCCGCCTTCCAGCAGCTCGGCCAGATGCTGAGCTACGAGGGCGGTCCCGTGAACTGGGACATGGCCAAGCAGATCGCCCGCCAGACGGTCTCGCAGGGCACGCCGGACGGCACGAAGGACGCCAGCGTCGGCCCGACCGAGCGGTCCGCGGTCGATGAGGCGCTGCGTCTCGCCGACCTCTGGCTGGACGGCGTGACGTCGCTGCCCTCCGGTTCGGTCTCGACCGTGGCGTGGAGCCGTGCGGAGTGGGTCGAGGCGTCCCTTCCGGCCTGGCAGAAGCTGGTCGACCCGGTGGCGGAGCGCGTCGGTCTCGCCATGGGCGACGTGCTGCCCGAGGAGATGCAGGCGATGGCCGGCCCGCTGATCGGCATGATGCGGTCGATGGGCGGCGCGATGTTCGGCCAGCAGATCGGCCAGGCCGTCGGCGTGCTGGCGGGCGAGGTGGTCGGTTCGACCGACATCGGCCTCCCGCTGGGCCCGGCGGGCAAGGCCGCGCTCCTTCCGCTGAACGTGGAGCGCTTCGGCAAGGACCTCAGCGTGCCGCAGGACGAGGTGCGGCTGTATCTCGCCCTGCGCGAGGCCGCCCATCAGCGCCTCTTCGCCCATGTCCCGTGGCTGCGCTCGCACCTGTTCGGCGCCGTCGAGGGGTATGCGCGCGGAATCAAGGTCGACACCAGCAAGCTGGAGGACGTGGTCGGCCAGTTCGACCCCTCGCAGCCCGAGCAGCTCCAGGACGCCCTTCAGCAGGGCATGTTCCAGCCGGAGGACACGCCCGAGCAGAAGGCCGCCCTGGCCCGGCTGGAGACGGCACTCGCGCTGGTCGAGGGCTGGGTGGACGCCGTGGTCCACGAGGCCGCGAAGTCCCGTCTGACCTCGGCGGACGCGCTGCGCGAGACGATGCGCAGGCGCCGCGCCTCCGGAGGCCCCGCCGAGCAGACCTTCGCCACGCTCATCGGCCTTCAGCTGCGTCCGCGCCGGCTGCGTGACGCCTCGCGCCTGTGGGCGTCCCTCACCGACGCACGCGGGCTCGACGGGCGCGACGCCCTGTGGGAGCACCCCGACATGCTGCCGACGGCCCAGGACCTGGACGATCCGGACGGCTTTGTGCACCACGAGCAGCTGGACTTCTCCGAACTGGACAAGATGCTCGGCGAGGCCGCCAAGGGCCCGCAGCAGCCCGCCGCGGAGGCGGACGGCAAGGACTCGCCCGGCACCGGGGAGCCCGAGGGCCGCGAGGACGACGGCAAGGGCGACACCGACCGGTGAGCCTGTACGACGACGCCGTCCTCGTACTGAAGGGGTACGGGAATCCGGCGGACCGGGGCCAGGACGAGCTGCGCCAGGTCTATCTCGACCATCTGGCCCGGCATCCGGACGGCATGTGGAAGGCCTGCGAAGCGGGCCATCTGACGGCCAGCGCGCTGGTCGTCGACCCCGAGCGCGGCCGGGTCCTGCTCACGCTCCACCGCAAGCTCCGGATGTGGCTGCAGATGGGCGGGCACTGCGAGCCCGAGGACGCCTCGCTCGCCACCGCCGCACTGCGGGAGGCGACCGAGGAGTCCGGCATCACCGGCCTGACCCTGCTCGCGGGCGGCCCGGTGACGCTGGACCGCCACACGATCCCGGCGCCCTGCCACTGGCATCTGGATGTGCAGTACGTGGCACTGGCGCCCTCGGGCGCGACGGAGCAGATCAGCGACGAGTCACTGGACCTGCGCTGGTTCACGTACGACGAGGTCGCCTCGGTGGCCGACGCATCGGTCGTACGGCTGACGGAGCGCGCCCGCTCCGAGCTGGAGCAGCGCCGGTAGGAGCGGCCTGCGGCACGGGTGAGGGGCGGTCTCCGCGGAGAGCCCCCTCTCCCGTGCCCGTGCGGCGTGGCTCAGTTCCAGGAGTTGTTCTGGTTCTGGCCGTGGGCGCCGCTCTGGCCCATTCCGTACTGGGCCCGGACGCCCTGGCCGATCTCGTGGTTCTGCGGGGGCAGCACCTCGCTCGGCTGGACCAGGGCGAAGCCCTGGCCGAGGAAGCTGAGCTCCCAGCCCTCGCCGGTGTTGCCGCGCCGCCGCCAGACGCCCGAGGAGTGCGTCTGGGCCTGCATCTGCACCCGCAGCGAGCTGGACCAGGCGACGATCGCGTCGGCATCGGCATTGACGTACTTGTCCGGCGTGACCTGCATCATCAGCGGCTGGCCCGAGGTCATCAGGGCGACCTTGCCGGTGCCGGAGATGTTGAGCTGGTACTTCCCGGTGCCCGAGATGCCGTACTGGCTGTCCACCGCGATGACCTCGGTGTTCAGCGAGGAGTCCAGCGCCAGGACGTAGGCGCTGTCGACCGTGATGCCGTCCCGGTCGACGTCCACGACGTGGATGTACTGCGCGAGGTTGGCGAAGTAGACGGTGCCCTGCCCGGAGCAGCGCATCAGGTCGAGGCCCTCACCGGTGTTCGCGCGGGCGCGGCGCTGCCCGTGGGACCGGTACTCGCCGTCGAACTCCATCAGCCCCTGGTACGCGACCATGGCGCCCTTGCGGGCGAGGATGTCGTCGTGGCCGGTCAGCGAGACCCGCAGGAGCTGCGGGTTCTGGACGGTGTACCGGTCCTGGGACTGCTGTTCCGTGTAGCTGAAAAGCGGACTCTGCATGGTGTGTTCTCCTCCCCCGTCAGTTCCGGACCCGCAGGCGGTCGGTACTGTCCTCGCTCGGCTGCACGACGACGATGCCCTGGCCGGCGAAAGCCATCTGGTACGCCTCGCCGCTGCCCCGCCCGATGAGCGAGGAGGCCTTGAAGCTGCGCTTGCCCTTCACCTTGAGGTTCGGGGACCAGGCCACGAGGGCGTCCGGGTCGACGTAGGTCTCGTCCTCGCCGCGTCCGCAGTCGACGACGATCGGTGTGCCGCGCGAGGTGATGGCGACCCAGCCGGTGCCCGAGATGCAGACGTTCCACAGGCCCTGGCCCGCGAACTTGGCGAGGCCCTTGACCCGCTCCACACCCCAGGTGAGGTGTCCGTCGAAGGCGAGGACGTTGGTGCCGTTGACCGAGAGGGAGTCGTTGTCGAGGTTGATGACGACCACGTCGGCGCCGTAGTCGGCGAGGTAGAGCAGTCCGTCGCCGGAGCACTTCATGATCGGTGCGCCCTCGCCGGTGATCCACTGGGAGGCGATCTGCCGGACGGCGGGCGGATTGGGCTCGTACTGGATGAAGCCCTCGTACGCGACCATCGAGCCGGTACGTGCGTAGAGGTCCTGGCCGGTGGCCATGGCGACCTTGAGCATCGTGCGGCCGTGGTTCTCCATACGGGCCGTGACGGGGGTCGGGGCGTAGCCCGCGAGCTGCTGATTCATGACGGGCTCCCTCAGACCTCGTAGGGCTGGACGACGATGAAGTTGCCGGGGGCTCCCCGGAACTGGAGGTTCACGGTCTCCCCGCTGTGTCCCGGGTACGCGTTGCGGCGCAGCCGGACCTGGCTGGAGATGATCACCTGGGACGCGGCCGACCAGGCCACGACGGCATTGCAGTCGGCGAAGGTGGTCGGCGTGACGGGCAGGACGACGGGGACCCCGTGGGTCTTGACGACGACCGTGCCGGTGCCCTGGAACTGCATGGTGAACAGGGCGCCACCGGGGATGCCGTGGCCCTCGATCCTGCGGACCTCGTGCTGCAGCGACTCGTCGAAGGCCAGGACGTTCTCCGCGGAGACGCAGATGCCGTCGCCCTGCAGCTCGATGGCGTGCAGATGCGAGCCGTCCTCGGCCAGGAAGACCTGTCCGCGGCCGGTGCAGCGCATCAGCTGCATTTCCTGGCCGGTGGCGTTGCCGACGACACGGCCGGCGAAGCCGGCGCCCTTGTAGCTGAAGTCGACCTTGCCCTGGTACATCACCATGCTGCCCTGGCGGGCGAGCACGGGCGTGCCGCCCATGGTGAGGTCGACCCGCATGAGCTGCTGGTTCTGCGGGGTCCAGCGCTGACCGGTGGCCGTCTCCTTGTACGGCTGGAGTGCCGCCTGAAGACCGGCACCGGCCTGCGGCGCTCCTTGCGGTACGCCCTGGGGCGCACCGGGCGGCTGCATGCCCGGGGGCTGCTGACCGTAGGGCGCCGGGGCCTGCTGGCCGTACGGGCCGGGGGGCTGCTGACCGTACGGCGCGGGCGGCGCCTGGCCCGGGACCTGGCCGAACTGCGGCGGCTGGCCCGGCTGCCCGAACGGAGCCGGGGCGGGGGCGGGCGGCGGCACCGTGCCGCCGTGCGGTGCCAGTGGCGCGGCCATCGTCGGCGCGGCATGCATCTGCTGCGGCGTCGTGGCGGGGGCGGGGGCGGCCGGAGCGCCGAAGGACGGGGCCGGCTGCGGGGCCTGGGGCGCCGGCGGTGCGGGCGGGGCCCCGAAGGGCGGGGCGGGTGCCGGCGCGGCCGCCTGGGTGGGTGGGGCGAAGGACGGAGCCGCCGCCTGCGGCTGAGGTGCGGCGGGCTCCTCCTCGGCGACCTCACCACCGAAGTTCTTCAGCAGCGCTTCGAGGCCGCCGTCGAAGCCCTGGCCGACCGCGGCGAACCGCCAGACGTCCTTCAGATAGAAGTCGCCCAGCATCACCGCACGCTCGGTGGTGAACTCCGAACCGTTGAAGGCGTACCTGACAACCTCTTCGCCACCCGCGACGATCCGGATGTATCCGGGACCGATCTGGGACATCTGCCCGGCGCCGTCGACCGTCGCGGTGAACGACAGTTTGTGGATGTTCGCCGGAATGCGGTCCAGGGTGACGCGGAACGACTCGGTGTCACCGGCCTGGGCACCGAGAAGCTGAATGGACTCCTCGGGCGATTTAGGCTGATTGAAGAAGATGAAATACCGGTCGTCGGAGAGCTGCTCATTGGCATCGAGGCCGAAGCAACTGATGTCGAAGGTCAGTCCCGGACCGGCGATCTGCACACCTACGTACAGATCCGTCCCCGCCGTGAGATCACTGATCTTGGCCTTGTGGCCGCGTTGGAATTCCCTGGCCATGCGTAACGACCGTCCCCCATCCCGAATGTGAATGCGTCGCGCCAGGCTAACCGCAAACGCTGACGTCGAGCTAAGTCGGTACACACCCGGTACAGAATCTGCGGACGTCACTCACCGCGGGCGGCGGGCAGCTGCGGCAGCCGGTCGGCGGCCACCACGCCTTCCAGGTAACCGCGTGCCCGCTCGGTACGGGGATACGCCTCCAGCAGCTGCCAGAACCGCGGACCGTGGCCGGGCACGAGCAGATGCGCCAGCTCATGGACCAGGACGTAGTCGACGACGTACTCGGGCATGCCCTGCAGCCGGTGCGACAGACGGATGCTGCCCTCGGCCGGGGTGCACGAACCCCATCGGGTGTTCTGGTTGGTCACCCACCGCACCGACGCCGGCCGGGCCCGGCCCTCGAAGTACTGGGCGGACAACCGCTCGGCCCGCGCGGCGAGTTCGCTGTCGTCGAAGACTCGTTTGCTCTCCTGCGCCGCGAGCTTGTCGAGCATCACACCGACCCAGCGCCGCTCCTCGGCCTCCGACATCCGGGCCGGGATGAGCACGATGGTTCGGTCGCCCTCCCGGTACGCGGAGACCGTTCTGCTGCGGCGGCTGCTCCGGCGGACCTCGACGGCGCTCGTCGCGGAGGCGCGGGGCGGACGGTCCACCGCGCCGCGCTGCGGGGTTCCGGCGCTGCGCGCGGGGGTCTCCCCGGCGAATCCGGGTGACGGGTCGGCGGGCACGCCACGACGTTACCCGGTGTCAGCGGGGGAAGTCCCGCCTCCGGGACGGTTCACACTTGATCCACTCCACGGCATGCACCATTTGAACGACTAATACCCCCGGCCTGTGGACAACTTTTCGCACGCTTCGGCGCCGGCCTGCATTCTGACAACGGATCTCGCGAGGATCCCGGGCCGTGGCCCGCACACAGGGATCAAGGAACACAGACCGGGGGTAGCCGTGCATCCGATGTTGAAGCCCGCACTGCGCCGCGCATGGCGCAGCGCAGGCACCGTGCAATTCGGGGTGACTCACGCCCATGCGGTGAAGTTCGGCCCGCTGGATATCGCCACGGGCAGTTTTCTGGAACTGCTCGACGGAACACGCGGCCTGCCGCTGCTGCGCGAGGAGGCTCGCACACTGGACCTGTCGGACCATCAAGTCGACACTCTGGTCGGCAGTTTGGCCGACGCGGGACTGATCGACGACGTGCGGGCCGCCGGCCCGGAGACCGATGCGTTACGGAACCGGCCCGGCGCGCTGGACCGGCACCGCCCCGATCTGGCGTCGCTCTCCGTCGTCCATCGCGAACCGGGAGGCGGGATGCGGCGGCTGGCGGCCCGTCGGGCGATGCGGGTCCAGGTGCGGGGTGCCGGCCGCGTCGGCGCGGCAATCGCGGCGGTGCTGTCGGGGTCCGGGGTGGGCCGGGTGGAGGTCCTGGACGGCGGGCACACCGAGCCGTGGGACGTCTCGCCCGGCGGGCTTCCGCCGACGGCCGTCGGGGAGCGCAGGGACACCGCTGCCAGGCAGTTGGTGCGCAGATCCGCCGCGGGTGCGGCTCCCCGGGCCGCGGAGACGGCGGGTTCTCCGGGCGGTGGCGAGCCGGGGCTGTCGCTGGTCGTGGTGGCCCCTCGCGACGGCCTCTCGGCGTACGCCCCCGACCCGCGCTCGGCCGAACCGTGGATCGCCTCGGGCACTCCCCATCTCTACGCCGGAGTGATGGAGGCGACGGGAGTCGTCGGGCCCCTGGTCCTGCCCGGGGGTACGGCCTGCGCCGGATGCCTGGCCCTGGAGCGCGCCGCCCGGGACGCGGACTGGACGAGGATGCTGTCCCAATGGCGGTCCGGGCGGCGGACTGCCGTGCAGGCCTGTGATCTGGGACTGGCAACAGCGGTGGCGGGGCTGGCGGCCGCTCACGCGCTGTCCTTTCTGGACGGGGAACTGCCCGCGAGCACCGGGACTCGTTGGGAGGCGGCGCTGCCGCTGTTGGACTGGCGACCCGAGCGTATGGAACCGCACCTCGACTGTTCCTGTGGGGCGGCTGGGCACACTGGGAGGGAGCGCTCCTCCACGTCCGACACGAGGCAGGACACAATGGCCGGGTAACCGCCGCACGCGGTACGGCAGTCTGGGATTTGGAGGGGCTCATGTCTGATCTACCCCGGAAAGCGGTCACCCGTACCGCCAAGTTGGCCGCCCTGCCTCTGGGCTTCGCCGGCCGGGCGACGTGGGGTCTGGGCAAGCGGATCGGTGGCAGATCGGCGGAGCTGGTCGCCCGGGAGGTGCAGCAGCGCACCGCGGACCAGCTGTTCAAGGTCCTGGGCGAGTTGAAGGGCGGGGCGATGAAGCTCGGTCAGGCCCTGTCCGTCTTCGAGTCCGCGCTTCCCGAGGAGGTCGCCGGGCCGTACCGGGCGGCGCTCATCAAGCTGCAGGAAGCCGCGCCCCCCATGCCCGTCGACACCGTGCACGCGGTGCTGGAGGAGCGGCTCGGCGAGGACTGGCGGGAGTTGTTCCTCGCGTTCGAGGACAGGCCGTCAGCCGCCGCCTCTATCGGCCAGGTGCACCGGGCGGTTTGGCACGACGGACGGAACGTCGCGGTGAAGGTGCAGTATCCGGGTGCCGGTGAGGCGCTGCTCTCGGATCTCACCCAGCTCAGCAGATTCGCCCGCCTGCTCGGCCCGTTGGTGCCCGGAATGGACATCAAACCCCTCATCACGGAACTGCGCGACCGGGTCTCGGAGGAGCTGGACTACGAGCAGGAGGCCCGGTCGCAGCGGGATCACGCCGAGGAGTTCGCGGACGACCCGGATGTCGTGATCCCCGGTGTGGTGCACCGGTCCGACCAGGTGCTGGTAACGGAGTGGATGGACGGTGTTCCGCTGGCCGAGGTGATCGCGGACGGCACTCCGGAGCAGCGCGACCGGGCCGGTCAGTTGCTGGCGCGCTTCCTCTTCTCGGGGCCCGCGCGCACCGGTCTGCTGCACGCGGACCCGCATCCGGGCAACTTCCGGCTGCTGCCGCCCGCCGAGGAGGCGGGCGCTGACGGGCAGTGGCGGCTCGGAGTGCTGGACTTCGGGACGGTGGACCGGCTGCCGGGCGGTCTGCCGCAGACCATCGGGGACTCCCTGCGGCTGACGCTGGGGGGCGAGTCGGCGGCGGTGTACGAGCTGTTGCGCGAGGAGGGGTTCATCAAGGACTCGATCGACCTCGACCCGGACGCGGTGCTCGACTATCTCCTGCCGATCATCGAACCGGCGCAGGTCGAGGAGTTCACGTTCACCCGGAGCTGGCTGCGCAATCAGGCGGCACGGATCGCGGACCCCCGCTCCCCGGCTCACCAGCTCGGCAAGCAGCTGAATCTGCCCCCCTCCTATCTGCTGATACACCGGGTGACCCTGAGCACGATCGGGGTGCTGTGCCAACTGGGTGCGACGGTACGACTGCGCGACGAGCTCGAATCCTGGCTGCCGGGCTTTCTGCCGGAGGACGAGCGGGGCCCAGCGGTGCAGGAGTTGGCGGGCGACGCGCCCGCCGGGGCGTAGGGCCGGGGCATCACGGCCGGCCGCGTTCCCGCTCCGTCGGGTGCGGGCACGCCGGGGGTCACCACCAGGCGGAGTCGAGGCGGCTCTCGATCGCCCTGATGTGGGTGCGGGCGCACGCTTCGCAGAAGTACTGCTGTCTGCCGTTCTCCACGGAGCAGATCCAGGTCGGCGGTGCGGTCTCGCCGTCGGCGGAGGCGCCGCAGAGGGTACAGGTGACGGCCGCGGCGTCGCTCTGCGCGGGCTGCTGAATCCGGTGTGTCTCCTCGTCCACCTCGTGACGATAACTCCGTCTCCGCCGCCCCGCGCGGCACCACACAACACCGCCGCGCAGCATCACCACTCAGCACGACCGCGGGGCCGGCCCGTTCGGGCCGGCCCCGCGGAAGGGGTACTGACTATGGGTACTGATCGCTGCCGGGCAGAGCGGCTGCCCGGCAGCGGGTACTGCTGCTGTTCGGCCTGACTAGTGCATGACCGCCATGGCCAGCGCTCGGCGGGCGCGCATCGAGGCGCGCTCGGCCCGGCGCTGCATCCGGCGCGCGTTGACCAGGCGTACGGCCTGCCGTTGCGTGTCGGCCTCCCTCAGGCGGTCGTGCATATGAGCACGGGCCAGGGCTTCTGGGATGAGTTGCATCTCGCGGGTCCTGTTCTGACGCGAGTCGTTCGCGCCGGTGATCGTGACGCTCGGTGTTGCCGAGCCGACGGGCTCGTTGGTGGGGACGGACATTTCTGCCTGATTTCGGGGATCGTGGGTGTGGGGACGGTCGATGGTGCCGATGCGCTTCATGGGTTTGGGAGCCGTGGCCCCCAGTCCGGCGATCACGCCGCGACCGGGTTCTTGCGCGGACGGCCACGCGGCCGCTTGCGAGCGACGACAACGCCCTGGATGAAGAGCTCACCGCCCCAGACGCCCCACGGCTCGCGGCGCTCCTTGGCACCTGCGAGGCAGGCCTCGACGAGCGGGCAGGTGCGGCAGAGGGACTTGGCGTACTCGACGTCGGCGGGCGACTCCGCGAAGAAGACCTCCGGGTCGTAGGAGCGGCACGGGACGGGCACGCCGAGGTTCTCGATGGCGTCGTCGAGCGCGGTGAGCGCGGTGAGGGGGATCAAGGTGGAGTCCTCCGTGGGGCCGGGCGGCGGGAACGTGTCGGAAGGCGGTACGGACGGGGCGTGCGCTTCGAGTTGCACGGTGGGTGGTGTCCTCGTCTGGTCGTTCCGGCCTTGTTGGCCGGGTGGCGGCTGGTACCGGGTGTTGCTTGTCCCGAGGCTCCTTCGCTGTCTCGTCCGTTTGGACAAAACAAAAGGGCCGCGGATCCCGAGTGGGGTTCCGCGGCCCTGAAGGCGCCGGCCTGATGGTGGATCAGGCTGGATCACTCCAGGGTTCAGGCCCACGGAAGGCCCACATCGTGTGGTGCTGCATCGTCTGCTTCTCGGCGCCGAATTCCGCTCCCGCACCGACAGCCGCAAAGGCATAGGCCTGGGCCTGTCCCTTCGCTACTGCTGCTGCCGGTGCCAGAGCCGGTCGCTCATTGCGCTCCCGCACGGGGAGGCTCGCCGGAGACAGCGGGCCGGCGACGGAAATGCCGGACAGACCGGTGCCACGGAGCGAGGACTCGGAAGAGCAGGAGAGGCCGAGCGAGAAGGCGGAGACGACCGAAAGATCGGTCACTTTGTTGGTCCTGATGATGCTGATCACTTCAATCGCCTCCTCTCGGCGTCTCGGGCGGACCGGCGGGCCGGTCCTACGTATTCGGATAAGTACAGCACAGGGCCAGGGCTTCAGAGAAGTCGCTGTTCCCGTGGTTAAGAACCTATGGTGATGACTGGGGCAGGCGCAAACTATTTTTTCGACGAGTTTTTCTCACACTTCGTCAGCGGCCTCGCCGAGCACTTCTTCCACTGTCTCACCTGCGCAAATGGCCAGAACCGCGGTCCCGAACCGGCCCAGCTTCCGCGCGCCGACCCCGGAGATCACCGCCAGTTCGCCCGCGCTGCCCGGTACTGCCTCGGCGATCGCCATCAGCGTCTTGTCCGTGAACACGCAGTAGGCGGGCTGGCCGATCTCCTTCGCCCTGACTGCCCGCCAGTCACGCAGCCGCTCGTACAGCGCCTCGTCCATGTCGGAAGGGCAGTCCTCGCAGCGCATCAGCTTCATCTCGCCGGCGTCGGTGAGGGTCCTGCCACAGACCCGGCAGCGGGCAGGGCCACGGCGGCCGCGTTTGGCGACCGGCTCCGGGCCCCGTTCGATCCCGCCGCCACCGGCCGCGCCGCGTGCGGCGAAAGACACCGAGCCGGGGCGCAGCCCATTGAGGAAACGGCTCGGGCGCCGTCCGGCACGGCCGCCGGGCGAGCGGGCGAGCGACCACGACAGCGAGAGGTGGAGGCGGGCCCGGGTGACGCCGACGTACAGCAGCCGGCGCTCCTCCTCGATCTGCTCGTCGGTCTTGGCGTAGGTGATCGGCATCATGCCCTCGGTCAGGCCGACCAGGAACACGGCTTCCCACTCCAGGCCCTTCGCCGAGTGGAGCGAGGCGAGGGTGACGCCCTGGACCGTGGGGGCGTGTTGGGCGGCGGCCCGCTCGTCGAGCTCAGCCACCAGGTCGGAGAGCGTCGCGCCCGGCCTGGCCCGCTCGAAGTCCTCGGCGAGCCGGACCAGGGCGGCCAGGGATTCCCAGCGGTCGCGCACCGCCCCCGAGCCCGCGGGGGGCTCCGAGGTCCATCCCTTGGTGGAGAGCACCGCGCGCACTTCCGCGGGCAGCCCCTCCGCGTCGTCGAGCAGGGAGTCGTTGCCCCCGGCACGGGCGGCGCCGCGCAGGGCGACTCCCGCTTCCCGCACCTCCGCCCGTTCGAAGAAGCGCTCCGCGCCGCGCAGCTGGTACGGCACGCCCGCGTCCGCCAGGGCCTGCTCGTAGACCTCGGACTGGGAGTTGACCCGGTAGAGCACGGCGATCTCGCCGGCCGGCACTCCGGCGGCGATCAGATCGCGGATCCGGCGGGCGGTGCCCTCGGCCTCCGAGGGCTCGTCGGCGTACTCCGTGTAGTCGGGCTCGGGGCCGGGCTCGCGCTGCGAGACCAGTTCGAGCCGGTGCTCCGCGGCGCGGCCGCGGGCCTGGCCGAGCAGTCCGTTGGCCAGATGGACGACCTGGGGGGTGGAGCGGTAGTCCCGGACCAGCTTGACCACCGTCGCGTGGGGATGGCGGGTACGGAAGTTCAGCAGGTGGTCGGGGGTGGCTCCGGTGAAGGAGTAGATCGTCTGGCTCGCGTCGCCGACGACGCACAGGGTGTCCCGGTCGCCGAGCCAGAGGTCGAGCAGCCGCTGCTGGAGCGGGCTGACGTCCTGGTACTCGTCGACGACGAAGTGCTGGTACTGGCGGCGGACGTGGTCGGCGATGTCGTGGCGGTCCTGGAGGATGGCGACGGTGAGCAGCAGCACGTCCTCGAAGTCGATCACCGAACGGTCGCGCTTCAGCTCCTCGTACGTCGCGTAGATCTGGGAGATCTCGGCCGGGTCGCGCGGGGCGTCCCGCTGGGTCTTCGCGACCACGGCCGGGTAGTCGGCGGGCACGGTCTGGGTGACCTTGGACCACTCGATCTCGCTGGTGACGTCCCGCAGCTCGTTGCGGTCGAGCCGGATGCGGCAGCGGGCGGCGGCCTCGGCGACCAGCTGGACCTTGCGCTCCAGCAGCCGGGGCAGGTCCCCCCCGACCGCTTTCGGCCAGAAGTACTGGAGCTGGCGCAGGGCGGCGGAGTGGAACGTCCGTGCCTGGACGCCTCCGGCACCGAGCTGACGCAGCCGTCCGCGCATCTCACCGGCGGCCCGGTTGGTGAACGTGACGGCGAGCACACTCGTGGGCTGGAGTATCCCGGCGCGCACCCCGTACGCGATGCGGTGGGTGATCGCACGCGTCTTGCCCGTACCGGCTCCGGCCAGCACGCACACCGGACCGTGCAGGGCCGTGGCGACCTCGCGCTGCTCGGGGTCCAGGCCGTCGAGCACGGCGTCCGCCGACTCGGGGACCTGTGGGAAGAGGGAGGAATGCGTTGCTGCTGTCACCCCGCCATGCTGCCAGGTCGGAAGAGTCGGGCGCGGAAGTTGTCCACAGGGGCGGCGCATCCGTCGTACTAATGCGGTCCGGCGTGCTGATGCGGTGTGGCTGGTCCCGCCTTCCGCCGGCCCGGCACTCGCCTCCGCACTCGGCCCCACCCGGCCGCACCGCCCCGCCCCGCCCCGGCCCGGCTGTGGGGAATGGTGGTCGCCTCGCGTACGTTGCCTTTCCGTGCGGTGACGCACGGTCCAACTTCTCCGCGTGACGGATGAGACGGATGCGACAGACGAGTTTGAGAAGACCGACGAGACCAAGGAGCGCGAAGACATGTCGGGCACTGTGACGATGTACAGCACCACGTGGTGCGGCTACTGCCGCCGGCTCAAGAGCCAGATGGACCGCGAGGGCATCGCCTACAACGAGATCAACATCGAGCAGGACCCGCAGTCCGCGGCCTTCGTCGAGAAGGCCAACGGGGGCAACCAGACCGTTCCCACCGTCCTGGTGGTCGGCTCCACGGGCGCCGAGGCCGTCATGACGAACCCGTCCCTGGCGCAGGTGAAGCAGGCGCTCGCCGCCTGATCCCGCCTCTCCCGCAGTACGAGGACGCCCCCTCCGGTCGAGCACCGGAGGGGGCGTTCGCCCGCAGGTGCGGGGTCAGCCGACGGTGCCCGGCTTCGGGAGCGGCTTGCCGTACCAGAGCTCGATCAGGCGTGCCGCGATCGAGATGCCGTACGGGGGCAGGATCTCGCCCGACTCGAAGGCGGCCTTCAGGTCCTCGCGGGAGAACCAGCGGGCCTCCTCGATCTCCTCGCCGTCCACATCGATCTCGGACGAGGTGGCCCGCGCCATGAAACCGAGCATCAGGCTCGACGGGAACGGCCAGGGCTGGCTGGCGATGTACTCGACCTCGCCGACCGTGACCCCCGCCTCCTCGAACACCTCGCGCACCACGGACTGCTCGATCGACTCCCCCGGCTCGACGAAACCCGCGAGCGTCGAGAAGCGCCCCTCGGGCCAGTGCACCTGGCGGCCCAGCAGGGCGCGGTCCTGGTCGTCGGTCACCAGCATGATCACCGCGGGATCGGTGCGCGGGTAGTGCTCGGCGCCACAGGCCGGGCAGCGGCGGATGTGACCGGCCGCCGCGATGACCGTGCGCTCGCCGCAGCGGGAGCAGAAGCGGTGCAGGCGCTGCCAGTTCTCCAGGGCCACCGCGTGCACCATCAGGCCCGCGTCGCGCGGACCGAGCAGCAGACCGGCCTCGCGCAGGCCGGCCGGGCGGGCGGGCTGGTCCATGCGGCCGGGCAGGGAGTCCTTCTGGAGCGCGAAGTAGCTGACGCCGTCCTCGTCGGTGCCGAGGAAGTAGCGGTGGGTCTCGGTGACCGGGGCCTCGAAGGCCGGGGTCATGACGATCTCCGTGCCGCCGTCGGCGGTGTCGTCGATCAGCACCTGGCCGCCGGAGACGACGAACACGCGGGTGGTCGGGTGGCTCCACGCGGCGGACAGCCATGCCTCGTCGAGGCGGTGGTGCGCGGCACGGTCGATGCCGCTGGGCGCGGTGAGATCGATGGGCCGGTCGGTGGCGTTGTCGAAGGTGCTCACAGGTGCTTCCTACTCCCCCGGGACGGATCGGGTGTTCAGAGGATTCAGCGGAGTGCGGCGGCCAGCTCGCCCCAGAGGTGCGCGGTCGTCTCCACACCCTTGAACAGAAGGTCCAGCTCGACCTTCTCGTTGGGGGCGTGCCAGCCGTCGGACGGTACGGAGATGCCCAGGAAGAGGACGGGAGCGCCCAGCACGTCCTGGAGGTCGGCGGCGGGTCCCGAGCCCCCTTCACGGGTGAAGAGGATCTTGCGGCCGAAGGCCCGTCCCATGGCGCGGGCCACGGCCTGCAGGGCGGGGTGGTCCAGCGGGGTCAGACAGGGGCGGGTGGCCGGGGAGAAGGTGATCCGGTGCCCGACACCGGCCGGGACCTGCGCCTCGGCCCAGGCCCGGACCACCTGCTGGATGCGGTCGGGTTCCTGGCCGGCGACCAGCCGGAAGCTGATCTTCACCAGGGCGGAGGACGGGATGATCGTCTTGCTTCCGGCGCCCTGGTAGCCGCCGCCGATGCCGTTGACCTCGGCGGTGGGGCGGGCCCATACGCGTTCCAGCGTGGAGTATCCGGTCTCGCCCGATGCCGCACGGGACTTGGCGGTACGCAGCCAGGTCGCCTCGTCGAAGGGCAGCTCGGCGAAGAGCGCACGCTCGGTGTCGGTGAGTTCGGCCACACCGTCGTAGAAGCCGGGGATCGCGACCCGGCCGTCCGCGTCGTGCAGCGCGGCGACGAGCCGGGCCACGGCGGTGGCCGGGTTGGGGACCGCGCCTCCGAACGAACCGGAGTGGATGTCCTGCTCGGGGCCGTACAGCTCGATCTCGCACTCGGCGAGGCCGCGCATACCGGTGCAGACCGTGGGGGTCGACTCGTCCCACATGCCGGTGTCGGAGACGATCACGGCGTCGGCGGCGAGCCGGTCGGCCCGCTCCTCGACCAGGGCGCGGAAGTTCGGCGAGCCGGACTCCTCCTCACCCTCGATCAGGAGCTTCAGGTTGACGGCGGGGGCGGTGCGGCCGGTGGTGGCGAGGTGGGCCCGGACGCCGAGTGTGTGGAAGAACACCTGCCCCTTGTCGTCGGCGGCGCCCCGCCCGTACATGCGGCCGTCGCGGATCACCGGCTCGAACGGCTCGGTGTCCCAGCCGTCCTCGCGGGCGGCGGGCTGCACGTCGTGGTGCCCGTAGACGAGGACGGTCGGGGCGTCCGGGTCGTCGGACGGCCAGTGGGCGAAGACCGCGGGGGCGCCGGGCGTCTCCCAGATCTCCGTGACCGGGAAGCCGGTCTCCCCGAGCTTGGCGGACAGCCACTCGGCGCTGCGCCGAACGTCCCCGTCGTGGACCGGCTGGGCGGATACCGACGGGATGCGCAGCCAGGCGGCGAGGTCGTCCAGGAAGGCTGTGCGGTGCTGCTCGGTGTACGTACGGACGGCGCTGTCCGGGGTGTCGCTCATGGCCTTGAGCCTAGTGCCTCGCCCGGCGGGGTCCGCCCGCCCGCGGCACCGGCCGCACTGCCCCCGCTGTGACCGGACACCCGGCAGCGCCGCTCCTCCGGTTGAACGGCCCCGCGGGACAGTGCCCGGTGCCCGGCCGCGAGGAGGGAGAGCGAGTCGAGCAGTTCTGGCGCGGGAATGCCGCCGCCTCGATGGATGCCGCCTATGCCGTGGGCGGTGGCTCGTCCAGCAGGATCCGTTCCAGTTCCGCCCGGCCCGGGAGACGGGTGGGACGGACGGTCTCGCCGCTGCGTACGTACAGGAACGTGGCGATGACGTCGGTGAGCGGAAGGCCGTGCAGTTCCGCCCAGGCCAGGCGGTAGACCGCGAGCTGGAGGGGATCGGCGGTGTTGGTGCGGGTGGTCTTCCAGTCGACGATCTCGTACGTGTCCCCGGTGCGGTACACCGCGTCGATGCGGCCCCGGATCACCCGGCCGGCGAGGGTGATCTGGAACGGCGTCTCGACGCGGTACGGGGTGCGGCGGGCGTACGGGGTGCGCTCGAAGGCCTCCTTGAGTGCGGCGAGGTCGCGCTCGTCGGCGATCTCGGCGTCGCTCTCGTCACCGCCGGGCAGCTCGTCGGGGCCGAGCATGGGCAGCGGCAGCTCCTCGAAACGGGACTCCACCCAGGCGTGGAAGCGGGTGCCCCGGCGGGCAGCCGGCTGCGGGGGCCGCGGCATGGGGCGGGCCAGCTCCTGGGCGAAGCCGTCGGGGTCGTCGGCGAGGCGCAGCAGCTGGGTGGCGGAGAGCGACGCGGGTACGAGGACGTCGCGCACGGTGGCGCGGGCCCGGCGCAGCTCGCCGGTGAGGGCGTCGAGGTCGCGGTCCCAGGAGGCGAGGGTGCGGGCCTCCTCGGGGGTGAGGCGGTGCGGCCCGGCGGGCTCGGGGGTTCGGGCCGCGGGAACGTGCGGCGTGGGTGCGGCGGTACGGGCGGGGGCCGGTGGGCGCTCCGTCGACAGCGCGTCCCAGTCCTCGGCGTCGTCCGGGAAACCCTCGCCCGGGAATGCCTCGTCCGGGAACGGGGCGTCGTCCGCATACGCCTCGTCGTCGGGAAACGGGGCGTCGTCGTAGGCGTCGGCGTCCGGCTCCGGAGCCTCGTCGGGCAGCGCCCCGTGCGCGTCCGGCACACCGCCGGTCCTGGCGAGGGCCTCCAGGTGGGCCAGCACCGTGACCGCGGCGGCCCGGCGACGGGTCAGTGCGGTCTCGTCCAGCGGCAGCGGCCACGCCTGGTCGGCGGTCTCCGCGTCGAGCGCCGGGTTTTTCTCGTCCTCGGCCGGCCCGTCGGCCCAGGCCTCGATCTCGCCGTGCCCGGCCGCGCAGTGCTCGTAGAGCGCGTGCAGGAAGCCGGACGGGCCTCGCGGCTTCTTCTGGGACGGGCCCCACCAGTGGCCGGAGCCGAGCAGCAGGGTGCGGGGTCTGGTGAAGGTGACGTATCCCAGACGGAGCTCCTCGGTGTGCTGGTGCTCCTTCATCTCCTCCTTGAACGCCTTGAGCCCCTTGGCGTCCCAGGAGTGCACATCGGGGAGGGTGGCCCGGTCCCCGCGCAGGGCGTGCGGGAGGACCTTGGACTGGGCGGTCCAGGCGTCACGGGACTGGCCGCTGGGGAACTGGCCGCTGACCAGACCGGGCACGGCGACGACGTCCCACTCCAGGCCCTTGGACTTGTGGGCGGTGAGGACCTTGACGGTGTCCTCGCCGCCGGGCAGGGCGTTGTCCAGGCCCTTCTCGTACTGGACGGCGGTGCGCAGGAAACCGAGGAAGGCGAGGAGGGTGGCCTCGCCTTCGACGGCGGCGAAGCGGGCCGCGACATCGAGGAAGTTGGCGAGGGTCTCACGGCGGCGGGCGGCCAGGGCCTGCGGCGACGCGGAGAGCTCGACCTCCAGGCCGGTGGTGGCGAGGACCCGGTGCAGTACGTCCATCAGCGGGTCGGCCAGCGAGCGGCGCAGGTCGCGCAGCTCGGCGGCGAGTCGGGCGAAGCGGATGCGGGCCTCGGCGGAGAACGGCAGCCCGTCGTCCTCCTCCCCACCCGATTCGAGGAAGGTGTCCAGCGCGTCGGCGAGCGAGATCACCTCGGCCGGGTCGATGCCCTCGACGGCCTCGGCGAGCCGGCGGTCGGGGTCGAAGTCCTCGTCGTCGCCGTGGGCCGCGCGGTGGACGAGGAGCCGGGCCCGGCGGCCGAGCAGGGCCAGGTCGCGGGGGCCGATCCGCCAGCGGGGGCCGGTGAGCAGCCGGACCAGGGAGGCGTTGGCGCCGGGGTCCTGGAGCACCTCGCAGACCGCGACGAGGTCGGCGACCTCGGGAAGGTGCAGCAGCCCGGACAGGCCGACGACCTCGACCGGGATGTCGCGGGCCACCAGCGCGGCGTGGATCTCCGGGAAGTCGCCCGCGGTGCGGCACAGGACGGCGATCTCGCCGGGTTTCCTGTCGGTCCTCACCAGGTGGGCGATCGAGTCGGCGAGCCAGTCGATCTCCTCGGCGTGGGTGCGCAGCAGCGCGCAGCGGACGGTGCCGTCGCGCTCGGCACCGGGGGCGGGGCGCAGCGCCTCGACGCCTTCGTGCATGGCGCGCAGCGGTGCGGCGAGGCCGTTGGCGAGATGCAGGAGCCGGCCGCCGCTGCGGCGGTTCTCACTGAGGGAGTAGCGGGTGGCGGGGGTGCCGTCGGCGTGCGGGAAGTGCAGCGGGAAGTCGTCGAGGTTGGCGACGGACGCGCCGCGCCAGCCGTAGATCGCCTGGCAGGGGTCGCCGACGGCGGTGACGGCGTGCCCGGTCCTCCCCCCGGGGCCGTCGCCGAAGAGGGCGGAGAGCAGCAGGCGCTGGGCGACGGAGGTGTCCTGGTACTCGTCGAGCAGCACGACCCGGAATTCCTCGCGCAGGATCGTGCCGACCTCGGGGCGGGTGAGGGCCAGCTCGGCGGAGAGCGCGATCTGGTCGCCGAAGTCCAGGAGGTCCCGGCTCCTCTTGGCCTCGCGGTAGCGCCGGGTCAGCCGGAGCAGCTCGCCACGGGCCTCGGCGGTCTCGGGGATCCGGCGCAGCTCGGCGTTGCTGAGCCTGGCGGTCTCCAGCGTGCGGAGCAGCTCCGTGTCGTACTCGGCGAGCCGCTCGGGGCGTACGAGGTGTTCGGCGAGCTCGGCGTCGAGGGCCAGCAGATCGCTGACGAGGGTGGGGAAGGACCTGGTCAGGGACGGGTAGGGGCCGGGGGCCTCGCGCAGTACGCGGGCGGCGAGCTGGTAGCGGGTGGCGTCGGCGAGGAGGCGGGTGGTGGGTTCGAGTCCGATGCGCAGCCCGTGCTCGGTGAGGAGCCGGCCGGCGAACGCGTGGTACGTGGAGATGCTGGGTTCGCCCGGGGGGGCGTCCGGGTCGATGGCGTCCGGATCGGTGACCCCCGCCGCGATCAGGGCCTTGCGGACGCGCTCGGCGAGCTCACCGGCCGCCTTGTTGGTGAACGTGAGCCCGAGGACCTGTTCGGGGGCGACCTGGCCGGTGCCGACCAGCCACACCACGCGTGCCGCCATCACCGTGGTCTTCCCGGACCCGGCCCCGGCCACGATCACCTGCGGAGCGGGCGGCGCGGTGATGCAGGCCGTCTGCTCCGGGGTGAAGGGGATCCCGAGGAGCTCCTTGAGCTGCTCGGGATCGGTGATACGTGAGGACACCCCAGGAAGGCTAACCGGACGCACCGACAGCACGCGGGCCGGCGGACGCACCGACAACGCGCGCGCCGGCAGACGCACCGACGGCGTGCGGGCCGCCCGATTCCCGGCCGCCCCGCTCACTCCAGGACGTGGCGGCCCTCCGGCTGTGCGCTGCACGAGGCCCGGAAGGCGCAGTGCGTGCAGTGCTGGCCGGCTGTGGGGGTGAAGCGCTCGTCCAGCACCCGGCCCGCGGCGGTGGCCAGCAGTTCGGGGACCCATTCACCGGCGAGGGGTTCCTGCGCCTGGACCTTGGGGTGGGCTTCGCCGCCCTCCTTCTTGGCTGCGGGCTGGCGCAGCTGTACGAGCTCGGCGCCGCCGGACTCGGGCCGGCGGCCGTCGAAGACCTGGTCGACGGCTCCCTCCCGGACGGCCAGCTGGTACACGGCGAGCTGGGGGTGGCGGGCGACCTCGTCCTTGGTCGGGGACTGCTTGCCGGTCTTGAAGTCGACGACATAGGCCCGGCCCTCGGCGTCCTGCTCGACACGGTCCATGGAGCCCCGGATGCGTACCTCGTACTCCCCCGCCTCCAGCGTCACGTCGAAGTCGTGCTCGCTCGCGACGGGGGCGCGGCCGGCTCGGTCCATGACGTGCCAGCGCAGGAAGCGTTCGAGGGCGGCCCGTGCCTGTTCCTTCTCCTGCCGGGACTTCCAGGGGGCGTCGAAGACGAGACCGTCCCAGACCGAGTCCAGCCGCTCCATCAGGACGTCGAGATCGGCGGGGGTTCGTCCGGAGGCCACCTCGTCGGCGAGTACATGGACGACGTTGCCGAAGCCCTGGGCCGCGGTCGCCGGGGCGTCCGCCTTCACCTCACGGCCGAGGAACCACTGGAGCGCGCAGGTGTTGGCGAGCTGGTCGAGCGCACTGCCGGAGAGGGTCACGGGCCGGTCCCGGTCGCGGAGCGGGACGGCGGAGCGGGTGGGTTCGTACAGGCCCCACCAGCGGTAGGGGTGGGCGGCGGGTACGAGCGGCCGGCCCTCGTCGTCGGTGAGCGCGGCGAGCCGGGCGAGGCGGCGGGCGGCCTCCTCGCGCAGGGTGTCGGAGGCTTCGGGGTCGACGGTGGTGGCGCGGAGTTCGGCGACGAGCGCGGCGACGGCGAGGGGGCGGCGCGGGCGGCCGGTGACGTCGCGCGGTTCGGCGCCCAGCTCGGTGAGGAAGCGGGAGGGCTGGTCGCCGTCGTCGGCGGGCGCCTTCACCGCGGTGACGACGAGCCGTTCGCGGGCACGGGTCGCCGCGACGTAGAAGAGCCGGCGCTCCTCGGCGAGGAGGGCGCCGGGGGTGAGCGGTTCGGCCAGGCCGTCGCGGCCGATCCGGTCCGCCTCCAGCAGCGAACCGCGGCGGCGCAGGTCCGGCCAGAGCCCCTCCTGCACACCCGCAACGACGACGAGGTGCCACTCCAGGCCCTTGGAGCGGTGCGCGGTCATCAGCCGTACGGCGTCGGGGCGCACCGCGCGCCTGGAGAGGGTGTCGGCGGCGATGTCCTGGGCGTCGACCTCCTCCAGGAAGTTGAGCGCGCCGCGCCCGCCGGTGCGTTCCTCGGCGCGGGCCGCGGTGTCGAAGAGGGCGCAGACGGCGTCGAGGTCGCGGTCGGCGTTGCGGCCGCCCGCGCCGCCGCGCAGTGCGGCCCGTTCCAGCCGGCCGGGCCACGGGGTGCCGGACCACAGGGCCCACAGGGCCTCCTCCGCGGTGCCGCCGCCTTCGAGGAGCTCGCGGGCCTTGCGCAGGAGTGCGCCGAGGCGCTGGGCGCCGCGGGCGTACGCCGGATCGTGCGCCACGAGCCGCTCGGGCTCGGCGAGCGCTCGGGCCAGCAGCTCGCCGGAGGGGGCCGGTACGCGGTTCCCGGCGGCCCGCTCCTCGTCGCGCAGGGCGCGGCCGAGGCGGCGCAGGTCGGCGGCGTCCATGGAGCCGAGGGGGGAGGCGAGGAGGGTCAGGGCGGTCTCGGTGTCCAGCCAGGAGGCCGCCGCCGCGTCCTCGTGCGAGTCCACCGCCGGAGCCGCCGCACCCTCGTCCGCGTCCACCGCGTTCGCCGCGTTCGCCGCATCCACTGCCGGAACCGCCGCGTCCGCCGCGTCCGCCGCGTCCACCGCGTCCGTTGCGACATCCTCCGCCGCCTCCGCGGCCTCCTCCGAGCCCGGCGCACCCCGGTGCAGGGCAGCCGTGGCGACCGCGCGCAGGGCCGTCAGAAGCGGTGCCACCGCCGGTTCGTGGCGCAGGGGAAGGTCGTCCCCGTCGACCTCCAGGGGGACGCCCGCCGACGTCAGGGCCCGGCGCAGGGAGGGGATCGTACGGCCCCCGGCCCGTACCAGCACCGCCATCTCGCTCCACGGGACGCCGTCCTCCAGATGGGCCCGGCGCAGCAGATCGGCGATGTTGTCGAGTTCGGTGGACGCGGTGGGATAGGTGTACGCCTCCACGCTGCCGCCCTCGCGGACCGCGGTGAGCTCCCGGTGGGCGCGGACCTTCGCCGAGGGCAGCCGGGTCAGCGGCATCCGGCGGGTGAGCAGCCGGGTGGCGGCCAGCAGCTGTCCGGCGGAGCGCCGCGAGGTGGTGAGCACGCCGACCGGGGCCGGACTGCCGTCCGCCCGCCGGAACGTCTCCGGGAAGTCGAGGATGCCGTTCACATCGGCGCCCCGGAACGCGTAGATCGACTGGTCGGGGTCGCCGAAGGCGATCAGGTCCCGGCCGCCCCCGGCGCCCGGGGCGCTCCCCCGGTTGCCGGCCAGCGCGTGCAGCAGCCGGACCTGTGCCGGGTCGGTGTCCTGGTACTCGTCGACGAACACCGCGTCGTACTGCCCCGCGAGCAGCACCGACACCTCGGGGCGCTCCGCGAGCAGCACCGCCCGGTGCACCAGCTCCGCGTAGTCCAGCACCCCCTGCGCGTCCAGCACGTCCAGGTACTCGGCGAGGAACTCGGCGGCGGCGCCCCAGTCCGGCCGGCCGGTGCGGCGGGCGAAGGCGGCCAGCGCGTCCGGCCCCAGGCCCAGCTCGCGGCTGCGGGCCAGCACCGCGCGTACCTCGTCGGCGAAGCCGCGCGTGGTCAGGCAGGCCCGCAGTTCGTCGGGCCAGCGGATGTGCGCGAAGCCGTCCCGCTCCAGTTCGAGCTGGCCGGCCAGCAGCTCGCGGACGGTGACGTCCTGTTCCGGTCCGGAGAGCAGCCGCATCGGTTCGGCGAAGAGGTCGGCATCCTGGTGGGCACGGACCAGGGCGTAACAGAAGGAGTGGAAGGTGGTGGCCTGCGGGCCGCGGGCGGCACCGAGGCGGTCGGCCATCCGGTCGCGCAGCTCCACGGCGGCCTTGCGGCTGAAGGTGAGCACCAGGACGCGGGCCGGATCGCCGCCCCGTGCGATGCGGGCGGCGACCGCCTCGACGAGCGTGGTCGTCTTGCCGGTGCCCGGCCCGGCGAGCACCAGGAGCGGGCCGCCGGGGTGATCAACCACCGCGCGCTGTGCCGCGTCCAGGAGAGGAGGGTCCACGGAGCCCGGCGGGGTGCGCACGAGACGGTACGCGCCCGCGGACCGCTGCCGTGACTGACGGTGCGGACTGTGCCGGGTGAAGGAGGAGGAGCTCACGTGGATCGCCGGTCCTGGTGGGTGTACTGGTGTTGAGGATGCGGTGCGCGCCGCGAACTTACGAAGCTACGCCAGCGGGGGCGCGATGCGGGACGGGAGCACTGCGTGCCTCGTCACGTTCCGGGACGGGAGCGCTGCGTGCTTCGTCATGTTCCGGGACGGGAACGCTGCGTGCCTCGTCACGTCCCGGGGCGCGGACGCCGTCGCGCACCCGGCCGTGCTTTCCGTCACTCCGCGCGGCCGCGGTCCCGTCGCGTCGAATGTCACGAGCCCATCCGGAAGTCGCTTTCCGCACACACTCGATCACTACCCGTGCACCTTGGGGCACTTCCTGGAAGTCGGGTACGTCGTACGGCCCCGGCGCCGCCCGCTGTGCCGCCGGATGGCGGAAGCTGTCAGTTGTGAGCACCTCCGCCCTTGTCCCGGTCCGCGCCCCCGTCCACGGCGACGCCGTCCCACCGTGCCCGCTTCATGTCGAGGCGCGGCAGATGGCCCTCCGCGCCGCGCGACGCCTCGCGCAGCGGGGTGCCCTCCGCGCGGTAGTGGTCCAGCGCCCGCAGCTCGTGGCCCGGGAGCAGCGCCCCGTCGGCGCGCACCACGCGCCACCACGGCACCGCGGCCCCGTACAGCGACATGACCCGGCCGACCTGGCGCGGACCGCCCTCGTCCAGCCACTCGGCGACATCGCCGTACGTCATGACGCGGCCGGGCGGGATCAGCTCGGCGACGTCGAGCACCCGCTCCGCGTACTCCGGCAGTGCGTGGCTCGCGCGGTCGTCGCCCGTCCCGTCGCCGCTCGTGCGGTGTTGGCTCATCCGGCCCATCCTGCCGTACGCCACCGACATCCCGGCCCGGTCCGTGTGCGTCCGGTCACAGGGCCTGCGGGCGGAAGCAAAGGGGCGTATCTTGCGCTTCCCATGTCCGCGCAGTGCACCCTGATGCCCCCCCACGTCGCCGGGCCGTGCCACCATCGTGCGGGCGGTGACCGGTGATACGAGAACACGAAGACCAATCAGAGGCGACGAAGGAGCAGGGCGTGCAGCCACCGAAGGCGGCGGACGCCCCTGACACCGAGCCGCAGCCGGACGCGTCCCGCGTGCCCGCCGGGAAGCCCGGGAAGCCCGGTGCCGAGCCCGGGAAGCCCGCTGCCGGGCAGGGGGAGCTCCCCGGGCGCCTGGCCGGCTCGACGCTCTCGACCGCCGCGGAGGAGCAGGCCGAGCGCGTCTCGGGAGACGAACCGCTGCTGCCCGCCCGGGTGCACCGCCCCTCCGACCTCATGCGGGTCCTCATCGGGGTCCTGGCGATCGCCGTCCTGTTCTCGATCGCCGCGTTCGCCCACGGCACGACCACCGGTCTCGAACAGGACATCAGCAAGGGCACCGGCCAGGCCCCCGACATCCTGATCAAGATGGCGGGTCTGATCTCCAGCATCGCCGTTCTGCTCGTCCCGGTCGCCTTCGCCATCGAGCGGCTGATCAAACGCGACGGTCTGCGGATCGCCGACGGGGTCCTCGCCGCCGTACTGGCCCACGGTGTCACGCTCGCCGCCGACCTGTGGGTCGCCAAGTCCGCCCCCGGCACCATCCAGGACGCCCTGACCCAGCCGCAGCCCGGTGACGCGCTCACCGATCCCGTGCACGGCTATCTCGCGCCGGTGATCGCCTATATGACGGCGGTCGGCATGGCGAGACGGCCGCGCTGGCGGGTCGTGCTGTGGGTGGTGCTGCTGCTCGACGCGTTCGCCATGCTGGTCGGCGGCTACACGACCCCGTTCTCGATCATCCTCACCGTGCTGATCGGCTGGACCGTCGCGTACGGCACGCTGTACGCGGTCGGCTCGCCGAACGTACGGCCGACCGGCCAGCATCTGATGGCCGGCCTGCGCCATGTCGGCTTCCGCCCGGTCAGCGCGATGCGCGCGGACGACGCCCCGGAGTCGGGCGACCAGAGCGACCGGGGGCGCCGCTACCTGGTCTCGCTGGAGGACGGGCCGCCGCTCGATGTCACGGTCGTCGACCGCGAGCAGCAGGCCCAGGGCTTCTTCTACCGGGTGTGGCGCAGGCTCACCCTGCGCGGCATCACCCAGCGCCGCTCCCTCCAGTCGCTGCGCCAGGCCCTGGAACAGGAGGCGCTGCTGGCCTATGCGGCGATCGCCGCCGGGGCGAACGCGCCCAAACTGATCGCCACGTCCGAGCTCGGACCCGACGCCGTGATGCTGGTGTACGAGCACATCGGCGGCCGTTCACTGGACGCGCTGGAGGACTCGGAGATCACCGACGAGCTGCTGCACGGTGCCTGGCGCCAGGTGAAGGCCCTCCAGTCCCGGCGGATCGCGCACCGCAGGCTCACCGGCGACGCCATCCTGGTGGACCATTCCGGCAAGGTGTTCGTCACCGATCTGCGCGGCGGCGAGATCGCGGCCGGTGATCTGGTCCTGCGGATGGATGTCGCGCAGCTGCTGACCACGACGGGTCTGCGGGTGGGCGCCGAGCGGGCCGTCGCCGGTGCGCTGGAGGTGCTCGGCCCCGACGCGGTCGCGGACTGCCTGCCGCTGCTCCAGCCGATCGCGCTGAGCCGCTCCACCCGGGCGGCGCTGCGCCGGCTCGCCCGGGAGCGCTCGCAGCGGGAACGCGAGGCGGTGCTGGAGGCATCGGACACGGCCAAGCGGGCCAGAGCGCACGAGCACGAGGCCGCCGACCACAAGGCGGACCGCAAGGCCGACCGCAAGGCGCTGCGCAACCAGAAGCAGGCCGAGAAGCGTGCCCTGGACGATGCCCTGGACGGGGCCCGCGAGGAGGACCTGCTCTCCCAGATGCGGCGGCAGGTGCTGCGGATCCGGCCCCAGGCACCGGTCGAACCGGTGCGTCTCGAACGCATCAAGCCCCGCACCCTGCTCAGCTGCATCGCCGGTGCGATCGCGGCGTACTTCCTCATCTCGCAGGTCACCCAGGCCGATTTCGGCGCGGTCGTCGAGCAGGCGGAGTGGGGCTGGGTGGCGGCCGCGGTCGCCTTCTCCGCCCTCAGCTACGTGGCGGCGTCGATGAGCCTGCTGGGCTTCGTGCCCGAGCGGGTGTCGTTCGGCAAGACGGTGCTGGCGCAGATCGCCGGGTCCTTCGTGAAGATCGTCGCCCCGGCCGCGGTCGGCGGTGTGGCGCTGAACACCCGCTTCCTGCAACGGGCCGGGGTACGTCCGGGGCTGGCCGTGGCGAGCGTCGGCGCCTCGCAGCTGTTCGGTCTCGGCTGCCACATCCTGCTGCTGGCGGCCTTCGGCTATCTGACCGGCACCGAGAGGACGCCGTCCTCGCTCACCCCGTCCAGGACGGTGATCGCCGGACTGCTGACGGTCGCCGTGCTGGTGCTGGTGGTGACGGCGGTCCCGTTCCTGCGGAAGTTCGTGGTGACGCGGGTGCGGTCGCTGTTCGCCGGGGTCGTACCGCGCATGCTCGACGTGGTGCAGCGGCCGCAGAAGCTGCTGACCGGCATCGGCGGAATGCTGCTGCTGACCGGCATGTTCGTGATGTGTCTGGACGCCTCGGTCCGCGCGTTCAGCGGTCCGGACGTGCCGCATCTCAGCTACGCCAGCATCGCGGTGGTCTTCCTCGCGGGCAACGCGCTGGGGTCGGCGGCGCCCACACCGGGCGGAATGGGTGCGGTCGAGGGTGCGCTGACGCTGGGCCTGATCGCGGTCGGCCTGCCGAAGGAGGTCGCGGCACCCGCCGTGCTGCTGTTCCGCCTGCTGACGCTGTGGCTGCCGGTGCTTCCCGGCTGGCTCTGCTTCAACCATCTGACCCGCAAGGGTGAACTCTGACACCCCCTCAGCCGCCGTACGGCGCTGCCCGCAAGGCCAGTCGGGCGACGGCCGGGGCGTCCGCCACCCGCTTGGACCGGTGCTCCGTGCAGCGACCGGCTCCCCGCCGCACCATGAGTGCATGAGGACCTCCCCCGCCCTGCGCGCCGCCGTCCTGGCCGCCGCCGTCACCGTGCTCCTGCCCGTCACCGCCTGCTCGGAGAGCGGCGGCAAGGAAGGCCCGGACGGGCCGCAGAGCTCGCCGCTCGCGGCGGACGCCGCCGAGGCCAGCACCTCCGGCGACCTCGCCTCCCAGAAACTGACGTGGAGGCCCTGCCCCGCCCCGTCCCCCGCGCAGGGCAGCGGAAAGGCGCCGTCCCCGCTGCCTGGCGGCACCCCCTGGGAGTGTTCGTTCATGCGGGCGCCGCTCGACTACGCAAACCCCGGGGGCGAGACGATCCGGCTGGAACTGATCCGGGCCAGGGCCAAGAACCCGGACAAGCGGATCGGCTCCCTCATCTTCAACTTCGGCGGCCCCGGCGCCTCCGGTGTCGCCACCCTGCCCGCCTTCGGCACCGACTACGACAAGCTCCGCGCCGGCTACGACCTGGTCAGCTTCGACCCGCGCGGCGTGGGCCGCAGCGACGGTGTGAAGTGCGAGACCGACAAGCAGCTCGACGCCCGCTTCGAGATCGACGGCACCCCGGACACCCCCGCGGAGGTGAACACCCTCGTCAACAGCACCAAGACCTTCGCGGCGGCCTGCGAGAAGAACTCCGGCAGGCAGCTACCGCACGTCGGCACCACCGACGCCGCCCGTGACATGGATCTGATGCGCCAGGTGCTCGGCGACAAGAAGCTGTACTACTTCGGCATCTCCTACGGCACCGAACTGGGCGGTGTCTACGCCCACTTGTTCCCGAAGAACGTCGGCAGGTCGGTGCTGGACGCGGTGGTGGACCCGACGCTGGACTCCGAGCAGGCCTCGCTCGGCCAGGCCAGGGGCTTCCAGCTCGCGCTGGACAACTTCACCAAGGACTGCGCCGACCGCGGCGAGGCCTGCAAGCTTCCCGGCACCAACTCGAAGGAGGTCGAGCAGGGCATCTCCGGTCTGCTCGACAGCCTGGAGAAGCAGCCGATCCAGGGACTCGGCTCGCGTCAGCTGACGGAGACCCTGGCGACGACCGGCATCGCGGCCGCCCTCTACTCCAAGCAGACCTGGCCGCTGCTGGAACAGGGCGTCGACGAGGCCGACGGCGGAAACGGCTCGCTGCTCCTCGCCCTCGCCGACTCGCTGAACGGCCGTGCCGACAACGGCCGCTACGACAACTCGACGTCCGCCAACACCGCCATCAACTGCGCCGACTCCAAGCAGCGGTTCACCGCGGACCAGACCGAGGCCAAGCTCGCCGAGTTCCGGTCCGCCTCGCGGGTCTTCGGCAACTATCTGGGCTGGTCCCTGCTGAGCTGCACCGACTGGCCGGTGCCGGGCGTCTGGGAGACCCCGGACGTCAGCGCCCCGGGCGCGGCCCCCATCCTCGTCGTCGGCAACACCGGCGACCCGGCGACGCCGTACGAGGGCGCCAGGGCGATGGCCGACGCGCTGGGCAAGGGCGTCGGCGTGGTGATGACGTACGAGGGCCAGGGGCACGGCGCGTACAACAGCGGCAACGCCTGCGTGCAGAAGACCGTGAGCGGCTACCTGCTGGACGGCAGGGTTCCGGCGGCCGGAACCGTCTGCAAGTAGCGACGCATCCCCGGCGTGCACCCGGTGGGCACCCCCTAGCATGGGCGGACTTTCTGTACGACGTGAGTACAGGTACATCGGGGAGGACGCACACGTGGTCGCACATGCACGCGCCGGGGCTCTGGCCGGCGCCGCACTTCTGCTGACGGGGCTGCTCGCGGGCTGCGGCGGAGGTACGGACGACAAGCCGGACGACCGGACGGACCGCGATGCCGCGTCCTCGGCCGACGGGCCGTCCACCGCGCCGAGCGGGCAGCCGGGCACACCCCCGGTGCCCGCGGCCCTCACCTCCCAGCGACTGGACTGGAAGCGCTGCGAGGCCCGCGCGGGCGAGAGGGCCCCCGGCTCCGAGTGGCGTTGCTCGACGGTCCGGGTGCCGCTGGACTACGCGAAGCCCGACGGCGGGACGATCGGGATCGCACTGATCCGCAAGAAGGCCCAGAACACCAGCCGGCGCCTCGGCTCGATGCTGTTCAACTTCGGCGGCCCCGGCGGTTCGGGGGTCTCGATACTGCCCCGTGCCGCCGGCTCGTACGGCAACCTCAACTCCCGCTACGACCTGGTGGGCTTCGACCCGCGCGGGGTCGCGGGCAGCGAAGGGGTGAGCTGCCGCACCGACAAGGAGCAGGAGGCCGCCTACCGGAAGGTCGACATGACCCCGGACACGGCAGCGGAGGAGGCGGCGTTCCTGAAGGACGGCGCGGACTTCGGCGCCGGCTGCGAGCACCGCTCCGGCAAGGTCCTGCCGTATGTCGGTACGACGAACGCCGCCCGGGACATGGACCTGATCCGCGAGGTGCTCGGCGACAAGAAGCTCACCTACTTCGGCTTCTCGTACGGCACCGAGCTCGGCGGCACCTACGCGCACCTCTTCCCCGCCCGCGTCGGACGCACCGTCCTGGACGCCGTCGTCGATCCGACGGCGGACACGATCGGGCACGCCCGCAACCAGGCGACCGGCTTCCAGCGGGCGCTGGAGAACTACCTCAAGGACCGCGGCCAGGACCCGAAGGCGGGTACGCGGCGGATCGCGAAGCTGCTGGAGCGGATCGACAAGAAGCCGCTGCCGACCCGTTCGGGCCGCGAGCTCAACGAATCGCTGGCCATCACCGGCATCGTCACGCCGCTCTACTCCAAGAGCAGCTGGCCGTTCCTGACGCAGGCACTGGACGAGGCCGAGAACGGCACCGGCACCATGCTGCTCCAGCTGGCCGACTCGTACAACGGCCGTGACGAGAAGGGCCACTACGACACCCAGAACCACTCGCAGCGCGCCATCTCCTGTGCGGACAGCAAGCCCCGTCCGACGGCGGACGAGGCCAGGGCGCTGCTGCCGGAGTTCCGGAAGCTGTCCCCGGTGTTCGGCCCGTTCCTGGCGTGGGACACGGCGGGCTGGTGCTCGCAGTGGCCGGTGCCGGGTGAGCACGACAACCCGGAGGCGAGCGCCCCGGGCGCCGGTCCGGTGCTGGTCGTCGGCACGACCGGTGACCCGGCGACGCCGTACGAGGGTGCCCGGAAGATGGCGGACGAGCTGGGCAAGGGCGTGGGCATCCTGCTCACCAACAAGGGCGAGGGGCACGGCGCGTACGGCGGGAACACCTGTGTGACGTCGACCGTGGACGCGTACTTCCTCGACGGGATGGTCCCGAAGGACGGCAAGACCTGTTCGTAGAGCGGCCCGGAGACGCGGGGAAGGGGCCGGTCCCAGCGGACCGGCCCCTTCCCCGCGTTCGAACGCTGTCTCAGTACACCGGCTTCTCGGGCTCGATCTGGTTGACCCAGCCGATCACGCCGCCGCCCACGTGGACCGCGTCGGCGAAGCCCGCGGACTTGAGGACCGCGAGGACCTCGGCGCTGCGGACGCCCGTCTTGCAGTGCAGGACGATGCGCTTGTCCTGCGGGAGGTCCTGGAGGGCGCTGCCCATCAGGAACTCGTTCTTCGGGATCAGCTTCGCGCCCGGGATCGAGACGATCTCGAACTCGTTCGGCTCACGGACATCGATGATCTCGATCTTCTCGTCCGCGTCGATCCACTCCTTGAGCTGCTTGGGAGTGATCGTGGAGCCGAGCGCCGCCTCCTGGGCCTCCTCGGACACGACGCCGCAGAAGGCCTCGTAGTCGATGAGTTCGGTGACGGTGGGGTTCTCGCCGCACACCGCGCAGTCGGGGTCCTTGCGGATCTTGACCTGGCGGTACTGCATCTCCAGGGCGTCGTAGATCATCAGCCGGCCGACCAGCGGGTCACCGATGCCGGCGAGCAGCTTGATGGCCTCGTTGACCTGGATGGAACCGATCGACGCGCAGAGCACCCCGAGCACACCGCCCTCGGCGCAGGAGGGGACCATGCCCGGCGGGGGCGGCTCCGGGTAGAGGCAGCGGTAGCAGGGGCCGTGCTCGGACCAGAAGACGGACGCCTGGCCGTCGAACCGGTAGATCGAGCCCCAGATGTACGGCTTGTTCAGCAGTACGGCAGCGTCGTTGACCAGATAGCGGGTGGCGAAGTTGTCCGTGCCGTCCACGATCAGGTCGTACTGGGCGAAGATGTCCATCACGTTGTCGGCTTCGAGCCGCTCCTGGTGAAGGACCACGTTCACGTACGGGTTGATGCCCAGCACCGAGTCCTTGGCGGACTCGGCCTTGGAGCGCCCGATGTCGGACTGGCTGTGGATGATCTGGCGTTGCAGGTTCGACTCGTCGACCTCGTCGAATTCCACGATGCCGAGCGTGCCGACACCGGCCGCGGCCAGGTACATCAGGGCCGGCGAGCCGAGACCGCCGGCACCGACACAGAGCACCTTCGCGTTCTTCAGCCGCTTCTGTCCCTCCATCCCGACATCCGGGATGATCAGGTGGCGGGAGTACCTGCGGACCTCGTCGACGGTGAGCTCGGCAGCGGGCTCGACCAGGGGTGGCAGCGACACAGGAACCTCAACAATGCAGGTGGTCGGTTTCTACGTACTTCAGCTACGTACGGTTGTTCTTCCGGTAACACTGCCACGCCCCCTCTCATTCCGAGATACCAGGTCCGATCCGCGAGACGATTTCGTCCCAGTACCTGGGCAGCGTCGCGAATGGGTCTGTTTGTCCGTGTTGGCCGTCTCGATCCGTGAAGAAGATCGTGCCCGCGCCCTGCCAGCGGGCGATGCGCATGGCCTCGTCCAGATGGGTGCGCGGAACGCCGTGGACGAAGTGCGCGAACCGCTCCGGCGGATAGGAGGCGGTCCACTCCGCCACCTGCGACCAGCGGTAGTCGGTCCACGGTCCGCTGAAGGTGACCAGCTGGTCGGCGGCCTCGGCGTAGCCGGGATACGGATGGGTGCCCAGACCCAGCACCAGCGGCCCGCTCCCCTGCCCGTACAGGCGCTCGCCGTCTTCGAGGAGCGTCGCGAGGGTGCTGGTGAGCCGGCGCACCGCCGGGAGGTGGGCGCGCTCGGCCGGGCAGCGGCCGAGATAGAAGCCGTCGACGCGGTACCAGTCGAGGAACGACTGCGCGTCGGCGATCAGTTCTCCGAAGGGGCGGCTGCCGAAGGCCAGGTCGAGATGGCCGAGGAGCCGGCCGCCCGCCGCCCGTACCGAGTCCTGCGGATCCTCGTCGTGCAGGGCCCGCTCGCGCGCGTTGCGGAGCCGGCCCGCGGCTTCCAGGCAGTGCGGATCGGGGCGGGCACCGGGGCCGTTGTCGATGTTGAGGACGGCCCAGTGCAGCGGGGTGCCGGGGCGGGCCAGCTCGGCCCACTCGGCCGGTGCGAGCAGCGGATGCGCGTAGCCGGGTACACCGAAGCCGAACTGCTCGGCGCGGCTGGTCCGGCGGGCCGTGCCGGTACTGGTCAGATGCGGCATGCCGCCTCCATCCAGATGTCGGCGAGGGACTCCTCCAGATTGATCCGGGGGCGCCAGCCGAGCCGGTCCCTGGCGGTGCGGACATCGGCCTGCTGCCAGGCGCCGCAGCCGTCCGGGTAGGGGGAGGGCGTCGCCGAGAGGTGCTCGATGACCGACTCGGTCGAGGTGCGCGGGGCGCCGATGGGCAGCCGGGGCGGGGGCGCGTCGAGCTCGTGGAGTGCGCCCGCGTATCCGGCGACCCTGGCGAGGACGGCGGCGGCGTCCCTCAGCCGCACGGCGCGGCCGGTGCCGATGTTGACGACGCCCTGAGCGGCGGAGAGCGAGGCGGCGTGCACGGCGCGCGCGACATCGCGTACGTCCACGAAGTCGCGCTGCACGCCGAGGCCGCTGAGCTTCAGCTCGCCGTCGCCGGACTGCATGGCCCGGCGCATCGCCTCGGCGAGCCTGCCGAGCGGGGAACCGGCCGGGGTGCCCGGACCGACCGGGGAGAAGACCCGCAGCACCACCGCGTCGAGGCCCGAGCCGAGGACGAGTTCGGTGGCGGCGAGCTTGCTGACGCCGTACGGGCCGCCGGGGCGCGGGAGCGCGTCCTCGGCGGTGGACGAGCCGGGCTGCGAGGGCCCGTACTCCGACGAGCAGCCGACCTGGACGAGCCGGGCCGTGCAGCCGCTGCGCCGCATCGCCTCGCAGACCGTGGCGACGGCGACGGTGTTGTGCCGGGTCAGATCACGGGCCCCGCCGCGGGTGGCGCCCGCGCAGTTGACGATGACTCCGGGGTGGACGGCGTCCAGGAAGCGGGTCAGCGCGCCGGGGCTGCCGCTGGCGAGGTCGAACCGTACGTCGGCGTCGTCGCCGCGGCCGAGCGCCGTGAGGTGCACGGCGGGATCGGCGAGCAGGCGGTCGGCCACGAACCGGCCGAGGAATCCGTTGGCTCCGAGCAGCAGAACCCTCATCGCGCGCCCCCTCGGCGCCGACGGCGAGCTGCCGGTGAAGGGGATTGGGGGGTCATGTCCGGTTTCTCCTTGAGGAAGTGAGACGCAGTTGCGGGCAATGACCCGCGGCGTCGGCTCCGCGGGGCGTGCGATGGCAGTGGTACGGCTGTGGTGGTTACGCGGCGGCCGGGCCTTCATCGACCGGCCGGGCGGTGGTGTGGGCGGATGCCCTGGAGAGGACGACGGTGGCGGCGACCAGCAGTCCCAGGGCGGAGGCACCGCACGCGAGCGCGGGTACGGATCCGGTGCCGGACGCCAGGACGAGGACGTCGACGGGGCGGGCGAGGAAGTGCAGGCCGGGCAGCCGACCGGCCAGGACCAGAGCGGGTGCCAGCGCCTCGACCACGCAGGCGACGGCCAGCCCGCCGGCGGCGAGCCCGGGGAACCCGTGCACGGTCAGCAGCCGGGCGAGCAGGAGCAGCACCCCGAGCGCGGCTGCCCCCACGAACGCCCCGCCGCCCCCGTACCCCAGATGCGCGAGGTACAGCAGTACGGCGAGGGCGCACAGATGCAGTGCGACGGCCCCGGACAACAGGGGGCGCACCCCCGCGGCGAACTCCTCCAGTGCGCGGCTGCTGTTGAGTCTGCGGTGGGCGTGTACGGAGAAGAGGTGGGCGCACCAGGTGGCCGGGGCGAGCGAGAGTGCCAGGCCCAGCAACGGTGCGGGGGTGATCTCCCAGGGGCCCTCGGGACCGCCGCCGAGCACCTGGTCGAGCAGCGGTTCGCCGTACAGGACATAGCCCAGGAGCCAGCAGCAGTACGCCTTGGCCGCGCCCGATGACCGGCCTTCGGCGTGCAGGGGGCCGCTACGGAGGCTGACGGCGAGACCGATGAGCGCGAGGAGCGCTCCGGTGAGGGCGATGGCGATCCGTGCCCGGCCGTCGAGCGCTCCCTCGGTGAGCCCGAGTGCGCCGGCGGTCGCGATGCAGGCGGCGCCCGGCAGCAGCGCGCGGAGCGACCATGCGGCGCGGGTCGCGACGTCACGCTCCGGCGCACCGGGCCCTGCCGCGGACTCCGCCGCCACGGCGGGCACCCGGGCGAAGAGTTCCTCGGCGAGCGAGAAGACGTCGCGGTGCCGGTAGCGGGCGGCGGTGCGGTCGGTGACGCCATGGGCTTCGAGCCCGGCGGCGACCTCCAGCGGGTCGACGGCCCGCTCGCACAGCTCGCGGTGCCGGTGCATCAGCGACTTCACGGGGTCGGCGGGGCCCCGGCGCGGGGCATGGGGCCGGCGCGCCGCGGCGGCGCGCGCGACCTCGGGGGCGCGGGCGGCCACGGAGGGCGCGGGTGCCCGGCAGGACTCGGTGGCCTCGCGCGTCCCGGGCTGCTCGCGCGTTCCTGGCTGCTCGTGCGTCCCGGGCTGCTCGCGCGTTCCTGGCTGCTCGTGCGTACCAGGGGTTGCAGAGAGCAGGGCCCGCGAGCGGAAGTCCCAGCTTCCGCCGGTGGTCGGCGTGGCGGGTGCGTCGGACACCTCGGTCGGGCCGCCCATGGTGATTCCTCCGTGATCGTCACCGGCCGCGTCGGACCTGGCCGGTCCGCTCCGGTCCGGTCCGGCCGTCTCGTGCCCCTGCTCACGCATCGCCGCCACCCGCTCCCGGTGCTCCCGCACAGACGGCCCGGGACCCGGCCGCCCAACTGGGCTTGCGGTCGGCCGTGGCCGCCGGGGCGGGGACCGAGGCCGTCCACGGGCCCAGGACATGCGCCTCCGGCGGCATGGCGAACGGCCGCGGTTCGCCGTCGGCGTCCACCGCTTCGGCCTCCCTGCGCACCGGGGCACGCAAGATCAGCTCCAGGTAGATGCCGCGAAAAGCCGCGATGTTCTGTTCGACGGTGAAGAGTTCGAGTGCGCGGGCGCGCGCCGCCGCTCCGAGCCGTGCACGGCGCTCGGGATCCCGCAGCAGTGCGAGACAGGCGTCGGCCAGCGCCCTGGGATTGCGCGGGGGCACCACGAGGCCCGTGCCCCCGATGACCTCGACGACCGCGCCGACGTCCGTCGACACCGTGGCCCGGCCGCAGAACATCGCCTCGACGAGACCGACCGGAAAGCCCTCGACCACGCTGGACAGGACGACGACCCCGCCCGCCGCATAGGCGTCCGGCAGATCGGCCACCTCGGCCCCGCCGATCTCCTCGAAGGAGACCGGGTTGTCGCCGACGGCATGCGCGTCCGGGGCCTCGTCGGGGAAGAGCTGGGCGGCGAGGGCCCGGCAGTGCGCGAGATACGTGGCGCCCTCGGGGCCCGGGGCCGGGGCTCCGATGATCCTCAGCCGGGCGCCCGGTTCGGCCTTCCGTACCTCCGCGAAGGCGTGCAGCAGCGCGATCAGGTCCTTGGCGGGCTCGATCCGGCCGACCCAGACCAGGGTGCCGCCGGGTCCGCTGTCGCCGCTCTCCCCCAGCGCCGTGAAGCGGTCGGATGCCATGCCCGGGTAGACGGTGCGCAGCTTCCCGCGCTCGGCGCCGCACCGCTCCTGCCAGCGGCGGGCGTGGGCGTTGCCGGGGGTGACGATCGCGGCCTGCCGGTACACCTCGGTGGCGAGCCGCCGGTGGAAGCAGGCGAGGAGGGCGCGCACCGGCGCGTTGAGCGGTGCGCCGGTCGCCGCGAGGTAGTGCGCCCGCAACTGCGCGCCGTGCTCGGTCACCAGCAGCGGCACCCCGGAGAAGCGTTTGGCCAGCAGCCCCGGCAGAGCGACGGCCCCGCCGCCCGTCGCATGGCAGAGGTCGACCGCACCCAGGCCCTCCTCGTCGTACCAGTCGAGCGAGAGCGGGCGGAGCACCCGGGCGAGCTCCCGGGCGAAGGCGAGGAGATCGGGGACGGTGGCGGTCTGGACGATGCGCCCGGTGCCCGGGGCACGGCAGGCCGCTTCGAGCAGCCGCACGGCGGTCTCGGAGCGGAGGGCCGCGATGAGTCCGCCGTGTTCGCGGGCCAGTTCGGCGAGTCCGTACAGGCCGTCCGTGAACTGCCCGTCCGCGGCAGCGGTACGTCCTTCGCCGCCCGGTGCACCGGCGCCCGCGCCGGGGGCCTCGTCCTCGCCACCCACCGCGCCCGCCGCGCAGACCGAGGCCGCGAGCGCCGCGAAGTGCGCCTCGAAGCGCTGCCGTTCGCGTCGTCCGTACGAACGGGCGCCCCCGCCCGTCACCATCCGGGCCAGCAGCCCCTTGGAGGCCCGGGTGCCCAGGGTGTTCTCGTCGGCCGTCCACAGCGGTGCCGTCCGCACCCGGCCGACCTGCGTCGGGAGCTGGACCCAGCCCTGTGCCTCCTGTTCGGCGGAGCGGCTCAGCGCGAAGAGATCGAACTCGTGCTGCGCGAGCCCGCGCACCAGACGGTCGCACCAGAGCCCGGACTCACCGGTCGCATACGGGTAACCACCGTCGGTGAGGAGTCCGATCCGCACGAGCACACACCCCCGATCTCCCTTGTGGGCGGCCGCCGTTGAATGGCGGCTCACAGCGGGACGACCGTAAGCGGATACGCCGGTGGCGCGACGGACGGTTGTCCGTCGCGCCACCGAAAGGGGTGAACCGTCGTAACTTTCCCGCCCCGATAGCGTTCAGTCGCGCTATGGGAGCGATCGGTCACACAGGGTCAGGCGGCGGCCAGCTCCTTGCGGGCCGCGCGGCGCACCGTCGCGAGCGCCGGGTCGAGCGCGGGAACGGCCGCCAGGAGCTGCTTGGTGTACGGATCGCGGGGGTTCCCGTACACCTCGTCCACCCCGCCCTCCTCGACGATCCGGCCCCGGCGCATGACGGCGACCCGGTCGCTGACCTGCCGTACGACGGCGAGGTCGTGCGCGATGAAGACCAGGGCGAGCCCCAGCTCCCGCTGGAGCTCCGCGAGCAGGGCGGTCACCTGGGCCTGGGTCGTCACGTCGAGCGCGGAGACGGCCTCGTCGCAGACGATCAGCTCCGGCTCGGCGGCCAGCGCGCGGGCGATCCCGACACGCTGGCGCTGTCCGCCGCTGAACTCGTGCGGATAGCGGTCGTAGCTCTCCGGGGCGAGGCCGACGCGGGTCAGCAGATCCCGTACCCGCGTCCTGATCACCGCCTCGTCGCGCTCCCCCGAGGCACGCAGCGGGTCGGCGACCGACTCGCCGATCGAGCGGCGCGGGTTGAGCGAGGAGACGGGGTCCTGGAAGACCATCTGGACCCGGGCGTCGCGGGTGAGCCGGCCCGAGGTGGGTTCCAGCAGCCCGACGAGCATCCGCCCGAGGGTGGTCTTGCCGCTGCCGCTCTCACCGACGATGCCCAGGGTCTCGCCGCGCCGCACGGTGAGCGAGACCCCGTCGACGGCGGCCTGCGCGCTCTTCCCCCTGCCGAACACCTGCCGCACACCGTCGGCTTCGACGAGCACCTCGCCGTCGCCCGCCGGCTTCGCGCCCGAGGAGATCCGCTGCTCCGTCACCCGCGGCACCGCCGCCAGCAGCGCCCGCGTGTACGGCTCGCGCGGGGCCACGAGCACCTCGCCCACCGGCCCCCGCTCCACCGCCCGCCCCGACTGCATGACCAGCACCTCGTCGACCGACTCCGCCGCCACGCCCACGTCGTGCGTGACCAGCAGCAGCCCCATGCCCGTCTCGCGGCGCAGATCGTGCAGCAGGTCCAGGATCTGGGCCTGGACGGTGACGTCCAGGGCGGTCGTCGGCTCGTCGGCGATGAGCAGCTGGGGCTCGCAGGCCAGAGCCATCGCGATCAGCGCCCGCTGCCGCATCCCGCCGGAGAACTCGTGCGGCCGCGACCGGGAACGCCGTACCGCGTCGGGGATCCCGACCCGGTCCAGCACCTCCACCGCCCGAGCCCGCGCCGCCCGGCGGGAGCCCCGGTGGTGGACCCGGTACACCTCGGCGATCTGGTCGCCCACCGCGTAGTACGGGTCCAGCGAGGACAGCGGGTCCTGGAAGACCATCGCGGCCTTCGCACCGCGCAGGGCCCGCAGTTCCGCGTCGTCCGCGGCCGTCACGTCCACCCCGGCGACCTGGATCGAGCCGCCGACCTTCGCACCGGTCCCCCGGTGCAGTCCGAGCAGGGCGTACGCCGAGGCGCTCTTGCCGGAGCCGGACTCCCCGACCACGCCCAGCGCGCCGCCGGCCTCCAGCGAGAACGACAGCCCGTCCACGGCTCGTACGTCGCCGAACGAGATCGAGAGATCCGAGACTTCGACCAGGCTCATGCCAGCACCACCCGTCGGTCGGCCATCGCCTGGAGGATGTCGGCGACGGCATTGGCGAGGACGACGAAGAATCCGGTGACGAGCACCAGACCGACGACCACCGGAAGGTCCACGTGCTTCACGGCGTCGACGAGTTCACGGCCGACCCCCGGAATCCCGAAGAGCGACTCGGTGAGGACGGCGCCGCCGAACATCGAGCCGATGTCCAGCGCGCCGAGCGCGATCACCGGCGCCAGCGCACCGCGCAGCGCGTGCCGTCCCACGAGCGCCCGTTCGCCGACCCCGTACGCCCTGAAGGTGCGCACATGGTCCTCGGCCAGGGTCTCCAGCATCGAGGCCCGGGTCATCCGGGCGTACGGCGCCGCGGACACCAGGGCCAGCGAGATCCAGGGCAGCAGCAGGTTCCAGGCCCACTGCTCCGGGTCCTCGGTGAGCGGTACGTAGTCCGGGAACGGCAGGATCTGGAGCGCCGTGACCAGGATGATGATCAGCAGCAGTCCGATCACGAAGACCGGTGTCGCCATGCCGGCCAGGGTGATCCAGGTGAGCACGCGCTCGGTCAGCCGGCCGCGCCGCCACACCGAGAGCAGCCCGGTGCCGACCCCGAGCAGCATCCACAGCACGAAGGCGCCCAGCGCGAGCGAGGCGGTGGCCGGGAGCTTGGCCAGGATCAGCTCGGTGACCTGCTGGTCGCTCTGGTACGAGAGCCCCAGGCAGGGCGCCTGGCAGTGCAGCACCCCGGTCCCGGTCGAGTAGTCGTGGCCGGCGAAGAGCCCCTGGAGGAAGTGCGCGTACTGCAGGTACAACGGGTCGCCCAGGTGCAGCTGTTCGCTGACCTGCGCCACCTGCGCGGGCGAGCAGCGCGGACCGCAGGCGATCTGCGCGACGTCGCCGGGGGCGACGTAGAAGGCGGCGTAGACGACGACGCTGAGGGCGAGCAGCACGAAGACCGCCCCGCCGAGGCGTCTGAGCAGGAACCACTTCACGCGTCGGCCTCCTTCTTCCGGCCGGTGCCGATCCGCAGCCGGGACTCGGCGCGCGGGTCGAGTGCGGTGCGTACGCCCTCGCCGAGGACGGTCAGCGCCAGCACGGTGACGAAGAGGAGCAGCGCCGGGATCAGCAGATAGGTGGGCGCCGCCTGGTACCAGGTGTCGGCGTCGCTGAGCATCTGCCCCCAGGACGGTGTGGGCGGCTTGATGCCCACACCGAGGAAGGACAGGGCCGCCTCGACGACGATGTTCGACGGGAAGAGCAGCACCGCGTAGGTGATGACGGGCGCGGCCAGCGCCGGGAGCAGTTCGCGCCGGGCGATCTGCCAGGAGCCCCAGCCGCTGAGCCGGGCGGCGGCGACGTGGTCGCGCGATTTCAGCGAGAGCGTCTGGGCGCGCACGATCTTCGAGATCCCGGACCAGCCGACCAGGCCGATGATCACTGCGATCAGGACCGGGCGGGGGAAGCTCGCGGGTACGACGGCGAGCGCGCCGAGCGCGATCACCATGACGGGCAGCGCGACCACGACATCGGTGACCCGGCTGAGCGCCTGGTCGACGAAGCGGTTGCCGAGCCCGGCCGCGAGCCCGATGCCGACGCCGATGAGCACCTGGAGCAGGGTGGCGGCGAGCGCGACGCCGAGCGAGACCCGCGCGCCGTGGACGACACGGGCGAACAGGTCGCGTCCGGTGAGCGGTTCGACGCCGAGCCAGTGGTCGGCGCCGATCCCGCCGAAGGAGCCGATCGGCACCCCGCCGGTGGCGGAGTCGACGAGGTCGGGGTGGTACGTGGTGGGGTCCTGGCCCTCGATGCCCGCGAGCAGCGGTGCGGCGAGGGCGACCAGGACCAGCAGGGCGACGACCGCGGCCGCCACGAGGGCCGCGCGCCGGGCGCGCAGCCGCCGCCAGAACGGACCGGCCCCGGAGGCGGGGGCCGGCGCGGTCCCCGCCTCCTCGGCCAGAAGTGCTTCTGCCATGACTACTTGACCGCGACCTGCGAGATGTCGAGCACGCCGGTCCAGTCGCTGATCACGACGTTCTTGACGGCCTCGCCGTACAGACGCTTGTAGACCGGGTGGAACAGCGGCACGGTCAGCGCCTGCTCACCGACCTGCTTGTCGAGCGCCCCCCAGCGCTTCGCGGCGGCGTCCAGGTCGGTCAGCTTGTTGATCTCGTCGATCTCCTTGTTGACCGCGGGGTCGTTCAGCTGGCCGGAGTTGAAGTTGTAGCCGGACCTGACGATCTGGCGCCCGTCGAAGATCGGTGCGAAGAACGGGCCGCCGGAGGGCCAGTCGGCGCC
The DNA here is from genome assembly GCF_014649535.1 of Streptomyces gelaticus. GTDB lineage: Bacteria > Actinomycetota > Actinomycetes > Streptomycetales > Streptomycetaceae > Streptomyces > Streptomyces gelaticus. Next base: position 224,992 of record NZ_BMTF01000004.1, read on the forward strand.
CCAGCCGCCGAGGAAGAAGCCGGGCTCGCTCTTCACGTCGTAGACCGTGTCGGAGTAGTCGTTACCCTCAAGGCCCTGGAGCTTGACGGTGATTCCGGCCTTCTTCAGCGCCTCCTGGAGCGCGGTCGCGATCTCCGGGCTGGTGGCGAAGTCCTTGTCGTTGGAGTGTGTGAGGGTGACGGTCAGCCCCTTGGGGTAACCGGCCTCCTTCAGCAGTTCCCTGGCCTTGGCCGGGTCGCCGTTCTTCCCGGCCGGGAAGTGGTCGTACGGCGTGTAGCCGAAGGCCGCCTGGTCGGGCAGGAAGGTGGTGGCGGGCTCGGCGAGCGAGGAGCCGCCGGCCGCGTTGACCACGGAGGAGCGGTCGACGGCGTACGAGATCGCCTGACGCACCTTCGGGTTGTCGAACGGCTTCACCTTCGGGTTGAAGGCGATGTAGTTGGTGTAGCCGAAGTGGCCGGTGCCGACGCGGTCGGCGAGCTTCTTGTCGCCGGTGACCTTGGCGAGTTCGGCCGGGCCCAGGTTGGTGTCGGTGGTGACGGCGGTGGCGTCGGCTCCCTGCGACGCGGACAGCCGCTGGTTGATGACGGCCGAGTCGAGCCCGGAGCGCACATCGATCCGGTCGGGGTAGGCCTTGCGCTCCTCGTCGGTCGCCGCCGACCAGTGCGGGTTGCGCTCCAGGATCAGGCGCTCGCCGTCGCCCTCGTTCTTGACGACCTTGTACGGGCCCGAGGAGACCGGGTGCTCCTCGTACTTGGTGCCCGTGTCCTTGGCCTTGGGCACCGGGGTGGTCTGGGTCTGCGTGGCCAGGAAGGGGAATTCGCCCTCCGGCTTGTCGAGGTGGAAGACGATCGTCTTCGCGTCGGGCGTCTCGATGGAGTCGAGGCCCTTCTTGTCCTTGTACGGGCCCTGGTAGTCGGCGCCACCGATCAGCCAGTCGCGCAGATAGGGCGCACCGCCGGAGAGTTCGGCGGCGAAGGAGCGCTCGATGCCGTACTTGATGTCGGCACTGGTGATCGCGGTGCCGTCCTCGTACTTCAGGCCGTCCTTGAGGGTGTACGTCCACACGGTGGCGTTCTTGCTGGGCGTGCCCAGGTCGGTCGCCAGGTCGGGTACGACCTTCGCGCCGGCGGCGCCGTCCTCGCGGTTGCGGGTGGTGAGCGTGCGGAAGACCAGGGACGGGACGTTGCCGCCGCCGGAGGTGTAGAGCCGCGCGGGGTCGAAGTCCTCCTGCGGCTTGCTGTTGAGGACGGTGAGCGTGCCGCCCTTCTCCGGCTTGCCCGCCGCGCCGGAGCCGCTGCCGCCGCCCCTGTTGTCCTCGGGCCCGCAGGCCGCGGCACCCGCGGCCACGACGAGTACTGCGGTGGCCGCTGCCACGCGGCGCGATATGACGGACGGTTGACGCATCGGAAAGTGACCTCTCGGGTGTACTGCCTGGGGAAACGAACGGAAGGAATTCCGCGCGGGCAGCGGCGAGAGCGAGTGCACACAGCCGGTCGACGAGTGGAAGAAGCCGACCGGAAACACCGAACTGCCGCGCCTGCGGGCAAAGGACGGCCGGACGCGGCGGTCATGCGTGGCGGCCTCGGCCCGTCAGGGCTCGGACCGCGGGCGGACGCGCGCTCGGGCAGGCGTCAGCAACAGTCGATGTCGGCGACACTGTGCCCGGTCACACCGATGAGCGCCAGCTCTATGACTGCGCGATCGGGGAGGACGGGGCCGTGTGACATGCCGAGAAATATGGATCAAGGCCCAGGGGATGTCAACGCGAATTGAGACAGTGGTCTCACCATTCGGACGCCGTGTGGGCAGGTGTACACCCCTTCCGCATACGGCCACGGGGCCCGGCATACCGAAGGGGCGGGCCCGTCACATCCGTGGGCCCACCCCTTCCCGACTCAACTGCGTGGATATGCCCAGGCGTTGGGCCTGCACTTGATTCCGTCGATGTCCAGGGACTTGGTCTGCTGCTGCATCACCGGGGCGAGGGCTCCGGGCGTGCGGCAACTCACATGGTTGTGACCCAGCCGGTGACCGACCTCATGGTTGATCAGCATCTGGCGGTAGGCGAAGAGTCTGTCCGGACCGAAGGTCGACGAGCCCTGGGCCCAGCGGTAGGCGTTGATCATCACGCGCTCGGTCGCCGCGGAGTCGCAACTGACGTTGTCCACCGTCGTGTCCAGGTCGGACTTCATGCACCATTCGCCGGTGGTCCCGGGGCTGGCCAGGGTGATCACGAAATCGGGGTCGTCGGTGGAGACCCGTTCGAACGTCATGGCCCCGTCGTGCGCCCAGCTGCGGTCGTCGTTGAGCGTCTCCTGGACGGCCCTGGCGAAGAGCGCGGCGTCGAGGCCGAGGCCCTTCTCCACATCGATCCGGTAGCGGTACTTGTGCCCCCGGCCCGGGGCCTTCGCCGTCCCCGGAACCGCCTCGAACTTCCCGGACGCCTTCAGGTCCGGGGCGAGCGGATAGGCCTTGGCCATCTTCTGGGCGTACGAGAGCGGCTTGGCCCGCACCGGCTCCGGGGCCGGCCGGTCGTCCGAGCGGGAGGCGCCGTCGGGGCCGCGCCGGTCGACGCCCGAGGGCTGTGCGGCGGTGGTCCCGCCGCCGTTGTCCTGGGTGACCTGCCCGGCCACCACCACCGCGAGCACGGTGGTCACCGCGGCGGCCGCGATCCCGGTGAAGGTACGCCCCCTGGCGCCCTTGCCCGGCGCCGGGGCGTCGCCGCCGGGCGACCGCTCGTCCCGCTCGCCGGCCGGGGCGTGCGGATCGGCGGAGCGGGTCGGCGGGACGGAAGACCCGCGCGGTGCGGGCGGTGTGTCGAAGGCCTCGACGAACTCGCGCCGCGGTCCCGGTATCAGCGGCCGGGTTCCGGGCGGCTGCTGCCGGGGCGCCGCCTGCGGCCGCGCTCCGGGCCGGTGGTCGTCGGCCCGCAAGCGCGGCTGGGGGCCCGTCCCCCAGCCGCCGCCGGGTTCGTGCTGTTCGGGATGGCCGCCGCGGACGTGTCCGGCCTGCTGGAAGGGGGTGTGCCCGTCGGCGTCGGCCGGTGTGTCCGCCGGCCTCCGGCGCCGCCCGGTGCCCGGCCGGGCGGCCGCGCGATCGCCGCCCGCGTCCGCGGCGGCGGCCTCGATGCCGGGCCCCGAGGGTTCGGGGCCCTTTCGACTATGTCGTCCCACGCCCCGGATCAGCTCCCGCCGCGTTCGTCGAGCAGTTCCCGGAAGGCCTGGGCGACCGCCTCCGGGTACTCCATCATCGCCACGTGCCCCGCGTCGGGCAGGGTCAGCAGCCGTGAATCACGGAAGGCCGCGGACGCCTTGCGCGCCATCCGGTACGAGACGAGCTGGTCCCGTCCGCCGTACACGAGCTGGGTCGGTGCGAGCACCCGCTCGGCCTGGCGCCACAGTCCGTGCTGCCCGCCGAGCGTGTACGCATCGACAATGCCACGTGCCGAGCGCGCCATCGCGTCCCAGAAGTAAGGCAGCCCCGTCCGGCGCTCCATTTCGGCCACCGCTTCGCGGAAGCCCGCCTCGGAGACGCGCCCCGGATCGCCGTAGCAGAGCGCCATCACGCCGCGGGTGCGGTCCTCCGCGGACCAGTCCCTGGTCATCCGGGCGAACAGGCCGGCGACGCCGGGCACGGCGAGCAGCCCCGTGGGCAGCGCGGACCGCTGCACCCGGATCTCGGGGAGCGCGGGCGAGACGAGGGTGAGGGTGCGCACCAGATCGGGGCGGACCGCGGCGACCCGGGTGGCCACGGCCCCGCCGAGCGAATTGCCGAACAGGTGCACCGGCCCGCGCTCCTCGGCGTCGAGGAACCGGATCACGGCGCGGGCGTGCCCGGTGACCGAGTAATTCCCGTCGTCCGGCGGCGGCGAGTCACCGAAGCCGGGCAGATCCACCGCCTCGCCGTCCACCACGTCCTGGAGCAGCGGCGTCAGCGCCGACCAGTTCTGCGAGGAGCCACCGAGCCCGTGCACGAAGAGCGCGGGCGGCAGCCCGGTCCGCTCCGGCGGCCGGGAGCGGACGGTCAGCGTCAGACCGGGCAGAGCCACGGCGCGCAGCTCCTCCCCCTCCGCGACCCGGACGGCGCTCACCGCCGGGGACGCCGCGGCGGCGACGGCACGGACTCCCGGCAGCTCGGTCGAAGACATGCGGCAATGTTACGAGACGATCACACCCCGATTCATGTGTTCGCGGTCACAGACCGCGTAGCGGCCTGCGGAGCCAGCTCCTACGCTCGGAGGCAAGGAAGGGAGTCACCATGACGGTCGACCCCAGTGACCCGGAGACCTTCGAGGACATCCAGCCGGACGAACCGGACCAGGAGACGCCCCGGGCGGACGCCGCCGAACAGCGGGCCGATCTCCAGCAGCGGCACGACGAACCGCTCACGGACATCGACCGGGACGCCGCCAACGAGGCCGACGCGGCGGAACAGGCCCGCGTCGTGACACAGGATGAGGACGATTACCGCTGATACAAACCGTTTTGTCCCGGCGGCCGAGGAATCTGTGGGTACCGCAGCCGTCCGGTCCATGAAATTCTGCGTCCGCGCCGCGCACGCCCGGGTTACCCAAAAGTACGATGGCTGTGCGGCGCAGCGTGCACGGAAAAGCTGTGTCCGATCACAAATTTGGGAGGCGGCGTGACAGCCATCGAGCAGACCGAGGCGGCGCGCCCGCGGGGCACTCGCCTGCCTCGCCGCGCCCGACGCAATCAACTGCTGGGCGCCGCGCAGGAAGTCTTTGTGGCGCAGGGCTACCACTCCGCCGCGATGGACGACATCGCCGAGCGGGCCGGGGTCAGCAAGCCGGTGCTCTACCAGCACTTCCCGGGAAAGCTGGAGCTCTACCTGGCCCTTCTCGACCAGCACTGCGAGTCGCTTCTCCAGGCGGTCCGTACGGCCCTGGCCTCGACCACCGACAACAAGCTCCGGGTCGCCGCGACGATGGACGCCTACTTCGCGTACGTCGAGGACGAGGGCGGCGCCTTCCGGCTGGTCTTCGAGTCCGACCTGACCAACGAGCCCGCGGTGCGCGAGCGCGTCGACCGGGTGTCGTTGCAGTGCGCGGAGGCGATCTCCGACGTCATCGCCGGTGACACGGGACTGTCCAAGGACGAGTCCATGCTGCTCGCGGTCGGCCTGGGCGGGGTCTCCCAGGTGGTCGCCCGCTACTGGCTCTCCAGCCAGTCCGCCATTCCGCGGGACACCGCGGTCCAGTTGCTCACCTCGCTGGCCTGGCGGGGCATCGCGGGCTTCCCGCTGCACGGCATCGATCAGCACTGACCGGTCCGCCCGGCGCGGCCGCCGCCCGTGTTCGCTGCGGGCGTTGCCCGCCGACCACTGACGGCTCCCCTCAGCGGGCTAATGTGTGCTGCGTACGGCGCGGCTCACCGCGCAGGGACTGACCGTCGGAGGGACATAGCCGTGGAGGTCAAGATCGGGGTGCAGCACACTCCCCGGGAGATCGTTCTGGAGAGCGGGCTTTCCGCCGAAGAGGTCGAGAGCACGGTCGCCGAGGCTCTCACCGGTAAGGCGGAGCTGCTCAGCCTCACGGACGACAAGGGCCGCAAGGTCCTGGTGCCGGCCGACCGGATCGCTTACGTGGAGATCGGCGAGCCCACCGCGCGTCGTGTGGGGTTCGGCGCGCTGTAGACAGCACGCTCCGAGCGGTGACCGGCGGCGGCCCGGTGGGACCCCCCCACCGGGCCGCCGCCCGTTGCTGTTCAGGGTGGTTCCGGAGCGAAGCCGGTGCCGAGGAGGGTTGCGTTCCGCAACCGGCGGGTAGTACCGCTGATGACCGATTCAGGTCAGGCCCTAACCGCCCCGCAACTCGCGAGGTGATCATCTGTGATCCTGGTACCACTCGGCTCCGTCGTGCTCGGACTCGCCCTTGCCTGGGTGGCGCTCCGCTCCCTGCCGCACCGGCTCCCGTCCCGCCGTGCCGTCTTCACCACCGGCGCCCTGGGATCCCTGTTCGGCGCATATCTCATGCACTCGGTGCTGGGTCCCGGCCACGTCGTGGCCACACTGATCGGCGCGGTGCTGATCGGGGCCGTGACGCTCTCGCTGCTGGTCCGCCCCCGGAGCCGTCGGCTGAGCCGATCAGCGGCGGCCTGAGGCCGGCCCGGCGGACCGGCCCCCGGTGAGCCTGCTACGCGGCCAGTCCCAGCGCGGCCATGCGCTTGGTGTGCGCCTCGGTGATCCGCGAGAACATCCGACCGACCTCCGCCAGGTCGAAGCCGTCCGCCACGCCGCCGACGAGCATCGTCGACAGCGCGTCGCGGTCGGCAACCACCCGCTGCGCCTGGGAGAGCGCCTCGCCCATCAGCCGGCGGGCCCACAGCGCGAGCCGTCCGCCGACGCGCGGGTCGGCCTCGATCGCGGCGCGCACCTTCTCGACGGCGAAGTTCCCGTGCCCGGTGTCGTCGAGCACGGCGAGGACCAGGGAGCGGGTGTCCGAGTCGAGCCGGACCGCGACCTCGCGGTAGAAGTCACTGGCGATCGAATCGCCGACGTAGGCCTTGACCAGGCCCTCCAGCCAGTCCGACGGCGCGGTCTGGCGGTGGAAGTCGTCGAGCGCCTTGGCGAACGGCTCCATCGCGCCGGTGGGGTCCACCTCGATCGTGGTCAGCCGGTCGGTGAGCCGCTCGAAGTGATGGAATTCGGCGGAGGCCATCTTTGCCAGCTCCGCCTTGTCCGCCAGCGTCGGCGCGAGTTTGGCGTCCTCGGCGAGCCGCTCGAAGGCTGCCAGCTCCCCGTACGCGAGTGCTCCCAGCAGATCCACGACCGCTGCCCGGTACTGCGGCTCCACCGAAGCGGCGGCCCAGTCCTGGGCGGCGATTCCGGTGGGTTCAGGGGTTTCAGTGGCGTTGTCAGGCGTCTCCATGGAGCGCAGAATAGCCCGCTCGGCGGGCGACGGAAGGGCCTGGTCAGCCAGTGACATCACACCGTTCCGACGAATTCGCCCGACACACATGCGCGAATCCGGGGTACAGTGGTATTGCGCCTACTGAGTATTTTGGACGTACCGGTGGCGTGAAAATGGTGAAAACGAATGAGGATGCCCGGTCGGTGGCCCGATCGGCTCCGACCCGACAGCCCTCCACGCGGTGCGTACGACACGTACGACCGCAGATGAGGGGCCCCCTCAGCGGCACGAGCGCTCGAGCGACGGCAGTGGTCCCGCGCCACCCGGCCCATCCCGGCCGGATGACCAACCCCGGCACGGTACGACCCCCAGCGTTCGCCTCGGACCGCGTCTCACAGAAGAGGCAGCACCCTGACTACGTTTCGTGAACTCGGGATTCTTTCCGAGACGGCCGAGGCCCTTGAGGCCGTCGGTATCGTGTCCCCCTTCCCCATCCAGGAGATGACGCTCCCCGTCGCACTCTCCGGCTCCGATGTCATCGGCCAGGCCAAGACCGGCACGGGCAAGACCCTCGGTTTCGGTCTGCCGCTGCTGGAGCGCGTCACCGTCCCCGCCGACGTCGAGGCGGGCCGGGCCAGGCCCGAGCAGCTGACCGACGCGCCGCAGGCGCTCGTCGTCGTCCCCACCCGTGAGCTCTGCCAGCAGGTCACCAACGACCTGCTCACCGCTGGCAAGGTGCGCAACGTCCGCGTGCTCGCGATCTACGGCGGCCGGGCGTACGAGCCGCAGGTCGAGGCCCTGAAGAAGGGCGTCGACGTGATCGTCGGCACCCCGGGCCGGCTGCTCGACCTGGCCGGACAGCGCAAGCTCGACCTCTCGCACGTCCGCGCGCTGGTGCTCGACGAGGCCGACGAGATGCTCGACCTGGGCTTCCTGCCCGATGTCGAGAAGATCATCACGATGCTTCCGGCAAAGCGCCAGACGATGCTGTTCTCGGCGACCATGCCGGGCGCCGTCATCGGTCTCGCCCGCCGCTACATGTCGCAGCCGACGCACATCCGCGCCACCTCCCCCGACGGCGAGGGCGCGACCGTCGCGAACATCTCGCAGCACGTCTACCGGGCCCACTCGATGGACAAGCCGGAGATGGTCTCCCGCATCCTGCAGGCCAACGGCCGCGGACTCGCGATGATCTTCTGCCGCACCAAGCGCACTGCGGCCGACATCGCCGAGCAGCTGGAGAAGCGCGGCTTCGCGTCCGGCGCGGTCCACGGCGACCTCGGCCAGGGCGCCCGCGAGCAGGCGCTGCGCGCCTTCCGCAACGGCAAGGTGGACGTGCTCGTCTGCACCGACGTCGCCGCCCGCGGTATCGATGTCGAGGGTGTGACCCACGTCATCAACTACCAGTCGCCGGAGGACGAGAAGACGTACCTCCACCGCATCGGCCGTACCGGCCGCGCCGGCGCCAAGGGCATCGCGATCACACTGGTCGACTGGGACGACATCCCGCGCTGGCAGCTGATCAACAAGGCGCTCGACCTGACGTTCAACGACCCGGTCGAGACCTACTCCACCTCGCCGCACCTCTTCGAGGAGCTCGACATCCCGGCCGGCACCAAGGGTGTCCTGCCGCGCGCCGAGCGGACCCGTGCGGGTCTGCGGGCCGAGGAGATCGAGGACCTCGGTGAGACGGGCGGCCGCGGCCGCAAGTCCTCCGCGCCCTCGGCACCCGTCGTCCGCGAGGAGCGTGCGCCGCGTACGCCGCGCCAGCGCCGTCGCACCCGGGGCGGCGCCGCCGTCCAGGAAACGCCCGCCACCACCGCCGCGGTGCCGGCCCCGGCCGCCGAGGCCGCTGACGCCCCGTCGGAGCCGCGTACGCCGCGTCGCCGTCGCCGTACCCGGGCCGGTGCCGCGGAAGCCGCCGCCGAGGCCGTGGTCAACACGGTGGAGGCCGTGGTCGAGGTCACGGTGGAGCCGAAGGCCGCCGAGGCCCCGGCCGAGGACGCGCCCGTGGCCGAGACCAGGCCGCGCCGTCGCCGCGCCCGCGTCGTCAAGCCGGTCGAGGAGGAGGTCGACTTCCAGATCGCGCCGATCTCCGAGCCGGTGGCCGGGACGAGGACGGTGACCAAGCCGCGTCGCCGCCCCCGCGTCGTCAAGCCGGTCGAGGACGAGGTCGACTTCCAGATCGCGCCCATCTCCGAGCCCGTCCCGGAGACCAGGCCGCGCCGCCGCACCCGTGCGGCCGCCAAGCCGAAGACGGAGGCCGTGGCCGAGGCCCCGGTCACCGAGGGCGAGGCGAAGCCGCGCAGGCGCCGGGCGCCGCGCGCGGCCGCCGCGAAGACCGAGGGCTGAGCGGCCACCGCTCAGCAGCCCGAACGCCGACGGGCCCGAGGATGTCCTCGGGCCCGTCCGGCGTTCAGACGCCTCTCTTCTGCCCGTCCGGCGTTCCACGGCATAACCTCGTCCCATGAGCCGGCCGCACACCTTCACCCCGCCCCCCTGCGCCCACGCCCGCCAGCTGCGCACTCCGCGCGGCGACTTCGCCGTGCTGGACGCCTCGCCGTCCGGCGCCGTGCGTGGCACCGCCCTCCTGCTGCCCGGGTACACGGGCAGCAAGGAGGACTTCATAGCGCTCCTCGAACCGCTCTCGGCCGCCGGGTACCGGACCGTCGCCGTGGACGGCCGCGGACAGTACGAGACCGAGGGGACTGATCGTCAGGAGGCCTACACACAGGGCGAGTTGGCCCTCGATGTGCTCGCCCAGACCGCGGCTCTCGACGCGGGCGGCGAAGGCACCGTGCATCTTCTGGGGCACTCGCTCGGCGGGCAGATCGCCCGCGCCGCCGTACTGCGCGACGCCACACCGTTCCGTTCCCTGACCCTGATGTCCTCCGGGCCCGCCGAGGTCGTCGAGGCCCAGCAGCTCAAGGTGAAGGTGCTCAGCGACGCGCTCGCGACGCTGAGCATGGCCGAGGTGTGGGAGGCGATGCGCGCCCTCGACCCGCCGCAGGAGGCGGCGACCGACGGCGAGGCACTGCGTCGGCGCTGGCTGCGCCACCGGCCCGCCCAGCTGATCGCCACCGGCCGCCAGCTGGTGACCGAGCCGGACCGGGTGGCCGAACTCGCCGCTCTGCCGCTGCCGGTCCATGTGCTCTCCGGCGAGCGCGACGACACCTGGCCGGTGCCGCTGCTCGACGAGATGGCGCGGCGGCTCGGCGCGCACCGCACCCGGATCACGGGCGCCGAGCACTCCCCCAACACGGACCGCCCGGAGCAGACGGCGGCGGCGCTCGTCGCGTTCTGGGACAGCCTGTAGGCGGCGCCGCAGGCGGGCTCAGTACTGCGACTGGAGATGCTGCCAGAAGCCGTCGCGCAGTGCCCGCCGCAGATGCGCGTGGCCGCGCAGCGAGTGCTGGAGCAGCCGTTCGGCCTCGACCAGCAGGTCCTGGTCGACGGAGCCCGGCAGGTAGGGGTGTCCGGGCAGCAGGTCGGCGAGGGACTCGCGGCCCCGCGCGGCCAGCCAGGCGGCGGCGATCTGCGCACCGACGAAGCGGACGTCCTCGCGCGCGGGCGCGGGGGTGTCGTCCTCGTAGGTGGTGACGGGGCGTCTGGTGACGTACGGACGGCAGAAGTCCAGGTCGAAGGTGCGCTGGCTGTCGACCTCCCAGAGCAGCGGTTCGGCCTGGTTGCGCCCCTCCCCCGCCTCGATGCCCCACAGGTGCACCCGGGCCCCGTACCCCTGCGCCGCCTCCACCGCGGAGACCAGGTCCTCGTCGCCGCCGACCAGTGCCGCGTCGCTGATGGCGCGGTGCCGGGCGAGCGATTCGAGGTCGGTGCGGATGAGTGAGTCGACGCCCTTCTGCTGGTTGTTGGCGTTGAGGTTGCCGAGTCTGACCTTGACGTCGGGGAGTTCGGCGATGGACTGCTGCTCGGCGGTGTGGATGCGCCGCCTGGCTCCGTCGTACCAGTACACGCGCAGCAGCCTGCTGTCCGCGAAGATCGTCCGGGCCTTGTCGATGAAGGCCTCGATCAGCCCTTCCGCGTCGAGGTCGAAGGAGCGGCGGTCCTCGGTGCCGGTGACCAGCAGTCCGGCCGCGGCGTACACATAGCCCGCGTCCACGAAGATCGCGTGGGTCGACGGGGTCTTCGACACCTCGGCGAGCATGCGCTGGAGCAGCTCGTTGGTACGGTCCAGACGCTCGCGGATCTCTGCCTCGTTCATTCGGGCCTCGTCGTGGACCTCGTCGCCCGCTCCTGCTCGGTGACCTGCTGATGCTTAGACATCCAAAAAATTTCCTTAGCGTAGGGAATGTTTGCCCGGGGCAAGCCGTTGTACCCCTCGTGGAGCACAGGACAGAGGTGTCCGGTGCTCTCATCCTTGCGGACGGGTCATCCGTCCTCCCAGTAGTTCTCCAGCAGGAGGATCAGACGAAGGGAAGCCTCATGCGCTTCGAGATCATGCGACTCGACGATGTCGACGGTACCGCCGTGGACAGCACCGTCGTGGACGCCGCCTCCGTCAACCGGATCGTGCAGCAGGCCGCAGCCATAGGCCAGCGCATCTATATCCGCCCGGCCGAGACCTCGGCTTCGTAACGCACGACGACGCACAAAGACGAAGCGCCCCCGTACGGAAGGTCCGCACGGGGGCGCTGTGGTGCCGTCGGGCGCCGTCAGGAGTTCTGGATGACCTGGGTGACACCGTTGATGATCTGCTGCACGGCGATGGCGGACAGCATCATTCCGGCGAGCCTGGTCACCAGCACGACGCCGCCGTCCTTGATGACCCGGATGATCAGCAGCGAATAACGCATGGTCAGCCAGAGCACGATGTGCATGGCGAGGATCGCCGACCAGACCGAGATCTGACCGGCCACGCTGTCGGCGTGCTGCACCGCCAGGATCACCGAGACGATCGCACCGGGCCCGGCGAGCAGCGGCATGCCCAGCGGCACGAGCGCCACATTGACGTCCTTGGTCTGCGTCGGCTCGTCGGTCTTGCCGGTCAGCAGATCGAGCGCGATCAGCAGCAGGAGCAGTCCGCCCGCGATCATCAGCGCGGGTACGGAGACATGCAGATAGTCGAGGATCTGCTGACCGAGCAGACCGAAGACGGCGATCACACCGAAGGCGACGGCGACCGCCTGGAACGCCATCCTGCGCTGCATCCTGGCGGGGCGGCCCGCGGTGAGCGCGAGGAAGATCGGGGTGATACCGGGGGGATCCATAATCACAAAAAGCGTGAGAAAAAGGGATCCGAAGACAGCGACGTCGAACACAGTGAGCCTTGCGAGAAGAGAGAAACGGCCTGAAGGAGCGCACCCCGAAGCCATGACGGCGGCCGGACGGCCGGGTACGGGAAGTGGAACGTGAAGGTGGGGGACAGCGGTGTGCGTACGGGTCCGTGGTCCGGCCCCGGCACGTGCGTCGTTACGCGGGGCGGGGCCCGCCGGCTCCCGGCACCGGGAAGGCTCCCGTGGCGCGCCGGGTGATCTCGCCGTAGATCTCGGGGTCGGTGGTGTACTCGCCGAGCCCGACGGTCTTGCGGCTGCCGTGGTAGTCGCTGGACCCGGTGGTCAGCAGCCCCAGGTCATGGGCGAGCCCGCGCAGCCTGGCCCTGGTCGGCTCGTCGTGGTCCATGTGGTCGACCTCGATGCCGTCGAGACCGGCGGCGGCGAGCCGCGCGATCGAGGACTCGGGCACCACCTCGCCGCGCTTGACGGCGGCCGGGTGGGCGAAGACCGTGACGCCGCCGGCGGCCTTGACCAGCCGGATCGCGTCGAAGGGGTCGAGTTCGTGCTTCTCGGCGTAGGCGCGTCCGCCGTCCGCGAGCCACTCGGGCGTGAAGGCGTCGGAGACGGTCTCGACGACGCCGAGCTCGACGAGCGCGGTGGCGACGTGCGGCCTGCCGACCGATCCGTCCCCGGCGATCCTCGCGACCCGCTCCCACTCGACGGGCACCCCGAGGTCCTGGAGCTTGCGCACCATGGTCCGGGCGCGCGGCACCCGGTCGTCCCGCACGAGTTCGCGCTCGCGGGCCAGCTCGGGCTCGTCGGGATCGAAGAGGTACGCCAGCAGGTGCAGACTCACGCCGTCGATCCGGCAGGAGAGCTCGGCCCCGGTGACGAGGGTCAGCCCCTCGGGAAGGGCGGCGATCGCCTCGGTGTGGCCGCGCACGGTGTCGTGGTCGGTGAGCGCGACGACGTCCAGCCCCGCGGCGGCGGCGTTCCGCACCAGCTCGGCGGGGGCGTCCGTGCCGTCCGAAGCGGTGGAGTGGGTGTGCAGGTCGATGCGCACGACGCGTACTCCAGTGCTCGGGGCCGTAAAAGGGGACGTCTCAGGATAACCGGCATTCGAACAGTGCCCGGCCGGTCGCCCGGGCGCCGGTCTCAGCTGAGCAGGCGCGGGGTGAGCGCCCCGCACGGTACGAGGTCCATCTCTCCCCCGGCCTCGCGCAGATCGGCGAGCACCAGCTCGTCGTACATCAGGAGCCCGGACTGCTCGGGCCAGACGATCGCCCAGAGCCAGAGTCCGCGCGCCTCGCCCGCGAAGACCGCCCGGTCCTCGGGGACCCCTTTGACGTTCCACAGCGGGGTAGGGCGGCCGGCGGCGAGCATCTTGACGTCCGGCGGGCCGTCGACGTCCAGGTAGGAGCCGGGGTCGGGGCCGTCGATCCCGGCGAAGCGGGCACCGAGTCCGACGCCGAGCTCCTCGGTGACGAGCAACAGGTCGCCCATGCCGCCGACGGGACCGGGGCCGGAGCAGGCCACCGCGGTGGCCCGGCCGCCGCTGCGGTCGTCGCCCGCGCTCGCCACACCGGTGAACAGCCAGCCGACCGGCAACGGCCAGGGCATCCACACCGGGACCTCGGCCCGGCGCACCACCGCCCCCAGCGCTTCGACGCTGGGCGGAACCACCGGCTGCAGCGGTTGCACGCCGCCGTGCACGGCACACTGCCAGGTGTCGGCGAACAGACCGGGCGCCCTGACCCGGCCTCCGCACTTCGGGCAACTGGGTTCGCCCCTCATAGCGACCAACGGTCCTCCAGGACCGTCGCCGCGTCAAGCAAGATCACCCGTCCGCAGCGAGGCCCGCCACCTGCAGAAATAGATGTAAGTTGCACTCATTAGGTTCCCTAACTTATTCTGTGTGTATCGAAACGACCTAGCGGAGAGCGAGAAGACCCATGCAGGGAGAGGATCCGTTCGATCAGGGCGCGAGCAGCATCCTGCGCCAGCCGAAGGCCGTCTGGGCCACGGCGGGCGCCTCTGTTGTCGCATTCATGGGAATCGGCCTGGTGGACCCGATTCTGCCGTCCATCGCCAAGGGCCTGGAGGCGACGCCGAGCCAGGTGTCCCTGCTCTTCACCTCGTACTTCCTGATCACCGCCGTGGCGATGCTCGTCACCGGCTTCGTCTCCAGCCGGATCGGCGGCCGCAAGACGCTCCTGACCGGCCTCGCGCTCGTCGTCGTCTTCGCCGCGCTCTCCGGCACCTCGTCGTCCGTCGGCGAACTCGTCGGGTTCCGGGCCGGCTGGGGGTTCGGCAACGCGCTCTTCGTGTCGACCGCGCTGGCCGTGATCGTCGGCGCCGCGGCCGGCGGCAGCGCCGCGGCGATTCTGCTCTACGAGTCGGCGCTCGGCCTCGGCATGGCCTGCGGACCACTGCTCGGCGCCCTGCTCGGTGACGCCAGCTGGCGCTACCCGTTCTTCGGCACGGCCGCGCTGATGGCCATCGGCTTCATCTGCATCACGGCGTTCCTGAAGGAACAGCCCAGGCCCGCCCGGAAGACCTCGCTGCTCGACCCGATCAGGGCGCTCGGCCACGGCGGTCTGGCCTCGGTCGCCACCTCGGCGTTCTTCTACAACTACGCGTTCTTCACGGTCCTCGCGTTCACCCCGTTCGTGCTGAACATGACGCCGTACAAGTCGGGCGCGGTGTTCTTCGCCTGGGGTCTGCTGCTCGCGGTCTTCTCGGTGCTCGTCGCCCCGCGGCTCCAGGAGCGCTTCGGCTCCCTGAAGGTGCTCGGCGCCTCGCTGGTGCTGCTCGCCGTCGACCTGCTGGTCCTGGGGTACGGCAATCACACCGTCGCGATCGTCTGCACGATCGTCTCCGGCGCCTTCATCGGCATGAACAACACCGTCTACACGGAGCTGGCGCTCGGTGTGTCGGGCGCGCCGCGGCCGGTGGCGAGCGCGGGCTACAACTTCGTCCGCTGGTTCGCCGCGGCCGCCGCCCCGTACCTCGCCCCGAAGATCGAGGAGTGGAGCGACATCCACATACCGTTCGTGGTCGCCGCGGTCGCGGCCGTGGCCGGTGCCGTCGTCATCTGGATCCGGCGTGCGGCGCTGACCCACGAGGCGGTGGAGCTGGAGCCGAAGCACGCCACCGAGGACAGCGTCACGGTCTTCGCCGACTGACCCCCTCGCCCGCCCCGCCCGCGGCTCTCCCTCCTGGCCGCGCGGCGGGGCTTTCGCGTGCCTGCGGTGGCGCGGATCAGTCCAGGGGTACGGAGCCGCGCAGCGGATCACGCAGGTCCGTACCGTGCGAGAGCCACCGCTCCTGGAGCTCCTGCGCGCCCCTGACCCGCTTCCATGCGGCCTCGTTGTGCGTCATCGGCAGCAGCGGCAGGAACCGGACCGGGTCCATGAGCCCGCCCGTCTCCCGGCCGCCGCCCCCCGCCGAGCCGCTGCGCGGCGCCGGCTCGCTCAGCTCCAGGGCCTCCACCAGCCCGCCCGGCTCGGCGACCAGTACGGAACTGAACGGCGCCCCGGGCCACAGCGGTTCGCCCACGTCCAGCGAGGCACCGGGCGCCACGATCACTCCCTCGACCTGCGGGGAGGCGGCGAGCACCGCGAGCGGGCGCAACACCTTGTCGGTGTCGGCGAGTCCGGCGCGCACGGAGAGGATCAGTTCGGCGCGCGGGCCCTTCACCGGGTCCACGAGGGCCGCGGTCGGGTCGGCCATCGGATGGGCCGACATACCGAGCGTGGCATAGCGCACCATATCGCCGTCGGCGAAGCGCAGCACCTCGATCCGGTCCGTACCGAGAAATGTCACCGCCGCACGCGCGTCCGGTTCACCGAGGGCCGTCAGCAGCCGGGCCTCGACCAGAGCAAGAATTTCTCCCATCCAGCGAGCATAGGTCGCGTATGGAACGGGCAAAGTAAGGGATTGGCCGTCAGTCGGCTGATAGTCTTGGCCGCTGGTCGGGGCAGCACGCAGAAGCGTCGCTCTCAGCCCCGGTGACACGTCATCCCCCAAGGGGGACCGGCTGGAGGAGGTGGGGCTGCAATGGATCGAAGTCGATCGTGCAGTACCAACCGCTCTTCCGCACTCCACCTCTCCTGGTGATCTGAAGCCTCCCGGTCGAGGCCCATGGCTTTGCGCACGACGGAAGAGCACTCCTTTTTTGCCTGTCTGTAGCGAACGCCGTCATCGCGCCGCCGCGGTGCCGCCCGCTTTGCGGACGTGAGCACACGTCCTCATTCCGGGCTGTTCCACGTGCCCGCCGACGGCCCTCCGTGAAGGAGCCAGCCATGTCGATGATCCGCGACCTGCGCGCCGCCGTGCGCCCGTCCCTGCGCAAGAGCAACGCCCTGCACAACAGTTACGACACCACCCGCGACCCCTCCGCCTCCAGCGCGGTCGTCGACTGCGCGGTCTACCGCGACGGGCGGCGCCTGGAGAGCGGCACCTGCCGCACGCCGCACGAGGCGATGCTCCAGGTGCGCGAGGAGGGCGGCTTCGCCTGGATCGGCCTGCACGAGCCGACCGAAGAGGAATTCGCCGGTATCGCCCGGGAGTTCGGCCTGCACCCGCTCGCCGTCGAGGACGCCGTCCACGCCCACCAGCGGCCGAAGCTGGAGCGGTACGACGACACCCTGTTCACCGTCTTCAAGACCATCCACTACGTCGAGCACACCGAGCTCACCGCCACCAGCGAGGTGGTCGAGACCGGCGAGGTGATGTGCTTCACCGGCCGGGACTTCGTCATCACCGTGCGGCACGGCGGCCACGGCTCGCTGCGCGCGCTGCGGCACCGGCTGCAGGACGATCCCGAGCTGCTCGCCAAGGGGCCCTCCGCGGTGCTGCACTCCATCGCCGACCATGTCGTCGACGGCTACATCGCGGTGGCCGGCGCCGTCCAGGAAGACATCGACGAGGTGGAGATCGAGGTCTTCTCCACCCCGGCCAAGGGCAGCTCGCGCGGCTCGGAAGCGGGCCGGATCTACCAACTGAAGCGCGAGGTACTGGAGTTCAAGCGAGCGGTGTCGCCGCTGCTGCGGCCGATGCAGCTGCTGAGCGAGCGGCCCATGCGGCTGATCGACCCGGACATCCAGAAGTACTTCCGTGACGTCGCCGACCACCTGGCACGGGTGCACGAGGAGGTCGTCGGCTTCGACGAGCTGCTGAACTCGATCCTCCAGGCCAACCTGGCACAGGCGACCGTCGCGCAGAACGAGGACATGCGCAAGATCACGTCCTGGGCGGCCATCGTCGCCGTACCGACGATGATCTGCGGCGTCTACGGCATGAACTTCGACCACATGCCGGAGCTGCGCTGGAGGTACGGCTATCCGATGGTGCTGGGCGTCATCGGGGTGGTCTGCTTCTCCATCCATCGCATCCTCAAGCGCAACGGATGGCTCTGACACTGTCCCCGGCCGGTCCCATAGAGTTCGGGCATGACTGCTGCTGCCGCTGACGTACCGCTGGGCCGGGCCCTCGTCGAGGAGGCCACCAAGAAGTCGGGCCTCATCTGGGTACGGGGCACCGGACCCGCGCGGGCGCTGTGGCACGTCTGGCACGAGGGTGCGGCGCATCTGGTCGGGGACGGTCCCGGCGAGCAGCCGTTCCCGGCCGGGCTCACCGACGGGTCCGCCGCCGAGGTGACCGTGCGCAGCAAGGACAAGGGCGGCCGGCTGGTCGCCTGGACGGCCGCCGTGACGGAACTCGCCCCGCACTCCGAGCAGTGGGAGGCCGCGGTCGCCGAGCTCAAGGGCAAGCGGCTGAACGCACCGGACGCCGAGCAGATGACGGAGCGCTGGGCGCGCGAGTGCCGGGTGCTGCGGCTGACGCCCGGCGAGTTCCGTACCGAGCTGCCGGACGGCTCCCTGGCCGCGGCGCCGCTGCCGACGTCCGCGACCACCCGGCGCCCGGTCCCCGCGGGTCTGCCGCGGCTGCTGAAGCAGGGGCGCAAGGGCTGACCGGGGCGGCGCCGCCACCCGCGCCCGACCGGGGCGACGGCGCGGCCCGCCGTCAGGACGACGTCTTGGGCAGCTGCTTCCCGTAGTCGACCGTGTCCCCGCGCGTCGGGGCCTCCAGGTCGAAGTCCTTGCCCCAGTCCGACAGGATGACGGTCCCCCCGCCCCCGCCGCGCGCGAATCGCAGCGGATACGCCTTGCCCTTGAGCGAGACGTCGAGCGTGCCGCCCGCGCCCTGGCCGCCCGTGATCTGGACGGTCGGGGTCTCACCGACCGTCTTACGGTCCCCCTTGCCGAGGGTGCCGTGCAGCGTGAGCATCCCGTCGAGCAGGGTCTTCTTGTCCGTGAAGCCGCGCAGCTGCTTGTACGTGGGGTCGTCCTGGGGCACCTTCACGTACTTGTTCTGGAGCTTGTCCGCTGCCGCGCCGCCCGCCGCGCTGTCGGCGCCGGGCTTCTCGTCGTGGCTCCAGAACCCGGAGTCCGCCTTCAGATAGAGCTCGTCACCGATCCGCAGCAGCTCGAAGGTGCTGTCCTTCGAGACGACGGAACCGGTGCCACCCTGCTCCTTGAGCTGCATGTTGAGCTTGTACGTGCCGCCCTTGCTGACCAGCGTCCCGGCCAGGCGCACCGCGTCGGCGGCGTCCGCCGCGCGCTGTGCCTTCTTCTCGATCTCCGCGGCGGTCAGCTTGCCGACGCCGTTGGTCCCCTCGTCCGGGTCCTCGCCGCACGCCGTGAGGGCTGCGGCCAGGCCCGCACAGAGCAGGGCGGCGAGAGCGGTCCGGCGTCGGGCCCGGACGGGCGGAACGGAAGAGGTCACGGGCGCACTGCCTCTCATTCGCATCGCGGGGTGGCAGACGGCAGCGTACCTGTGCTGTTCACGCCTCCCGGCAGGGAGCCGTACGGACGGCTCCACCGGGGCAACCCGGAGCGGTACGGGCTAGCCTGATCCCGTCATAACAGTTGATTGACTGCCAAACAGACCAGCCGGAGAAGTCGCACACGGAAGAAGGAGGCGCAGGATGGCGGCAGGCGCCCCCCGGGTGTTCGTCTCCCATCTCGCCGGCGTACCGGTCTTCGACCCCAACGGCGACCAGGTGGGCCGCGTCCGCGATCTGGTCGCGATGCTCCGGGTCGGCGGCAGGGCGCCGAGGCTGCTCGGGCTCGTCGTCGAGGTGCTCAGCCGACGCCGGATCTTCCTCCCGATGACCCGGGTCACCGGGATCGAGTCCGGCCAGGTCATCACCACCGGCGTGGTGAACATGCGGCGCTTCGAACAGCGGCCCACCGAACGCCTGGTGCTCGGTGAATTCCTCGACCGCCGGGTCCGCCTGGTGGAGACCGGCGAGGAGGTCACCGTCCTCGATGTCTCCATCCAGCAGCTCCCGGCCCGCCGCGACTGGGAGATCGACAAGTACTTCGTGCGCAAGGGCAAGGGCGGGGCGCTGCGCCGCAAGGGCGAGACCCTGACCGTCGAGTGGTCGGCGGTCAGCGGTTTCTCGCTGGAGGAGGTCGGGCAGGGCGCCGAGACCCTGGTCGCCACGTTCGAGCGGCTGCGCCCGACGGACGTGGCCAACGCGCTGCATCACCTCTCGCCGAAACGGCGGGCCGAGGTCGCCGCCGCGCTCGACGACGACCGGCTCGCCGACGTCCTGGAGGAGCTGCCCGAGGACGACCAGGTGGAGATCATCGGCAAGCTCAAGGAGGAACGCGCCGCCGACGTACTGGAGGCGATGGACCCGGACGACGCGGCCGACCTGCTGTCCGAGCTGCCCGAGGAGGACAAGGAGCGGCTGCTGACGCTGATGCGGCCGGACGACGCGGCCGATGTGCGACGCCTCATGTCGTACGAGGAGCGGACCGCGGGCGGGCTGATGACCACCGAGCCGATCATCCTGCGGCCGGACGCCACGGTCGCCGACGCGCTCGCCCGGGTCCGGCAGGCGGACCTCTCCCCGGCGCTCGCCGCCCAGGTGTACGTGTGCCGGTCGCCCGACGAGACACCGACCGGCAAGTACCTGGGCACCGTGCACTTCCAGCGGCTGCTGCGGGATCCGCCGTACGCCCTGGTCAGCTCGATCGTCGACAGCGATCTCGTGCCCCTCGCGCCGGACACCTCGCTGCCGGCCGTGACCAGCTATCTGGCCGCGTACAACCTGGTCTCGGCGCCCGTGGTGGACGAGAGCGGCTCGCTGCTCGGCGCGGTGACGGTCGACGACGTGCTCGACCATCTGCTGCCCGAGGACTGGCGGGAAACGGACTTCCACAGCGAGGAGAGGGTCGCCGGTGGCCGCTGAGGAACGCACGAGGACCGCACAGACGGGGGCCTCGGGCATCGCGCGCCCGCCCCGTTCCCGGCTGGACCAGCCGAAGGCCCCGCGGCGGCGGCTGCTGCCCGAGTACGACCCCGAGACGTTCGGCCGGTTCTCCGAGCGGATCGCCCGCTTCCTGGGCACCTGGCGCTTCATCTCCTGGATGACGCTGTTCATCGTCGTCTGGGTGCTGTGGAACGTCTTCGCGCCCGTGCACCTGCGGTACGACCAGTACCCGTTCATCTTCCTGACGCTGATGCTCTCGCTCCAGGCCTCGTACGCGGCGCCGCTGATCCTGCTCGCGCAGAACCGGCAGGCCGACCGTGACCGGGTCACCTACGAGCAGGACCGCAAGCAGAACGAGCGCTCCATCGCGGACACCGAGTACCTGACCCGCGAGATCGCGGCACTGCGGATGGGGCTCGGCGAGGTCGCCACCCGCGACTGGATCCGCTCCGAACTGGAAGACCTCGTGAAGGACCTCGACGACCGGCACGCCCTGCTCCCGGCCGAGAGCGACGAAGACCGCTGACGGATGCTACTCACGCGTAGCGGCGCCCACCACCACCCTCAAGGAGCGCTGCGCGCACCCGTACTATCGAGGTATGGCTACGGAAGACGCGGTGCTTGAGGCACTGGCGACAGTGAACGACCCGGAGATCCACCGTCCGATCACCGAACTCGGCATGGTGAAATCGGTCGAGATCGATGCTGACGGTGTGGTCGCTGTCACGGTCTATCTCACGGTCTCAGGCTGCCCGATGCGCGAGACGATCACCAAGAGCGTGACGGACGCGGTCGCCCGTGTCGAGGGCGTCTCGCGGGTCGACGTCACGCTCGACGTGATGAGCGACGAACAGCGCAAGGAACTCGCCACCTCGCTGCGCGGCGGCACGGCGGAACGCGAGGTGCCGTTCGCCAAGCCCGGCTCGCTGACCCGGGTCTACGCGGTCGCGTCGGGCAAGGGCGGCGTCGGCAAGTCGTCGGTGACGGTGAACCTCGCGGCCGCGATGGCGGCCGACGGCCTCAAGGTCGGTGTCGTGGACGCGGACATCTACGGGCACAGCGTGCCGCGGATGCTCGGCGCGGACGGCAAGCCGACCCAGGTCGAGAACATGATCATGCCGCCGTCCTCGCACGGCGTGAAGGTCATCTCCATCGGCATGTTCACCCCGGGCAACGCCCCGGTGGTGTGGCGCGGACCGATGCTCCACCGCGCGCTCCAGCAGTTCCTCGCCGATGTGTACTGGGGCGACCTCGACGTTCTCCTGCTCGACCTGCCGCCGGGCACGGGCGACATCGCGATCTCGGTGGCACAGCTCGTGCCGAACGCCGAGATCCTGGTCGTCACGACCCCTCAGCAGGCGGCGGCCGAGGTCGCTGAGCGGGCCGGTTCGATCGCCGTCCAGACCCACCAGAAGATCGTCGGCGTCGTCGAGAACATGTCGGGCATGCCGTGCCCGCACTGCGACGAGATGGTCGATGTCTTCGGCACCGGCGGTGGCCGGAAGGTCGCCGAGGGCCTGACGAGGACGACCGGCGCGGAGGTGCCGGTGCTCGGCTCCATCCCGATCGACGTACGGCTGCGCGAGGGCGGCGACGAGGGCAAGCCGGTCGTCCTGTCCGACCCCGACTCCCCGGCCGGCAAGGCGCTGCGCACCATCGCGGACAAGCTGGGCGGCCGTCAGCGCGGCCTGTCGGGCATGTCGCTGGGCATCACCCCGCGCAACAAGTTCTGAGACGAAGGAGCGGTGACCGGCCCCGGGCCGGTCACCGCTCCGTGTTCCGCGTACGTCCTGTGTACGCCTGCGTGCTACGCGTACGTCGTGATGTCGTCGATCACCGAGAACCCCAGCCCGTACGCGCTCATCCCCCGCCCGTACGCCCCGATGTGCACCCCGCCGTGCGCCGATCCCGCGAGTACCCAGCCGAATTCGGACTCGCGGTAGTGGAACGGCACCGGGATGCCGTCCACCGGCAGTGACAGCACGGACCACGCGGGGCCGTCCAGGTCGTCGGCGAGTTCGAACGCCGTCTCCGTCTGCTGGTCCAGCCAGTCGTCGCGCAACGCGTGATCCATCTGCGAGGGCCAGGTACAGGCGAGCAGACCCGACCCGGCCAGCCAGGCCGCGGAGGACGCCGTAGTCGCGTCCAGCACCCCCGTGCCGTCACCGCTGCGCCGCACCGGGCTGCTGGCCATCGACACGACGACGGCGAACCGTTGCTTCTCGGCGCCCGCCTCGGCCCGGACCGACGGTTCGTCACCGTGACCGATGGAACCGTGCTGCACCGTGCCGTCCGCCGCGGTGCCCACCTGCATCAGCCGGCGCGGCCCGGTGAAGGCCTCGTCCAGTCCGTACCAGGGAAACGTGGCTGCCAGATAGCCGTCGACAGTACGCCGGGTCGCCGGCACCCCCTCTGCGGTGACTGTGCCCGGCGCATCTTCCGCGCCCACCCGACTTGTCGTCCCCATCTGCCCGGCCGCCTCCTCGATCCGTTGGGTCCGGATCGGCCCGCCCCCCAGCGGGCGTACTCACAACCGGACAGATGGAGAATAGCCATAGCCTCCGGACGAGCCGGGATTGGCCGGGGGTCAGGTGGCGTCGGCGTCGAACGGCGGCCGGTCGTCCTTGCCGGGCTGCTCACGCTTCTTGAGCAGGTCCGGAGCGCCCGGGGAGCCGTTGGCTGCGGTGATCGCCGAGGCGCCCGACACGCCGCTCCTGGAGTCCGCGGACTCCAGGTCCTTGCTCTCCCGGCCGTTCACCGCGTCGGTGACCTCGGCCAGATCCTTGCGCAGGTCGAAGCTCTCCCGGATCTCCTTCAGCCCCAGGTCGTCCTTGCCCTCCATGAGCTGCTTGCGGACGAACGTCTTGGGGTTGAGGTCCTCGAACTCGAAGTCCTTGAACTCCGGACCCAGCTCCGTACGGATGTCCTCCTTGGCGTTCTCGGAGAACTCACGGATCTTGCGGATGAAGCGCGAGGCGTCCTGGATAACCTTCGGCAGCTTGTCCGGGCCGAAGATCAGCACGCCCAGAATCGCGAGCGTCAACAGCTCGAGTGCGCCTATGTCATTGAACACCCTGTTGCTCCTCGTGTTCTCCGAGACCGTGTCGGTCGAGGTCCGGACCCGCCCACGGTACCCGTCGAAACTGTCCGCGCGGTAGCGTCACGGGGCTGTCACGTGCCGCTTGCCGAGCCGAGCGTCACAGAGATGGACAGGTCTTTACCACCGCGCGTCAACGTGAGGTCCAGACGGTCTCCCGGGCGGTGCGCGCGGATCTTCACGATCAGCTCCTCGCCGCTGTGCACCCGTCGGCCGTCGACCTCGGTGATGACGTCACCGGGCATGATCCCGGCCTTGGCCCCGGGTCCGCCCGGCGTCACCGCAGGCTTGCCCGCCGCACCCTTCGACTCGACCCTGGCGCCGTCCCCGGCGTACTTCATGTCCAGCGTGACGCCGATCACCGGATGGGTGGCCTTTCCGGTGTTGATCAGCTCCTCGGCGACCCGCTTGCCCTGGTTGATCGGGATGGCGAAGCCGAGACCGATGGAACCCGCCTGGCCGCCCTCCTCCGCCGAGCCGTTGTCGGCAGCGCGGATGGCGCTGTTGATGCCTATGACATGGGCGTCGGTGTCGACGAGCGGACCGCCGGAGTTGCCCGGGTTGATCGGCGCGTCGGTCTGCAGCGCGTCGACGTAGCTGATGTCGCTGCCGTCGCCCTTCTCGCCGCCCGCGGTGATCGGCCGGTCCTTGGCGCTGATGATGCCGGAGGTCACGGTGTTGGAGAGATCGAAGGGGGCGCCGATGGCCACCACCGGGTCACCGACCTGCACATTGTCGGAGTTGCCCAGCGGCAGCGGCTTGAGGCCGGAGACACCGGTGACCTTGACCACGGCCAGGTCGTAGCCGCTGTCCTTGCCGACGACCTCGCCGCGCGCGGTCTCCCCGCCGCTGAACGTCACGGTGATCTCGCCGCCCTGGCCTGCTGGGGCGACGACATGGTTGTTGGTGAGGATGTGGCCGGAGCCGTCGAGGACGAAGCCGGTGCCGGTGCCGGACTCGGTGGTACCGCTGACGTGGAGGGTGACCACGCTGGGCAGGGCGCTGGCGGCGATGCCGGCGACGCTGTCGGGGGCCCGGCCACCGCTGCTGCGGCCGGCCTGCGGGAGCTCGACCTGGGTGAGGCCGCCGTTGCGCTCGATGTAGGCCCCGATGCCGCCGCCGATGCCGCCCGCCACCAGTGCGAGCAGCACTGCGCCGACGAGGAGGGAGCCGCGCCGGCTCTTCTTGCGGCCGGTGCCGGCCCCGAGCGGCGGGCCCGGGTTGGTGAGCGGCTGCCTGGGCGCACCCCAGGGGTCGTACTGGAGCCACTGCGTGGACGCCGCCTGGGGCGGCTGGGCGTGGGACTGCTGGGCTGCGTGCGGCAGCGGTGTGGGGGCGGGCGACGTGGGGATGCCGGCGCCGTTCGTCCCCGTGTACTGCGGGGGTACGGGGGTGCCGTGTGCCGGGGTCGGGACCGGCCGCTGCACGGGTGGTGCGGGCGCCCAGGGGCCGGGGCCGCCGTAGGGCGGGGTGCTGTACTGGTCGGGCTCGTGCAGCGGCGTCACCGGCGGCACGGCCGGCGCGGCGGCGGGCACGGCGGCCGACGGTCCGGGCGCCGGGGACCGGGGCGGCGCGTCGGCCGGGGGCGTCTTGGGCACCGTCGGGTCCGCCGCGGGCACCGTGTCCTCGGCGAGGGACGGTTCGTCCGGCGCTGTGCGGGTGGCATTTCCCGCCGTGGGCCGGCTCCACCACTTCGCCTTCGACCCGGTGGACTTCCCGTCTTCCATACTCTCCCCGCAACTGCCGCGACTGGCCTCTGCACGCCCCGACCGGGGCGTCCCTCCAGAACTGCTCCCGGAATTCAACCAGGTTTGCGAATCCTTGCGCAGACCGCCGGGTCAGCGCCCGGACGAAAGCGGCAGACCGCGATCGGTGGGCGTGGGAAGGGTCGAGGCCGACGGCTGCGCCCAGGGCGGTGGCGACGACTGTGTCCCGGACGGTGACACGGAGGGGGACGGTGACTGCGCGGCGAGCCGCCCGAACACCTCGGCGAAGAGCGGGGTGGTGCCGGTCGGACGTATCAGAGGCGGCGCGGACGCATTGGTCAGCAGGTGAGCGGCGAAAGGATTCCCCGCGAGGCTCGCGGTGGCGACCGCCGCGGGAGTGGCGGAGGGCACCGCCGTCGCGACGCCCGGCACGGCCGACGGGGCCTCGGCGGCCGAGCGCTCACCCGCACTCCTGGTGGCCAGCGTGCCGTGGCTGCCACCGCCGCGACGGCTCACCGAGCCGCCGCTCTCCCCGCGCGAAGGCGCGTCGAGCGGTGTCACGGCGTTTCCGCCGCCCGAGGCACGGGCCGCGGAGCCGGGGCCCGCGCCCGTCGGCAGGGCCCCGCCGAGGGCGATGGCCGCCAGCGAGACCGCACTCGCCGCCGCGAACGCGAATCTCCGGCCGCGCCAGGGCGAGCGTTCTCCCTCGCGGCCCACCTCGTGGATCCGGAAGACGGAACGGGAGGAACCGCCCGGCAGCACGGTGGTCGGGCCGTGCGGGGCCGGGAGGAAGCCGAAGCCGCCGAGCGACCGGTCCCCCGGCGATTCCGGGCGGCTGCCGGACGGCTGGATCACGGGGAGGAACCCGTCGCCGAAGCGCCCGGAGCCGCCGAATGGTCTGTCCTGTCTGTCGTCGTCACCCCCCGGACCCCCGGGAAGGCCCTGCAGCCGGGCGAGGAACCCCTCGGACGGCGACGGCGGGGCGGACTGGGCGAAGACACTCTTCAGGCGCCGCTGCGCCGCTGCCTCGGCCTTGCACTTGGCGCAGGTCGCGAGGTGGGCGAGCACCCGCTCGCGGGCGTCGTGTTTCAGCTCGCCGTCGACAAGCGCGGCGAGGCGGTCCCCCAGGTGTTGTTCCGCGGGGGTCGGACCTGTGCCACTCACGCCGTTCCGCCCTCCCCCGCCAGGACCGCGCCCGCCAGCGAGCGCTGCTCGGCACGGGCCTCGGGCGAACGGTGCCGCAGCGCCTTGCGCAGATGCGAGCGACCGCGGTGGATACGGCTGCGCACGGTGCCGAGCTTCACGCCGAGCGTCGCGGCGATCTCCTCGTACGAAAGACCCTCGATGTCGCAGAGCACGACGGCGGCACGGAACTCGGGCGCGAGGGTGTCCAGCGCCTGCTGCACGTCCGCGTCGAAGTGGGTGTCGTTGAAGACCTGCTGCGGGGACGGCTCACGGCTCGGCAGCCGCTCGGCGGCGTCGTCGCCGAGGGAGTCGAAGCGGATCCGCTGCTTGCGACGGACCATGTCCAGGAACAGGTTGGTCGTGATGCGGTGCAGCCAGCCCTCGAACGTGCCCGGTGTGTAGGTCGACAGCGACCGGAACACCCGGACGAAGACCTCCTGCGTGAGGTCCTCGGCGTCGTGCTGATTGCCCGTCAGTCGGTAGGCGAGGCGATAGACCCGGCCGCTGTGCGTGCTGACGATCTCTTCCCATGAAGGTGGCGTCCACGCCTGGGAGTCCGCATCTGAGGCGAAGGTCGCGGTCGTTGCGGAGACGGTGGAAGAACGGTCAGCAATGTTGGTCACGGATTTCGGCTCACCCGCCGACCTGAGAAAGCGCCGCAGCACTCCTCCCCGATCCACAGGCGCAGCCGCACCTCCCCTATCGGCTCTGGTGGTGTCCAGTGGAGCCCCTACCATAGCGACCTCGCCCGTTAGCTCCGGATAAGCCTTTTTCCTGCTGGGGCCGGGGATCGCCCCGGGAACCGCCGGCCCATGGCTCCCGGACCCGATCCGCGGGCCGATTCCACAGGCTCTCCCCTGCCCCCTCATAACGCCCGGTCCCATCTGCGGGTTCCCGGGCGCAGCGGATACAGTCACCGTTGCGCCAACTACGGGGACAGGAGAGGGTCATTACCGCCAACCGGCAGACGAGCTGGGCGTTCGCCGACGCCTTTGTCGCCGAGGACGAAGCACTGCACTGGGCCCGTGACCGGGCCCGGGAGGTGGGGCTGCGCTCGGTGTCGCCAGGTACCGGCGCCGCGCTGCGCTTGCTCGCTGCCACGACGGATGCCAAAGCGGTGGCCGAAATCGGCACCGGGACGGGCGTGTCCGGGCTCTATCTGCTGCACGGAATGCGGCCCGACGGCGTGCTGACCACCGTCGACCCGGAGCCCGAGCGCCAGCAGTTCGCCCGCGAGGCGTTCCGGGCCGCGGGCTACGCCGCCAACCGGGCCCGCTTCATTCCCGGCCGCGCCCTGGACGTCCTGCCCCGGCTCGCGGACGGCGGATACGACCTGGTGTTCTGCGACGGCGACCGGCTGGAGAGCCTGGACTGTCTCGCTGAATCGTTGCGCCTGCTGCGCCCCGGCGGCCTGGTCTGCTTCGAGGGCGTCTTCGCCGACGGTCGTACGGTCGACTCCGCGGCGCAGCCCGCGGAGGTGCTGCGGCTGCGGGAGCTGCTGCGCGCGGTGCGCGAGAGCCAGGAGCTGATGGCGACGCTGCTGCCGGTGGGCGACGGGCTGCTGTGCGCGGTGCGCAGGGGCTGAGGCCCGCCCGCTACGGGGCCCCGCCCGCGCCCCGGTCGGGCCGCTCGCCCGTGAAAGGCGGTGAACGCATCACTGCCCCGGCACGGACACCGTGCCGGGGCAGTGATGAAGTGTGGGCGCCTCTGCTCAGCCGACGACCTTCTTGAGGGCATCGCCAAGTGCATCGGCCTCGTCCGGCGTCAGCTCCACGACAAGCCGACCGCCGCCTTCGAGCGGAACGCGCATGACGATGCCCCGCCCCTCCTTGGTCACCTCGAGCGGGCCGTCGCCCGTCCGCGGCTTCATGGCCGCCATGCTCGTTCCCCTTCCTGAAACCAGCTCATCGCAACCGGCGGCCCCATGACAGGCGCTGTGTCACCGGCATCGAACACATTGCTTCCAAGCCATTATCCCGCATCACAGACCCCGATGACCAACATCGGTCGGCATCGCTTGCGCAACGCGCTCTCGCAAAACCACCCAATTCGGCGATCGGCCTGCGATACTCCGCCGCCCGCACC
Organism: Streptomyces gelaticus; assembly: GCF_014649535.1. Lineage (GTDB taxonomy): Bacteria > Actinomycetota > Actinomycetes > Streptomycetales > Streptomycetaceae > Streptomyces > Streptomyces gelaticus. The sequence continues at coordinate 253,454 of NZ_BMTF01000004.1, forward strand.
CCCGCTTCGGGACTCAATTATTAGACGCAGGTCACATACCGGCTCCCTCCCGAGTCGGCCATGCTTGCCTGGACAGGCATTGCCCGAGGTGCGAAGGGGACAGAGAAATGGCCGACCACATGGCGGACAGCGTGCTCTTTGAAGTGAGCGACGGACTCGCGACGATCACGATCAACCGTCCCGACGCGATGAACGCCATGAACACCGCGGCCAAGGTAGCGCTCCGCGACGCGCTGGAGTCCGCGGCGGCCGACCCCGCGGTACGTGCCGTTCTGCTCACCGCGACCGGGCGGGCGTTCTGCGTCGGCCAGGATCTGAAGGAGCACGTGGCCGCGCTCGAAAGCACCCGCGCGTCGGGCAGCGGCAATGCGCTGAGCACCGTGCAGGAGCACTACAACCCGATCGTGCGGGCCATCACCGAGATGCCCAAGCCGGTCGTCGCCGGGGTCAACGGCGTCGCCGCCGGTGCCGGTTTCGGCTTCGCGCTCGCCTGCGACTACCGGGTGGTCGCGGACACCGCCTCGTTCAACACCTCCTTCGCCGGTGTGGCTCTCACCGCCGACTCGGGCGTCTCCTGGACGCTGCCGCGCCTGATCGGACAGAGCCGCGCCGCCGACCTGCTGCTGTTCCCGCGCTCGATCTCCGCTCAGGACGCCCGTGAGCTGGGCATCGTGAACAAGCTGGTCCTCGCCGCCGACCTGGCCGCCGAGGCCGACGCCGTGGCCCGCGCCCTGGCGTCCGGCCCCACGGTGGCGTATGCCGCGCTCAAGGAGTCCCTGGCGTACGGCGCCGGTCACACGCTGAGCGAGGCGCTGGAGAAGGAGGACGAGCTCCAGACCCGGGCGGGCGCGTCCGAGGACCACACGATCGCGGTGCAGGCATTCCTGAACAAGGAGAAGCCGAAGTACCTCGGCCGTTAGGGCTTGTCCGACGGCTCAGCTTTGGACAGGGCGCGGTCCTACGCCCCGCCGCCGCGTGCCACGCAGTCGGCCAGGTGGTCGTCGACCAGGCCGCATGCCTGCATCAGGGCGTAGGCCGTGGTGGGTCCGACGAAGCGCACTCCGCGCTTCTTGAGGTCCTTGGCCAGCGCCGTGGACTCCGGTGTGACCGCCGGGACATCGCCGAGGGTGCGCGGGACGGGGCGGCCGGCCGGGTCGGGGGCGTAGGACCAGATCAGTGCGTCCAGCTCGCCGGCGCCCCAGCCGGCCAGCACCTTGGCGTTGGCGAGGGTCGCCTCGATCTTCGCGCGGTTGCGGATGATGCCGGCGTCGGCGAGGAGGCGCTCCTTGTCGGCGTCGGTGAACCCGGCCACCGCGGGGATCTTGAACCCGGCGAAGGCCGAGCGGAAGCCCTCCCGGCGGCGCAGGATCGTCAGCCAGGACAGGCCCGACTGGAAGGCCTCCAGGCAGAGCCGTTCGAACAGGGCGTCGTCGCCGTGGACGGGCCGGCCCCATTCGGTGTCGTGGTACGTGAGGTAGTCCTCGGTGGACAGTCCCCAGGGGCAGCGCAGTCCGCCGTCCGGTGCCGCTTCCGCGCCGCCGCTCATCGCCGGGGCTCCTCTCCGGGGTGCTCCGTGGGCTGCGGGTCCTGCTCCGGTGGCTCCCACGGCGCCTTCGGGCGGTCCTCGGGCCGCTCCCCCGCCTGCTCCGGCGCTTCGGCCGGCCCCTCGACGAGGCCCGGGCCGCCGGCCGCGGTCGCCTGCGCGCCGGCCAGCGCCGATTCCAGCTCCGCGATCCGCGCGTCCCGCTCGGCGAGCTCGGCGCCGAGCCGGTCGAGCGCCTCGTCGACGTCCATCATCCGGTAGCCGCGCACGCCCACCGGGATGCGCAGCGCGTCGATGTCCGCACGGCCGACCGGTCTCGTCGCGGGCAGCGGGTCGACCGGCTGCTCGGGCGCCACGTCCTGCAGGACGGCGCTCTTCCCCCCGCCGACCACCGCGAGGGTGACCGCGGCCACCACCACGACCATCGTCACCAGCAAGAACCAGAACACGCGCATCTCCCCGGGAGCGGAAACCTGTCCGGGTCCGATCGTGCCATGCGGCACCGACAGCCGGTGGCCGCCCCGACTGCTCCCGGGCCCCGCCGCCGGACTGCCGTCGTCGCCCGGAGGGCAGTTTGACGACAGGGCCTAAGGTCGCAGGTGACCCACGTGGCGATCTACCAGAGGAGAAACGCGGGATGCGAAGCGGTGCGCTCAGGCTGGGGCGGCGCGAATTCGGTGCGCACGAGCCGGTGATCATGGCGATCGTGAACCGTACCCCGGACTCCTTCTACGACCAGGGGGCGACCTTCCGGGACGAACCTGCGCTCGCCCGGGTCGAGCAGGCGATCGCTCAGGGTGCGGCGATCGTCGACATCGGGGGTGTGAAGGCGGGCCCCGGCGAGGAGGTGACCGCCGAGGAGGAGGCGCGTCGCACCGTCGGGTTCGTCGCGGAGGTCCGCCGCCGCCACCCGGACGTCGTGATCAGCGTCGACACCTGGCGCCACGACGTCGGCGAGGCGGTCTGCGAGGCCGGCGCGGACGTGCTGAACGACGCGTGGGGCGGCGTCGACCCGAAGCTCGCGGAGGTCGCCGCGCGGTACGGCGCCGGTCTGGTGTGCACGCACGCGGGCGGCGCCGAGCCGCGCACCCGGCCGCACCGGATCGCCTACGACGACGTGATGGCGGACATCCTGCGGGTGACGGTGGGGCTGGCCGAGCGGGCGGTCGCGCTCGGGGTGCGGCCCGACGGGATCATGATCGACCCCGGCCACGACTTCGGGAAGAACACCCGGCACTCCCTGGAGGCGACGCGCCGGCTCGGCGAGATGACGGAGACCGGCTGGCCGGTGCTCGTATCGCTGTCCAACAAGGACTTCGTCGGCGAGACGCTCGACCGGCCGGTGAAGCAGCGGGTGATCGGGACACTGGCGACCACGGCCGTCTCGGCGTGGCTCGGGGCACAGGTGTACCGGGTGCACGAGGTGGCGGAGACCCGGCAGGTGCTGGACATGGTGGCGTCCATCGCGGGGCACCGCGAGCCGGCCGTCGCGCGGCGCGGACTGGCGTGACCGGGGCGGGTGCGGGATCCGCGCCGGACCCCGCACCCCGGACGGTCCCTACCGGCCGACCTCCTTCGTCACGAGGTCGACCGCCTCGTCCACGTCGTCCGTGACGTGGAACAGCAGCATGTCGTGCTCGGACGCCTTGCCCTGCGCCACCACCGTGTTCCGCAGCCAGTCCACGAGACCGCTCCAGTAGGCGGTGCCGAACAGCACGATCGGGAAGCGGGTGACCTTGCCCGTCTGGACGAGGGTGAGCGCCTCGAAGAGTTCGTCCAGGGTGCCGAGCCCGCCGGGCAGTACGACGAAGCCCTGCGCGTACTTCACGAACATCGTCTTGCGGACGAAGAAGTAGCGGAAGTTGACGCCGATGTCGACGTGCGGGTTGAGGCCCGACTCGAAGGGCAGCTCGATGCCGAGTCCGACCGAGATGCCCTTCGCCTCCCGCGCCCCCTTGTTCGCCGCCTCCATCGCCCCCGGCCCGCCTCCGGTGATCACCGCGAAGCCGGCCTCGACCAGGGCCTTGCCGATCCGTACGCCCGCCTCGTACTCGGGCCCGCCGGCGTGGGTGCGGGCCGAGCCGAAGACGCTGATCGCGCTCGGCAGTTCGGCCAGCGCGCCGAATCCCTCGACGAACTCCGACTGGATGCGCATCACCCGCCAGGGATCGGTGTGCACCCACTCGGAGTCGCCCTCGGTGTCCAGCAGCCGCTGATCGGTGGTGCCGGGCTGTACCTGTTCCCTACGGCGCAGTACTGGTCCGAGCCGCTGCTCCTCCGGGACGCGTGCCCCCTCGGGGTTGCCCATGATCTGCTCCCTCCGACGACGATCGACGACCGGTGGATCCTGGAGGATCCGTGGCCATCCGTGTCAGCTCAGGGTAGATCCATGGAGGTTACGGACAGGAGAATGCCGTGGGTCAGGCGGTGAGCCAGGAGCGGAGCCGCTCCTCGCAGTGGGTGATCCGCTCGACCACCACGTGCTCGTCGCGCTTGTGGGCGAACAGCGGGTCGCCCGGTCCGTAGTTCACCGCGGGGATGCCGAGGGAGCCGAAACGGGAGACGTCCGTCCAGCCGAACTTGGGGCGGGCGGTGCCGCCCACCGCCGCCATGAACGCCTCGGCGGCCGGGTGGGAGAGGCCGGGCATGGCCGCGCCCGAGTGGTCGTCGACGACGAATTCGGCGACGCCGCAGTCCGCGAAGACCTCGTGGACGTGGGCCAGCGCCTCCTCGGCGGTCCGGTCGGGCGCGTACCGGAAATTGACCACGACGGTGCAGGCGTCCGGGATGACGTTGTTGGCGACGCCGCCCTCGATCCGTACGGCGTTCAGCCCCTCGCGGTATTCGAGGCCGTCGATGACCGGGCGGCGCGGTTCGTACGCGGCGAGGCGGGCCAGGATCGGGGCGGCGGCGTGGATGGCGTTGGACCCCATCCAGCCGCGCGCGGAGTGGGCCCGCTCCCCCTCGGTGCGCAGGAAGACCCGCAGGGTGCCCTGGCAGCCGCCCTCGACCTCGGCGTCGGAGCCCTCCAGCAGGACCGCGAAGTCGCCCGCCAGCCAGTCGGGGTGGGCGTCGGCAACGTGGCCGAGCCCGTTGAGGTGCGCGGCGACCTCTTCGTTGTCGTAGAAGACGAAGGTCAGGTCGCGGTTGGGCTCGGGCACGGTCGCGGCGATCCTCAGCTGGACGGCGACGCCCGACTTCATGTCGGAGCTGCCGCAGCCCCACAGCACCCCGTTGTCGTCGAGCCGGGACGGCACGTTGTCGGCGATCGGGACGGTGTCGATGTGCCCCGCGAGCACCACGCGCTCGGCACGGCCCAGGTCCGTCCGGGCCACGACGTTGTTGCCGTGCCGGTCCACGGTCAGGTGCGGGAGGGTGCGCAGGGCCGCCTCGATCGCGTCCGCGAGGTCCTTCTCCTGACCGCTGACCGACGGGAAGTCGACGAGCCGTGCGGTGAGCGCCGGGCCGTCCAGGGTGAGGTCGAGTGTGGTTTCGGGCATGACACCGACCCTAAGGGACAGGGCCCTCGGCCCCGGACGGCTGCTCCAGTACGGTGGGCGCGTGCCCCGGACCGTCCCCCCCGCCCGCCGACACACCGGCCGCAGCCGCCTCCTGCGCACTGCTGCCGCTCTTGTCGTGCTCGCCGCGCTCGGCGGCTATCTGACCGTTCAGTACATAACCGGCAGCAGGATCGTCGACGGCTGCACCGTGGAGTCGGCCGACGGTTCGGACGGCGAGGGCCGTACGTACCGGATGAGCCCGGAACAGGCCGCCAACGCCGCGACGATCTCCGCGGTCGGCACCTCGCGGGGGATGCCGGAGCGTGCCGTGACGATCGCACTGGCGACCGCGCTGCAGGAGTCCGGGCTGCGCAACATCGAGCACGGTGACCGGGATTCGCTGGGGCTGTTCCAGCAGCGCCCCTCGCAGGGCTGGGGCACCGAGAAGCAGATCCTGGACCCGGTCTACTCCGCCGGGGAGTTCTACCGGCATCTGGCCGAGGTCCCCGGCTACTCGCGGCTGCCGCTGACGGTGGCCGCGCAGCGGGTCCAGCGCAGCGGATTCCCGCAGGCGTACGCGAAGCACGAGCCGGACGCGGCCCTGCTGGCGGCGGCGCTGACCGGTCGTACGCCCGCCTCGCTGAACTGCGCACCGCCACGGGCGACGGCGGCGAGCCCCGACGTCGCGGAGGTACGGGCGGAGCTGGTGCGCGCCTTCGGCAAGGACGTGCTGCCCGCGGTGACGACGGCACCGCGGGACGGCGGGCCCGCGGCCGGTGCGGCGGCGGCGAGCACGGTCCTGGTGCCGGTGCCCGCGACCGGGACGGCCGCCGGGGACGGCGGCGCGGCCCGGCGCGGCTGGGAGCTCGCGCACTGGGCGGTCGCGCAGTCCGAGACTCTCCGGCTGGCCGAGGTCTCGTACGCGGGCCGGGTCTGGGAGGCCGGGTCGGGCTGGCGGACGGAGCGCAAGGATTCGGGCACCACCGACGTCCGGATCCGGCTCGCGCACTAGTTCACGCGATCGCCCGCAGGTGTCGTTCCCGCCCGTTTCGAGCGCCCCCTCGCACGCCCCCTCCCCGCAGCCGCCCTTCGTCACCTCAATTCCCTTGCGGTCAAAGGGAAGCGACGGTTCATCACCCTTCCCGGGAACGCCGGTTTCGCCCGGGTTCCTCCGTTGCAGATCATGTGACGCATTACCGACTCTTTACCTCGGCCCACCGCAACCTCCCCCGACCTTTCGACGGTTGTCACTGCGTCCGATCAATGGACAGACCCATTCCTCGTCCCGTCGAAGGAGCATCATGTCCCTCCCCCTGACCCGCCGGATCGCCCGTGCCGCGCTGCTGATCGCCGCGGGTGCCGCCCCCGTGGTCGGTGCGGCCGGAGCCGCGGGCGCCGCGGAGCTCCCGCAGACCCCGGATCTCGGTGGTCTGACCACCCTCGACGGTGCCGGTCTCGGCAAGACGGTCGACGGCGCGTCCCAGCAGGGCACCGAGGCGGCGGGCGACACCGGCGGCAGGATCGTCGGCACGGCCCTCCCGGCCGCGGGCGACACCGTCGGCAAGGCCGACGCCAAGACCTCCCCCACCGTGCGGAAGGCCGCGGGCGGCGCCGCCGACAGCGCGGGCCAGGTCCTCGGTGACACCACCGGCGCCGCGACCCAGGGCGGCCTGCCCACCCAGGGCCTGCCCACCCGGGGTCTGCCGCTCGGCTGACCCGGTCCGGCCGCTGGCCGGCAGCAGCACACACGCGCGGGGCTCCGGGAGTGCGCACTCCCGGAGCCCCGCGCGGTTGCCGCCGCTCTCAGGACAGCCGCTTCACCGCCGCCGCCACCCGCTCGTCCGTCGCCGTGAAGGCCACCCGTACGAAGTGGTCCCCGGCCGGCCCGTAGAAGTCGCCCGGCGCCACCAGAATGCCCAGCTCCGCCAGGTGCGCCACGGTCTCCCAGCACGGCTCGTCGCGCGTCGCCCACAGGTAGAGGCCGGCCTCGCTGTGCTCGATGCGGAAGCCGTGCGCCTCCAGGGCGGTGCGCAGGGCCGCGCGCCGCTCCGCGTACCGGGCCCGCTGCTCGGCGACGTGCTCGTCGTCGCCGAGCGCCGCGACCGTCGCCGCCTGGACCGGGGCCGGCGTCATCATGCCGCCGTGCTTGCGGATCAGCAGCAGCTCGCTCAGCACCGCCGTGTCGCCCGCGATGAAGGCGGCGCGGTATCCGGCCAGGTTGGAGCGCTTGGAGAGCGAGTGGACGGCGACGATGCCGTCGTACGTACCGCCGCAGACGTCCGGGTGCAGTACGGAGACCGGTTCGGCCTCCCAGCCCAGCTCCAGGTAGCACTCGTCGCTGAAGACCAGCACACCGTGCTCGCGGGCCCAGGCGACGATCCGGGTCAGTTCGTCCTTGGCCAGGACGCGGCCGGTCGGGTTGGACGGCGAGTTGAGCCAGAGCAGCTTCAGCCCGGCCGGGTCCAGCTCGGTCGGGTCGTCGTAGACGACGGGCTCGGCGCCGCAGAGCCGGGCGCCCACCTCGTAGGTCGGGTAGGCGAGGCGCGGGTACGCCACCTTGTCGCCCGCACCGAGTCCGAGCTGGGTCGGCAGCCAGGCCACCAGCTCCTTGGAACCGACGACCGGCAGTACGTGCCCGTGCGTCACCCCGACCGCTCCTAGCCGCCGCTCCACCCATCCGGCGATCGCGTCACGCAGCTCGCTGGTCCCCCACACCGTCGGATAGCCGGGGCTGTCCGCAGCGGCGACGAGCGCCCGCCGGATCAGCTCGGGCACCGGGTCGACGGGGGTGCCGACGGACAGGTCCACGATGCCGTCGGGGTGGGCCGCAGCCGTCGACTGGTAGGGCGCGAGCTTGTCCCAGGGAAAGACCGGGAGGCGGGAGGAGACTGCGGACACGGATCTCTGCTTTCTCGTACGGGGGTCACGCGGGACACGCACGGGTCGCGGGGAACCTCCGGCCCGCCCGTCACCCGGGTGTGGAAACGCCTCGGTCCCGCACGGTGACGAGCCGTACGGGACCGGGGCGGCGCACGTGCTGGCCGCTGACTACTGGTTCTGCGGCGGCAGCGCGGCGATGAACGCGTGGTCGCGCTCGATCAGGCCAAGCTTGGAGGCACCACCGGGCGACCCGAGGTCGTCGAAGAACTCGACGTTCGCCTTGTAGTAGTCCTTCCACTCCTCCGGGGTGTCGTCCTCGTAGAAGATGGCCTCGACCGGGCACACCGGCTCACAGGCTCCGCAGTCGACGCATTCGTCCGGGTGGATGTACAAGGACCGCTGGCCCTCGTAGATGCAGTCGACGGGGCACTCTTCGATGCAGGCCTTGTCCTTTACGTCGACACAAGGCTGCGCGATGACGTAGGTCACGCTGTCGTTCCTCCTCGGTAGGGCGTTGGCTCTCGCGCGGGAGCGCGGCGTCGTCGATGCCCGCACCTAGTATCTCCGTTCCGGGGCACGAACCGAACAGGAGGGGCGTACAGAGCTGTGGAATTCACCATCGGCGGACAGCTCAGGGTCCGAATCACACCGGCTGACGTGGGCAAACGGGTATCAGTCCGGCGTGTGTGCGAGACGGCCCCACAAGGAGCGACGTTCACCGACACGGTAGGAGTTCTCACATCGTGGGACGACGGTGTGCTCTCGATCACACCGAAGAGCGGTGAGTCCGTCCATATCCCTGAATCGGCACTGGTGGCGGGCAAGGTGGTGCCCGCGGCTCCGGCCCGGCGGCGCGGTCCGGCGGCCTCCTTCGAGGAGCTCGCGCCGGTCTGCGCCCGTGCCTGGCAGCCGGTGGAGAGCGAACCGCTGGGCGACTGGCTCCTGCGCGCCGCGCGGGGGTTCACCCGGCGCGCCAACTCCGTGCTGCCGCTCGGCGACCCGGGCGTCCCGCTCGACGAGGCGCTCGGGCACGTCCGGCAGTGGTACGGGGAACGGGACCTGCCCGCGTACATCCAGACCGCGACCGGCGCCGAGGGCACCCAGGAGCTGCTCTGCGCGGAGCTGGAGGAGCGCGGATGGCGCCGCGAGGTGACGGCGGAGGTACGCACCGCCGGGCTCGCCCCGATCGGCGATCGGGACGCGGACGCGTCCCGGGTGCGGCTGAGCCGGGACCTCGACGAGACCTGGCTCTCCCGCTACCAGCGCTTCGAGACCCCGGGCCCGCACGTCCTGGCGGTGCTGCGCGGCGGCCCCTCGGTGTGGTTCGCCTCGGTGCCCGGCGACAGCCCGGAAGCGGCGCCCGCCGCGATCGGGCGGTGCGTGGTGGACGGGCGGTGGGCCGGCTTCATGGCCGTCGAGGTCGATCCCGCGCAGCGGCGCCGGGGGCTCGCCTCCGCAGTGATGACCGCGCTCGCCGGCAAGGCGCTGGAGGAGGGCGCGTCGGCCGCATGGCTCCAGGTGGAGACGGACAACGAGGGGGCGCGGGCGCTGTACGAGGGCATGGGGTTCGCGGTCCACCACCTCTATCACCACTTCTGGCCGGCGTGACGGGGACGGACGGGTCCGATGAACCCTGAACCCGCCGAGCGGCCGGACCGGGACGAGCTGTACAGGCAGTTCGCCGAGGAGGCGCGCGCCGAGCGGCCGGACCTCGCGCTGCTCTGCCTGCTGCTGGGCGCGATGGCCGATCCGGCGCTGGACGCGCACGGGATCGATGCGGCCCAGATCGAACTGGACGAGCTTGCGGGCCGGCTTCCGTACGGGATCCGGGGCGGCCGGGCCTGGGCCTCGGCGCTGGCCGAACTGCTCGGTGAACGGTGCGGCTTCGCGGGCTCGTCGGCGGACTACCAGCGGCTGGAGTCGTCGCTGCTGCACGAGGTGCTGCGCAGGCGGCGCGGGCTGCCGATCACGCTGTCCGTGGTGTGGATCGAGGTCGCGCGGCGGGCGGGCGCCCCGGTGTACGGGGTGGCGCTGCCCGGCCATTTCGTCGTCGGCTTCGGCGATCCGGCCGAGCGGGTGCTGGCCGACCCCTTCGACGGGGGCCGGCCGATGACCGGGCAGGACGCGGAGCTGCTGGTGGCCGGGGCCACCGGGGAGCCGCTGGAGGAGTCGATGCTGGCGCCCGCACGGCCGCTGGAGATCGTGCTGCGGATCCTGAACAACATCAGGGCGTGGGCGGCGACCCGTCCGGAGCGCACCGATGTGGCGCTGTGGGCGGTGGACCTGTCGCTGCTGCTCCCCTCGCACCCGGCCAGGCTCCGTTACGAGCGCGCGCAGCTGCTCGTCCAGAGCGGGCAGTTCCTGCGCGGGGCGGCGGAGATGGAGGAGTACGCGGATGTGGTCGGCCAAGTCGATCCCGCGGCGGCGGAGGCGATCCGGCACCGGGCACGGGCGGCCCGCTCGCTGCTGAACTGAGGGCCGCCCCGGGGTCACCGCCCGTCCCTGCCCGGGGCCTGCCTGCGCGCCGTACGCAGCAGGTACTCCTTGCGGTGGAGCGGATCGCGGTCGGTGCGCGGCCGGTCCGGCGGCGCACCCGCAACCGCGCGGTAGCTGTCGAAGCCGGACTCCAGGATGCCCTCGCCGCGCGTCAGGGCCGGCAGCTGCTGCTGGAGCTCATGGACGCGGGCCGCCGGGATCTCGCCCTCCAGCACACATGTGGAACCGTGCACGGCCGGGGTCCCCGGCACGGCCCCCAGATGTGCGAGTACGGGCAGGACCGGGCCGAGCAGGTCCGCGGGGAATTCCAGGCGGAACCGGTGGATCGGCTCGTGCACCGTGGTGCCGGCCTGCTCGAGCGCGCTCATCAGGACCAGCGGGGTCAGATTACGGAAGTCCCCCGCGGTGCTCGACATGCTCTTGTCGAAAACGGCGTGGGAATGACTCTGGCGGGGCCAGTAGCCGGAATGCGTCAGGGTGACGACGCAGTCGGTTACCTGCCAGCCGTGAATTCCCTGCCGCAGGGTTTCCGCCACGGTCTCCTCCACCGCCCTCATCAGAGAGAAGGGCATCGATCCGAGCTCCACCTCAAGTCGGTAGGCGATACCGCTGCCGACCGGGGCGGGGTCGACCCTGAGACCGATGGTCGCCAGAAAGGGATTCCCGTTCTGCTCGCCGATCTCGTACGCCGCTCCGCTGCCGTTCGGCCGCTCCAGGCAGATGGTCGTGGTCTCTCGGAAGGTGACACCGATTCCGAATTCGTCGGCAAGCGTCGCCTGGATGACTTCCTTCTGCACTTCGCCGTAGAGCGAGACGGAGACCTCCTTCCGGACGTCGTCCTGGCGAAGATTGATCAGTGGGTCCTGTTCGGCGAGCTGCGCGAGCGCGGAGTGCAGTTCGCCCCGGCTCGCCGGAGGGCAGGGCACCACGACCGATTCCAGCGTCGGCGGAGGGAACGACCGGACCGGCGCGGCTTGGTCCGGTACACCGACGGGATCGCCGACCCGGATACCCCCGAGCCCCCGGAGCTTCGCGATCCGGCCCGCGCCGACCTCCGCCGCACGCACGGCCGAGCCGCGGTCGAAGAGGCTGATCCCGGTCACCTTGCCCTCGGCGCGCCCGTCGCCGCGGCCGAACGGCAGCCGGTCGCGGATCCGTACCGTGCCCGAGAACATCCGGACGTACGCCGTCTTCTCGCCGCCCGGCCCGCGCTCCACCTTGAAGACCGTGCCCGAAACCGGCCCGCCGGCCCCGCCGCCGCTCGCGGGCAGCAGTTCCCGGACCCCGCTGACCAGGGCGTCCACCCCGGCGCCGGTGATCGCCGAGCCGGAGTACACCGGGTGCACCAGCGCCCGCCCGGTCTGCGCCGCCAGCTCTTCGCGCAGCCTGCCGTACGGGAGCGCCGCGGCGTTCTCGACGTACGCGTCCAGGAGGGCGTCGTCGTGGTCGGCGAGCAGTTCGGCCAGCCGCTCCGTGAATCCGGTGTCGGCGCCGGTGTACGGCGTGCAGCGGGCCTCCCGGCCGCCCGGTCCGTCGACCGAGCCCATGGCGACCACGGCCGGGGTCAGCTTCTGGGTGATGCTCCGCAGGACAGCCTCGCTCCGCGCACCGCCGCGGTCGACCTTGTTCACGAAAATGAGCGTCGGAATGCGCAGGCGCCGCAGTGTCCGCATCAGAACGCGACTCTGGGCCTGTACGCCTTCCACCGCGGAGATGACCAGCACGGCACCGTCGAGCACACTCAGCACCCGCTCCACCTCGGCGATGAAATCGGGGTGACCGGGGGTGTCGATCAGATTGACGGTGGTGTCTTCGACGGCGAACGAGACGACGGCGGACTTGATCGTGATGCCGCGTTGCCGTTCGAGTGCCAGGGAATCGGTCCGGGTACTGCCGTCGTCGACGCTGCCGATCTCGTCGATGACGCCGGCGGTATGGAGCAGCCGCTCGGTCAGGCTCGTCTTACCGGCGTCGACATGCGCCAGAATTCCCAGATTCAGTGTGTGCACGAAACTCCATGTCCTCAAAGTCGGTGGCAATTCCCGCCTGAATGAACATGAGAGTTCCTCGCATGATCCGCTCCTTTGTCGGTTGTCGGTCGACTTCAGCGGTGAGTACAGCAGAGGGAAAAAGCCCCGACAACCGATTTACCGGCCGCCGTGCCGCGCACATCCCGGCCCCGATGACAATCGGGTCAGCGGCGGCACATCGCCGGAACACGTACGCCACCGAGCCGGAGCCGGGAGCTCCCATGCGGGAGATCCGGTCGGCCGCGGAACTCGCCCCCCGAGACGGGAGCGCCGCACGCCGCCCACCAACTCAACTAGTTTCATTGGCAGTTCAGCGGCACCGGGGAGCCGTCACGAAATGTGCGGCGACCGCGCCGCCACATGAACGCGGCCAGCAAACGGGTGGGCCCCCGCCACCCAAACCTCGCACGTCGCTGCGTGCAGTCCAACGGGTGATTATCGGCTCTATGCCACCCGAAGAGCCCATGGCGTAGCCCCAATGCCACCCGCCCCGATGGCGCGAATTCACTTTCTGCCTGACGGTGGATCACGTCGTCACTGTGCCACTCTGAGTCGACATCCCGTCACTCTGCGCAGTTACGACGGAAGGAATGTGTTCAGATGCGCTCTGCCCGCACACTGTTCGCTTCGGCCGCTGTCACGGCGGTCCTCGCCATCACCGGCCCGTCCGCCTACGCCATGGTCGCGTCGGGCGACTCGGGCCACGACAACGGTTACTCGTCGTCGCACGGCGACAACCACGGAAAGTCCGACCACGGCGGCGACCGCGGCGACCGCGGTGACGACCGCGGCCGTGGCGGCGACGAAGGCAGCCGCGGCGGCGACGAAGGCAGCCGTGGCGGCGACGAAGGCAGCCGCGGCGGCGACGAGGGCGGCCGTGGCAGACCGAACGGCGGCGTGCGCGCCGGCGGTGGCTTCATGGCCGGCATCACCGCCGACGACGAGGGCGGCCGTGGCGGCCACCGCGGCGGCGACGAAGGTGGCCGCGGCGGCCACGGCGACGAGGGCGGTCGCGGCGGCGACCGTGGGGACCGTGGGGACGAAGGTGGCCGTGGCGGCGACCGCGGCGGCGACGAAGGCGGCCGTGGCGGCTACGGCGGCCGTGGCGGCTACGGCGGCCGTGGCGGCGACGAGGGCGGCCGTGGCGGCGACCGCGGCGGCGACGAAGGCGGCCGTGGCGGCTACGGCGGCCGTGGCGGCGACGAGGGCGGCCGCGGCGGCGGCCGTGGCGGCGACGAAGGCAGCCGCGGCGGCCAAGACGGTCCGCGTGGCGGTGTCCACACCGGCGGCGGCTTCATGGCCTCCGTGATCACCGGTGACGACGAGGGCGGCCGGGACCACGACAAGGGCGGCAAGGGCGACCGTGGTGGCCACGGCGACGAGGGCGGCCGCGGCGGCGACCGCGGCCGTGGCGGCGACGAAGGTGGCCGCGGCGGCGACCGCGGCCGTGGCGGCGACGAAGGCGGCCGTGGCGGCGACCAGCCCCGTGGCGGCGTGCGCGCCGGTGGTGGCTTCATGGCCTCCGTGATCAGCGGTGACGAGGGTGGCCGTGGCGGCGACCGCGGCGGCGACGAAGGCGGCCGTGGCGGCTACGGCGACGAGGGTGGCCGCGGCGGCGACGAAGGTGGCCGTGGTGGCTACGGCGGCCGTGGCGGCGACGAAGGCGGCCGTGGCGGCGACCAGCCCCGTGGCGGCGTGCGCGCCGGTGGTGGCGGCATGGCGATGACCGGTGGCGGTCTGGCCGCCGGCTCGGCGCTGCTGCTCGGTGGTGTCGGCGTCGGCGCGTACAAGCTGCGCCGCCGCCAGTCGACGGGTGGCGCGATGGCCTGACCGGGCCAGGCACAGCCGGTCGATTCGCTGTCGCGGCCGCTGCCCCTCGGGGCGGCGGCCGCGGCGGCTGCGTTTCCCCCCTGATAAACCCCGGATAAACCCCCGACACCCTCCTCCGTTCCCCCGCCTCCCCCGCTCTCCGCTCCTTCCCTCCCCTCCCTCTCCGCCGCTCCTCCCCCTTCAACACCGCACGACTGAAAGGCACGTTCCCATGGCCGCCCCGCAGTCGACCGGCTCCACCCCCACCCGGACTGCCCCCCGAACCACATTGGGCCGCGCCTTGATGTGGCCCGCCGTGACAGCCGGGCTCGGCGTGCTCCTCATCTACAACTCTTTCGGCACCTCGGTCGACAACAAGCCGCTGGCCCCGCCCGCTGCCGTCTCGTCCCCCACCCCCGAGATCCTCGGCTCCCATGCCGCCCCCGCTCCCGTCACCTCGTCGAAGGCCACTGTCGGCCCGGCGATGTCCCGGTCCGTGCCGGCGCGGCTGCAGATCGCGACCATCGGCGTCAACGCACCCTTCACCGATCTGTCCCTCGGCCCCACCGGCCAGCTGGACGCACCGCCCGCCAACGACAACAACCTGGTCGGCTGGTACAAGGACGGCGTGACCCCCGGCGAGCGTGGTGCCGCGATCGTGGCGGGCCACGTCGACACGATGACCGGCCCGGCCGTCTTCCTCCAGCTCCGGTACCTCAAGCCCGGCGCCGAAATCGACATCACCCGCGCGGACGGCTCGGTCGCCACGTTCAAGGTCGACTCCGTCGAGCAGTTCAGCAAGGCGAAGTTCCCGGACGACCGGGTCTACGCAGACACCAACACCGCCCAGTTGCGCCTGATCACCTGCGGCGGCACGTACAACAAGACGGCGAAGGACTACGAGGACAACGTGGTGGCCTTCGCCCACCTCGACTCCTTCAAGAACGGCTGACCACCGGCACTCGCCGACGGTGCGGCACAACCATCCGCCCGGCCGCGGGGTCGTACGGGGCAGTACGGAAGCTGGTTCCGTACTGCCCCGACCCATGTCCCGAGCACCGGAGTTGATCGACGTGCCCGTCCTCTCCCACCGCCGCAGGCTGGCGATCGCAACCGGCATCGCCCTGGTCGCCGGAGCCGTGGCCGCTCCGGCCGGCCATGCCGCAGTGCAGTCCTCCGCCCCGGTCGCGCAGCCGTCCGCCGCCGCGAGCGCTCCGAGCAGCAAGCGGCTGCACGACGACTTCAACGGCGACGGCTACCCGGACGTGGCCGTGGGCGCCCCCATGGCCGCCCTCGGCAACACGGAGGGCGGCGCGGGCGCCGTGAGTGTTCTCTTCGGCGGCCCCGGCGGCCTGTCCTCCGCCCACAAGCAGGTGCTGACCTGGCCGAACCGGCCGGGCATCAACCACCCGGAGGACGCCCGCTACGGCACGAACCTGCGCAGCGCCGACCTGGACAAGGACGGCTACGCGGATCTCGTCGGCCGGCTCTGGGGCACCACGACCGACGGCGACCAGGGCACCGTGCTGGCCGTCAACTGGGGCGGTCCGTCCGGCCTTTCGAAGAACGCCACGCTTCTGAAGCCTGTCCCCGGCGACCAGCGCGACGGCACCGGCGACCTGGCCGTGGGCGATGTGGACGGTGACGGCATCGCCGACATCGCGGTGGGCGACGTACGGCGCGGCGGACACATCCTGCACGGCCCGATCAGCCGCACCGGCCAGTGGAGCAGGGTCGGTTCGTTCTCGGTCGACGGCACGGCCGTGCTCGACACCTCGGAGATCGCGGTGGGTGACGTGACCGGCGACGGCGTCGGCGATCTGGTCATCCTGGGCTTCGGTCCGGGCGACCCGTGGCAGCAGCACACGTACCTGCTGAGGGGCAGTCGCACCGGTTTCGCCGCCCCGGTCGAGGTCAAGGACGCGGCCGGCGCCGGTGTCGGCGGCACCGCCGTGGGCATCGCCGACCTGGACAAGGACGGCCACGGGGACATCGTCGTCGGGCGCGGCGACGAGTGGGCGCAGGTGGACACCCCCGTGAAGAAGGGCGGCTCGCTCTTCATCTCGTACGGCGGCCCGAAGGGGCAGAGCACGACCCGCAAGCCCGTCTGGATCAACCAGGACACCGAAGGCGTCTCGGGCACGGCGGAGTTCCACGACCGCATGGGCTACAGCCTGGCGCTGGGCGACACGAACGGCGACGGCTACCCCGACATCGCCACGGGCCTGCCGAACGAGCGGATCAACGGCATCTCCGACGCCGGACGGGTCCTGGTGCTCAAGGGCGGCCCGAAGGGCGTGAGCGGCGCGGGTTCCAAGGAGTTCGGCCAGTACACGGCCGGGGTTCCGGGCGTCGCCGAGGCGGGCGACCAATTCGGCGCGGCCCTCGCACTGGGCGACTACGACGGCAAGGGCCGTACGGAGATGGTGGTCGGCGCCCCGACGGAGAACAGCAGCAGGGGCGCCCTGTGGATCTTCGGTACGGACGCCACGGGCGTCATCGCCAAGGGCTCCGTCTCGTTCGGCGCGGCCACGATCGGCGCCCCGACCGGCCCGTCCCGCTTCAGCCAGACGCTGACGGACTGACCGCACGGACCCGTCGGAAGGTACGAGGTGGAGTGGTCGGGCGGGCGACCCGCCGCCCGCCCGCCCCGATCCGCGAAGCGTCCTCGGTCGGCGGAGCGGTGGGCCGGCCGGGCGGGGCGTCCGCGCCCCAGGAAATGAGGACGCGCAGGGCTGCCGCCCGCACACGCAGGGTCTCCTCGGGCGTGAACGGCGGGCTGCTTCTCCTCGACCCGTGGGGCGAGTTCGTCGAGGCCCACCGCAGCGACTCCGGCGTTGCCGTACCGGGGAGTTGGGCCGTACCGACGCAACTACAGTGGACTCCACAGTCCATTCCAAGGAGGCGGATCGTGCGCGGGGAGCTGACGGCGAAGGGGAGGGCGACGCGACGCAGGATCGTCGAGGGGGCTGCGGCGGTGCTGCGGGAGAGGGGCGTCGCTTCGGCGACGCTGGACGACATCATGGCGCGGACCGGCACCAGCAAGAGTCAGCTGTTCCACTACTTCCCGGCCGGCAAGGACGAACTGCTCCTCGCGGTCGCCCGGTTCGAGGCGGACCGCGTCCTGGAGGACCAGCAGCCGTATCTGGGCTGCCTGGACTCGTGGGAGGCCTGGGAGCGATGGCGGGACGTGGTGATCGAGCGCTACGAGGCCCAGGGAGACGAATGCCCGCTGGGATCGCTCTTCTTCCAGGTCGGGCGCTCGACCCCCGGCGCGCGGGCGATCGTGAGCGAACTGATGCGCCGCTGGCAGGAGAGCCTGGCGGCGGGGATCCGGTCGCTCCAGGCCACCGGCCGACTTCCCGCCGGGCTCGATGTCGACGCCAGGTCCGCCGCACTGCTGGCCGCGATCCAGGGCGGCGTGTCGATCCTGCTGTCGACGGGGCAGTCCACCCACCTGCGCGCCGCTCTCGACCTGGGGATCACGGACCTGCGCCGCGCGGGCGAGGCGATGCGGTGACCCTGCGCCCGGACGGGTCACGCCCCGGCCCCGGCGCGGGCCTTCCCGCCCGGGGCGACGCGGCGCGTCAGCCGGCGATGACGGCAGCGGCGGTGCGGCCGCCGTCGACGTCGAGCACGATGCCGTGCACGAAGTCCGGCCCGTCACCGGCCAGGTAGACAGCGGCGTTCGCGATGGAATCAGGGGTTCCCATCCGGCCTGCGGGGGTCCCCCTCATCATGACCTCGCCGGGGTGGACCTCGCCGGGTGTGGGCGTGAGCACGACGCCCGGCGAGATCGCGTTCACACGAACGCCCTGAGGCCCGAACTCCGCCGCCCAGGCCCGGGGTCCCGTCACCAGGGCGGTCTTGCCCTCAAGGCGCATAGACATGGTCCACTCCATCGCTTGGTTCTCCGCTACGAACCCGCACGACCGAACCGCATACCGCGTCCGACCGGCCGGAGCCCCGGACGACCGGGGCGAGTGCCACTGTGCGACGACAAAAATGGACCCGCAAGTCCAAAACTTCCACCTCGAAGTCGGACCTGGCTCAGCGAATCCCCCCTGAGCCCGCCCGGTCCGAGCGGAGCGGGCTACAGCCAGCCCTTCTCGCGGGCGATGCGGACCGCCTCCGCGCGGTTGCGGGCGGCCAGTTTCTGGATGGCCATGGAGAGGTAGTTACGGACCGTTCCCTGGGACAGGTGGAGTGCGGCGGCGATCTCCGCGTTGGTGGAGCCGTCCGCCGCTGTGCGCAGTACGTCGCGTTCGCGGTCGGTCAGGGGGCTGGCGCCGTCGGCCAGGGCCGCTGCCGCCAGCGTGGGGTCGATGACTCGCTCGCCGGCGAGCACCTTCCGTACCGCTGCGGCCAGTTGGGAGGCCGGGGCGTCCTTCACCAGGAAGGCGTCGGCGCCCGATTCCATGGCCCGGCGCAGGTAGCCGGGGCGGCCGAAGGTGGTGACGACGACGACCTTCACGGCCGGAAGTTCGCGTCGCAGGGCCGCTGCCGCCTCGATACCCGTCATTCCCGGCATCTCGATGTCCAGGAGCGCCACGTCGATGTCGTGCTCGCGGGCGGCGGTCAGCACCTCGTCGCCGCGGGCGACCTGGGCCACGACCTCGATGTCGGGTTCCAGGCCCAGGAGTGCCGCGAGGGCCTCGCGCACCATGGACTGGTCCTCGGCGAGGAGGAGTCTGATCATGCTCATTCCGTGGATCCTAGGCCGGATTCGAGCGGGACGGTCAGGGTCAGGGTGAAGCCTTTGCCCGAACCGGAGGCGGAGCCGCCCGCCCCGGTGGCCAGCGTGCCGTCGACCGTGGCGAGGCGTTCGCCCATGCCGGTGAGGCCGTTGCCCGGCTTGGTGCCCGAGGGGCCGACGCCGTCGTCTGAGACGGCGAGTTCGAGGCGCTTGCCGTCCAGGGTCTGGCGGATGGTGAGCGTGATCGTGCAATGGCGGGCACCACTGTGGCGTACGACGTTGGTGACGGCTTCCCGCAGCGCCCAGGCGAGCGCCTCCTCCGGCTTCTCGGGGAGGTCGTCGGGGGCCTCGGCCGGGACGTCGGCGGTGATGCCCGCGGCGGCGAGTGCGGTACGGGCGCCCGCGAGTTCGCCGGGGAGGGTCGGGCGGCGATAGCCGGTGACCGCGCCGCGTACGTCGATCAGGGCCTGGCGGCTGACCTGTTCGATGTCCGCGACCTGGGCGGCCGCCTGTTCCGGGTGGCCGGGAAGCATCCGGCCGGCCAGCTCGCTCTTGAGCGTGATCAGGGAGAGCGAGTGGCCGAGCAGGTCGTGCAGATCGCGGGCGAGCCTGAGCCGTTCCTCGTTGGCGGCGAGCTGGGCGACGGTGGCGCGGGCCTCGCGCAGCTCGATCGTCGTACGGATCAACTGCCGTACGCCGGTCATCGAGAACCCGCCGAGCAGCGCGGGGAAGATCAGGGCGGTGATGATCTCGCGGGGGTGGTCGCTGGCCAGGCCCATGAGGACCAGGACCGCCGCGACGGCGGGGATCAGCCAACGGGCCGTCCGCAGCGGCAAGGTGGCGCCGACGGAGACCGACACGTACACGAAGAGGACCAGCCACGCCGTACCGAGCGTCAGGGTGAGGACGACGGACAGGGCGCCGAGGAAGGCGATCGCGGAATGGACGACAGGGCGGTCCAGGGGCTTGGACGTGTGGCGGAAGACCAGGAGCAGATAGGCCCCGACGAAGGTCAGCAGGCCGAGCGCGCCGAGCACCGTTGCCCAGGGGGTGTGGTTGCCGTCGGTCAGGTCCTTGACCGGGGCGCCCATGAACGCGAGCCAGATGCCGATCCAGAACAGCTTGATCCAGACCTGCTTGCGGTGCGTGGGCGGGCGCCCGATGCCCACGGGCGTCTCGTCGTCGTTCACGCCTTCAGGGTGTCCTTCCGGTAGAGCCAGGCCGCGCCGCCCGCGAAGATCAGGAAGTAGGCGCAGAGGATGGCGACGTCCTTGGCATGCGGCGAGCCGCCCATCTCGATCGCCTGGCCGAGAGAAGCGTACGCGTGTGTGGGCAGCCACTCGGCAATGTTCTGGAGCCACTGCGGGAAGGTCGCGCTGGGCATCCACAGGCCGCCGAGGACGGAGAGCCCGAAGTAGATGATCATGGTGAGCGGGCGGACCGCGTCCCCGC
This sequence comes from Streptomyces gelaticus, assembly GCF_014649535.1. Taxonomy (GTDB): domain Bacteria; phylum Actinomycetota; class Actinomycetes; order Streptomycetales; family Streptomycetaceae; genus Streptomyces; species Streptomyces gelaticus. The sequence continues at coordinate 273,860 of NZ_BMTF01000004.1, forward strand.
CGGCGAGGTAGCCGATGGCGACGCCGAGCGCGGCGAAGACCAGCGAACCGGCCCAGATGACCCCGGCCAGCGCGAACCACTGCCAGGTCTCCACCCGTACGTGCTTGACGGCGGCGGCGACCAGGAAGACCACCACGATGCAGGGCAGGGTGACCACCGCCGCACTGGCGATCTTCGCCAGGACGTAGCCGCGGCTGGGCAGTGCGGTGAGCCGCAGCTGGCGGACCCAGCCCTTCTCGCGCTCCTTGGCGATGCGTTCGCTGTTGCCCATGAGGACTGCGGTCAGCGCCCCGAACGACGCCATCGAGACCATGAAGAAGGCCTGGAAGGTGAGATCGGTGTGCGGGATCCGGTCGGAGGTGTTCTGGGTGCTGGAGATGAGGAGGTAGATCACCGACGGGTAGATGACCGAGAAGAACATGAACTTCTTGTTCCGCAGGGTGCGGGTCACTTCGAGCCTGATGAGCGCCCACGAAAAGAGACTCAGCATGCGGTCCTGGCCTCCTCGGCCTCGGTGATGGCGACGAAGGCCTGTTCCAGGCCGAGCCCCGCGACTTCGAGTGCCCGCGGGTGGAGGCCGAGTCCGTAGACGGCGTGGACCGTCGCGTCGGCGTCGTGCGACTGGATACGGACCCGGTTGCCGGTGATGTCGATCGCGGCGAGGAACGGCAGGCCGCGCAGGGCCGCCTCGTCGACCGGGCCCGCCAGCTCGAAGGAGATCCGGCGCGCTCCGGCCTTCGCCTTGATCTCGGCGGCGGTGCCGTCGGCGAGCAGCCGGCCCTTGTGGAGGACGAGGACGCGGTCGGCGATCGCGTCGGCCTCTTCGAGGTAATGGGTGGCGAACAGGACGGTACGGCCCTGGTCGGCCTGCTCGCGCATGGTGGCCCAGAAGGCCTGGCGGGCGGTGACGTCCATGCCGGTGGTCGGCTCGTCGAGGACGATCAGGTCATTGGCGCCCGCGGTGGCCAGCGCGAAGCGGACCCGCTGCTCCTGGCCGCCGGAGAGCTTGTTGACCATCCGGTCGGCGATCCGCCCGATCCCGGCGCGGGAGAGCACCTCCACCACCGGGTGGGGCCTGGGGTGCAGAGCGCAGGCGAGGCCGACCAGTTCCTTGACCGTGACGTCCTCCATCAGGCCGCCGGTCTGGAGCATCGCGCCGACGCGGCCCGCGGCGACGGCGTTCTGCGGGGTCGTGCCGAAGACCCGGACCGTGCCGGAGTCGGCGGTGCGCAGGCCCAGCAGCAGATCCAGGGTGGAGGACTTCCCGGCACCGTTGGGACCGAGGAGCGCCACCGTCTCGCCGGGGTGCAGGTCGAGGGTGAGCCCGTCGACGGCACGTACCGCTCCGTATGCCTTGCTGACCTGTTCGAAGCGGACCGCGGTGGTCTTCGCCCCGGTGGCCTCGGCGGCTGTCGTTGTCATGGGTCAAGCGTGGCGGAGAGCGGGGTACGCCCGGCAGGGCCAAGCGTCGTGGAAAGGGGATGACAGATGTCATGCCGTGCATATGAATCCGGCGCCGGAGCGGTGCCCGGACACGACGCCGCCCCCGGCCGGAACACGGTCGGGGGCGGGTGGTGAGAGTCTGGCCGCCGACGGTCAGCCGTTGCCGGTGAGGCTGATGGTGGCGGTCCGCTCGGCAGGGGTCTTCCCGAGCAGTGCGGTCTGCATGGCGTGCGCCACATCGTCCGCGCTGAGCTGGTGCTTCTTGCCGTCGCCCTTGGTGATCATGATGCCGTCGAAGACGCCGTCGCAGAGGGTGTCGATGGCCTTCTTGTCGTAGTGCTCGACCAGCCGGCCATTGACCGGCACCATCGAGAGGATCTGCGGCAGCGACCGGGCGGGGCCGAACTGGATCTGCTTGGCACCCGCCTTGATGGTGATCAGACCGGACATCGCGGGCTTCGCGAATTCCTTCATCGCCCGGTCCAGTTCGGCCTGGCCGATGGTGGGTTCGCGGGTGGTGACGGGCAGTTGGACGACCTTCGTCCGGCCGGTCTGCACCTGGGCGCGGTACGCGTCGCGCACCGAGGTCATCGACTGGTTGACGTCCAGCGCCTTGCCGGACTTCCCCGGTACGGCGACGGCCTTGCCCGGCTCGAACTTGATCGTGCCGTCGTTGGCCGAGCCGGAGGCACCCGCCAGGTCCGTCAGCGCGACGCCGAGCTTCTCCTCGTCGACCGGGATCACCGGGTCGACGGCGCGCTTGCTGCCGAACAGGGAGCCGATGACGGAGACCGGGTTGTAGTCGCTGCCCGCTGCCGAGCGCACGGTCTCCTGGCTGTCCAGGGAGAGCCCGGCCTTGTCCGGCGCGAGCTGGGTCTTCTTGCCGTCCACGGACAGTTGGAGGGGAGCCACGGCGCGCTTGCCGAGAGCGGCGTCCAGCTTCGTGACGCCCTCCTCCTTCGTGCCGCCGCCGATGTCGACGCCGAGGACGGTGGTGCCCTTGGGGACGTCGGAGTGGTTCATCAGCAGTCCGGCGCCGTACGCGACACCGAGCAGCCCGACGACACCGACGCCGAGGAGGACCAGCTTGGAGCGGCCCTTCTTCTTCGCGGGAGTGGGAGCGGACGCGGACGCCGGTTCGGGGCGCGGGGCCGACGCGGCGGCCGGGCCGCCGGGTCCCGCCGGTCCGGTACCCATCGGGTCGCCCGGAGCGCGGGACGCCGGATCGGGGCGCCCGCCCGGGGGCGTGCCCGGGAAGAGGGACGGCGGCCGGTCCTCCGACGGGACCACGGGGATGCCGCTGGTGAGCGTGTCACCGGAGACGTTGCCTCCGGGCCCGGAGGGCGCCGGACCCGCGAACTGCGGGGTCAGCACCGCCGTGTCGTCGGACATCCGCGGCGTACCACCGGGAGTGCCGGGCCCCTGCGGTCCCGCGGGACCGCTCGTGCCCGACGGGCCGGAGCCGGGTACGCCGAGGTTCGGGGTCAGGGACGAGGTGCCGGTGACCGGACCCGTGGTGGGTCCGGAGGGGCCGGGCGTACGCACTCCGAGGTTCGGCGTGGGACGCGGACCACCGGAGGCGGGGCCCCCGAAGTCGTCGGGGCGGGGTGCGCCCGGCTCGCCCGTGCGCTGCGGGCCGTCCGAGAAGTACGGCAGATCGGCGCGGGGCGGGGTGGGCGCGGTGGGTGTGGCACCCCTGATGCCCTCGGCGCCACCGGCCGTGCCGCCCCCGGCGACCGAGGTGCTCGTGGGGGGCTTGCGCGGGGCGAACCAGTCGCTGCTGCCCTTCTCCTTGGCCGGCTTCTCAGTGGCCGGCTCGGCGGCGGACTCGGTCCGGGCCTCGGCGGCCGACGCGCTGTCCGACCCGGCCGACGCACGGTCCGTCGCGGGCGAACCGGGGCGCGGGATGCTGCCCGTGCGCTCGGCGTCGGCGCTGTCGGCGTCACCCACGGGCGTACGCATGACGACCGGCGGGATGGGACGCGAGCCCGGAATGTTGATCCGGATGCGCGTGGTCAGTGTCGTCTCGGTCCTCGGCTCCTCGGACTGGGACGGGTCCGCAGGCTCCGGGGCATCCTGCGAAGGGTGCAGCGACGGATACTGGCGGGATCCGTACGGCGGCGTCCCCGAGGGGTACGCGGCTCCTCCGCGCCCCTGGGGCCCGGAGGACGAACTGTCAGTTTCACGACTCAAAGCAGGTTCTCCCGATTGGCTCCGCCGCCCGTACTTCCCCCAAGTCGCAGGCCAGGGGACGGCTCGGCGCGCGAACCACCATACTGGCCGCCGCCGACGGACACCCCGCGACCGGGGGAAACGGCTGTACGGCCACCGAACGGACAAGGGGCATTACGGGATCGGACGTGGCACTCTACTTGCCAGGTCGCCCGCTGTCGGCACCGTGTCGGGGCGACCGCGACATGGTGGCACAGATCACAGCGACGGCCATCCCACCCAGCATGAAAAGTGTGAGGCCCAGTTCGTCGCCGAAGACATAGTCGCCTTCCGGGCGCCCGCCGAGCAGAACAACGACCGAAATCAGCCATCCCGCAGCGGGCGCCAGGGCGCCCAGCTGGGTGCCGAAGACCAGGCGTCCGCCGCAGAAGAGCCCGGCGGCGGCCACCAGCGCGAGCAGCAACCCGGCGGGGAACCAGGCGGCTTGGACGAGCGTCCCGGCGATCCCGACGAGCGCGCCCAGCACGGCGAGGCCCGCATAGGCGGCGATCCGCCCGGGGTTGAGGGGCGCGGCGAGGCCGGTGGCCGCGGCGTCCCTGGCGGGGCGCGGTGCTTCCTGCTTGCCGCCGCTCATCGCTCCGCCCCCGCCACGCCCGCGAACAGGTCGTCCTCCCGGACGCCTTGAGGGGCTCCGGAGACGCCGCGCACCAACTCGTAGTACTCGGTGGTGAAGACGGGCTGGCCCAGGTCGTTGGAGAGGGCGAAGAAGGAGCCGTCCACGGCGATCTGGGTGGCATGGGCCCGCATGGCCGCGGCCTTGGCGGCGGCATGGGCCGAGCCGTCGATCTGCGCGGTGATCTCGGAGTCGTCGACCACGCCCGGCACGTCGTCGATGGCGGCGATGCCCGGGAAGGCGTCCGGCGCGGTGGCCCGGAGGCGGGCGAAGCCCTCCTCGGCGACCGTGCGCGGCACCCGGTTCCAGTAGATCTTGGCGATGCGGTGCGGGGCGGCGGTTCCGGCGCGGTACGCGGGGTCGGCGGCGAGGTCCGCGGCGCGCATCGCGACGCGGTGCGCCTGGATGTGGTCGGGGTGTCCGTAGCCGCCGTCGGGGTCGTAGGTGACCAGGACCTGTGGGCGCACCTCGCGGATGACCTCCACCAGGTGTCCGGCGGCGTCGTCCACGTCGGCGGCCCAGAAGGCGCCGGGGCGATGGTTCTGCTCGGCGCCCATCATTCCGGAGTCGCGGAAGCGGCCGGACCCGCCGAGGAGCCGGTGGTCGGAGACCCCCAGTTCCTTCATCGCCGCGTCGAGTTCGCCCCGGCGGTACGGGCCCAGGGTGTCGTCCCGGTCGGCCGCGAGATGGGCGAGCGAGGGCGGGATGACCTCGCCCTCCTCGCCGAGTGTGCAGGTCACCAGGGTGACCTGGGCACCCTCGGCCGCGTACTTGGCCATGGTGGCGCCGTTGTTGATCGACTCGTCGTCGGGGTGCGCGTGCACCAGGAGGAGGCGCCGGGCGGGATGGTCCGTCATGGGGACCACCCTACGAGCCGGTCGCACCGATCACCGCCCGCGCACGTTCCGCCGACGAGCCGGGCCTCAGAACTTGAGGCTTCCGATCATGCCGGCCACATTCGTGGTCAGGTTCGAGATGCTCGGCGCGATCGACGAGCTGGCGAGATAGAAACCGAGCAGTGCGCAGACCACCGCATGTCCGCCCTTCAGTCCGGATTTCCGGATCAGCAGGAAGACGACGATCGCCAGCAGCACCACCGCCGAAATCGAGAGTGCCACGGCGGTTCACCTCCATCAGTACGGTCGGGACGGGCAGCACACATGGAGCCAGCAGGTTCTTACCCACCGAGCGCTACGGATCATAACTATCCGTGGCACCGCATTGATCGGGGCACAGCAGCACGAGGGGCGCACGACCGGGCGGTCGGGGACTAGGTTCGGCACATGACTTCGCAGCAGATTTCCTTTCCCCGCCAGCACGCCAGGACGATGCGATTCACTCTGGGCGCCCCTCGGTCGTTCACCGTTTCACCCGACGGAGAGCGGGTGATCTTCCTCCGGTCGGGCTCCGGTACGGACCGTTCGGGCCGGCTGTGGGTGCTCGACCTGCCGAAGGGCGGATCCCCGAAGGAGCGCGTGGTGGCGGATCCCGGGGCCCTGCTGGGGGGTTCGACGGAGCGGCTGTCGGCGCAGGAGCGGGCCCGCCGCGAGCGCAGCCGCGAGGGGGCCTCGGGGATCGTCGGCTACGCGGTCGACGCGGCGGCCGAGTTGGCCGCCTTCGCGCTCTCCGGGAAGGTGTACGTCGCCGAGCTACGGGCGGGTACGGCACGTGCGCTGCCGGTTCCGGGCCCGGTGATCGACCCGCGACCGTCACCGGACGGACGACACATCGCATATGTGTCCAAGGGCGCGCTGCGCGTCGTGGGCGCCGAGGGCGAGGGGGACCGGGCGCTCGCCGAGCCGGACGGGGACGATGTCTCGTACGGACTCGCGGAGTTCATCGCGGCCGAGGAGATGCAGCGCTCGCGGGGCTTCTGGTGGTCGCCGGAGTCGGACCGGCTGCTGGTCGCCCGGGTCGACAACAGCCCTGTGCGGCGGTGGTGGATCGCGGATCCCGCGCATCCGGACCGCAGGCCCGCCGAGGTCGCGTACCCGGCGGCGGGGACGCCCAACGCCGAGGTGCGGCTCTTCGTGCTGGGCCTGGACGGCACCCGTACCGAGGTGGTCTGGGACCGGGTGCGCCACCCCTATCTGGCGCAGGTGCACTGGTCGTCGGACGGGGCGCCGCTGCTGCTCGTGCAGTCCCGCGACCAGCGGAGCCACCTCTTCCTCGCGGTGGATCCGGAGACCGGTTCGACGCGGACGGTGCACGCCGACGAGGACCCGGTTTGGCTGGAAATCTTCCCCGGGGTGCCCGCCTGGGCCCCGGACGGACGGCTGGTGCGGATCGCGGACGAGGGCGGGGCCCGGGTGCTCGCGGTCGGCGACCGGTTGCTGACCGGGGCGCAGTTGCAGCTCAGGGCGGTGCTGGACATCGGTGATTCGGACATCCTGGTGGCGGCCTCGGCCGGTGAGGAGGCGACGGAACCGGAGATCGGCGAGACCCATGTCTACCGGGTCAACGAACTGGGCGTGGAGCGGGTCTCCGAGGGGCCCGGGGTGCACTCGGCGGTCCGCGCGGGCGAGGTGACCGTGCTGGTCACGCACTCCCCGGAGTGGCCGGGGGCCCGTGCCGAGGTGTTCCGGGACGGCAAGCCGGTCGCCGTCGTGGCGAGCCATGCCGAGGAGCCGGTGCTCTCCGCGCGGGTCCACCTCACCGAGGGGGGCGCACGGCGAATTCCGTGCGCCGTGCTGCTCCCCGAGGGGTACAAGGAGTCGGACGGTCCGCTTCCGGTACTGATGGATCCGTACGGTGGACCGCACGGCCGCCGGGTGGTCGCCGCGCACAATCCGCATCTGACGTCGCAGTGGTTCGCGAACCAGGGCTTCGCGGTCGTGGTCGCGGACGGCCGGGGTACACCGGGCCGTTCGCCGGGCTGGGAGAAGGCGGTCAAGAACAACCTCCTGCTCACCGTGGACGACCAGGTCGAGGCGCTGCACGCGCTCGCGGACCGGTTTCCGCTGGACCTCGGCAAGGTCGCGATCCGCGGCTGGTCGTTCGGCGGATATCTGGCGGCCCTGGCCGTGCTGCGGCGGCCCGATGTCTTCCACACGGCGGTGGTCGGCGCCCCGGTGACGGACCAGCGGCTCTACGACACCCATTACACCGAGCGTTATCTAGGTGACCCGGCGGAGCAGCCCGAGGTGTACGCGCACAACTCGGTGATCACGGACGAGGGGCTCTCCGAGGCCGCGGACCAGGTGCGGCCGATGATGATCGTCCACGGTCTCGCGGACGACAACGTGGTGGTCGCGCACTCGCTCCGGCTGTCGTCGGCGCTGCTCTCGGCCGGGCGCCCGCACGAGGTGCTGCCGCTCAGCGGGGTGACGCACATGACGCCGCAGGAGCAGGTGGCGGAGAACCTGCTCCTGCTCCAGGTCGACTTCCTGAAGCGGTCGTTGGGGCTCGGCGACTGATCCGGCCGGCCTCCCCGTCACCAGCCGGGCGGCGGCTGGGACGGGGGCGGCGGCCCGAAGACGCCGGGTTGCGGAATGCCGTACCCCTGCCCGTAGCCCTGATGCGGCGGGGCGGGGGGCGCTTCCGGGCCCGGCCGAGCCAGCGCCAGCAGCACCACGGCTCCGGCGATCACCTCGAAGAACCCGGTCAGCACGGTAAGTTGGTCCTCGACGTGCAGATCGCCGAAGTGGTCCAGCAGCTCGTAGTGCACCGTGCGGACCACCCCCAGCACCCCGCCGACCAGCAGCAGGGCGGCGGCGATCAGGCCGAACGGCCGCGCGTGCACGGCGCGCGGGAGCCCGCTCACCCCCGCGAACAGGCAGAGCAGCACCAGGACCGCCGAGAACCATCCGGGCGGCGGGTCGATCAGCCCCTGCATGACCCGTTCCCCGCCCACGATCCAGTCGGGGTAGATGTCCGGGATCCGCACCGCCTGGCGGATCTCCCAGGCGATCACGACCGCGCCCGCCGCACCGAGGAACAGGAAGGCGATCACGCCCGCGCCCTGCCCGGGCCGGGCCGGGAGGCGTTCGGAGAAGTCGCGCGCCGCCCTGCGGCCGGCCCCCGCGGTGATGATCAGCGCGATGCCCGCCGCGAGCGCCACGAAGGCGCAGAGCAGGGCCCGGGTGCGCAGGTCGTCGGTGAACCGGGCGTTCATCCGGGACTCGCCTATGTTCCAGAGTCCGGGCAGCCGCAGGACGATGGTGACCGCTCCGGTCGCGACCAGCACCGCGGCGGCCGCCGAGGAGCGCAGGGCCGCGACGGCGGCGCAGAGGTACACCACGAACAGCACCACGTCGTACGCCGAGGTGGTGGGCAGCACGGGGAGCCGTGCGTCGTAGTAGCCGGCCCAGTAGCGCCACAGCGGTCCGAAGTCGTCGGCCGCCCTGATGTCCCGTACGAGCCAGCCCGCGACGATCAACGCGAGCACGGCGCAGAGAACGGCACCGGTGACCCTTGCCCCCCGAGTGAGTATCACCCGAGCGATACTCCACCGTGCCTGTCCGTCGGACAAGGGGTTCACCGGCGTGGTGCGCGAACGGGCAACCGGCCGGGAGGACTTGGCGGCCTCCCGGCCGGTACGCGACACCCGCGCGGGCCGTACCCGGACATGCCGTCCGGTCCGTGTACCGGACGTGGGGCGGCCCCGTTGCCCGCGCCTTGACGCGTCCGGGCTCAGCCGGCCCGGGTGCTCCCGGACGGGGCCGGCCCGTTCTCCCCGTCCACATCCTGCGACGGGCCGCCCTCCGCCTCCGTCTCCGTCTCCCCCGCCGTCTCCCCCGGCATCTCCAGCAGCCCCTCGGGCGGCACCACCTGCTTCTCCTCCGCGAAGTGGCAGGCCGAGTCGTGCCCGGCCGGTGATTCGGTCAGCCGGAAGACGGCCGGAACCGCCAGCAGCGGCACCTCCAGTTCGCACCGCTCCTGCGCCTTCCAGCACCGGGTGCGGAAGCGGCAGCCCGAGGGCGGGTTGGCGGGCGAGGGGACGTCGCCGTGCAGGATGATCCGCTCCCGGTGCTCGCGGGCCGCCGGGTCCGGCACCGGGACGGCGGAGAGCAGCGCCTGGGTGTACGGATGGGTGGGGTGCTCGTAGATCTGCTCGTCGGAGCCGATCTCGACGATCCGGCCCAGATACATCACCCCGACCCGGTCGGAGATGTGCCGGACGATCGAGAGGTCGTGCGCGATGAAGACGTAGGCGAGCCCGAACTCCGCCTGGAGCCGGTCCAGCAGGTTGACCACCTGCGCCTGTACGGAGACGTCGAGGGCGGAGACGGGTTCGTCGGCGACGATGATCTCGGGGTTCAGGGCCAGCCCGCGGGCGATGCCGATGCGCTGGCGCTGGCCGCCGGAGAACTGGTGCGGATAGCGGTTGATGTACTCCGGGTTGAGCCCGACCACGTCCAGCAGGTCCTGGACCTTGCGGCGCCGCTCCCCCTTCGGGGCCACCTCGGGGTGGATCTCGTACGGCTCCCCGATGATGTCGCCGACGGTCATGCGCGGGTTGAGCGAGGTGTACGGGTCCTGGAACACCATCTGGATGTTGCGGCGCACGGCCTTCAGGGCGCGCCCCGACAGCCTGGTGATGTCCTCGCCCTTGTACTTGATCGCGCCGGCCGTGGGCTGTTCCAGATGCACCAGCATCTTCGCCACGGTCGACTTGCCGCAGCCGGACTCCCCCACGATGCCGAGCGTCTCGCCCGCCGCCAGGTCGAAGGAGACCCCGTCGACCGCCTTGACCGTGCCGATCTGCTTCTTGATCACGATGCCCTGGGTCAGCGGGTAGTGCTTGACCAGGTCGCGGACCTCCAGGATCGGCTCGCCGCCCGCCGCGGCGGACCCGGCCCGTGACGTGGCGAGCGGCGCGCGGGCCTTCTCGCCCTCTTCGCGCGCTTCCTCGCGCCCCGAGTGGTCAGCGTGCATCGAGCGTCTCCTTCCAGAAGTAGCAGGCGCTCTCGCGGTGCTCGGCCACCTCGAACAGCGGCGGCACCTCGCCCCGGCAGATCTCCTGGGCCATCGGGCAGCGCGGGTTGAAGGCGCAGCCGGGCGGGATGTGCAGCAGGTTGGGCGGCAGGCCCTTGATCGCGTACAGCTCCCGGCCCTTCTGGTCCAGGCGCGGGATCGACCGGAGCAGGCCCTTGGTGTACGGGTGGGCGGGTGCCCGGTAGATCTCGTGGACCGGGGCGGATTCGACGATCCGGCCCGCGTACATCACGGCGATCTTGTCGGCGACGTCCGCGACCACGCCCAGGTCGTGGGTGATCAGGATCAGGCCCATGTTCAGCTCGCGCTGGAGCTCGGCGAGCAGATCCATCACCTGGGCCTGGACGGTCACGTCGAGGGCGGTGGTGGGTTCGTCCGCGATGATCAGCGAGGGCTCCAGCGCCATCGCCATGGCGATCATGATGCGCTGGCGCATGCCGCCGGAGAACTGGTGCGGGTAGTTGCCGACGCGTTCCTTCGCCGCCGGGATGCGTACCCGGTCCATCAGCTCGACGGCCTTCAGCTTGGCGTCCTTGTGGGACATACCCCGGTGCACGACGAACATCTCGCCGAGCTGCTCCCCCACGCTGAGCACGGGGTTGAGCGAGGAGAGCGCGTCCTGGAAGATCATGGCCATCTCCTGGCCGCGGATCTTCCGGCGCTCGTCCTTCTTCATCTTCAGCAGGTCGCGGCCCTTGAAGAGGATCTCGCCGCCGCCGATCTTCCCCGGGGGCATGTCGAGGATGCCCATGACGGCCTGGGCGGTGACGGACTTGCCGGAGCCGGACTCGCCGAGGACGGCCAGTGTCTCGCCCTCGGCCACCGAGTAGTTGACCCCGTTGACGGCCTTGGCGACGCCTTCGCGGGTGTGGAACTCCACGTGCAGATCGCGCACTTCGAGCAACATGGCAGCGGGCTCCTCAGCGCAGCTTGGGGTCGAGGGCGTCGCGCACCGCGTCGCCGAGCATGATGAAGGCGAGCACGGTGACCGCCAGGGCACCGGCGGGCCAGAGCAGCATGTGCGGGGCGTTGCGGATGTACTGGGACGCGGCGGAGATGTCGATGCCCCAGGAGACGGCCGGCGGTTTCAGACCGACACCGAGGAACGAGAGCGTCGCCTCCAGCGAGATGTACGTACCGAGCGCGATGGTCGCGACGACGATCACCGGCGCGACGGCGTTGGGGGCGACGTGGCGCAGCATCATCCGTGTGTTGGAGGCGCCGAGCGCCCGTGCCGCCTGGACGTAGTCGTTCTGTTTGGCGGTGATCACGGAACCCCGGGCGATCCGGGCGACCTGCGGCCAGCCCAGGAGCACGATGAAGCCGATCACCGGCCAGACGGTGGAGCTGACGACCACGGAGAGGAAGACGAGGCCGCCGAGGACCACCGGGATGCCGAAGAAGACATCGGTGATGCGGGAGAGGACCGAGTCCCACCAGCCGCCGAAGAATCCGGCCAGGCCGCCGAGGACGCCGCCGAGCAGGGTGACGCCCAGGGTGGCGCAGACGCCGACGGTCACCGAGTTCCTGGCCCCGTAGACGGTACGGGTGTAGACGTCGCAGCCCTGTCCGTCGAAGCCGAAGGGGTGACCGGGCTGCGAGCCCTCCTGGGCCTTGCCCAGGTTGCAGTTGAGGGGGTCCTGGTCCGCGATCAGCGACGGCCAGATCGAGATGATCACCAGGAAGAGGATGACGAGGGAGGAGATGAGGAAGACCGGGTTGCGGCGCAGGTCCCGCCAGGCGTCGGACCACAGGCTGTGCGGCTTCTCGGCGGGGCCGGTGCCCTCGGGGCCGCCCGGTGTCCTTTCGAGGGTCGTGCCCTCTTCCAGGGCGAGGTCCATCACACCTCCTGCTCCGGCCGACGAGATCGCCTCGTCCGGTGTCTGCTCAGGCATAGCGGATCCTCGGGTCGAGAACGGCGTACAACAGGTCGACGATCAGGTTGGCCGCCAGGAAGACGAGGACGAGGATGGTGACGAAGCCGACGACGGTCTGGGAGTTCTGGCGCAGGATGCCCTGGTAGAGCTGGTAGCCGACGCCGTGGATGTTGAAGATCCGCTCCGTGACGATCGCCCCGCCCATCAGGGCGCCCACGTCCGTACCGATGAAGGTGACGACCGGGATCAGCGAGTTGCGCAGCAGATGCCGGATGACGACGCGGCGCCTGGGCAGCCCCTTGGCGACGGCGGTGCGGACGTAGTCGGCGCGGGCGTTCTCGGCGATCGAGGTCCGGGTGAGCCGGGTGACGTACGCCAGGGAGACCGAGGCGAGGACGAGCCCGGGTACCAGCAGCTCGTTGAAGGGGGCCTCCGGCGATACGGAGGGTTTGATGACGCCCCACTCGACTCCGAGGAGGAGCTGGAGCAGCAGGCCGGTGACGAAGGTCGGGATGGAGATGACGACCAGGGTCAGGATGAGCACGGTGGTGTCGACGGGGCGGCCGCGGCGCAGGCCGGTGACGACCCCGAGGCTGATGCCGATGACGATCTCGAAGACGATGGCGACGACGGTGAGCCGGATCGTGACGGGGAAGGCGGTGGCCATCAGCTCGGTGACCTTCTGCCCGTTGAACGCGGTGCCGAAGTCGCCGGTGAAGACATTGCCCATGTAGGTGAGGTATTGCTGCCAGACGGGCTTGTCGAGGCCGAATTCGGAGCGGAGTTGGGCTGCGGTCGCCGGATCGCACTGGCGTTCACCGCAGAGGCCCGCGATGGGGTCACCCATCACGTTCACCATGAGAAAGATCAACAGCGTGGTGCCGAAGAAGACCGGGATCATCTGCAGCAGCCGCCGGATCACATAACGTCCCATTGAAGGGCTCCGGGGGTCGCGATGGTCAGAGGCGCGGGGGCTGGGGAGTGACGCGTCGAGGGGATGCGGAAGCCGGACGGCCGGTGCCGGGAACGCACCGGCCACCCGGCCTCAACGGGTCACTTGACCTTGATCTGCTCGTACACCGGGACGCTGAACTGGTTCAGCGACACATTGGTGATCCGTTCCGAGTAGCCGGCGCTGCCGTTCTGGTACCAGAGCGGGATCACGGGCATCTGCGCGGCCAGGACCTTCTCCGCGTCCTGGAAGGTCGTCACGGCCTTGGCCTTGTCGGACTCGGCGTTGGCCTTGTCGACGAGCCCGTCGAACTGCTTGTTGCTCCACTTGCCGTCGTTGGACGAGGCGTCGGTGTAGTACACCGGCTGCAGGAAGTTCTGGATGAGCGGGTAGTCCATCTGCCAGCCGGCCCGCCAGGCACCGGTGAGCTTCTGCTGCGAGACCTGGCTGCGGAAGTCGGCGAAGGTGCCGACCGGGGCGCCGACGCACGCCTTGTTGTTGCCCAGCGCCTTGTTGATGCTGTTGCAGACGGCGTCGACCCACTCCTTGTGGGAGCCGGTGTCGGCGTTGTACGAGATCTTGAGCTGGCCGCCGGGGATGCCGCCGCCCTCCTGGACCAGCTTCTTGGCGTTCGCCGCGTTGTACTCGCAGGGCGCCCCGCACAGCCCCTTCTTGAAGCCGCCCTCCTCGCCGAGGACCGGGGAGGTCCAGTCGGAGGCGGGGGTGCGGGTCTTCTGGAAGATCTGATCGGTGATCTGCTGACGGTTGATCGCCATCGACAGGCCCTGGCGGACCTTGACTCCGCCGGGGGTGTCCCACTTCTTTTCGTAGAAGGGGAAGGCGATGGTCTGGATGATGCCGGCCGGGGTGTTGATGTACCGGTCGCCGAGGTCCGCCTTGACGTTCTTCAGCTGCGAGGCGGGCACGTCGTCGACGAGGTCGAGGTTGCCGGCCGTCAGGTCCGTGTAGGCGGTGTTGTTGTCGGTGTAGACCTTGAGGTCGATGCCGCCGTTCTGCGCCTTGTCGTCCCCGGGGTACTTGTCCCACTTGCGCAGGCTCATCGACGAGCCCTTGGTGTACTTGTCCACGGTGTACGGGCCGTTGCCGATGGGCTTGGACACCCAGGCGGCGTGGTCGGTGAAGAAGGCCTGCGGCAGCGGGGCGAAGGCCGGGTAGCCGAGGGTGTCGGGCCACAGCGAGAACTTCTGCGACAGCTTGACCGTGAACGTCCTGGCATCGACGGCCTTGAGGCCGGAGAGCTTGTCGGCCGTGGCGCTGCCGGTGTCGGGGTGGACCTTGTCGTAACCCTCGATGTATCCGAAGAAGTAGGCGTTCTTCTGATTGTTCTTCAGCAGGGCGCCGTAGTTCCAGGCGTCCACGAACGACTTGGCGGTGACCTTCTCGCCGTTGCTGAAGGTCCAGCCGTCCTTCACGGTGACCGTGAAGTTCTGGTTGTCCTTGGTCTCGATCTTCTCGGCGAGCATGTCGGTGGCCGCGCCGGTCTTCGGGTCGTACCTCTTGAGCCCCCGGAAGATCATGTCGAGGACCTTGCCGCCCTGCACCTCATTGGTGTTGGCGGGTTCGAGCGGGTTCTGCGGGTCACCCCAGGAAGAGCTCACGATTCCGTTCGCCCCACCGCCACCACCGCCGCTGCTGCTGCCCCCTCCGCCGCATGCCGTCGCCGCCAGGGCGACGACCACCGCACATGCGGCCCACCTGGCCTGTGTGGCTCCGCGCATGGAGTGCCTCCTCGTAGTGCTCCGTCTCACTTACGGTCAAATATCACCGCACAAGGGGCATCACGCACATTTACTCCACCCATTCGGGCGCGTCGGGGCCGATTCGAGTGGCACTTCGCGCGCGAAGGGGATCCAGGCGCGGACCTGACAGACACCGGAGCGATAACGGCCGCGCATCGAATGCATATCGACCACGAACCGGTCTGATCGGATGTACGAATTCCGAGACAACCACGCCCGCATATCGGACTCATTGCCGGACTTCACCCGTTAAGTCGCGAACACACCTTCGAAAAAGCCAAACGGAAGCAAAGCCACGCCCGTGATCGAGTCATGGATTGGTCAAATTTCCAAAGAGCACACCAAGGGCGTCAGACATTCATTGACCCTGCATGAATTGCGTTGAAAAAGTCCGGGTAGCCCGTAGGTGCTGCCCTGCGGAGTCCTTCACCCTCCGGGCCAGGAGCACCATGACGATTCCAACGCCGCAAGCTGCCACCCCTGTTGAGGTGGAGGACGCCAAGCCGCAGTCCATAGCCGGCCCGTCCGCGGTCAAGGGCGGCGACGGCCGCTCGCCGGGCAAGATGGCCTGGCTGCGATTCAAGCGCGACCGTACGGGCGTGATTTCAGCCTATGTGGTCATTTTCTTCTTCGTGATCGCCATCTGCGCGCCACTGATCGCGAAGCTGTACGGCAAGGACCCGTACACCACGTACGGACAGAACGAACCCGGCCTGCTGGACGACTTCGGTTCCCCGATGCTGCCCAACGGCGGTATCAGCGGCGACTTCTGGTTCGGCATCGAGCCCGGACTCGGCCGGGACGTCTTCACCTTCCTGCTCTACGGCATCCGCAACTCGCTGCTCATCGCCGCGGCAACCACCTTGCTGGTGACGGTGATCGGCATCGCCGTCGGTATCACCGCGGGCTATCTGGGCGGCAAGACCGACTACCTCGTGGGCCGGGTCATCGACATCCTGCTGGCCTTCCCCTCCACGCTCTTCTTCATCGCCTTCTGGCCGGTGATGCTCTCGATCCTGGTCCCTCCGGACGAGAACACCCCGGTCTGGCTGACCGTCGTCAGCCTCATCTCGGTCATGACGGCCTTCGGCTGGGCATCCATCGCACGACTGCTGCGCGGCGAGGTACTCGCCCTGCGCGAACGCGAGTTCGTCGAGGCGGCGAAGGTGACCGGTGCCTCCCCGGCACGGATCATCTTCAAGGAGCTGCTGCCCAACCTCTGGACGCCGATCCTCATCCAGGCCACGCTCGCGCTGCCCGCCTACGTCACGGCGGAAGCAGGTCTCGCCTTCCTCGGCGTCGGACTCACCGACCCGACACCCGACTGGGGCGTGATGATCCAGCGCGGATCGGACGTCTACCAGAGCGACATCACGTTCATGCTCTTCCCCGGCGTCGCGATGGTGGTCTTCGTCATCGCCTTCAACCTGCTGGGTGACTCGGTCCGTGACGCACTGGACCCGAAGACCAAGCGCTGAACCGCACTTCCTCCGGCCGGGCGACGGGGCCCACCGGATCGATCGTTTTCTCTCCCTCGACCAGAGCAGGAAGCCATGTCCCTTTCCCGCAGAAACTTCGTCATCGCCACGTCGGTCGCGGCCGGCGGTTCGATGGTCCTCTCCGCGTGCAGCAGCGGCAGCTCGACCAAGAAGGGCGGCAGCGCCGGACACGGCGGTGCCGACAAGTACACCGGCTCGGTCGTGGTCGGCACGAAGGCCGACTCCACGGGTCCGGCCGCCGAGATACCGGGGGCGAAGAAGGGCGGCACGATCCGCGGCCTCGCCCCGGACGACTTCTCGCACCTGGACCCGCAGCGCATCTACTTCTCGTGGAACTCCGCGGTCGGTGACCTCTTCATCCGCTGCCTGACCGGTTACAAGATCGCGGCGGACGGCTCGATGAAGCTGGTCGGCGACCTCGCCACCGACGCAGGCACCATGTCCGACGGCGGCAAGACCTGGACCTTCACCCTGAAGGAAGGTCTGAAGTGGGAGGACGGCAAGGAACTCACCATCGCCGACGTCCGCCACGGCATCGAGCGCGGCTTCGCCAGCTTCACCACCGAGGGTGCGGGCTACACCCAGACCGCGCTGACCGGCACGGCCGACTACCGCTCGAAGTACAAGGGCCCGTTCAGCGGCAAGCACCTCGACTCGGTCGTGACCGACGACAAGGCCAGGACGATCACCTTCAAGCTGGCCGAGGCCCGCCCGGACCTCAACTTCACCCTGGCGATGACCTCCTACGGCGCCGTCCCGGTCAAGGGCGACACCAAGGAGAAGTACGACAAGGACCCGGTCAGCTGCGGCCCGTACCGCATCAAGGCGCACTCCATCGACAAGTCGATGACGCTGGTGCGCAACCCGCACTGGGACCCCGACAAGGACTCGATCCGCAACGCGTACCCGGACAGCTTCGTCTACGAGTTCGGGCCCGAGGCCCTGCAGGCCGCCGACCGTCTGATAGCCGACGACGGCGACGACAAGTACGCGATCATGGCGTACAGCGGCGTCCCGGCCGAGCGCATCCAGAAGGTCCTCACCGACCCCGAGCTGAAGAAGCGGACCTTCAACGGCCTGCTGACCGGCATCTACTACTACGCGATCAACACCAAGCGGATCACGGACCTGAAGGTCCGTCAGGCCATCATCCACGCCTGGCCGCTGGAGCAGATCCGCAAGATCTACGGTGGCCCCTCGGCCGGTGACTACGCCACGTCCATCCTGAGCCCCGACATCCTGGGCTACGCCAAGGACGACGTCTACGGCAAGCTGAAGAAGCCGCAGGGCGACCCGGAGGCGGCGAAGAAGCTGCTGAAGGAGGCCGGCAAGGAGGGCCAGAAGGTCGTCTACGCCTTCCCCACGAGCAACATCTACAACAAGACCAAGGTCGTCATCGAGAACGCCCTCAAGGCGGCCGGCTTCACCCCGGTCATGAAGCCGCTGGACTCCACCAGCTACTACGACCAGATCCAGCAGATCGACAACCAGTTCGACGTGATGTGGTTCGGCTGGTCCCCGGACTGGCCGACCGGCTACACGCTGATGCAGCCGCTCTTCGACGGCGGCACCATCGCCAACGGTGCCAACAACATCTCGCAGCTGAACGTCGACTGGGTCAACGAGGCCATCAAGAAGAACGTCGTCATCGCCGACCCGAAGGAGGCCGGAAAGGCCTGGGCCGCGCTGGACAAGCGGATCATGACGGAGGAGGCGCCGATCATCCCCGAGACGTTCCAGCGCCGTTTCTACCTCCACGGCGAGAAGGTCGGCGGCGCGATGTTCCACCCGCAGTACTCCTCGGCCGTCTTCTACAAGCTGTTCGTGAAGGCCTGACGCCGACACTCCCGAGGCGGGGCGCCCCTGCGGCGCCCCGCCCGCTCCCCTCCCCCTCGTCGGCGTCTGCCAGGGAAATCCATCGCCATGTTCCGCTTCCTCATCCGCCGGGCAATCGGCGCACTGGTCATCCTGCTGATCATCAGTGCCATCACTTTCGTCCTCTTCTACGTCGCGCCCCGCGACCCAGCTCGTGTGGCCTGCGGCAAGGTGTGCACGCCCGAGACGCTGGCACTGGTCAAGCGCAACCTCGGCATCGACGACCCGCTGCCGGTGCAGTACTGGCACTGGCTGCAGGCGGTGTTCGTCGGGAGGGACTACTCGTCGTTCGGGCACTGCCCCGCGCCGTGCCTCGGCTACTCCTTCCACAACCGCGAGCCGGTCCTGGGCACCATCCTGGACCGCTTCCCGACGACGCTCTCCCTCTCCCTCGGCAGCGCGGTCGTCTTCGTGATCTTCGGTGTGGGCACCGGCATGCTCGCCGCGGTCAAGCAGGGCAAGGCGCTGGACAAGGTGGCGTCCTCGGCGTCGCTGATCGGCTCCTCGATGCAGATCTACATCGTCGGCGTCGTCGCCATGTACTACCTCGCGGACCAGTGGCACATCCTGAGCCGGCCCAAGGACGTCCCCTTCACCGAGAGCCCGTCCGCCTGGTTCTCCGGGCTGCTGCTGCCCTGGCTGGTGCTGGCGCTGATCTTCACCGCCAACTACACCCGCATGGCGCGCTCCCAGCTCGTCGAGACGCTGAGCGAGGACTACGTACGCACCGCACGCGCCAAGGGCCTCTCCCGGCGGACGGTGTTCTTCAGATTCGCCTGGCGCGGGGCCATGGGCCCGATCGTCACCATCTTCGGCCTCGACCTCGGTGTGCTGCTCGGCGGCGCGATCATCACCGAGAAGACCTTCGGTCTGCACGGCATCGGCGCGCTCTCCGTCAAGGCGGTCGGCGACAACGACCTGCCCCTGCTGCTCGGAGTCGTCCTGGTCGCCGCGGGAGCGATCGTCGTCTTCAACATCATCGTCGACGCCGTCTACGCCCTCATCGACCCGCGCGTCCGCCTCGCCTAGGGAGAGATCCAGTGAGCACCCCCTTCCTCTCCGTGCGCGATCTGCGCGTGCACTTCTCCACCGAAGACGGCATGGTCAAGGCCGTCGACGGGCTGTCCTTCGACATCGAGAAGGGCAAGACGCTCGGCATCGTCGGCGAGTCCGGTTCCGGCAAGTCCGTCACCAACCTGACCATCCTCGGCCTGCACCACCCCGACCACACCGAGATCGAGGGCGAGATCCTGCTCGACGGGCAGGATCTGCTGGCCGCCTCGGAGCGGGAGCTGGAGCAGCTGCGCGGCAACAAGATGGCCATGATCTTCCAGGACTCGCTGGCCTCGCTCTCGCCGTACCACACCATCGGCAGGCAGATCGGCGAGACGTACCGCAAGCACACCGGCGCCTCCAAGCGGGAGGCCCGCGCGCGGGCCGTCGAGATGCTCACCAAGGTGGGCATCCCGCAGCCGGATCTGCGGGTGGACGACTACCCGCACCAGTTCTCCGGCGGTATGCGCCAGCGCGCGATGATCGCCATGGCGCTGGTCTGCGACCCGGAGCTGCTGATCGCCGACGAGCCGACCACCGCGCTGGACGTCACCGTGCAGGCCCAGATCATGGACCTGCTCAAGGACCTCCAGCAGGAGACCGGCACCTCGATCATCTTCATCACCCACGACCTCGGGGTCATCGCCGACATCGCGGACGACGTGCTGGTGATGTACGGCGGGCGCTGCGTCGAGCGCGGCACGAAGAAGGAGGTGCTGCGGACTCCCCAGCACCCCTACACCTGGGGCCTGTTGAGTTCCATGCCGAGCCTCGAAGGGCCGGTCGACGTACCGCTGTCGCCGATCCCCGGCTCCCCGCCGAGCCTCCTCAACCCGCCGACCGGCTGCCGCTTCCACCCCCGGTGCACGTTCACCGAGCAGGTCGGCGGCAAGCGCTGCGCGAGTGACCAGCCGCCGCTGGAGCTCACCGCCGGGCGCGGCGCCGCCTGTCACCTCACCGCCGAGCAGCGCGCCGAGTTCTTCACGGACTTCGCCGGCACCCGGCCCAACTGACGTACAAGAGACGGGACTTCCCCACCATGAGCAGCAAAGATCCCCTCCTGGACGTCTCCGGACTCACCAAGCACTTCCCGATCAAGGGTGGCTTCCCGATCCGGCGGACGGTCGGCGCGGTCCAGGCCGTCGACGGGCTGGACTTCAGCATCACCGAGGGCGAGAGCCTGGGCCTGGTCGGCGAGTCCGGCTGCGGCAAGTCGACGACGGGCCGGCTGATCACCCGGCTCCTGGAACCGACGGCCGGCACGATCTCCTACCGCGGGCAGGACATCACCCACGCCACGCGCAAGCAGCTGGCCCCGGTCCGCTCCGAGATCCAGATGATCTTCCAGGACCCGTACGCCTCGCTGAACCCGCGGCAGACCGTCGGCAAGATCATCACCGCGCCGATGGAGATCAACGACATCAACCCCGCCGGCGGCCGCGAGGCGCGGGTGCGGGAGCTGCTGGAGACCGTCGGGCTCAACCCGGAGCACTACAACCGCTTCCCGCACGAGTTCTCCGGCGGCCAGCGCCAGCGCATCGGGGTGGCCCGCGCGCTCGCCCTGGAGCCGAAGCTGATCGTGGCCGACGAGCCGGTCTCGGCGCTGGACGTGTCGATCCAGGCCCAGGTGGTGAACCTGCTGCAGAAGCTGCAGAAGGAACTCGGCATCGCGTTCCTGTTCATCGCCCACGACCTGGCCGTCGTGCGCCACTTCTCG
This sequence comes from Streptomyces gelaticus, assembly GCF_014649535.1. Classification (GTDB taxonomy): domain Bacteria; phylum Actinomycetota; class Actinomycetes; order Streptomycetales; family Streptomycetaceae; genus Streptomyces; species Streptomyces gelaticus. The sequence continues at coordinate 294,818 of NZ_BMTF01000004.1, forward strand.
CAGCGCGTCGCGGTCATGTACCTCGGCAGGATCGTGGAGATCGCCGACCGCGAGGACCTGTACGGCAACCCGCGTCACCCGTACACCCGGGCGCTGCTCTCGGCCGTGCCCGAGACGACCGCCGACGACACACCGGCCCGTGAGCGCATCCGGCTGGCCGGCGACGTGCCCTCCCCGGTCGACCCGCCGTCCGGCTGCCGCTTCCGTACCCGTTGCTGGAAGGCGACGGACAAGTGCGCGAGCGAGGCGCCGCCGCTGGTACGGGTGGAGGGCAGCCGGGAAGGCCATCTGACGGCCTGCCACCACCCCGAGGACACCCGGGCCGTCCCGGCCGTCCCGAAGGCCCGTGACGCCGCGTCCGGGCCGAAGCTCGGCAAGAAGACCACCGAAGACCCCGGGGCCGGGGCCTGACACCCCTGCCCCGGCCCCGGGGCGCCTCGCGGCCGGGGACCCGACCGTTCCCCGGCCGAGGGGCTCCCCGATCCCGCGGAACCGAGCACGTGAGCCCATCGACCCGAGCCACCTGCACGCCCGGTTCCGGGAAATGCAGGAAGCGCCCGGAACCGATCGGTTCCGGGCGCTTCCGGGTCACTCGGGCACTGCTACGAGGCCGCGCCGACGACGTCCTTCTCCTCGGCGAAGTGGCAGGCCGACTCGTGCGCGGCGGCGCTCTCCGAGCCCTTGAAGCGCTCGGGGACGGCCAGCAGCGGCAGTTCCGTGGAGCACTTGTCCTGGGCCTTCCAGCACCGGGTGCGGAAGCGGCAGCCCGACGGCGGGTTCGCCGGCGACGGGACGTCACCGGTGAGGATGATCCGCTCGCCGCGCTCACGGGCCTCGGGGTCCGGGACCGGGACCGCCGACAGCAGCGCCTGGGTGTAGGGGTGCGTCGGGTGGTCGTAGATCTCCGTGTCCGTGCCGATCTCGGCCATCTTGCCGAGGTACATCACGCCGACCCGGTCGGAGATGTGCCGGACGATCGACAGGTCGTGCGCGATGAAGACGTAGGAGAGGTTGAACTCGTCCTGCAGCTTCTCCATCAGGTTGATGACCTGCGCCTGCACCGATACGTCGAGCGCGGAGACCGGCTCGTCGCAGATGATGATCTCCGGGTTGAGCGCGAGGCCGCGGGCGATGCCGATGCGCTGGCGCTGGCCGCCGGAGAACTGGTGCGGGTACCGGTTGATGTACTCCGGGTTGAGGCCGACGACGTCCAGGAGCTCCTGGACCCTGGCCCGCCGGTCGCCCTTCGGGGCCACCTCGGGGTGGATGTCGAAGGGCTCGCCGATGATGTCGCCGACCGTCATGCGCGGGTTCAGCGAGGTGTACGGGTCCTGGAACACCATCTGGATGTTCCGGCGGACCGCCTTCAGCGCGCGGCCGGACAGCTTGGTGATGTCCTGGCCCTTGTAGAAGACCTCGCCGGCGGTCGCCGTCTCCAGCGTCATCAGCAGCTTGGCGACGGTGGACTTGCCACAGCCGGACTCGCCGACGATGCCGAGGGTCTCGCCCTGGTAGAGGTCGAAGGAGACCCCGTCCACGGCCTTGACCGCGCCGACCTGGCGCTTGAACAGGATGCCCTGGCTCAGCGGGAAGTGCTTGACCAGATTGCGCACCTGGAGGATCGGCTCACCGCGCTCCACCGGGGCTTCGATGGCCGCGACCGCCGCCGTCTCGTCGGTGGCGTCGACCGCCACCACCTCGGTGACGTTCGGGGTGGCGTCCATGGAACCGTCATTCTTGTCGAGCTCAGCCATGGATCGTCTCCTTCCAGAAGTGGCACGCGCTGCCGCGGCCGGGCAGCTCACTGCCGTCCTGCTCGGAGACCGGGACCAGAGCCGGAATCTCCGTGCGGCAGATGTCCTCCGCCTTGGGGCAGCGCGGGTTGAAGGCGCAGCCGGACGGGATCTTGAGCAGGTTGGGCGGCAGGCCCTTGATCGCGTAGAGCTCCTGGCCCTTCTGGTCGAGCCGCGGGATCGAGTCGAGCAGACCCCGGGTGTACGGGTGCGCGGGCCGCTTGTACAGCTCGTGCACCGGCGCCGTCTCGACGATCCGGCCCGCGTACATGACCGCGATCTTGTCCGCGACGTCGGCGACGACGCCGAGGTCGTGGGTGATCAGGATCAGGCCCATGTTGAACTCGGTCTGGAGATCCTTGAGCAGGTCCATGACCTGGGCCTGGACCGTCACGTCGAGCGCGGTGGTCGGCTCGTCCGCGATGATCAGGTCCGGCTCCAGCGCCAGTGCCATGGCGATCATGATGCGCTGGCGCATACCGCCGGAGAACTGGTGCGGATAGTCGGTGACCCGCTGCTTGGCGGCGGGGATCTTGACCCGCTCCATCAGCTCGATGGCCTTGGCCTTGGCCTGCTTCCTGGAGAGGCCCTGGTGGACCCGGAACATCTCGCCGAGCTGGTAGCCGACCGAGAGCACGGGGTTGAGCGAGGAGAGCGCGTCCTGGAAGATCATCGCGATCTTCTGGCCACGGATCTTCCGCCGCTCCTCGTAGCTCATGGTGAGCATGTCCTGGCCGCGGTAGAGGATCTGGCCCTGCGGGATCTTGCCGGGCGGCATGTCGAGAATGCCCATGATCGCCTGAGCGGTCACGGACTTGCCGGAACCGGACTCACCGAGCACGGCCAGGGTCTCACCCGGGTCCACGCTGTAGTTCACACCGTTGACGGCCTTGGCGACCCCGTCACGGGTGTGGAACTCCACGTGCAGGTCGCGCACTTCGAGGAGCCTGGCGTCGTCCGGCCCCCCGGAGCGGGGCGCCGGGATGTCTGCTGTCTTGTCCATGATGGTCACGTCGTACGCCCTCCTCAGCGCAGCTTCGGGTCGAGGGCGTCGCGGACCGCGTCGCCGAGCATGATGAACGCGAAGACCGTGAGGCTGAGCATTCCTGCCGGGAACAGCAGCGCATGCGGGTTGTCACGGATGGCCTGGCTGCCCTCCGCGATGTCGATGCCCCACGAGATCGTCGGGTCAGCGAGCCCGAGTCCGAGGAACGAGAGCGTCGCCTCGGCCGAGATGTACCCGCCGAGCGCGATGGTGGCCACGACGATCGTCGGGGCGAGCGCGTTCGGCAGCACGTGCCGGAAGAGGATCCGCGAGGTGCCGGCGCCGAGTGCGCGCGCCGCCGTCACGTAGTCCGCCTGCTTCGCGGTGATGACGGAGGACCGCATCACACGGCAGATCGAGGTCCAGCCCAGGAAGGCGAGGGCCAGGATCACCACGTACACCTTGCGGTCGGCGAAGGCGTTCAGGACGACCATCGCACCGAGCAGGAAGGGGATGCCGAAGAAGATGTCGGTGACCCGGGAGATGATCGAGTCGAGCCAGCCGCCGAAGTAACCGGCGAGCATGCCCAGCAGGCCGCCGACCAGGGTGACCGCGGCGGTGACGCCGACGCCGACCAGGATCGAGGCGCGGGTGCCGTAGATGACACGCGCGTAGATCGAACGTCCCTGGCCGTCGTAGCCGAACCAGTCGGGCTGGAAGAAGTGCCCCAGCTCCGGCTTGGTCAGGAAGTGGTTGGTCAGGTCGCCGTCGCGCGGGTCGGCACCGGTGAAGAGCCCCGGGAACGCCGCGATGACCAGCAGGATCAGCAGGAGGATCGAGGAGATCCAGAACATCGGGCGGTGGCGCAGGTCGAACCATGCGTCGCCCCAGAGGCTGCGCGGCTTGTCCTGGGTCTTGCCCGTGGCGGCCGAGGGAGCGGCGGTGGCGTCCGCCACCGCTTCGGTCTCGGTCTGGGTCTTGGTCGCGTCAGGCATAACGGATCCTCGGGTCCAGGACCGCGTACAGCAGGTCGACGAGCAGGTTGATCACAAGGATGACGAGGACGAAGACCGTGACAACGCCGACGATCGTCGAACCCTCGCGCTGCTGCAGCGCCTTGAAGAGCAGGTTTCCGACACCCTGGACGTTGAAGATGCCCTCGGTGACGACCGCGCCGCCGATGAATCCGCCGACGTCCGTACCGAGGAAGGTGACGACCGGGATCAGCGAGTTGCGCAGCAGGTGGACACCGACGATGCGGCGCCGCGGCAGGCCCTTGGCCATGGCGGTGCGCATGTAGTCGGCGCGCAGGTTCTCCGCGAAGGTCGTGCGGGTCAGCCGTGCCACGTACGCCATGGAGAGCATGGCGAGCACGAAGCCCGGCAGGAACAACTGCGCGTAGTCCGTGGAGTCCTGGACGTTCGGGGCCACCCAGCCGAGCTGGTCCGCGAGGACGAAGCGGGCGAGGAAGCCGAGCACGAACACCGGGATCGAGATGACGATCAGGGTGAAGACCAGCACGCCGGTGTCGGCGGCCTTGCCGGCCCTGAGGCCCGCCCAGGCGCCGAGCCCGATGCCGACGATGATCTCGATGATCATGGCTACGGCGGTCAGCCGCAGCGTCACCGGGAAGGACTCGGACATCTCGTCGATGACTTCGCGGCCACCGAAGGTCTTGCCGAAGTCGCCCTGGAAGAGATTGCCCATGTAGTCGACGTACTGCTTCCACAGGGGCTGGTCGAGTCCGAACTCATGGCGCAACGACGCGACCTGTGCGGGGTCTGCCGCCTTGTCTCCCCACATCGCCCGGATTGGGTCACCGGGAAGAATGTGGACCATGAGGAAAATAATCAGAGTGGTCCCGATGAATACCGGGATCATCTGGAGCAGTCGCCTTGCGACGTAACGCCCCATCATGCCTCCATGCCGTGAGGGGTCGGCGATGGCCTTCTCAGAGTGGTCTCCGCCGCGGGGGTGTGGGGGGAGAACCCCGGGGCCTACGCCTACGGGCCGGTTCCGCCGCCCCCGAAGAGGGACGGCGGAACCGGCCTTCGGATCCCGATGATTACTTCTTGGCCTTCACCTGGACGTCGGTGAAGATCGGGTCGCCGTCCTGGCCGTAGACGATCTTGCCGAACACGTTCTCCGACTGGCCCGAGTTGTTCTTGTAGAACCACAGCGGGATGGCCGGCATGTCGTTCTTCAGGAGCTGCTCGGCGTCCTGGTACATCTTGACGGTCTCGTCGAGCGTCTTGGCCTTGTCGGCCTTCTCGGCGAGCTTGTCGAACTCCTTGTTGGAGTAACCCGAGGTGTTACCGGCGGCGGTGGTGCCGTACAGGTCGCGCATGAAGTTCGAGTTGACCGGGTAGTCGAGCACCCAGCCACCGCGGTACATGGACTTGACCTGCTTGTTGTCGCGGGCGTTCAGGTCCGCCTGGAAGTCCGGCTTGGAGTCGCCGACGCACTCGACGCCGGTGGCCTTGCGGATGCTGTTGCAGACCGCGTCGACCCAGGGCTTGTGGGACTGGTCGGCGTTGTACTGGATCGAGATCTTGTTGCCCGGGACGCCGCCACCCTCCTTGATGAGCTTCTTCGCCTGGGCCGGGTCGAACTTCGTGATGTCACCGAGGGCGCCGGGCTTGTAGCCGAGCACACCGCGGGCGACGTACGAGTCGGCCGGGGTACGGGTGCCGTGCAGCACGGTCTTGGTGATCGTGTCACGGTCGATGGCCATCGACAGACCCTGGATGACCTTGGGGTCGATGTCCTTGAACTGCTTGGTGTAGAACGCCGGGACGATCGACTGCACCGCGGAGTACTCGGCGTCGATGGCACGGTCGCCGAGGTCCTGCTTGTAGCTGGTCAGCGAGGTCGTCGGGACCTGCTCGATCCAGTCGAGGTTGTTCGACCGCAGGTCCGAGTAGGCGGCCTCGGCGGTGGTGTAGTTCTTGAAGTCGATGCCACCGTTCTTGGCCTTGTTCGGGCCCTGGTAGTCCTCGAACTTCCGGACCTTGATCAGCTTCTTGTGGTCCCACTCGACGAACTTGTAGGGGCCGTTGCCGATCGGCTTCTGGCCGGCGGCGGCCGGGTCCTTGAAGAAGGACTCGGGCAGCGGCGCCCAGACGTCGTAGCCGAGCTTGTACGCGAAGTACGAGACCGAGCCGGTCAGGGTGATCGTGAAGGTGTTGTCGTCGACGATCTTCAGACCGGACATCTTGTCGGCCTTCGGCGCACCCTTCTCCGGGTGGACGTCCTCGTAGCCCTTGATGTCCTGGAACCAGCTGGAGTTGGTCTGGTTGTTCTTGACGTTGGCCGACCAGTTCCAGGAGTCCACGAAGGACTTGGAGGTGACCGTGGTGCCGTCGTGGAACTTCCAGCCCGGCTTGAGCTTGACGGTCCACACGGACGAGTCCGCGTTGGGCGTCACGGACTCGGCGTTCACGTACACGAGCTTGCCGGTGCCGGGCTCGTAGTCGACCAGGCCGGAGAAGATCGCGCGCAGGACACGGCTGCCCTGGCTCTCCTTGGCGTTGGCCGGCTGCAGCGGGTTCTGCGGCTCGCTCAGCTGGGCGGTCAGGATCCCGTTCGGGTCCGCCTTGCCGGAGTTCATGCCACTGTCACTGCCCTTGTCGCCACCACCACAGGCGGTCGCAGCCAGGGCGATGATGGCCGCTCCCGCGACCCACTTGGCGCTCTTGGCACCACGCATGGGTTTCCTCCTCATGAGTCCACTTTTGACTACAAGAAGGGCACTGGAGTGATACACCGACACCCCTGACGGTGATCGTTCAGTGCCCCTAGTGTGCTCGTGAGTCGGCACTCCCCACAGTGCGTGACCCATTGACCCGAGCTCAACGGAGCCAACTATTAAGTACGACGGGGCCGTAAACCACACTTAAGGGGTCTCGGTTTGACAACATCGAGGAAGCTCGATTGCCCGAAATCCGGACAAAGCGATCTCAGACAGACACACTCGAAACGGACCGTTAGCGCAGCTTTCGGAGAGCGACGATCGATATGCGGACGGATCACCGAAGAAAAGCACTGGACAGAGGCCTGACCGTCCTGCTTGACAGCACACCGCTGGTTCTGCGTGGTTGCTGACGCAACACCGGATGCAATTCAGGGTGCCTGCGGGGGTGCAGTGCCGGGTGAGACGCTGTGGGTCCGGACGACCGCCCGGGCGGTCGCACAAGGGGCCCGGTCCTCCGTCAACTGACGGAGGACCGGGCCCCGTTGTTCATACGGGCGCGCCCGGCGCCCGGTGCCGGTTCAGCGCTTGGCGCGCGACGCGGCGCGGCCGCGCTCCTTCTGGTCGAGGACGACCTTGCGGATACGGACCGTCTCCGGGGTCACCTCGATGCACTCGTCCTCGCGGCAGAACTCCAGGGACTGCTCCAGGGAGAGCTTGCGGGCCGGAACCACGTTCTCCGTGGTGTCGGCGGAAGCCGCACGCATGTTGGTGAGCTTCTTCTCCTTGGTGATGTTCACGTCCATGTCGTCGGCGCGGGAGTTCTCGCCGATGATCATGCCCTCGTAGACCTCGGTGCCGGCCTCGGTGAAGATGACACCGCGCTCCTGGAGGTTGACCATGGCGAACGGCGTCACGGAACCGGCGCGGTCGGCGACCAGCGAGCCGTTGTGGCGGGTGCGCAGCTCGCCGAACCACGGCTCGTGGCCCTCGAAGATGGAGTGCGCGATGCCCGTACCGCGGGTCTGTGTCAGGAACTCCGTACGGAAGCCGATGAGTCCGCGGGACGGAACGATCCACTCCATGCGGACCCAGCCCGAACCGTGGTTCGTCATCGTCTCCATGCGGCCCTTGCGGGTCGCCATCAGCTGGGTGATGGCGCCGAGGTGCTCCTCGGGGGAGTCGATCGTCATGCGCTCGATCGGCTCGTGCGTCTTGCCGTCGATCTGCTTGGTGACGACCTCCGGCTTGCCGACCGTGAGCTCGAAGCCCTCACGGCGCATCTGCTCGACGAGGATGGCCAGCGCGAGCTCACCGCGGCCCTGGACCTCCCAGGCGTCGGGGCGCTCGGTGTCCAGGACGCGGAGCGAGACGTTACCGATCAGCTCGCGGTCCAGGCGGTCCTTCACCTGGCGGGCGGTGACCTTGTGGCCCTTGCCGCCCTTGCCGACCAGCGGCGAGGTGTTGGTGCCGATGGTCATCGAGATGGCCGGCTCGTCGACCGTGATCAGCGGCAGCGCGATCGGGTTCTCGGGGTCGGCCAGGGTCTCGCCGATCATGATGTCCGGGATACCGGCGATGGCGCAGATGTCGCCCGGACCCGCCTTCTCGGCCGGCTTGCGGGTGAGCGCCTCGGTCATCAGCAGCTCGGTGATGCGGACGTTGGACATCGTGCCGTCGCGCTTGATCCAGGTGACGGTCTGCCCCTTGCGCAGCTCGCCCTGCTCGACGCGGCAGAGGGCGATACGGCCGAGGAAGTTGTCGGCGTCCAGGTTGGTGACGTGGGCCTGGAGCGGGGCGTCCTCGTCGTACTCCGGGGCCGGGACGTGCGCCAGGATCGTGGAGAAGAACGGCTCCAGGTTGTCGCTGTCGGCCGGGACGGTGCCGTCCTCCGGCTTGGTCAGCGAGGCGACGCCGTCACGGGCGCAGGCGTAGACGATCGGGAACTCGATCTGGTCCTCGTCCGCGTCCAGGTCCAGGAAGAGGTCGTACGTCTCGTCGACGACCTCGGCGATCCGGGAGTCGGGGCGGTCCGTCTTGTTGATGCAGAGGATGACCGGCATCTTCGCGGCGAGCGCCTTGCGCAGCACGAAGCGGGTCTGCGGGAGCGGGCCCTCGGAGGCGTCGACCAGGAGCACGACCGCGTCCACCATCGACAGACCTCGCTCGACCTCACCGCCGAAGTCGGCGTGGCCGGGGGTGTCGATGATGTTGATCGTGATCGGGTCCCCGCCGTCCTTGGGGTGATACTTCACCGCCGTGTTCTTGGCGAGGATCGTGATGCCCTTCTCACGCTCCAGGTCGTTCGAGTCCATCATGCGTTCGTCGAGGTTCTCGGCGGCGTGCGCGGCGAAGGCGCCGGCCTGCCTGAGCATGGCATCGACCAGCGTGGTCTTGCCGTGGTCGACGTGGGCGACGATGGCTACGTTACGGATGTCGTGGCGCGTGGGCATGGGTGGCTTGCGCTTCTCTCGGATCGTGGGATCAGGCGTCTAAGTCGGTCTCAAGTCCTCGTACGCCCGCCGGGCGGACACGCCACGGCTCGTCCAATGGTACGGGGCTGGCGCCGCAGCGGCTTCCCGGGCAAGTCCTGCCGGCCTCGGAAAGGGCCTCCCCCCGGTCCGCGGAGCCCGCGGTGACGGTGGTCGGGCCGAGCGCCGACGTGTAACGGCCGCAGGGGCGAGAGCCCGCGTCCGCCGCGTGTTCCCGCCCCCGTGGCCGGTTCTTCCGGTGAATTTCACCGGTGGCACGACCACGGCCCTGCGGGCGGCGGAGGCGGACACGGGATCGCGGGGCTCCGGAGGTGGGGCTCCGAAGCGGAATCTCCGAGAGAACCGGAGCAGGGGCCCGGGTTGGGGGGGCTCGGAGGTGGGGGGAGTGAGCGGCCACTCGGGTCAGCGGGGCAGAAGCGACCCTGCCCGCCGGGCAATCCGGCGGGCAAGGGATTTGAGCCAGTTCTGAGCTTACGTCGTGTTCTGACCTGCTGGTTCTCCCCCGCTACCGCAGCCTCTCGTCGTACTTCTTCTTGTTCGCCGGGGCTCCGGCGGCCTGCGGAGCCTTGAAGCCGACGTCCTGGTAGCGCGGTGCCCCGAAGCCGAACGCGCCGACGTTCACCAGCTTCCGGCTCGCGGCCACGAGCTGCGGGCGCTGGTAGAGCGGAATCGATCCGGCGGCGGCCCAGATCCGGGCGTCGGCCTGCTTCATCAGCTCCTGGGCGGCATCCTCGTCCAGCTCCGAGACCGCCTGGTCGAAGAGCTGGTCGATGTGGTCCGTGCCGACGCGCGTGTAGTTCTGCTCGACCTGCAGCGAGCCGTCGGTGGCGGGCACCGGCTTGGCGAAGATCGGGCGGTCGTCGGTCGCCGGGTAGGCGGTCGCGGGCCAGGAGTACAGCGCCAGGTCGTAGTTGCCGGAGGCGATGTGGTCCTGGAAGTAACTCTCGTCGGAGACCTTGGTGATCTCCGTACGGATGCCGACCGATTCGAGCATTGCCGAGATCTTGTCCCCGACGTTGCGCAGCGGCTCCGACCCCGGACCGGACGGCTGGACGAAGCGCAGGGTCAGCGGCTTGCCGTCCTTGCCGAGCGGGCCGCGGCGCCCGTCGGCCCCGGGGGCCGGGGCCGCGGTGCCCGCGGGGGCGTACGCACCTGTGGCGCCGCCCGGCTGCTTGTCCTGGGCGAAGGCCCGGGAAGGGACGTCCTCCGACGTACCGGAGTCGGAGAGGTATCCGGCCTGGCGCAGCAGGGCGGAGCTGTGGAGCGCGGCGGCGGGGGCTGGGGCGAGTACGTGGGTGGCGTCGCCCGCCGGGTCGCCGTCGCCGGGTTTGCCGTCGTCGCCGACGATGTACAGGCCGTCGTCGGGGGCGGGCTCGCGCCGGTCCGCGCCGTCGCCGGGCTTGCCGTCCGCGCCGTCGCCGGGCTTGCCGTCCGTGCCGTCGCCGGGCTTGCCGTCCGTGCCGCCCGTCTTCCCGGCCGCGCCCGTTCCCTTCTTCTCCGCGTCCTTCCCGCTCTTCTTCCCGGCTTCGCTGCCCGCCTTGGTGCCGTCCGAGGCGCTGACCGCGCCCTCCGGTGTCCAGCCCGCATCGGCCAGCAGCGCCTGCGCCTCCTCGGTGTCCTGGCCGCCGAGCGCGTCGCTGCTGTCCTTGTACGCCGGCTGCCCGGCCAGGGCCAGATGGCTGCCGAGCGGCCGGGCGGGCAGGCCGAGCGGCTCCAGCACGGTGTCGACGAGCTCCTGGCGGTTCAGGGCACGGGCGACCGCCCGGCGCACCCGGTCGTCGGCGAGCGGACCGGACTCGCCGTTCAGCGCCAGCTGGGTGTAGGCGGGTTCCAGCGACTTGCGCACCACGTAGGCGCTCAGCCCGCTCTGCTCGGCGGCGTACGTCTCGGCGGCGGCCCGGCTCTTCTCCCTGGCCGCCTGCGCGGCGGCCGCCTCCGCGGCGTCCGAGCCGTGCGCCATGGCCCAGGAGCGCAGGGCGGCGGACGGATCGGTCGCGGCGCCGGGCCCCTGGGCGAGCGGCTGCCCGTTCACGCCCTTGCCGTCGGCCGCCTGCGCGATGCGGTGCGCGGCCGCGGCGTCGACATCGGCCACGTCGACCTTGCCCGCGGCCAGCGCCTCGGTCCGGTCCTGCGGCGCCACGGCCCGGAAGACCAGCGAGTCGAGCTTGGCCGGGCTGCCCCACCAGCGAGGGTTGCGGACCAGGGTGACCTCGCCCGTCTTCTTGTCCACCCCGCGCAGCCGGAAGGGGCCGGCGGTGGCCTTGAGCGTGGTCCGGGCCGCGTCGTTGAAGGCCTTCGGGGAGCCGGTCACCTCCTTCGGGTACAGCGGGGAGAACAGCGAGCGCCAGTCCGCGTACGGCTTGGCGAAGGTGACCCGTACCTCCAGGTCGTCGGCGCCGCGTTCGATCTTCTCGATGCGGTCGTAGCCGGCGTTGCGGGCGGTCCAGAAGGCCGAGTCCGTGCCGCTCAGCGCCCGCCACTGGGCGACGAAGTCGGGCGCCCCGATCTCCCGGCCGTCGCTCCACACCGCCCGCTGGTTGAGCCGGTAGAGCACCACCTGCCTGGGCTCGCTCTCGACCACCTTCGCGGACTCCAGATAGTCCGGGTTCAGCTGCGGCCTGCCCCTGGCGTCCAGGGGGAAGAGCGTCGGCAGCAGGGCGCCGGCGATCCGGGTGGTGGAGCTGTCGGCGTCCGCCTGGAAGGCGTTGAGGGTGGCGGGCACGGAGTCGATCGCCCAGTCGACCGTGCCGCCCTCGGCGACCAGGTCACGGTCGGTGACCGCGATGTCCTGGGGGGCTGGCCCGGCGGTCGCGCCGCCGTCGCCGGAGCTGCAGCCCGCCAGCACGGGGAGCGTCAGCACACCCGTCGTGAGGAGCGCGAGGGAGCGGCGCTTTCGGGCCGTCCTCCGCGGGACGCCGACGTGGAACATGGCTGATACCTCCGGGGCCGGCCCGACCCACCCGACAGCGGGCGTGCCGAATTGTGCGTTTTTGGTGGCATTTGCAGTTGATCACACTGGTTCCGCCCACCACTGAAGGCGCCCCCGCGCGAGCGGCGGCGCAGACACGGCGCGACGGCCCCGAACCTCACCCGTGCGGCGCAGCGGCACCGGCTGTCGCGCCGCACGGGCGCCCGCTCGACGAGCCCCGCTCTCCGGCGCGCCAGGAATCAACCGCACTGCGGACGCACTGCTCCGCGCGGGCCGGCGCGGGCGTGGCGGCCGGTCCGGTCTTGCTCGTCACGCGGCCCGCGATCTAGGGTGAATGCGCTTTCAGAAGAGGGTCGGCGCATGCAACAGCAGGTGCTTCGGTACAGAAGAAGAAGCGGACGGTCGGTCGAGTGAGCGCCCCAACGGTGTACGACGTCGCCGAGCGGTCGGGAGTCTCCATTGCCACGGTCTCGCGGGTCTACCGCACCCCCGATTCGGTACGCGCCCAGACCCGTGAACGGGTCCTCGAAGCCGCCCGCCAGCTCGGTTACGTACCCAGCGGGAACGCCCGGGGTCTGGCCAGCCGGACCACAGGCGTGCTCGGCCTCTGCTTCCCCGACATGGCCGACCCCGACGCCGAGGCCGACGCGGAGGCGGACAGCGACGCCGACGACGCGGTGATGCTCTACTCCGACCAGATCATCCGCGGCATGGAGCGGGCGGCGCGCCGGCACGGGTACGCGCTGCTGATCGCCGCGTCGCTGGAGGGCGGACCGGAGAGCGTCGCGAAGGTGGCGGGCCGGGTCGACGGCTTCGCCGTGCTGGCGCAGACCGTGCCGACCGAGGACCTCGAAGTGATATCGCGCCGGCTTCCGGTGGTGATGATCGCCGGCCCCCGCGAGATCGACCACCTCGACCACATCGTCGTCGCGAACGCCGACGGGGAGCGCGAACTGGCCCGCCATCTGATCGAGGACCACGGGCTGCGCAGGCTCGCCTTCGTCGGCGGCGAGGTCGAGTCACCGGACGCCGAGGCGAGGTTCCGCGGCTTCCGGGAGGCGTGCCGCGACGCCGGGCTGCCGGTGCCGGACGCGCCGGACCTGCGGGCGGAGATCATGACGCAGGCGGAGGGCGCGCGGACCGCAGAGGCGCTGCTGGACCGGGAGGGCGAACGGCCCGAGGCCATGCTGTTCGCCAACGACCAGATGGCGGTGGGCGCGCTGCGGGCGCTGGAGCGGCGCGGGGTGCGGGTGCCGGAGGACATCGCGGTGACCGGGTTCGACGGAATTCCGCTGAGCCGGATCGTCCGCCCTTCGCTCACGACCGTGCGCCAGCCGATCCGCCAACTCGGCGAGCAGGCGGTGGAGCTGCTGGTGCAGCGACTGGGCGACAGCGGGCGGGAGCCGGTGTCGTTGATGCTGCCGGTGTCCGTGGTCCGCCGCGCCAGCTGCGGCTGCGGCTGACGGGAACCGCCGCCCCGGCGGCTCCCGCCGCCCCGGCGGCTCCCGCCGCCCCGGCGGCTCCCGCGGGCCCGGCCCTCCCCGGGCCCGCCCGGCGCCCCTCAGGCCCGCTTCAGCCGCTCCCCGAAGAACCGCCGCCCGGCTGCCCGGAGCTCCGCCACCTCCGCCTCTGTGCCCTCGTACTCGAAGTGCCCCGCGTTCAGCACCAGCAGCTCGTGCTCACCGGCCAGCGCGTTGTGCACGGCGAACTGCCCCGGCGGCGGCACCGAGGGGTCGAAGAGCGCCGCGGCCACCAGCGTGGGCGTCTCCAGCCGCGTCGCGGCCGTGGCGGCGTCGAAGTACGGCAGCACCTCGGTGACCTCCGGGTGGCCTTGGCGGTACTCCCGCACCGCCTCCCCGCTGCCGATGCACGGCAGGGTGAGCCGGAGCGGGTGGTTGCCGAAGGTGGGCACCGTCAGCTGACCGGCCGCGAAGCGGTCGTCCCAGGGCAGCGCCAGCGCGCCGAGCCCGCCGCCGAAGCTCTCCCCGAGGTAGCCGAGCCCGGGGCCACCCTCCCCCGGCGCCAGTTCCGGCACCAGTTCGTGCAGCGCCGACGCCGCGCACCACAGGTCCGCCACGCAGTCGCCGATGACATACGTGTCGCGCGACCCGATGCCGTGCAGCACATGCCCGCTGGACACGTCCGGGACGCCCGGCCGCAGTCCGCGCGCACCCATGCCCCGTACGCACGGCAGGATCGCCGCGGCCCGGGGCAGCGGCAGCGGCACATCGGGGCCCGGCTCGTGCCGGCCGCCGTAGCCGTGTCCGATGACGAATCCGTACTCCGCCGGCCCCTCGACGGGCAGTGCCACCCAGCCGCCGAGCCGCACCCCGCCCACCGAGGTGAAGGTCACGCCGTGGATCCGCACCCCGTCGCGCTCCTCCTCCACCGGCCCGAGCTCCGGCTCCGTGGCGACCTGGCGGGCCTGCTCGTGACGGGCCTGCCAGAAGGCGTCGAAATCGTCCGGGGCGGCGGGAGCGGGGACGCGCAGCAGGTCCTGGAGCGTGTAGCCGTACGCGGGATCGAAGGGGAAGTCGTGTTCGAACGAAGCCATGGGCACGACCGTATCGGCCCGGGTCCCGGCGGAACAGTCCTGTGATCTTGGTCAAGGAATCCGCGAAATCGGTCACACCATCCCCAATTTCGCAAACGAGGCACTTACCGTGCCAAGTTGAACATTCAGATGTCCAGCACGTTGCACGAGTGTGACCTAGCACCCTCTTGCGGATTCCTGAATCTCTGCCGCAGAGTGATGTATGCGCTTACAGGCAGCGCATACATCCGGATTGCTCGAGGAGGAGCCCTCCATGTCCCGCACCGCCAGAAACGCCTCGATCGGTATCGCAGTCACGGCTGCGCTCACTCTCGGTCTCACCGCGTGCGGCAGCTCCGGTGGCGACGACGTCGCCGCGGACAAGAAGCAGACGCTCACTGTCTGGGCCATGGGGGCCGAGGGCGAGAAGCTCGCGGATGTGGCCAAGGTGTACGAGAAGGCCAACCCGAACATCACCGTCAAGGTGACCCCGGTCGGCTGGGACGTCGCCCACCAGAAGCTGGTCTCCGCGGCCGCCGCCGGCACGCTGCCGGACGTGGCGCAGATGGGCGGCAGCTACATGGGCGAGTTCGCCGAGCTCGGTGTGCTGGAGCCGGTCGACACCAAGACCTTCAACGAGAAGGACTACTTCCCGTCCGGCTGGAAGCAGGGCGAGGTGGACGGCCAGGCGTACGGCGTGCCGTGGTACGTCGACACCCGCGTCCTCTACTACCGCACCGACCTGGCCGAGAAGGCCGGCATCACCAAGGCTCCGACCGACTGGAAGGAGATGCAGGACCTCGCCACGGCCTACCAGAAGAAGGCCGGAACCAAGTGGGGCCTGTCCATCCAGCCCAGCGGCCTGGACACGGTGCAGAACTTCTACTCCTTCCTGTACTCGGCCGGCGGCGAGATCGTCAACGACAAGGGCGAGGCCGTCATCGACAGCCCCGAGGCCGTCAAGGCGCTCAAGGAGTACGGCTCGTACTTCGACAAGGGGCTCTCCAACAAGTCCGTGCAGCCCGGCTACGACGTGGTGAAGGACTTCGGCAACGGCCGCGTCCCGATGTTCTTCGGCGGCCCCTGGCACGTCACCCTGCTGAACGAGGGCCAGCCGCAGATCAAGGGCAAGTGGGCGGTGGCCAACGTGCCCGCCGACAAGTCCTCCGTCTCCATGGCCGGCGGCTCCTCCCTGGTGATCTCCAAGGACAGTGAGCACAAGGCCGCCGCCACCGAGTTCATCAAGTACCTGACCGACACCAAGGGCCAGGCCGACTGGTACAAGCGCACCAAGGACCTGCCGGCCAACACCTCCGCCTGGACCTCCGGCGACCTCGCCGACGACGCCAACCTCCAGGTGTTCAAGAAGCAGATGGACACCGCCAAGGCCTCCCCGTCGCTGTCCAACTGGACGGAGATCACCGACAAGGTCGACCAGGCCATCGCCAAGGTCACCCAGGGCAAGGCGTCCGCCGAGGACGCTCTCAAGACCGCCCAGTCCCAAATCGAAGGCCTCGTGAAGTAGGAGTCATGCGCACCATGACCTCAAAGGCCGCGCAGACGGCCAAGGTGCAGGCCGGGCCGGGGGCCTCCGGGTCCCCGGCCACCGGGCCCGCGGGTCGCCGGCGCCGAGGCAAGTCGATGGGTGTGCAGAACCTCGCCGGCTGGCTGTTCTCCACCCCCTTCCTCGTCCTGTTCCTCGTCTTCATGGCGTTCCCGATCGTCGCCACACTGGCGATGAGCTTCACCGACTTCGGGCTGCGCAATGTCACGCACCCGCTGGACGCGAACTTCATCGGCTTCGAGAACTACGTCAAGCTGTTCAGCGACGACAAGTTCCTCACGTCGCTGTTCAACACGGCGTACTTCGTGGTGATCGGTGTTCCGCTGACGATCCTCCTCGGGCTGGTCGTCGCCGTACTGCTGAACAACGGCATCGACCGGGCGCGGACCTTCTTCCGCGTCGGCTTCTACGCCCCGGTGGTCACGACCATCGTCGCGGTCGCCGTGGTCTGGCGGTTCGTGCTCGACCCGAGCGACGGGCTCGTCGCGGGGCTCTTCTCCGAAGTGGGCCTCACCTCGCCCGACTTCCTGGGCTCCGAGACGCTCGCCATGCCGTCGATGATCGCGATGGCGGTCTGGCGCAACCTCGGCACGGTCATGGTGCTCTTCATCGCAGGTCTGCAGGCCATCCCCACCGAGGTACGGGAGGCCGCGCGGCTGGACGGTGCCGGTGTCTGGCAGGAGTTCAGGGGCATCACCGTGCCCCTGCTGCGGCCGACGCTGCTCTACGCCACGGTCATCACGACCATCGGTTACCTCAATGTCTTCGAGGAGCCGTTCGTGATGACCCAGGGCGGTCCCTCGGACTCCACGCTCACCGTCTCGCTGAACATGTACCGCGAGGGCTTCAACTTCTTCCACATGGGCTATGCGAGCGCCATGGCGTATGTCCTCTTCGTAGTGATCATGGGCATCACGGTGCTGCAGCTCCGACTGCTGAAGGACAACACGAAATGAGCGCCACCAGTGCACCGGGCGCCGTCTCGACGGCGCCGTCGAAGAAGCCCGGGGACACGCGGCCGTCCGTGACGAAGAAGGCCCGCAACCCGAAGCGCGTCCTGGTCTACGTCCTGTTGTCCGTCGGCCTGCTGATCATGTCGGCGCCGTTCCTGTGGATGGCTCTCTCGGCCTTCAAGACGCCGCAGGAACTGACGGCCAGTCCGCCCGTGTGGATCCCGACCGAGTGGACCCTGGACAACTTCCGGGAGCTGCTCGACAAGCTCGATCTGCCGCTGTACTTCATGAACTCGGTGATCGTGGCGGTGCTGGTCACCGTCTCGAACCTGGTGTTCTGCTCGATGCTCGGCTACGCCCTGGCCAAGCTGAACTTCGTCGGCCGCAACAAGATCTTCGGCCTGGTCCTCGGCGCCCTGATGGTGCCCGGCAACCTGATGCTGCTGCCGCTGTTCGTGCTGATGAGCAAGTTGCAGCTGATCGACTCGTACGCCGGTCTGGTGCTGCCGTTCGCCGCCGGAGCCTTCGGGGTCTTCCTGATGCGGCAGTTCATGCAGTCGATCCCGGACGAGCTGCTGGAAGCGGCCCGGATGGACGGCGCCGGTGAGTGGTACATCTTCTGGCGCATCGTGATGCCGCTGGTGAAACCCGCTCTGGCGACGCTGTCGATCTTCACGTTCCTGGGCTCCTGGAACAACTTCGTCTGGCCGCTCATCGCGACCAACGACCCCGACAAGTACACCCTGCCGGTCGCGCTGGCCACCTTCGCCACCGACCCCAACAAGGCGGGCGGCTCCAACGGCATGCTGATGGCCGGTTCCCTGCTGGTCGTCCTGCCCGTCATCGTCCTGTTCGTCGCGCTCCAGCGGCACTTCACCCAGGGCATCGCCACGGCCGGCATGAAGTAGCACCGGCCCGGCCCGCGCCGCGGGCCCCCGAAACGTACGAGGCCACGGCCCCACACCCCGTCGGCCACACCCCTTCATCACCAGAAAGACGGTTTGCGATGACGCACACCCAGGTCCCGTTCCCCGAAGGCTTCCTGTGGGGCGCCTCCACGGCCGCCCACCAGATCGAGGGCAACAACATCAACAGCGACTGGTGGGTCAAGGAGCACGCCGCGGGCACCCACATCCAGGAGCCCAGCCTGGACGCCTGCGACAGCTACCACCGCTGGCACGAGGACATGGACGTGCTGGCCGGTCTGGGCTTCACCGACTACCGGTTCTCCATCGAGTGGGCGCGCATCGAGCCGGTCGAGGGCACGTTCTCCCGGGCCGAGATCGCCCACTACCGGCGCATGGTCGAGGGCTGCATCGAGCGCGGCCTGCGCCCCATGATCACCCTGCACCACTTCACCGTGCCGCAGTGGTTCGAGGCGCGCGGCGGCTGGACCGCCGAGGGCGCGACCGAGCTCTTCGCGCGCTACGTCGCGGCCTGCGCGCCGGTGATCGCCGAGGGCGTCGGCCACGTCTGCACCATCAACGAGCCGAACATGATCGCCGTGATGGCCGGCCAGGCCAAGCGGGGCGACAACAGCTTCCCGCCCGCCGGCCTGCCGACCCCCGACGACGAGACCACCGAGGCCGTCATCGCCGCGCACCACGCGGCCGTCGAGCAGGTCCGCGCCATCAACCCGGACATCAAGGTCGGCTGGACCATCGCCAACCAGGTCTACCAGGCCCTGCCCGGCGCCGAGGAGGTCACCGCGGCCTACCGTCACCCCCGCGAGGACGTCTTCATCGAGGCGGCCCGCGGCGACGACTGGATCGGTGTGCAGTCCTACACCCGGACCAAGATCGGCCCCGAGGGCCCGATACCCACCGCCGAGGGCGCCGAGCGCACCCTCACGCAGTGGGAGTACTACCCCTCCGCGGTCGGCTACGCGCTGCGCCACACCGCCGAGGTGCTGGGCAACGGCATCCCGCTGATCGTGACCGAGAACGGCATCGCGACCGACGACGACACCCGCCGCATCGACTACTACACCGGCGCCCTGAACGAGGTCGCCTCCGCGATCCAGGACGGCCTGAACATCCAGGGCTACCTGGCCTGGAGCGCGCTCGACAACTACGAGTGGGGCTCCTACAAGCCCACCTTCGGCCTGATCGGCTGGGACCCGGAGACCTTCGAGCGCCTGCCCAAGCCGTCCGCCGTCCGGCTCGGCGAGATGGGCCGCACGCGCGCGCTGCCGCGCATCGCCGACTGACCCCGGCCCCGAGCCGAGCAGCCTCGGCTCCCCCTGACCGGGAGCAACCTGACAGCTCCCGCCCGTACGGGAACCGGCGACACCTGACGGACGCCGGTTCCCGTACAGCAGGGTCCTTGCGGACCCTGTGCCCGCGTGCGGCGCCACTCGTGTCCTGCCCTGCTCACGAGCGGCGGCGCACGCGGGTGCCGTACGCAGCACGGCGCCCCGCGCCCGCAATCACGACCGACGAACGAAATCCGTCCACCGCCCACAGTCGGTGGCTCTTCTTCGAGGGGTTCTGATGAACCGTCGTACGTTTCTCACCGCAGCGGGGACAGGGGCCGCCGCCCTGTCGCTCGGTGCCTTGACCGCACCGGCGGCGGGTGCCGCCGCCCAGCCCGTGCGTGGCTCGGACTCCCCGTTGCTCCTTCGCTGGTTCCGCGACACGTATCGCTCGATCGAGGCCATGACGACCGACTTCGGTCTCGCCGTCGACAAGATCGACGTCAGCGGGCCCGGCACCCCCGTGCAGTCGCGTCAGACCTCCCCCACCAACATCGGCTGCGGCCTCTGGTCGACCGTGGCCGCCGCCGGGCTCGGCGTGATCGACGACGCCACCATGCGCCGCAGGCTGGAGCACACGGTGCGGGCCGTCGAGAAGCTGGAGCGCCACCACGGCTTCTGGCTCAACTGGTACGACGCGCACGACGGTTCGGTCCTCACCCGGTGGCCCGGCACCGGCGATCCGGTGCGCCCGTTCCTGTCCTCCGTCGACAACGCCTGGCTGATCACCGGTCTGCGCATCGCCGCCGACGCCGCGCCCGCGCTGCGTCCCCGGATCGCCCGCATCCTGGCCACCGCCGACTGGTCGTACTACTACACGCCGTACGACCCGGCCGACCCGGTCACCGGCCCCGGCCAGCTGCGCGGCGGCTTCTGGACCGACACCGGCGAACCCACCGGCCACCACTACGGCGCGCTCAACACCGAGCCCCGGATGGCCAGTTACCTGGGCATCGCGGACGGCTCGCTGCCCGCCGACCACTACTGGCACCTGCTGCGCACGATGCTCCCCGAGCACGAGCAGGAGCAGCACCCGCAGGGCGGCTACGTCGCCATGGACGGCGTGCGGGTCTGGCAGGGGCACTACACCCATCGCGGCCGGAAGATCGTGCCCAGCTGGGGCGGGTCG
Source organism: Streptomyces gelaticus (assembly GCF_014649535.1). Taxonomy (GTDB): domain Bacteria; phylum Actinomycetota; class Actinomycetes; order Streptomycetales; family Streptomycetaceae; genus Streptomyces; species Streptomyces gelaticus. The sequence goes on from NZ_BMTF01000004.1 coordinate 315,141, forward strand.
ATGTTCGAGGCCCTGATGGTGCCCCTGTTCGTGCCGGAGGCGCAGTGGTCGCCGAGTTCCTGGGGCCTCACGCACCAGCGGTACGTCCGCAGCCAGATCGAGCACGGCATGCAGGAGGCCGGGTACGGGTACTGGGGCTTCTCCCCCGCCAACATCCCCGAGGGCGGCTACCAGGAGTACGGCGTCGACGCGATCGGGATGCAGGTCGACGGCTACGCCTCCAACACCGACCGTACGTACACCAAGGACGGCGAACCGCTGCCGCCCGCCTCGGCGTTCACCAACGGGGTGGTCACTCCGCACGCCTCCTTCCTCGCGCTGCCCTACGCCCCGGACGAGGCGATCGCCAACCTGCGCGCGCTCGACCGCGACTTCGGCGCCTATCACGCGGGGTACGGTTTCCGGGACTCCGTCAACGTCGGCACCGGGCGGGTCAGTGACTACCTGCTCGCGCTCGACCAGGGCATGATCGCCGCGGCGCTGGCCCAGGCGATCCGCCCCGGCCTGCTCCAGCGGCCGTTCCGGACCGGTGGATTCCGGTCGAAGGTGCGACCGCTGCTCGCCAAGGAGCGGTTCTCCATCTGAACCGCCTGAAGGCGTGGCGGTGTACCGGTCCGGGGCGGAGCGCTCGGGGCCCGGCCCCGGCCCGGTACGCCGCCGCTCGGAGCGTCCAGCCCCGCGAGCCGCGAGGCCTGCTGCCGGACGCTCTCAGTTCCAGCCCGCGCGGTACGCCGCCCAGTCGCCGTCGCGCGCGGCGAAGTCGACGTAGAGCGCGACCCCGAACCGTTCACGGCCGCGGTCCGTGCGCCCCAGTCCCAGCCGGGTGCCGCGCACCGCGGCCTCGACCGTCTCGGCGGATTCGTGGTGTCCGAGGTCGCTCTCGTGGAAGAACGGCAGCCCCATCAGCAGGTCGGTGTCCTTCGGCGTCACTTCGAGGGCGAGCGCCGTCTGGTGGGCGACATAGCCGCCGAACATCCCCTCCAGGGGCATCCAGGTGTCGTACGACATGACGGCGATCTGGTCGACCCGGCGCGCGACCTGTCCGAAGAACTTCTGCGACCACCACTTCTCACTGCCGCTGAGCGCGCCGATCACGCTGTGTGCCGCCGGCAGCGGGTCGATCTGGTGGGCGGCGACCGACAGCCGCGCGCCGCGCGCCCCGGTGAGCGCGCCGAGGTCGTCGAGGAGCGAGAGGTAGTGACGGTCGCCGGAGTGCAGCGGTTCCAGGTCGAAATGGACGCCGTCGAACCCGGCGTCCAGGATCTGCCGGGCCGAGGCGACCACGGCGGTGCGGGACGCGGCCCGCTCCAGGCGCAGCCCGTCGGGCCCCTCGGTGGCGAGTACGTCGCCGAGCCAGGCCTGGACCCGGATGCCGGGCAGGGTGCGGTGCACGGCGTCGAGCAGCCACTTGGCCCGGGGGTAGCGGCCGGCGGGCAGCGTGCCGTCGTGCTCCAGCGGTCCGGCGTGGACGTACAGGTCCTTGATCCCGGTCCCCTCGATCCGGGTGGCGAAGGCGGCGAGGTCGGCGTCGTCCTTGCGGCCGTCGACCCAGGCGTGGCCGAGCCAGATGGCGTCGCGGCCGCGGGTGCGGGTGCCGTCGCCGGGGTCGCCGGAGTAGTTGAGCCGCAGGGTGACGCCCGCGGTGAGGACCGGCACCACGATCACCAGGACCGCTCCCAGGGCGATCCTTCTCGGCCAGGCCCACCGGTACCGGGCCGCCCGTCCCCGTATCTGCCCGCCCAGGTGCCTGATCCCCGTGAGCACGTCCGTCTCCCCCTGTGTGCCGGTGTGCCGTCGTCGCCGTACGAGGGCATCATGGCGCACTGCTCGGGGGACGACGGCGGGGCGGGTCGCCGGGTCGCGGGTGACGGAGGGTGGACATAGCCTCACAGACGTGACGCCGCTCGTGAGTCGTACCCGGATATCCGTACCGGGCCGGGCCCTTCTCGCCGCGCTGCTGACGGTGTGCTGGCCGGCCCTTCCCGCAGCGACGGCCGCTCGCTCCGACGGTCCCGTCACGCTGTCCCGGGACCAGCTCGTCGTCGCCGCCCACGACCGGCAGTATGCGTACACCGTCGAACAGGACTCCCGGCTCACCGCCGCGCAGCTCGACGACGTGGCGCGGACGGCGATCGGGCCCGCGCCCCGGGAGAACGACTGGGCCGGTGCGGCGATCGGCGTGGCGAACGGCCACTCCGCCGTGCCGGCCGGCAAGGCCGTGCCCACCGCGGCCTTCACGCCCGGGGCCGCCGATCCCGGAACCGGCGGTTCCGGCGGGACGAGCGGGGCGGACCTGATCCTTCCGGTGGCCGTCGTGGGCGGGGCGGCAGCGGCGGCCGGCTATGCGTACGTCCGGCGCAGGCGGCGCGCCACGACCCGTACCACGCCCGGTGCGAAGGGCTGGGGCCCCGCATCCGGCGGGCCGGGCGGGCCGCCCGCGCCGACTCCGCTGCCGGAGCTGGACGCCCGCGCGAAGGAGGTGCTGGTGGAGACCGACAACGCGGTCCGCACCAGCGAGGAGGAACTGGGGTTCGCCACGGCCCGGTCCGGCGAGGAGGCGGCGGCCCCGTTCGCGGAGGCCGTCGGGTACGCGAAGGGTGAGCTGACGGCCGCGTTCCGGCTGCGTCAGCAGTTGGACGACGCCTTTCCCGAGGACGACGCGACCAGGCGCCGGATGCTGGACGAGATCATCGGCCGCTGCGCGGGCGCGGATTCCCGCCTGGACGCCGTGGCCGAGGACTTCGACCGGCTGCGCGGCCTGGAGCGCGACGCCTCGCAGGCCCTGGTTACCGCCGAGACGGCGTTCCGGGCGCTCGCCGGGCGGGTCCCCGCGGCCGAGAGCGCACTGGCCGCGATGCGCGAACGGTACGCGCGCTCCGCGTCGGCGTCCGTCGCCGGTGAGATCGAGCAGGCCAAGGACCGGCTGCTGTTCGCCACGTCGAACCTCAACCGGGCCCGGCAGTCGGTGGACGGCGCGGACCACGCAACCGCGGCGGTCCACCTCCGGGCCGCCGAGGGCGCCGTCGACCAGGTGGCCACCCTCGTCGACGCCGTGGACCGGCGGGCCCGGGAACTCGCGGAGGCTGCGGACCGGCTGCCCGGCGCCCTCACCGGGGCGGAGACCGACCTGGCCGAAGCGGTCGGGCTGCTCGAAGGCACCGGGAACGGTGCGCCGGCCGCAGCTCTGCGGGGCCTGATCGCCCGTGCACGCTCGGTGCTCGGCGATGTGCGGGAGGAGATGGAGGCCGGTCCGTACGACCCGATCGATGCGCTGCGCCGGGTGGAGGTGGCGGACGCGCCGCTGGCCGGGGCCCGTGAGCGGGAGCAGCGCGACCGGCGGGCGCTCTCCCTCCTGGACGGGGCGACGCTCACCGCGCGTTCGGCGATCGCCGCCGCGGCCGACTACATCACCACGAACCGGGGGGCGGTGGGCAGCCGGGCCCGGACCCGTCTGGCGGAGGCCCGGCGGCGGCTGGACCGGTCCCGCGAGCCGGCCGGATCTCAGGATCCGCAGGGCGCGCTGGCCGAGGCGCAGCAGGCGGACTCGCTGGCGGGCCAGGCCCGGAGCCTGGCCGAGCAGGACGTGCGCTCGTACGGGAGCGGTCCGTGCGGTGGCCGGGCAGGGGACGGCGGGACGGCCGGCGCGGTGCTCGGCGGGATCCTTCTCGGCGGGCTGCTGGGCGGGGACGGACGCGGCGGGGGTTACGGAGGAGGCTTCGACGGGGGCCGCACCGGGGGCGGCGGGCCGGGCAGCTTCGGCGGCGGGGGCACGCGCGGCCGGCGCGGTGGCGGCGACCGTTTCTGAACCGTCGGCAGGAACGACGGACGCGGCGCGGGGCTTCATGCGCGGGGAACGCGCACGGAATCCACCGGAGAGTACTCGGCACTCGGCACTCGTACAAGGAAAGGTCCATCCGTGCCCAGCCCCGTACAGGCCCGGCCCCGTACAGGCTCGGCCCGGTACGGGCTCGGCTCAGTACATGCTCAGCAGCTGCTCGATCGAGAGTTCGGCGGCGGGCTCCCCGTCGGGCAGGGCCAGTTCGAACCAGACGGTCTTGCCGCGCGGCATCCGCCTCGACCCCCAGGCCTCGCTCAGCAGTCCGACCAGCTGGAGTCCGCGCCCGCCCTCGTCGGTGTCGCGGGCCCGCCGCCGCCGGGGCTGGACGAGTCCGGCGTCCCACACCTCGCACACCAGGGTGCGGTCGCGCAGCAGCCTGAGCCGGATCTCGCCCTCTCCGTACCGCAGGGCGTTGGTGACCAGCTCGCTGACCAGTAGTTCGGTGGTGTCCACCAGGTCGTCCAAGCCCCAGGCGAACAGCCGGCCACGGGCCAGTTCGCGGGCGCGGCCGACGGAGCGGGGCTCGCGGGGCAGCCGCCAGTCGCCGACCGCCTCGGCCGGCAGTCCCTGGATACGGGCCACCAGCAGGGCGATGTCGTCCTCGCCGTGCCGGGTGTCGAGGGTGGTCAGTACGTGGTCGCAGAGTTCCTCGACCGGCCGTCGCGGGTCGACGAGCGCTCCGCGCAGGGCGTCGAGCCCCTCGTCGAGCGGGTGGTCGCGGGATTCGACGAGCCCGTCCGTGTAGAGGGCGAGAACGGAGCCCTCCTTCAGCTCGACCTCGACCTCCTCGAAGGGTTCGCCGCCGACGCCGAGCGGCATTCCGGGCGGGACGTCGAGCAGCAGGGCGGCCTTGCCCGGTTCGGCCACGGCGGGCGGGAGGTGGCCCGCGTTGGCGAAGGTGCACCGCCGGGTGACCGGGTCGTAGACCGCGTACACACAGGTCGCCAGATAGACCTCGGAGAGGTCCGCCTCGCGGGACTTGTGGGCGGCCCGCGAGGGCCACTGGGAGCCGCCGCCGGAGGCGCTGCCCCCACCGGGGGTACCGAGTCCGCGGGCGACCTCGTCGAGCGCGGAGAGCACCTCGGCGGGTTCCAGGTCCAGGAGGGCCAGGGTCCGTACGGCGGTGCGCAGTTCACCCATGGCCACGGCGGCCCGCAGCCCGCGGCCCATCACGTCGCCGACGACGAGGGCAGTGCGGTGGCCGGGGAGTTCGATCACGTCGAACCAGTCGCCGCCCACTTCGGTCGCCGTGTTCCCCGGGAGGTAGCGGCAGGCGATGTCGAGGCCCGCGGCGACCGGGTCGCCGGGCGGCAGGAGGCTGCGCTGGAGGATCAGCGCGCGCTCGTGCTCGCGCCGGTAGAGGCGGGCGTTGTCGATGCAGACCGCGGCGCGGGCGGCGAGCTCGGTGGCCAGTGCCCGGTCCCGCTCGCCGAAGGGTTCGCTGCCCTTCGTACGGGAGAACTGCACGAGTCCGACCACGGTGTCGTGGGCGACCATCGGCACGGCGAGCGTGGACTGGACGAAGCCCCGGTCGTCGCCGAGCACGTCCTCGACATGGCCGGTGCGCAGGGCGATGGCGCACGGCGAGCCGAACGAGAAACGGTGTACGGAGCCGAGCTCGGGCGAGCCGGTGTCCGCGGCGATGCCGGGCAGGGCGTCCGACACCGCGCTGGCCTGGGCGACGCGGCGCAGTTCGGCGGAGGTGCCGACGGATTCCTGACGGAGCGAATCCCAGCTCCCGGGCGGTGCGTCGTCGCCGGTGAGCAGCCCCTGGTAGAGGTCGACGGAGGCGAGGTCGCAGAAGCCGGGCACGGCGACGTCGAGCAGTTCGCGGGCGGTGGTCTCCAGATCGAGGGAGTTGCCGATCCTGGCACTGGCCTCGTTGAGCAGGGCGAGGTTGCGGCGGGCGCTGGCGGCCTCGCGGGCGGCGATGTGCCGCCGGGTGACGTCGGTGGCCAGTCCGGCGACACCGATGGGGCGGCCGGAGCCGCTGTGCACGCGGTAGAGGTTCATGGACCAGTGGCGGCTGCCGGGTTCGCCGGGCGCGGTGCCGATGAGCTGGAGATCGGTGACGGAGGTCCCGGTCGCCAGGACGCGTTCGATGGTGGCGTTGAGCCGGTCGGCCTCGGGGCCGGAGAGGTAGTCCTCGACCGTGCGGCCGCGGTGGTCCTCGGCCCGGCCGCCGAAGACGGTGGCGAAGCGCTGGTTGGCCCGGATGACCGAGAGGTCGGTACCGAACAGCACGAAGCCGAAGGGAGATTGGCCGAAAATGGCCTGTGAGGCAGCAAGGTCCGTCTCGATGTGGCGCAGCGCCCGGACGTCCACGACGATGCAGAGCGCGGCCCGTTCCCCGCCGGCCGTCTCGCTCGGCATCACATAGATCTCGGCGAGCCCGTGCACACCGTTCTCGCCCGGTATCCGGAAGGGGACGAGGCCCGTCCACTCCTTGCCGTCGAGGATCTCGCCGACCTTGTGGCGGCCGTCGGTACGCAGTTCGGCGGGCATGAATGCCTCGACCGGGTCCATACCCACCGCTTCGGCCGCGGCAATGCCGAAGAGGCCGGCGGCCCGGCGGCTCCACTGCTCGATCAGGCCATCGGGGCCGATCGAGAAGGAGGCGACCCTGATGTAGTCATAGATCGAGCCAGGCGGGCTGCTCTGCCACACGACGTCGCCCGCTGTCCCAGGTATTTCGCTCACGCGACCGTCCCCTCCAGCTCACACACCGGACCGGTCCTGCCCGCAGTATTCAGCACTCCGGCCCCAACCGACACGGCGTTCACGATCACAGCACGGTCTCAGTCGCTTTCAGCCAGCTTCTGGCCGACCCTTGGTGATCGCCGTCCGTCCCACCCCACTCCTAACCAGGCAGGGCCAGCTCGAACCACACGGTCTTGCCGGTCTTTCCCCGCCGGGTCCCCCAGCGGCGGGCCGAACACGCCACCAGCTGCAGCCCCCTGCCCCCTTCGTCCTCGGGTCCAGCGGCGCGCTCGGTGGGCGGATCCGGAAGCGGATCGGAGACTTCCACGAGCAGTCCGGGGTGGGCGGCGGGGCCGTCACCATTGGGATGAGGGCGCACCAGCCGCACGCCGATCGGGCCCGATGTATAGCGCATCGAGTTGGTCACCAACTCGCTGACCAGCAGAACCGTCACATCTCCGACGGCCGTGTCGAGGCCCCAGGCACTCAACGCCTCATGGACGGCGTGCCGTGCGGATCGCACGGCGCCCGGCACAGCCGGAAAGGTCCACTCGGCGCAGTCGCCTTCACTGTCGATCACGCCGATCACTTCCCAAGACCAGCAGCGGGGAACACCCTGTTTACAAGGGCTATTCAGCACATACCCGATATTCGTTATGAATTACCGCCAGGATCGACACGTGGGGCGTACGGGTGTATGGCCGCGCACACGAACGGATGTCCACCAGGGGAAGGGGCGCACGAGGCGACCGGTACGCGCCGCCGCCACGGCGTTTGCCCCGGTCAACCACCTCCCCGGCGCCCCGGCGCGCGCCGGTCCTCCGGCACCGCTGGACGACGCCCCGCTCCGGGCTGCGAAGTCGCGGCGGGCCGTGCGCAGTTGACGTACGCAACCCACGAGGTGGGAGCCGGTGACCGGGCGGTTCGCCGGTGCCCGGCGACGGCTGCCGGTGAAGTACCCCGGCCCCCGCGCCACTTGGCGGCGGAGGCCGCGGGCGGGCGGGGCCGGATCAGGCCAGCGCGCCCGCGGCCTTGAGGTCGTCGAAGAGCAGTTGGTCGACCGGCGGGACGAGCGGTCGGTCGGCGTAGGAGAACCACGCCATCTCCTCGATCTCGCTGCTGACGGCCAGCGTCCCGCGGTACTCGCCGGCGTAGCAGCTCATGCGCACGACCACACCGTCCGGATGGCCGTGTGCCTGCGCCTCGTACGTGCCCATATGGGAGACGGTCGCCGGGAGGATGGCCACGGCCAGCTCCTCCTCGACCTCGCGCAGCAGGGTCTGCAGGTCGGTCTCCGCGCCCTCCCGCTTGCCGCCGGGGATGTAGAAGACGTCCTTGCCCCGTGGTCGCGCGCAGAGAATCCTGCCGTTCTCCACCCGCACCCACGCCACCGTGTCGATGAGGACCGACATCATTCCGCCTTCGTTCATGTACAACCCGGACGGACAGGACCTTAGCGGGGCCGGACGGCCGGCCCGTCGGACGCACATCCGCCTACGCCGGAGCGCGACCGCCGCCCCCGCCGTACTCCTCGTCGTCGCCCCGCGGCCGCCCCTACGGCCGGGTGCTCGACTCGGCCCGCTCCACCCAGTAGAGCTGCTTGTGTCCGTGCTCATCGAGCTTGTCGGCCATCCTCTGGGCCTCGCCCTGCGTGGCGTACTTGCCGACGCGGTAGCGATTGCCGTTGTCGTCCTGCCTTATCACCAGCCACGGGAGGGCGGCAGTACTGTCGCTCATCGTGTCCCTCCCCAGCATCGCGCCCCTCCCTCGAACGTCGTGCAGGTCACTAAAGATCCCCAGGAAACCGCAGTACGCATATGCCCGAGCGTACGCCTGACCTTCACGCAACGGATACGTAATTACACAAAGAGGCACCGATCCGGTCGACAAGTGGGGCACACCCGGCTGGACGCGCCGCGACAGACGCCCCCGCACTTCGCGCAGGCCGGGGCGATCGAGGCGTCGGCGAGGAAGACGATCGTCGCGACGGCGCCCGTCACGGCGGAGAGGACCGCGGCGGCGGAGGTCGCGGCGAAGAGGATGCGGCGAAGGGGGATGCGGCGTGTCCGCCGGTGAAGCCGGAGACGAAGACGATCGAGGCGCGGTCGCACAGCCGGCGCAAGGGGCGATCGGGCCGAGCGCGGGGCCCGCACCCCTTTCCCGGCGACCAGCGCCCGAAGAAGTGCCGCGTCGCACAACGGGGGGAGTCACCCTCCCGGGCCCCGGCGGCGGGCTCCGCGCAACCGCGGGCCGGGCCGGGACGGGACCGGAGCATCCACCTCCAATTTCCGCGCCCGTGCGACCGGCGGCCGAGGACGGCCCGGTCGGCGCCCGGACGTCGCCGGTGCGACTGCGTCCCGTCATCGGCGCCTTCCCGCCCCTGCTCGCCCGGCCCGCGGGTACGGAACGGACGACAGGAACGGGACATGACAACCTCATACAGCCGGCGGTGTCCCGTCGGTCACGGGAACCGGCCGGGCGTCAGCACGCCGCCACCGCCGGATGGCGCTCTGCGCGTACCGGTCACCGGACCGGGAGGTGGTAGGCGACCCGGAACCGGTCGGCGGGCACCACCACGTCCGCCGTCTCCACCGGGCGGCCCGAGGCGTAATACGTCCGCTCGATCACCATCACCACATGACCCGGCACACCACCGAGCGCCAGGAGCTCCTCCGCCAGCCCCGGGCGCGCGCCGACCTGCTCGGCCACGTTGTCCACGACGACATCGATCGCGGCCATCCGCTCGACCACGCCACAGCCGCCCAACGGGCCCTCCTCCGGCAGCATCACCGGCGTACGCCCCGTCACGGCGAGCGGCTCCCAGGAGGTGGAGAGCATCATCGGCTCCCCGGCCTCGCGGAAGGTGTATCTCGTACGCATCACCCGGTCATCGGGCTCGATGCCCAGGCGCTCGGCGATCTCCGCGCTCGCCCCCTCCTGTTCACTGCGGGACTCCCACGTCCCGTGCACCCCCTCCGCCGTCTGTTCCTGGCGGAACGGACTGGCACCGGCCGCGGACCGGTAGCCGGAGCGGGCGATCCGCCGCGGAACGGGCCGCTCGCGCACATAGGTACCGGAACCCGAGCGCCCCTCCACCAGGCCCTCGGCCATCAACACCTTCCGCGCCTCCAGCGCGACGGTGTCCGAGACCCCGTACTCCTCGCGGATACGGGCCTGCGAAGGCAGGCGCGTATGCGGCGGCAGCGAACCGTTGACGATCTTCTCTCTCAGGTCGCTTGCAACGCGCAAATACGCGGGCTGCTCACCGAAAGTCACAGGCCACTCCCAACAGGTTGACAGTCTGCAACAGGGTGACAACCGTGGGTTGTGAACCGCAAGCGCAGGCCAAAGATTCACCCGAAGTGATGATTTGCCCTGTCCTCACGCATGTCCGACCCTCGGCCACCAGAGGGTTCTCGGCTCTCCCCTCGCACCGCCCCCTCCACCGGTTCACCACAGCCGCGTTCCTCCCCGCACGGAAGCGGGGCGGCCGCCGAAGCAGCCGCCCCACCTGTTCCATGCGTCACGGACGCGGCGTCATCCGATCCGCCGCCATCAGAACTGCAGGCCCCAGGAGTTGAGTTTCCCGGTGTCCGCCGCCGCGTTGTCGCTGACCCGCAGCTTCCAGGTGCCGTTGGCCACCTCCGACGAGGCATTCACCGTGTAGGTGGTGTTCACGTTGTCGGCGCTGCCACCGCTCCCGTACGCCTTCAGGTTGTAGACCGACCCGTCGGGCGCGACCAGGTCGATCCTCAGGTCGCCGCTGTAGGTGTGCGTGATGTTCACGGGCACGCTCAGCGCGGCCGGCGCGTTGCCGGTGACACCGCTGACGGTGATCGGCGACTCGACGGTGGAGTTGTCGTTGATGGTGTAGCTCGTCGTGCTCTCGAACTTCTTGCCGCCCGGCGGGGTGGTGGAGCCGCTGCCGACGTTCAGCAGGCGGTTCGGCGAACCCGTGCCCGGGTTGCTCACCACTCCGGTGCTGGCCGCCGCGACCAGTCCGGCGGAGACCTGGGCCGGGCTTTCGCTCGGGTGGTCGGCCAGGTAGAGGGCCGCGGCGCCGGCCACGTGCGGGGTCGCCATCGACGTACCGGAGATCGTGTTGGTGGCGCTGTCGCCGCTGTTCCAGGCCGAGGTGATCGACGAGCCGGGGCCGAAGATGTCCAGCACGCTGCCGTAGTTGGAGAAGCTGGAGCGGGCGTCGGTGCTGGTGGTGGAGCCGACCGTAATGGCCTCGGTGACCCGTGCCGGGGACTTCGTGGAGGCGTCGGTGGACTCGTTGCCCGCGGCGACGGCGTAGGTGATGCCGGACGCGATGGACTTGCGCACGGCGGCGTCGAGCACCGAGTCCGCCCCGCCGCCCAGGCTCATGTTGGCCACCGCGGGCTTGACGGCGTTCGCCGTCACCCAGTCGATGCCCGCGACGACCTGCGCGGTCGTGCCGGAGCCGCTGTTGTCGAGGACCCGGACGGCGACGATCTTCGCCTTCTTGGCCACGCCGTACGCCGTACCGGCGACGGTGCCCGCCACATGGGTTCCGTGGCCGTAGCCGTCCTGCGCGGTGTTGTCGTTGTCGATGGCGTCGTAGCCGTACGAGGCCCGGCCGCCGAAGTCGCTGTGGGTGATCCGCACGCCGGTGTCGATGATGTACGCGGTGACACCCGCGCCGCCATGGTCGGGGTAGGTGTAACTCTGGTTCAACGGAAGGGACTTCTGGTCGATCCGGTCGAGCCCCCAGGAGGGCGGCGAGGGCTGGGTGCCGGTGACGTGGAAGGTCCGGTTCTGCACCACCGACTCGACGGCCGGGTCGGCGGCGAACTTCTTCGCCTGGCTCTCCGAGAGCTCCACCGCGTAGCCGTTGACGGCCGCGTGGTAGGTCTTCTTGATCTTGGCGCCGTACTCCTCGGCGAGCGCCCTGCCCTTCGCGGAGCCCGCGTCGGCCGCCGACTCGTCGAGCGTGACGATGTAACTGCCACTGATGGTGCCCGGGGCACCCGCGTTCTGGATCCGGCCTTCTGCCGCCTGCCCGGACGCCGAGGCGGGGAACGCGGCGCTGGAGAGCGCGAGGGCCGCTCCGGCTATGACACTCGCCGCGGCGAGTCTTCGGCGTGCGTGGGGGGTGTGACGTGTCACTGACATGTGGGGGCCTCCTCGATTGCGGTGCTGCGGTGGGGGGTTGCACGTGCTGTCGAGAACACGGAGGGTCAGAATGACGTGGGCATGACATACATGACAGGCATGACAATCGCTTCTTGCCGTTTCCGCGCCGCCCAAGACCCTGCCGACAGCGAAAGATTGACCGATTCTTGGGAAACGCACAAGGGCGCAAAGGGCTCCGCAACACCGTCGCCATGGGGCTGCCACACGCCTGACATGCTGACGGGCATGCCCGCATACATCTGCCCACAGGACGGCACCCGCGCCGACACCACCGCTCTCACCTGGTGCTGCCCGGTCTGCCGCGGCCCCTGGGACCTCGAATTCGAAGCCACCGGCCCGCTCTCGCTCAACTCCCTGACCGGACGCGTCAATTCACTGTGGCGCTACGAGGAGGTGCTGCCCCTCTCCGCGCCCACGACCACGCTCGGAGAGGGCCGCACCCCGCTCGTCCCGCTCACCGGCACGGTCTCGGCCAAGCTCGACTTCCTGATGCCGACGCTCTCGTTCAAGGACCGCGGCGCGGTGATGCTCGCCGAGCTGGCCCGCCGTCTGTCGCCCGAGCGCGTCGTCGCGGACAGCAGCGGCAACGCCGGAACGGCCGTCGCGGCGTACTGCGCCCGCGCCTCGCTGCCCTGCACGGTGTACGTCCCCGAGGGCACGTCCCCGAAGAAGACCGAGCAGATCCGGGCCCACGGCGCCCGCCTGGAGATCGTCCCCGGCGACCGCGAGGCCACCGCGGCCGCCGCCCGTACCGCTGCCGACGTCCCCGGCACCTTCTATGCCTCGCACGTCTTCAACCCGTACTTCCTGCACGGCACCAAGACGTATGTGTACGAGCTGTGGGAGGACCTCGGCGGCCGTCTCCCGGACGCCATCGCCGTACCGGTCGGCAACGGCACCCTTCTGCTCGGCGCCGCCCTGGCCACCGCCGAACTGCACACCCAGGGGCTGATCGACCGGCGCCCGGCGCTGATCGCCGTGCAGGCCGAGGCCGTCTCCCCGCTGGCCGCCGCCTTCCGTGCGGACGCCGGCGGGCTGCTCGACGAACCGGACACACCCGCCGCCCCCACCCTCGCCGAGGGCATCGCCATTCCCCGCCCGCCGCGCGCCCGTGCCATCCTGGCCGCGGTCCGGGAGTCCGGCGGCACCTTCCTCACGGTGACCGAGGATCAGATCCGTACCGCGCAGCTGGAACTGGCCGCCCGCGGGCTCTACGTGGAGACGACGGGCGTCGCCTGCTGGGCCGCGGTCGGCGGCTGGACGGACCGCAGCGTCGTCGTCCCCCTGTGCGGCGCGGGCCTCAAGACCGGTCTCGCCCCCTGACACGGCGGATCACCGGCGCCCGCCACCACACCTGCCGCTCCATCAGCCGATCACCCCGCGCGCCGCGCACCGCCACGCGGCGCGCGCTTCCTACCTTCGTACGGTGAGCCCCTCGCGCAGCCGTCTCCTCACGTCCTTCGCGTCCCTGGTCGCGGGCGCCCTGATCGTGCCTCCGGGCCCCCCCTCGTACGCCGCGACGCCCCCTTCCGCTCCCGCCGCGGCGGCCACCGCCTGCGGCCGCGACACCGATCCCGCCTGGGCGCCGGCCTCCACCCGGTTCGGCGAGACAGCCGGGTACGACCCCTACACCGGCAACGGCTACCTGGGCCACCGGGTGCCCGCCGCGGGCGCCGGATACGCCGCCTTCGAGGAGAAGACCGGCTGGCCGCTGTTCACCCCGCGCTACGACGGCGCCTTCGTCTCCGGTCTGTTCGGGCGCGACAAGGATCTCGCCGCCGGCCGCGAGGTGATCGCCGCGCTGCCGAGCTGGACGAACCTCGACGTACGCGTCGGCGACGAGACCTACGGCTCCGGCACGCCCGGCGGCCGGATCTCGCGCTACCGCCAGACGCTCTTCCTGCGCTGCGGACTGGTGGTGACGTCGCTGCGCTGGACCACGGCCGACGGACGCGCGACCGACCTGACGTACGAGGTGCTCGCCGACCGGTCCGATGTGCACACCGGCGCCGTCCGGCTGCGCATGACACCGCACTGGAACGGCACCGCGACGGTCACCGGCCGCCTCGACCCGAAAGGCGCGCGCCGGCTCGATCTCGACGACGACGGAACGTTCCGCACCCGGGGCACGAGGATCGCGGGCGCGATCGTCCAGACCGTGCGCTCCGGAGGGCCGGGGGCCGGAGCACCGGTCGCGGCGCGGAGCACCCACCGGGTGCGCGACGGGCGTACGTACACCTTCGAGAAGTACGTCGGCGTCGACACCGCGCTCACCTCCCGCGCCCCCCGCGCCTCGGCCCGCGACGCGTCCCGGCGGGCGGCCCGGCGCGGCTGGTCCGGGGTGCTCGCGGCGAACGCGGCCGCCTGGCGGCGGGCCTGGGCCGCCGACATCTTTGTACCGAGCCGTCCCGAACTCCAGAAGTGGCTGCGGGCGGCACAGTACGGACTGCTGGCGTCCACCCGGGCCGGTTCCCGCGACAGCATCGCACCGGCCGGTCTGACCAGCGACAACTATGCCGGAATGGTGTTCTGGGACGCCGAGACCTGGATGTACCCGGGGCTGCTCGCCACCCGCCCCGAGCCGGCCCGCCCGGTCGTCGAGTACCGCTACCGCACCCGCGACGCCGCCCGCGCCAACGCCCGGAAGCTGGGGTACCAGGGCCTGTTCTATCCATGGACCAGCGCGAGCGGCGGGGATCTGTGGTCCGAGTGCCAGAGCTGGAACCCCCCGCACTGCATCACCCAGAACCATCTCCAGGGCGACATCTCGCTGGCCGTCTGGCAGTACTACCTGGCGACCGGGGACCGCGAATGGCTGGCCGGGCGCGGCTGGCCGCTGCTGGAGGGGATCGCCGACTTCTGGGCCTCACGGGCCACCGCCGACAAGGACGGCGGCTACTCGGTGAAGGAGGTCGCGGGCCCCGACGAATACAGCAACGGCGTCACCGACGGGGTCTTCACCAACGCGGTCGCGGCCACCGCCCTGCGCAACGCCACCCGCGCGGCGCGGCTGCTCGGACACCCCGCACCGCCCGAGTGGACGCGGGTCGCGGACGGCCTGCGCATCCCGTACGACCCGGCGCGCAAGATCTTCCTCCAGTACGCGGGCTACGACGGCTCGACGATCAAGCAGGCCGACACGGTACTGCTGATCTATCCGCTGGAGTGGCCGATGGTGCCGGGTGCCGCCGCGGCCACGCTCAACTACTACGCGGCGCGCACCGACCCGGACGGCCCGGCCATGACCGACTCGGTCCATGCGATCGCCGCGGCCGCGATCGGGGAGGCCGGCTGCGCGACGTACACCTATCTCGAACGCGCCGTCCGCCCGTTCATGCGCGGCCCGTACGCCCTGTTCAGCGAGGCCAGGGGCGCGAAGGCGGGCGCGCAGGACCCCCTGTCGGGCGCGCCCGCCGAGGACTTCCTCACCGGGAAGGGCGGGTTCCTCCAGGTCTTCACGCACGGCCTGACGGGCCTGCGGCTGCGGGAGGACGGGGTGCGCCTCGATCCGCTGCTGCCGCCGCAGCTGGGCAGCGGCGTCACGCTGACGGGCCTGCACTACCGGGGCCGGACGTACGACGTCGCGATCGGCCCCCGGACGACAACGGTGCGGCTGACCTCCGGCGCGCCCTTCACCGTCCACTCCCCCACCGGTTCCCGCCTGCTCAGCCGTACGCTGACCCTGCCCACCCGCCGCCCCGACCTCGCCCTGACCACCGACGCGGCCCGCTGCCGTCCGGCGACGGCGACCTCGGAATCCCCCGGCCTGTACGCGTCCGCCGCGGTGGACGGCAGCCCGGCCACCATCTGGTCCCCGGACGGCGCGACGGGCACACTGACGGTGGACCTGGGGCGCGCGACCGCGGTGACCTCGGCCGAACCGGAGTGGGCGGACGTGCGGCCGTCCTCGTACCGCCTGGAGACATCGGTCGACGGCACGCACTGGCAGCCGTACCGTGCGGGAGGCAGGGCCCGTCTGGTACGGCTGACGATCAACTCCGCGAATGCGCAGAAGCCCGCGGGCCTAAGGGAGTTGAGGGTGACGCAACCATGACCGTCAGATTCCGCCCGACGGGCCCGTTCTCCGGGAAGACGGAGAACGGGAGGAAACCGCCCCGCCGCCTCAGCCCTGCGGGTGGAAGTAGCGGGCGCCCTTCTCGATCAGATGCGAGGCATAGATCCGCCCCACGGTCGGCTTCCCCCGGTACATGCCCGCATAGCCCTGCGCGCTGTCCACCACGACCGGGCGTGCGAAGCAGGCGAACTGGTTCCGCTGCTTCTCCTCCGCCCACGCCATAGCGGCCGGATCGATGCGGTCGCTGACGAGGACGGGGAAGGCCGCGACACCCGTCTGCATCCCGATCGGCAGACCGCCCTTGTTCTTCCTGGCGTACGCGAGCACCTGCGTGGTGAATGCGTCGATGACGGGCACGGTGACCTCGGGCACGGCCGCGGCCACGGTGAACAGATGCAGATTGGTGGCCGCCCACAGCATCCGGAAGTCGGCCCGCCGCCCGACGAGGACCGGCACTCCGGACCAGTCCTCCCAGCGCGGGGCGCAGGCGTCGGCCGCCAGCCGGCTCTCGACCGAGGCCAGGTAGTTCCGTATCGACTCTTCGCTCATGGCCGCGATTGTCCACGGACCGGCCCGGCCGGGAAAACCCTGGGACGGCGGACACCGCGCGCACCGTACCCCGGCACACACAGCCCCTGACAGGCCGTCAGCGAATGTTGCGGCGGGGGTTCGCCGGGCTCGCGGTGAGGCGGGCGCCCGAGGCCGCTCGCGAGCGTCTGCTCTGAAGGTCCGCGGCAAGCTTCCGGATCGCGGGGAGCCGTGCGAACAGCGCTTCCCCGGGGCAGCTGGTGGCGAAGCCGTCGCGGTGACCGGAGATGGCGTCGAACTCGGCCGAAGTGCCCTTGGCGTAGCGGCTCTTGCCGTTCGTGGACGTGAGCCGCACCGTTCCGGCCGGGTCGACCCCGCCCAGCCCGAGCTTCCAGGCGGCGAGGGCCGCGATCGCGTGCTCCATGGCCGCTGGCACCGCCACCCCCGGCCCGAAGGTGCCGATGGCCGCGATCCCCGTGGTGCCCTGGTTGAACCCGAGGGTGTGGGAGCCGACGACTGCCCGGTCGGCGCCGCCGGCGCGGCCTTCGTAGATGGTGCCGCACTTGTCGACGAGGAAGTTGTAGCCGAGGTCGCCCCAACTCCGGTCACGGGTCTGACCGGCGTACAGATTGCGCAGGGTACGGGGGACATCGGCGCAGTCGTAGCCGTTGGGGGTGTCGGTGTGATGGATGAAGACCGCCCTGACCCCTCCCGCGTAGTGCGCACGGGGGTCGCGCTTGGTCTCGTCGGCCCGCCACTGCGCACGTGACACGACGGCGGGCCGGGGCACCATGAGGGGCAGAGCCATCGAGGCCGCCCCGAGGGCCGGGAACGGCCGCCCGGCGTCGAGGGCCGACGCGACCGGCCGGCTGCCCGCCTCGGGCCGCCGCACGGAAGGAGCCCCTTCCGGAGCCGCGTCACGGGCGGCTCGCACCTCCGTCAATCCGGCAGGTGCCGCCAGCAGGGGAAGCGCCATCGGAACCGTGGCCCACAGCGCCATTCGGTACAGACGCACAGGAAGAACCTTCCTCGTCTTTCGCCGGGATGCCGGCGGGAGCGCGTATGCCCACAGCTTTGCGGCGGCCGGTCCGCCGCGCGCGCCAGGTTAGTGCAGACAGGCGAGCACGGCGCCACACCCGGGAAGCGAGCCTGCGGCATGCGGATTTCGGCCATGATCGGTCCATACGGGGCCTGCCGGGGCGAGCACATGGAGGCACGATCGTGAGCACGGATGGACAGCGGGACGCGGGCACGGACACGGACACGGAACGGTTGCACTGTCTGGTCACCGGGGCGTCCGGATACATCGGCGGGCGTCTGGTCCCGGAACTGCTGCGAGCGGGCCACCGGGTGCGGTGCCTGGCCCGCACTCCCCGCAAGCTCCGCGACCATCCCTGGGCGGGCGACGTCGAGACGGTGCAGGGCGACGTGACAGACGCGGGCTCGGTCGCCGCGGCCATGCGTGGGATCGACGTGGCGTACTACCTGGTGCACGCCCTCGGTACCGGCTCCGCGTTCGAGGACACCGACCGCCGTGCGGCCCGGGTCTTCGCCGAGCAGGCGCACTCCGCCGGCGTACGGCGGATCGTCTACCTGGGCGGGCTCACTCCACCGGACGTGCCGACCGGGTCGCTCTCCCCGCATCTGCGCTCCCGGGCCGAGGTCGGGCAGATCTTCCTCGGCTCACCGGTGCCCGCCACCGTGCTGCGGGCGGCGGTCGTCATCGGCTCGGGATCGGCGTCCTTCGAGATGCTGCGCCATCTGACCGAGCGGCTGCCGGTCATGGTCACCCCCAGCTGGGTGCGCACCCGCACCCAGCCCATCGGGGTACGGGACGTCCTGCGCTACCTCGTCGGCTCGGCCACCATGCCGGACGACGTCAACCGGGCCTTCGACATCGGCGGCCCCGACGTCCTCACGTACCGGGAGATGATGTGCCGTTACGCCGCCGTCGCCGGACTGCCCCGGCGGCTCATCGTTCCGGTCCCGGTCCTCACTCCGGGGCTGTCCAGCCACTGGGTCGGCCTCGTCACCCCGGTGCCCGCCTCCCTGGCCCGGCCGCTGACGGAGTCGCTGCGTCACGAGGTCGTCTGCCAGGAGCACGACATCGCCCGGTACGTGCCCGACCCTCCGGGCCTGCCGCTGCCGTTCGACGAAGCACTGGCCCTGGCGCTGCGGCGGGTACGGGAGGCCGCGGTCGCCACCCGCTGGTCGTCCGCGGCACTGCCGGGAGCGCCCAGCGATCCGCTGCCCACGGACCCGGACTGGGCCGGAGGCAGCCTCTACCAGGACGAACGGGAGCTGTCGGTCGACGCGTCCCGCAAGGCCCTGTGGCAGGTGATCGAGGGGATCGGCGGCGACAACGGCTGGTACTCCTTTCCGCTCGCCTGGGCGGTCAGGGGGTGGCTGGACCGGTTCGTCGGCGGTGTGGGGCTCCGCCGCGGACGGCGCGACGCCGAGCACCTGCGGGTCGGGGACTCGCTGGACTTCTGGCGGGTCGAGGAGATCGAGCCCGGACGGCTGCTGCGGCTGCGTGCGGAGATGCGGCTGCCGGGCCTCGCATGGCTGGAGATGTACGCCGAGGCCGGCCCCGAGGGACGTACCCGCTACCGGCAACGCGCGCTGTTCCACCCGCACGGCCTGCTGGGCCACGCCTACTGGTGGTCCGTCTCCCCCTTCCACGCCGTGGTCTTCGGCGGCATGGCCCGCAACATCACCCAGGCCGCCGCCAACGGAATGAGCGCACACCGGTCCTCGCCGCACGCCGAACGCGCCCGGAAGAACCGCCCCGGGCGATGAGCCTCACCCGCCTCAGGAAGGAAGCGAAGAAGGCGCACCGAGAGCCGCAGCGGCCCCAGACGGAGCAGAACAACCGCGACTTCGTGAACGACTGGACCCCGCCCGTGATCCTGTCATTCTCGATCGCTATGTACCGATCGCGGTCGACCCGGTCACTCCGAGAAACCGACGGGAAACAACGGAGAACGAAAGAGGCAACAGGCAACACCGCCGAACCCTGATTCTCCAGGCGCGCGTCGTGCCAGACTCACTTTCGGATGCGGACCGAAACGACGCCGTCACAGCAGGTGTTCGCCGTCGGGTCTCGTGTCGACCGGTGATCGTCGGATGACGGCTCCCGTGAGGGCGGACGGCTCTCGCGGTCACTGTTCAAGGGGAGGTTGATGATGAGCACGACTTTACGTTTTGGCCCGGAACTTCGCCGTTTACGAGTAGAAGCGGGGCTGACTCTGACTGAGTTCTCCGTGGCGCTCAACTACGACAAGGGGCACATAAGCAAGGTCGAGCGCGGGGAGCGTTCCGCGTCCCCCGAACTAGCCCGGCGGTGCGACGCCTTCCTCGGCGCGGACGGCGAGCTGCAGCGCCTGGTCACCCGCCCCGAGACGGGCTCGGACTCGGGAACCGCGGAATCCCCCGCCGGTCCGAGCCGCTGGCTCGTCGGGCGTCGGGCGGTCCTCTCGGCGGGTACGGGAGCGCTGATCGACATCGGCCTGAAACTCGGCAGTCAGGCGCTGTCCTCCGCCGACGACCCCCTCCTGCCCTCCTTCCGCATGCAGTTCGACCAGCTGCGGAAGCTCGGTCAGTCCACCGCACCCAAGGTCCTGCTGCCCCTGCTGGAGACGCAGACTCGCATGATCGCCGGGCTGGCCGCCGACGCCCGGTCCGTTTCTCGGGCCCCTGCGCTCCTGCTCGCCTCGCGGTTCGCGGAGTTCACCGGCTGGATGGCCCAGGAGGCCGGGGACAGCAACGCGGCACTCGGCTGGACGGGCGAGGCCGCCGAACTGGCGCGCGCCGGGGGTGACCCGTACCTCGGTTCCTACGCACTGGTGCGACGCGCCCTGGTCACAATGTACGGCGGGGACGCCGCTGGCACCGTCGCCCTGGCGCGCCGCGCCCAGAGCAGCGAACTCCCGCCGCGCATCCGGGGACTCGCGGCCCAGCGGGAGGCCCAGGGGCACGCACTCGTCGGCAACGAAGTCGACTGCCTCCGCAGCCTCGACAGGGCGCGGGAACTGCTTGCCAGCGACGACGCCCGCAATGGCGCCGAGCCCGTGATCGGCACCTCCCATGTGAGCGATCCGGCGGCGATGTCGACCGGCTGGTGCCTGCACGACCTCGGCCGTCCCAAGGCCGCCGCCGAGGTACTCGACCGGGAGTACCGCCGCCTCCCGCCGCACGCGCTGCGTACCCGCGCCCGGTACGGCTTCCGCCGGTCCTTGGCCCATGCCGCCTCCGGGGAGGTCGAGCACGCGTGCGCGATCGCCGGGGATCTCCTGGAAGTGATGCCGGCCGTGCCCTCGGCGACGGTGAACAGCGACGTCCGGCGTCTCGCACGGGAACTCTCCCGGTTCCGGAGCAGCCGCGCCGTACGTGATGTGCAGCCCGCGCTGGCACGCGTGCTCGCCCCCGCGCACGACTGACAGCTCCTCCACGACCGACACAGACTCGAGCCGCCCGGCTCGCCGGACTACCCGGTCCCTCCGGCCCTCCGGATTCCACGATCCCCGGCCGAACCCTCTGATCACCGCTCGACGCGTCACATCGCGCCCCCGGCTTCTTCGGGCTGCCCCGCGACCAGTGACGCACCAGGCGGCGCCCCTCCTTCCGCACGCCCTCCCGTGGATGCGCCATGCCGTCCACACAGTCGGGATCTCATGGCCCCGGCTGTGGACCGGAGCCCCGGTCCACAGCCCCGTGCCCGTTCACCCCCGTCCTCCTTCGAAGGGAACCTTCATGCCCGACGTCTTCGTCAACTACCGCACAGGCGACGAGGAGTCCGCAGCGACCATGATCGCTCGGGAACTCGCCCGTCGGTTCGGCGACGAGCGGATCTTCTTCGCCAGCAACTCGATCGAGCCCGGACGCCGTTTCCCAGTGGAACTGGTCAGGGCGGTGGAGGAGTGCGAGGCTCTCCTCGCCGTGATCGGCCCGCGCTGGGCAGAGGTGCGGGGGGCCGGCGGCGGCCCCGCCCTCGAAGCCGAGCAGGACTGGACCCGTCGCGAGATCCAGACCGCGCTCGACCGCGGGGTCCTGGTGATCCCCGTGCTCGTCGGAAAGGCCACGAGGATCGACCGCTCCGTCCTTCCGGACGATCTGCTGGAACTGGCGGACTGCCAGTACAGGCGGTTCGACCATCGCAACGCCGAATCGGACCTGACGGCGCTCGGCGACACCCTCGCCCGGCTCCTGCCCGAGCTGGGTGCGGTGGACCGCGACGCCCGTGCGGCGCGGGAGCGGGCGGAGGCGAAGTCCCGCAAGAAGTCGGCCAAGGATGTCAGGCACACCAGGATGCGGACGCGCGACGTCGAACAGCGCGTGCGCGGCATCGGAAACCTCAACGGAGATCTGTCCGGCACCTTCGTCAACGAACCGCAGGGGCCCGTGAACACCGGTGGTGGGCGCCAGTACAACGCTCCCCACTTCGAGGGCGACAACACCGGGGTCCAGTTCACCGCGGGCGACAACAGCGGTACGGTCCACCAACGCTTCGAGCGCGAGCGTCGGCGCTCGGACGACGGACGATGACCGAGCAGGACCGCGTCACCGTCAACGATCCGCGTGGCCCGGTGAACAATGGTGTAGGGCCCCAGTACGTCTTCTACGGCGGCGCGGATTGGATGATCCGCAAAGGGGTCGAGTCCCTCCGGATCGTCCGAGAGGACCGGGTGCGCCTGGCCGACCGATTCGTTCGGCCGGTGGGCTATCGCATCGCCGCCGGCTGCCTGGAGAAGCCCGGATCGGTGGTGCTGCTGGAGGCTGCGCCCGGCAGCGGCCGGCGCGCCGCAGCGATCATGCTGCTGCACGAGCTCGGTGAGGACGCAGGCGCTGAAGAGGAGCAGGAGGAGGACCGGTTCGAGGAGCTTCCCGCCACGGACAAGGACGAGGCCACTCTCACCCCCGGCGAGGGGGACCGCTTCCTCCTCGACCTCTCCGGCATCGCCGACGAGGAGGCGTATGCCAAGGCCCGGCGCCTCCTGGTCGTGCGCCGGTCACAGGTCCAGGAGGCGGGGGCCCACATGGTGGTCGTCCTGCCGTCGGGCATGGAGCACGCCCACGCGCCGGAACTCGAACCGCACACGGTGGCGCTGGGGCGCCCTCGGGGGATCGCCGTCGTCACCCGGTACCTCCGTATGGACCGGATGGTCTTCCACTCCACGGACCTGGGAAGCTACGACCTCCAGCGCCTGTGCGAACGCTCCCCCATGCGGGAACTGGCGCGGCTCGCGGGGCTGGTGAGGTCTGCTCGCGACAGCGGCCGGTTCGGCGTCGACTTCGCGGGATGGCTCGACCAAGCGATGCACGCGGTGACCGACCGTGCCGGTGAGGTGGGTCGGCAGGTGGCCACGGTCCGCACCGCGCCCGAGCGGGCCCTGCTGCTTGCGGCGGCAGTGTTCGAGGAAGCCCGCGCCGACACCGTCTACGAGGCGTGGCACGGCTTGATGAGGGCGGTGAGGCACGAGGAAGAGACGACAACCGAGTTCGCACGGACGGATTTCGGGGAGCGATTGGCGACGCTCGGGATCGAGCGGGACCTGGAAGGGCGGCTCCACTTCGGGCGGCTGGCCTACGCCGACGCGGTACGGACGTACTTCTGGGCGAACTTCCCCGGGACGCGCGACGACCTCAGGAATTGGATCGGCCATGCCGCCGGGCTCCGCGGTCTGACCACCGACGACCGGGTGAACGTCGTCGTCCGCTTCGGCGAGCGGTCCCTGGCCGTCGGGCGGCCCGACCACCTCTTCGACCTTGTGGTCCGCTGGGCGGACCACGCGACCGGGGCGCCCTGCGACCCACGAGCCGTGGCGGCCCTCGAACTCGGTCTCAGCCACGAGAGGTTCGGGGGATGGTTCCGCAGACGGATGTACGAGTGCGCGAGGTCCGGCCCCTTGTCGGACGGTCTCGTTCGCGTCCTGACCGCTGCCTGCCTCCAGAGCCTCGGCGCGACGCACCCGGATCAGGCGATGGTGCGGCTCCACTACCTCGCCGTACGGAAGGGGGAGGCGGCACGCGGGGCCAGGGAAGTACTTCTCGACCTCGCCGGCCGCGACCGTCGGCCCTACCGGCTACTGATCGACCGACTGCGGGACCGGACGCGTCGGGAGCCGCGCGGGGCAGAACTCCATCTCCAGCTGCTCGCTGAACTGTTGAGGAGCGACCGGGCACCGGAGCCGCCGCCGTGGCCGGACCTGTTCCTGGGCTGGGAGACGGTTTTCTCCCGGCCGCCGACGGAGCTCTGGAACCCGCTGGTGAGCAGTTGGCTGAACGCCGCAGCGGGCGACAGTACGCGGGAGATGGCGCTGGGCGTGATGGTCAGGGCGACACACGGCCGCACGGCCGCTCTGCACCGCCTCTACGCCATCGCCTGCGACTGGGCAGGGCCCAGGCACCACCCGTCCCGGGCGGCCGTCGCCGCCCTCTTCTGGCAGCACATCGACAACGCGCAGTACGTCCGCACGGAGAGTACGAAGCGTGCGGGCGCCGGACCAAGGACCACGGAAGAGGAACGATGAAACACCGCTTTCCCAGCCTGCTGTTCGTCGCTCTCTGCGGCCTCGCACCGGCTGCGCTCGGAAACCTCCTGCACTGGTCGGCGTGGCTGTGGGGCTTCATGTCCATGGTCACATCCTCGGGTTCCCTGCTGCTCGTGATGACGGTCCTCAGCGGTGGCCGCGCGTCGGCCGATCCGTACGAGCCCGAGGAAGCTGAGCCGCCCGCGGCGCCGACGGAGCAGCCGTACCAGGAGACTCGGGTGGTCGACGCGGCGCTGCCGAGCGCCACGGACGGCTACGACTTCCTCTTCTCCGCCACCGTGTGGTGGAGGCCGGTCCCCGACCGCGCCGACTGGTCCGACGGCGCCTCCCCAGCCCTCGCTGTTTCCTCGGTCGTCAGCCGGGCCCTGCAGGTCGTCCGCCACGAGGAGCCCGGCCGGGCGAGCTTCGCACGGTATCTCCTGGAAGGGGAGCTGGGCGCCCCGCTCCCGGACCGGAGCGGACGGGTGAAGGCCCTGGCAGCCGATGTGACACTGACCCTCGCCCCCGCCGACCGCGAGCGCCTGCGGAAATTGAACGACCTTCGCAAGGACGAGGAGCTTTGGGAGTACGAGCGTCAGCACGAGCGCAACAAGCGGGGCTACCTCGGTGACGACGTACTCAAGAGCACGGGCAGCGCTGTGGTGTGGTGGCTGGCCCGTCACGAGGACGACATCGAGAAGGCAGTCGACATGATCGGTCCGCTCGCCCAGATTTCGGCGGCGGCCAAGAACGAGGAGGTGCCCGAGATCTTCCGGCACCTGCTCGTCCCGCCCGTGGACGCGCGGACCGAAGCAACCGTCGGAGGCCCGCTGTGGGACGGACACGCCCAGGGAGGAGGGACGTTCGACCGCGAGGAGGAAGTGGGGGTTTCGGATCGACTGCTCCTGCTGCTGGCAGCGGTGGGCCTGAAGCCGGACATGGATGAGTACACGGTGTTCGTGCACCGAGTGGTGCGGAGCCTGGAGGCGGCCGGGCTGGACGAGGCCGCCGAGGAGATCAGGCGGACGCTTCTCCCGGCGCCCGACGAGGGGCCGGAAGGTGAGCCTCCGAGCGAGGGGGACGCCGCCGGGCCCTGGTCGCCGCGCTTCCAAGCCCCCGAGGGCGCGCCGTTCACCGACGCGGCCGCGGACCTGGATGCCGGCGCGGACACGTTCACGCCGGGGTCCGCGAAGAGCGGCGCACGCGAACGGAACCAAGACCGGCAGGAGACGAGCGAGGACGACATGGCGCCTCCCTACTTCTGGGACACCTCGCACAGCCCGCACCGGCCCGCCGCACCTCGCGCACAGGACGAGGACGACGAGGACAGGAGCTGATCCGGTAGACGGTCGGTCCTCCGAGGCTCCCCCTTCACCGCACACCGCGGCGGGGGAGCCTTTCCTTTCCCGGGACCTGGGCACGAGGAGACTCAGGACCGCCAACGCTGCACAACAGCTCCGGTAAGCGACCGAGGCCTCACCGACTCCCGTACCTCACCTGACATCCGCCACTCGCAGCGGCCAGGCGGTCAGCAAATCGCCGGGGCCGTAGGTGGCGTCGAGCCCCGGACAGTCGGTTCCACCACGCGAAACCGCCACGACTGGAACAGGTTCGTCGGTGAGGGCAGCCCGGTGCCGATGCAGAGCGGCCAAGTCATGCCGGTCGAAGGGCGACTGCTCCAGCCACTTGATGGAGCCGACGAAGAACAGCTCCTTGGCGACGGGGGCGCGGTCGGCCCCGACGATATCGATCTCGATGTCGTTGGTGCGGGTCCAGTAGCCGCCCACTGCGGGGGCCGCGGGCAGCCGGTCGTCGGGCAGTATCCGCGCCAGTGCCTCACGGACAAGAGGCTCGACGGCCCGACCACGCCAGCTGGTCCAGTTCTCCCGGATGCGCGCCAAAGTCAGATCGCCCCGCCCCCGCTCGATCTCCTCCATCGACGGGCCGAGCAGGGGCAGCCAGAACCGCAGGTACGGATCTGTCACCCGGTAGCGGCGGTCCTTCGACGGGCGCAGCGATACAGGCAGCTCGCCTGCGACGATCCGTTTGTCCGTAAGCAGTTCCAGAGCTCGCTGCAGCGGCGTGGCCCCGATCCCGCCGGCTGCACGAGCGATATTGGTGAAGGTCCGCTCGCCACTCCCGATGGCCGTCAGCACCTTGCGCGCCTGTACCTGCGGGGGGAATTCGGCGGCCAGCGAACGCTCGGCCGACACCAGCAGGGCCGAGACCGGATCGCTCAGCGCCTCACCGAGGAAGTCCCACAGCCCTGCGCCGCGCGGCCACTCTGCGCAGATCAGCGGCAGCCCGCCGGTGACCAGTGCGGCGTCGAAGGCTTCCGCCGGATCCAGCCCAAGCATCTGCCCCACCTCGGCGGGGTTGAGCGGTCCCAGCACCATCTCCCGGCCGCGCTGATGGAAGGGGCGTCCGTAGCTGTTCAGTGCCTCCATCATCGACAGATCGGAGCCGATGAGGACCAGCAGCACCGGCTTGGTCCCCAGCACCCTGTCCCAGGCCCGTTGCAGCATCCCTTCAAAGGCGCCGTCGGTATCCATCAGGTACGGCACTTCGTCGATGATCAGAACGCTCGCCCGGTCGGCAGGCAGCGCCGCGGCCAGCACATCGAACGCGGCATCCCAGTTCTCCGGCCGCGCGGCGGCCACCAGCCCCGCCAACGGCAGCGTCGACACTTGGGCGTCCCTGGCCAGCCGTGCCAGATCCTCCCTGGGGGATGCACCAGTCGCAGCGAAAAACAAGAAAGGGGCTCCGGAGCGCTCCGCAAACCGCTCGACCAGCCGCGACTTGCCCACCCGGCGCCGCCCACGCAACATCACGCACCGACCGGGCCGCTCCCCGCCGATCCCTGCCGCCACCTTCTGCAGCTCTCGCTCCAACGTCGCCAGCTCCTGGCAACGTCCTACAAAATCCACCACGTCTGGTCGACCTCCATGCATGACGCTAACAACAATGTTAGCAACATAGAGGTTAGTAATTACCTTCGTGACCCTCGACCGAGCCTTAAAACGCGGAGACGTTCTGCGCATCGATGTGCACTCAGGGTTGTCGTTTCGAGCTGACTGCGCGCGCACATCGCGTACGGGTCAGGTGCCCCCGAGGCGCTGCACCGACAGAACCGGTACCCACGCACGGAGTGATCGAGGGCATAACCTGGGCCAGGAACGTTCACCGCTTCTCAAGCAAGCCGTCCCCGCCCATCGAAATGACAGGCCCCATGAAGAGTATCGATCACCCTTACTTCGGGCACCTTGAGGTTCCGCCGGCGGACGAGACGGCAGTCATCTGGGAAGGCACAGCCGCGTTGGGAAGCAGTGAGGTCGAAGTCCGGCTGTGGGCCGAACCCAGCCCAGGGCTGGATACAGGAGAACTGGATGCGTTCGCGACGCACCTGACCCACCTGCCGGCTCTGGACATCGCGGCTCGCGCGGCAATCCATGAGTATCTGCAGCAGGATCGCTACTTCATCGACCACCACGCCGCCGAACTCGACGATGTCGAGGTGATCAAACGCCTCACCCGGGAAGCGAACGGCGAAGCGATCAGCGCCGACGCGTTCACTGCGGCCATGCACCCCGTTCGGATCGGACTGTGGCACCTGATCGGCGAGGCCAAGGCCCGGACCGTCATGGACTACACAATCGACGCTGCGGCCAGTGACGAACTCCTCGCCGTCAAGGTGGCCCGCGACGGGGCCGTGGTTTCCGTCGACTGGGAAAGCTGACGGCGTCAGCCCCGCCTCGGCGGTGGCAACCCGGCAGCACCCAACGGGGCACGGCGCATCGATCCTGGGCGCTGAAGACCCGGACCGCGCCGACGTGGGCAATAGAAAGAACCGCTCCCGGATCCCGGTCTATCGCGTCTTCCACACCATCGACAACGGGGAACCAGCGGTGTGGGCCGTACACGTCGGACACCGCTCCACGGTCTACGACACGCAGCCGCTTCAGGTTCTGCGGACCACTGCGGACAGCACAACGGCCTGACCTGCCTTCTCGCAGGTCAGGCCGTTATTCACGTCCAATCAGACGTTTAAGCGGAACGCCTGCGGACTGATCCTGACCTGCGGCGGAGCTCCATCCAGGGCTCTGACCTGGGGTTTCCTAGTTGGCATGCGTTGGCTCCCGACGGCCATTTACGGGTGTCCTGCGGACTGGCTGCGGACCGGCCGGGCGGGCGGAGGCCGAGAAATCCATGGCGCACCGGCGGGACCGGCAAGGAGACTGCCCGGGTGAGCGACCGCTACCCCTGCCCATGCTGCGGGCACCGCGTGCTGGGCGAGATGCCCGGCTCGTACGAGATCTGCCCCGTCTGCTTCTGGGAGGACGACGGGGTCCAGTTCCGCTGGCCGGCCATGGCAGGCGGCGCGAACAAGGTCTCCCTGATCGAGGCCCAGCGCAACTACCAGGACTTCGGCGCCTGCGACCAGCGCGGCCGGCGGTACGTCCGCCCGCCTGCCGAGGACGAGCCGCTCGACCCCGCCTGGCGCCCCATCGACCTGACACGCGACTCCTTCGAGGACTGGGCAGCCGAGGACCACGCCCCGTGGCCCGAGGACCGCTCGGTGCTCTGCTGGTGGCTGCCCACCTTCTGGCGCCGGGACCACTCCGCGTCATGACCTCCCACATCGAGACACTCGTCCAGCAGCTCGACGGCAAGGCCGACGAGTCCTACGACGCCCGCGCGGAGCTGATCTGGATCGGCGCCGACGCCATACCCGCCGTCATCAACGGCCTGCCTTCCCTCGGCGGCTTCGGCCAGCTGACCGCCATCGAGGTCTTCGAGGAGGTGGGCGATCCCCGTTGCGGCCCCGCCCTCATCGGCCTACTGGACAGCGACAACCCGACCGTCCGCGAATGGGCGGCCATGGCCCTGGCGAGCCTGGAGATCGACGGCGCCACCGAGCCCCTACGCCACGCCTACCGCGCCTGCCTGGAACGAGCGACCCCACCGGACTGGACCGAGTCCGTCGGCATCCGCTGGGCCCTGACCGAACTCGGCGTCCGCACCCCCGTCGTCCCACCGCTCACCGCACGTCTACGAACCACCGCGGCGGACGACGCCCCGGGCTGGCCCTCGGCCCACTTCACCGAGATCATCAACGACCTGGCCTTCCACGCCCAGGTGATCCTCTACTCCCAGTTCTGGCGCGTGGACGCCGGCCGCACGTACAGCATCTCCGGCACCGGCCTGGACTGGGAACTCGACTGGACCGCGCCCTGGGAGCACCTGGTCGAAGAGTCCCGCACCCGGTCCCTGCTGGAAGCCTCCGAAGCCCCCACCGGCGACAACATCTTCGTCGCCCCCACCTGGATCGACCGCACCGACCTGAACCCAGAGAGGTGACCTATGCCGTCCCAGCACCCCGAGGAGATCGGCTACGGCTACGTGATCGAGCGCTACGTGACGAGGAAGGACGGGTACCACCCGCGGTACCGCGAACTGAAAAGCGGTCGCTTCCTGCAGCCCGGGTGGCCGCACGCCGAACGCTTCACCCGTCACCTCATCGACGACGCGGCCACGATCACCGACGCCGAGCTGGAGGCCATCCTCGGCTACGAGTGGCGCTCACGCCTCACCGCCGCCTGGCTGATCGGCGTAGGCCGACGCGCCACGTTCCGCGAACGCATCGGCGACCTGCTCCTTGCCAGCGAGTTCTGCTTCTCCGGCGGCGCCTACTGCTTCGCTCTGGCCCGCTTCGGCACCCACGCGGACGCCGAAATCCTCACCACTTACCTCGACCGCTACCTCCCCCGCACCGACCTCCGCTACGACCAGCCCGCCGCCCTCGGCGCCCTCCTCCGCCTCGACGGCCGGCTCGGCACCCACCACGCCGACCGCTTCACGGAGCCCGACGGTCTCTGGGACCGGTGGGTCCAGGCCCTTGCGCACCTCCAGGACTCCCCCTTCTTCACCCCCGCCGAACGGCACCGCTGGACAGACCTCCAGTGCGACTTCGCCAACGGCTGGACCCGGCCGTATCCGCAGCCGCCTGCTGCGGCTACGTGAAGTCCGCGTATAACCTCCTCGCGAGGAGGATCATGGTGGGATGGGTGCCTACCTCTACGACCGGCTGGTGACGGAGGACGAATACCGCCAGCGCATCCGGCGGCATCGTCCCAGCTCATTGCTGCCCCTGATCGCCGCAGCGGCGGCCCGCTACGGCACACCCCAGCGGCCACAGCCCTGGCTGGAAAGCCCCTTTCTGAAGTACACACCGTGGGCTCTGGCTGACGCGGCCCGCGTCAGCCTGGCCTACGGCACTGAACATCAGCGGTCCGAGGCCACCGAGCGGGATCTGCTGGAGATCCTGGCGGCGTACTCCAGCCTCAAGGAACCCACTCTGCACGGCACGGATGAACCAGCGGTCCGCCTGCGGGACTTCATGATGCGCCTGGGCGGCGAGCAAATGGCCTGGCAGGCCCCGGAATTTGTCAGTCTCGCCCGCACCGCGGCGCTGTACCTGCACACCCCGTTTCCAGCCCATCGGCAGCCACGCTGCATGGTCCCGGGCTGGGACACCGAGTTGTTCGGCTGCCCTCTGCCCGACTACGTCGGTACTGCGCAACTACTGTGGGGATGTGCGCTGCTCAACGCCGGGCGTTTCGATCCCGCGATGTTCGACAGCAGGGACGGTGAGAAGTTCAATCGCGTGGTCAAGCGGGAGACGGTGCTGCGCGTCATTGAACGGCACTTCGCCACCGACGTGGCTTCCATCAAAGCGACCGAGAAACAGACCGTGGACAGTCTGACGAGGGTGGCTGGCGGCAAGGCAGCCCAGCTGCGACGCTTCACGTACAACCCGCTGCTCGGCCGGCCAGCGGTCACCGGCTTCGGACCCGGCCTGCTTTGCCCATCACCCCAGCTGGTCTGGCGCAAGGCGACCCCGGCTGGCATTTACCACACAGGACGTGAGCACTTCGGAACCGGCTTCCTGCAGGAAACCGGCTATCTCTTCGAGGAGTACATCGGCCGCCAGCTCCGCCTGATCCCGGATGCTGATGTCATCGGAGAGATCACGCACCAGGTCAAGCGCAACAAGCTGCTCAGCGTCGATTGGATCGTCATCTTCGACGACTTGGTGCTGCTCGTGGAGGTCAAGTCCATGATGCCGACCGAGAACGCCCGGCTCGGGCTGGGAGACGGAGTCGCAGAGACCGACAGCAAACTGGCCCGCGCCTACCGTCAAGTCAACGGCACCTCCGCCCAGATCGACCAGAACAACCCGGAATTCGCCGGAATTCCGGCCGACCGTCCGCGTCAGGCGTTGATCGTCACCCTTGAGCCATTCCCGGTCGCCAACGCCAACCTGCCCCACGTGGACCTGCCCGTCCCCGATATCCCGACCACGGTCGTCGGCGCCCAGGAGATCGAGCGCTTGGTGACCTTGACCGATACCACACCCAGCTCACTGCTCCTAGAACGCGCAGCTGACCCCCAACGCTCCACTTGGGCACTCAATGAATGCCTCACCGGGCACGAGTGCGCCCGCAACCCCGTCCTCGATCAGGGCTGGGCGTCCTATCCGTGGGCAACAGCCCGGCTGCCATCCGGCCCCGATGGGCTGTAGGGCCCTACACCGCGAGCCCTGCCCCGGGCCTACGCGAACCCCAGGCAGTCACACCCCATTCGCCCCCAGCACCGACCCCGATTGCCAACGTGCGTGATCCCGGTCAGCCAGCTTCCGGCGCGACGGTAGGGACCTGCTCCCCCGGATCTCCGACATCCGCCGACGAGGACGGGAGCAGGGCGGCTGCGAGCTTCTGCAGCTGCTCGGAGTCTTCCACTCCGCTGATTGCGACCGAGACGCCATCACGGCTGATCACGACGCTCGCTGCCTCGCCACCCTGAGAGCTCACCCACCTCTTGACCGTCTCGATAGCGGAAGGAAGCGCGAGCGCGCCGGTGACCACGAGGGCGAGCACATCGAGGCCGTCCCCGAGCGTTCCTGCCTGCACCTTCCTGGATTGCCATTGCGCCTGCGCGACGCCTCGTAGCGAGGGGTCGCGGGCGATGAATGCTCGCAGGCCGTCCGGAACTCTGCTGCCGCCGGCCAGTGTGATCTTCAGTGTGATGGATGTCGATTCCAGCATGTCTAATTCCCATCCTTCCACGGGTTATAGCTGAGCGGGATCAGATCCCCGTTGTGGCCAACCTGTCGGCAGGGCTTGGGAAGCCCCCGGGATCCCAACTCTTTCTCCAGATGACGGAAGAGGTTCTCCGCGTTGATCACCTCAGCGGCACCGGGAATACCGAACTGAAGGGATTCAATGAGCATCCCGGTAAATGTGGTGTACCGCTCGCCATCAGGCGCCATTGACGCACTGGTGGCGGTCGAGGAAGTCATAACGTAGGTTCCAGCGATGGCCACCGAGCTAGATAGGTCGGCCGTCAAGACGTCCAGCGCAGCACCGCTGTAGCAGCTATCCAGCACCACGATCCGGGTTCCCACGGGGCTGTCCGACAGTTGCTCGCGCAGCCGGTCGAACTCCCATGCCGAGTAGCTGTGGCGCTGGCGCGAGCCGGGAAGACCGAGGAGCAGGCGTGCGCTCTTGGGATCGGCCCATCCGTGGCCAGCGTAGTAAATGAACAGGCCGCCTGTGACCGGATCGACGCCCTCGATCGCAGCTTCGATCTGGTCGTGGATCTCGACATGGGTGGTGGGGTTCCTGAGAGTCCGTACCTTTTCTGCGGGGATGCCGAGCCGCTCGGTCAGCAGGTTCTCCATCGAGGCGAGGTTGTTGTCAATTGACGGAACGTCCGGCATGTTCGTGTAGGTGGAGACGCCGATGAGTACGGCCGCACCGTTCTTCCAGCAGTCGAATTGAACCGCTTCGTTATCCGGAACCCCCACGAACGCAGTGACTGTCAGTTGAGCGCCCAGCTCACACAAAGCCTGCATGATTCCGAGCTGAATCTCTTGCATGGGCGTAGACGCCCCTTCCACCCAGGCGGATACGGTGGATCGAGGCACGCCGAGTTGTTTGGCCAGCTTTTCCTGGCTGATGCCCGACTTGGTCAGTTCGTGGCGGAGCCACGGGCCGAATTCTACAGATCCTTCTCCTGTAATCTTTATGCCTAAACCGACATACTCGGTTCCCCAATCAGCAGGCCATCCATTGCGCTGAAGTTGGAACCTCTCTGGTTCTATCTCAGCGTTGGAAAGCATCCCAGGGACCCGGGCAGCGCCCGCAAGGTAGCGGACATACTCGACATCCCGAGTCAGCAGGGTGGCCCGCTTACCATCGGCGTCCTCGGTGAACATCACGCCGTAGCCGCCTGGGACGATCGGTGTCCCCGTGGCCTCGCACCACGCACGGTACTTGTCGACGCCGCCGAGGGCTTCGGGGGTGAGGAATGCGAACCCATCCGCTGTCGGCTTGCCAGGTGGTCGCCCACCTCGCCCTTTACGGCCGGTGGTCGCGTTGGCGTTGCGCTGTTCATCCATCGCCGCCAGGAGCAGGTCATCCCAGTGGCCAGGGTCAAAGTCCTCGCCGGCCCACCGGCACATCGCCTGAGCCATGATGGTTACTCGGTGTCGCTGGCCGACGGCGGAGGGGACCCGGAACCCTGCGGCCGGTCCCGTCCAGCTCTGCATTTGCCATTCCTTCAGCAAGTGCGCGCCGGGAGTCTGCGCGATCCGGGCGTCCAGCAGTAGCGCACCCAGTGAGGGAGTGTGCCCGGCGGCTCGCCGGGCCCGCCACGCGCGCTCCCGTAGCTCCTTGAGCTCCCTGTGTAGGTTGGCCGCTGCCATTCGCACCGAATCCCCATCATTCGTCATGTCCCAGGCTCGGCCTTCACGTTGCCTGTCTGCCAATTTGTGCAAGGTATCGGTAGGCCGACACCGGAAGAGTTAGTTCGTGGGCTCACACTGCGGACCAACCGTCCAAAGAGACCTCCAAGCCGTCGGTCAGGTACTGGTGTAGAGCACTGGCGGTGGTGTCCACGAAGGCTTCGGGGATGGCGTTGGCGTCAACCCAGCGGACCTGGGAGTGCTTGCGTGGTTCGCGGTTCTCGGGTTCACCGGTCCAGTCGTGGGCGGCGAACACGACCGTGAGGAAGCCGTTGGGGGCTTCGACGCCCCAGGCGCCGTGAATGATGTGGGCGACCTTGAGGGACTCGGGCTTCACGGTGAGGCCGGTCTCCTCGTAGAGCTCGCGGACCGCGGTTTCGGTGATGGGCTCGCCCGGTTCGCTCTTGCCGACAGGGAGGTCCCACATGCCCTTGGCGAACTTGGCGTTTTCGCTGCGCTGGAGGAGGACGACACGGTTGGTGGCCTTGTCGTGGACGATGACGGCCGCGACCAGCAGGGTCATCGATTCGAGCGCCGGCTTGAGGGCCTTGGGCTGGTCGTCGGTCTGCTGGGTCACGGTGTTCCCTTCGTCGGGCGGGTTGTTGGGCATGTTAGGCGAGTGCCTCGCGGGCGCGGCGGGCGAGATCGGCAGCGCCGGGCACTTTGCGCCGCTGGTAGACCGCGAGGGTGGAGCGGATCGAGGTGATCGCCTTGCGGGTGCGATCGGAGGTCATGCCCTCCATGAGGACCAGGGCCTGGGTCCAGGCCGCGACGGCCTCGTCGGCGCGGGCCTGAGCGGCGAGGCTATCGCCGAGGTCGGCGTGGGTGAGGGCGTGGACGCGCTTGTACTTCTCCGGGTCCCAGCGGGTGAGGGCGTCCCGGTGCTGCTGCTCGGTGCCGATGTGGTCGGCGAGGTCGGTCAGGGTGCGGGCGGTGTGGCTGGCCACGGTGCCGGCGGCCGCTCACGCGGGAGTAGCTGGGCTGAGGACCGTCGTCACGTAGGAGGGCGTCCTCGGCTGCGAGCAGGGCGCGTGCGGCCGACGCGTTCTCGTCGGTGGCGGCGTAGGCGCGAGCGTGGGTGATGTGAAGGAGGGCCTCGGTCTGGCCGTCGACGTGGCCGAGTCCAGCCCGGAGGGCGCCCTCGACGAGGTCGACGCAGTGGTGGGGCTGCTTGAGGCTCAGGGCCTGGTGGGCGAGGGCGCGCATCATCCAGGCGGCGTGGCCGTGGGGGTCGGCTTCGCAGGCGAGCTTGTAGCCGACCTGGTAGTAGCGCTGGGCGGGGCCTTCCTGGCCGAGGTCGTGGTGCTTCCACCCTGCGAGGTAGGCGAGTTCGGCTACGGCGCCGAAGGCTGCCCGGCGTAAGACTTCGCTGGGGAAGCGCCCACGCAGCATGGGAGCAGCGGTGTCGGCGAGGTACGCGGTGACGGTGGTCAGGCCGTGGCCGCCGCCGAGGCGCTCGTCGGCGGCGCTGAAGGCCGCGGTGATCTGGCGTACGACGTCCACGTCCTCTACGCCGACCAGGGATGTGCCAGTGCGGGCGCGGAGCATGCGGGCGGTGGCTTCGTGGTCGTAGCCGAGTGGCATGGCAACGCCGGCGGTGGTGAAGGCCGCGATGGCGAGGAAGCGGCGGCGCTCGACGTCGGCGCGGCCCAGGTTGGTGACCGCGAGCACGGGGTCGGATTCCGTCGGCTCTTCGTCATCACCGACCTGGAGGCCGATCTCGGTCTGGGTGACCGTGCGTCCTGCTCGGCGGGACAACGCCTCGGCCAGGTACTGACCTACCCGGCCCGACGGGGCACGGATGCCGTTCACCCAGTGAGAAATGGCCGACTTGTTGGTCTGGAGGATCTCGCCGTTCTCTGCGGCGATGCGTCGCACGTCTCTGGCGAGGGCCTCGTAGGTGCAGTCGACCGCCGCGATGACGTCGCGTAGACGGGAGTTGGGTTCTCTCGGCGCCGCCACGATCGCCTCCACTCCGGAGCTGTAAACCGCGTATACCGCTTCAACTGCCTTCCACCGTACCCACTGAGCGTGACCACCGGTTCACTTATCAGCAGCCGCCCGGAACGGCGCGACCGTGATCCAGGCTCCCCCTTGGTCCGGGCGGCACCCCGAAGTTCCGTACGCCCACACCAGGCTCGGGCATTCCTGTGCCCGAACCTGGCCGATCAGAGACGGAGACACGGTGACCACCATCGACACCACGGCCATCACGGTCGGGCTGCCCGAGGCATTCGACCCGCGCTGGAGCCGCCTGCCCGGCACCCAGGTCGACGGCCGGCGCATCACGATCGACCCGGCCGAGTACTTCTTCCGCTTCGAGTCGAGCACCTGGCTCGTCGCTGACTGGGAGCTGGTCAAGTCCCAACTCCTGGACGTGAACGAGACGACCGAGAGCGCGGTCGAGCAGCTCGCGCTCGACTTCATCAAGCAGCACAGCGAGTCGACCTCCGACGCCGCCCGTGTCCTGGCCACCGCGTACGAGGTGTACGCGTACCTCTTCCGCGACGAGCACCTGGCCGGCCTCGGCCTGCCGCAGATCACCGCCGACCACCTGCGGATGCTCCGCGAGGCGGCCACGCTCATGGCGCTCAACAAGGTCGAGCTCGACGGGCACATCTCCAACGTCGGCCCGTGCTGGTTCTTCCCCGCCGCCACCTCCGTCGTCTTCGACTTGGACGACGAGATGGGCGGGATGCTCGACGAGGTCTACCACGGCGGCTGGTTCAACGAGCACCGTCGGATCGAGTCCATCAAGGCCCACGCCGCGCTCGGTGGCCGGCTCGTGCACGGGTGCCAGTCCGTGCCGGACCAATCCGGCGGCGTGGTCGCGCCCTACGGTGCCTCGATGGCGAACTTCCGTGACGACCTCGCCGCGTTCAAGGCGGGCTGGATCGAGCAGGTCTATGCCCACCGCGTGAACCCCGCCGCGTAACCCCACCCGATCAGGCTCCGGGGCGGGCCGGCACTCCTCGCCCGCCCCGGACGCCACCATCCCCCGGAGCCCCACGTGACCGCGAACCCCAGCGCCGAACTCCTCGACAGCCTGCTCACCGTGGCTGGCCAGACCACCGCCGTACGGGAGGAGGTACGCGTGTGGTCCATGTCCGGCGTCGAGCGCGTGACCTTCCGCGACGGCTCCACGGCCGTCTTCAAGTACGCCAAGAAGCCGTTCGACTGCGAGGACCAGGCCCTCCGTCTTGCCCACACCCTCGGCGTCCCCGTCCCCCAGATCCACGCCTCCGCCGTCCTGGACGGCTGGCTCGGCATGCTCATGGAGGACCTCGGAGCGTCCGTCCGCGAGGCCGACGACCTCGACGGCGTCGCCGCGGCCGTGGTCCTGCACGGAACCCGTACGGCTCCGCCCTTGCCCGTCCTCGACCAGGAGCGGCTGCGCACGCTGCCGGCCCGGGCGCTGGAGCATCTCGAACGGCTGCGTAAGGCCGACCGGTGGCAGGACGCCGATGACGTCGAGGACGCGCTCGACCAGATCGCCCAGGCCACCGAGGCCCGCGCGGCAGGCGCAACACTGGCGCCGTTCGGTTGGGTGCACTCCGAGTTCCACCCCACCAGCCTCCACATCGGCAAGCACGGGTGGCGGCTGCTCGACTTCGCCCGCGCCTTCACCGGCCCCGGCCTGCTCGACCTCGCCAGCTGGCACGGCACCATCGATCCCCCGCACCCCGTGCGCCTGCGCGTCTTCCTGGAGCAGTACGTCACCGCCGGCGGCACCCCCGACGCCCTCGTCCCGCGCGGCGGGCTCACCGCCGAGAACTGGGCCCTGGGCTGGCACCGCATGTGGGCCGTCGAGTGGTTCATGGAGCAGTCCATCCGCTGGATCAACGACCCGGACACCGACCCCGCATACCTCAAGGCGGTCCGTCGCCACCTCACGGGCGTCCTCCACCTCCTGGAGATCTGACGTGCTCGCCCAGGCATCCCCATGGCACCCCCACGCCGCTCAGCGCACCGCCACCGGACTCGCCGAACCTCTCTCCGTACCCGCCCGGATGGAATGGACCACGAGACCCGGCCAAGGGCCCGGCACCGATGCCCTCGGGCCCGACCTGCGCGGTAAGCGGCTCCTGGAGCTTGGCTGCGGCCCCGGCCACAACGCCGCCCACCTCGCCACCCGGCATGGGGCGCGCGTCACCGGGGTCGATCTGGTCGGCCTGCAGATCCGCCGCGCCCGCTCCCACTACGGACGGCTGAACAACCTCACCTTCGTCGCCGACCACGCCCTGCACTACCTGCACGCCTCCGACGAACAGTTCGACGCGATCTACTCCGTCTTCGGCGCCGTAGGGCTCGTCGCTCCTGAACTCCTGCTGCCGACCATCGCCCAACGCCTCACTCCCGGCCGGGTGCTTGCCTTCTCCGCTCCGCACCCGCAGCGCGGCGGCCGCAGCCCCTCCGGCGACGACCGACCCCGCCGCGACTTCGTCACCCTTCCTGACCGCACCCGGCTCCCCATTGCCCGCTGGGAGTTCGACACCGCCCGCTGGGAGAGGCACCTCAGCCAAGCCGGGTTCTGGCTCACCTCGGCCCAGGAGTTCTACGACCCCCGCATGGGCCACTGGCCCACCACCCTGCTGATCCGCGCTCGCAAGCTCTGACGAGCCATCCGCCCCGGCCTCCCCTGGAGGAACCTATGCGTCCGCCCTACCTGCTCCTCGACATCGACGGCGTCCTCATACCCTTTCCCGACGCGGGCGGCTCGACCCCGGCCGCCCACGCCCGCCACGACGTCGTCCCCGCCGGCCGGAACACCGACGACCCGGTCACCGTCTGGCTCGACCCCGCTCACGGGCCCATGCTCATGGACGTGATCAGTACGGGTCTCGTCACGCCGGTCTGGTGCACCAGCTGGCGGCAGAACGCCACCACCCTGATCGGACCGCTCCTCGGACTCCCGCCTCTGCCCCACGTCGACCTGCCGCGTCCCCAGATCACCACCAGTCACCCCAACGGGTACCTGTGGAAACGCGACCACGTCGATGCCTGGCTGGCAGACGCCCCCGCCGTCTGGATCGACGACGACTTCACCGGCCTCGACCACGCCTGGGCGGCAGAGCGCACCGCCAAGGGAACGGCGACCCTTCTCGTTCAGCCCGACCCGCGCATCGGGCTGCAACCCGAGCACCTGACCGAGGTCACGACGTGGGTCTCGCAGCTGCCGGCAGCCCGTGCCGCCTGACGACTGATGCCCTCGCTGCCGCAGGCAGCGAGGGCATCAGGGTGCACTGTGGGCGCTGCCTGCGCCTGGGCACCGCCGACTGCATCCAGGGTGGCCGGGGGCATAGGCGCGTGCGGCGGAGCGGTGGCGGCGGCTTCGGCGTTCCATAGTGGGGACTTGCGCCGTTGAGATCGATTTTCTATTGACCCGCCAACGAAAATTACTCATCTATATTGCTCTCGACCAGCAATTTGTTGGCATCTATCAACCATCCAGGGGATTGCCCCTATGACCTCCGGATTCTAGTGATCGCGCGAGGTGACCCGTTGGCCGATCGCTGTGGAACATCAGGGCTCCAAATGAAATCCGGATCGATATGTCGAAATCATTGCATCAAACTGATCTCTGTACTTTTCCAGGAATGTATCGAGCGAGTAGGCGCCGTTCCAGCCAGCGTCGCGCAGCTGCGACCCCTCACAGGGGATCGGTAGTGTGCAGAGGTTCGCGTCCTTTACGAAGTGTAGTCGGAGTTCGCGCGCCTCGGAGATGTTCAATGGATTTCCCCCAATCTGCTCGATGAGTACGTAACGAAGACCGAGAAGGTTAAGGAGATCAAGATCAGTGACCCAGGCCGCATCCATGAGTCGGTGGGCCTGCCAGTGCATAGCGTCGCGATAAACCAACCTTACCCGGTCAGTCACATTGGTGTGCGGAATGCCGTCCCAATAGAGCGAGCCATGGATCGTGCGGTTGACGCCATCCTGGGTAAGTGCCGCTCCAAAGGCCATCGGAACAAGGTTTGAGAGCTTGTCAGGCCACCCGTGCACCAGGGATCGAATCAGGTCGCAGGGGTTGTACACGTGGAGCATGACATCCCGCTCTACGGCATCAGCCGAGACGTCGTCCAGCCACCGTCCCACGAGCCTCTCCCAATCGGGATTCCCCGCAAAGCACATCCTGCTCTCCTCCCGGAAAGCCGGCCATCTTCCACGATCCGTGGTACGCGCGGAGCCTGTGTAGAGGACTTCGCCAATTCCCTCTTCGTCACCGTTCAGGTCGCGGAGAAGATCTCGCTCGTCCAGCGAAGTGCGCTTCTCGAATTCACCTGCCGCCCGATAGCCCTCAATCTCCCAGTGCGGGTCCTCCGCCAGATGCCGGAGCACGCCGGGGCGGGCCGTATCATAGCCAGCTGCGAAGACATGCCGGGTGATATGGCAAAGGGCCGAGTACTCTAGGGGATACCCCCCAGTTTCCTCGTACGAATCCGCCTCATTGCCATCGAGCCATGCTGGCGCTTCATCGGGGTCCAGACGCCCAATTGCAAAATAGAGGCCGTACGGTGCGACCACAAGGTCTTTCTGTGAGATGCGTCGGAAGTCCGCCGCGAGGAGATCATGTGCTCCCGCCTCGGCGGATGCGGCCAGAATTTCGTTCCAGCCTTTCGATCGCTCCTCCGGGGAGTTGTAGAAGTAGATGAAGTGATGCGGGGTGACCCGAGGCGGCACCGCCGCTTCGAGAAATTCCACCCGGTCCGCGCGTACAGGGACGCCGTTGTCGTCCAATGTGAGTTGGTACCCGCGGAGATCGTGGGACCAGTCTCTCGCCATGTTGCTCACCGGGACGCGCAGTTCGTGCCAAGTGGTGGAGACAATCATCGCGCGGATGCGGTCCTTGCGGAGCCCCAACTCCTGCTGCAACAGCTCGGCGTACTTCGTGACCTCATGAAGGGCGCGGGCCGAGGTCGAGTCGGATCGCTTCAATTCGATCACCACCCACGACCCGTGGCCGTCTCGGGCCAGGATGTCTATACGCCCGCGTGTTCCATGAGCATTGGGCAGCGGGTACTCCGTGCCAATCAACCGAAGGCTCGGCTCGATGAGCGGCAGGAGGTCGGCCAGCATGTCGCGCAGTCGTGCCTCGTACGGAACATCCACGTCGCACACCTCATACAAGTCTCCGGGCCAGCAGATCAGTTGAGAACTGATCAGGTTTTGACAGTAGATGATCGGTCTGACAATCCTGACCCGTTCTCGACCTCAGCCCAACGAAGCCCGGGTCACAGCGTCTGACGGAAGGTCCGCCCCGCGGGTGAGCTCGCGCGTAGCCCGAGCAGTGGTGATCACGACGTTGGGGCTGCCGGGCGGCTACGGCCGCGGCGATCATCGTGAGGGCCGCAGAGGGCAGCACCATCATGAAGCTTCCATTGAACTCGACCCGGTGCCCCGCCACGATGCGTGGCGGGGGCATCTGGCCGGGGTCAGCGGTGCCGACTGTGCCCTTCGGGCCTCGTGCCCACTGGTGTGGCCGGTGAGATTGGTATGGCGGACATGGACGACGTGCCGCTGACCGTACTTCGCCTGCGAGCCGCTTGCGTCTGCCGGTTCGGTTGAGCGGTGATGCGCCAGTTGAGGACCTCAGCGGGGTACTCCGCACTGTCGAGCTCTCGTCCGGATCC
Organism: Streptomyces gelaticus; assembly: GCF_014649535.1. GTDB lineage: Bacteria > Actinomycetota > Actinomycetes > Streptomycetales > Streptomycetaceae > Streptomyces > Streptomyces gelaticus. Next base: position 356,407 of record NZ_BMTF01000004.1, read on the forward strand.
CACCTCGGCCAGGAGGCGTCGGGGATTGTGGCCAGCGGTCTCGGCGTGGGCGAGGGTTGTGGTCAGGGCGACCCAAGCGGGGTCGGTGAGGATCCGGTCCGCGTGGTCGGGGAGGGTCGCACGAACGTCCTGCTCGTTGCGGCTGGCAGTCGCGGCTCGCGGTGCGCGGCGGGCCAAGTCCGCCAAGACGGGTGCGGCGGCCTGCTGGTAGCCCGCCTGAAGGTGGCGGAAGGCTTCTTCGGCCGCAGCGGCCTGCTGATCGTGGCCGCGCTGCTCATGCCATTTGGCAGCGGCGCGGGTCAGATGCACGGTGGCGAAGAGCAGGGCGACGGCGAGCCCGCCCGGCTGGCTGGAGGCGTAGGCGAGCTCCTTGGCGGCCTTGCGCAGGGCGGTGGCGGCCTGGTGGTCGGCGCGGGTGGCGGAACGGCGGGCGCGGTTGAACGCCATCGCCGCCGCCCGCAGTTCCGCCCGGTGAGGGCCGGTCGTGGCGCTGGCGATGTTGTACAGGGCATCGCCGAAGGCGGCCAGGTAGCCCTGGGCGGCAGCATCGTCACCGGAGTCGAGGACGGTGTGCGCCGTTTGTATTGCGGCAGTGGTGTGCCGCCATGGCTCGGCGGGGTCCGTCACATACCGCGGGCGGTCGGCCACCTCCTGGTCGGGGAGGCGTTCGCGCAGGCGGTTGATGGAGAGGTCGGGGGCGAGCTTCGAGCCGCCGTACCAGACGGGTTCGCCTGCCGCGTTGGTGTCGCCAGGTGCGGCGAGACTGTAGCCGATCACGTCGCCGGTCTCGGGGCCGAGTCGTGTCTTGACCTTGATACCGAGGGACTGCAGCACGGTGAAGTAGTCGGCTTCGGTACGTACGGCTGCGGCGACCGCGTACGCCTGCTCGCGCAGCCACTGCCGTGCCGTGACCGTCTGGCCCTGGCGCTCGGCCTTGGCGCGTTCGGCGCCGGTGGGAGTGCGGGGCGCGGTGAGGTCGCCGGACTTCAGGCGGCGCAGGCCGAACTCGGCCTCGATCTTGCGGCACTCGGCTTGGGCCCGCTGTCCGTCGTGGTGGGTGCGCGGGCGGCGTCCGTCGGCGCGGACGGTGGTGGCCATGATGTGGATGTGATCGTCGGCGTGGCGTACGGCGATCCACCGGCATGCCTTGTCGTCGCCCTCTGGGGCGATGCCTGTGGCGTGCACGATGCGGCGGGCGACCTCGGCCCACTCGGTGTCGGTGAGGTAGCGGTCGCCGGGCGCGGTGCGGACCGGGCAGTGCCAGACGTGCTGAGGTGGTTTCTTGCCGCCCAGTTCGCGGGTGCGCAGGTCGATGTGGTGGTCGAGGCGCTTGGCGAGCTGGGTGTAGGTGGCTGCCGGGTCGCGGCCGGGGTCGGGGGCGCCGGCCATGTCCCAGGCGGCGACGATGTGTGGGTCGTTGTGTTCGTCGCGGCGGCCGGGGCCGAAGAGGTAGGCGATCAGTCCGCGGGTGTCGGAGCCGGTGGAGACGTCAGGAACCATGCGCGGTGCCCTCCGTCAGGAGCTCGTCGATCAGTCGGTAGCTGTTCTCGGCCGCTTGCTCAACGCGGTCTAGCACCGCCTCGGCGCGCTCGGGCACCGTTCCTCGGTGGATGGCTGCGGTGATCTGGTTGAGGTTTCCGCCGATGCGGTTCAGCGCGACCGTGTGTGCCTCGATGGCCTCGATCAGCGGGCGGAGAGGATCGTCCTCCGGGCTGCCGACCAGTCCTGCCTTGCCGAGGGCGACGGCGAGGGCGGCGTCGCCGACGAATCCGGCGAACTTCTGACCGCGCTGGTGGGCGGCTGCGCTGATCACCCGGACCGCGGTCAGGGTGAAGCGGATGGTCTTCTCCTGGTCGCGCTTCTCCACCGTGCGCTTGCGGTTCATCAGCGCGGGCAGGGTGGGGGCATCGAGGTCCCGCCAGGAGGGCTGCTCGACGGGTGGTTGGACATCGGCAGGCGGCTGAGTGCTTGGGGCGACGGAGTCGGGTGCGGGCGGGCGGCTGGTCTCGGCTATGCCCTCCTCCGGCTCGGGCGCCCCCTGGCGCTCGGCCTTCTCCTCCGCCACCCCTGGGGCTGGGGCAAGCGCGGACGAAGCCTCGTTAGAGGCTCGTTCGCTCCAGCTTGCTGCTGATCGGCGGGTCAGGCCGAAGATTCGCTTGCGGCGGCGGGTGGGGGCGTTGTCGGTGTTCGTTTCGGGCATGGTGGTGCTCCGGTGGTCGTGTGGGGTGGGGCTTCGTCACGTCCGTTGCATCCGTCCCGTAGCTGGTCAGGACAGGTACGGAGGCGGTCGCAGGTACGGAGTGATCCGTATCGGCAAGGAACTCCGTCCCCGCGCTGACCTGCGCGGGAACGGATGCGACGGATTGATACGGAGCTGGTGTCAGCGAGTGGGCCTGGGGCCGGCAGGCCCGCCGGGCGGGCAGATGGGCAGCGTCCCCGACAGAGGGGCCGGTGGCTTGCCCTGGGCTCGATGTGCGAGCACGGCCTCGGCGGCTGCGGGGGCCGGTTGGGCGGGGTCGGGGCAGTAGCGGGCCCAGGCGTCGAGGAACTGGTTACGGGCGTATGCCTTGGCCTGCCTGCCGTTCTCGAAGCGGTGGTTGGCCGGGCTGATGCCGAAGTCGCGCAGCAGGTTGGCCAGGTGGTAGGCGTTCAGGCCCTTCGTTCCGTACTCGGCCCAGGGCGCCTCGGCGTCCTGGGCGAGGGCAGCGAGCAGGTCGTGGCTGCGCAGCGCCTCCATGTCGCCCTGTTGCTCGAAGACGCGGCGGAGGTCCCGGAGCAACCGGGTCTTCAGCGTCGTCTGCTCGTCCTGGACCACCTCATTGCGGGTCATCGTCAGGCAGGCGGCGCGGGCCCGCGAGGGCCAGTGTCCGCCGGCCAGGTCGGCGACGATGACCAGTGGCTCCCAGGTGTCCGCAGCCCGGTCCTCGACCGGCATCGGCGGCACCAGCCGCTCCGCTGCCCCGCGCAGCGGGGTCAGCCACGCGGTCAGTCGGTCGCGCAGCGCGTTCAGTTCCGGGACGGAGTACCGGGAGCGGAAGGCAGCGATCTTCTCGCCGGGCTTGCGCTTCTGCATGCGGAGGACGATGGCACGGTCCATGATCGTGTCCGGCAGGTCGCCGATCCCGGCTAGCGCGGCCATGGCGAAGGTCGGGAACGCGGTCGGCTTGTGTTCCGGGCCGGAGATTCGCCAGGCCGGGCGGTTGCGCTGGTGCCCGGCGTTCAGCAGGCCGCGCAGGTCCTCCTTATCGCCGGCCTTGGGGCCGAAGATGGTGTCGGCCTCGTCCACCAGCAGAGTCGGCGGGTTCTTGCCGATGACGCGGAAGACCACTGCAGGCGAGGTGTTCACCGTCATCATCGGCTGGTACACGGTCTCGTGGAGTACGTCGAGGACGCGGGACTTACCGCATCCCTTGGTCGGGCCCACCACCGCCAGGCGCGGTGCGTGCTGGAGGGCGGGCTGAGTGTGGGAGGCCGTCACCCACAGCGTGACCGCCGTCAGGGCCTCCTCGCTCGGCAGCACGACGTACCGGCCGATCGCCGCACGTAGATCATCCAGCAGCGCGGCTCCTTCGTCGGCCGTCTCGCCGCCCGTACCAGCGCGGTCCCCGGTCCCCGATCCGCCGTCGGGGACCACGGTCCCCGCAGATGTGTGGGGACCGTGGCTCTCACCATCGGCCCGGAAAGCGCCGTGCTCGCCCGGAATTCGGGGACCGGGCTCGGGGACCGGCGGACCTGAAGTCACTGTCCGGTCCCCGGTGTCCGGATCGGCGGGACCGGTCCCCAAGGCGCTGACCTGCACAGGTGCCGCGTTGGCGGAGTTTCGGTCCCCGACCGGAACACCCATCGAAGCAGGGGACCGTGACTCCGTTCGGTCCCCGTTGCGCCAGGGGATGCCCTGGCCGGGGACCGCGGGGGTGGGCCAGACAACCTCGGATGCGTTCGGGGCGGCGGTGGACGTAGGGTCCTCCATAGACGTTCCTCTCAGGTGAGGGACGGGACGGGCAAGGTCTCGCCCCTCACCGGTTCGTTCGTTCAGGGATGGGCGACGTGCAGGGGAATCTCCGGCCCTCGGCGTTGGCGCGCCGGGGGCCGTTGCTGTGTCTGGGCCTGTCGGTGGCTCACGAGGCCAGGCCCCATTCCTCCTGGCCGTCGATCAGCGTGCGCTCGTAGCGCAGCAGCTCGGCCTCCGGGTACAGCACCCGCTTGCCGATCTTGATGCCGCGCGGCCCCTTCTGGATGTGGCGCCAATAGCGGACGGTGCTTTCGGCTGTGCGGTAGCGCTCGGCGACCTCTGCGGTGGTCAGGTATCGCGTGCATTCCCATTCAGCTAGGTGGCGATTCGATCTGCATAGAGTTGTACCCCAGGATCGGCGGTTACCCAAATCGGGAAGCTCATGTTTCAATTGGGATAGCGGTGATGATGGAGGTTCGATGGCAGGCGACAGGCCCGAGGGCGGCGAGGTGCCGCTGCTCTACAGCGAAGGGAACGTGGCCGCGCGCGTGGCCTTGGAGCGCGAGGTCAGAGGGTGGAGCACGACCGAGCTGGCGGAGCGGGTGACCAGAGCCGGCATCAAGATGAACCAGACAGCGGTCTGGCGCATCGAGAACGGCACCCCCCGCCGGCGCATCAACCTCGACGAGGCCCTCGCCTTCTCCCGCGTCTTCGAGCTCCCCCTCGAAGAGCTGATGTCACCGCCCCTGGAGGGGCTCGACATCGACAGCCGGCGCCTCGTCCAAGAGGCCGTCGAGGCGTTCTACGAGACCCGAGACGCGCGCGACCGCCTGCACCGCGCCGTGGTCGCCATCGCCGACCACATCAAGGCGCATCCCGACAACTCGCGGGCCATCCACGAGCAGTGCCTCCGCCTCATGGGCGACGAGCGCGACGCTCGCACGCTCAGCAGCGACATCGAGGACGGCGGCCACTACTGACAACCAACACGAAGGAGAGGCCACTTGGCCAACATCCAGAAGCGCCCCAACGGCAAATGGCGGGCCCGCTACCGCGACCTCGACGGCAAGGAGCACGCCCGCCATTTCGACCGCAAGATCGACGCCCAGCGGTGGATCGACGAGGTCACGGCCAGCATGGTCACCGGCCAGTACGTCGACCCGCGATCGGCGAAGAAGCCCTTCAAGGAGTACGCGGAGGAATGGCGGGCCATCCAGCCGCACCGGCCCTCCACGGCCAAGGCAGTGGCCCAGCACCTGCGCTGCTACGTCTACCCGGCCTGGGAGAAGCGGGCACTCGGCGCCATCAAGCCCGGCGACGTACAGAGCTGGGTCACCAGCCTGACCACCACGCACGGGCTGGCCGCCAGCACCTCACGGACGGTCTTCAACACGGTCAACGCCGTCTTCCGGGCGGCCGTCCGTGACCGGATGATCCCCCACAACCCGTGCGCCGAGGCGAAGCTGCCCTCGGTGCCCCGGAAGAAAGTCGTGCCGCTGGCCGTCGAGCAGGTGCGGACGCTGTCCGAGAAGATACCCGCCCGCTACAAGGGCCTCGTGCTGCTCGGCGCCGCCACCGGGCTCCGCCCCGGCGAACTCTTCGGCCTCCAGCTCCGGCACGTGGACCTGCTGCACGCGACCGTCTCGGTCGAGCAGCAAATCCAGCAGACTGCCAAGCACGGCGTGTACGTCTGCCCGCCCAAGACCGCTCGCTCGCACCGCACGGTCCCACTCCCCCGCGTGGCGGTGGATGCGATGAAGGCCCACCTGCGGGACTTCCCCGCCGATGGGCCCGAGAGCTGGATCTTCACGGCGCCGCAAGGCGGGCCCGTGGTCTACACGCACTTCATGGACGGGTCCTGGCGGCCCGCCTGCGCGAAGGCCGGCATACCGAAGGGCACCGGACCCCACGCTCTCCGGCATCACTACGCCAGCCTGCTGATCAAGCACGGCGAGTCCGTGAAGACGGTCTCCGAGCGCCTCGGCCACACCAACGCGGCCATGACGCTGAACATCTACACCCACCTGTGGCCCGACTCCGAGGAGCGGACCCGGGCCGCCGTCGACAAGGCGTACGCGGACCAGTCCGCCGATGCCCAGCCGCAGGTCGACGAAGCGGCGTAGCCGCTACCCCCGCGCGCTGAACGAAGTCAGCACGCTGCGGACTCTGTGCGGACCGCAAAGGCCGCCCAACCCACTCCGCCGCAGGTCAGACGGCCTTTCGCCGAACGTATTAGACGTTGAAGCGGAACTCCACCACGTCACCGTCCTGCATCACGTAGTCCTTGCCCTCCATGCGGGCCTTGCCCTTGGCGCGGGCCTCGGCGACCGAGCCGGTTTCGACCAGGTCCTCGAAGGAGACGATCTCCGCCTTGATGAAGCCCTTCTGGAAGTCGGTGTGGATGACACCGGCCGCCTCGGGGGCCGTGGCGCCCTTCTTGATCGTCCAGGCGCGGGCTTCCTTCGGGCCTGCCGTGAGGTAGGTCTGCAGGCCCAGGGTGTCGAAGCCGACGCGGCCGAGGGTGGCGAGACCGGGCTCTTCCTGGCCCATGGACTGGAGGAGCTCCAGGGCCTCGTCGTCGTCGAGCTCGATCAGCTCGGACTCGATCTTGGCGTTGAGGAAGATCGCCTCGGCCGGGGCGACCAGGGCGCGCTGCTCGTTCTTGAAGTCCTCGTCGACCAGCTCGTCCTCGTCGACGTTGAAGACGTAGAGGAAGGGCTTGGTGGTCAGGAGGTGCAGCTCGTGGAGCAGCTTGCCCTTCTCGGTGCCCGCGGTGATGCCCGCGGCGAAGAGGGTCTGGCCGGACTCCAGGATCTTCTGGGCCTCCTCGACGGCGGCGAGGACCGCGACCTTCTCCTTCTGGAGACGGGACTCCTTGGTGAGGCGCGGGACGGCCTTCTCGACGGACTGGAGGTCGGCGAGGATCAGCTCGGTGTTGATCGTCTCGATGTCGTCCTTGGGCGAGACCTTGCCGTCGACGTGGACGACGTTCTCGTCCTTGAAGGCGCGGATGACCTGGCAGATCGCGTCGGACTCGCGGATGTTCGCGAGGAACTTGTTGCCCAGGCCCTCGCCCTCCGAGGCGCCGCGGACGATGCCTGCGATGTCGACGAAGTCGACCGTCGCGGGGAGCAGCCGCTGGGAGCCGAAGATCTCGGCCAGCTTGTTCAGACGGGCGTCCGGGACGCCGACGACGCCGACGTTCGGCTCGATCGTGGCGAACGGGTAGTTGGCCGCCAGCACGTCGTTCTTGGTCAGGGCGTTGAACAGGGTCGACTTGCCGACATTCGGCAGGCCGACGATTCCGATCGTGAGCGACACGTTGGCGACTTCCTGAGGAGTGAGGCGGTGGGCGGGAACGCTGCGGGCCCAGGCGGGCCGATTCTCCAGTTTACGGGCGGGGGCAACCGGGTACCCACGGGTCCGGTCGGGTGCTGATCCGGTTCCCGTTCCGCCGTGTGGCATCGAACTCATCCCCTAGGTCGCCCAAAGGGCGTGTCCCGCACCTGTTTCCTCCCGCCCGGCGACCTACGTTGTCCCGGTGGAGCAGCACAGGACACGTCCCCCGCAGCGCAGGCAGTCTCGCCAGGCCCCGCTGTCCCCGCAGGGCACCATCGAGGAGGCCGCGACCGTCTACCGGGTGGTGAGCGCGCCGGAGGGCCGCTCCCGGCCCGTGCCGCCCGTTGTGCTCGCGCTGCGGAGACTGCCCAATCCCCGGCTGACCGGCATCGGGGCCGGGCTCTTCGCCGCTGCCACCATGTTCGCGATCGCCTGCCTCGACCTGCTGGTCCTCGACGGTTCGTCGCTGGTGTTCGGGGTGCTGTTCCTGCCGGTCAGCGCGCTGACCGCGCTGTGGGTGCGGCCCGCGGACCTGGTGACGGCGCCGATCATCATGCCGATCGCGTTCGCCGTCGGGGTCGTCCCGATCGCCGGTGGCACGGGCGGCTTCGGCGGACAGACCATGGCGGTCGTCACCGCGCTCGCCGTGCACGCCGGATGGCTGTACGGCGGAACGCTCATCGCCGGGCTCATCGCGACCGTACGCAAGGTACGGCTGATGCGTCAGCGGCAGCGCCGCACGCCGCTCGCCGCGCAGACGGCACGCCCCTCCTCGCAGGGACCGCGCCGCCCGCGGCGGTGAAGAGCAGTCCTCAGCGGTCCGCGGCCGCCATTGCGGCGCCCACGATGCCGGCGTTGTTCTGGAGCTCCGCCGGCACCATCTCGGCCCGTACGTGCTCGACCAGGGGCAGGAACTTGTCGGCCTTGCGGCTGACCCCGCCGCCGATGATGAAGAGCTCGGGCGAGAACAGCATCTCCACATGGGTCAGGTACTTCTGCACCCGGTGCGCCCAGTGGTGCCAGCTCAGGTCCTCGTCCTCCTTGGCCTTGGTGGAGGCGTGCTTCTCCGCGTCGTGGCCGTTCAGCTCCAGGTGGCCCAGCTCGGTGTTGGGGACGAGCCGGCCGTCGACGAAGAGGGCGCTGCCGATCCCCGTACCGAGGGTCAGCATGATCACGGTCCCCTTGCGGCCCCGGCCCGCGCCGAACGTCATCTCGGCGACACCGGCGGCGTCCGCGTCGTTCAGCACGGTGACGGGGAGGCCCAGCCGCTCGCTGAGGAGTCCGCGGGCGTCCGCGTCGATCCAGCCCTTGTCGACGTTGGCCGCGGTACGGGTGACACCGCCGGTGACGACGCCCGGGAAGGTGACGCCGACCGGGCCCGACCAGTCGAAATGGCCGACGACCTCGGCCACGCACTCGACCACGTCCTTGGGCGTGGCCGGGTGCGGTGTCAGTACTTTGTGGCGCTCCTGCGCCAGGTCTCCGCGGTCCAGGTCCACGGGAGCGCCCTTGATCCCGGATCCGCCGATGTCCACGCCGAAGATCTGCATGCAGTCCACGGTACGGGCAGGCGGCCCGGCCCACTTCCCGGAACGCCCCGATGCCGGGCGCTACTTCTCCGAGAGTGCGGCGGCCTCGGCACGCAGATCGCGGCGAAGCTCCTTGGGCAGCGAGAAGGTGATGGACTCCTCGGCCGCCTTCACGATCTCCACGTCCTCGAAACCGCGCTCGGCCAGCCAGGCCAGGACGCCGTCGACCAGGACCTCGGGAACCGACGCCCCGGAGGTGACGCCGACCGTGGAGACTCCCTCCAGCCAGGCCTCGTCGATCTCTTCGGCGAAGTCGACCAGATGGGCGTCGTTCGCACCGGCGCCGAGGGCGACCTCGACCAGGCGGACCGAGTTGGAGGAGTTCTTGGAGCCGACGACGATCACGAGGTCGGCGTCCTCGCCCATCTGCTTCACCGCGATCTGGCGGTTCTGCGTGGCGTAGCAGATGTCGTCGCTGGGCGGCGAGACCAGCAGCGGGAACTTCTCCTTGAGCGCGCCGACCGTCTCCATGGTCTCGTCGACGGAGAGCGTGGTCTGGGAGAGCCAGACGACCTTGGACGGGTCGCGCACCTCGACACCGGCGACGTCCTCGGGGCCGTCGACCAGCGTGATGTGGTCGGGGGCCTCACCGGAGGTGCCGATGACCTCCTCGTGGCCCTCGTGGCCGATCAGGAGGATGTCGAAGTCGTCCTGCGCGAAGCGGACGGCTTCCTTGTGGACCTTGGTGACCAGGGGGCAGGTCGCATCGATCGTGGCGAGCTTCCGCTCGGCCGCCTCCTGGTGCACGGTCGGCGCGACGCCGTGCGCGGAGAACATCACGATCGACCCCTCGGGGACCTCCGCGGTCTCCTCGACGAAGATCGCGCCCTTCTTCTCCAGGGTCTGTACGACGTACTTGTTGTGGACGATCTCGTGGCGTACGTAGACCGGGGAGCCGTACTGCTCCAGGGCCTTCTCCACGGCGATCACGGCACGGTCCACGCCCGCGCAGTAGCCACGGGGAGCGGCGAGCAGGACGCGGCGAGGTGTCGTAGCAGTCATGCGACCCATCGTAAGGCCGAGTCGAACGCGCGGAAGATCGGCCGGGTGGCGAGACTGATCCGTACGCGGTCCGGGCGGGACTGATCCGTACGCGGTCGAGGGAGGGCTCATGTCGGAGAGCGGCGGCGGGGGCGGGTTCACGGAGGCGGCGGGGGCTGCGGGGGCGCACCAGGAGGGCGGGAGGCTGCGGCGGACGCTCGGCTTCCGGGATCTGGTGGTCTACGGGCTGCTGTTCATCGCGCCGATGGCGCCCGTCGGGGTGTTCGGCACGCTCGACGCGAAGTCGGACGGCGCCGTCGCGCTGGTCTACGTGGCGGCGACGGTGGTGATGGCGTTCACGGCGTTCAGTTACGCACAGATGGTGCGGGTCGCCCCGCTGGCGGGTTCGGTCTTCGCGTACGCGCGCAAGGGACTCGGGGAGGGGGCGGGGTTCGTCGCCGGGTGGATGGCGATGCTCGACTATCTGCTGATCCCGGCGGTCGCCTATCTCTTCTCCGGGATCGCGCTCAACGCGCTGGTGCCGTCGGTGTCGCGGTGGGTGTGGACGGCGCTCGCCGTCGTCGTCACCACGCTGCTCAATCTCTGGGGTGTGCGGGCCGCCGCCCGGGTCGGCTTCGCGGTGCTGGCGATGGAGATCGTGGTGCTGCTGGTGTTCCTGGCGTCGGCGGTGTTGGTGCTCGTACGGGACGGGGCGCAGCGCGGCTGGCTGACTCCGCTCACCGGTGATTCCGGCTTCTCCGCGGCGGCGGTGCTGGGGGCGGTGTCGGTGGCCGTGCTGTCGTATCTGGGCTTCGACGCGATCGCCACATTCGCGGAGGAGGTGACCGGGGGCTCGGCGAAGGTGGCGCGGGCGCTGCTGTTCTGTCTGGTGCTCGCGGGTGTGCTGTTCGTGGCGCAGGCATATCTGGCGGCGCTGCTCGAACCGATGACGTCGGCGCAGCTGGCCGCCGATCCGGCCGCGCAGGGGTCGGCGTTCTACGACACGGTGGACTCGGCGGTCGGGAGCTGGCTGCACGATCTGGTGGCGGTGAGCAAGGCGATCGGGGCGGCCTTCGCCGCGCTGGCCGGGCAGGCCGCGGCGGGCCGGCTGCTCTTCGCGATGGCCAGGGAGCGGCGGCTGCCGCGGGTGCTCGCCAGGGTCGACCCGGGGTCCGGGGTGCCGCGGCCGGCGATTCTGCTGGCCGCGGCGGTGACGCTGATCGCCGCGGTGTGGGCGGCCCGGCGCGCCGACGGGCTCGATCATCTGGTGTCGGTCGTCGACATCGGCGCGCTCACGGCCTTCGTGCTGCTGCACGCGTCGGTGGTCGGCTGGTTCGTCGTGCGCCGGATGGAGGGGCCGCCGAGCTGGTGGCGGCATGTACTGGTGCCGGTGGTGGGTGCGGGGGTGCTGATCGCGGTGATCGTGGAGGCGACCTGGAGCGCCCAGGTGGTGGGGTTGTGCTGGTTCGGGGTGGGGCTGGTGGTGCTGGCATTGCAGTGGGGGCGGCGCAGGGCCTGAGCCGGGGGCGGCCGGGGCGGCGCGGGCTTCGTGCGTGCCGCCCGATTGTCGGTGGGGGCGGATACGCTCGCTCGCATGGCTCTCCAGACGTCCGCGGAAGCTCCGCTGCCCGTAGGTGAAGTGTCACGGCTCATCGGGGGCTGGATCGACCGGCTCGGGGCGGTCTGGGTCGAGGGGCAGATCACCCAGCTGTCGCGGCGGCCGGGCGCCGGGGTGGTGTTCCTGACCCTGCGCGACCCCTCGCAGGACATCTCGGTGAGCGTGACCTGCTTCCGGCAGGTATTCGACCGGATCGCGGATGTGGTGACGGAGGGGGCGCGGGTCGTCGTCCTGGCCAGGCCCGAGTGGTACGCGCCGCGCGGTCAGCTGTCCCTCAGGGCCACGGAGATACGGCCGGTCGGCATCGGCGAGCTGCTGGTCCGGCTGGAGCAGCTGAAGAAGTCGCTGGCCTCGGAGGGGCTCTTCGCGCTCGACCGGAAGAAGCCGCTGCCGTTCCTGCCGCAGCTGATCGGCCTGGTCTGCGGACGGGCGTCGGCGGCCGAGCGCGATGTGCTGGAGAACGCCCGGCGACGGTGGCCCGCGGTCCGCTTCGAGGTGCGCAACGCGGCGGTGCAGGGTGTGCACGCGGTGAATCAGGTGGTCCAGGCGGTGAAGGAGCTGGACGACCTCCCGGATGTCGACGTGATCATCGTGGCGCGGGGCGGCGGCAGCGTGGAGGACCTGCTGCCGTTCTCCGACGAGCAGCTGATCCGGACGGTGGCCGCCTGCCGTACGCCGGTGGTGTCGGCGATCGGCCATGAGCCGGACTCCCCGCTGCTCGACCTGGTCGCGGACCTGCGCGCCTCCACGCCGACCGACGCGGCGAAGAAGGTCGTGCCGGACGTGGGCGAGGAGCTGGACCGGGTGGGGCAGCTGCGCGACCGTGCGCTGCGGACGGTGCGGGGACTGCTGGACCGCGAGGAGCGGGGCCTGGCGCACGCCCTGGGCCGGCCCTCGATGGAGCATCCCCAGCGGATGGTGGACGAGCGCGCGGCGGAGGTCGACGCACTGATCGGGCGGAGCCGGCGGGTGCTGGGCCATCTGCTGGACCGGGCGGACTCGGAGCTCGCCCACACCCGGGCGCGGGTGGTCGCCCTGTCACCGGCGGCGACGCTGGAGCGCGGCTACGCGGTGCTGCAACGGGCGGACGGCCATGTCGTACGGACGCCCGAGGACGCGGGGGCACCGGGCGAGGTGCTCCGGGCCCGGGTCTCGGGCGGCGAGTTCGCCGTAAGGGTCGGCGAGTGACCGCCTCCGGGGAGGCTCCGGCGGGCAGGGACGGACGAGGTCAATGGCCCGCCATGGGCCGGAACGTAGGGTGGAACGCATGACGGACGACGCGACTACGGCGGCTGGTACCACGGGCACGCTCGGCTACGAGCAGGCCCGCGACGAGCTGATCGAGGTGGTGCGCCGCCTGGAGGCGGGCGGTACGACGCTGGAGGAGTCGCTCGCGCTCTGGGAGCGGGGCGAGGAGCTGGCGAAGGTGTGCCGGCACTGGCTGGAAGGCGCGCGCGCCCGACTGGACGCGGCTCTGGCGGGCCCGGCCGACGCCCTGGAGAACGGCGGCACGGCGACCGGCAGCGACTGAGACCGCGGGCGGCGACCGCCGGGACCGGCGTGGGCCGACGGCTTCCGGGCCGACGACTTCCGCACCCACTGCTTCCGGGCCCACTGGCGGCAATGATCGGGGACCACTGTGGAACGAATCACTCCACTCCACTTTTAGTTGAAAGTTAACCTACCTCTCGGTTAGCGTGGTCCGCGTCGCTCGATCCACGTGTACGCCCGGAAGGTAATACGCACGATGTCCCTCGCTCTTGACCCCGCCGCCCAGGACCTCCTCTTCCGCGAGGCCCGCACGGCCAACACCTTCACCGACGAGCCGGTGACCGACGAGCAGGTCCAGGCCATCTACGACCTGGTCAAGTACGGGCCGACCGCGTTCAACCAGTCGCCGCTGCGCGTCGTCCTGGTCCGCTCCGACGAGGCCCGCGCGCGTCTCGTGAAGCACATGGCCGAGGGCAACCAGCCGAAGACCTCGACCGCCCCGCTGGTCGCGATCCTGGCCACCGACAACGAGTTCCACGAGGAGCTCCCGGCCCTCCTGCCGCACTTCCCGCAGGCCAAGGACGCGTTCTTCTCCGAGCGCCCGGTCCGCGAGTCGGCCGCGACGCTGAACGGCGCGCTGCAGGCCGCCTACTTCATCGTCGGCGTCCGCGCCGCCGGCCTGGCCGCGGGCCCGATGACCGGCTTCGACGCCGCGGGCATCGAGAAGGAGTTCCTGGACGGCGACCACAGCGTGCTGATGGTCGTCAACATCGGCAAGCCGGGCGAGGACGCCTGGTTCCCGCGTCTGCCACGCCTCGCCTACGACGAGGTCGTCACGACCGTCTGACCGTCGCCACGCGCATGCGGAAGGCCCTGGAGCACTCGGTGCTCCAGGGCCTTCGCCGTACACCTCGACGGCGTCGGGACGGCCGCCCCGGCGGCGTCAGGACGCCTTGAGTGCCGCGGCCATCTCCGCCAGCCGCTCCGGCGAGGCGGAACCCGTGACCACCGTGGTCGATTCCTTGTCGTGGCGCACGAGGGCGTCGTACTTCGAGCCCTCCCAGTGCTGCCAGGTCTCGCCCGCGACCTGCTGCGTACGCCCGGTGTTCCTGGCGTCCTGGCTGACCTCGGTCACGTACTTCTTCGCCGGAGACGTGGACTGCTCCACCGCGACGTACTTGCCCTCCGGGTCGAGGAAGCCCAGGTGCCAGGCGTCGCCCGCCTTGCGGTCGTAGCTGACCGAGGTCGGCTTCCACTTCCCGGTCAGCCCGTCCGGCGCGGCCACCGGGTACGGCGCCGCGCGCCGGGCCGTCTGTAGCTCCACCCGGTAGTCGATCGCCTTGACCGGGTTGGCGTTCTCGTCGTGCGGAACGAAGATGTAAATAACACCCGCCGCGGCGCAGATGACCGCCATCGACAGGAGCATGTCCCGCACCGTCTGCTTGCCTCGCTTGCTAGCCACGGGTCCATGGTCGCATTAGGCCGGATGGGCCCGACCCGGGGGCGGACCGCTCAAAAGTGACCCGGTCTGCTCATTTTATCGACCTGACGATAGAGTCACAGCACCCTCTTCCGGTCGTCGCCGTACAGAAAGGTGCGCTTCGATGTCCGAGCATCATCTGCCGTCTCAGCTCGAGGTCTCCCCCGAGGCCCCCGACCGCAACCTCGCCCTGGAGCTGGTCAGGGTCACGGAGGCCGCCGCCATGGCGGCCGGGCGCTGGGTGGGCCGCGGCGACAAGATCGGCGCTGACGGTGCCGCCGTGAAGGCCATGCGGACCCTCGTCTCCACCGTCTCGATGAACGGCGTCGTCGTCATCGGCGAGGGCGAGAAGGACGAAGCCCCCATGCTGTTCAACGGCGAGCGCGTGGGTGACGGCACCGGCGCCGAGGTCGACATCGCCGTGGACCCGATCGACGGCACGACCCTGAACGCCAAGGGCATGCCGAACGCGATCGCCGTACTGGCCGCCGCGGACCGCGGCGCCATGTTCGACCCGTCGGCCGTCTTCTACATGGACAAGCTGGTCACCGGCCCCGAGGCCGCCGACTTCGTCGACATCAACGCCCCCGTCTCGGTGAACATCCGCCGTGTCGCGAAGGCGAAGAACTCCGCCCCCGAGGACGTCACCGTCGTCGTCCTCGACCGCCCGCGCCACGAGGGCATCGTCAAGGAGATCCGCGAGACCGGCGCCCGGATCAAGTTCATCTCCGACGGCGATGTCGCGGGCTCGATCATGGCCGCCCGCGAGGGGACCGGCGTCGACCTGCTGATGGGCATCGGCGGCACCCCCGAGGGCATCATCTCCGCCTGCGCCATAAAGTGCCTCGGCGGTGTCATCCAGGGCAAGCTCTGGCCCAAGGACGAGGCCGAGCGCCAGCGCGCCCTGGACGCCGGGCACGACCTGGACCGGGTGCTGTCCACCGACGACCTGGTCAGCGGCGACAACGTGTTCTTCGTCGCGACCGGTATCACGGACGGTGAGCTGATGCGCGGTGTGCGGTACCGCGCGGAGACGGCCACCACCGAGTCGATCGTCATGCGGTCCAAGTCCGGCACCATCCGGAAGATCGACTCCACGCACCGGCTCTCGAAGCTGCGTGCCTACAGCGCGATCGACTTCGACCGCGCGAAGTAGATCCGGAAGCAGCAGACGTAGATCCGGAATCTGTAGGTCCGGAAGCTGTGGGTCCCGAGGCAGTCGCTCCGGAAGCAGTGGGTCCCGAAGCAGCAGAGGCAGAACGCGAAGAGGCGCCCCCGTGTGCGGTGGGGGCGCCTCTTCGCGTAGCCGCCGTCGGGGCAGTGCGCGCGTGCGGGGCCGTACGGACCCGGGCCGCACCCGGGACGGTCAGCCCGCCGCGGCGATGCGGCCCGCCGCGCCGGCCGACGCGGACGAGGCCTTGAGCTCCATCTCGCGCCGTCTGCGGCGGGCGAGCACCACGCGGCGTTCGGCGGCGGTGAGCCCGCCCCACACCCCGTACGGCTCCGGCTGTATGAGCGCGTGCTCCTGGCATTCGATCATCACCGGGCAGCGCGCACAGACCCGCTTCGCGGACTCCTCGCGCGCGAGTCTGGCAGCAGTCGGCTCCTTCGACGGGGCGAAGAACAGCCCGGCTTCGTCCCGGCGGCACACCGCCTCCGAGTGCCAGGGGCCGGCCTGGTCCTCCCGCGCGGGGGTGCGCTGGGAAGGGACGGCGGCGACCTGCAGGGGCTGATGCGGCAGTTGCAGCACGGTCTACTCCTGACGACGGCTTCGCGAGCGAGAGACGATGCAGCATTCCCTACCCGCTGTGCGCGCGCCCATGCACTGAGTGGCACCCGGTTCCAGAGTGCGGAATTCCCGTCGACCAGGAATTTGGCTTGTTTTCGAAGGGTCGGCCGGGGCCGGTCGGGTTCCGCGGGGAGTTTCCGTGATTTCTCGCAGTTGTCGCAGGCGCGACGAGAAGCACCGCCCTATCCGAGGCGTTTGCGCAGCCGTTCCTGGAGATCCGTGATGAACTTCCCGCGCTTGGGCTTCGCTTCGACGCTGCCGAACACGGAATAGCCGTTGACGACGACCACCGGCGCTTCGGGGTCCGCGGATTCCAGTGTGGCGACTTCGAAATTACCGAAGATGCCCGTTCCGCTGCCGCGCAGCGAGATGTTCTCGGGGACCCTGACGTCGACACTCCCGAAGACGGAAGTCGCGTTGATGACGGTGAGTCTCTGACCGAAAAGCGCCTCGGTCAGATCGACCTCCACGCTGCCGAAGAGCGCGAAGGCGTTCGTCCGGCTGCCGACCCGCCAGCGACCCTTGCGGGTCGAACTGCTGAAGATCGCCACCAGGTTGTCGGCGGGGCCCACCGGGCCCTCCTGGCCGTGGGCGCCGGGGGTGGCCGGGCGGGCGGCGCCTGCCGGGGCGGGCAGATCCCGTACCAGCGGCTCCAGCTCGCCCACGGTCTTGGCGCGGTAGACCGCGTCGACCCGCTCGGCGTGCTCGTCGGCGGTGAGCCGACCCTCGGCCATGGCTTCCCGCAGGATGTCCGCGATCCGGTCGCGGTCCGCGTCGGAGGCGCGGATGCCGGCCGGTTCCACCGGGGCCGCTGGCTGCTGGGGCTGCTTTTCGAGGTCCACCGGCCCAGGGTACCCAAACGCGATAGATCGCGACTAGGGGCTGTCCGGCCTCCGCCGTGTCGGCCCCCCGGGCCCGGGCGGGCGGTCGAACTGAGCCTTACCTCACAACTTCGGCATCCCTGCGGCGTTCTACCCTGGTGGGTGCTGCCCAAGGGAGGTCAGCCGCTGTCTGCCGAGTGAGGAATGGCCGTAATGCCAGAGTTTGCGTACTCCGATCTGCTCCCCCTGGGAGAGGACACCACGCCGTACCGTCTGGTGACCTCCGAGGGCGTCTCCACCTTCGAGGCCGACGGTCGTACGTTCCTCAAGGTCTCCCCTCAGGCTCTGCGCACTCTGGCCGCCGAGGCCATGCACGACATCTCGCACTATCTGCGCCCCGCCCACCTGGCGCAGCTGCGGCGGATCGTGGACGACCCCGAGGCGTCGTCGAACGACAAGTTCGTCGCGCTCGACCTGCTGAAGAACGCGAACATCGCCGCGGCGGGCGTGCTGCCGATGTGTCAGGACACCGGCACCGCGATCGTGATGGGCAAGCGCGGGCAGAACGTCCTCACCGAGGGCGGTGACGAGGAGGCGCTGTCGCACGGCATCTTCGACGCCTACACCAAGCTCAACCTCCGCTATTCGCAGATGGCTCCGCTCACCATGTGGGAGGAGAAGAACACCGGCTCGAACCTGCCCGCGCAGATCGAGCTGTACGCCACCGACGGCGGCGCGTACAAGTTCCTCTTCATGGCGAAGGGCGGCGGCTCGGCCAACAAGTCGTTCCTCTTCCAGGAGACGAAGGCCGTGCTGAACGAGGCCTCCATGATGAAGTTCCTGGAGGAGAAGATCCGTTCGCTGGGTACGGCTGCCTGCCCGCCGTACCACCTGGCGATCGTCGTCGGCGGTACGTCGGCCGAGTTCGCGCTCAAGACCGCGAAGTACGCCTCCGCGCACTACCTCGACGAGCTGCCGGCCGAGGGCTCCCCCACCGGCCACGGCTTCCGGGACAAGGAGCTGGAGGAGAAGGTCTTCGAGCTGACGCAGAAGATCGGCATCGGCGCCCAGTTCGGCGGCAAGTACTTCTGCCACGACGTGCGCGTCGTCCGCCTTCCCCGGCACGGCGCCTCGCTGCCCGTCGCGATCGCCGTGTCCTGCTCGGCGGACCGCCAGGCCACCGCGAAGATCACCGCCGAGGGCGTCTTCCTGGAGCAGCTGGAGAAGGACCCGGCACGCTTCCTGCCGGAGACCGAGGACTCCCACCTGGACGCGGGCGAGGTCGTGAGGATCGACCTCAACCGGCCGATGGACGAGATCCTCGCCGAGCTGACCAAGTACCCGGTCAAGACCCGGCTCTCGCTGACCGGCCCGCTGGTCGTGGCCCGTGACATCGCGCACGCCAAGATCAAGGAGCGGCTGGACGCGGGCGAGGAGATGCCGCAGTACCTGAAGGACCACCCGGTCTACTACGCGGGCCCGGCGAAGACGCCCGAGGGGTACGCCTCCGGCTCCTTCGGTCCGACGACAGCCGGCCGCATGGACAGCTATGTCGCGCAGTTCCAGGCCGCGGGCGGCTCCAAGGTGATGCTCGCCAAGGGCAACCGGTCCAAGCAGGTCACCGACGCGTGCGACGCGCACGGCGGTTTCTACCTCGGCTCGATCGGCGGCCCGGCGGCCCGGCTCGCGCAGGACTGCATCAAGAAGGTCGAGGTCGTCGAGTACGAGGAGCTCGGCATGGAAGCGGTCTGGAAGATCGAGGTCGAGGACTTCCCCGCGTTCATCGTCGTCGACGACAAGGGCAACGACTTCTTCACCGAGCCCGCCCCGGCACCGACGTTCACCAGCATTCCGGTGCGCGGTCCGGGTCTCGCCTGAGACCCGCCGCCCCGGTACGGGGGCGCGCATGAGAACGGGCCCGACGTCGCGACCAGATAGCCGAGTTGGGCCCGGCTGTTGCTGCCCAGCTGCTCGGAGACCCTGCGCACGTGCTCGGCGACGCTGCGGCGGCTCATGCCGAGCCGCCGGGCGATCGACTCGTCCGTCTCACCGCCCACGACCGCCTGCAGGATGGTCCGTTGCAGGTCGGAGGTGACGACCGGGGTGCGCAGCGGCACCCGTTCCGGGCGGACCGGGACCGCGCGGGCCCAGGCCTCGTCGAAGTGCCGGACCAGGAAGCGGACCAGGGACGGGTGCTGGATGCGCAGGGCCCGGTGCGGGTCGTCGGAGAACGGGACGAACGCGAGGTTCCGGTCGAAGACGATGATCCGGTCGGCGACTTCGGCGAGCGTTCCGACCTCGGCGCCCTCGGTGGTCACCTGCTCGATGTAGGCGAGCGTCGTACGGTCCGAGCGGACCGTGTGCTGGTAGATGGTCCGCTGCCGGATGCCCCGCCGCAGATTGCGCAGATCCCTGGGCAGCGACTCCTCCAGCACGTGCACGTGCACGGGACGGCCGCCGCCCGGGTGGGCGGTGCGGACCTCCTCCCGGCAGCCCGCGACGCCCGCGTCGAGCGCCTTCCCGATGACGGCCTCGCCGGAGAGCCGGGTGAGGGCGGGTGATTCGAGCCGGTGCGCGTCGGCGTACAGGCCCTCGAACAGGGTCAGGGCGGCGCGCGCCGAACGCAGCGTGCGGCGCTGCCGGGCGATCGCCGCCTCGATGGGCCCGAGCACATCGAACGAAGCGGTCTCGGGCGGTACGGGGATGAGGCGTCCCGGGGCGTCGCGGTCCGCCACCATCAGATGCAGGGCGCTCAGACAGCCGGGCACCTCGCCCGCCGGAAGGCTTCCGTCCGCGAGCGCGCGCCGATAGGCCGCGAGGGCCTGGTCGCAGACGCGGTCCGGCGCCCGGCCGGGGTACGCGGAAGGGGCGGTGGCGGCGGCCGGGCGCGTTCCTCGCGTCGGCCGCCGCGCCCGGTCTCGGTCTGATGGTGGTGCTGCGGAGTGTGGACACCTTCGGTTCGTCCTCCCACAATGCCGCGCTGCCGGTCCACTCCGCCGCGCTCGACGCCGCGCACCCCGCCGTGTTCGTCAGCGCGTTCTGGTGTCTGTGGGCGCTGGGGAACGTCGCCGCGCAGCAGGTGATCCAGCGGTACGTCGAGCGCACCGGGCGGACGGTGGGCGCGCCGGGCTTCGGGTACGGCACCTGTCTGATGTCGGTGGCGTTCGTCCTGGCGTTCGCCGGGTTCCCGTGGGCGGCGACCGTCGTGATCGCCCTTGCGGCGGGGGCGGCCGACGGGCTCACGGAGGTTTCGTACACCTCCCATCTGCAGACGCTCCCCACCGATCTGCGCGGTCATGCCTTCGGGCTCTCCGCGACCGTCGAGAACCTCGGCTTCGGCGTCGGCATGATCCTGGTCGCGGCGGCACTCGACAGGTACAGCCCGCTGACCGTCGTCGCCTGGTCGCACGGGGCGGCCGTCGTTGTCGCGGTGGTGTTCCTCGTCCGGGTGTCCGGGCTGCGCCGGCGGGCCGGTGTCCCCGCCGCCCGCTCCGGCTCCGATCGCTCCGGCACGGGGTGCGACGGGCGGGTGCGGTGACGGCTCCCGGGATGCACCGGATCCGCGTACGACGACACCGGATTCGTGTACGACGATATTCAGCCAATCTTGCGGCGATCAGCGTGGGGCCCGGCGCCCGGCCCGCCGTCCCGCACGCTCCCGGCGCGCCCCTGCCCGGCACGGTGCCCGCGGCCGGTGCGCCGGCGCCGCTTTCACGCAGCGGGCCGCGCGACGGACTTGCGCCGTACCGGGCCGCTTTGGTGGGTTGTCGGACATTCCTGGAGCACACCGCTCCCGGCCTCGAACGCCTCCCGCACCGCGCCGCATCCGGCGGCCCGGCGCGGGTTCCTCCACCCTCACCGTCGAACACCGGAAAGGCGGACGCCGCATGACGCCGCTTCCCCACCGCAGCCACAGCGACGACCTGCTGTCCTTCATCAGCACCAGTCCTTCCCCGTACCACGCGGTGGCCAGTGCCGCCCAGCGCCTGGAGAAGGCCGGCTTCCGCGAACTGCGGGGCACGGACGACTGGACGGGCACCACCGGTGGCAGCTTCGTCGCCCGCGGTGGTGCGCTGATCGCCTGGTACGTCCCGGAGGGCGCCCCGGCGCACACCCCTTTCCGGATCGTCGGCGCCCACACCGATTCCCCGAATCTCCGGGTCAAGCCCGCCCCCGACACCGCCTCCGCGGGCTGGCGGCAGATCGGTGTGGAGATCTACGGCGGCGTACCGCTGAACACCTGGCTCGACCGCGACCTCGGCATCTCGGGGCGGCTCGCGCTGCGCACCCCGGGCGGCGGCACCGGCTCCCGGCTCGTCCGGATCGACGAACCCCTGCTGCGGGTGCCCCAGTTGGCCATCCACCTGGACCGTACGGTCAACGAGGGGCTCGCCCTCGACCGGCAGCGCCACCTCGCCCCGGTGTGGGCGCTCGGCGCGCGCGAGGAGGGCGCGCTGCTGCGGCGGGTCGCGGCGGCCGCCGAGGCGGAGCCGGACGAGGTGCTCGGCTGGGACCTGATGCTGCACGACATCCAGCCGCCCGGGTACCTGGGCGCGGAGCAGGAGTTCGTGGTGTCGGCGCGGCTGGACAACCTGGTCTCCGTGCACGCGGGCGTCACGGCCCTGACGGGTGCGGCGACCGTGGCCGAAGCGCCCGCGTACATCCCCGTGCTGGCCGCCTTCGACCACGAGGAGGTCGGCAGCGGTTCGGATACGGGTGCCCAGGGGCCGCTGCTGGAACGGGTCCTGAGCCGCTCGGTCACCGCCCGCGGCGGCAGCCAGGAGGACTGGTCACGGGCCCTGTCCGGTGCCTTCTGCGTCTCCGCCGACATGGCCCACGCGGTGCACCCGAACTACGCGGAGCGGCACGACCCGGAGCACCGTCCGCTGCCGAACGGCGGCCCCGCGCTGAAGGTCAACGTCAACCAGCGGTACGCCACCGACAGCACCGGCATGGCGGTGTTCGCGGCGGCGTGCGAGCGGGCGGGTGTGCCGTGGCAGCCCTTCGTCTCCAACAACGCGATGCCGTGCGGCACCTCGATCGGCCCGATCACCGCGGCCCGGCTGGGCGTGCCGACGGTCGACGTGGGGGTGCCCGGGCTGTCCATGCACTCCTCGCGCGAGCTGTGCGGGGCAGCGGACCCCGGTCATCTGGCGGCCGCGCTCGGCGCGTTCGTGACGTCCGGCTGAACTGCGCCGAACGGCCCGGAGGGGCGGGGCGGCCCGCCCCGTCCCTCCACGCACTGGTGGACCGGTCCCGCTACGCGAAGCGCTGCTGCGCGCCGCCGTCGCAGCTCTGCAGCTTCAGCGGCTCCTTCGCACCGGACAGCGTCAGGCACAGCCCGGTCGAGGCCGCCGGGCGCAGGGTGCCCGACTCCTTCACGAACTGCTGGTTGGCCACGCCCGAGCAGTTGTACAGGATGAGCGTGGCGCCCGCCTTGTAGTCGGCGCCCGGCACGTCCAGGCACCGGTCGTGGCTCAGCGCCGTACGGAGGGTCTTCGTACCGGAGTCGTACCACCAGCCCTGGTTGCGGCCGCCGTGGCAGTCCCAGCCGCCGACCTTCGTGTCATTGCGGGTGACCGAGCCGGGGGCGTCCATGCAGGTGCCCGTGGCCTCGTTCTTCAGGGGTTTGAACAGGTCGTCCCACGCCCCGGCCTGCAGGACCGGCTTTCCGGTGCTCGCCGGGTCGGCGCAGCTCGCCTCGCGCAGGTTCGAGTTGTAGATCTGGGTCAGGCAGGACGCGAAGGCCCCGTGGCCGCTCGCGTTCGGGTGGTAGGACTGCCGCAGGGAGTTGGAGTCCGGCGGGAAGTGCCCGAGGTCGATGTAGAGACCGCGGGCCCAGGTGGACTCGCTGCAGACCTCGTGGCCGTGGAAGAGCCGGGAGTTGTCGAGGTAGACGGCCCCGGTGTCGGTGGCGACCTTGCGCATGCCGCGCTCGAAGGCGGGCACGGCGGTGTTGCGGCCCCAGGCGGCGTCGGAGTCGTATCCGGCGCAGCCCCCGGGAAGCTTCCCGGGGAAGTTCGGGTTGTCGTAGAAGTCCGGGCCGATGGGGCTCGGGTAGCCCATGACCACGAGCTTGTAGTCGCTGTCGGCGTAGCCGGCCCCGGACATGACGGTCTTCAGGTCGCGCACCGTCTTCTCGACCTTGGGGACGAGCCCGTCGACGCGCGCCTGCCAGCCGCCCTCGTACTTGGGCTGGCAAGTGCCCTGGGAGAGCACCCAGCGCGTGACGCAGTCCGTCATGACCGGGCCGAACTGGAGGTCGTCGTTGGCACCCGCGACGAGCACGATCATCTTGATGCGGGTGTTGCGGGCCTTGATGGCGAGGTTGTCGCTCTGCACCAGCTCGTCGGCGTACTGCTTGGAGCCGCCGATCACGATGTTGCCGGTGTACGCGCCGGAGCAGGAGACGTTGTACGTGACGTCGGCCGGGATGCCGGTGCGGTGGATGGCCGAGTCGGGTGAGCGGTGGCACCAGTTGTCGGGGCCGTTGGTGCCGGCCTCGTACGTGCCGACGCCCTCGCCGGAGATCTCGCTGTCGCCGAGCGAGATCAGCCCGGTCTTGCGCTGGGCGAGCGGGCGCTCGGCCGGGTCGCCGTACAGCCGGGTGGCCTCGGCGGCGCGGATGGCCTCCAGCTCGGGCGACAGGGGGGTGGATGCGGTAGTGCTGGAGCCGGACCGGTCCGTCGCGCCGGCCGGCGCGGCGGCGGCCGTCATGCCGCCGAGTGCCGCCGCCATGGCCGCGGCGGCCGCGACCGTACAGCGAAGTCTGTGCCTGGTGCGCCTCATTGCGCCTCCCCGGGTTGTGGTTACCCCCGGTATTTACTGGTCGGTAGGCGACTTGGGAATAGACAGAACGAGACAAGTGCTCAACTTTTTCAGGAGGTTGAACGAGATGGATGAGTCACAGGCCGGCGCACAGGTCCCCGCGGGCGGTACGGATTTCCGCATCGAGCACGATTCGATGGGGGAGGTGAGGGTGCCCGCGGACGCCAAGTGGCGGGCCCAGACACAGCGCGCGGTGGAGAACTTCCCGGTCTCCGGGCAGCGCCTGGAGCGGGCCCACATCGAGGCCCTGGCCAGGATCAAGGCCGCCGCCGCCAAGGTGAACGCCGAGCTGGAGGTGCTCGACCCGGAGATCGCCGCGGCCGTCCAGGAGGCCGCCGCCGAGGTCGCCTCGGGACGCTGGGACGACCACTTCCCGGTCGACGTCTTCCAGACCGGCTCGGGCACCTCGTCCAACATGAACACCAACGAGGTGGTGGCCACGCTCGCCACCGAACGCCTGGGCCGCGAGGTCCACCCCAACGACCACGTCAACGCCTCGCAGTCGTCCAACGACGTCTTCCCGTCCTCCATCCACATCGCCGCGACGGCGGCCGTCACCGGCGACCTGATCCCCGCACTGGAGCATCTGGCCTCCTCCCTCGAACGAAAGTCCGCCGAATTCGCGACGGTGGTCAAGTCGGGGCGTACGCACCTGATGGACGCCACGCCCGTCACCCTCGGCCAGGAGTTCGGCGGCTACGCGGCACAGATCAGGTACGGGGTCGAGCGGCTGCGCGCCTCCCTCCCCCGCCTCGCCGAGCTGCCCCTGGGCGGCACGGCCGTCGGCACCGGCATCAACACACCATCCGGCTTCTCCGCCGCCGTCATCGCCGAGGTCGCCCGCACCACCGGGCTGCCGCTGACGGAGGCCCGGGACCACTTCGAGGCGCAGGGCGCCCGGGACGGACTCGTGGAGACCTCGGGCCAGCTCCGTACCATCGCCGTCTCACTCACCAAGATCTCCAACGATCTGCGCTGGATGGCGTCCGGACCGCGCACCGGACTGGCCGAGATCAACCTCCCCGACCTCCAGCCGGGCTCGTCGATCATGCCGGGCAAGGTGAACCCGGTCGTCCCCGAGGCCGTGCTGATGGTCGCCGCGCAGGTGACGGGGAACGACGTGACGGTCGCCACGGCGGGCGCGGCGGGCAACTTCGAGCTGAACGTGATGCTTCCGGTCATCGCGAAGAACCTGCTGGAGTCGGTCCGGCTGCTGGCCAACGCCTCCCGGCTGCTCGCGGACCGCACGGTCGACGGGATCACGGCGAACGCGGAGCGGGCCCGGGAGTACGCCGAGTCCTCGCCCTCCGTCGTCACCCCGCTGAACAAGTACATCGGCTACGAGGAGGCGGCGAAGGTCGCCAAGAAGTCCCTCGCGCAGCGCCGGACCATTCGCGAGGTGGTGCTGGAGTCGGGGTACGTCGAGCGCGGCGACCTCACCGTGGAACAGCTCGACGAGGCGCTCGACGTGCTGCGCATGACCCGCCCGTGACCTGTGCCGCAGCCCGGGCTCTCCGGATCCCTCTAAGATCCGTCCATGGCAGGTACCGGAGACATCGAGCACTGGGCGCCGGGTGATCAGATCCTGTGGCGCTACCGCCGCAACGGCGCGCCGGCCGGGTCCGGGGCGCCGGAGCGCGCCCCGGACCCGTTCCACATCTGCCGCCCCGTCACCGTCGTCCAGGACACCGACGAGCTGCTCGCGGTGTGGGTGGCGCCCGGCACCGAGTGCGTGAAGCCGGTGCTGGCGAACGGCCGGGACGTGCACGCCGAGCCGCTCGCCACCCGCTACACCGCCCCGCGCGCCACCGCCCGCTCCCCCTGGCTGGGAAACGGCGTGCTGAAGCTCGCCCGGCCCGGCGACCCCTGGTCGGTCTGGCTGTTCTGGGAGCCGGTCTGGCAGTTCCGCAGCTGGTACGTGAATCTGGAGGAACCGCACACCCGCTGGCAGGGCGGCGTCGATTCCGAGGATCACTTTCTCGACATCTCCGTCTACCCCGACCGCAGCTGGGTCTGGCGCGACGAGGACGAGTTCGCCATGGCGCAGCGGGCCGGTCTGATGACCCCGCGGACCGCGCAGCGGGTGCGGGAGGCGGGCCGGGCGGCCGTCGAACTGATCCAGGACTGGGGTGCCCCGTTCCGGGACGGCTGGGAGAACTGGCGGCCCGATCCACAATGGCGGGTTCCCGCGCTTCCGGATGACTGGGACCGCACCCCCTCGCATATGCCGTCGTGAGACCCTTGATGCACCCCAGGGGGACAAACGTAGGATCGTCCTCCGGAGTGCCGCTCCGCTCCAACCGGAAGGCGCGGCAAAGGACCTGACCACAAGTCACCGCAACAGCACCACGCACTGAATGAGCTACATGAGCCACATCAGTCGTATGAATCGTATGAACCACTACGAGGGGGTGGAGACGTGCTCGCTGTTGCCCGCCCCGTCGCCGGAAACGTTGTCACCGACCCACCTCGCGAGCATCCGGTTTCAGCCCCTCGTTCCGGGGCATCCGGTGACAGCCGTTGTTATCGCCGCTCCTGCCGGGGCACAGTAACGCCCCAACTGGTGATTGCCTCATACAACCGGCCCGGACGGACGGAATCCCACGCGTGACGGAGCATCCCACCTCCCACGAAGGCCGGCAGCCTCTCGCCGCCCGGTCGCAGGAACGCACCCGGCCGCGGCAGCAGGACGCCGCGTCGGCCGCTTCCCCTGTCACCGCCGCGATCCCCAACCCGGCCGTGGCGCCGGGAGCGGGAGCCGGCCCCGCGGGGAGCACCGGCCCCGCAGGACTCGACCCACAGGCCGCGGCCCGTCGCGAGGGCGACCGGCTGCGTTTCGTCGGGGCCGCCACCCGGCGGATCGCCCGCGGCATAGACCTGGACGAGATCGTGCTGGGCCTGTGCCGGGCCAGCGTGCCCACGTTCTCCGACGCCATACTGGTCTACCTCCGCGACCCGCTCCCGGTCGGCGACGAGCGGCCGGTCTCCCCCTTCGTGCTGCGCCTGCGCCGGTCCGACCGGCTGCGGCTGAGCGAGGAGGAGACGGAGAGCTCGCCGGAGACCGAGCGTCTGCGGCTGCCGGTCATCGATCCGCACAGCGATCTGACGCCCGCGGCCGAGCTGTGCGAGGTCCGGTCGGGCGGCGCGCTGGCCGAGGTGCTGCGCGGGGTGCGCCCGGTCTTCGGGGACTCCGCGGCGGCCCGCGCCGCGCTGCCCGAGCTGCTCGGCGCCGGCCGGACCGTGCCCACCGGACACCGTGCGATCCTCGCCCCGCTCCGCGGCCGGCGGCGGGTGATCGGCGCCGCCGTCTTCCTGCGCGGGACGGAACGGCCGTCCTTCGAGTCCAACGATCTGCTGGTCGCGGCCCAGCTGGCGACGCACACCGCGCTCGGCATCGACAAGGCCGTGCTGTACGGACGCGAGGCGTACATCGCCGACGAGCTCCAGCGCACCATGCTGCCCGACTCGCTGCCGCAGCCGACCGGCGTCCGGCTCGCCTCCCGCTATCTGCCGGCCGCCGAGACGGCCCGGGTCGGCGGCGACTGGTACGACGCGATCCCGTTGCCCGGCAGCCGGGTCGCCCTGGTCGTCGGCGACGTCATGGGTCACTCCATGACGTCCGCGGCGATCATGGGCCAGCTGCGCACCACGGCGCAGACCCTGGCCCAGCTCGACCTGCCGCCGCAGGAGGTGCTGCACCACCTCTGCGAGCAGGCGCAGCGGCTCGGCAGCGACCGCATGGCGACCTGCCTGTACGCGGTGTACGACCCGGTCTCACACCGGATCACCATCGCCAACGCCGGGCATCCGCCGCCCGTCCTTCTCCATCTGGGCGGCCGTGCGGAGGTGCTGCGGGTGCCGTCGGGCGCCCCGATCGGCGTCGGCGGGGTGGACTTCGAGGCCGTCGAGCTGGACGCGCCCGCGGGCGCCACGCTGCTCCTGTACACCGACGGCCTGGTGGAGTCCCGGCTGCGGGACGTCTGGACCGGGATCGAGCTGCTGCGCGAACGCCTCGCCGCCACCGCCCGGCTGACCGGCCCGGACCACTCGCCGCCGCTGGAGGCGCTGTGCGACGACGTCCTGGACATGCTCGGCCCCGGCGACCGGGACGACGACATCGCGCTGCTCGCCGCCCGCTTCGACGGGATCGCGCCGAGCGATGTCGCGTACTGGCACCTCGAACCGGAGGAGACCGCGCCGGGCCGGGCCCGCAGGCTGGCCCGCCGCGCGCTCGGCCGCTGGGGTCTCGACGATCTCTCCGACGCGGTGGAGCTGCTGGTGAGCGAGGTGGTCACCAACGCGGTCCGTTACGCGGAGCGCCCGGTGACGCTGCGGCTGCTGCGCACCGACATCCTGCGCTGCGAAGTCGGCGACGACTCCCCGCAGCTGCCCCGGCAGCGCCGGGCGCGTGACATGGACGAGGGCGGTCGCGGCCTGTTCCTGGTGAACCGGCTGGCCAGGCGGTGGGGGGCGACGCGCCTTTCGACCGGCAAGGTGGTCTGGTTCGAGATGCCGTCGGGGGGCCAGTAACAGGGCCGGGCAAAGGGGTCCGGAGCGGGCGCAGGGCAGAGCCCTGTACGCACGGTAGCGAAATGTTGCCGACCTCCTGTCGGCGGGTTTGACTTCAGTCGTGAACGAGACGACCTGACCGAAACCCCCACTGACGGGAGGACGCTCGTGTCCGAGGAACCCAAGACCAGGAACACCCCCTACACCACGAACAACGCCGGAATCCCGGTGGAGAGCGATGAGCACTCGCTCACTGTCGGAGCCGACGGTCCGATCCTGCTCCAGGACCACTACCTCATCGAGAAGATGGCCCAGTTCAACCGTGAACGGGTTCCCGAACGAGTGGTCCACGCCAAGGGATCAGGCGCGTACGGCACCTTCAAGGTGACCAATGACATCAGCCAGTTCACCAAGGCCGACCTCTTCCAGCCGGGCAAGCAGACCGCCATGCTCGCCCGCTTCTCCACGGTCGCCGGCGAGCAGGGCTCCCCGGACACCTGGCGCGACCCTCGCGGGTTCGCCCTGAAGTTCTACACGGAGCAGGGCAACTACGACATGGTCGGCAACAACACGCCGGTCTTCTTCGTACGTGACCCGATGAAGTTCCAGGACTTCATCCGCTCGCAGAAGCGCCGTCCGGACAGCGCGGTGCGCGACCACGACATGCAGTGGGACTTCTGGACCCTGTCCCCCGAGTCCGCGCACATGGTGACGTGGCTGATGGGCGACCGGGGTATCCCGAAGACGTACCGCAACATGAACGGCTACAGCTCGCACACCTATATGTGGGTCAACGCGGGCGGCGAGCGGTTCTGGGTGAAGTACCGCTTCAAGACCGACCAGGGCATCGACTTCTACACGCAGGACGAGGCCGACCGGATGGCCGGTGTGGACGGCGACGTCCACCGTCGCGACCTGTTCGAGGCGATCAAGCGCGGTGACCACCCGAGCTGGACGCTCTACGTCCAGATCATGCCGTTCGACGACGCGCCGGACTACCGGTTCAACCCCTTCGACCTCACCAAGGTGTGGCCGCACGGCGACTACCCGGAGATCGAGGTCGGCCGGATGACGCTGAACGAGAACCCGGAGGACTTCTTCGTCCATATCGAGCAGGCGTCCTTCGAGCCGTCGAACCTGGTGCCCGGCATCGGCCCGTCGCCCGACAAGATGCTGCTCGGCCGGCTCTTCTCCTACCCGGACACCCACCGGTACCGGATCGGCCCGAACTACGCGCAACTGCCCCCGAACCGCCCGCGGTTCGGCCGGAACTCGTACGCGAAGGACGGCCCGATGCGGTACGAACCGAACCATACGGGAGCGGTCTACGCGCCGAACTCCTACGGCGGCCCGGCCGCGGACACCGCGCGCTACGGCGACCCCGCGGGCTGGGCGACGGCGGGCGAGATGGTCCACGAGGCGTACAAGCTGCACCGTGAGGACGACGACTGGGGCCAGGCGGGCACGATGGTCCGCAAGGTCCTGGACGACGCGGCGCGCGAGCGGTTGGTGTCGAACATTTCCGGCCATCTGCTGGACGGTGTGAGCGCCCCGGTCCTGGAACGCGCGCTGCAGTACTGGCGCAACGTGGACAAGGACCTCGGCGACCGGATCGCCAAGAAGGTCAACGGCGGCTGACACCGCCGTACGCGGGAGACATGGGTCAGGGGCGGTGCCGGCCGGCACCGCCCCTGACCCATGTGTTCACCGCCGGCTCAAGCACTCACCGCGCGGGAGGAGCGTTGTTGGCGACGTTGTTCTCGTTGCCGTCGGCCGGTTTGCCGGGGACCCCGCCGCCCGGCTGGCCCGGGGACTGGCTCGGCGGCACGTCCGGGGACTGGCTCGGCGGCGGTACGTCCGGCGACTGGCTCGGCGGCGCCTCGGGCGACCGGCTCGGGCTCTGCGAGGGCACGTCCGGCGACCGGGAGGGAGTCGTGTCGCTGCTCGCCGACTGCGAGGGGGTCGTCGGCGGTGTGGTCGGCAGGGTGACCTCGCCGCGCTCGACGTCCTCCAGGTCGAACTGGGCACTGGAGCCGCCGCCCAGCGCGCCGAGCGTGTAGTCCGCCCAGATCTGCGCCGGGAAGCCACCACCGTTGGCCCGGCCGGAGTTGGCCGTGCCGGTCAGGCTGACCTGGCCGCCGCCCTCCTTGGGCGATTCACCGAAGAGCGCGACGACGGTGGTGAGCTCGGGCGTGTAGCCGGCGAACCAGGCCGACTTGTTGTTCTCCGACGTACCCGTCTTGCCCGCCGCCTCGTACGCCGAGGTGTCGGCCGCCCGGCCGGATCCGCTGTCCACGACGCCGGTCAGGACGGAGGTCACGGTGTCGGCGGACTTGCGGCTGATCACCTGGCTGCCGATGCCCTCGACCGGCTCGACCGTCCGCTCGCGGTGCTTGGCCGACTTCACGATGAACGGGGTGACCTTCTTGCCGTGGTTGTCGAGCGTGGCGTACGCGCCCGCCATGTCCCAGGTCGAGGCGTTCATGGTGCCGAGCGTGATGGCGGGGCGCTCGGGGAAGTTCTTGTCCGGTACGCCGAGGGACAGCGCGGTCTTCTTCACCGCGGACGGGCCGACGTCGACGACCATCTGCGCGAAGACCGAGTTGATCGACGCGTTCATCGCCTTCTGCACGGTGACGTCGCCGTAGCTCCGGTTGTCCTCGTTCTCCGGGGCGAACGGGGTGTCGCTGCCCACCACGGGCCGCTTGCTGGTGCCGTCGTAGCGGGTGTTGACACCGATCAGGTCGCCGTCCTGGGTCTTCGACTCGTTCTCCAGCGCGGAGGCGAGCACCAGGGGCTTGAAGGTGGAGGCGGGCTGGTAGTCCTGGCGCGTGGCGTTGGAGTAGTAGTGCTTGACGTAGTCCACGCCGCCGTAGAGCGCGACGACGCCGCCGGTCTTCGGGTCCACCGAGGTGGCACCGGCCTGGACGGTCGCGTCGACCTTGTTGCCCTTGCGGTCCAGCTTGGACTCCAGCTGGCGGTCGACGGACTGCTCCAGCTGCTTCTGCCGCTTCTTGTCGATGTTGAGCGTGAAGGTCCAGCCGCCGGCCTGCCGCATCTCCGGGGTGATGCCCTGCTTCTCCAGCTCCTTGTTGGCCGCCTCGACGATATAGCCGGTCTGGCCCTCCATGCCCTGGGCGGGCTTGGGCTTGTCCGGGACCGGGAACGTGAGCTTGTCGCGTTCGGCCTTGTCGAGCCAGTGCATCTCGACCATGTTGTCGAGCGTGTAGCCCCAGCGGTCCTTGACCAGCTTCTTGCCGGTCTCGCTCGCGGTCGCCCAGTCGTACTGGCTGGGGGCCTGGAGCACGGAGGCCAGGTAGGCGCCCTGGGAGACGTCGAGGTCCTTGGCGTCGACCCCGTAGTAGGCCTGCGCGGCGGCCTGGATACCGCTCGCCCCGCGTCCGTAGTACGCGGTGTTGATGTACCCGGCGAGGATGTATTCCTTGCTCTTCTTGCTGTCGACCTTGAGCGAGATCACCAGTTCCTTGAGCTTCCGGCTGATCGTCGGGTCCTGCGTCAGGTAGTAGTTCTTCACGTACTGCTGGGTGATGGTCGAGCCACCCTGCTTGCCCTTGCCGCTGAGGGTGTTGATCAGGCCGCGCGCGGTGCCCTTCAGGTCGACGCCCTTGTCGTCGTAGAAGGACTTGTTCTCGGCGGCTACGAAGGTGTGCTGCACCTCCAGGGGCACCTCGGCCAGGTCCACGATCTGGCGGTTGACCCCGTTGCCGGTGCGGGTCAGCAGCGTCCCGTCGCTGTACTGGTAGACGTTGCTCTGCCGCTCGGCCAGGGCATTGGCCTTCGGGATGTCCACGTACATGTAGAGCGCGACGAAGGCGCCCATGATCAGCAGGCAGAATCCGAAGAAGGCGCCCAGCATCTTCTTCCAGGTGAAGAGTCTGCGTATGCCGCCGCTCTTCGCGGCCCGTCGGGCTCCGCGCCGCTGGGCTCGTCGCGCATCCGCTCGACCCATCGCTGTTTTGCTCCTGTTTCTCTGCTCGACCAGATCCGCTCAGCCAAACCAGCTAACACCGTCGGCAAGGACAAAAAGCGAGCGATGCGGTCTTTTCCGGACGTGACAATCAGCACCCGTTCCCAAGGGAACCGACTCATGAAGCATGCCCAAGGTTGCGAATCCAGGTAATGTGTAATCACATTGATAGCACCTGGTCAGTCCACGAAACGGGGGATCCCATGCCCGACCACGACAGCCCGCACGATGTGGCCACCCTTGCCGCCGACCTCACGCCCGACGCCCCTCAGATGCCCGAACCGCAGGTGAGGGAGGTGACGGCGCACAGCATCCCGGGCGGTCTCGGCCTGCTGCTGACCGTGCTGGGGGTGATCGCCGGTATCGGTCTCGTGATCCTCGGCGGCGTCGTCGCCTCGAACGGAAACCCCGGCCCGGGCGTCCCGGTCTGCATCTTCGGCGTCCTGCTCGCCATCGCCTCGTTCTTCTGCATGACGGGTGTGAAGATGGTCGCACCGGGCGAGGCCCGGGTGATCCAGCTCTTCGGCCGCTACGTCGGCACGATCCGCACCGACGGGCTGCGCTGGATCAACCCGCTCACCAGCAGCCGGAAGATCTCCACCCGGGTCCGCAACCACGAGACCGCGGTGCTGAAGGTCAACGACGCCTACGGCAACCCGATCGAGCTCGCGGCGATCGTCGTCTGGAAGGTCGAGGACACCGCGCAGGCGCTCTTCGAGGTCGACGATTTCCTGGAGTTCGTCGCCACCCAGACCGAGGCGGCCGTCCGGCACATCGCGATCGAGTACCCGTACGACGCCCACGAGGAGGGCGGCCTCTCGCTGCGCGGCAACGCGGAGGAGATCACCGAGAAGCTGGCCGTGGAACTCACCGCCCGGGTGCAGGCCGCCGGCGTACGGATCATCGAATCGCGCTTCAGCCACCTCGCGTACGCCCCCGAGATCGCCTCCGCGATGCTCCAGCGCCAGCAGGCCGGCGCGGTGGTCGCGGCCCGGCAGCAGATCGTCGAGGGCGCGGTCGGCATGGTCGAGATGGCGCTCACCCGGATCGCCGAGCAGGACATCGTCGAGCTCGACGCGGAGCGCAAGGCCTCCATGGTCAGCAATCTGATGGTGGTGCTGTGCGGTGACCGCGCGGCGCAGCCGGTCCTGAACACGGGCACTCTTTACCAGTGACCGAACAGACCCCGCCGGCCCGCAGGACCCCGCCGCAGCGCAAGCAGATGCTGCTGCGGCTGGATCCCGCGGTGCATGACGCGCTGGCCCGCTGGGCCTCCGACGAGCTGCGCAGCGCGAACGCCCAGATCGAGTTCCTGCTGCGCAGGGCGCTGGCGGAGGCGGGCCGCCTGCCGGGCACGGCGCGGCCGATCCCCCGCCGGGGGCGGCCCCCGAAGGACGCGCCGGGACAGTCCGGCGACTGAGCGCCGGGGATCCCGGGGCGGGGACCCGGGTATACACCACGGGTATACACGCCGTGTACAGTGCTCGGCATGTCTATCGGCCACACCCTGCTCGGGCTCCTGGAGTCCGGCCCCCGCCACGGCTACGACCTCAAGCGCGCGTTCGACGAGAAGTTCGGCCACGACCGCCCGCTGCACTACGGCCAGGTCTACTCGACCATGTCGCGGCTGCTCAAGAACGGCCTCGTCGAGGTCGACGGCGTCGAGAGCGGCGGCGGCCCCGAGCGCAAGCGGTACGCCATCACCGAGGCCGGGATCACCGATGTCGGCGCCTGGCTCGCGCAGCCGGAGAAGCCCGAGCCGTACCTCCAGTCCACGCTCTACACCAAGGTCGTCCTGGCCCTGCTCACCGGCCGCAGCGCCGAGGCCCTGCTGGACACCCAGCGCACCGAGCACCTGCGCCTCATGCGCATCCTCACCGACCGCAAGCGCAAGGGCGACCTCGCCGATCAGCTGATCTGCGACCACGCCCTCTTCCACCTCGAAGCCGATCTGCGCTGGCTGGAACTGACCGCCGCCCGCCTCGACCGGCTCGCCGCGGAGGTGCGCGCATGATCCCCGCCGGCTCCCTGCTCTGCGCCGACAGCCTGTACAAGACGTACGGCCGGACGCCCGCGCTCGACGGCGCCTCGTTCTCCATCCACCCCGGCGAGGTCGTCGCCGTGCTGGGCCCCTCCGGCTCCGGCAAGTCGACGCTGCTGCACTGCCTCGCCGGAATCGTCACGCCCGACCGGGGCACGATCACCTACGCGGGCCGCGAGCTCTCCGCCATGCCGGACGCCGAACGCAGCGCCCTGCGCCGCACCGAGTTCGGCTTCGTCTTCCAGTTCGGCCAGCTCGTCCCCGAGCTGACCTGTGTGGAGAACGTCGCCCTGCCGCTCCGTCTGGCCGGCGCCAGGCGCAAGGACGCCGAGCGCACCGCCCGCCACTGGCTGGAGCGCCTGGAGGTCGAAGCCGTCGGCGCCCAGCGCCCCGGCGAGGTCTCCGGCGGCCAGGGCCAGCGCGTCGCCGTGGCCCGCGCACTGGCCGCCTCCCCGAAGGTGATCTTCGCGGACGAGCCGACCGGCGCCCTGGACTCCCTCAACGGCGAGCGGGTCATGCAGCTGCTCACCGAGGCGGCCCGGTCCGCCAATGTCGCCGTGGTCCTGGTGACCCACGAGGCGCGGGTCGCCGCGTACTCCGACCGCGACGTCACCGTGCGCGACGGCCGGACCCGCGACCTGGAGCACGCCGGATGACCCTGCTCGAGCACCAGGGCGTCCCGGCCGAGGCCCCGCCCGTGCCCACCCCGCCCACCGGCGTAGCCGCCTGGTTGCGCGACCTCGGCCTCGGCATCCGGCTCGCCGCGGGCGGCGGGCGCGAGGGCTGGGTCCGCACCGCACTGACCGCCGTCGGTGTCGGCCTCGGTGTGGCGCTGCTCCTGACCGCCGCCTCCGCGCCGCATCTGCTCCACGAACGCTCTCAGCGCAGCCAGGCCCGCGCCGAGAGCGTCGCCCCCGGCGGGCCCGACGCGCACGCCAGGAAGTCCGACACCTCGGTGCTCCGGATCAGCGCGGAGTCCGAGTTCCGCGGCCGTACCGTCGAGGGCTGGCTGATGCGCGCGGACGGCACGCACCCGGTCGTCCCACCTGGTGTCGCGCGCTTCCCCGGCGCGGACGAGATGGTGGTCTCCCCCGCGCTGAAGGAGCTGCTGGACTCCTCGGAGGGCAGCCTCCTCAGGGAACGGCTGCCGTACCGGATCACCGGCACGATCGCCGACTCCGGCCTGGTCTCGCCGGGAGACCTGGTCTACTACGCGGGCAGCGACACCCTGGCCCCCGCCGACGGCGGCCACCGGATCGCCGGCTACGGCGATCCGGGCGAGGGCGAGGAGATGCCGCCCGTCCTCATCGTGCTGATCATCATGATCTGTGTGGTGCTGCTGGTGCCGGTCGCGATCTTCATCGTGACGGCGGTGCGGTTCGGCGGCGACCGCCGCGACCGCCGGCTCGCCGCGCTGCGCCTGATCGGCACGGACGTCCGGACGACCCGCCGGATCGCGGCCGGCGAGGCCGTGTTCGGGGCGCTCCTCGGCCTGCTGACCGGTGTGGTGCTCTTCCTGGTGGGGCGTCGCTTCGTCGGTCACATCGAGATGTGGGGCGTCAGCGTCTTCCCGTCCGACCTGGTGCCCGACCTCCGGCTGACGGCGCTGGTCGTCGTCGCCGTTCCGCTGACGGCGATGCTGGTCACGCTGGCCGCCCTGCGCTCCGTGGTGATCGAGCCCCTCGGTGTCGTACGGGGCGGCCGCGACCGCAGGCGCCGGTTCTGGTGGCGGCTGCTGATGCCGGTCGCCGGTCTGGCGGTGCTCGGCCTGACCGGCAAGGTCGACAAGTCCGCCCCGGTCGATCCGTACCCGATCGCGGGCGGCGCCGTGCTGGTCCTGGTCGGGCTCGCGCTGCTGCTGCCCTGGCTGGTCGAGGCGTGCGTGAACCGGCTGCACGGCGGTCCGGTGCCCTGGCAGCTGGCCACCCGCAGGCTCCGGCTGAGCAGCGGCGCGGCCTCCCGCGCGGTCAGCGGCATCACGGTCGCGGTCGCGGGCGCGGTGGCACTGCAGATGCTGTTCGCCGCGGTGGGCGACGAGTTCAACAGGATGACCGGGCAGGACCCCTCGCGGGCCCAGTTCTACACCTTCTCGCAGAAGGTCACCTCGGAGGCGGCCGCCCGCACCATCAAGGAGTTCAAGGCGACCAAGGGCGTGGAGGCCGTCATCGGCAAGGTCGAGGTGTACGTCACCCGGCCCGGCACGTACAAGGACGACGAGATCCAGCCCACCACCAGCCTCATCGTCGGCGACTGCGGGACCCTGCGCGAGCTGGCCCGGATCGATTCCTGCAAGGACGGTGACACCTTCGTGGTCCACCCCAGGAACGACAAGGAGCTGTCCGACTGGGTCGACCAGACTGCCCGCAAGGGCAAGGAGGTCGCCATCAGCGACACTCCCGGCGGGAAGTCGATGCGATGGACCCTGCCCGCCGACTCCCCGACGGTCGTCGCCCGCCACGATCCGCTGGGCGAGGACTCCTGGGGCATCATGGCCACCACCGGCGCGATCGACCCGAGCACGCTGCCGGGCGCGACGACCCAGTCGCAGATCCGGGTCGACGAGAGCGTCGAGGACGTCGCGGAGTACGTGCGCAACACCGCGGCCGGGCTCGACCCCGCGATGCGGGTCTCGTCCGTCAAGTCGGTGGCCCGCGACGAGAAGTACGCCAGTGTGCAGCGCGGCCTCCAGGTCGGTGCGACCGCGACGCTGCTGCTGATCGCCGCCGCGATGCTGGTCGCCCAGCTGGAGCAGCTGCGTGAACGCAAGCGGCTGCTCTCGGTGCTGGTCGCCTTCGGCACCCGGCGGTCCACCCTCGCCTGGTCGGTCCTCTGGCAGACCGCCGTGCCGGTGCTCATCGGGCTGACGGTGGCCGTGGCGGGCGGGCTCGGCCTGGGCGCGACGCTGATCACCATGCTCGACAAGGAGGTCACCGACTGGTGGCTCTTCCTGCCGATGACCGGGGCGGGCGCGGCGCTGATCCTGCTGGTCACGCTGGTGTCGCTGCCGCCGCTGTGGCGCATGATGCGCCCGGACGGCCTGCGTACGGAGTGACGGAGCAACCGACCGAAGGGGTGCGGTTCCACCGGGCCGCACCCCTTCAGTCGCTCCGTGTGCCGTCCGTCACCCGGACCGGCAGCGCCGCCATCGCCTCCCGCAGCGCCGCCGCGAACTCCTTGAACTCCTCGTGCCGCGCCGCCCCCGTACGCATCCCCAGCGCCACCCGCCTCGACGGCGCCGGTTCCGCGAAGTACCCGGTGGCCAGCGCGTCGTTGCGGCCGGTCTCGACCGTCACCGCGGTCCGCGGAAGCAGCGTCACACCGAGCCCGCCGGCCACGAGCTGGACCAGTGTGGAGAGCCCGGCCGCGGTCGTGGTGACCGGCGCCCCCTCCGTGCGTCCCGCCTCCCGGCAGACGTCCAGGGCCTGGTCGCGCAGGCAGTGCCCCTCGTCGAGCAGGAGCAGCGGAAGCTCGCGCAGCGCCTCGCGCGGTATGTCGGCGCGCCCGCCCAGCCAGTGGTCCTGCTCCATCACCAGCACGAAGTCCTCGTCGAAGAGCGGGAGTTCGGTCACCCCGGGCACCCCGAGCGGCACCGCGAGCAGGAGCAGGTCCAGCCTTCCCGCGGCCAGCCCCTCCAGCAGCGAGGAGGTCTGCTCCTCGTGCACCTGGAGGTCGAGCTCCGGATAGCGCTCGTGGACCAGCCGGAGCACGGTCGGCAGCAGGTACGGGGCGACGGTCGGGATCACGCCGAGTCTGAGCACCCCGGTGAACGGCGCCCGGACCGCGTCGGCCTCCTCCATCAGCTCACCGACGGCCTCCAGCACCACCCGGGCCCGCACCGCGAGCCGCTCCCCGGCGGGCGACAGCAGTACCTTGCGCGTCGTACGCTCGATGAGCTGGACGCCCAGTGCCTCCTCCAGCGCCGAGACCGCCCCGGAGAGCGCCGGCTGGCTCATCCCGATTGCTGCTGCCGCATCCCTGAAGTGCAGGTGCTCCGCGACGGCCACGAAGGCGCGCAGCTGCGACAGACTGGGTTGTTTGGGCCGACTGCCCGTATTGCCCTGAGCCACTGATAGGCACCTCCGATCATCACGGTCGAGTGTAGCTATTTCCGCGATCAATGCACTCTGTGCCAAGGTGGACTCCGTCCAACCCTCAGGAAGACCCCAAAAGGGAATTCCTACGCTGCAAGGAGAGCGCGTGCTCACTGTCGGTGACAAGTTCCCCGAGTTCGACCTGACTGCTTGTGTCTCGCTGGAGAGCGGCAAGGAGTTCGAGCAGATCAACCACAAGACCTACGAGGGCAAGTGGAAGATCGTCTTCGCGTGGCCGAAGGACTTCACCTTCGTGTGTCCCACCGAGATCGCCGCTTTCGGCAAGCTGAACGACGAGTTCGCCGACCGTGACGCCCAGATCCTCGGCTTCTCCGGTGACTCCGAGTTCGTGCACCACGCCTGGCGCAAGGACCACCCGGACCTGACCGACCTGCCCTTCCCGATGATGGCCGACTCGAAGCACGAGCTCATGCGTGACCTCGGCATCGAGGGCGAGGACGGCTTCGCCCAGCGCGCCGTCTTCATCGTCGACCAGAACAACGAGATCCAGTTCACGATGGTGACCGCCGGTTCCGTGGGCCGTAACCCCAAGGAGGTCCTGCGGGTCCTGGACGCCCTGCAGACCGACGAGCTGTGCCCGTGCAACTGGACCAAGGGCGAGAACACCCTCGACCCGGTCGCGCTTCTCGCCGGCGAGTGAGCTGACAGCGACATGGCACTCGACGAACTGAAGGCCGCCGTTCCGGACTTCGCCAAGGACCTGAAGCTGAACCTCGGTTCGGTCATCGGGAACAGCGAGCTCCCGCAGCAGCAGCTCTGGGGCACCGTCCTCGCCTGCGCAATCGCCTCGCGCTCGCCGAAGGTGCTGCGCGAGCTGGAGCCCGAGGCCAAGGCCAACCTCTCCGCGGAGGCGTACACCGCCGCGAAGTCGGCCGCCGCCATCATGGCGATGAACAACGTCTTCTACCGGACCCGGCACCTGCTGTCGGACCCCGAGTACGGGACGCTCCGGGCGGGTCTGCGGATGAACGTCATCGGCAAGCCCGGCGTGGAGAAGATCGACTTCGAGCTGTGGTCGCTCGCCGTCTCCGCGATCAACGGCTGCGGCCAGTGCCTGGACTCCCACGAGCAGGTGCTGCGCAAGGCCGGCGTGGACCGTGAGACCATTCAGGAAGCCGTCAAGATCGCCTCGGTGATCCAGGCGGTCGGCGTGACCCTCGATGCCGAGGCCGTGCTCGCCGAGTAGGACCAGCAGCACCCCTTGTACGAGAAGGGCCCCGGGACGACCGACCGTCTCCGGGGCCCTTCTCCCTTCCGCCCGTGGGCCCTACTTGCCGCGGCCCTTCTTCATGTCTCCGTCGACGCCGTTCTCGTCGTCGCCGCCGTGGTCGATGTCCTCGGGCGGCGATCCCGGCGCGGGCGTCGGCGCGACGTCGATCGCGGTCGCCCCGCGTGGGGACGGCGCGTAGCGCAGCGCCTGCTCCTGCCCGTACGCCCGCAGATAGCCGACCACCGTGTTGGTGACCGCGACCAGCGGCACCGCGACGACCGCGCCGCCGATGCCGGCGATCATGCCGCCCGCGGCGACCGAGAGGACGACGGCGAGCGGATGCACCCGCACCGCGCGTCCCAGGATGAACGGCTGGAGCACATGGCCCTCGATCTGCTGCACGGCGAGCACCACGGCCAGCACCATCAGGGCGGTGAACACGCCCTGGGTGACCAGCGCGACGACCACCGCCAGCGCCCCGGAGATCACGGCACCGACCAGCGGGATGAAGGCGAAGAGGAAGATGAAGACGGCCAGCGGCACCGCCATCGGCACATCGAGGAAGAAGATCCCGAGCCCGATGAAGATCGCGTCGATCAGCGCCACCAGGACGGTGCCCCGCACATAGGCGGTCAGCGTCCGCCAGGCGCGCGGCCCGGCGCCCGCGACACCCGGCCGGGCCTGGGCCGGCACCAGCTTCAGCATCCAGTGCCAGATGCGCCTCCCGTCGTACAGCAGGAAGAGCGTCGAGAACATCGCCAGCAGCATCCCGGTGAGGAGCTCCACCATCACGGTGACGCCCTCCAGTCCGGCGGAGGTTATCTGCTCGGTGTTGGTGCCGATGGTGTCGCTGAGGTTCTTCGCGACATCGTTGATCTGCTGCTCGGTGACATGGAAGGGGCTGTCGAGCAGCCAGTTCTTCAGGTCCTCGATACCCGTGCGCACCTTGTCGGAGAGGGTGTCGATGTTGTCCATGACCTGCCAGACCACGAACCAGCCGACCAGGCCCATGATGACGAAACCCAGGACCGCCGTGACGGCGGTGGCCAGGCCGCGCGGCAGCCCGTAGTGCCTCAGCCGGGCGACGGTCGGTTGCAGCATCGCGGTGACGAGCAGCGCGGCGACGAAGGCCAGGACCACCAGCTCCACCGCGCTGATGACCCGCATCAGTACCCAGAGGGTGCCCGCCAGGACGAGCAGCCGCCAGCCCGCCTCGGCCGCGACCCGCATCCCCCAGGGGATCGCCGCGACCGGATCGGGCCGGGCGGCGACGGAGGGGGCGTACGAGGGCGGCGGCGGCACCCGGTCGGCCCCGGCACCGCGCCGCGCCTCCTCGCCCGGAACGCCCCCGGACGGAACGTTTCCGGCGGGCACTGCGGGGTCGGGCACCGGCAGGCCGGTCTCGTCCCCCGCGGCCTCGGCCCGGCGCTGCTCCAGCCGGTCGCCCAGTTCGGTCAGTTCGGCCCCGAGCCGG
The DNA here is from genome assembly GCF_014649535.1 of Streptomyces gelaticus. Lineage (GTDB taxonomy): Bacteria > Actinomycetota > Actinomycetes > Streptomycetales > Streptomycetaceae > Streptomyces > Streptomyces gelaticus. Next base: position 397,629 of record NZ_BMTF01000004.1, read on the forward strand.
CCGAGCCACCCCGGAAGTTTCGACATGATCGTTCCTCTTCCCCCGTCTTCTCTCCCCGCCGCTCCCCCGCCGAGCGGTGCGGACCGACCGTACACGCACGAAGCCCCTCACCGTAGGACGGCGAGGGGCTCTGCGTGGTTGAAACCGGAACCTCGGGGGTTCTAGTACCAGTGGTTGGCCTGCCAGAAGGACCAGGCGCCGCACGGGCTGCCGTAACGGCCGTCCATGTAGCTGAGGCCCCACTTGATCTGGGTGGCCGGGTTGGTCTGCCAGTCGGCACCGGCGGACGACATCTTCGAGCCGGGCAGCGCCTGGACGAGGCCGTAGGCACCGGAGGACGGGTTGCTCGCCCGGTAGTTCCAGGTCGACTCGTGGTTCACGATGTTGCTGAAGCACTGGAACTGGTCGGCGGGCACCATCTGACGGGCCATCGCCTGGACCTCGGCCACGGAGTACGAGCTCTGCGTGGCGAAGGAGGCGGCGCTGCGGACCGAGGAGCGGCTGGCGCGTTCGGCGCGCTCCTTCTTCTCCTGGCGCTCCTTCTCCAGCCTTTCCTCGGCCGCCGCCTTCTTCGACTTGGCGTCCTTGGCGGCCTGGATGCGGGCCGCTTCCTCCACGGACTTCTTCGCCGCGGCGTCGGCCGCGGACGCCTGGGCGTCGGCCTGCTGCGTCAGCGAGGCGGTCTGCACCTGGGCCTGCTGGCCCGCGGGAATGTCTGCGAGCAGCGTGGTGTCGGCTGCGGTCGCCTCGAAGTTGTTGTCGTCGGCAGCGGCAGCGCCGCCCGAAGCAACGCCAACGACGGCGCCAACGGTGGTTACGGCAGTGGCGGATGCCACGGCGAACCCCCGGACCGAGATCCGGCTCACACGGTGTCCTTCCAGCATCGCCCGCTTAGGTGACCTCGCGGGCGCAATCGTGCCCCTGGCGCTGGCCTCCCTACTGCTTGGGTCACGGGAGGCACGGACCCGGTGGGCGACTTCCCGGAGGAAGCGCCGCGTGGTGCTCGCGGGCGGCATACGGACGGCGATTGTTGAGTTGTGTGGTGCGTGGCACCTCTGGAGGTGCGGGTGTGCCGTATGCGGGGCCTGACGGAAGCAAGACTCTGCCGGAACGGCACACCGGGAAGCAATTCTCCGTTGCGTGTGAAAGCTCACACCTCGTTTGGAGCAAGTGATTTACGGAAATGGCGCCGCAACACGATGCCGCCCGGCTAAGCTGCTTCGCTCACCGGGCGGCACCAACTGTCGTAACCCGTATCAGATCTGGCCTTCCTCCAGCATTTCGGTCACCAGCGCGGCGATGTGCGAGCGCTCGGAGCGGGTGAGGGTGACATGCGCGAAGAGCGGATGGCCCTTCAGTTTCTCGACCACGGCGACGACTCCGTCGTACCGGCCGACCCTGAGGTTGTCCCGCTGGGCCACGTCATGCGTGAGCACCACCCGGGAATTCGCCCCGATCCGGGACAACACGGTCAGCAGGACGTTCCGTTCGAGCGACTGGGCCTCGTCGACGATCACGAAGGCGTCGTGGAGCGAGCGGCCCCGGATGTGGGTGAGCGGCAGGATCTCCAGCATCCCGCGCCCCAGCACCTCCTCGATGACCTCGCGCCCGGCGACCGCCGAGAGCGTGTCGAAGACGGCCTGCGCCCAGGGACTCATCTTCTCGGCCTCGGTGCCGGGGAGATAGCCCAGCTCCTGCCCGCCGACCGCGTACAGCGGGCGGAAGACCATCACCTTCTGGTGCTGCCTGCGCTCCAGGACGGCTTCGAGTCCGGCGCAGAGCGCCAGCGCCGACTTGCCGGTGCCGGCCCGGCCGCCCAGGGACACGATGCCGACTTCCTGGTCCAGGAGCAGATCGAGGGCGATGCGCTGTTCGGCGCTGCGGCCGTGGATGCCGAATACCTCCCGGTCGCCGCGCACCAGGCGCACATTGCCCTCGGCGGTGACCCGGCCGAGCGCCTTGCCCCGCTCGGACTGGAGGACCAGTCCGGTGTGCACGGGCAGTTCGGCGGCTTCGGGTACGTACAGCGTCTCCTCCCCGTAGAGCAGATCCACCTGCTCGCCGCCGAGGGAGAGCTCCGACATGCCCGTCCAGCCGGAGTCGGTGATGGCGAGCTCGGCGCGGTACTCCTCCGCGAGGAGGCCGACCGAGGACGCCTTGATGCGCAGGGGCAGGTCCTTGGAGACGACCGTGACGTCGTACCCCTCGGCCTGGAGGTTGCGCGCGACCGCGAGGATCCGTGAGTCGTTGTCCCCCAACCGGTAGCCGGCGGGCAGTACGCCGGGGTCGGAATGGTTGAGTTCGACGCGCAGCGTCCCACCCAGATCCCCGATCTGGATCGGGGCGTCGAGCCGGCCGTACCGGACCCGGAAGTCGTCCAGCAGGCGCAGGGCCTGCCGGGCGAAGTATCCGAGCTCCGGGTGGTGCCGTTTGGCCTCCAGTTCCGTGACCACGACGATCGGGAGCACGACTTCGTGCTCGTCGAACCGGGCCATGGCGTTGGGATCGGCCAGCAGGACGCTGGTGTCGAGAACGTAGGTGCGCCTGTCGGACATGCGGCGCTTTGTGCTGGTCACCACGGAAGGACGTACCCCCTCGGACGAGGTTGGGGTGCGACGGCGTCGCGGAGCATCCCAATGGGAGAGGACGGGCCGGGCGTGGGCCCCGATGCGCGGGCCGGGCACCGGCCCTCCGCGTCGGCCGCGTGGTTCCTGCGGTCCTTCGTGTGCAAAGGGCCTCCCGGGCGAACGGACTCCATGCCGCTCACTTGGACACGACGTCCGCCTGGTTGGTGACCGGACGTCGACCTGTCAGGGGTATTCCCTCGAACACGCGAAGCCATGCCGCCCTGAAGCGGGCGGTGAGCTGGGAGTTGCGCCCGGGACGGGCCGGGCGGGTCTGTGGGCGGGGCAGGGCCTGTCCTAGCCGCCGTAGCGGCGGCCCCGGGCGGCGTAGTCGCGCAGCGCGCGGAGGAAGTCGACCTTACGGAAGGCCGGCCAGAAAACCTCGCAGAAGTAGTACTCGGAGTGCGCGGTCTGCCAGAGCATGAAGCCGGACAGCCGCTGCTCGCCGCTGGTACGGATGACCAGGTCCGGGTCGGGCTGGCCCCGGGTGTAGAGGTGCTCGGAGATCATGTCGGTGGAGACGATCTCCGCCAGGTCCTCGAACGAGGTCCCCTTGGCGGAGTGGTCCAGCAGCAGCGAGCGGACCGCGTCGGCGATCTCCTGGCGCCCGCCGTAGCCGACGGCGACATTGACCAGTATTCCGTCGACACCGGCCGTGACCTGCTCGGCCTCCTTGAGCACCGTCTGGGTGTGGGCGGGCAGCAGGTCGAGCGTGCCGACGTGGTGGACCCGCCAGCGACCGTCCGCCGCGAGGTCGCGCACGGTGTTCTCGATGATCCCGAGGAGGGGCTTCAGCTCGGACTCGGGGCGGTCGAAGTTGTCGGTGGAGAGCAGCCAGAGCGTGACGACTTCCACATCCGTCTCGCTGCACCAGCCGAGCAGGTCCTTGATCTTGTCCGCGCCGGCCTGGTGCCCCTGCGCGGCCGTGCCGCCGGACGCCTTCGCCCAGCGCCGGTTGCCGTCGAGGATGACGCCGATGTGCTTGGGCACCTGGGTGTGGTCGAGGCGGGCTTCCACCCGGCGCGCGTAGAGCCCGTACACCAGGTCGCGCAAGTTCACTGAGTTCACCTCTCGGTTCCGTGCGGGCCCGCCCGCCCCCTGCCCGGGGTCCGGGGTCGTCGTCTCCCTGGGGATCGCCGCACTGGTCCACGGGGTCCGTCGCCCCGCCGTGCCGTGGCAGTCCCCGAAGCCGCCACATTACTGCGCAGGCGGGGCACCGGCCCAACCCGGCCTGTCACAAGTCCGTGATAAGGAGAGAAACGTGACTGATTCTTCCCTCTCCTACCGGGCCGCCGGTTCGCGCTACGACTCCATGGAGTACCGCCGCAGCGGCCGCAGCGGTCTCAAGCTTCCCGCCTTCTCCCTCGGCCTCTGGCACAACTTCGGCGACGACCGCACGCTGGACTCCCAGCGGGCGATCCTGCGCCGTGCCTTCGACCTCGGGGTGACCCACTTCGACCTGGCCAACAACTACGGACCGCCGCCCGGCTCCGCCGAGCTCAATTTCGGCAAGCTCTTCCGCCAGGACTTCGCCCCGTACCGGGACGAGCTGATCATCTCCACCAAGGCCGGCTACGAGATGCACCCCGGCCCGTACGGCGAATGGGGCTCCCGCAAGTACCTGCTGTCGTCGCTCGACGCCTCGCTGAACCGGATGGGGCTGGATTACGTCGACATCTTCTACTCCCACCGCTTCGACCCGGAGACCCCGCTGGAGGAGACGATGGGGGCGCTGGCCTCCGCCGTCCGGCAGGGCAAGGCGCTGTACGTGGGGGTGTCCTCGTACAACGCGGAGCAGACCGCCGAGGCGGCCGGGCTGCTCAGGGAGATGGGCGTACCGGCGCTGATCCACCAGCCGTCCTACTCGATGATCAACCGCTGGATCGAGGACGACGACCTGCTCGACACCCTGGAGACGGCCGGTATGGGCTGCATCTCCTTCGTGCCGCTCGCCCAGGGTCTGCTCACCGGGAAGTACCTGACGGGCATCCCGGAGGGTTCCCGCGCCACCCAGGGCAAGTCCCTGGATCCCGGTCTGCTCTCGGGCGAGGTGGTGCGTCGGCTGAACGGGCTGAACGACATCGCCCGGCGCCGTGGTCAGTCGCTCGCCCAGCTGGCGCTGTGCTGGGTGCTGCGCGACAGCCGTATGACGTCCGCCCTGATCGGCGCGTCGAGTGTGAAGCAGCTGGAGGAGAACGTCGCGGCGCTCGCCGGGCAGCCGTTGACCGCTGAGGAGCTGAAGGAGATCGACACCTTCGCCGTGGACACCGAGGGCGCCAACATCTGGGCCGGACGGGGCTGACGGAAGGGACGGTTCCGCGGGGGCCGGTGCGGCCTGCGCCGCGGGCCGACAAAAAACGGGCCGGTCCGTGGGGGGGATACGGACCGGCCCGAGGGGGGGTTTCCACCATAACCCTTCGTAAGTGGTGCTGCGCGCCACGCCACTCCACAATCACTCTCCGAATTCGCCGGACTCCGTTGCGCGCATGCCTGTCCGGTTGGCCTCCCGCCGGTCTCTCAGTGGCCGCCGACCGGCTTCACACAGCCCGTACCTTCGAGGTACTTGCCGTGCGCCTCGGCGGTGACCAGTCCGTTGACCATGCCGTCCAGGGAGCCCTCCACGCAGATCGCGCCGAGGTCGAGGACGAAGGTGTTGCGGTGCGGACCGAACGTGCCGGTGGTGATGGCGGCGGGGGCATAGCCCAGTTCGGTGAGGGCCGCCCGGATCCGGGGCTCGGTGGTCCTGCGGCCCTCCGCGATCCCGGCCAGACCGGCCTTGACCTTCTTCACCTCGGCTTCACCCCGGGCGCGGTCGGCCGGGGTCAGCTCGGCGGTGGACTGGAAGGCATGGTTCTCCCGGTACTTCGAGGCGTCGCTGCCGTCGACCGGACCGCCGCCGGGGGAGGCGCCCCCGGGGGGCGGTGCGCTGCTCGCGCCGGGCCCCTCGGCCGCCGCCCCGGACCCGGCCCGCTCCGTGCCGCAGCCGACGAGGACGGGGACGAGGACGAGCGCCGCCGCTGCGGCGAGGACGCGGGTGGTACGGCCGGCAGAGGTCATGGGCCGAGTATGGGACAGACGCCGACCTGACGGGGCGCTGGTTTGCGAGGCGTCCGACCGGGTGGCGTACGAGGGCGGGCGCGTTCAGGTGCCGGCCGGTGCGCCGCGGTGGCACCGGGTGAAGCGGATCGCCACGGTGTCGCCGCCGATGACCACGAATCTGCCGCCCTCGCAGCGGATGACGGCCTCGCGCACCTGGCCGTTCTCGTTCCCACGCTCCTCGGTGCGGGTGACCGTCCAGCCGCCGTCGGGCGGCTGCGGCAGGGTCGGCACGGTGGCGAACTCCCACTGCCCCGACGGTACGCACCACTCGGGCAGCCTCGGCCAGGCGCCCGGTCCGACGCGCAGGGTCCCGTCGGAGGCGCAGGTCAGAAGCACCGACTGGCCGTCGGCCAGCAGGAATTCGACGGCCTCCGGCTCCCCCAGCCGTCCCTCCGGGCGGTAGAAGACACCGAGCACTCCGATGATCCGCGCGCCTCTGAGCCAGTCGGCCTTCCCCTGCCGCGGGACCCGCGGTGCGTCCTCTTCGTTCCCTGCCCTCATGCGCCACTTCCTTCCCCAGGGGTTCACGCCCAGGGTCGCATCCTCCGGCCGCGGACGGCGGGGCGTCTCAAAGCCTGTCAGGTGACCTCAGATCGGAAAGCGAACGCTGTCCGGTGCGCGCGATTCCAAGGCGGAGGGCGTTGGCGACCGACGACAACGCGGGAAGCGTGCGCGCCAGGGCGTGGTCGCCCGGTCGGAGGTCACCCGACAGACCCTCAGGGGCCGGCGTCCGGTTTGCGGGCCTCGATCAGGAACCGGGTGGTGTGGGCGACGAACGGCCCCTCGGTCTCGATCAGACGGTGCAGCTCCGCCAGTCGCGGCCGGTACTCCTCGACGGTGAAACCGGGAACCATCCAGATCACCTTGCGCAGGAAGTAGACGACGGCGCCGATGTCGAAGAACTCGGTGCGCAGGGTCTCGGCCCGCAGATCGACCACGTCCAGCCCGGCCGCCCCGGCCGCCGCCCGCGCCTGCTCGGGGTCGCGGGCGCCGCGCACCTCGGCGGGCTGCGGGCCGAGGAAGTACTCGACGAGCTCGAAGACGCTGGCCGGGCCGACCTGTTGCGAGAAGTACGTGCCGCCGGGGACGAGCACCCGCGCGATCTCCGTCCACCAGGTGGTCACCGGGTGCCGGCTGACCACCAGGTCGAAGGCGTTGTCGCCGAACGGCAGCGGCGGCTCGTCCGGGTCGGCGACCACGGCCGCACCGAGCGGGTGCAGGAGCGCGGTGGCGCGGGCGATGTTCGGCGGCCAGGACTCGGTGGCGACGGTGAGCGGGGGCAGCTTCGGTACGGAGGCGAGGACCTCGCCGCCGCCGGTCTGGATGTCGAGCGCGGCCCTGGCCCGCCCCATGCGGTCCGCCATGGCGCGGGCGTAGCCCCAGGAGGGGCGTTGTTCGGTGGCCCGGCCGTCGAGCCAGGAGAAGTCCCAGCCGTCGACGGAGACGGTGGCCGCCTCCGTGACGAGGGCTTCGAACCGTGCTCGTTCTGCTTCGGCCGCCGCTTCTTCGGGTGCTCCGGACATGCGGGCATGGTGTCAGCCGGGCGCCGGGCGACGCGACCGGATTGCGGCGGGGCCGGGGATTACGGGACAGCCCTTACGGCGGGGTCAGGTCTTACGGCGGGTCAGGCGGTCAGTGCACCGAGCAGCATGCCCAGCAGCGCTCCCGTGATCATGAACGGGCCGAACGGGATGCCGGTCTTGCGCCCGGCCCGCTTCAGGACCATCAGCCCGAACCCGTACGCCGCACCGAGCAGGAACCCGGCGAAGCCCCCGGCGAACACCACGGCCCAGCCGTACCAGCCGAGGGCCATGCCCAGCGACAGGGCGAGCTTGACGTCCCCGAAGCCCATTCCGTTCGGGTTGATGAGGAAGAGCAGGAAGTAGAAGCCGCCGAGGGCGGTTCCGCCGAGGAGTGCGGACAGCCAGGATCCGGCGTGCTCGGGGAGCAGCGCGGCGGCGCCGAGGAGTACGGCGAGGGCCCCGGCGGCGGGCAGGGTCAGCCGGTCGGGCAGCCGGTGGACGCGGCGGTCGACGGTCGCCAGGAGTACGGCGACGGGGGCCAGCAGCAGCCAGACGGCCAGTTCGGGGCGGAGCCCGGTGGCCGCCGCGAGGACCGCGCAGGAGAGCGCGGTGACGACGGGGACGAGGACGCCGGGGGCGTAGCGCGCGGCGGGCGGCGTGCGGTCCGTCCCGTCGCCCCGGTCTCCCGGCGCGTCTCCCGGGGTGGTGCTCACCGGCACCGCCGCGCACTGGGCGCACCGGGTGGAGCCGAGCCAGCCGCGGGCGGCCCCGGTCAGGGCGTGGCCCTCGGGGCAGGCGTCGCGCCAGGGGTTCTCCGGTTCCACGGAGAACCGGTAGGCGGCGCGCGGGACCAGCAGTCCGGCGGCTGCGCCCCAGAGTGCGGCGAGCACTGTCAGCATGGCGTCCACGGAGCCGACCCTAGGCGGGCCCCGGCGCACGGGTCATGGGTCCTGGGGCCCACTGCCACCGGTTCCGGACCCAGTGGCCGTCACCTGGCGCTACCTTCATGGCCATGGCTCAATGGCGCAATGGCAACGGCACGTTGACGGTCACCGACGGACAGGGTGGGCAGGGGGAGGAGATACCGCTGCGGATCGCGGCCTCGTACCGGGCCCGGAGCCGCGGGCTGCTCGGGCAGGACGGGATCGACGGTGCCCTGCTGATCACCCCGTGCGGGAGTGTGCACAGTTTCCGGATGCGGTTCACCATCGATGTGGCGTATCTGGACCGGAAGTTCAAGGTCGTGGCGGTCCACACGATGAAGCCCGGCCGGCTGGGCATGCCCCGGCTGCGGGCCCGGCACGTGGTCGAGGCGGAGGCCGGGACGATGGAGAAGTGGGGGATCCGGCCGGGGGTCCGGGTGACGGTCGTCCAGAGCGGGGCCGACCCGAAGTGAGCGGACGGCCGCACGCCGTGCGGCCGTTCACCGCAGTGCGAGCGGCCCGGCCAGAGGCGTACGCGGCGAGCGGCAGGGGCGAGCGGCTCCGGCCCGGGCGGGCCGGACGCCGGGTTCGGCCGTGACCCGCTACGGCCGGAGCTTCGTGCGGGACAGCGGCAGGGCGGGCGCGATGGACCAGAGGACCTCGGCCTCGTCCTCGCCGGGGTTGTCCCAGGCGTGCGCCGCCCGCGCCGAGAACGTCGTCGAGTCCCCGGCCTCCAGGAACCTGGGCTCGCCGTCCACGCTCAGCCGCAGTGTGCCGCGGACCATGTAGGCGAAGACGGTCTCGGCCTCCAGGCTGTACGCGCCGCCGGAGCCGCCGCCGGGCCGCAGGATCGTCCGCATGACCTGGACGTGCCGTTCCTCGGCGGGCGTGAGGAGGAACTCCTCGATGCCGTGCCCGCCCATCTCCAGCTTGGCGCCCACCCCGCCCTTGACGACGTCCTGGTCCGGATAGTCGAACAGCGTGGCGATGCCGGTGCCCAGGGCCTCGCAGATCCGGATCAGGGTCGGGACGGAGACCGAGGTCTTGCCGCGCTCGGCGAGGCTGACGAACCCCTTGGTCACGCCTGCCGCTTCGGCGACCTGAGCGAGCGTCAGCCGCTGCGCACGGCGGAGCTCACGCAGCCGCGGACCGATCGTGGACATGTGGCTGTCAGGGGCTTCGGACATGGCGAACACGCTACCTGTCGGGGACGTCACGTTCGGTGGCCGGGGGAAAACGCAGGTCAAAAGGGTTACCAGAAGGGTCTTTACCCATCGAGTTTAGTGCTGTAAAACTTGACGAAAGTTTAATGGCACTAAACAAGGGGTGCTGGACAAGGCACCCCCGGCGGGCCGCCGTGCCGCCCTTCACCGACCGTGCCGCCCTTCCCCCTGACCGTTCCGCACCACCCGAGGAGTAAGCCGATGAGCTCCCCGTCCTTCCAAGAGAGCACCGCGCGCACCGTGCGCGGCGTCGTCTTCCGCTCCCCGGGCCAGGAGGTGGCCGTCACCGACGTCACCCTGGCCCCGCCCGGTCCCGGCGAGGTCGAGGTCGCCGTGGCGGCGGCCGGCGTCTGCCACTCCGACCTCCATGTTCTGCGCGGCGAGTGGGACCACCCCACCCCGGTCGTGATGGGGCACGAGGGCTCCGGCGTGGTCACCGCGCTCGGCGACGGCGTCACCGGCCTGGAGGTCGGCGACCATGTCGTCCTGTCCTGGGTCCCCTCCTGCGGCACCTGCCGCTTCTGCCTGGCCGGACGCCCCGCCGCGTGCAGTCTGGTCGCCGAGGTCGTGGCGCCCGGCGGGGTGCTGTACGACGGCACCAGCCGGCTCTCGGTCGGCGGCGAGAAGGCCCACCACTACCTGGGCGTCTCCTCGTTCGCCGAGCGCGTCGTGGTCCCCGCCTCGGGCGCGGTCAAGGTGCGCGAGGACGCGCCCCTCGATGTCATCGCCCTGGTCGGCTGCGCCATCGCCACCGGCGTGGGCGCGGTCCGCAACACGGCGGGCGTCGAGGCCGGGGCCACCGTCGCCGTCATCGGCTGCGGCGGCGTGGGCCTGTCCTGCGTACAGGGCGCCAGGCTGGCGAGGGCAGGCCGCATCGTCGCCGTCGACGTCGTCCCGGAGAAGCTGGAGCTGGCCCGTCGGCTCGGCGCGACGGACGCGGTCGACGCGCGTGACGGCGATGTCGTCGAGGCCCTGCGCGCCCTGGTCCCCGAAGGGCTGGACTACGTCTTCGACGCCATCGGCAAGATCGAGACCACCGAGCAGTCCATCGCGGCGCTCGGCCAGGGCGGCGCCGCCGTCATCGTCGGTCTCCCGCCGGCCGGCCGCACCGCGCGCTTCGACCCGCTCGCACTCGCCGAGGCCGATCAGCGCATCCTCGGCTCCAACTACGGCTCGGTCGACGCCGCCCGCGACATCCCGGCCCTGGTGGACCTCGTCGTGTCGGGCGAGCTCGACGTGGAATCGATGATCTCGGCACGGCGTCCGCTGGACGATGCGGCCGACGCGCTGGCCGACCTCGCCGCCGGCCACGCCCTGCGCCAGCTGCTGACGATGGAGGACCGGACATGAGCACCGCCGGAAAGCAGTCCACCGCGGCGAAGCCGGCCGACGGCCTGGCCCACCGCTCCGTCTCCACCTTCGAGGTCGGCGCGCAGAGCGTCGCGAACGTCGCGCCCAGCGCCGTCATCGCGTTCGCCCCCGCCAGCATGGCGGCGTCCGCGGGCAACGGCGCCTGGTTCTCCTTCTTCCTGGCCATGGCCGCCGTGCTCGCCATCGCGTACTGCATCTGTGTCTTCGCCCGCAGGCGTGCCGGTGTCGGTTCGCTGTACGCCTTCTCCCGGCTCTCGCTCGGGGCGCCCGGCTCGTTCGTCACCGGCTGGGCACTGCTCATCGGTGCGGTGTGCATCGGCTCGGGTTCGCTCGCCGGTGCCGGCTACTACACGGCGCGCGCCCTCGACCAGATCGGCATCGGGCTCTTCACCGGAATCCCCGGCCAGATCCTGCTCGATGTGGTGCTGGCCGCCGTGGCGATCCGGCTGACGATCGCCAGTGTGCGGACCGCGGCGCGGGTCGCCTCCGTACTGGAGGTCGTCTCGATCGTTCTGATCGTCGTCGTCCTGCTCCCCGCCTTCTTCAAGAGCGGGAACATCATCGACACCGAGCAGCTGAGTCTGAGCGGCTCCACCCTCGACGGCGTCGTCTTCGCCGTGGTGCTGGGTGTGCTCGGCTTCGTCGGATTCGAGGGCGCCGCGTCGCTGGGCGCCGAGGCCAGCGACCCGTACCGGGCGATTCCCCGCTCGGTGATGGGCAGCGCGGTACTGGCCGGTGTGCTGTACATGTTCGCCACGTACGCGCAGGTCGCCGGGTTCGGCGGGGCGGACGCCCTGGCGAGGAGCACCGACCCGATGGACGAACTGGCGGAGTTGTCCGGCCTCGGCTTCCTCAAGTTCTTCCTGCACGCGGGCTTCGCGGCGTCGTTCGTGGCCGTGGTGATGGCCTGCATCACCGTCGCCGCCCGGCTGCTGTTCGGCATGGCGAAGGAGGGCGTGATGCCGGCCCGGCTCGGTGTCGCCCACCCCCGTCACCGGACCCCGTCCGCGGCCATCCGGGCCGTCGCCCCCTTCGTCGCCCTCCCCGCGGTACTGGTGGTCGGCGCCGGAACCGAGCCGCTGAACGCGACGACGTACATCGACACCATCGGCGTCTTCGGCTACATGCTCAGCTACACCCTGGTGTGTCTGGCCGCGCCGCTGTTCGTACGCCGGATCGGGGCCCGTGGTCTGCTGCTCACCCGGGCCCTGGGGCTGATCGGCGCCGCCGCGATGGTCTACGTCTTCTACCGCAACCTGTGGCCCGCTCCGGCCTGGCCGCTGAACGTGCTGCCGTACGTGTTCGTCGGCGCGCTGGTCGTGGGCGTCGTCGGCTTCGCCGTACTGCGGGTCCGCAGGCCGGAAGTCGCCGAACGTGCGGGAACGTTCGCGGACGACCTGGACTGAACCGGCCGCATCCCGCCCTCTCCCCCGATGCCCCGTCCCTCCGCTCCTCGCGGCGGGGCGGGGCATCGCCGTTGGGCCCGACTTTGGGGCCAAGGGCCCAGGTCACCCGGCTCGCACACCCGTACGCTCACGTCGACCCGTAAGCACAACTGCGGGCACAGGCATGGCAAGTGGGCGTCGGGGAGGAAGAACCGTGACTGGTGGCGGGGGCTGGGGAAGCGGAAGCGCGGGCCACATACCACCGCGGAACGGAGGTGGTGGTTCCGGAGCGGGCAGTGGCGTGTTCTTTGCGCTGACCCGCAGCTGGGCGGCCGGCGCGCTGGTCTACATCGCCGCCGGGTATCTGGTGTCGCGCGGGCTGGTCGAACTGCTGGCCAGCGACGAGCGGCTGACGAGCTTCGGCTGGCGCCTGGCCCTGATCCACGTACCCAACATGATCACGACCGTCCTCACGGTCCTGGCATCCGCCCGCGTCCTGCCCGAGGAACACCGGGAGTCGCGGCTGCTGACCCTCACCGCCGCCCTCACCGTCCCGCTGGCCGCGCTCGTCTACGGACTGGCGGTGTCCTGGCATCTGGTGGACGTCGAGGGCACGTTGATGCCGCTCGTCTCGCTGGCGACCGGCGCGGCGGCGGGGCTGGCCGTGGACCGGCTCCTGGACGACCGCGCGGACGAGCCGGAGCCCGCCCCGTACCAGCCGTACTCCTGGCGGGACGGCGGCGCCACCGCCATGGAGTACCTCGGGGTGGTCGTCCTCGTCGTCACGCTGATCGGCGCGATGTCCATGGCGGGGGTCGGCGGCCAGATCGGCGAGCGCATCCGCTGCGCCATCAGCTCGCTGGGCGGCGGCGGTGGCAGCTGCTCCACGGGCGGCGGCGACACCACCGCGAAACCGAAGACGGACGCCGACTACGAGCCCAAGATGTGCCAGGTCTCCAGCATCTCCGACACCGTCGGCGGCAAGGTCAAGATCGGCTGGTTCGAGTGGGGCAACGAGTACGGCTTCCAGCAGAAGGTCAGCCAGGCCAAGACGGATGTGAACGGCGACGGCAAGGTCGACGAGAACGACAAGCTGGTCTACATGACGTTCACGGACGCCGCCTCGGCCGGTGCCACCGCCAGCACCCCCGGCGTCAAGCTCGGAAAGCTGGGCAAGGCGGATGTGGACGTCGGCGGGGGCATCAAGATCACCAACGGTGACACCTGGGTCTTCAAGAGCGAGGAAGAAGCCCAGAAGATGCGGGACGACATCGAAGAAATGAAGATGTGGGAGACCTCCACCAAGTACAGCGGCGGCTACGGCGGCGGCTGGTACTCCGGGATGAAGTGGGCCGACAAGAAGAAGGACGTCGAGAAGAAGATCGGGGACAAGAAGATCTCCTACTCGACCATCGGTCTCAACGTCTACGCGGACGGCGGACTCTCCATCAGCGCGGGCGACGAGGCCAAGCTCGGCGCGAAGCTCGGCGGCAAGGCGAAGTTCTCCCCCGAGGTGACCATCACCAAGGACGACGTCAACGGCAACGAGTCGTATACGTACACCGCCAAGCTCGAACTGGAGGGCAAGGTCGGCGGTTCGGCCGGCTCGCTGGGCGGCACGGCCTCCGCGAAGGACAGCCGGACCGGGGCTATCACCGTCACCCGTGACCAGAAGACCGGCAAGATCGTCCGCATCGACATGACCCAGACCATCGAGAACGGCTCGACGACCGACAAGGGCGACATCAGCGGCGACAACGGCAAGAAGGACGGGGACAAGCGCGGCGGCAAGGGCAGCATCTCCGACTCCTCCGGCGACACCGGTATCGAGGTCCAGACGAACTCGATCGTCTTCGGCAAGGACACCGACAAGGCCACCGAGGACAAGCGGGCCATCGCCGAGCAGTGGCTGGACGGCTCCGGCAACAACACCGCCCCGTTCGAGTACATGTTCGGCGACCACTCCCTGGAGCAGAAGCCCACCGGGACCGACCCCTTCGACCAGCTGATGTACCAGGACGGGCTGTCGAGCAAGATGAAGTACAACGGTCAGACGGACGCCCAGGAGTTCGGCTTCGAGGTCTCGCTCGGCATGAGTCTGGGATTCTCCATCTCCGACGAGCACAAGAAGGAGACACTGACGGACGCGGAGTTCCTCGGTGCTCCGCAGGGCGACAAGCGCTCGTACCTTCCGTACAGCTACTGCGCGAAGTAGCGGTACGGGAAGCACCAACCGCGCACGACGAAGAGGCGATAGGCGATGACGACGACCAAGAAGACGTACCGGACCATCGGCGCGACCGCTGCCGCCGCCATCGGCTTCGCCCTGCTCACCGGCTGCGGCGGTGACTCCGCCGCACTCCCGGAGGGCTGGAGCAAGCTCGACACCAAGAGCCTCTCCGTCGGCTACCCCGGGAACAAGGGCTACAAGGAGCAGCCCGAGGCCGACCGGGCCGAGGCCAACGCGGCCGTCGCGCTCAAGGAGGAGGGCGGGCTGCGCACCGGAATGGTCTCCGTGCAGCTCGACTTCGCCACGGGCGTGGACAGCGCCGCCGAGGCGGCGTCCGCGGCGGGCGCCGGCATCGGTCTCGGCGCGACCCGCAAGGGAACCGAAGAGGTGCGGCTCGCGGGCGCGGAGAGCGCCCGCGAGGCACGCCGGATCGACTACGAGTTCACGTCGAGCGGCGAGGAGCGGACCCCGGCGCCGGGCACCCGGATGACGGGGGTCGTGGTGGCGGGTGTCGATTCGAAGGACGTGCCGTTCGCGGTCCGGATCAACGCGGTGAAGGGCTCGCTGAGCGCGCAGGACCTCGACGCGTTCGTCGACTCGATCACCGTCAAGTAGCGGACCGGGAGCGCTCGTCCATGCAGATCCTGCCCGGCGGCACGGCCACGTTCCTGCTGCTGTTCGGCCTGCTCCTCGGCGCGTTCGCGGTCCGTTCCGCGCTGCGCCTGAACCGGGTGCTGCGGCTGGTGCGGCGCGGCGAACACGCCGAGGGGCGGTGCGCGGACCGCCGGACGGTCGACCGGGGGCCGGGCATGGAGCGGAGTTACGCCACCGAGTACGTCTTCGCGTTCCGCACCCGCGACGGCCGCGAGATCGAGTTCACCGACCATGCCCCGGGCCCGTTCGGCTTCGAGGTCGGGGCGCCGGTCCGGGTCAGCTACGACCCGGCGGACCCGGCACGGAAGGCCACGGTGGCCGGGCCGGGGGCGTGGGGTCCGGTGCTGATGCCCGCGGTGTTCGCCATCGTGCTCGGGGCGTTCGCGGTGGGGCTGCTGCTGGGGTTCGCGGCGATGCGGGGATGGCTCTGAGCGCTGCCCGCGTGCGCCGGGGCGGCGGGGCCGGAGATCAGAACCTGTCGCGGTCGAAAGGCTCCGGGAGCGGCGTCAGCGCCCCTGCCGCCCGCAGCCGTGCGTTCGCCTCGATGACCGTGTCGATGTCCGGGGACTCCGTACCGCCACGGGTGAGGTCGATGACCAGTCCACCGTGTGCGGTGCGGACGTACGTTCCGGGCAGATCGTCGGGGGCGAGGGCGGCCCGGCCGGCCGAGAGGAAGACCGCACGGCCGCAGCGGGGGTCGGAGTTGTCCAGGTCGAATCGTTTGCCCACCGCCCGGAACTGGGGCCTGTTGTACACCTGCCCGGCGTCGATCTGCCAGTGCTCCGCGAGGATGCGCAGGTACTCCGGAGCACGCCGGATCACCTCCGCGGTTTCGTCCACCTCGCGCGACAGGAAGGCGAGCGAGACGTAGTTCAACGCGTAGCGCGAAGTACTGCCCGGGTGAATCGCCATGGACACACGCGGCGCCGCGGGGTTGTGCGCCCACAGCGATGTCGTGTAGCCCACCACATCGAGGTCGGGGCCCGTGTTCTTCCGCTCGATGTACTCCGCAAGTACGGGGGCCGAGGTCTCCAGCACGGGATCGGACGGGCGGTCGTCAACGGCCTCGTGCCATACGTCGAACGTCGGACCGTCGATGTCCTTGAGCGCGGTGAGCGTGCCGGACCAGCGTTCGGCGATGGCCGGCACGGCTTCCCCACGAGGGCCCCACAAGCCGTTCACTACGACGTCCAGCACGACACGTTCTCCCTCGGGTCTCAGGCCTCGGTTCGCGATTCGCCGCCCCGTCCGGCGCTCAGCCGACCACGTCCGCCGGGGTGGGTACCACCGTAACCTTGATGCCCCGGTCCTCGAACATCTTCTCCGCCGCGGCGGCAACGTCCGGATCGGAGATGTGCCACTCGACCGGCTTGCCGCGCGCCGCGTCGAGCTGCCGGGTCGCCTGGTCCGCCCACCGGTCGGCGATCTTCTGGGTGAGCCTTCCGGTGTCGGCGTTGTAGAAGTCCGAGCCCGTGTACCCGTACTTCGCCTCCAGGTAGGTGCCCCGCGAGGAGTCCCAGCCGTCGAAGTCGACCGGCTTGCCCGTGAGCTTGTCCAGCGGCACCTGGTACTCCTTGCCGCGGCCCACCTTGGAGATCTGCTCCTGGTAGCGGGCGCCCATCTCGCTCGCGTAGCTGAAGACGCCCGGCCTGATCTCCGCCCAGTTCCCGTCGCCACCGTCCTTCGCCCCGGTCGTCGGGTCCTTCAGGTCCTCGTACCAGGCCGGCTTGGGCTGCTGCTGGGCGCGCTCCATCCCCTGCCTCCGCTTCGCCGCGGCGGCGGCCTTCTTCGCCTCGTCGGCCAGTCGCTGGGCCTCGTCGGCGGCGGCCTTGTCCTCCGGGTCGACGTCGCCGCAGTCCTTCGCGAAGAACCCGACGGGTACGGAGGTGGATGGCGCGGCGACGGCGCCGGTACCGGAGCCGGACAGCCCGATGCCCGCGCCGCTGCCGTACGGGACCCGGACGCGACCGCCCATCCCGACGGTGCAGCCCTTGAGACCGGCTTTCTCGGCGGCGTCGTCGGCGTGCCGCTGCGCTTCCTCCGCGGCCTTCTCCGCGGCCGTGACGTCGCCCGCCTTGGCGGCCTTCTTCGCCTTGTTCGCGGCCTCGCCCGCCTTCTCGGCGACTTCGCCCAGCTTGCCGAGTTTCCCGAGCTTGCCCAGCTTTCCGAGCTTGCCGACGAGCTTGGCCTCGCCGTAGCCCGGGATGAACAGCGAGCCGATGTTCCAGAGGCCGGTACCGATCGCCTGGCCCTCGTCGCCGTTCTTCCACATGTCCCGGACTTCGTCGCCGATGAACATGTCGTCGAGGACCTTGAGGCCGGTGCCGCCGGACGCCTTGGTCCAGTCCCAGACCGCGCCGAGGTAGTCGCCGTCGGACCACTTGTCCCCGGCGTCCTTGGAGTCCTGGCTCCACTTGTCGCCGAGGCTCTTGCCGTACTCCTTCAGGCCCTCCCAGGCCTTGACGGGGTGGAAGATCGTGTCGATCGTGCCCGTGATGTCGCCCCACAGCCCGTCGCCGATCAGGCCCTCGAAGAAGCCGCCGACCTGGTGGGCGGCGCAGGAGAAGAACGCGCCGACGCCCGAGGTGCAGCTCTCGTCGGACTTCCCGTCGTCGCCGTCGCCCGAGTCGTCCTGATCGTCGTCGCCGCCGTTCGGCTCCCCGGAGGTGTCCAGGTCGTCGCCACCGTCGTCGACCTGGATGGCGGGGTCACCCCCGCCGGCGCCCGCGGAGCTTCCGGAGGCGCCGGATTCGTTGCCCGCGCTGCCTGCCGAACCGGTTCCGCCGGAGGCATCGGTCCCCCCGGCCGTGTTGGAGCCCCCGGCCACGTCCGACCCACCGGAGCCGGAACCGGAACCAGCCGGGCCCGAGCCGCCGGAGTCCGTACCGCCCGCGGTCACCGATCCGCCCGAGTCCTTGCCACCGGACTGGGACGATCCGCCGGAATCCTTGCCCGGTCCCGCCTCCACATTGCTGCCGGGCGCGGGGCAGGCACTCCCGGTGAGCCGGCAGATCGCGTCCTGGAGCCCGCCGGTCAGCTGGGCGCCGATGCCCGTGACGACGAGCCCGCCGATGAGGGCCACGACGACCAGGACCATGCCGAGGTATTCCATCGCGGTCTGACCGGCGTCGTCCCGGCGCCACCTGATCATGCGCGCGATGCTGAACCGCCGGTGCGGCAGCCGCTGTTCCAGGGGCAGCTCGAACCATTCGCGCGAACTCGCCCGGAACAGCAGGACGACGACCGCGACCGGCATCACCAGCTGCGTGACACCGCGCCCGCCCCCGTCCCCGCCCAGGTTCGCCAGCGCGCCGAAGGTGAGCCAGACGTGCACGGCGAGCAGCCCGCGCCAGACCCAGACGCCGCCGGTACGCACATACAGCGAGAGCACGAACGCGAGCACGCTCGGCAGCGCCGCGTACAGCAGCAGCCCGAGCAGCCGGCCGTCGACCTCGTCGATCGCCGACGCCACCGTCAGTACACCGATGCCGCCCAGCACGGCGGCCGCGAAGAGAAGCCGTACGAGGATCAGCACCGCCTGCAGCGGACGCGGCAGGGACTGCCTGCCCCCCGCCCGGCCCACGGCGGTACCCCCACCGGCGACACCTCCGCCGACGCCGCCCGCAACCGCAAATCCGCCTATGCCAGACACGACGAGTCCCCCAGCTTGCCGGTGTAAGGCCACAGTTCAGCCACTCCACTCATCCGACCACACCGGCACCCTTCGGGGCATGGGCCTCAGGGCCCAATGCAAGGCTCAAAGGTGCCCAATACGAAGGAAGTCGGGGAGCAGCGACAGCTACGGGCCGGCTGCTACCGGACAGGCACCTCGCTCCCGAACAGCATCCAGGGCGACTGGTCGTACGAGGCCACCCCCGCCAACTGCGGCTGCATCGCGGCGATCTCGTGCCGAACGGCCAGCGTGTCCGGCCAACTGTCGAAGTACGTGGTGCCGTTGATGACGACACCACTCCAGTCGGTCGCCACGGAGGCGCCCTCGCGGTCGACGACGAAACCGATGCAGAGCACGGAGGCCCGCCCTATCGCCTCCCTGATCGCCCTCGCGGCCACCTCCTGCTCGTCCGGGGTCAGCCGGCCGAAGCCGAATTCCAGGGCGACGACCCCGTCCCGCATCCGGCGGACGCGTGCCGGAACGTCGGTTCCGCTGTCCACCCACAACAGGAACTCGACGCTGTCGAGCCGTTGCAGTCCGGCCAGGAGCACGAGCTGCTCCCTGGTCACCCACGACGGGGTGCCGCGCGGACCGGGCCCCGGGCCGAGGAGCGTGACCCGCCTCGTGACCGGGTGGCTGAGCCGCAGCCCCGCCGCGTCGAGATCACTGAAGAGCGACTCGGAGTCCGGGCGGCTCCAGCCGAGGTGGTACGAGTAGAAGAATCCGTCACTCATCGACACATCACCCCATGCAAGACAGGTGGAGCGTGCAGTTCCAGATGCGTGCGGGCATGCCGGACAGGCGCTCGTTCCGGGCGCCGGCCAGGTGGCTCGCAGTTGGTCGTGCACGAGCCTAATGAGGGCCGGTCCCCGGGGCGTGGGCCCAGGGGCCCAGGGGCGGGCCCCAATGGACAATTCGGTGGACAGGGGCCCTCCCGTCGCAGATCGTGTACGGCGATGACACGCACCGATTCGCCTCCCGCACGGGACGAGCGCACCCAGCTGGCCACCTTCCTCGACTACGTCCGCGACACCGCACGCGCGAAGTGCGAGGGCGTCTCGCCGGACGACGCCCGCCGGGCCCCGCTGCCCGGCTCTCCCCTGATGACGATCGCCGGGCTGATCAACCACCTCAGCTGGGTCGAGTACTACTGGTTCGAGGTGGTCTTCCTCGGCGGTGAGGACGAAGGCCCTTGGACGGAGGAGGACCCCGACCGCGAGATGCGCATCGCGGTGGACATGCCGCTCGCCGATGTGCTGTCGCTGTACGAGGAACGGACCACCCGCTACCGCGAGTTGGTCGCCTCCCACGACCTGGACACACCGGCCGCGCGCCCGCGCGGCAACGGCGACGGCGACCACCCCGATCTGCGCTGGATCGTCCTGCATCTGATCGAGGAGACCGCCCGGCACAACGGCCACCTCGACCTGATCCGGGAGATCGTCGACGGCACCACCGGCGTGTAGGACCCGTCCGCCGAACGGGGCACCCGCAACGGTGTTGCCTTTCCTGTAGCGCTCCTCGTCGAAGCCGGGCGGCCGTCCACCGCGTGAGCCTTTGCACCGGTGGGCGGCCTGGCTGTCGCTTTCCTCCGGGATGGTGTGCCGGATGCCAGGGCGGCGCAGGCTGTCCCGGCAGGCCCCGTTGCCCGCCGGCAGGAACGGCCGCAGCCGCTTGCTTCGCCCTGGTCACCCTTGATGGCGCGTGGACGGACACGGACACGGACGGCCACTGGGATCAAGCCAACCGCTACCTCGACGGCCTCGACGCCGAGTCCGTCGTCATCGACGTACTCTGTCACTCCTGAGTCGTCAGACCGGGCCCACCCATAGAGGTCAGCCCGGCGGGGCCCATAATCGCCCGGACAGGCTCTAGCCGATTTCGGCGACCGCGGGTGCGATGCGCTCGGCGATCTGGTGGGTGAAGCTGACCGGGTGCCGGTCGGGCAGCACCTGGATCTCGCTGACGCCCAGGGCCGCGTACGCCTCGGCGTCGGCGAGGAACGCGGCCGGCTTGCCCAGCACCGGGCCGCTGTACATCACGGTCTTGGCGATGGCGTCGTAGTCGCGGTCCTCCGCGGCGCAGTGGGCGCGCAGCACGTCGAGCTTGTGGGCCACCTCCTCCTGGCCGGTGGCGAAGAGATTGCAGGCGTCCCCGTAGCGGGCGACCAGGAGCAGGGTCTTCTGCTCGCCCCCGCCGCCGATCATGATGGGCGGGTGCCCGCCGATCGGTTCCGGTACGCACAGCGTCTCGGCCAGCTGGTAGTGCCTGCCCCGGAACGGGCCGTTGTCGTCGCTCCACATCTGGAGGCAGATCCGGATGGTCTCCTCCAGCCGCTCGAACCGTTCGGCGACCGGGACCACCGGCACCCCGAGCCCGTACTGCTCCCGTTCGTACCAGGAGGCGCCGATGCCCAGCCTGGCCCTGCCGCCCGACAGGACGTCGAGGCTGGTGACGATCTTCGCCAGCAGGCCGGGGTGCCGGTACATCACGCCGGTCACCATCAGGCCGAGCGTCATCCGCTGGCTCACCGCCGCCACGTAGCCGAGCGTGGTGTAGCCCTCCAGCATCGGTTCGTCGGCGACGCTCTGGCCGGTCTCCATCTGGAAGTAGTGGTCCATCACGGTGAAGGACGCGATCTCCGCCTGCTCGGCGATCCGCACCGACTCCGCCAGCGTGGGCGCGATGAGCGCGGGGTCGGCCGGTGTCGAGTAGTTCCAGTAGTGCAGACCGAGCTGCATGCTCCCGCCTCCCGTCCGGCTCCGTCGGCCACCTTGCGCAGTCGGCTGTCACGCTACGCGGGGTGCCGGTCGTCGGCATGTCGGGCGACGGCACCTGCCCCGGAGCCTCACCCGGCCTGCGCGGAGTGTTCGTCCGCCTCCTTCACCATGTCGCGCACGACCTCCGCCAGGACCTCGTCGGCACCGTAAGCAATCAGGGGCTCCACGGCCGGGTCGGCCGCCCGACGGGCGGCCCGGTCGTCCTCACCGGGCAGGCTCCGGGCCATCCGCTCGGCACGTTCCGGGTCCCGCCCTCCCAGCCCGGCAGGGAGTCGGCGCACTGCTCGGCCTCCTGGACGAGGTACCCGGCACGGCTCGGGCCGACCGGGTGGAGCGCGGCGGCGAGGTGCGCCGGCGTTCACGCCCGTTCCTCCACCACACCCTCACCATGCGACAGCGCACCTGCACCGACCGCGACGCCGTCCCCTCGCACTTCCTCGGGCAATGCAACTACGACAGCCAGGCATGGAACCTGCCCTCGCGCATCATCGTCCACCGTGCGAAGGTCGGCGGGCAGGCCGTCCGCGTCATCACCGACATGGTGGGCATGGGGCACTGCGAGGCGGTGGGCCGGCTCGACGCGGTCAAGAACGGCGGCCAACGCATCGACTACACCAACGCCACGGTGGACAAGACCCGTTCCGACGGCATGCGCCACGACATGAAGGCGGGCCGGCTCTGCACCGCCTCGTCCGAGTGCGGCGTCCACCACCTCAACGACCCGTCCCAGGGCAAGGGATACCACTACGCCCATTGGGCGCATCGCCCCGCGGACACATACACCGATCGTTCACCGCGACTCGGCACCACCGGCCGGTCACCTCAACCACCGTGTCTTCGTGGACCCGTTGATCGCCGAAGATCCCCTGCATGGACCGACTACCTGAAGGGCGTCCGGGGCTACCCACCGGGCCCCGCCGCCACGGCCCTGCTGCCGATGGCCGGAGCGGCCGTCATCGCCTCCACCCAGGTCGCCGCCCGGCTCTGGCACCGGCTGGCGCCCCGCAGCCTGATCGTGCCGGGCCTGCTGCTGACGGCGGTCGGCCTGGCGGTCCTGACCGGTATCGACGCCGCGGCTCGTACACCGCCCAGGCATGGCGCTGGGGGACGATGGGCGGCTGGGCCGCCTGGCTCCCAAGCAGTGACGAAGCCCGCCTGCCGCACCAACGATCAACCCTGAGGCCCGAGTTGCGCGTCACTGGCACCGAGGGGGCAGCCCCTGCCCCTCGGTGACCTGGAGGCACAACGCATGAGGCAACGGGCTGTACGTATCTCCGCACTCGCCCTGGCGGTGACCGCGGCCGTGGGAGCATCCGCATTCACCCCACCCGCACACGCGATGCAGTCATCGCACGCGGCGCGGTCGTCACCCGGCCACGAGGCGACCCGGGCCGCACTGCACGACCTGGTCGAGAAGGGCGGACTGCCCGGTGTCGCCGCCAAGGCCATGGACAGCAAGGGCAGTTGGTATGGATCGGCCGGTTACGCCGACACCGCCACCGGCCGCGAGCGCTCGCCCGGCGACCACTTCCGCGGGGCCAGCATCACCAAGACGTTCATCGCGACCGTCCTGCTCCAGCTGGAGGCGGAGGGGCGGCTGAGCCTCGACGACACGGTCGAGCACTGGCTGCCCGGCCTGGTGCGAGGCAACGGGTACGACGGCAGCCGGATCACCCTGCGCAGTCTGCTCAACCACACCAGCGGCATCGCCAACCACACCGCGGACCCCGAGTTCGTGCACAACGCCGCCGGCCCCGGCTTCCCCGAGCACCGGTACGACACCCACACGCCCGAGGAACTGGTCGCGGTCGCGCTGAAGTACCCGCCGCTGCCCGATCCGGAGAAGGCGCCATCGTACTCGAACACCAACTTCGTGATTGCCGGAATGGTCATCGAGAAGGCGACGGGCCGCCCGTACGCGCAGGAGGTCACCCGCCGCATCGTCCGGCCACTGAAACTGCGCGGCACGTCCTTCCCCGGCACGTCGCCCCGGATGCCGGACCCGCACCCCGTCGCGTACTCCCGCTTCCACGAGGAGGCCCCCGACGCCGAGATCCACGACGCCACCGAGCAGAACATGACCTGGCTGGGCGCGTCCGGCGACATCATCTCCACCGCCGGAGACCTCAACCGTTTCCAACGTTCCCTGATGCGTGGCGAGTTGCTGCCGCCCGCACAGATGAGGGAGATGCTCGACGAGGTGCCTTCGGGCGACGGGACCGGCTTCGGACTCGGGGTCGAGTTCGCGCAGCTGTCCTGCGGCGTGAAGGTGGTGGGCAAGAGCGGCCGTACGAACGGCTCCCTGTCCGCGATGGTCGGCACATCGGACGGGAAGCACCAGCTGACGTTCAACGTGAACGGCGACTGGCTGCGGGACGGATCGCTCTACGTCAATGCGATCGAGGCGGAGTTCTGCGGCAGGGCGCCGAAGCCGGGTGCCGCCGACGCCCCGGGCATCGCCGACGTTCCGGATTTCGTCAACTGGCCGTAGCTACACCGGAATCCACCGCTTCGGCGTGCCGCATGACCGACGGGACCGCCGGGCGCCCGGCGCCCGGCGGTCCCGCGACTGCCCCGGCGACTGCCCTGCGGCTGCCCTGCGGCTGCCCTGCGGCTGTCCCTCACTGGACCCATGGGACGTCCTTGACGAACACGAGGCCGTCGCTGTCCGCCAGGTGGGCCGGGTCGAGCGGGGCGTAGCCGAACCAGGGGGACACACGGGGCGCGGGCAGCGCGTCCCCGAGGGCAGTGGCCAGCCGGCCGGCGTCGATGACGTATCGGTCCTCCGGGAGCGCGCACAGGAGTCCTTCGAGGGTGTCCGGCGGCGGGGTGTCCACGCCTTGGTGCCGGATCGTGCCGAGGACCGTGGCCACGAAGGCGTACTCCGCGCCGAGCCGGGTGTTCACCAGCGCGCCGGCGCTCCACCACTCCAGCGGCATCCCGTCCATCCGTATCGTGCTCTTCTCCCGCTGGAGATGGGCGTTGTGGGCGTGGGCCAGTACAGGGCCCCGTTCGGCGAGAGCGAGGAGGTTGTGGGCCATCATCTGGGCCCGCAGGCCCACCAGCCGGGTCAGGCGGGCCGGGGAGGTGCTGGCCATCCAGTAGTGGTAGCGCAGCAGGCCGATCGCGGTGCGCCCGTACAGTAGCGCCCGGTCCCGGTCC
This sequence comes from Streptomyces gelaticus, assembly GCF_014649535.1. Lineage (GTDB taxonomy): Bacteria > Actinomycetota > Actinomycetes > Streptomycetales > Streptomycetaceae > Streptomyces > Streptomyces gelaticus. The sequence continues at coordinate 422,276 of NZ_BMTF01000004.1, forward strand.
TCCCGCGGGCTCTCCGTGATCAGCTGCGGCGTCTGCGCGTCGAGCAGCGCCACCAGATCGTCGGCGAGCAGCCGCAGTCGACCGGCGTCGGCCGACTGCCCCACGGACCGGGACGGGTCCCTCATCGCGGCGGGCTCGGTCCACCGGTCGTCCGCGCCGAGCAGGCGGTCGAGCGTCTCCGCGGTACAGGGGAGCAGGTCCGCGTCCACCTGGTCCGCGAGGTAGCCGTGGAGTGCGGTGAGGGCCTGTCGGGGGCTCGCGGCGGCGGTGATCTCCAGCGGGCCGTCGAAGCCGGCGAAGCGGACCCGCTCGGACTCGGGCCGCCCGTCGTTGTGGGCCCGCATCCACCGTACGAGTTCGCGGTTGGCCGCAAAGGCGCCCCAGCCGTGGCTGAAGCCGTGCTCCATGACGTCGTCGAGAGTGCCCGTGCCCGAGGTGACGTAGTCGTCCACGGCCCGGCCCATCATGCAGTCGCTCTCGATCGTGATGGTCCGGTAGCCCTCCTGCTCGACGAGCTGCCGGAAGAGCTCGTTGCGCAGTTCGAGCAGAGTGTCCTCGCCGTGGGTGGGCTCGCCCAGGGCGAGCACCCGGGGCCGGGCCGGGAGCAGCCTCATGACGGCGGCAGCATCGACGGCATGGGCGGTGTCCTTGATGTCGGTAGCCATGCCTTCAACGCTATCGTTGAACCTTCGGTTGAAACTTTTCCACGATATCGGCAGGACAATGGGGGGAAACCTTCAAAACGGTGAGCGGCTCCGGCCGGTCGATCTGGCGCGTGCGCACGGCCTGTCCACGCAGGCGGTCAGGAACTACGAGGAGGCCGGCATCCTTCCCGCCGCCGGCCGCACGCCCCACGGCTACCGCACCTACACCTCGCTGCACGCGGGGGCCCTGCGCGCCTTCCTCGCCCTGGTCCCCGGCCACGGCCACCGGACGGCGACGTCGATCATGCGGGCGGTGAACGAGGGCGCCGTCGACGAGGCCCTGCACCTCGTCGACGAGAGCCACGCCCAGCTCTTGGACGACCGGCAGACCCTCCGGGCCGTGGAACGCGCCCTCCGCGACCTGGACCTCGGAGAGGCGCCCGACCCGGGTACGGCGTCCGGGTCCGGGTCAGATCCCACTACCGGGACCGTTCCCGGATCCGGCGGGACCTTCATCGGGCCGCTGGCAAGGAACCTCGGCATCCGGCCCGCGACACTGCGCAAGTGGGAGGGCGCCGGACTGGTGCACCCGCGCCGCGACCCACGGACCGGGTACCGCGTCTACGACGAGGCCGACGTACGCGATGCCCGACTGTCCCACCAGCTCAGGCGGGGCGGCTACCTGTTGGAGCAGATCGCCCCGCTGATCGCCCAAGTGCGCGCGGCGGGCGGCCCGGAGCCACTGGAGGCCACCCTGCGCAACTGGCACGACCGGCTGTCCGCCCGAGGGCGCGCGATGCTGGCCGGGGCCGCCGAGCTGGAGGCGTACCTCCGCGAACGCGGATGAGCAACCGGCAAGCACAGAGCTGACCGAGCCGATCCCCCAGTCGACCGAGCCGAACCCGGCTGATCGAGCTGATCCGGTCCGAGCCGATGATTTTCCTGCCGGTCCGCAGTCTGTAGGTAAGTAAGCAATAGTTGGCGCGGCGCAGCCGAGAACCGAAGCCGGTGGAAGAAGATCGGAGCGGTCACCGGCCGAACCTGCTGCCGCACCACCCACGTGAAACGAGGAGTCCTCAGATGCGTACCTTGATCAGCACCGCCTTCGTCTCACTCGACGGCGTAGTGGAGGCCCCGGGAGGGGAATCCGGATACCGGAACGCGGGATGGACCTTCAAGGACATCGAGTTCGTCCCGGAGGCCTTCGAGATCAAGGGCCGTGAGCAGCAGGAAGCCGCCGCGCTGATGATGGGCCGGGTCAGCTACGAGGCGTTCAGCCCCGTCTGGCCGGACATGGCGGAATTCACCGACTACAAGTCGATGCCGAAGTACGTCGTCTCCACCACCCTCGCCGAGGACGGCCTGGTCTCCAACTGGGGCGAGACCACGATCCTGCGCTCGCTCGACGAGGTCGCCGCCCTGAAGGAGACCGAGGGCGGCCCGATCATCGTCCACGGCAGCGCCACTCTCAACCGCGCCCTCTCGGACGCCGGCCTGATCGACCGCTACCACCTCCTGGTCTTCCCCCTCCTCCTTGGCGCGGGCAAGCGCCTGTTCAGCGACACGGACAAGGACACCCAGAAGCTGAAGCTCGTCGAGCACGAGGCGTACTCCAACGGCCTCCAGAAGAACGTCTTCGACGTCGTCCACTGAGCCCTCCCACCCAACCCCGGGCCGCGCCGGGCCTTGTGTGGTGTCATGGCTCTGTGAACCGTGCCGTGGAGGAGACCAACCGCCGGATGCTCAGGGCCCGGGACGCGATGGACCGCGCCTATGCGCAGCCGCTGGACGTCCCGGCCCTGGCGCGCATCGCGCATGTGTCCCCGGCGCACTTCACACGCACCTTCCGGGCCACGTTCGGCGAGACGCCCCACCGCTACCTGCAACGCCGCCGCGTCGAACGCGCGATGTTCCTCCTGCGGGAGACCGACCGAAGCATCACGGACATCTGCTACGAGGTCGGCTTCGGCAGCCCGGGGACGTTCAGCCGCACGTTCCATGACATCGTCGGCCGGTCGCCGAGAACGTACCGCAAGGAAGCGACGGCCACGGGCGTCCCGACGTGCTTCACCATGGCATGGATGCGGCCGAGTAGCTGAGCAGATTTGGATAAGTTTTCTTCGAGCGCGCCCCGTAGCGTGATGCACATGTTCAACGCCATCACGCAATCGCAGATTTACGTCCTCGACCAGGACGAGGCCCTCGACTTCTACGTCGGCAAGCTCGGCCTGGAGGTCAGCGCCGATGTGGACATGGGCTTCATGCGCTGGCTGACCGTCAGCATCCCCGGCCACCCCGAGCGCCAGATCATGCTGGAGAAGCCGGGCGCCCCGGCCCTGTCCGAGGAAACGGCCCAGCAGGTACGGGAGTTGGTCACCAAGGGCGCCATGGGCGGCTGGCTCATCTTCAACACGGACGACTGCCGCAAGACGTACGAGACGCTGCTCGCCCGGGGCGTCGAGTTCACCGAGGAGCCCACCGACCGCCCGTACGGAACCGACTGCGGCCTGCGCGACCCGTTCGGCAACCGCATCCGCTTCACCGAGCCGAAGGCCTGAGCACATTCCCGATCGCGCAGCGGGGGCCGGAGCGAGGACGCTTCGGCCCCCGCTCGCGCGTCCCGCCCGGCTGTCAGCGGGGCAGCACCACCCCCGACATGGTTGCCGCGTGAGGCGTGAGCGCTCACTGACGCCCCACGCGCCACCCCAGTCGATCGTCGACCAGCCCAGTCGTCGACCAGCCCATCGTGCTACGGCGCTGTGTCATCGGCCACGCGGCGAGTCACGCCTTCGCAGTCTCGATCCGCAGGTTCGTCCTGTTCAGGAATGACCGCTACCGCGTCGATCTCCACGAGCGCGCCCGGGCGAGCGTGTCCTGCGGTGGAAACAACCGTGATGGCTGTGCGGTGATCGCCCCACACCGATCGCGACGCCGCGTATCCCACCTGTGCGTCGACCCCGTTGACAAGATAGATGTTGAGTTTGGCGACATGCTCGGGACCGGTGCCCGCGGCAGCAAGCACAGTCAGCACGTTGCGCATCGCCTGAGCTGTCTGCGCCTCAATACCGTCGAGCAGGTTTCCGGTGCTGTCGGTGCCGAGCTGGCCACCGACATGGAGCATCCGGCCGGCGGGGGTGATCACGCCCTGGGTGAAGGCAGGGTTGTGGTGGAGCTCTTCAGGGTCGAGGTGTGTCGTCTTCACGGTCATGAGTCTCTCCCGAGAGGTGCCGGGTTTTGTGTGCACGTAGAGGCGCGCTGCTCTCGCAGCGTCCGGTTCACATCGAGTTCGTCTGCTTCCATGGCCCCACCGTGACACCCATGGCGGACAGGACCGGTCCGCTTTCTCTGGCAACGTGGGCGGCATGAACGTGGCAAGCGGTGCCGAGCGCGATACGACGGAGCGGGTGCTCACCCTGCTCGGGCTGCTGCAGCAGCGCCAGACCTGGACCGGCCCCGAGCTCGCCGACCGTCTCGGGGTCACGACGCGCACGGTACGGCGCGATGTCGAGCGCCTGCGCACCATCGGCTATCCGGTGCACGCCGGCCAGGGTGTCGGCGGCGGCTATCGACTCGGCCCGGGGCAGAACCTGCCGCCGCTGCTCCTCGACGACCAGGAGGCGATCGCCACCGCGGTCTCGCTGCTCGCCGGCGCGGGTGGCGTGGTCACCGGCGCCGGCGACGCCGCTCTCCGGGCGCTGACCAAGCTCGACCAAGTGCTGCCCACCCGGCTTCGGCACGAGGTGCGCGCACTCTCCGGCTCGGTCGAGTCCTTCGGCACAGGCCACACGCCGGTCGACCCCGAGGTCCTCATGACGCTGGCCAGAGCCTGCCGCGACGAGGTCGAGACCGGCTTCAACTACCCGTCCGGGAGCGAGGTTCGACCGCGGCGCGCCGAGCCCTACCGCCTGGTCGCCTCCGACCGGCGCTGGTACCTCCTCGCCTACGACCTCGACCGCGACGACTGGCGCACTTTCCGCGCCGACCGGATGACCGAGGTGTCCGCACGGACCTGGCACTTCCGCCCGCGCCCGGCGCCCGACGCAGCGACGTACGTGCAGGAGGGTGTGGCGAGCCGGGTCTACCCGCACCGGGCGCGCTTCCTCGTGCACGCGTCGGCCGACACGGTGCGCGCGCAGATTCCGGCGTCGGCAGCCGTCGTACGACACCGGGGAAGCGAGCGCTGCGAGGTGCTCAGTGGCGCCGCCGGCCTCGACGCCGTACTCATGCACGTACTTCTCCTGGGACACGACTTCGAGATACTCGACCCGCCAGAGCTCGGAAGCCGCTGCCGCGCACTGGCCGAGAGACTGCTGGCTGCCGGTACGACGGTCTCACCGACACCAGACATGCAGGAGCCGTGAACCGCGACCGCACCGCCCCCGACCGAGTGCCCCGGGCGTCGCCGAACCGGTCGCACTCAGCCAGGGTGCCGTCCGGCACGACGTAGGCGGGATCGGCTTCGCGCAGGGCACGCAGCAGACCGGGCGCGCGGTCGGCTAGCAGGTCGATCACACTGCCGGTCACTGTCTGCGACTCGCCGTTCGCACGAGCGCCGGTGCGGCAGCGGGCAAGTAGGGGGTGATGTTGCGCCAGGCGCGCTCGATGTATTCCTCCTTCTCGCCGACCGGGGCGACATAGTGCAGCGCGCTTTCTGCGGCGTCGTTGTCCTTGAGTCGGGCGATGATCCAGGCGGCGAGGTAGTGCGAGGCCAGGCAGCCGCCGGCGGTCGCAATGTTGTCCTTGGCGTAGAAGGGCTGGTTGAGTACCTCGACGCCGGCGGCGACGACCCAGGGCCTGGTGATCAGGTCGGTGCAAGCGGGGATGCCGTCGAGCAGGCCGAGCCTGGCCAGCACGAGCGCGCCGGAGCACTGTGCCGCGATGAGTTGGCGCGAGGGGTCCAGGCGACGCAGGACGCTCATGATCGCCGGGTCTTCGACGACCTCGCGGGTGGCCATGCCACTGCCGACGATGACGGCGTCAGCGGTGCACGCCTCCTCAAGAGTGGACATCTGCTCGATGACCACTCCGTTCATCGACGTCACCCTGGGGCTCGGGGTGGCGATGGTGACGCGCCAGTCGTCGGTCTTGATGCGGTTGAGCACACCGAGCGCGATCAGGGAGTCGAGCTCGTTGTAGCCCTCGAAGGTGAGGATGGCGATGTGCACGGCGTCTGTCCTTCCCGGTAGGTGGGTCTTGACCGTAGAGACCCACGAACAGGACAGTCGAAAAATTGTCACGCATACAATCCGGTGCATGGCAGCTTCGCGGTACAAAAAGCTGGTCGACGCGTTCGCACGCGACATCCGGACCGGGCGGCTCGCCGCGGGCGTGCGGCTGCCGACACACCGCGGGCTCGCCGCTCGTGAGGGAATCGCCGTGGTGACCGCGACCCGGGTGTACGCCGAGCTGGAAGCGATGGGCCTGGTGAGCCGGGAACAGGGCCGCGGTACGTTCGTGCGTGACATCGCGGTTCCCGCCGGTCACGGCATCGATCAACAGGTCGTCGCCACGGATGCGGTCGACCTCAACTTCAACTATCCGTCGCTGCCCGGGCAAGCCGATCTCCTCCGGCAAACACTGCGAGAGGTGGCCACCTCTGGTGATCTCGACTCGCTGCTGCGCTACCAACCACATCGAGGGCGCCCCCAGGACAGAGCCTCGATCGCGCGGTACCTGAGGCGTCGAGGAATCACCACGGACGTGGATCGGATCCTCATCACCAACGGTGCGCAGCAAGGCCTGGCCATCACCGTCATGGCCGCGCTCAAGGTCGGCGACGTCGTCGCGGTCGACGCACTCACCTACCCGGGTTTCAAGGTGCTCGCACATACCTTTCATCTCGACCTGGAACCCATCCCCGTAACCGCCGACGGGCCGAATCTCGATGCCCTCGAGAAACTGTGCGCGACGCGCCCTGTGCGCGCGATCTACACCATGCCCACCTTGCACAACCCTCTGGGCTGGGTCATGCCGGCACCTGACCGAACCCGCCTCGTCGAGATCGCTCGACAGTACGGTCCACTCCTGATCGAAGACGCCTCCTACGCTTACCTGGTGGAGGACTCGCCACCGCCCCTGGCTGCAATCGCGCCGGACATCACCGTCCACATCTCGGGACTGTCCAAGAGCGTCGCCACCGGTCTCCGGGTCGGTTTCGTCGTTGCCCCGCCCTCTGCGGTGCCCTCGCTCGAACGCGCGATTCGGGCGACCACCTGGAACACCCCGGCCCTCACCACGGCGATCGTCTGCCGCTGGCTGGAGGACGGCACGGTGGACCACCTGGAAGCGCTGAAACGAGACGACGCCAGGACCCGCCAGGCACTCGCCGGACAAGAGCTGGCCGGCCTACCGCTCATCAGCCACCCCTCGTCCTACTTCACATGGCTGCCGCTGCCCGACGACGCACGCGCCGACCGCCTGACCGCCACCCTCGCGCGTCAGCACATCTCGGTATCCACGGCCGAGCCGTTCACCACCTCGATGCACACACCGCAAGCGATCCGTCTCGCTCTGGGCTCGACCGATCTGGACAGTCTCCGGTCGACACTGCGTACAGTGCGACGCGTAGTCGTCGAGGACGCCTACGCTTGAACTCCCCTCGATCAGCCGATTCCTGCCCACCGGCGTCGGCGTGCGAAAGATCGTCGGCGCTGAAAGCCAGGGGAAAACCGGTAGGCATGGTTGGCGCACAGAACAGCGCCGCTCCGAGTGAGGAGCAACACCGGTCGTCATGGCCCGCCCGCCACGTCAAAGTCCGTCACCCTCACGGAGCGAGTGCACCCATCCCCTGCACCCGTCAGCTCGGCAACTGCACCCATGCCTTGGTGCCTCGCTGCGGCAAGTTCGCCTCGCAGGCGCCCCACTCCCCGCCCCAGTCGTCCACAACGGCCGCCAACAGCCAGAGCGCCCGCCGACGCCGCGTCTCGCAGAGTGTGGACAGGTGCGGGTCGCTGTGGTGCGGGTGCTGGTCCCAGACGAGGATGCGTACGGCGTCGTCCCGGTGACGCAGGGATACGTAGAGCTCCTTCCCCGGGCTCATTCTCGCGGTGACCGCGACCAGCTCGTCCACGACGTGCGTGGCAGGCCAGACGTACCGGGCGAGCCCGTGCGTCTCCAGCGCGGCAGCCACCACCGTGCGGCCGATGTACGCGCTGCGGACGTCACCGGGCAACGTGAAGCTCAGAGCGAGCCCGCGCCCGGAACGGCCTTTCGGGCGAAGGTAGGGCTGGGGGTGCGGCTGCGGGTTGGTTCGCAGCGTGGGATGCGGAAACGGATACGTGAACGGAACCGGCATACGTGCCTCGGCGGCGGCCGGACAGAGTGCGGCGATCGGAGATGAGTGCATGACTGACTCCCCTGAGAAGGGCGGCGAGTTGGCGTGTGTCTCTCTTTCGCGTGGGCGCGCACGGGTGGCTCACATGGTTGCGCTACGGACGAGCAGTGGCCTGTCTCCCTGACACGGGACCGCCCCTCCCAGGGCAGGAGGTTGCAGGCAGGACCGCGTGATGCACTTCCGGCTCGCCGTCGCTCAGTGAGCGGTGCGTGACCTAACGTAGCGCCTGAAGGGTAAAATTACCCTCTCTCTTCGGAGAAAGAACCCTTTCGTGGCCGAGTGGTACGCACACGCGGCAGACTGCCGGTGACCGCATGCGGAAAGGAACGGCATGGCAGCAAGGACGTCTCCTACCGAACGTCAGAAGCGGCTCGGCGCCGAGCTGCGGAAGATGCGCACATCGGCCGATGTCTCCGCCGAGTTCGCGGCCGGACTGCTCGGCGTGGACCGGGGCAAGATCTCGAACATCGAGGCCGGTACCCGCCCCATCAGCCCCGATCGGCTGCGCACTCTGGCCTGCAACTGCGACTGCACCGACGTGAAGTACGTCGACGCGCTGGTCGAGATGGCCCAATCACGCGGCCGCAACTGGTGGGACAGATATCGAGGGCTTCTTCCCCAAGGGCTGCTCGACATCGCCGAATTGGAGATGCACGCGCTACGCATGCGGGCCGCGTACTCCGTACACATTCCGGGCCTCCTCCAGACCTCGGACCATGCCCTGTCCCTCTTCCGTGTGGTAGTGCCACAGCTACCGGAGCGAGAGGTTGCACTGAGGCTGGCACACCGCGTGGAGCGGCAGGAAGTCCTGGACGGGGGCACCCCTCCGTACACAGGCATCGTGCACGAGGCCGCACTCCGGATGCAGTTCGGCGGTCGCGCCGTGGCACGCGCCCAGCTGGACCACCTGCTGAACAAGTCCGAGCAGTCGAATATCACACTGCTGGTCATCCCCTTCGAAGCCGGCGCCTTCCCCGGCGCTGGACAGACCGTCCTGTACGCAGAGGGGCCTGTGACTCAGCTCGACACCGTGCAGATCGACAACTCTCACGGACCTGTCTTCGTCCACTCCCAGGCCCAACTGGCGAAGTATCGGGATCACTTGGATTGGATGGAGGGGATCGCGCTGTCACCGGACAAGTCGCGGGCCTTCATCCACAACATCGCACGCCAACTCTGAGGAGACGACCGATGTCGGACGTCAATTGGGAAGACTCGTTCTGCGGCGAAGGGAACTCTTGCTACCGGATAGGAACCGATGGGGCGGGCAACAGCTACATCGCCGTCGCCGGTTTCGAGGATCGCTTCCTCACCGACAGCCGCGAAGCGCTTCAGCAGATGATCCGCGACATCAAGGCCGGCAAGGCCGACCACCTTCTGTAGACAGCAGAGAGGGCCCGGCACCGCGATGTGCTCGCGGTGCCGGGCCCCTGTGGTGGCGCGGTTCCTCAGGAAGACGTGCTGCGCGGGAAGGAGACCTCCACGCGCCGGTTCTTCTTCCGGCCTTCTTCCGTGCTGTTGTCGGCGATCGGGTACTGCTCGCCGTAGCCACGGATCTCGAAGCTGATGCCCGACCCCAGCTCCTTGGCCAGCACGCCGTGCACGGCGTTGGCCCGCTGCTTGGACAGCACATCGCCGTGGGCCGACGAGCCGAGGTTGTCGGTGAAGCCGAAGACGCGCACCTTGGTGGCCTTCTGCTTCTTGATCTCGGCGGCGATGGCGGCGATACGGGAGTTGGCCGCGGGGCTCAGCTTGGCGCTGTCCTTGCCGAAGAGGACCTCGGACTGGAGCGCGAACTTGATGTTCGCGTTGGTGTCCTCGCGACGCTCCTCGCCGCCCATGTCCTCGACGACCTGGATGATGTCGAGCACCTTGGCGGGAGCAAGCGTGGCGCCGTCGACCATTTTGAGGTCGGAGTCCTTGCCGTCCACAGCGACCGGCGGAGCCGCGGATGCCTCGGTACCTGGCGGGACGCTCGGGCCGTCATCGGCCAGAGCGACCGAGGCCCCCATGACGGACGTGCCGGCCATCAGCACTACCGTCGCAATGGCCATTCCTGTCTTCTGAATCGGCCCACGCCGCATGCGGGTGTTTGTCATCTCGCCCGTCACCCGGAGATCTTCAGCGACGTGGTGGCGAACGTCGGCAGGTTGAAGTCGACCTCGGTCGTCTCGGCGGGCGGCGCCGGGAACTGCATGAACACCGGTACGGACTTTCCGGGCTGGACCGCAGACATCCCGGCCGTGCACAGGCAACGACCATCGGTGTCCCGAAGGATGTAGTAGCGCTTCTTGCCTACCTTGTCCACGAGCGTCGCACCACCGACGGAGTTGAGGTTGTTGGTGACGATCGCGTTTTCGTTTCCGGCCCATACGGACGGGTTGACAGCGACGTCACCCTGATTCTTCAGCTCGCCCTGAACCGTAACGAACCCGCCGGAGTCCCTCTTCACCTGATTGATGACCAGGAGCATGTTCTTTTCGCCCCTGGCCTCCGCGAGCTTCACATTCGGGTCCACGTTCTCCCCGGCTGCGGTGTCCTCCTGCTTCGTTCCCTTGTCCTCGTCGGAGGACTTCGGAGACGCGGGGGAAGACGGCGAACCGGTGTCCTTTGCCCCTCCGCCGTCGTCGGCACCGCAGCCGGTGACGGCCAGGGTCAGGGCCGCCGCCATCGAGGCGGCTGCCACTACCCTTCGGGACTTGATGGAGCGCCGAATGCTCATCGCTTCTGATTCCTTTACTCGTCGTTCGCTGTCAGCTGTCGACCAGGTGCACGTCAAAGAGAATCTTGCTCACCTGAGACCAGGGCGGAGGGCTGCTCGGCATGATTTCGAGCATCTCTCCTCCCCTGCACGAGAAGAAGTACACGTCTTGGATGGTGTCGTCGTCGAGGTCGACAGACCGCCACCTGGGGCAACGCCATTCGATGACAGCAGTGGCGTGACCTTTGGCGAACGTGCGCTTCATGCCGGGAACCACTGACGCACCCACAGGCTTGAGTGTCTTCACGTCAACCCTGATCTTGTCCCGCTCGCCGCCGGACGTGGCGACACATCCGGGGAACGGGGAGAGCTTCGCGTCGTTCTCTGCGGCCATCGCCTGCGCCGCAGGGCACCCCGTGACCGGGTGCGCCTGGAGGAACATGTCCAGCATGCTCTCGGGAAGAGAAGCGAGGAACGGGCCTTCGAACTGCTCACGGGACTGCTGAGCGGCAGCCAGCGCGGCAGCATCTGCCGCGCCCTGGGCCCCATTGCGCAAGGCAGCGGCCTTGCCGACGGTAAAGAAGGCAAACGCGAGGAAGAGCAGGCCCGCCACCATCACAACGTAGATGGGGAAAGCCTGCCCTGCCTCGCCGCGAAGTTTCGCGGTCATTAGCCGGCCTTGATCTGGTCCACCAGCTTGGAGATCTTGCCCGAGATCGAGCCACCGATGCCCGAGGCCGCGATCGCGCCGATGATCGCCACGACCACCAGGATGATGCCCAGGTACTCGAACGCCGTCTGGCCGCGGTCCATGTTCTCGTAGCGCTTCTGGATGCGGCTCACGGCGGTGTTGGCCCAGCCGTTGATGCGAACGGCGGTCTTCAGGGTGATGTCCGACATGGTGTTCCCCTCCGGGTTCGGCCGACCGGAAGCCGGCCGACTCGCACGTTTCTTGGGTGCCGCCTGCGGTACCGGCTTCCTCCTGGCCGGTGCCGCTGGCGACATGAGAAACATACGGCGGCGGAACTCGCCCGCCGGAGGGTCCCAGGGCCCATTCCCGGGCCCAAAGCGTCAGTTGGGTCTGCGGCACCCGTACACGCCGCCAGGACCCACGCCCCACCACGGCTCCGCTCGCACTCCTGCGCTCAGCCACGGCGACCACCGGCCTCGCGAACCCCGCTGCCCGCAGAGGGGGCCGTGCCGAGCCAGCGGGCGATGGCCTCGCTGCGGCTCGCACTGTGCAGCTTGGTGAAGATGCGGTTGATGTGGTTCTTGACCGTCTTCTCGCTGATGAAGCAGGTGGCGGCGATCTGCTGATTGCTCATGCCGGAAGCGATCAGCTCCATGACCTCCACCTCCCGTGAACTCAGCCCGTACTGCTGTCTGTTGAGCTTCGTGCCCGGTTCCCCGGTCATGGAAGACTGTGCCACAACTGGTTGCAGATGCGAAAGACCCTGCGATGACTGGACGGGGCGCGGCGCAGGTGGAGACGGTTCGGGCTTGGGGGCGTGTGCAGGCGCACCGTGTTGCTGAACAGAACTCGGGGGGTGTCCGTCGTATCCGGGCCCCTGGTAGGGAACGCCTGTGGTCAGCGCCGTTCCGAGTCCTTCCGGAAGGGGTCGCGACTGCGGTCCCGGGCCCTGGCGCATGTGGGCCAGGAGAGCGTTCGCCGCGGTGGCGGTGAAGTGGGCCCGGCCGTCCTTCGTGTCGCGTACGGCCTGCACCAGCTGATCGGCCGTGAACTCGCCGTGGACCAGATAGCCGCTCGCGCCCAGGCGCAACGCCTCGTGGACGATCTCGTTCTCACGGCTGTAGGTCAGCATCATCACGGGTGCGATCTGCACCAGGTGCGGCAGCGCGGAGATCCCGTCCACGCCGGGCATCCGGACGTCGAGCAGAACGACGTCCGGACGGTGGTGTACGGCCATGTCATAGGCCTGGCGGCCGTCCACGGCCTCCGCGACGACTGCGATGTCGTCGCGGCCGGAGAGCAGGACGCCGAGGCCGGCCCGGACCACCGGGTTGTCGTCGGCGACGACGACCCTCAGGGCGCTGGGAACGGCCACGGGCACCGCCGCGGGAAAGGGAGGCATGGGCTCGGATGCCGCTGGCTGCTGGGGGACGGGGAACGCATGGGAGCCGGGCTCCGAGGTGAGCGGTGTGACGTGCGGGGACGTGTGCTGGGACGCGTGGTGCGGTGCGGCCCGGTTCAGGCCCGACGCGCGGGAGACGTCGTCCTGCATCTGCGACCTCCTCTCAAAGGTCCAATGGGGGTGAGGGTGGAAACGGAGCGGTTCAGTCGGGCTGCTCCGCGCCGGAAGTGGCGAGCAGAGCGGCGATCGGGAGTTCCAGGCGGACCTCGGTGCCCTTGGTCGCCTTCCCTTTTCCGATACGGATACGGGCACCGATGGACGCGGCGCGCTCGACCATTCCGACCAGGCCGAAGTGCCCTGCGTGCCGGAGGTCGTCGAGCGTTGTGCCCGGAGGCAGGCCGCGCCCGTCGTCGTACACGCTGACGCGCAGGACGTCGCCCTTCACACCAGCGAGTACGACGAGGTAGGTGGGTTGCGCGTGACGGTGGGCGTTCTCCATCGCCTCGGAGGCGATGGTGAGCAGCTGGCGGGCGACCACTTGCGGGACCGGTGGGATCGGAACGTCGTCGAGGAGTCGGAAGGTGGCGGTGAGCTCGTGGCGCCGGGTGAAGTCGTCGGCACGCGCCCGGAGCTCGCGTATCACGTCCACGCCTCCGTCGAGTCCGGACTCGCGGCGCAGGTCGGAGAGCAGCTCGCGGGACTCGGCGGCGGCCCGGCGAGCGGCGCGGGCGACCAGTTCGGCCTGGTGCTTGACGGTGAGCGGGTCCATCCGGTCGGAGGACACCGCCAGGCCGTCGGCTGCCAGTGCCAGGCCGTGCAGGGTCTTGGCCACCGAGTCGTGCATTTCCCGGGCGAGGCGGGCGCGCTCCCCCTCCACCGCCTCGCTGACTGCGAGCCGTGCCTTGGTCTCGGTGAGGGCCTGGCTGGCGGAACCGAAGCGGAGGAGGAGGTTGCGCAACGTGACACCGACCGCCCCCGCTATCACGCAGAAGCCCGGAAGGAGGAATGCCGTCGCACCGGTGGCTTCCAGCCTCGGGTCGGTCCCGTACACACCGAGGACGATCGCGGTCTGGAGCGCCGCGAAAATCGCTGCACCCCGCCAGCCGTGGACCAGCCCGGCCAGCATCGGGGTGCACACGGTGACGTAGGCGAGAGTGGATTCCGGTGAGGCGGTGATCAGCAGCAGGGCGCCGAAGAAGGAGTCGATGCCGAGCAGCCAGGGGTGGCGCAGCAGAACCGGTCCGAAGCGTTCCCAGTCCCGGAACAGGAGGTAGCTGCCCATGAAGGTGACCAGGATGGCCGAGCCGATCAGCCATGTGGCCAGGCCCGAGGCCGTGTGATCGATGGCGAACGGTGTGGCTACGGCGATCATGGCGAGCCGGAAGCCGAAGACCTGTCGGCACATGGCCTGGAGCGCGTTGAGCTGGATCGCGAACGCCGGGCGTGCCCCGGGATCGGCGATCGCCTGGCGTACCTGCGCGTTCAGTCCGGTCTGGATGCTGCCGAGTTGGAACGACATGAGCGTCTCACCTCCCCTCGGCGGTTCTGCCCACCGTCCGCCTCGTTCACGTCATCCGCCCATGAGGGTGCTGAAGTCGACGTTGACCCCGTAGACGAAGCCGACCGTCAGCATCACGAGCGTTCCGGGGAGCAGGAACGTGGTGACCGCGAAGGTCGCCTTGGGAACGGCCCTGGCCGCCTTCCGGCGGGCGTTCTGGGCGTCCGTGCGCCGCATGTCGTTGGCTATCTGGATCAGCGTCTCGACGATCGGCGCACCGAGCTCCTCACCCTGCTGGAGCGTGGTCACGAACATCGCGACCTGCTCCGAGTCATTGCGCTTGCGCAGCTGCTCGAAGGCCTCACGGCGGCTGACACCCATGTCCATCTGGCGCAGGGTGATGCGGAGTTCGTCGGCCCAGGGCCCCTCGTACTTGTCGGCGACCCTGGCCAGGGCCTGCCGGAAGCCGAGGCCGGCGGAGACCACGACGGCGAGCACGTCGAGGAAGTCCGGAAGCGTCCGGTCGATGTGGTCACGGCGGATGCGAACCGCGGACCAGATGCCGACCTCGACCCAGAACAGTCCGAAGGCGATCAGTACCAGGGAGAGGAAGATCTGCCCGCGGATGATCATCGAGAAGGCGCCGAGCAGGCCGAGTGCGCCGTAGACGGCCCGGCGGGCAGCGTAGCGGTCGATGGTCAGACCGCCGGGGTTACCCGCCATGTCGATCTGGCGGCGCTTCTTGTTGACGGCCTTGGGGCCCATCATCCTCAGCACCATGGGGGCCCAGCGCATGCCGAGACGGTCGATACCGGAGCCGACCGCACTGGTGCGCGTGGAGCCGACTTCCAGGGCGATCGCGAGGTCACCGGGGAGCTTCGCATCGGCCCGGTACATGCGGATACCTGCGATGGCTCCGAAGACCGCGAGTCCAACGATGCCAGCCAACAGCAGATCCATGTATGCGCCACCCATCAGACGTCGATCTTGGACAGGCGTCGGATCACGAGGAATCCGATCGCGTACAGGGCGAGGGAGACGATCACCGCGACCTGGCCGATGAGTGCGCCGGTCATACGGTCGAGAGCACCAGGCATGACCGCGTTCATCAGGAGCATGGCGCCCAGACCGAAAGCGGGAACGGCGTAGGCCGTGACCGTCACCTGGGAGAGCTGGGTCTTGACCTCTCGTCGGGTCTCCTTGCGCTCCTCCAGCGTCTCGGTGAGGTTGCGCAGCGAGCTGACGACCGTACCGCCGGCGCGGTTGGAGAGGACGAGGGTGGTCACGAGGACGACGAGTTCACGGGAAGGCAGCCGGTCGGTGAGTTCGCTCATCGCGTCCTCGAGCGACTCGCCGACGGCGAGACGGCGGGCGACCCTGGCCAGCTCCTCGCCCGCCGGGTCCTCCAGCTCGTCGGCCGCCATGCCTATGGAGGTACGCAGCGCCAGGCCGGCCTGGGTGGCGTTGGCGAGGATGCGGGCGAGCTCGGGGAGCTGGTTGATGAAGTGCTCGGTGCGCTTGGTCCGTTGCCAGTTCAGAAAGGCATTGGTTCCCCAGAGACCGATGAGGGCGGCGACCGGACCGAAGAAGCTGGCGAGCAGGGACGAAGCGATCATCCAGAGCCCGGCCAGGGCGACGACGGCGAAGACGAAGAACTCGCCCGGGGTGATCTCGAGGCCGGTGGCGGCCAGCTTCAGTTCGAGCTTCCGCCCCAGGCCGGTCTTCCGCAGCCGGCTGTCCAGCGCCCGGAATCGACGACGGCGACCCGCCTCCGGTATGTGCCCGGTGTGTGAGAGCCGGTCCACCAGGGCGTCCCGATCGGCCCTGCCACCGCTGTAGGCGTGCAGGCCCGCGACGCCGGTGACACCGGCGAGCAGCGTGACGCCGATGGTGAGAAGAGGGAGATTCGTCATGGCACGTTACCTAGTTGGCCTCTCGGGTGGCGAGCTGTTCGGCGGATTCGGCAACCCCGAAGGCCTGCGGGATGGGCTGGCTGGCCATGTAGAGGCGCTCGGCGATCTTGCGCGGGATCGGGAGGTACTTGAACTCGCCGTTGATCCGTCCTTCGGCGTCCATGGGCTGGGCGTCGAAGCGGGCAACGGACACGATGCGGTAGGGATCGCGCCCGTGCGAGTCGAGCACGGCGATCTCGGTGATCTTTCGGGAGCCGTCGGCATGCCGTGTGAGCTGGACGATGACATCGACGGCGCTGTTGATCTGGTCGTGCAGCGCCTCGAACGGGATCTCGATCTCGGACATCGACGCCAGGGTCTGCAGACGCATGAGCGCGTCCTCGGCGTTGTTGGCGTGCACGGTGGCGAGCGACCCGTCGTGACCGGTCGACATCGCCTGGAGCATGTCAAGCGATTCCCCGGAGTTGCGGACCAGGTCACGGATGGTGATCTGGCCCTTCCCCTCGACGTTCGCCGGCCGCGACTCCAGTCGGATGACGTGGCTCTGCTGAAGCTGGAGCTCGGCGGAGTCCTCGATGGTGACGATGCGCTCGCTGTCGGGGATCAGGCCGGAGAGCGCGTTGAGAAGTGTCGTCTTCCCGGTACCGGTGGCTCCGGAGACGATCACGTTGAGTTTCGCCTGGACGAGCCCGGACAGCAGGATCAGCATCTGCTCGTCGAGCGAGCCGACGTTGATCATTTCCTGGAGCGTGAAGGCCCTCGGGAACCGTCGGATGGTGAGCGTCGCACCGGTCAGCGACAGCGGCGGGATGATCACGTTGACACGCTCACCACTGGGTAGACGCGCGTCAACCATGGGGTTTGACTCGTCGACACGGCGGTTGACCGTCGACACGATGCGTTCGATGGTCTGCATCAGCTGCTCGTGCGAACTGAAACGCATCGGAAGCTGCTCGACCTTGCCACTGCGCTCGACGAAGATCTGGTCCGGTCCGTTGACCATGATTTCGGTGATGGACGCGTCTTCGAGGAGTGGTTCCAGAATGCCGAGACCGAGGGCCTCGTCGACGACCCGTCGGATCAGCTGGGTGCGTTCGACGGTCGAGAGAACCGGTCCCTCGCGGCTGATGATGTGGCTGAGTACACGCTCCAGCCTCGCTCGCCGGTCTGCGGCGGCGAGCGAGGACATCTCCGCCAGGTCGATCTCTTCGAGCAGCTTGGCGCGGTAGGTGGCCACCATGTGGCTGTCCTCCCGCGCCCCGCCGTTCTTCTCGGGGGCGGTCATGCGTGCCCGCAGACTCATTGCGTAACTCCTCGCTCAGACGTGCTAGTGGTGCTCCGGTGGTGCGATGCGGGCCCCGCTCACCCTCGCGGCATGGTGGAACTGCGCTTGGCCCAACCCCAGTCGTCGATTCCGGGTACGACGGAGGGGATCCGCACGCGAGTGGTGTACGTGACTTCGCCGGACCCACCGTGACGCCTGAACTTCGCGTTCTTGTGGCTGCCGAGCCAGTCGCTCATCGCGTCGCGCCCCGCCTGCTCGGAATCCCCGCGCGACACGTCCTGGGTGGCGGTGCGCGCGGCCGCGCGGGCACCGGTGCCCGCCTGGTTGGCGGCGTACGCGGCCACCCCCAGCTGAATCGCGAAGAGGCCCACCAGGAGCAGCAGCGGGATGAAGCCCATGTACTCGATGGCGACCTGGCCGCGGTCCCGGCGGGTTGCGGCGGTCTTCCCGCCCGGTGTGTGTACGCGCATGCTCATCGCTCGGCCTCCAGCGGCGACGCGGCGTTGCCCTCGATGGTCATCGGCCAGTTGAGTACTCCGGGTACCAGTACCGGTACCCGCAGCTTCACCGTGGCCTTGTACAGCGCGCCCGAGCTCTCGCACTTGGTCCGCTTCATCGACTCCCGCCAGACCGTCGGCAGGTCCTCCTCGGCCGCGTCCCGGCACGCCTGCCCGCGCATGCTCTGCGCGATGGCGCCCTTGTGCGCCGCCTGGTCCGCCGAGTTCCCCGCCAACGAGAACGTGTACCCGATCAGCGCACACTGCCACAGCGCGATCAGCAGCAGGATGATCAGCGGTGTGACGCCCAGGAACTCGATCGCGGTCTGACCGCGGTCGCGCCCCCGGCCGAGGAGACGGGCACACAGCCCGACCCGCGCCGGGGCGGCGTCACCGTGGTGCCTTCCCCGTATCGCCGTGTCTTTCGTCTCGGTAAGTGCCATTGGTCAACTTGCCCCCTAGGTCGTCGGCCGTTTCCTGGAGTCGCCGTCGCGGTCGCGGCGGCGCCCGATCGAGCCTCGGTCGTTCTTGAACTTCGCGCCGCTCTTCGCGCCGTTCTTTTCCGCCTTCTCAGGAACCTTGACGATGCCGAGCTCGCCCGCAAGGGCCCAGAGGGCCTGTTTGACCGTGCTCTTGGAGTCGAGTTCGTGCAGCCGGCCGGCGTCGACGACGGCCTGGAGTTCCTTGAAGTTCGCCGGAATCGCAGTGTTGGCCGTGGTGGTGCCGGTGATCTTCTCGATCAGCTGCGGCTGGATCTCGGTGTTGCGGATGAAGCGGTTGACGACGGTGACCGTCTCCTCGGCCTTGCGGATCTGGAGCCGGTCCCACATCCGTACGACCCGCTTGGCACCGCGCACCGCGATCACATCGGGCGTGGTGACCAGCAGCGCCGTGTCGGCCATCTCGATGGCCGCCGCGCTCGCGCCCTGGAGCTGGCTGCCGCAGTCGACGACCAGGACCTCGTAGCGCGAGCGCATGGCGCTGACGATCTGGCGGGCCGAGCGGTCGCTGACCTCCTCGGCGCTCTCGCCCTCGCTGGGCGCCAGGAGCAGTGCCAGACCGGTGCCGTGGCTGAACACGGCGTCGGACAGGACGCGGGGCGAGATGTCGGTGATCGCCGACAGGTCGACGATGGACCGCCGGAACTGCACATCGAGGTACGAGCCGATGTCACCGGCCTGGAGGTCCATGTCGACCAGGGCGACGCTGCGCCCGGACGCCTGGGCCGCCAGGGCGATCTGTACGGCGGTGAGGGTGGTCCCGACACCGCCCTTGGCGCCGCTGACGGTGATGACCGTACCGCCGGGACCGGTGAAGACATCGGTCCCGGTGGTCAGGTGGCGGCGGACTCCGACGGACCACTGGGCCGCGGATTGAACCCGGTTGGCCAGTTCCTCGTAGCTGAGGGGGAGGGTGACGACTCCTCGTGCACCCGACTCCATCGCGGACGAGAACAGACCGGGGGTGACATCGGCGGTGATCAGCACGACCCCGATGGCGGGGAAGCGCAGGGAGACCTCCCGGATCAGTTCCAGGGCCGGCACCGGTCCGATCCGCTCGTGGACCAGCACGACCTCGGGCAGATCGTCGAGCGACTCGCCCGCGAGGCGGGCGAGGGTGTCGATGAGCTGGGTCGAGTCGCTGACCGGAGCGGCCGGCTCCGCGTCGGGGAGCTGGCTGAGCAGGGTGGTGACGGATCTGGCCGCGTCGACGTCACCGACGGCCGGGAGGATCCTCGTGGTCATTCGATCCTCACTTGTCCTTGTCGAGCGTGTAGGTGCGGTCGCCCGGACGGATGGTGCTGTCGCTGCCGGAGGCGAGGAGCGCGAGGCGTACGTGCTCCGCGAAGGACTCGGCGTAGGCGATGCGCTGGGTGTCGAGCGTGTTGAGCGCGAAGGTGATCGGGACGGCCTCGGTGCCCATGTTGGACTTGCCGTCGTGGCTGGGCTCCAGGGCGGTCAGCTTGCCGACGTCCAGGACCTTGGCGTTGGAGACGATGACCTTCGACTGGGAGGGGTCGCCGTCGCGCTCACCGGCGAAGGTGGCGTAGATGTTGACGGTGGCACCGGGGGTGATCTTGCCCGCGACACCGGTCGCGGCGTCGATCATGATGGCGATCTCCTGCTCCCCGGGCTGCAGTTCGGGGCGGCGCTGCATCATGTCGGACTGGAGCAGCGACCCCTTGCGCAGCTGGGTGACGGCGATCTTGCCGTTCACCTCGGAGAGGTCGGTGACCGCGTTGGAGGACAGCCAGCGCTTGGGCATCGAGATCTTCTCGAACTGCCCGGCGGACAGGGCGGTGTAGGGCGCTACGTCGGACTTCAGCTGGTAGGCCGAGACCTCCGGTCCGACCTTGGAGTTGACATCACTGATCACCGAGAGCACGCCGGCGAAGGCGCCGAAGGCGCACAGAACCGACAAAAGCAGGAGTATCACGCCGCGGCGCTGACGGGAGTTCATGGGCCGGACAACCTCGTTCGATTCGGATGCTTGGGGCAGCGGACGGAAGGGCGTCTACGGAGGAAAGCGGAAGCGCTAGGACTGCGGTGGTGCGAGCGCTCCATGGCTGAGGACACCGGCAGAGTGCATTCGGTTCTCGGCCGCGGGTAGCGGGGAGGAGCAGAACCCGCAGCGGTCACCGATGAGTTCCATTCGGCACCAGTGGCAGTTCTCACGGCGTACGGAGGCCACCAATTGGTACAGGACGGAGATGTCTGGCAGGTAGGCCGCGAATTCCACCAGCTTTCCGGTTCCCCACCATGCCGGGGATTCGGACGGAAGCGCGGACTCGTGAATGGACTGGACCTTCCACGCGGGCGCGAGGGTCTCCTTCACCCACTCCGACTGGGACTGCCCTTTGGCGGTCATCAGGTGGGTGGTGAATTCCGGGCCGGTCGGCGGGTCGACCTTCGGGCCGACTCTGACGAGCTGTGGCTCGGGCCCCGCGACCACGGCGAACTGCGAACCGGGCACCCAGGACTTGGCATGGGTCCTGAGGTCGACCGGGACCCGGTCGAACTTGGTGACGGAGTGGAGCAGGGCGCCCGCGTGGATGTAGTGCGTCAGCAGCCGGGCGGCGGAGGCGACCACTCCCGGGCTGAAGTCGCAGATGGACAACTGGCGCAGCTGCCTGACGAGCACGGCGACGCCCAGCGGCGGGAGGTCCACCTTGACCAGGGCGATGCGGTCGCTCTCCAGGACCGAGCGCACGGAGTAGAGCCGGCGCTCGTGCGCGGGCGAGATGCCGGTCGGGTAGACGGCGACTACATAGCCGTGCTGTTCGAGCAGCACATGCATGTCACCGATGGCCATCTCCAGCGCCTGGGCATCGGGTGCCTGCAGCAGGGCGGCTGTCGGTGTCTGCTGATCGGTCGGAGGTAGTACCAAGTCAGCATTGGTCACTGCTATTGCGGTCGGCACGCTGTTCCCCGTTTCGGCTCCGGCCGGACGCCGGTCATGACGTCGGCCGCAATCGCTCCTGCTCCGCGGTTCTGCCTCAGCACTTTATCCACGTCCTACCTGGCAGAGAACACTTTTCGGGGGCCAGTCCGACAACGTGTGCGAGGCGCCCGCGTTACACCCAAGTGCTAAATCGGATCAAATCGAAAATCGTCAACTTCTGTACAACTGCGGAGGGTTACGAATCCACCTCCCCGCCACCTGATCCCGGAGATTCATTTCCGCACGTCAGCACGGATCCGGAACCTCCACACCCACCACCGGGGAGTGGCGGACCGTCACTGTCCGAGCACCCTCGCGGCGTCACCCGAACGTGACCCGCAGGAGTCAACAAAACGTCAATTCACAGGCGCGCCGCCTGGACTCGGGGCCTCGCGGAGGGCATCGCGGGGCGGAAGCGGAGCGCGTACGGACCCGCCCGGCGGACGCGGTCGCCCCAGGCCCCGCTGCCAGAGGTCTTGACAACTCGATTGGTCTGGACCAGCTTATCGGCCAGCGGTGGCCACCGTTCCTCAACTCCACATCCCCTTCTTCTCCCCGTCGCCTCCCGGACGGCCCCGAGTACCGCCGGTCCCCCGCCGGCTCGTCCCCGGACACCCCGGCAGGCATCCCCGACTCCCCCACGGAGGCAGCAAGTGGAACGTTCCCCCCTCAACGGCCGCAAAATCCACGGGCGTCGCCGAATCCGGCTCGGCGCCGCCATGGCCGTCCTCGCCGCCGGAGCGCTGACCGCCACGGGCCTCGCCGGAAACGCCCGGGCCGCCGACATCAACGTCGCCAAGAACGCGGGCTTCGAGTCCGGGCTCGCCAACTGGTCCTGCACCAACGGCAGCGGCACCACCGTCTCCTCCCCCGCGCACGGCGGCACCGCGGCCCTCAAGGCCACCCCCTCCGGCCAGGACACCGCGCGGTGCTCGCAGACCGTGGCCGTGAAGCCCGGCTCGACGTACACGCTCAGCTCCTGGGTGCAGGGCGGGTACGCGTACCTCGGCGCGAGCGGCACCGGAACCACCGACGTATCGACCTGGTCCCCCGGCTCCGGCGACTGGACCCAGCTCACCACCAGCTTCAGGACCGGGCCCGACACCACCTCGGTCGAGGTCTACACGCACGGCTGGTACGGGCAGTCCGCCTATCTGGTGGACGACGTCTCGGTCAACGGCCCCGACGGCGGGGGCGGCACCGACCCGGAACCAACCATTCCGTCCGCCCCGGCCGGACTCGCGGTCGGCGCGACCACCTCCTCCTCCGTGGCCCTGTCCTGGAACGCGGTGTCCGGCGCGACCGGCTACACCGTCTACCGGGACGGCCAGAAGGCGGCCACGACCACCGGGAACTCGGCCACGGTCACGGGGCTGGCCGCCGACACGGCGTACCAGTTCGCGGTGACCGCCACCAACGCGGCCGGCGAGTCCGTCAAGTCCACCGCGGTCAGCGGCCGTACGGCCAAGGAGGGCGGCGGCAACCCCGGCACCTCCGTGCCCAAGCACGCGGTGACCGGCTACTGGCAGAACTTCAACAACGGCGCGACCGTGCAGAAGCTCAGCGACGTACCCGCGAACTACGACATCATCGCGGTCTCCTTCGCCGATGCCACGAGCACGCCGGGCGCCGTCACCTTCAACCTGGACACGGCCGGCCTGAACGGCTACACCGTCGACCAGTTCAAGGCCGACATCAAGGCGAAGCAGGCGGCCGGGAAGAACGTCATCATCTCGGTCGGCGGCGAGAAGGGCTCCGTCTCGGTCAACAGCGACGCCTCCGCGGCCAACTTCGCGAACTCGGTCCACTCGCTCATCCAGGAGTACGGCTTCAACGGTGTCGACATCGACCTGGAGAACGGCCTCAACTCCACGTACATGACGAAGGCGCTGCGCTCGCTGTCGCAGAAGGCGGGCTCGGGCCTCGTCATCACGATGGCCCCGCAGACCATCGACATGCAGTCCACCGGGGGTGAGTACTTCAAGACGGCACTCGGCATCAAGGACATCCTGACCGTCGTCAACACGCAGTACTACAACAGCGGTTCGATGCTCGGCTGCGACGGCAAGGTCTACTCGCAGGGCTCGGTGGACTTCCTCACCGCGCTCGCCTGCATCCAGCTGGAGGGCGGCCTCGACCCGTCCCAGGTCGGCCTCGGTGTGCCCGCCTCCACCAGCGGTGCGGGCAGCGGCTACGTCCCGCCCTCGGTCGTGAACGCGGCCCTGGACTGCCTGGCCTCGGGCACCAACTGCGGCACGTTCAAGCCCTCGAAGACGTACCCCGGCATCCGGGGCGCGATGACCTGGTCGACCAACTGGGACGCCAAGTCGGGCAACGCCTGGTCGAACTCGGTGGCCCCGCACGTGCACGGACTGCCGTAGCCGACGACCGGTACGCATCCGGCAGCCCGCCGTTGCCGCCTGCCGGCATCAGTGACCAGCAGCGCCGCCGCTCCCCCGGCGGCGCTGCTGCACGCTCCGGGTCCGCCGCCGTCCGGTGGCCGTCCCGGGCCTGTCCCGGACCCGCAACAGAGTGCCCGGGACTTGCCGCATCCCATGGCTGTTCGGGCGCGCTCGTGGCACCGTTGATGGGCTCGACGGTGATGTGACAGGGGGAGGACCATGGCCGGGGCGCGGGTGCAGGCACTGGGCTCGGACGATCCGGCGACGCTCGGACCGTACCGGCTGATCGGACGGCTGGCGTCCGGCGGCATGGGGCGGATCTATCTGGCCCGCGGCGGCGAGCGCGGCGGCCGGGGGCTCGTCGCCGTGAAGACACTGCTGGCCGAGGGGAACGTCGGCGAGACCGACCGGCGGCGCTTCGCCCGCGAGGTGTCGCTCGCACAGCGGGTCGACAGCGCGTACACGGCGCGCGTACGGGACTCCGACGCGAACGCCGAGCGGCCGTGGATGGCCATCGACTACATCGCCGCACCCTCGCTCGCCGAACTCGTCCGCACCTGCGGGGTGCTGCCCGCCTCGGCCGTGCGGTGGATCGCCGCCGGGACCGCGGAGGCGCTGGTCACCCTGCACGGCCTGGGCATCGTCCACCGCGACGTGAAGCCGCAGAACGTGCTGCTGCCGCTGGAAGGCCCACGGGTCATCGACTTCGGCA
>NZ_BMTF01000005.1:0-2553 GCF_014649535.1 Streptomyces gelaticus
CGGACCCGTTCTTCGTCGACAAGATCCACGACGTGGTGGGCCTGTATCTCGATCCGCCGGAGCGGGCGCTCGTGCTGTGTGTGGACGAGAAGTCGCAGATCCAGGCACTGGACCGGTCCCAGCCGGTGCTGCCGATGATGCCCGGGGTGCCCGAGCGGGCCAGTCACGACTACGTCCGCGTCGGCACCACGACCTTGTTCGCCGCCTTCGACGCGGCCACCGGCAAGGTGATCGGGTCCCTCCACCGCCGTCACCGGGCCGAGGAGTTCAGGAAGTTCTTGAACAAACTCGACAAGGAGATCCCTGCCGGACTTCAGGTCCACTTGATCTGCGACAACTACGCAACCCACAAGACCGCGGCGGTCAAGAAGTGGCTGCTGGCCCATCCCAGGTTTCACATGCACTTCACACCCACCAGTTCGTCCTGGCTGAACCTGGTTGAAAGGTGGTTCGCGGAGCTGACGAACAAGCGGATACGGCGAGGCGTCCACAAGTCGGTCCAGGCGCTGGAGAAAGACATCCGTGCCTGGATCGACTCGTGGAACGAAGACCCCAAGCCGTTCATCTGGACGAAGACCGCCGACCAGATCCTCGAATCACTGGCCTCATACTGCCGACGAATTACCGACTCAGGACACTAGTCCGCGCCCTCTACGAACGCCTGGATCGGCTGGAGGCCGCGCTCGCATCGGAGAAGGTTGCACCAAGCGGTGGCTGAACCGTTGGCTGGACGGTTGCTTCCAGCGGGGGACCGAAGGTGGGACCGAAGGTGGGACCGAAGGTGTGCACCCACCAAGCCGGACACCGTCCGTTCCCGCAGGTCAGCCCCGGCGGGCAAGCCCATCCCGGACGACGACACCTCTTCCCACGCGACAGCCGAGGGGAGAGATCCCTCCGTGTCCCGGGCCCGGCGGCCGCGCGGAAGGGTACAAGTACCGGTATGGCGCGTGAGCGGGTGCGGTGGCCGTCCGTGGTGGACCGGGCGCGGGAGATCGTGAACGGGTACGCGCCGATGAAGGTCACGCTGCGCCAGGTCTTCTCTGCATGGTTTGAGGGTGTCTCACCGCTCTCACTTCTTGGCACGCCAGGGCATGGCCGCTCCGCATGCGAACTGATTCGGGTTCGCGGGTGCCGCGCTCTTGAGAGCGCGGCTCTTTAGACGTCGTTTATTTTGGTGCAGTACGAGGAGAGCTGCTGTCACAGTGATCGGTATGGACATCCCTCCCGACGCCGCGCTCATTTTTGACCAAGACGAGGACCTGAGTGTCTTCGCGTCCTTCGTGCATGCCACGAACTACCTTGAGGCGATTGACGTGTCGGAGGGTGAGTACACGGCCGCGTACTCACCGGGCGGTGGCGTGTTGGCACTGACTGCTCCAGAGGGCTGGAAAGGCTCGGTCGTTTTGACCAGGACCGGCAGAAGTGACCTGGTCGATCTGGACCGGAGAGTGGCCCGCTACTGGCAACGTCACCAGACAGGCAAGCCCCCGCGGGACCCGCTAGAGACGGCTCGCTTCTTGATTGACAGGACGATCAGCCCCGCAGGGGATGGCTGAGCCGAGTCACCGGCCTGCTGAGACGCAACAGCACCTGGCAATGAGCTGGCGTTGCCGCCTCAGGATCACTTCACCGAGCAAGGCGGCGGTAGCAGATGAGGGCTGCGGCTATGCCGACGAAGGCGAGGAAGTGCTCGGGTTTGCGTTCGTATCGGCGGTGCAGGCGTCGGCTGCCGGCGAGCCAGGACACGGTCCGTTCGACGACCCAGCGGTGGCGGCCGAGTCGGGTTGAGGACTCGATGCCCTTGCGGGCGATGCGGTGGCGGATGCCTCGTCCGCGGAGCCATCGACGCAGGTGGTCGTAGTCGTAGCCCTTGTCCGCGTGCAGCTTCGCGGGTCGCCTGCGGCGGGGTCCGCGTCGAGATCGGATGGGCGGGATACCGCGCACGAGCGGTTCAAGTCCCTGACTGTCATGCATGTTGGCGCCGGAGATCCCGAGCGACAGCGGCAATCCGTTCCGGTCGGTGATCAGGTGGATCTTCGATCCCAACTTGCCACGATCGGTCGGATTCGGTCCGGCCAGCATCCCCCTTTTGCTGCACGGACGCTGACGGAGTCGATCGCGCACCGCGACCAGTCCAGCTCGCCCCGGGTGCCGAGCTCGTCCAGGACCACGCGGTGGAGCCGGGCCCAGACCCGCTCCCGGCTCCACCGGGCGAACCTCCGGTAGACCGTCTGCCAGGCCGGACCGAAGACCGGCGGCAACTGCCGCCACGTACAACCCGAGGTGGCCACGAAGATGATTGCGGCCAGGGTCTCGCGGTCACCGGCGCGGCGTCGGCCACCGCCCTGCGGGCGCCTCACTTCCGTGGGCGGCACCACCCGCCGGAACAGCACCCACAACTCATCCGGCACCAACCGCTCAACCAAGTCCGTCATGCACGGTTCAACGAACGATCACGCCATAAGAAACGACGTCTTAGTACTCCAGTCTGGTTTCGCGATGCTGGGAGACCCGGCTGGGAACGCGTACGGCCACCGCGTGATCATCGGGGGT
>NZ_BMTF01000005.1:2563-295474 GCF_014649535.1 Streptomyces gelaticus
CTGTCCGGCGGATCAGGGCCTCGGGCCGGTCAGCGCAGTCCCGTCGTTCGTCCGCAGAGCGCCGGACGGGCCTCTGCGGACACGGCCCCGGGCCGGTGTCCCTCCGGACGGGAGGGACACCGGCTCTCAGTCGGCGACCGGTTCGCGCCCCGCGCCCCACTCCACCCGCGGCCCTTCCACCGCGGGGTGGGCGTGGCACGACGGATGCGCCGCCCGCCCCAGCACGAACGCGTCCGGGGCCCCGTCGAGCACCCCGCCGGACGGATCGTCCGACCCGTCACGCCGTACGACGTCCCGCTCCGGCATGAGGACATCCCGTACGACCACGGCACAGAGGTACAGCGTGCCCAGCAGATGCAGGGCGATCGCCAGCTGATACCCCTCCGTGGGCAGCCCCTGGTGCTTGTCCCCGCTGGTCGTGTACGCGAGGTACATCCAGATGCCC
This sequence comes from Streptomyces gelaticus, assembly GCF_014649535.1. GTDB lineage: Bacteria > Actinomycetota > Actinomycetes > Streptomycetales > Streptomycetaceae > Streptomyces > Streptomyces gelaticus. The sequence goes on from NZ_BMTF01000005.1 coordinate 3,009, forward strand.
AGGAAGTACATGACCTCGCACGCCTGCCAGATCAGGAAGTCGCGCCAGCGCGGCCTGGCCAGGGCGGCCAGGGGGATCAGCCACAGCACGTACTGCGGCGAGTAGACCTTGTTGATGAGGATGAACGCCGCGACGACGAGAAAGGCGAGCTGCGCGAAGCGTGGCCGGCGCGGCGCCATCAGCGTCAGCGCGGCGATGCCCGCGCACAGCAGGGCCATCAGCAGTTCGGAGATGTGGTTGACGGTCGATGTCTCGATGCTCTCGCCGGTGCGCTGGGTGATGATCAGCCAGAAGGATCCGAAGTCGATGCCTCGTTCCTCGCTGAACGTGTAGAACTTCTTCCAGCCCTCGGGGGCGAGAGTCATCACCGGCAGATTCACCACCAGCCAGGACACCACCGCCCCGAGCGTCGCCGTGCCGAACTCCCGCCATTTGCCCGCCCGCCAGCACAGGACGAACACCGGCCCCAGCAGGAACACCGGGTAGAGCTTGGCGGCCGTGGCGAGCCCGATGAGGATGCCGAACGCCAGCACCCGTCCCCGGGACCACATGAGCATCGCCGCGGCCGTCAGCGCGATGGCCAGCAGGTCCCAGTTGATCGTGGCGGTGAGTACGAAGGCCGGCGCGAGGGCGACCAGCAGCGCGTCCCAGGGGCGGCGCCGGTGCGTACGGGCGACACAGACGGCGATGATCACGGCACAGATCATCAGCATGCCCGCGTTGACCATCCAGTACATCTGCTCGCGGTGCTGGATGGAGCCGCCGGGCGTCAGCCAGGAAGCGACCTGCATGAACAAGCCGGTCAGAACGGGGTACTCCAGGTACTGCATGTCGCCGACCAGCCGGTCGAAGTACGGCACGAGTCCGTCGGAGAATCCACGTGCGACGAAGAGGTGCGGAATGTCCGAGTAACAGGCGTGCGTGTACTGCGAACCCGCGCCCCTGAACCACGCCCAGTTGTAGCAGGGCAGCTTCTGCACCATGCCCAGCGCGAACATCCCGAGGGCCACCAGCGCGACGACGCCCACGGGGGTGAGCGCCGTGCTGGCGAGCCGGGTCCAGCGCCCCGACCGGCCGCCGATCAGCTCGCTGCCGGCCGCGGCGACCTCGTCCTGGTGCGTGGGCCGCACGACGGACCGTTCCTGGTGCTGGTGCACGCTCGTGTCTTCTGCGCTTGGCATGCCGCACATCCTGCCGTACGGGGCTGTAGAAGCGACGAGGGCCGCCGCACCGTGGTGCGGCGGCCCTCATGACCGGGTGGTGCGGACGCTATCCGGCGGGCCCGCCGAAGATTGCGCCGCTGTCGTTCCCGCCGTTGCCGTTCCCGCCGTTGCCGTTCCCGCCGTTCGCGTTCCCTCCGGTCGGTGGTCCGGGGGTCGTCGACGGACTGCTGCCACCACTGGTGTCTCCGCCGTTCGCGCCGCTGCTGGTCCCGCCGTTGTTGTGCTGGCAGTCCCAATCCCACGTACCGCAGGTATCGGTGGGGTCCGGCGACGGGGACATGGACTTCGAGGGCGACTCGGTCACCGTCGTGGACGGCAACGGCGTCGTCGCGGTGGGCGTCGGCCTGGGGCTCTGCGCACCGCCACCGTAGACCTTGTCGCCGATCGGCTCCGCCTCCGGGAAGTTCACGACCGGCTGCCCCTTCAGCGCACCCGCCATGTAGTCGTGCCAGATCTGGGCCGGGAACGACGCACCGTGGATCGTCTTCTCGCCACCCGTGCCGTACATCTTCTCGAACTTGCGGTTCTTGTTCGTCGCGTCGTCGTCGAGCCGGTACATGCTGATGGCCGTGGACAGCTGCGGCGTGTAGCCGACGAACCACGCCGACTTGTTGTCGTCCGTCGTACCGGTCTTGCCGGCCACGTCCCGGCCGGGCAGCTGCGCGGGCGTACCGGTTCCCTTGTCGACAACGTTCTTCAGGACGTCGGTGACGTTGTCGGCGATCGCGGCGTCGAAGGCACGCTTGGTGGCTTCCTTGTGCCGGTAGACGGTCTTGCCTTCGTGCTTCACCTCGGAGACCGAGTAGGGCTCGCGCTGCTGGCCGCTGGCGGCGAAGGTCGCATACGCACCGGCCATACGGATCGCACTGGGCGAGGACGTACCGATGGAGAACGACGGCACGTGCGAATCCGCCATCTGTTCGTCGTCCTTGAGCCCCGCGGCCACGGCGATCTCCTTCACCTTGTCGGTGCCGACGTCCATGCCGAGCTGCACGTAAGGGGAGTTGGCGGACCACTGCATGGCCTCGCGGAGGGTGATGTTGCCCCTCGACTCATGGCCGTCGTTGGCCTGCAGCCACTCCTTGCCGTTCTCGTCGGTCCAGATCTCGCCGTTGTACTTCTTGATCTTCAGCTTGTCGTCGGCGTTGTAGATGCTGAGCGGCGAGACCTTGGTGCGATCCGACGGGCCCTGGTCCTCCCCGAGCGCGGGGTTCCGCTTGCCGTACTCCATCGCCGCCGCCAGCACGAACGGCTTGAAGGTCGAACCGACCTGCGCACCGGTGGGGTTGGCGTTGTTGGTGAAGTGCTTGGTCGCGTCCTGACCGCCGTAGATCGCCACGATGGCCCCGGTCTTGGGATCCACCGAACCGCCGCCGAACTGGACATGGGTGTCCGTCTTCGGCCGCTGCTTCGGCTTGATCTTGCTGTCGTAGACCTTCTGGACCGCGTCGTCGAGCTCCTGCACCTTCTTCTTGTTGAAGGTGGTGCGGATCTGGTAGCCGCCCCGGGCCAGCATCTCCGCCGTGACGCCCTCGGTGTTGTTGCTGAGGAAGTACTGCCTGGCGAGTTCGACCAGGTAACCGGTCTGACCGCTCAGCTGGGCGTTCTTCTTCGGCTGGAGGGGCGTCGGGAACTCGGTGTACTTGGCGCGCTCCGCCTGCGAGAGGCGTCCGTCCTTCACCTCTTCGTCGAGGATCCACCGCCAGCGCTTGATGGCCCGTTCGGTGTTGAGCTTCGGCGTCGCCTGCACGGGGTCCACATCGGTGGCGCCCGCCGGGTCGTAGTAGGACGCACCCTTGAGCAGCGTGGCCAGGAACGCGCACTCGCTCGGATTCAGATCGACGGCGTCCTTGCCGTAGTACGTGCGGGCAGCCGCCTGGAGTCCCGAAGCACCTCGCCCGTAGTACGAGACGTTGAGGTAGCCCGCCATGATTTCGTTCTTCTTCATGTCGTTGGTGACCTTGAGCGTGATGAAAAGTTCCTGGAACTTCCGGCTCAGGGTCTGCTCCTGGGACAGACGCGAGTTCTTCACGTACTGCTGGGTGATCGTTGAACCACCCTGCGTCTCGCCTCCGGTCGCCATGTTGAACAGGGCCCGGGCGATGCCCATGGGGTCGATGCCCCGGTCGGTTTCGAAGGACTTGTTCTCGGCCGAGATGACGGCGTTCCGCATCGCTTCGGGGATCTGCTCGAAGCCGATGATCTGGCGGTTGACCGCACCGCCCGTGGCGACCATCTGTTTGCCGTCGTCCCAGAGGTAGACGTTGTTCTGCGCCTCCGCAGCTTCGTTCACCTTGGGCTTCTCGACCATCGCGTACGCGATACCGGCGAGGCCCATGAGCAGGCCGAGGAAGCCGATGCAGAGGCTGGAGACCAGCTTCCACGACGGCACCCAGCGCCGGAAGCCGTACTTGCCGGCGCGCGGGTAGTCGATGAAGCGTTTCTTGGCAGGGCGCTGGCCCGCGCGGCCACGCCCCCTGCCGGGACCCTCGTGACCGCCGTCGCCGCCACCCCCGCGGCGGCGACCACCACCACCGCCACCGCGGCCCGCACCGCCGCGCTGGGCGGCTCGTCTGGCCGCCGCGCGTCCGCCGTACGGGCTGTCCCCACCGTGCGAATCGGATGGTGACTCGGACGTTACTCCACGTGACGGAGCGGCGCGGCGTCCTGAGGACTGCTGGGCGGCTCGTCTGGCCGCTGCACGCCCGCCACCTTGCGGTTGCGGCGTTTTGCGACGGTGCTCGCTCATCGAACGACTACTCCTCGGGCAGGCGAGAGCGCCTGGAAGCGGCAGTTGAGATCCGGTCCCCCCGAATTACGGACCAGCCCTGCGACAGGCTCGTCCGCCATGCGCCCGGCTGGCCCGCGAAGACTGACGCGCGTGTGCGTCACGCGGTTCCCGGTGGTCTGCATGCCGCACAGACTACGCACGGTCAAAACCCTTCTAGGACCGAACTTCACCCCAAACAACGCAAGTCGGTGCCTACGAATTCGCGATGTGACGCCGTTCACGATGACTCCCCTTGTCGCATCACGAGGACCGATCTATCGTCGTGATGTATCGAGTCGATACATCAGCTCGGTACATCGGCCCGGCACCGGGCTCCGCAGGAGCAGTCGGACGCACTCGGAGAAGGAGGAGGCGAAGTTGAGCAGACGCTCCGGCATCCTCGAATTCGCCGTTCTCGGCCTGCTCCGCGAGTCCCCGATGCACGGCTACGAGCTGCGCAAGCGCCTCAACACCTCGTTGGGGATCTTCCGCGCCTTCAGCTACGGCACCCTCTATCCCTGCCTCAAGACGCTGGTCGCCAACGGCTGGTTGATCGAGGAACCGGGGGCCGCTCCTGCCGACCTTCCGCCCACCACCGGCCGTGCGGTCGCCCCCGCCTCCTCACTGGCCGGGCGCCGCGCCAAGATCGTCTACCGGCTGACGGCGGAAGGTAAGGAGCACTTCGAGGAACTGCTCTCGCACACCGGCCCCGACTCCTGGGAGGACGAGCACTTCGCAGCCCGTTTCGCCTTCTTCGGGCAGACGGAGCACGAGGTGCGGATGCGAGTGCTGGAAGGCCGGCGCAGCCGACTGGAGGAGCGGCTGGAGAAGATGCGGGCCTCTCTGGCCCGCACCCGCGAGCGCCTCGACGACTACACGCTCGAGCTGCAGCGACACGGCATGGAGTCCGTGGAGCGCGAAGTGCGCTGGCTGAACGAGCTCATCGAGAGCGAGCGGTCGGGACGGGATCAGCGACGATCCTCGCCCGGGAGCGGAGCTCAGCAGAACACAGCAGGGGAGCCGGACGGCCTGCCCCGGCGCCGGGGTGACACCCCGCCGGATCCGTCCGACGACACCGCAAAGTGAGGTCCCCGCAGATCCGCGGGGCCTACGGGAACATCCAAAACACACAGGGAGCAACCGGAATGGGTTCGGTTCGCGTAGCCATCGTCGGCGTGGGCAACTGCGCCGCCTCGCTGGTCCAGGGCGTCGAGTACTACAAGGATGCCGATCCGGCCGGCAAGGTGCCCGGTCTGATGCACGTCCAGTTCGGCGACTACCACGTGCGCGACGTCGAGTTTGTCGCCGCTTTCGACGTCGACGCGAAGAAAGTCGGCCTCGACCTCGCGGACGCCATCGGTGCCAGCGAGAACAACACCATCAAGCTCTGCGACGTGCCGAGCTCCGGCGTCACCGTCCAGCGCGGCCACACCCACGACGGTCTCGGCAAGTACTACCGCCAGACCATCGAGGAGTCGGCCGAGGCCCCGGTCGACATCGTCCAGGTCCTCAAGGACCGCCAGGTCGACGTTCTCGTCTGCTACCTGCCCGTCGGCTCCGAGGTCGCTGCGAAGTTCTACGCGCAGTGCGCCATCGACGCCAAGGTCGCGTTCGTCAACGCTCTCCCGGTCTTCATCGCCGGCACCAAGGAGTGGGCGGACAAGTTCACCGAGGCCGGTGTCCCGATCGTCGGTGACGACATCAAGTCGCAGGTCGGCGCCACCATCACGCACCGCGTGATGGCGAAGCTCTTCGAGGACCGGGGCGTCATCCTGGACCGCACGATGCAGCTGAACGTCGGCGGCAACATGGACTTCAAGAACATGCTCGAGCGTGAGCGCCTGGAGTCCAAGAAGATCTCCAAGACACAGGCCGTCACCTCCCAGATCCGGGACCGTGAGCTCGGCGAGAACAACGTCCACATCGGCCCGTCGGACTACGTCGCGTGGCTGGACGACCGCAAGTGGGCGTACGTGCGCCTCGAGGGCCGCGCCTTCGGTGACGTTCCGCTGAACCTGGAGTACAAGCTCGAGGTCTGGGACTCCCCGAACTCCGCCGGTGTCATCATCGACGCTCTCCGCGCCGCGAAGATCGCCAAGGACCGCGGCATCGGTGGCCCGATCCTCTCCGCGTCCTCGTACTTCATGAAGTCCCCGCCGGTCCAGTACTTCGACGACGAGGCCCGCGAGAACGTCGAGAAGTTCATCCGCGGCGAGGTCGCCAACTGACGCAGCCGGACACGGCACGTCCACGCGGCGGGGTGCCGAGCGGCAACGCTCCGTCCCTTCCGCACCGTTGAGGGTCCCCGGGCAATCTGCCCGGGGACCCTCAACGTATGTGACTCTTGATCGCATGGCCGTCGTGGGTGATCTGCGCGTTCTTCTGCGCCTTCGGAACTTCCGTCGTCTGCTGGCCGTACGACTCCTCTCCCAGTCGGCCGACGGTGTCTTCCAGGTGGCGCTGGCGGCTCACGTCGTCTTCTCACCGGAGAAGCAGGCTTCGGCAGGGGCCATCGCCTCCGCGATGGCGGTACTGCTGCTGCCCTACTCGCTCATCGGCCCCTTTGCCGGCGTTCTGCTGGACCGCTGGCCGCGCCGTCAGGTCTTTCTGTACGGGAACCTGCTGCGCGCCGCGCTCGCCTGTTGTACGGCGCTCCTCATCCTCGGCCCCGTACCCGATTGGCTCTTCTACGTCTCGGCGCTGTGCGTCACCGCGGTCAACCGATTCGTCCTGGCCGGCCTCTCGGCCGCGCTGCCGCGGGTCGTCGACAGCGACCGGTTGGTGCTGGCCAACTCGCTCTCGCCGACCGCCGGAACGCTCGCGGCCACGGCGGGTGGCGGCCTCGCCTTCCTGGTACGGCTGCTGCTCGCGAACTCCGATGCCGCGGTGATACTGCTGGGCGCGGCGCTCTACCTCGCTTCGGCACTGGCCTCCCTGACTCTTGCCACCGGGCTCCTGGGACCGGATCGGGACGGAGAACGGATCGAGCTGAGAAAGGCGCTGGCCGTCACCGCACGGGGGCTGGTCGAAGGGTTGCGTCATCTGGCGAAGAGGAAGCAGGCCACCCATGCACTGGCCGCCATGACCGTGATGCGCTTCTGCTACGGAGCGCTGACCGTGATGGTGCTGATGCTGTGCCGGCACGCCTGGACCGAGAGCGAATCCGAGGGCCTGGCCCTGCTCGGAGTGGCCGTGGCGGTCTCCGGTGCGGGGTTCTTCGCGGCGGCCGTACTGACGCCCTGGGCGGTGGGCCTGCTCGGCCGGTTCCGCTGGATGGCGGTGTGCGCAGCGGGGGCCGCCGTCCTCGAACCCGCGCTGGGGCTGTGGTTCGTCCCTGTGCCGATACTGGTCGCGGCGTTCGTCCTCGGGCTGGTCACTCAGGGAGCGAAGATCGCGACCGACACGGTGGTGCAGACCGCGGTGGAGGACTCCTTCCGCGGCCGAGTCTTCTCCCTCTACGACGTGCTCTTCAATGTCGCTTTCGTGGGGGCCGCCGCGGTCTCCGCCCTGGTGCTGCCTCCTGACGGTCGATCGGCCGTGGTGGTGATCGGGGTGGCGGCTCTCTACGCGGTCGTCGCGGTACTGATGTTCCGGTGGGACCGCGCCGGGGAGGCTCGCTAGCGGCCGGGACGCGGCAGAGCGAAGGGCGGCGTTTCACGTGAAACACCGCCCTTCACCGGGGCAGAGTGAGGAGCGGGGTCATGTTTCACGTGAAACATGACCCCGCTCCTCATGGCGGCGGACCAGGCTGCCAGCGGCTAGCCCTGCACGGCCCACCATTCCTTGAGCCTCTTCACCGCCACGTCATGCTCCATCGGGCCGTGCTCCAGACGCAGCTCCAGCAGGAACGCGTATGCCTTGCCGATCACCGGCCCGGGACCGACGCCCAGGATCTTCATGATCTCGTTGCCGTCCAGGTCGGGACGGATGGCATCCAGCTCCTCCTGCTCCTGCAATTGCGCAATGCGCTCCTCGAGCCCGTCGTAGGTCCGTGAGAGGGCGGCGGCCTTGCGCTTGTTCCGTGTGGTGCAGTCCGAGCGGGTCAGCTTGTGCAGCCGCTCCAGCAGGGGGCCGGCGTCGCGCACATAGCGGCGGACCGCGGAATCGGTCCACTCGCCGTCGCCGTAGCCGTGGAAGCGCAGATGAAGCTCCACCAGCTTCGAGACGTCCTTGACCATGTCGTTGGAGTACTTGAGCGCGGCCATCCGCTTCTTGACCATCTTGGCGCCCACCACCTCATGGTGATGGAACGAGACGCGCCCGTCCTTCTCGAAGCGCCGTGTTCGCGGCTTCCCGATGTCATGGAGGAGAGCGGCAAGGCGCAGAACGAGATCCGGGCCGTCCTGCTCCAGGTCGATCGCCTGTTCCAGGACGGTCAGCGAATGCTCGTAGACATCCTTGTGACGGTGATGCTCGTCACTTTCCAGACGCAGCGCGGGGAGCTCCGGCAGCACCCGCTGCGCCAGCCCGGTGCCGACGAGCAGCGCCAGCCCCTTGCGGGGGTGGGTGGAGAGCAGCAGCTTGTTGAGCTCCTCCCTGACCCGCTCGGCGGAGACGATCTCGATACGCCCGGCCATCTCCGTCATCGCGGAGACCACCTCGGGAGCGACATCGAAGTCCAGCTGAGCCGCGAATCGGGCGGCGCGCAGCATGCGCAGCGGATCGTCGGAGAACGACTCCTCGGGTGTCCCGGGGGTACGCAGAACTCGCTCCGCCAGGTCCTCAAGACCACCGTGCGGATCGATGAATTCCTTCTGCGGAAGCGCGACGGCCATCGCGTTGACCGTGAAATCGCGGCGCACGAGGTCTTCCTCGATGGAGTCGCCGTAGGACACCTCGGGCTTGCGCGAGGTCCTGTCGTACGCCTCCGACCTGTATGTGGTGACCTCGATCTGGTAGCCGTCCTTCTGGGCACCCACGGTACCGAAGGCGATGCCGACCTCCCATACCGAGTCGGCCCATGGCCGGACGATCTTCAGTACGGCCTCGGGGCGGGCGTCGGTCGTGAAGTCCAGGTCGTTCCCGAGCCTGCCGAGAAGCGCGTCCCGGACCGAGCCGCCGACAAGGGCGAGACTGAACCCGGCGTCCCGGAAACGGCGCGCGAGGTCGTCGGCGACCGGGGACACCCGCAGCAGTTCGCTGACTGCGCGGTGCTGTACCTGGGTCAGGGCACGGGAGCTGTCTTCATTGGCGTTCGACACAACAGAAAAGGGTACGTGCCCGAACCGGCCCGGTCGCCCTGGTTTCGTCCCGCCCTGCAAGACTCTTCCGATCATGTAGCGAGCTCCCCAGCACGTGGCACCCGCGCACATCGTTACCATGCGTGGACGCAACAACCGACAACCATCGACACCAGCTGACGACGACGAGGGACGGGTACGCGCGTGGCCGAGGCGGCAGACATTCAGGGGATCGGTCCTTCTCCTGCCCGCCGGTGGCTGCGGCGCACAGCCGCCCTGATCATCGGGGCGCCGCTCGTCGCAGCGCTGCTGGCCGGACCGACCGCACCCGCGGCGCAGGCCGGCGGGACCGGCAAGGCACCCACCGGGTCCGAGACGGTCGACGTGTCCCTGAACGGCCTGGCTCCGAGCGCGCCGGTCAAGGGGGACACCCTGACCGTCTCCGGCACCGTGACCAACCGGGGCAAGGACACGATCACGGGAGCCACGGTCGACCTGCGGGTGGGCCCGAAGCTCCGCAGCAGGACGGAGATCGATACCGCCGCCAGGCGCACCGGCTACGTGCTGGGCAGCGATCCCGCCCCACTCGGCGGCAAGTACACGGTGAAGTTCGCGAAGCTCCCTTCCGGGATCAGCCAGGACTTCACGCTGTCCGTCCCGGTCGGCAAGCTGGGGCTCGGCGACGACGGCGTCTACCAGCTCGGTGTCTCGCTGACCGGGCAGACCTCCCGGCTCCGGTACGACCAGGTGCTGGGGATCGAGCGCACCTTCCTGCCGTGGCAGGAGGAGGAGCGTGACTCCAGGACGAAGGTCACCTATCTCTGGCCGCTGATCGCGTCGGCCCATGTCACAGCCGAGACAGGCACCGACGACCAGCAGACGCCCGTGTTCGCGGACGACGACCTGGCTGCCGAGCTGGCTCCGGGCGGACGGCTCGAACAGCTGGTCTCACTGGGCAGCCGACTTCCGGTGACCTGGGTGATCGACCCGGATCTGCTGGCCAGTGTCGACGCGATGACGGGGAACTACCGCGTCAAGTCCGGTGACACCACCGTCGCCGGGAAGAACCAGGACGTAGCCAAGAAGTGGCTCACCTCACTCGAGGCCGCGGTCTCGGAGGGGAAGGTCGTCGCGCTGCCGTTCGCCGACCCCGACCTGGCGTCCATCGCGCACCGCGGCAAGAACGTCTCCGGCACCCTCAGCCACCTGCAGACCGCCACCGAAGCGGCCGGGACGACGGTGCAGACCATCCTTCACGTGAAGCCGTCCACCGACTTCGCGTGGCCCGTCGACGGGGCGATCGACCCGTCGGTCGTCGATGTCGCCACCTCCGCCGGAGCCCACAAGGTGATCGCCCGCAGCGACAGCCTCCAGGAGACCGGCAATCTGCTGTACACGCCAACCGCCGCCCGGCCGATCGGCGGCGGCACCACCGCGGTCGTCGCCGATGCCCGGCTCTCCACGGCCTTCCAGGGCGACATGTCAAAGGCTGGGAACTCCACCCTCGCCGTACAGAAGTTCCTCGCTCTCACGCTCGCCCTGACCGAACAGGACACGGACATCGAGCGGAGCATCGTCGTCGCACCGCAGCGGATGCCCACCGTGGCCCAGGCCCAGTCGATGGCCCGCGCCCTGCACGGACTCGACGACGAGCGCTGGACACAGCCCCTCGGGCTCGTGGAAGCAGCCGCCGCGAAGCCCGACGCGAACGCGACGACCAGCGTCCCCAAGGCCTCCCAGTACCCGAAGAAGCTCCGCAGCCAGGAGTTGCCCACTCAGGCCTTCCAGGACATCAAGTCGACCCAGGCCTCGCTGAACAGCTTCCAGGTCATCCTCACCCAGCCCGAGCGGGTGGTGACCCCCTTCGGCAACGCGCTCAACCGGTCCATGTCGACGTCGTGGCGCGGCAAGCCGCTGGAGGCCCAGCAGTACCGGGACTCGGTCCGCACCTATCTTCAAGACCTCATCAACGAGGTCCAGCTCATCTCGAAGTCGGACGTCACCCTGTCCGGCCGCAGCGCCACGATCCCGGTGACGGTGCAGAACAGGTTGTTGCAAGGCGTGGACCACCTCGTCCTCCGGCTCAAGTCGGAGAACGCCACACGCCTCAAGCTGAACAACGGCGGGGCCGTGGCGGAGCAGCCGATCCGGATCGGTCCCGGCCACAGCCAGTCCGTGAGGTTTGACGCGGCAGCCAACGTCAACGGCCAGGTACAGATGACGGCGCAGCTCTACACGGAGGACGGCACGCCGTACGGCGAAGAGATGACCTTCACCGTGAAGGTCTCCGAGCTCACCCCGACCGTGCTGCTGGTCATCGCCGGCGGGCTGCTGCTCCTGGTTCTCGCGGGCATCAGGATGTACACCCACCGCAAGCGCACCAACGCGGACGGCGAGACCGGGGACGACGGCGGTGAACCCGGGCAGCCGAGTGACCCGACTCCGGACACCGGTCCGGAAAGCGGGGAGCCGTCGGCCTCGGGTGAGAAAGTGGAACGTTGAGCGATGTCTGTCGTGGCCGGTCGGCCGGGGACGATGAGGTGGGGTTTCGATGAACGCGCCGTACGACGGTGACCGCGGTCAGGGTGCGGGCGGAGCCGGGCCTTCCGGCGGGTCACCGATGCCTCCGGGACCGGGCCAGGTCCCGCCGACGCCCGATCCGTACCTGCAGGACGCCTACGACCGCGACCCCTACCGCGCCCAGGATCTGTCTGTCCAGGACCCGGTCACCGAGGCGCTGTACGACCGTGCCGCGCACCCGCCGCCGCCCCCGGGCGCGTATCAGCAGCCCCAGCCGCTCTACCAGCAGCCGCCCGCTGCCCAGTACCCGCCCGACCCGCGCATCTGGGCGCAGGCCCCGCCCCCCGAGCCCGACGGCCCCTCGCGGCACCTGCCGTACGGCGACGATCCAAGGACCACCCAGTTCGTCGGGGTGGACGACCTCGTCAGCCAGGCTTCCCGGGACGACGAGCAGCCGGATGCCTTCGCGCACCTCTTCCGGGACCAGGAGGGTCCTTCGGGATCCGCGCCCGTCCCCCCGGAGCCCGAGCCGGCCCCGGCACCCGCCCCGCCCAAGGCCGGCGGCCGGGCCTCCGGGATACTGAAGTCCAGCGCGCTGATGGCGGCCGGCACGCTCGTGTCCCGCCTCACCGGATTCGTCCGCAGTCTTGTGATCACCGCCGCGCTCGGTGCGGCCCTGCTCGGCGACAGCTTCACCATCGCCTACACCCTGCCCACGATGATCTACATCCTCACCGTGGGCGGCGGCCTGAACTCGGTCTTCGTGCCCCAGCTCGTCCGCTCCATGAAGGACGACGAGGACGGCGGGGAGGCCTACGCGAACCGGCTTCTGACTCTCGTCATGGTCGCGCTCGGCGTGATCGTCGCGCTCGCGGTCTTCGCCGCTCCATGGCTGATCCACGCGATGTCGCCGACGATCGCCAACGACGTGGCGGCCAACAGCGTCGCCGTGACGTTCGCCCGGTACTGCCTGCCGACCATCTTCTTCATGGGCGTGCACGTCGTGATGGGCCAGATCCTCAACGCGCGCGGCAGGTTCGGCGCGATGATGTGGACCCCGGTCCTCAACAACATCGTCATGATCTTCACGTTCGGCATGTTCATCTGGGTCTACGGCACCTCTGCCGAATCCCAGATGGGTGTCGAGACGATCCCGCCGGAGGGTGTCCGGCTCCTGGGCATCGGCACGCTCCTCGGCCTGGTCGTCCAGGCCCTGGCCATGATCCCGTATCTGCGCGAGGCCGGTTTCCGTTTCCGCCCGCGCTTCGACTGGAAGGGACACGGGCTCGGCAAGACGGTCAAGCTGGCCAAGTGGACCGTCCTGTTCGTGCTGGCCAACCAGGCAGGTGTGCTCGTCGTCACCCAGCTCGCGACATCGGCGGGCAAACTGTCCGGCCAGGACGGCACCGGCTTCCTCGCCTACTCCAACGCCCAGCTCATCTGGGGCATGCCGCAGGCGATCATCACCGTCTCCGTCATGGCGGCCCTGCTGCCCCGCATCTCCCGCGCCGCCCACGACGACGACCCGGGCGCCGTCCGCGACGACATCTCCCAGGGGCTGCGGAACTCGGCCGTCGCGATCGTGCCGGTGGCCTTTGCCTTCCTCGCACTCGGGCTGCCGATGTGCACCCTCCTGTACGCCTCCGCGGGCACCGAGGCCGCCCGCTCCATGGGCTTCATCCTCATGGCCTTCGGTCTCGGCCTGATCCCGTACTCCGTGCAGTACGTCGTGCTCCGCGGTTTCTACGCGTACGAGGACACCCGCACGCCCTTCTACAACACAGTCGTCGTCGCTGCGGTCAACGCGGCCGCCTCGGCCCTCTGCTACGTCGTTCTGCCCGCCCGCTGGGCAGTGGTCGGCATGGCCGCCTCGTACGGGCTCGCCTACGCCGTCGGCGTCGGCATCGCGTGGCGACGGCTGCGCAACCGCCTGGGCGGAGATCTGGACGGTGCCCATGTCGTACGCACCTACGCCCGCCTGTGCCTGGCCGCGGTCCCGGCAGCGGTGCTCGGCGGCGGAGTGGGCTTCGCCGTTCTCGAAGGCCTCGGCGAAGGTGCCTTCGGTTCGCTCACCGCTCTGATCTGCGGTGGGGCCGTACTGCTGGGCGTCTTCTTCGTCGCCGCCAAGCGGATGCGGATCGAGGAGATCAACGGCATGGTCGGCATGGTCCGAGGCCGACTCGGCCGCTGAGGATTCGGCGGCCGCACAACCATCACTGCCCCTTGCGTGTCGTGCATAGCGCCGGAGTGTGGGCACAATTGGCGTAACTGTGCAGAGCTGGCGGGCATCGCGCAACGGATGGGGAGGCAGGAACGACGGTGGCGGAACGTAGCACGGCTGCCGTCGACGTGGCCGACAACAGCGGTGATGAGCCGCTGGCCGCCAAGGCGGACGAGGCCACGACCGACGGGACGGCAGAAGCTCAGGACACCACAGGCACGAAGCCGCAGGACACGGATGGTGAACGCATCGGTTCCGAGGCCACCTTGCCGACCCCTGATCTGCACAGTGGCCACAAACTTGCCAGACGCTACCGGCTCGAGGAGTGCGTCACCCGTCTGGACGGCTTCAGCAGCTGGCGCGCCGTCGACGAGAAGCTGCGCCGCGCGGTCGGCGTCCATCTGCTTCCGGCCGACCATCCGCGTGCCCGCTCCGTGCTGGCCGCCGCCCGGTCCTCCGCACTGCTTGGTGACCCGCGCTTCGTGCAGGTCCTCGACGCGGTGGAGGAGGACGACCTCGTCTACGTCGTCCACGAATGGCTTCCCGACGCCACCGAGCTCACCTCCCTGCTCGCGTCGGGGCCGATGGACGCGCACGACGCGTACCAGCTCGTCAGCCAGGTCTCCCAGGCCATGGCGGCAGCACACCGAGAGGGCCTCGCGCATCTGAGGCTCACCCCGGGGGCGGTGCTGCGCAGCTCGACCGGGCAGTACAGGATCCGCGGCCTCGCGGTGAACGCCGCCCTGCGCGGCATCACCTCCGACGGTCCCCAGCGGGCGGACACCGAGGCGATCGGCGCCCTGCTCTACGCCGCGCTGACCCAGCGCTGGCCGTACGAGAACGACGCCTACGGCCTGACCGGGCTGCCCAAGGGCGTGGGACTTATCGCCCCCGACCAGGTGCGGGCCGGGGTCCACCGCGGCCTCGCTGAGCTCGCCATGCGCGCGCTCGCCAACGACGGCGCCACCGCCTCCCGGCAGGAACAGCCGTGCACCACGCCGGACGAGCTGGCCAAGGCCGTCGCCGCGATGCCTCGCATCCGTCCTCCGGAGCCTGCCTTCACGGCGCCTCCCGAGTACCAGCGCACGACCTATCAGCAGGGTTCCTATGGGCGTCCGCCGACAGGGCCCGTCGCCGCGCAGCCCACGATCGCCATACCCCCGGCACCGCTGCAGAGCCGCACCGGCAAGGCCCTGAAGTGGGCCGTGTCCGCGCTGCTCATCGCCGCGCTGGGCCTCGGCAGCTGGCAGCTCGCCGAGACGCTCCTGGACCATCGCAGCAAGGGGTCCGACCCCGGGGAAAGCACACAGACCACCCCGGAGAACGGTGACAACAAGCCCCGGCAGCCGACCGAACCGCTGCACATCGCCGGTGCGACGGAGTTCATGCCCGGCGGCTCGGGGATCCAGCCGGATCAGGTGTCGAACTCCGTCGACAGCAACGCAAGCACGGCCTGGATCACCCCGCGTTATGTGGGCTACGCGAACTTCGGCAACTACCCGAACCGCAGGGACGGCAGCGGCATAGTCGTCGACCTGGGCAGCGTCCAGGACGTCGCAGGCGTCACGGTCAAGATGTACCGCAGCGGGCAGAAGGCCGAGGTGCTGGCGGCCGATCCGAGTGCCTCCGCCCCGTCGTCCCTCTCGGACTTCCCCCAGCGCCTCACAGAACTCGCAACGGCGGGGAGCGAGCTGAAGGAGACCTTCTCCAAGCCGGTGCGGACCCGCTACGTCCTGATCCATCTCACCGAACTGCCGTCGGACGGAACGGGTGGCTACCGGGGCGGGATCTCGGAGATCTCCGTACTCAAGTGACGGGGAGGCCGGGGGCACCCCGGCCTCCCGCACACCTGGCGCCCCTCACCGAATGTTCTCGTTCCCGCCTCGGACCGTCCCCCTTCCGCCCTCTGCCCTGGCCGACTCGAATCGTGATAGACAGACGGACCTCGACGCAGTGAAAGGGAGGGAGGGGAGGTGGCCGCCGAGCCGTCAGAACCACTCAGCGACTCAGACCTCCTCGCTCGCCATGTGGCCGGCGAACCGGACGCCTTCGGCGAGCTCGTACGACGCCACCGCGACCGGCTGTGGGCCGTGGCGATACGGACCCTGGGCGACCGCGAGGAAGCCGCGGACGCCGTCCAGGACGCCCTTGTCTCCGCATTCCGGGCCGCCCACACCTTCCGCGGCCAGTCCGCCGTCACCACCTGGCTCCACCGCATCACCGTCAATGCCTGCCTCGACCGGGTCCGCAAGGCGGCCACCCGCAGGACGGCGCCGGTCGACGACACCGGACGGTTCGAGCAACTCCTCGAACCGCATGAATCCGCGGAGGCGCCGGCAGAGCGCCAGGACCTCCACCGCGAGCTGCTGGCCGCACTGGCCACTCTCCCCGCCGAACAACGGGCCGCACTCGTCCTCGTGGACATGCAGGGCTACCCGGTGGCCGAGGCGGCGCGCATCCTCGACGTGGCGACCGGCACCGTGAAGAGCCGCTGTGCGCGGGGTCGGGCCCGGCTGGCGCCGCTGCTCACTCACCTCCGCAGCGAGGTCACGAGCACCGAGGGGACGGCCACGAAAAGGAACCGGACGCCGCGTGCATCCGTCCCACCGGCATCGGGGCCGAACGATGCGGGCACAAGCGATCCCGCTGCAGTGAAGGGCGGAGGTGGGCGCATATGACATCAACGACCGACACGAGCCAGCACCCGGACGTCACGGAGATCTCCGACCTGGCAGAGGGGCTGCTCCCACCGTCACGCTCGGCAGAGGTACGCGACCATGTGGACGGCTGCGAACTCTGCGGTGAGGTCCAGGCCTCGCTCACCGAGATCCGCGAGCTGCTCGGCACCGTGCCCATGCCACAGCGCATGCCGGACGACGTCGTGGACCGCATCGATGCCGCGCTCATCGCCGAAGCGGCTCTCGATACGACGGCGCCGCATGATCCGGTGCCTGTCTCACGTGACCCGGTGCCTGCTTCACAGGACTCGGCGCATGTTTCACGTGAAACAGAATCGTCGGCAGCACAGAAGTCGGGCGCGGATCCCAGTCCCTCGAACCGTCCGGCAGGTCGTCCCCAGGCAGCCACCGGCCCCGGCCGTCGGCCGGCCCGACGCCGCCGCACAGCCGTGCTCGGAGCCGCTCTCGGCGCAGCCGTGGTCGGCGTGAGCGTCCTCGTGCTGCAGGGCCTCCAGCCGTCCCAGGATTCCACGAGCCTCAAGGCGGCGGATCGCAGCGCCAGCTCTGCGGAGAACGGCGGCGAGGACTTCTCGGAGTCCACGCTCGAAGGCCGGGTGCAAGCGCTCCTCACGAACACCGGCGCAAAGCCGTCGAGGTCAGGAGATGGTGCGGGGGCAGAGAAGCGGGCCCCCTCCGTCGAGTCGCATTCGACGCCGAAGAGCACCTCTGCCGGATCCGAATCGCCCCAGACGCCCCTACGCGCACCCACCGTGCCCGTCCCGCCCTGTATCGAGCAGGCCACCGGGCGCAACGCCGCGGCCCTCGCCGTGGAAGAGGGCACCTACGAAGGCACGGACGCTTTCCTCGTCGTTCTTCCGCACCTGTCCGACGCGACCCGCGTACAGGCGTACGTCGTCGACGCGACCTGCGTCCGGGAGACGCCCTCGGGCAAGGGAGAACTCCTGCTGACCCGCACCTACGCACGCCCCTGAGAATCGCGTCGGACGCCGCCCTGGCACGGCGGGGAATGCTTCCCCCGTAGGATCCGTTGGGTGGGGTGAGAGTCGTTGAATCGACCCCAGTAGGCGTGGACAGTAGGCAGTCTGCAGAGACGAGGAAGAAACCCGTGAGCGACGTCCGTAATGTGATCATCATCGGCTCCGGCCCCGCGGGCTACACGGCCGCCCTTTACACCGCACGCGCCTCGCTGAAGCCGCTGGTGTTCGAAGGCGCTGTCACCGCCGGTGGCGCGCTGATGAACACCACCGACGTGGAGAACTTCCCGGGCTTCCAGGACGGGATCATGGGCCCCGAGCTCATGGACAACATGCGCGCCCAGGCCGAACGCTTCGGTGCCGAGCTCGTCCCCGACGATGTCATCTCCGTGGACCTCACCGGAGACATCAAGACGGTCACCGACACGGCGGGCACGGTGCACCGTGCCAAGGCGGTCATCGTGACAACCGGCTCCCAGCACCGCAAGCTCGGCCTGCCCAACGAGGACGCGCTCTCCGGACGCGGCGTCTCCTGGTGCGCCACCTGTGACGGCTTCTTCTTCAAGGACCAGGACATCGCCGTGGTCGGCGGCGGCGACACCGCGATGGAGGAGGCGACCTTCCTCTCCCGCTTCGCCAAGTCGGTCACCATCGTCCACCGACGCGACACGCTGCGCGCCTCCAAGGCGATGCAGGAGCGCGCCTTCGCCGACCCGAAGATCAAGTTCGCCTGGGACAGCGAGGTCGCCGAGGTGCACGGCGACCAGAAGCTGTCCGGTCTGACCCTTCGGAACACCAAGACCGGCGAGACGTCCGAGCTCCCCGTGACCGGCCTGTTCATCGCAGTGGGCCACGACCCGCGCACCGAGCTCTTCAAGGGCCAGCTCGACCTCGACGACGAGGGCTACCTCAAGGTCGATGCTCCCTCGACACGTACCAACCTGACCGGCGTCTTCGGCGCCGGTGACGTCGTCGACCACACCTACCGGCAGGCGATCACCGCTGCCGGCACCGGCTGCTCGGCCGCACTCGATGCCGAGCGCTTCCTCGCCGCGCTCGCTGACGACGAGAAGGCTGCTGCGGCCGCCGTCTGATTCGCACCTCTCACCCCACACACCCCCAAGAAGTTAAGGAGGTCGCCGTGGCCGGCGCCCTGAAGAACGTGACCGACGACTCCTTCGACGAGGTCGTCCTGAAGAGCGGGAAGCCCGTACTGGTGGACTTCTGGGCCGCCTGGTGCGGACCGTGCCGTCAGATCGCCCCCTCGCTGGAGGCCATCGCTGCCGAGCACGGCGACCAGATCGAGATCGTCAAGCTCAACATCGATGAGAACCCGGCCACGGCTGCCAAGTACGGCGTCATGTCCATCCCGACCCTGAACGTCTACAAGGGCGGCGAAGTCGCGAAGACCATCGTCGGTGCCAAGCCGAAGGCCGCGATCCTCCGCGACCTCGAGGACTTCCTCGGCTGAGTAGAACCGCAGCGCGCTGTTTCACGTGAAACGGGTCCATCCCTCGGGGACGGGCCCGTTTCACGTTGTCATGGGCTCTCGGATCACAACGGCCTCAGCGCCGGTTCCTTCTGCACCGCCCCCAGCAGCCGGTCCAGTGCCAGTTCGACGTCTTCCTTCCAGGACAGCGTCGTACGCAGCTCAAGTCTCAGCCGCGGATGAAGGGGATGCGGCCGTACGGTCTTGAAGCCCACCGCCAGCAGATGGTCCGCGGGAAGCACACAGGCAGGCTCCTTCCACCGGGCATCGCCGAACGCCTCGATCGCCTTGAACCCCCGGCGCAGCAGATCCTTGGCGACGGTCTGCACCATGACCCGGCCCAGCCCCTGCCCCTGGTAGCCCGGAACGATCCAGGCCGTCATCAGCTGTACGGCATCGGGGGAGACCGGGCTGGTGGGAAACGCGGTCGAACGCGGCACATAGGCCGGAGGCGCATAGAGCACGAAGCCCACCGGCACATCGTCGACATAGACCACGCGGCCGCACGACCCCCACTCCAGGAGAACGGCTGAGATCCAGGCCTCCTTCGCCAGCTCGGGCGTTCCCGCTTTTACCGCAGCTTCCCCGCTGACCGGATCAAGCTCCCAGAAGACACACGAACGGCAGCGTCTGGGCAGATCGGAAAGGTTGTCCAGTGTGAGCGGTACGAACCGACGCCCCATGAAGGCTGTTCCTCGCTTCCTTCGCCCGTCGCGTCGCGTGCGACGGTCAGTGCATTCCGTTCGAGGAGCAGGCTGCCGACGAACCCGCGACAGCCCCCAGGCCCATCCCTGCTGTCATCAGTCGGCTGCGGCTCACCGATCGCATGGCCCTCCCTACCGAAGGTGGCTCAAGCCGGATGTGCCATACCAGAACGCATCGTATCCACCCAGGGATGAAGTCGACACCGAGAGAAAGCAAAGGGCGGGCTGTGTTCCGGTGACACCGGAACACAGCCCGCCCCGCGACTCCTTCGGCCGGGTCAGCCCTCGTCGCCCTCTGCGGAATCCTCGGAAGGTGCCCGATCCAGCACGCGGCCCTCACCCGGTGCCAGGCTGCCGAGAATCCGGTCCAGATCCTCCATCGACGCGAACTCGACGACGATCTTCCCCTTTTTCTGACCGAGGTCGACCTTCACCCTGGTCTCGAAGCGGTCCGAAAGACGGGTGGCGAGATCGGAGAGCGCAGGCGACACCCGGCCGCCGGCCCGCGGCCCCTTGGACTTGGCAGGGCTCTTGGGATCGGAGCCCATGAGGGTCACGATCTCCTCGACCGCACGCACCGACAGCCCCTCGGCCACAATGCGATGAGCCAGCCTGTCCTGCTCCTCGGAGTCGTCCACGGACAGCAAAGCCCGCGCATGACCGGCGGACAGCACTCCGGCCGCCACCCTTCGCTGCACCGGAGCCGACAACCTCAGCAGACGCAGCGTGTTCGACACCTGTGGCCGGGAACGCCCGATCCGGTCGGCCAGCTGGTCATGCGTGCACTTGAAGTCCTTGAGCAACTGGTCGTACGCGGCCGCCTCCTCCAACGGGTTCAGCTGAGCCCGATGAAGGTTCTCCAAGAGCGCGTCCAGGAGCAGCTTCTCGTCATCCGTGGCCCGGACGATAGCCGGAATCCGCTCCAGACCCGCCTCCCGGCAGGCCCTCCACCGCCGCTCGCCCATGATGAGTTCATAGCGCTCCGGCCCCACCTTCCGCACGACAACGGGCTGGAGAAGGCCCACCTCCTTGATGGAGGTCACCAACTCCGCGAGCGCGTCCTCGTCGAACACCTCCCGCGGCTGGCGGGGGTTCGGAGTGATGGAACCGAGAAGAACCTCGGCAAAATACGCCCCAGCAGGTCCCGCCGACTCGGCGACCGTTCCGGACTCCGCAACCGGCGCGCTCGGCTCCGGCACCACCGGAGTGCCCGCGAGACCGGCCACCTTTGCCGCAGCCACCCCCCGCTCCGCCGTCATCACAGGACCCGCCCCCGCAGAGGTCGATCCCATCCCCGTGGACGGCACCTGCTTCTCCTGCGGAGCGGCGGGGATCAGGGCACCCAGCCCACGCCCCAACCCTCTTCGACGCTCGCTCACTGAATCCCCTCCGAAATACTCTGCTGACTGTTCCCGCTGCCCGTCTGGGCATGCTGGGACTCGTAGTGGACCCCGACACCCCGCAGGGCGATCTCACGCGCCGCTTCGAGGTACGACAACGACCCGCTGGAACCCGGGTCATAGGTCAGCACGGTCTGCCCATAACTGGGCGCCTCCGAGATCCGCACCGATCGCGGAATGCTCGTCCGCAGCACCTCCTTGCCGAAGTGGCTGCGCACCTCCTCCGCGACCTGCGAAGCAAGCCTGGTCCTGCCGTCGTACATGGTGAGCAGGATCGTCGACACATGAAGATCGGGGTTGAGATGCCCCCGCACCAGGTCCACATTGCGCAGCAGCTGCCCCAGTCCTTCCAGCGCGTAGTACTCACACTGGATGGGGATCAGCACCTCAGCGCCCGCGACCAGGGCATTGACCGTCAGCAGGCCGAGCGAAGGCGGGCAGTCGATGAGGATGTAGTCCAACGGCTGCTCGTACGACTGGATTGCTCGCTGGAGTCGACTTTCCCGCGCCACCAGCGACACCAGCTCGATCTCCGCACCAGCGAGATCGATGGTGGCGGGAGCGCAGAAGAGGCCCTCGACGTCCGGTACGGGCTGAACCACCTCGGAGAGCGGCCTGCTCTCCACCAGGACGTCGTAGATGGAGGGGACTTCGGCATGGTGATCGATCCCCAGAGCCGTAGAGGCGTTCCCCTGCGGGTCGAGGTCGACCACCAGAACCCGTGCGCCATGAAGCGCGAGCGAGGCAGCAAGATTGACCGTCGTGGTCGTCTTGCCCACTCCACCCTTCTGATTGGCCACCACCATGACGCGCGTCCGGTCAGGACGAGGCAGGCCCTCGCCGGCGCGGCCAAGGGCCTCAACCGCCAGCTGGGCCGCGCGACCGATGGGGGTGTCGTCCATCGGCGGCGGTGTTTCACGTGAAACACCCTCCCCCGCCGATTCGGTTCGGGGACCGGGGACCGGATCGGTCATCGGTCCCGCGATGTTGGCGTCGGACCGCAAGGATTCACTCTCCTCGACTTCAGGCTCGCAATGAACAGAGCCTGCCATGCTTTCGGGGTCGTGAACCAGCGAGGCCCGCTCTTCTGTGGATGAATCCACTTCTGTGGACAACTCCATAGCCCTAACGGGCCTGCGATGCCGCGGCGCGGCAGCCGCGCGACCGCGGCTGATGATTCCATGCAGCAGAGAGCGACGTTTCACGTGAAACACGATGCCCCTGCAGCCTAGCTACAGGGGCACGACACTCCGCATGGGGACGTACGGCTGCATACCGGAAGCACAGTCGACAGACGGCGCATACCACTCGTAGCACTCAGTCCCGCAGTGCGACCGGAGGCATCAGCGACGGCGCCTCGTACGACTCGTCCTCGCAGCCTTGGCCCTCTTCGCAGCGAACCTCACACCGCCCGGACTCTCACCCACCACCACACGCACCACCGTGGACATCGGGTCGACCACTCCCTCCCCGACATGCAGCACCTCGGTCTCCACCACACCGAGCTTCCCCAGGGCCGCACGCGCCCCCGCGATCTCCTCCTCGGCGGTGTCCCCCTTGAGCGCCAGCATCTCCCCGTACGGGCGCAGCAGCGGAACACCCCACCCGGCCAACCGGTCCAGCGGAGCCACCGCACGGGCCGTCACCACATGCACCGGCTGAAGCGAGCCCAGCACCTCCTCGGCTCGGCCCCGCACCACCGTCACATGGTCCAGGCCCAGCAGCTCCACGACTTCCTGAAGGAAATTCGTGCGCCGGAGCAGGGGCTCCAGCAGAGTGATCTTGAGATCCGGGCGCACCAGCGCCAGCGGAATACCGGGAAGACCCGCACCCGAACCCACATCGCAGACCGTGACCCCCTCGGGCACGACCTCGGAGAGCACCGCGCAGTTCAGCAGATGCCGCTCCCACAGCCTCGGCACCTCACGCGGGCCGATCAGCCCCCGCTTCACCCCGGCATCCGCCAGCAGCTCCGCGTAGCGGACAGTCTCCGGGAAGAACTCACCGAAAACCGCCCGCGCCCCTTCGGGCGCCTGGGGAAGCTCTACTTCCGCCGTCACGGGAACCGTCCTTCCGTACCGCACTGTGGGTGGCTGACTATCAGGCTGACAAAGATCGGCCCCGCCTGTGAACAGACGGGGCCGACAGAACTAGGGGTCCGGTCAGGCCGGGAGGACGACGACGAAGCGCTCCGGCTCCTCGCCCTCGGACTCGCTGCGCAGACCCGCGGCCGCGACCGCATCGTGCACGACCTTGCGCTCGAACGGCGTCATCGGGGCCAGCTTCACCGGCGCGCCGGTGCTCTTGACCTCATCCGCGGCCTTGGCGCCCAGCTCGGCGAGCTCCGCGCGCTTCTTGGCCCGGAAGCCCGCGATGTCCAGCATCAGCCGGCTGCGGTCCCCGGTCTCCCGGTGAACGGCGAGCCGCGTCAGCTCCTGGAGCGCCTCCAGCACCTCACCGTCGCGGCCCACGAGCTTCTGCAGTTCACGTGCCGAGTCGCTGATGATCGAGACCGCGGCCCGGTCCGCCTCGACATCCATGTCGATGTCGCCGTCGAGGTCGGCGATGTCGAGCAGACCCTCAAGGTAGTCCGCTGCAATCTCGCCCTCCTGCTCAAGGCGGGTCAAGGTGTCGCTGCCCTCAGCGGCCGTGGAGGTGGTGCCTTCCGTCACGGATGGACTCCTTCTTACTTCTTGGACGGGTGCTTGGGCCGCTGCGGACCCTTGCGCTGTCCGGACTTGGCTTGGCGTGAGGAGCCGGACGCGGGCTTGCCCGCCGGCTTGGGCTTTTCGCCCTGCTTCTGCAGGGAGGTCTTGGAATCCGATTCGGCGGAATCGGCGCCCTTGGCCCCTGCCTGCGCGGCACCGGTCTGGCGCTGGGCCTTGGTCTGGCGCTTGGGCTGCTGACGCCGCTGCGCGGCTCCGGCCTCGGCCTCGGCGGCAGCGGTCTCGCTCTTGATCACCGTGCCGTCCTCCTGGGCGGCGAAGCCCAGCTTGGCCAGTCCGGTGATGAACTTCCGCTCGATGTCATTGCGGTCCGGGCCCTTGGCCACGATCCGCTTGACGGTGTTGCGCCGGGTCCTGCCACGGACCTCGCCGTGCGCAGTGACGCTCTTCAGCAGACGGGTCAGGTACTGGTCCTGCGCCTTGCTGCCCGGAGTCGGGTTCTGGTTGATCACGTACATCTGCTGACCCATGGTCCAGACGTTGGTGGTCAGCCAGTAGACAAGGACACCGACGGGGAAGTTGATGCCCATGCCGGCGAAGATCAACGGGAAGATGTACATCAGCATCTTCTGCTGCTGCATGTACGGCGTCTTGACCGTCAGGTCGACGTTCTTCGTCATCAGCTGGCGCTGGGTGAAGAACTGCGACGCCGACATCAACACGATCATGACCGCGGTGACGACCCGGACATCGGTGAGAGATGCACCGAGAGCCTCGACTTCCGCCGGGCTGTTCATAAACTTGGCAGCGAGCGGAGCACCGAAGATGTGTGCCTGACGGGCGCTGTCGAGCAGCGGCTGGTCGATGACACCGATCGTCTTGCCCGAGGCGATGGCCGAGAGCACGTGATACAGGGCGAAGAAGAACGGCGACTGCGCCAGGATGGGAAGGCACGAGGAGAGCGGGTTCGTACCCGTCTCCTTGTACAGCTTCATCATCTCTTCGGACTGACGCTGCTTGTCGCTCTTGTAGCGCTCCTGGATCGCCTTCATCTTCGGCTGGAGCACCTGCATGTTCCGGGTCGACTTGATCTGCTTCACGAAAAGCGGGATCAGACAGATCCGGATCAACACCACCAGCGACACGATGGACAGGCCCCAGGCCCAACCCGTGTCATCGCCGAAGATCGCTCCGTACAACGTGTGGAACTGGACGATGACCCATGAAACAGGCCAGGTGATAAAGCTGAACAGACTGGCAATCGTGTCCACTAATCAGGCTCCTTGAGCATTGGGCGAAGTCTCTGCGGCCTGACTCGGGGGGTCGGAGACCGATCCCCGGACAGGCGCATCAGCGGCGGAGTCCCCGCCCTTGCCGCCGCGCATGGCATTACGCAGGAGTTCATGCCAACGCGGACGTTTGCGTGGTGGAACGTGGTCCACGCCACCGGGTGACCACGGATTGCACCGCAGGATGCGCCAGGCCGTCAGCGCAGTTCCCTTGATCGCTCCGTGCCGGTCGATCGCCGTATATCCGTAGTGGGAACACGACGGGTAGTAACGGCAGACAGGCCCGAGAAGTGGGCTGATCGTCCACTGGTACAGCTTGATAAGAGCCAGCAGCGGGTACTTCATCGCGCGCCCCCTCCCAGCAGCCGCTGGAGAGCGGCGTCCAGGTCTCGGGCCAGCTGTTCATGGTCGGCGTCGCCCGCACCGGGCAGCGCTCGTACGACAACCAGGCTACCGGGGGGCAGCAGGGCAAGTCGTTCGCGGACCAGGTGGCGAAGCTTCCGCTTCACCGCTGTGCGCACAACCGCTCCACCCACGGCTTTGCTGACAACGAAACCCGCACGCGGCGGGGGAGCATTCTCCCCAGTCGCGTGCGGGTCCGTTGCACCGCTGCGTAGATGAACGACGAGTAGCGGGCGACCGGCCCGGCGTCCTCGACGTACTGCGGTCGCGAAGTCCTCGCGCCGCCTCAGCCGATTCTCGGTAGGCAGCACGTCATGACCTGTAAGCGATCAGGCGGACAGGTTGGCGCGACCCTTGCCACGGCGGGACGCGAGGATCGCGCGGCCGGCACGGGTGCGCATACGCAGCCGGAAACCGTGGGTCTTCGCGCGGCGACGGTTGTTCGGCTGGAAGGTGCGCTTGCTCACTAGGGGGCTCCAGAAATGACTCGTGTTTTGGCGGGACATCGCCTGGCTGTCACCGTGCGCCCACGAGAGACTCGCGTAAACGCTCTAGTGCACCGCTTCACAATCACAGATCGTGATCTTTGCCCATCGGAGGCAGGCGGCAGCAGCCATCGACAACTCGACCTGGTCACGGTACGCGCGGCTACGCCATCCGGTCAAACCAGCTCCACGGCGCCCCCCACTGTGCACAGGCTGTGGACAACAACTTGAACCACGCGGGTCGCCCTGATTACCGTGGCTGGGTTCCGGTCTTTTCTTCCTGCCTGCCGGTCCCCACCCATCCCGTCCCGAGAACCACACATTCGTGGGACCAGCGAGAGAGCGTGCCCTGTGGCTGACGTACCTGCCGATCTTGCCGCAGTGTGGCCACGAGTGCTGGAGCAACTCCTCGGGGAGGGCCAACAGGGCATCGAGCCGAAGGACAAGCAGTGGATCGAGCGCTGCCAGCCGCTCGCCCTGGTCGCCGACACCGCGCTGCTCGCCGTCCCCAATGAGTGGGGCAAGCGCGTCCTGGAGGGCCGGCTCGCGCCGCTCATCAGTGAGACGCTGAGCCGCGAATGCGGCCGCCCGATCCGCATCGCGATCACCGTCGACGACTCCGCGGGCGAGCCTCCGAGCCCGCCCGCGCCTCCGATGCACCAGCCCCAGTCCCCCCAGCACCGCTACCAGGGGCCACAGCGCGACGAGCGGCAGCACAACGACGCGTACGACGGCTACGGGCACCGGCCCTCCGACGACGGCATGCCGACCGCCCGGCCCGCCTACCCCGACTACCAGCAGCAGCGCCCCGACCCCGGAGCGTGGCCGCGCACCCAGGAGGACCTCTCCTGGCAGCAGCCCCGGCTCGGCGGATTCCAGGACCGCGAGGCCCCCGCGGAACAGTGGCACCAGCCGTACCCCGGCGGCCGCCCCCAGCAGCCGCAGCACGACTACCGCCCGCAGCCGCCCGAGCACCAGGGTTACGAACAGCAGCGCCCCGAGCACCACGACATCCAGGAGCCCCAACCGCAGCACCGGTCGTCCGGCGTCGGCACCGGACGACCCGGCAGCGCCTCCGGACCGATGGGCTCGCAGCCCGCTCCCACGCCCGGCCCCGGCGAGCCGGCGGCCCGGCTGAATCCGAAGTACCTCTTCGACACCTTCGTCATCGGTGCGTCCAACCGGTTCGCGCACGCCGCGGCGGTCGCGGTCGCCGAAGCCCCCGCCAAGGCGTACAACCCGCTCTTCATCTACGGGGAGTCCGGGCTCGGCAAGACCCACCTGCTGCACGCCATCGGGCACTACGCCCGCAGCCTCTACCCGGGCACCCGGGTGCGGTACGTGAGCTCCGAGGAGTTCACCAACGAGTTCATCAACTCGATCCGCGACGGCAAGGGCGACACCTTCCGCAAGCGCTACCGGGATGTGGACATCCTGCTCGTCGACGACATCCAGTTCCTCGCGAGCAAGGAGTCGACGCAGGAGGAGTTCTTCCACACCTTCAATACGCTGCACAACGCCAACAAGCAGATCGTGCTGTCCTCCGACCGGCCGCCCAAGCAGCTGGTGACCCTGGAGGACCGGCTGCGGAACCGGTTCGAGTGGGGTCTGACCACCGATGTGCAGCCGCCGGAGCTGGAGACGCGGATCGCTATCCTGCGCAAGAAGGCGGTGCAGGAGCAGCTCAACGCCCCGCCGGAGGTGCTGGAGTTCATCGCCTCCCGTATCTCCCGGAACATCAGGGAGCTGGAGGGGGCGCTGATCCGGGTCACGGCCTTCGCCAGCCTCAACCGTCAGCCGGTGGACCTCGGACTGACCGAGCACGTGCTGAAGGATCTGATCCCGGGCGGCGAGGACTCGGCTCCGGAGATCACGGCAACGGCCATCATGGCCTCGACCGCGGACTACTTCGGTCTCACGGTGGACGATCTCTGCGGAACCTCGCGCAGCCGCGTGCTGGTGACGGCCCGACAGATCGCCATGTACCTCTGCCGGGAGCTCACCGATCTCTCCCTGCCCAAGATCGGCGCGCAGTTCGGCGGCCGCGACCACACGACGGTGATGCACGCGGACCGGAAGATCCGCGCGCTGATGGCGGAGCGCCGTTCCATCTACAACCAGGTCACCGAGCTCACCAACCGCATCAAGAACGGCTGACCGACCACCTCCGCACCGCGCCGCCCCAAGGGCGCCCGAAGAGCCCACCCAAGGCTCCTCGGGCGCCCTTTTTCGTTGCCCGAAGCTGCCCGGAGCCACCCGGAGACCGCGGAAGTCGCCAAGGCCGTCCGGACGCCGCCCCCTGGCCGCCCGGAAACCATCCGAAGTCCTTCCGAAGGCAGCCGGCAGCCCCCTCGAAGCCCGTCCGGAGACCCTCGAAGGCCCCTCAACGCCCCCTCGAAACCCGTCCCGGCACCCACTCCCAACACCCCGACACCACCGCGGTGTTCGAATACCTGCCGCCGGCCGTCCGTTCTCCACAGATCTGGGGAGTTTTCCCCCTCCACAGCCTGGGGATCCGGAAGTTGTCCATATTGCTTCCACAGGGGTGACTGCCGATACTCCATCAGGCCAGGTCAAGGGCCTGGGGATTTGTGGTCAACAGTGATCCACAGCCTGTGGACAAAATGTTCGTCCACAGGGGTCTGATGATGTTGTCCACCGGCAGCCCACAGCCCGAGCCATGTTGTCCCCAGCTTCCCGCTGCTTCTCCACACCTCTGTCCACTGTTCGGCAACCTGGGACCGCCTTTCACCGCGCCGAGTGAAAGGCGTCACACCAAGAGGGTCGGTTGGGCTGTGGGGAACCTGGGTAAAGCTGGGGACAGCCCTGGGGAGAAACCCCTCTGTCCTGTGCATCGGGTGTGCAGAACTTTCCCGTGTCCACAGAAGCGCCGTGTTGTCCACCGGTGCCACCCACAGGGGCGGTGGACAAAAAACCGGACTTGACCTGCGGAAACGACGTTATCCACGGTTTCCACAGGCCCTACTACTACTGCCACATAGAGTTAGCCCGGAATCCGCTTCGAAGTGGGGCCTGTGCACAACTCGGCGCCGGAGCTCTCCGAACCTCTTGTCGCGACTTGACCCCGAGCAGCACCGAGTGTCGGTGCCGTACGTCAGACTGGTCCCCGGCGTCCTTCCTGCCTCGTCGGCGGGAGACGCGATCAGACGACGAAGGCCAGCAGGGCAAGCAAGCAACAGCAGGAGGCGGTTCCGGTGAAGATCCGGGTGGAGCGCGATGTACTCGCGGAGGCTGTGGCCTGGGTGGCCCGTAGCCTCCCGGCCCGTCCGCCGGCGCCCGTTCTTGCGGGCCTTCTGCTGAAGGCTGAGGACGGGGTCCTCAGCTTCTCCAGCTTCGACTACGAGGTCTCGGCCCGGGTCTCGGTGGACGCCGAGGTCGAGGAGGACGGCACGGTGCTGGTCTCCGGCCGGCTGCTCGCCGACATCTGCCGCGCCCTTCCCAACCGCCCGGTGGAGATTTCCACAGACGGTGTACGGGCGACCGTGGTCTGCGGCTCCTCGCGATTCACACTCCACACCCTTCCTGTGGAGGAGTACCCCGCGCTGCCCGAGATGCCGACCGCCACGGGCACCGTCCCCGGCGAGGTCTTCGCCTCGGCCGCCGCCCAGGTCGCCATCGCCGCGGGCCGTGACGACACGCTGCCGGTGCTGACCGGTGTGCGCATCGAGATCGAGGGCGACACCGTCACCCTGGCCTCGACCGACCGCTACCGCTTCGCGGTCCGCGAGTTCCTCTGGAAGCCGGAGAACCCCGACGCCTCGGCGGTCGCCCTGGTGCCCGCCAAGACGCTCCTGGACACCGCCAAGGCCCTGACCAGCGGTGACACGGTGACCCTGGCGCTGTCCGGCTCGGGTGCCGGTGAGGGGCTGATCGGTTTCGAAGGCGCGGGCCGGCGTACGACCACGCGGCTGCTCGAGGGCGATCTGCCGAAGTACCGCACGCTCTTCCCCACGGAGTTCAACTCGGTCGCGGTCATCGAGACCGCCCCGTTCGTCGAGGCCGTCAAGCGTGTGGCTCTGGTCGCCGAGCGGAACACCCCGGTGCGGCTCAGCTTCGAGCAGGGCGTGCTGATCCTGGAAGCGGGCTCCAGCGACGATGCACAGGCTGTGGAGCGGGTCGACGCGGTGCTGGAGGGCGACGACATCTCGATCGCCTTCAACCCGACCTTCCTGCTGGACGGGCTGAGCGCGATCGACTCCCCGGTTGCCCAGCTCTCCTTCACGACGTCCACCAAGCCCGCGCTGCTCAGCGGCCGCCCGGCCGTGGACGCAGAGGCGGACGACGCGTACAAGTACCTGATCATGCCGGTCCGCCTCTCCGGCTGACCCGCTCATCGGTTCTGTCACGACGGGTTCCCGACGGGCATGCTCGGCGCCGAGCATGCCCGTCGGGCCGTCCCCGGCCGGGCGTAGGCTCGTCCTTGGGTACGAATCGGCACAACGCTTAAGGAATCTCTGATGGAGCTCGGTCTCGTCGGCCTCGGCAAGATGGGCGGCAACATGCGCGAGCGCATCCGCCGCGCAGGCCACACCGTCATCGGTTACGACCGCAACCCGGACGTCTCCGATGTCCACAGCCTCGAAGAGCTTGTGGGCAAGCTGAAGGGTCCCCGGGTCGTCTGGGTGATGGTTCCGGCCGGAGCTCCGACCCAGGCCACCATCGACGAGCTCGCAGGTCTCCTCTCGCCCGGCGACATCGTCGTGGACGGCGGGAATTCCCGCTGGACCGACGACGAGAAGCACGCCGTCGAGCTGGGTATCAAGGGCATCGGCTTCGTGGACTGCGGCGTCTCCGGCGGTGTCTGGGGCCTGGAGAACGGCTACGCGCTGATGTACGGCGGCGACGCCGAGAACGTGGCGAAGGTCCAGCCGATCTTCGACGCGCTGAAGCCCGAGGGCGACTTCGGTTCCGTCCACGCGGGCAAGGTCGGCGCCGGCCACTTCGCGAAGATGGTCCACAACGGCATCGAGTACGCCATGATGCAGGCCTACGCCGAGGGCTGGGAGCTCCTGGAGAAGGTCGACTCCGTCACCGATGTGCGCGAGGTCTTCCGCTCATGGCAGGAGGGCACGGTCATCCGTTCCTGGCTGCTCGACCTGGCGGTCAACGCGCTGGACGACGACGAGCACCTCGACAAGCTCCGTGGCTACGCCGCCGACTCCGGCGAGGGCCGGTGGACGGTGGAGGCCGCGATCGACAACGCGGTGCCGCTGCCCGCGATCACCGCGTCGCTCTTCGCGCGTTTCGCCTCGCGCCAGGACGACTCCCCGCAGATGAAGATGATCGCCGCACTGCGCAACCAGTTCGGTGGCCACGCGGTCGAGAACAAGAAGTAACCGCAACGGGAAGCGGGCCGGCCCCAGACGTCCGGTCCGCTCCACGAAGCACGGAGCAGGAAGCCGGGAAGGTCGGCGTACACCCATGCATGTCACGCATCTCTCGCTGGCCGACTTCCGCTCGTACGCCCGGGTCGAGGTGCCTCTCGAACCGGGCGTCACCGCTTTCGTGGGCGCCAATGGCCAGGGCAAGACGAATCTGGTGGAGGCGGTCGGCTATCTCGCGACGCTCGGCAGCCATCGGGTCTCCTCCGATGCGCCGCTGGTGCGGATGGGCGCGGACCGGGCTGTCATCCGCGCGGCTGTGACGCAGGGAGAACGGTCGCAGCTGATCGAGCTGGAGCTCAATCCCGGCAAGGCCAATCGGGCTCGTATCAATAGATCGTCGCAGGTCAGGCCGCGGGACGTGCTGGGGATAGTGCGTACGGTGCTGTTCGCGCCGGAGGATCTGGCGCTGGTCAAGGGGGATCCCGGGGAGCGCCGGCGTTTTCTCGACGAGTTGATCACGGCGCGTTCGCCGCGGATGGCGGGGGTGCGCTCGGACTACGAGCGGGTGCTGAAGCAGCGCAACACGCTGCTCAAGTCGGCGGCGATGGCGCGTCGGCACGGCGGCAGGTCGATGGACCTGTCCACGCTCGACGTGTGGGACCAGCATCTGGGCCGGGTGGGTGCGGAGCTGCTGGCGCAGCGGCTGGATCTGCTCGCGACCCTGCAGCCGCTGGCGGAGAAGGCGTATGCGGATGTCGCGCCGGGCGGTGGCCCGGTGGCGTTGGAGTACCGCAGTTCGGTCGGGGCCGGTGTGGAGTCGGCGCGTACCCGCGAGGAGCTGTACGAACTGCTGATCGGCGCCCTGGCGGGGGTGCGCAAGCAGGAGATCGAGCGGGGGGTGACCCTGGTCGGTCCGCACCGCGACGATGTGCTGCTGGGGCTGCGCGGGATGCCGGCCAAGGGGTACGCGAGTCATGGTGAGTCCTGGTCGTATGCGTTGGCGCTGCGGCTGGCTTCGTACGATCTGCTGCGCAGCGAGGGCAATGAGCCGGTGCTGGTGCTGGACGATGTCTTCGCGGAGCTGGACGCGCGGCGCCGTGAGCGGCTGGCGGAGCTGGT
Source organism: Streptomyces gelaticus (assembly GCF_014649535.1). Taxonomy (GTDB): domain Bacteria; phylum Actinomycetota; class Actinomycetes; order Streptomycetales; family Streptomycetaceae; genus Streptomyces; species Streptomyces gelaticus. The sequence goes on from NZ_BMTF01000005.1 coordinate 35,495, forward strand.
GGCCCCGGGTGAGCAGGTGCTGGTGACGGCCGCGGTGGACGACGACGTTCCGGGTGTGCTGGCGGGGACGCGGTACGCGGTGTCCGCCGGTGTGGTGGAGCGGCTGTGAACGGCCGCGGTGAGGGGCCCGGGGAGCCGTCGCTGGAGCGTTCCGGCAGGGGGAAGGCTCCGGAGCCCTCGGGTGTCGATCTGGCGCGGGTGGCGTTGCGTGCGGCCAAGGAGCAGGCGCGGGCGCGTGGTGCTGCCGCGCAGCAGAAGAAGCAGGCCAGGCGGGGTGGCGGGCTGCGTTCGGGTGCGCGGGCCGATGGGCGTGATCCCTTGCCGCTGGGTTCTGCGATCAACCGTCTGATCACCGAGCGCGGCTGGGAGACGCCTGCGGCGGTGGGCGGGGTGATGGGGCGCTGGCCGCAGATCGTCGGTGAAGATCTGGCCAATCATTGTGTGCCGCTGCGGTACGACGAGGACCCGGTCGAGCGGGTGCTGACGGTGCAGTGCGACTCGACGGCGTGGGCGACGCAGCTGCGGTTGCTGGCGCCTCAGCTGGTGGCCCGGCTGAACGCGGATCTGGGGCAGGGCACGGTCCGGTTCATCAAGGTGCTGGGGCCGGGTGGCCCGCAGCGCAGGTTCGGTCCGCTGCGGGCGCCGGGCAGTACGGGTCCGGGCGACACATACGGCTGACCTGGGCTTTTCCTTGTTCCTGGGGTGCGCCGAAACGTTCCTCCGGACCGCTCCGGCACCTTCCCAGGACCGCTGCGGGGCCTTCCCCGGACCGCTCCCGGGCCGTCGCCGCGCTCTGCAGGGGCGCGTCCGTCGGGTCCGGCTTGTGCGGGTATGCGGTGGTTGGAACCACGCGCTGGGAATGGGGTGTCCCTCACGGTAGCGGGAGGTTGACAGGCCGAAGCGCTCAAGGCCCGCGTGAGCCTCCTGAAGCACCTTCCTGAATATGGGGAGTCGTCAGCCGCTCATTCAGGGCGGCACATGCGTACTCAGGTACCGGCAAACCCCCATTCATGTCAGCGCTACCGGTAGACTGGTGAACAATCCCGCATCCTTGCGGGAGTCGTCGATACAAGCCGAACGACGCAGCCGCTCCCGTTTGCCCGGAGAACGGCCTGTGCTGTGCCAGAAAGGGCGCTTCGTGGCCGATTCCGGCAACCCCAACGAGAACATTCCGTCCACACCCGGTGAGAGCGCCGAGGCTGTCGCCGCAGGCGGCGGCGAGGCCGCTGCCTCGTACGACGCCAGCGCGATCACCGTCCTCGAGGGTCTGGACGCGGTCCGCAAGCGACCTGGCATGTACATCGGTTCGACCGGTGAGCGTGGCCTCCATCACCTCGTGTACGAGGTCGTCGACAACTCGGTCGACGAGGCTCTGGCCGGGCACGCGGACACGATCGACGTCACGATCCTCGCCGACGGCGGGGTTCGCGTGATCGACAACGGCCGCGGCATCCCGGTCGGCATCGTGCCGTCGGAGAAGAAGCCCGCGGTCGAGGTCGTACTGACGGTGCTGCACGCCGGCGGCAAGTTCGGAGGGGGCGGCTACGCGGTCTCCGGCGGTCTGCACGGCGTCGGCGTCTCCGTCGTCAACGCCCTGTCCACGCGGGTGGCCGTCGAGGTCAAGACGGACGGCTACCGCTGGACCCAGGACTACAAGCTCGGTGTGCCCACTGCCCCGCTGGCCCGTAACGAGGCCACCGACGAGACAGGCACGTCCGTCACCTTCTGGGCCGACGGGGACATCTTCGAGACGACCGAGTACTCCTTCGAGACCCTGTCGCGTCGCTTCCAGGAGATGGCCTTCCTCAACAAGGGCCTGACGATCAAGCTCACCGACGAGCGCGAGTCGGCGAAGGCGACGGTGGGTGCCGAGGTCGCCGAGGTGGCCGAGGTCGCCGAGGCGGAGCAGGCCCGCACGGTCACGTACCACTACGAGGGCGGCATCGTCGACTTCGTGAAGTACCTCAACTCCCGCAAGGGCGATGTCATCCACCACTCGGTGATCGACATCGAGGCCGAGGACAAGGAGCGCATGCTCTCGGCCGAGATCGCGATGCAGTGGAACACGCAGTACAGCGAGGGCGTCTACTCCTTCGCGAACACGATCCACACGCACGAGGGCGGTACTCACGAGGAGGGCTTCCGCGCCGCGCTGACCACGCTGGTCAACAAGTACGCACGCGAGAAGAAGCTGCTGCGCGAGAAGGACGACAACCTCACGGGTGACGACATCCGCGAGGGCCTGACGGCGATCATCTCGGTGAAGCTGGGCGAGCCGCAGTTCGAGGGCCAGACGAAGACCAAGCTGGGCAACACGGAGGCGAAGACCTTCGTCCAGAAGGTCGTCCACGAGCAGCTCACGGACTGGTTCGACCGCAATCCGAACGAGGCCGCAGACATCATCCGCAAGGGCATCGCGGCGGCCACGGCCCGTGTCGCGGCCCGCAAGGCGCGTGACCTGACCCGTCGCAAGGGGCTCCTGGAGAGCGCCTCGCTGCCGGGCAAGCTGAGCGACTGCCAGTCCAACGACCCGACGAAGTGCGAGATCTTCATCGTCGAGGGTGACTCCGCCGGTGGCTCGGCGAAGTCCGGCCGCAATCCGATGTACCAGGCGATCCTGCCGATCCGCGGCAAGATCCTGAACGTCGAGAAGGCCCGGGTCGACAAGATCCTGCAGAACACCGAGGTCCAGGCGCTGATCTCCGCCTTCGGCACCGGGGTCCACGAGGACTTCGACATCGAGAAGCTGCGCTATCACAAGATCATCCTGATGGCGGACGCCGACGTCGACGGTCAGCACATCAACACCCTGCTGCTGACGTTCCTCTTCCGCTTCATGCGTCCGCTGGTCGAGGCCGGGCACGTCTACCTCTCCCGTCCGCCGCTCTACAAGATCAAGTGGGGCCGGGACGACTTCGAGTACGCATACTCGGACCGCGAGCGCGACGCCCTGGTCGAGCTGGGCAAGCAGAACGGCAAGCGGATCAAGGAAGACTCGATCCAGCGCTTCAAGGGTCTCGGCGAGATGAACGCCGAGGAGCTGCGCGTCACCACGATGGACGTCGACCACCGGGTCCTCGGCCAGGTCACGCTGGACGACGCGGCGCAGGCCGACGACCTCTTCTCGGTGCTGATGGGCGAGGACGTCGAGGCGCGGCGCTCGTTCATCCAGCGCAACGCCAAGGACGTCCGCTTCCTCGACATCTGAGTCGGCCGTACCAGCAAGCCGCCGCTCGAAAGGACTTTGACCAGCAATGGCCGACGAGAACAACCCTGTGACACCTGAAGAGGAGCCCGCCGTCGCCGGTGTGGGCATGCGTGTCGAGCCCGTGGGGCTCGAAACCGAGATGCAGCGCTCCTACCTGGACTACGCGATGTCCGTCATCGTCTCGCGTGCGCTGCCGGACGTGCGGGACGGTCTCAAGCCCGTGCACCGCCGGGTGCTGTACGCGATGTACGACGGCGGCTACCGGCCCGAGAAGGGCTTCTACAAGTGCGCCCGTGTCGTCGGTGACGTCATGGGTACGTACCACCCGCACGGCGACTCGTCGATCTACGACGCACTGGTGCGTCTGGCGCAGCCGTGGTCGATGCGTATGCCGCTGGTGGACTCGAACGGCAACTTCGGTTCTCCGGGCAACGACCCGGCCGCGGCCATGCGGTACACCGAGTGCAAGATGATGCCGCTGTCCATGGAGATGGTCCGGGACATCGACGAGGAGACCGTCGACTTCCAGGACAACTACGACGGCCGCAACCAGGAGCCCACGGTTCTGCCGGCGCGCTTCCCGAACCTGCTGGTCAATGGTTCGGCGGGCATCGCGGTCGGTATGGCGACCAATATCCCGCCGCACAACCTGCGCGAGGTCGCGGACGGCGCGCAGTGGTACCTGGAGCACCCGGAGGCCTCGCAGGAGGAGCTCCTGGACGCGCTGATGGAGCGGATCAAGGGCCCGGACTTCCCGACCGGTGCGCTGGTCGTGGGCCGCAAGGGCATCGAGGAGGCGTACCGCACCGGCCGTGGCTCGATCACGATGCGCGCGGTCGTAGCGGTCGAGGAGGTCCAGAACCGGCAGTGCCTGGTCGTCACGGAGCTTCCGTACCAGACCAACCCCGACAACCTGGCGCAGAAGATCGCCGACCTGGTGAAGGACGGCAAGATCGGCGGGATCGCCGACGTCCGTGACGAGACCTCGTCGCGCACCGGTCAGCGTCTGGTCGTCGTGCTGAAGCGGGACGCGGTCGCCAAGGTCGTTCTGAACAACCTGTACAAGCACACCGACCTGCAGACCAACTTCGGCGCCAACATGCTGGCGCTGGTCGACGGTGTGCCGCGCACGCTCTCGATCGACGCGTTCATCCGGCACTGGGTGACGCACCAGATCGAGGTCATCGTCCGGCGCACGAAGTTCCGGCTGCGCAAGGCCGAGGAGCGGGCGCACATCCTGCGCGGTCTGCTCAAGGCGCTGGACGCGATCGACGAGGTCATCGCCCTCATCCGGCGCAGCCAGACGGTCGAGGTGGCGCGTGAGGGCCTGATGGGCCTGCTGGAGATCGACGAGCTCCAGGCGAACGCGATCCTGGAGATGCAGCTGCGCCGGCTGGCCGCGCTGGAGCACCAGAAGATCACGGCCGAGCACGACGAACTCCAGGCGAAGATCAACGAGTACAACGCGATCCTGGTGTCGCCGGAGCGGCAGCGGCAGATCGTCAGCGAGGAGCTGGCGGCGCTCGTCGAGAAGTTCGGCGACGACCGGCGCTCCAAGCTGGTGCCCTTCGAGGGCGACATGTCCATCGAGGACCTGATCGCCGAGGAGGACATCGTCGTCACGATCACGCGCGGCGGCTATGTGAAGCGCACCAAGACGGACGACTACCGCTCGCAGAAGCGCGGCGGCAAGGGCGTGCGCGGTACGAAGCTCAAGGAAGACGACATCGTCGACCACTTCTTCGTGTCGACGACGCACCACTGGCTGCTGTTCTTCACGAACAAGGGCCGGGTGTACCGGGCGAAGGCGTACGAGCTCCCGGACGCCGGCCGTGACGCCCGCGGTCAGCACGTCGCCAACCTGCTGGCCTTCCAGCCGGACGAGCGGATCGCCCAGATCCTGGCGATCCGCGACTACGAGGCCGCGCCGTATCTGATCCTGGCCACGAAGGGCGGTCTGGTGAAGAAGACCGCGTTGAAGGACTACGACTCGCCGCGTTCCGGTGGTGTCATCGCCATCAACCTCCGGGAGACGGCTGACGGATCGGATGACGAGCTGATCGGTGCGGAGCTGGTTTCGGCCGAGGACGATCTGCTGCTCATCAGCAAGAAGGCCCAGTCGATCAGGTTCACCGCGACGGACGACGCGCTGCGCCCGATGGGCCGTGCCACCTCGGGTGTGAAGGGCATGAGTTTCCGCGAGGGCGACGAACTGCTCTCGATGAATGTTGTCCGGCCGGGTACGTTCGTGTTCACTGCCACCGACGGCGGGTACGCGAAGCGGACTCCCGTCGACGAGTACCGGGTTCAGGGCCGCGGCGGTCTGGGCATCAAGGCCGCCAAGATCGTGGAGGACCGGGGCTCGCTGGTCGGCGCGCTGGTGGTCGAGGAGACGGACGAGATCCTCGCCATCACGCTCGGCGGCGGTGTGATTCGTACGCGAGTCAATGAAGTCAGGGAGACGGGCCGTGACACCATGGGCGTCCAACTGATCAATCTGGGCAAGCGCGATGCCGTCGTCGGTATTGCCCGTAACGCCGAAGCCGGTCGAGAGGCCGAAGAGGTCGAGGGGTCCGAGGACACCGAGACCGCGACGGCGGAGGGTGCCGGGAGCACGGTCGAGGGCAATGTCGAAGGCACGTCGCCTTCGGCAGGGGAGCACGAGGAGTAGAGCGTGAGTGGAGCCACGGGCGCCGGTTCGGCCGCTTCCGGAGCAGGAGCGAACGGTGCCCGTGGCCCTGCCACGGACTCCCAAGGGGGCATTGTGACGGACACCCGGGGGCCGCAGCCCCAGTACGAGGGCTATGCGACCGGGCCGTTGCCGGGTGAGCGTGAGCCCGGGCCGGGACAGGCGAGCGGGCCGTACCACCCGCCGCAGGCATATCCCTCGCCCGCGGGCGGGACGCAGGGCGGCCGGCCGCACGGTGGTGCGCAGGGCGTGGGCGCTGCGCAGGCGGCCCGGCGGCCGCGGACGGGGGCGCGGACGACTCCGCGTACCCGCAAGGCGCGGCTGCGGGTGGCCAAGGCCGATCCGTGGTCGGTGATGAAGGTCAGCTTCCTGCTCTCCATCGCGCTCGGCATCTGCACGGTGGTGGCGTCCGCGGTGCTGTGGATGGTGATGGACGCGATGGGCGTCTTCTCCACCGTGGGCGGAACGATCAGCGAGGCCACCGGGTCGAACGACAGCAACGGCTTCGATCTCCAGTCGTTCCTGTCGCTGCCGCGGGTGCTCATCTTCACCTCGGTCATCGCGGTGATCGACGTGGTTCTGGCGACCGCGCTGGCGACGCTGGGCTCCTTCATCTACAACTTGTCGGCGGGTTTCGTGGGCGGTGTCGAGCTCACGCTGGCCGAGGACGAGTAGGCCGTCGGGTATCGATTTTGGGACTGGCCCCGACGTGCGCTAATCTTCAGAAGTCAGCGCAGCAGCGCGGCGGGGCTATAGCTCAGTTGGTTAGAGCGCATCCCTGATAAGGATGAGGCCACAGGTTCAAATCCTGTTAGCCCCACCAGTACGAAGGCCCCTCACCGGAAACGGTGGGGGGCCTTCGGCGTATCCGGCTGTCGAGTGGCGGGGTGCGGGGGTGTACGACGGGCTCGTCCGCGGCCGGCGCCGGCGGGACCGTGGATCTGATCCGCCGCCAGGTGCCCGGACCCGCCGGGTGGCTGGGGTCGCCGGGTGGCTGGGGCCGTCGGGTGGCTGGGGTCGCCGGGTGGCTGGGGCCGTCGGGTGGCTGGGGTCGCCGGGTGCCTGGGGCCGTCGGCGTGTTCGACGGCGCAGAGCCGGCGGGCGACATCGGTTCCAGCGGGCGGGGAAGCCCCTGGACGGCACGGAGAAGCCCCCGTCCGGTGTGGACCGGCCCGGGGGCTTCGTGGGTCAGTCGAGCGGCTCTCAGGGCGGCAGGAGGGACGGCTCCCCCGCCGGGACCCCGTGGGCGGTGCGGGCGGCGTTCCTGCTGCTCGTGAGGTCCATGGTGTCGACGGACAGATGGCGGGTCGCGGGTGAGGAGCCGTGTGCCTCGGCACGGATGCGCTGCTTCATCGTGGGTGGCAGCGCCCTGTCGCGCGGAAGGGTCCATCGCACCGACGGGGTGGTCGCGGTTGCCGCGGTCGCACCCCTGTGTTCCTGGGCCGTGGTCGTCGGCTCCGTGGCGTTCTGCTCCGTGGCCGTCGCCGGGGTGCTCATGAGCCCCAGCGCGGCGAGCAGTGCGAAGAAGGCGGTGACGAAGGCGGTCCAGATGCTCTTGGGCGTGAAGGTGCTCATGGCCCCTCGCTCTCGGGTGGTCCGGTTTGCTTACCTTTCTGATGATGTGGATGTGGCTCGCGATTTCACGGACCGACGACACCGATCCGCCGATCTTCAGATGAACACCACTCGTATGGTTCAACCGGTCTCGACGGGCTTATGACGGGCCGAGGGGCGCGGCCGGGTCCGCTGATCGGAGCGGTCCCCGGACAGGCGCTCCTTCCCGGGCGCCGGTTGGGTTGCGGGCAGGTCACCGGTTGATATCGGCCGGTGTGTATAGTCGGGCGGCAGAAGTCCCCTACGTCAAGGAAAGACGAGGTCGCGCGGTGAAGAAGCTTCTCCTGGTCGCACTGGCCGCCATCGGCGGGCTCCTCGTGTACCGCCAGATCCAGGCGGATCGCGCCGAGCAGGATCTGTGGACGGAGGCGACTGACTCCGTGCCCGCAGGTTCGGGTGTGTGAGACAGAACAGCCTGATTGCGGGCCCCGGTCGCTGAGCGGCCGGGGCTTCGTGCTGTTGCGGGACTGTGACGCCCGTGCTCTTGAGTTCACCCGAGCAAATCAATACGTTGCTTGAGCAAAATGGGCGGGTTTTGTTCGAAGGGGGCACGGGTGAGGGCGCGGGATCACCACCGCCGTGGCGCGGGCGCGGGGGCATGGATCGGCGGGGCGCTGTTCGCCCCGGTGGCGGGCGCGATGCCCGCCGCGGCGGCGCCCGCGGACAGGGCGCCCAAGGCGAGAACGCCTCCCGCGTCCGGCCCGTGCGCGCCGGAGGCGACTTCTGCGTCTCGGTGATGCTGGGGGCGTGCGGGCCGCGGACATCGCGGAGAAACCGCAGATCGGTGTGGTGCTGCGGGTGTCGGCCCTCGGTGACGAGTCGGCCGGCCCCGAGCGCCGCGCTCCCGCCGCAGCCGAGAAGGAAGCCGAGAAGGCAGACAAGAGGGGCAATTCGATCACCGTCGAAGACAGCAGCGGTACGGGCGGGGCAGGATGGACCGGCATCGCGGCCGCTGCCGGTGCGGGCGCCGTGGTGCTGGTGATCGCGGGGCTCGTGTTCGTACGCGGGCGTCGCGGGCGTGCCGTACGGACGACGAGGGGGAAGCGCGTGATGAGGCAGCGCAACAGGGGCCGGGCGGCGCTGGCCGCGGCGGCGGCGATGTGCGCGGCGGCGGCGCTGCCGGGGCAGGCGTTCGCGGCCGGGGAGCCCGCCGCGTACACCTTTCATCCCGGGGCGAAGGAGATCGACGGTGCGGAGGCCAGCACCGATGCGTCGGCGCTGACGCCCGGATCGGTTTACAAGAGCTCGATCAAGCCCGGCGAGAAGCTCTACTACCGTCTCAACCTCGACGCGAAGACGAACGCGTACGTCTCGGCGGTGGCCGTGCCCAGGGGCGGCGGCAAGGTCGCCTACGGGGACGGCATCACGGTCAGCATCCGTGACAGCACCGACCTCCAGTGCAGTTCGGAGGACGCGCGGTTCGAATCGGCGGAGTTCGCCCGTCCGATCACCACGTACGCCTACCGGATCATGGACAAGGGCAGCAGTATGTGCCAGGAGGCCGGTACGTACAACGTCCTGATCGAGCGGGAGAGCAAGGAGACCTCGGCGCCCGACGAGTGGGACCTGGAGCTGCGCTACGAGTCGGAGCCGCAGCTGAAGGCGGCCGGATCGATGCCGACCCACGCGCCGGAGGACTGGCCGTCGGCCTCGCCCGAGCCGCCCACCGCCGCCCCGCAGAAGCGGTCGGGCGGCAGCAGCTACTTCGACGCGACCGGTCTGGAGACCGGTGAGTGGCAGGAGAAGGACGGCATCAAGCCGGGGCAGACTCTTTTTTACCGGGTGCCGGTGGACTGGGGCCAGCAGATCTTCGCCACGGCGTACCTGAGCAACAACAACGCCTCGGACGAATTCATCGGCAACGCGCTCGCACTCTCCCTCGACAATCCGGCGCACGGCCACGTCGACTCCGCGATGCCGCTCTCGTACTCCGGGAAGCCCACGTCCGTGTCGCTGGATCCGCTGCCCCCGGTGGCGTACGAGAACCGCTACGACTCCAACAGCAGCGTCAACGCGATGCGGTTCGCCGGCTGGTACTACCTGTCGGTGACGCTCAGCCCGCAGATCGCGAAGTCGTACGGCGACAAGGCGATCCCGCTGACCCTCAAGGTCAAGGTCGAGGGGAAGGCCAAGGATTCGCCGTACACGGGGGACGCCGGGGACTTTTCGGTCACGCAGGACGACAAGGACATGGCGCGGAAGGGCCAGAAGAGCTCACAGGCGGCCAGGAGCGACACGATGAAGGCGGTCGGCGTGGCCGGGATCGGCGCGGGTTCGGTGCTGGTGCTCGGGCTCGGGGTGTGGACGCTGCTGGCCCGGCGCCGCGCCGCGACCACCGCCCCGGCGGGCCCGTCCGCCGAAGGGCAGCCGTACGGAGGCCCGCCGCAGGCCTGGTAGCCGGGCCGGAACCCGGTCAGGTCCGGCAGCCGGGCCAGCGTACGGCAGCGGCCCGGACGGCCGGGCTCAGCTCTGGGTCAGCGCCCAGATGCCCACCGCGAAACAGATCAGCGCCACCACCAGCATCGGTACCGCCACCTTCGGGGACGGTCCCGGACGTCTCTGAGGGGTACGCGCCCCGGTGGCTGCCGGGCCGTGCGCGGAAATCACCGCACCGGGCGCGGCGGCGGGAGCCTGCGGCTGACCGACGGTGTACGCGCGGGTGAGGGCCGGTTCGTGCTGCCCGGCGGCCGTGGGCGCCTGCGAGAGATCCGGCGCGGGAGCGGGGACGGCAGCGGCGTAGGGAGAGCCGGCGTGCGGCATGGCCGGCTGAGCCTGCTGGGGCGGTGGTGTCGGCTGCTGCGGAGGCGGCGGGAGGTGGAAGCTGCCCGTCTCCGACATGGGCACCGACGGCTGGGCGTACGGCTGCTGCACGGGCTGCTGGGCCGAGGCCTGGCCCGGCTGGGCTCCCTGGATGCTCTGGGGGTTCTGCGGACTCCGGGGATTTTGAACGGGGGCCGCCGTAATCGGTCCTTCGGGGCCGAAACCGGGTGGCAGCGGCCCGATTTGGTCGAAGACCTCGACCGGCTCGTCCTCGTCTCCGGGCTCCGGGAGCATCTCGACCGCGGCCGTCAGCGCCTTGCGCGCACCCGTGGCCGTACGGAACCGGGCCTGCGGATCCGGCTGCAGCAGCCCCGCGAGGACCTGCCACAACGGCTCGGGGATCCCCTCCGGGGCGGCCGGTGTGCCGTGCGAGGCGAAGTGCTCGACGATCGCCTGCGCGTCGGGCTTCCTGCCCTGGAGCAGATACAGCGCGACGAGACCGACCGCGAAGAGGTCCGCGGGGAAGTCGGGTTCCGCGCCCATCATTTGCTCGGGAGCGAAGTAACCGGGCGTGCCCACCACATAGTTGGTCTCGGTGAGACGCGGCTCTCCCTTGCGCATGGAGATCCCGAAGTCGGACAGCCGCAGATGCGGCCGTCCGGTTCCGGTCGCCTCCATCAGGATGTTGGCCGGCTTGATGTCCCGGTGCACGACGCCCTCCGCGTGCACCGTGGACAGCCCGGACAGCAACTGATCGAGGAGCGTGCAGACGAAACGGGGCGGCAACGGCCCGTAGTCGCCGATGACATGGGCCAGTGAACCGCCGCTCACCAGATCCATGGTGAACAGGACCTTGTCGTCGTCCGCGGCCCAGCTGGCGGGCGCGAGCACATGCGGATGCTCGATCCGCAGCGCCTGCTCGCGGACGAAGCGCAGCAGCGTGTGCGCGTCGCTCTGCTGGAGGACCTTGGCCGCCACGTAGCGGCGGCGCCGGTGGTCCCATGCCCGCCAGACGGCGCCGACCCCGCCACGTCCGATCGGATCGATCAGTTCGTACCGACCGGCGAAGACCTCACCCATTGCGCTGCGCCCGCTCCCAGTTCCTGTTTCGGCCCACAGTCGGCCTTCGGAGGTAGTGCCCGGTCCGATCCGGACGAAGCTAGCTCTGGTGTCCCTCGTAGTGCGCCACCGCGTCCGCGGTGCGCCCCGCCCCGTACACCTTGAGGAACTCTGCCAGTTCCGGGTGGGTCGGGGCGAGGGAGTCGGCGGCATCGATGATGTCACCGGCGGCCGCGACCGACCGCAGCAGCGACTGGATCTCGCGGACCACACGCCGGACGGTGGGGGCGCCGCCGGTGGTCGAGGTCTGGCCGGTGCCGGTGAGGACGGAGCCGCCCTGGGACTTCTTGATCTCTTCCATGCGATCGGTGGCCTCGCCCGCGCTGACGCTGCCGTCCGCGACCTGCCCGGCCAGCTCCTGGAGCGCCTGGACGCGCTGGACGACCGCGGGGTTGCCGATCTTCGCCCGCTGGCCGCTCATCAGCTGGGAGAGCATGGGAGCGGACAGCCCGAGGACGGCGGCGAGCCGGGCCTGGTTCAGGCCGAGATCATCGATCAGCCGGCGGAAGAGCGCACCGAGGGGCTCTCCGTACCAACTGCGCTGAAGCTCCCTGGCCCTTGCCGTTGCCTCTTGCTGCGCTGCGTCCATGGCGTCTCCCCTCCGCTGCGGCTTCGCTGCTGCGAACCTCGTCGAGCATCTTACGGAGAGTGGTCGCCGACCGGGAGACCCCATCTTTTTTGCAGGATTCCGGGGAGTACCCGGTACTCTGGTCTGCGGCGGTGGCCAGGACGCTGAAGTGTCCGGGGCTGTCCGTTTTTCGGGGCCTTAGCTCAGTTGGTAGAGCGCTGCCTTTGCAAGGCAGATGTCAGGAGTTCGAATCTCCTAGGCTCCACATCTCCGAAGGGCGTCTGACCTGCGAAAACGCGAGTCAGGCGCCCTCTCCGTGTTTATTACGTCAACGTCGTGTCGACACCGTGCCGACGTACGGTCCCCTCATGGCATCGATTAAGACGCGGGACAAAACGGATGGAACGACGAGCTACATCGTGCTGTTGCGGGCCGGCGGTGCGCGGAATGCCAAGCAGGAGTCGGAGATCTTCGGTGACCCAGGCGATGCCGAGCGCTTCAAGAGCTCGGTGAACGGGCATGGCCAGCAGCGGCCCCCGGGGTGGGTGCGGGGGCAGGGCTTCATCGCTGACCAGAGGCGGCCGGGCACGGTTCGAGGCGCACGTGCTCGCCTTCGTCGACCGGCTCACCGGAATTCAGGGCGATACGCGCAGTAAGTGCAAAAAGCAAATACTTGCCAATATGGTGCCTTGGTTCGGGCCCTACTCGGTGGAAGACGGCGAAGGCAGCATCACCCGAGAGATGGTGCAGGACTGGGTGAACGATCTGGAGACGGGGCGCCCGGCCCCTCTTGACCCTCCAGACCGAAAGCCCCGAACGAAGCACAAGCCGAAGACTGTCCACAACGAGCACGGGTTGCTCTTCTCGATCCTCCAGGCCGCCGTCGACGCGGAGCCGTCGCTACGAGCCTCCAACCCGTGTGCGAAGACCCGGCTGCCTCGGCTCGACGGAGCTGAGGACGAGGAGGAGATGGTCTTCCTCGAACGGGAGGAGTGGGCATGGCTGAATCACGGTTGGCGTCCGCCTGGTGCGTGACCTCCGCACTACCGATTCCGCTCGGCTCGGGGCGTGGGAGCTGGCGCACCTGCTCAGGCAGTGGATCGAGGCCGCTGGCAATTCGGTGGAGACCACGCCGGCGGCCTCGACCGTCTGCTGCGGCCGACGACTTCCTTGATACAGGGCCGTTGCAGTACCAGGGCGGGTGCCTGCTGACGGCGAGCTAACCAACCCTGCCCTCCAGTAACGCCACGACCGCCTCAGCGATCCGCGCCGCGAAAGGATCCTTGACCGCCGCGTAGTGGTCGGCATCCACCTCCATCAGCACCATGTCAGGTCCGAGTAGAGACTTCCAATGTGCAACAGCCTCTTCGGGCAGCTCAGCGGCTACCAGCACCGACGGAACATTGACCGGTTCGTCAGAGACGTACTCACCTACGGCCGTCCAGTGCCTCCGGATCGCGTCGAAACGCTCTCGTAGGACGTCGATCGACATCGAGGAACCCGCGGCATTCACCAGTGCTTCCAACACACTCAGACCGTGCTCGGTGTCCCCGGGCGAGAGCAGTAACTCGGTTGGGATCAGTGCTGGCGCATCCACCGCACGCAGAATCGTGTAAATGAACGAATCCAGCTCGCGGTGTGCTTCAGTTGCTGAGCTGCCGTCCGGGGCGGGCGGGTCGATCAGCAACAGCAGTGGCGGCGTGGCACCACTATCACGCATCCGGATGGCCATGACGTAGCCGATCAGGCCACCAAGTGACCACCCGCCTATCACGTCCGGCATCCGGCCGGCGCCCAAGTTCTCCCGGTGGTGGTCGGCCATCCCCTCAAGGGTCTCCTGATCCCCGTCGGGGGACATGGTCACCCTCCAGCCTTCCGGCAGCGCATTCGCCAGGTCCTTGTAGGTGGCCTGGTCGGCACCACCCGCTGGATGAATGAGGTGCAGGTGTGGCTCGTTCTGCTCGCCTTGTCTCAGCAGTACGCTGTGCGCAATTGGCTGATCGATCGCGACTGATTGCTCAGTAAGCTGGATGAGCTTGCCCAGCGTAGGCGTATCGAGCCAGTCCATCATGTCTATCTGCCTACCCGCGACTTCCTGAACCTTCGCGAATAGGACGAACACCTGCAGGGAATGCCCGCCAACTGCGAAGAAGTCACTTCCCATCTCCGCCTGAGGCAGCCTCAGTGTCTCGCACCAGATGTCGTGGACAGACCCTCGCAGACCTTCCTCTCTCTCCGCGATCGAAGAAGTCTGCACCTTGTCGACGACATCAGTTTGCGTGGCCAGGTTGGTAGTGGTGCGAGATCGGACGCGCAGGGTACTGATCGGCACCTCAGCTCGTACTCCCGCCTCCAGTACCTGTTCGAGGTCCGCAAGCAGGGTACGCACAGTGGTTTCGTCGAAACGGCTGGTGTCGTACCCCGCCTCGATCACAGTTGCTTCCGGTTCTTCAAAGACGCCCAACGTGATGTGGTTGACGGCACTTGTGTTGGGACTGGCCTTCAGTTCGGTTTCCCGCTCTCCGAGCAAGACACCGGCACCGAGTTTTCCATGGTAGGTCAGCAACACACTCGGAGTCGCACCCAGGCGGTTCCTGTCTTCGACAGACATCGCGCTGTGCACCAATGAGAACGGAACCTGCTGGTAAGGCAGACTGCCCCAGAAATCATCGCGCGCCCTTCCGACCACATCATCCAGAGTGTCGCCCGCGAGTAGCTCCCCTGTTGCGATGACGACATTGGTCAGATATCCCACACAGGCGGCGTCGCGCTCACTGAATCGATTGGCCACCCCTACCCCTACAGCCAGCCGCTCGCGGACACCGCCGAGCCCGAGCACGGTGTACATGGCAGCCAGATAGCAAGCGAACGGGGTCATGCCACCACGGTCGGTCAACGCAGCTACACCATCGGACGCCTTCGAGCTGAGCGAGTGACGTACTACGGCGCCCGGCGTGCCAGGAACGTGCTGCGGCCGCACGCGGTCAGGCATCACTGTTGTGCTCTCGACACCGGACAGAGTTCGCACCCAGTAATCTGTACCCTCCTGCCAGCTACCATCGGATACAGCCTTTCGGGCTCTCGCCGCATACTCAGCGAACTGCACCGGAGGTTCGACAATATTCGCGCTGCCGGATTGAGCAAGTTCAGCGTGATAAACCTCGGCCAAGTCACGCACCACTTGCCGCATTGACCAGCCATCCAACACCGCGTGGTGCGCAGTTAACAACAACTCACTGAATTCCCCTACAGTGACCAGAGAGAGGCGGGCGAGCGAAGCTTTGCCCAAATCGAACGGTGTCTTGTGGATGTGTTTGGCGACTTCGTCGAGAAGATCACGTCCTGGTAACACCGAATCCTGGGCTTCTTGTGGCCATTTCATCACGTTGAGGGCGACTGTCACCTGCGCGTGGATATCCTGCCAGACCGTTCCGTCCTGGTGCACAAGCGCTGTTCGAAGAACCTCATATCGGTCTACTATGGCCTGCCAGGCTCGGTCGAGTGCCGGCACGTCCAGACTTCCGACGGACATCCGCCAAGTCAGGTTGTAAAGATCCTTGTAGGATGATCGTTGCTGTATCCACCACAGCGCCTCCTGCTGTGGTGCTGAGACATGGCGGATCATGACATTCCTCCGTGTGTCCAGTCCTTGAGCAAGCATGTCGGGTGGTGTCGGGTCGGGGGGGGAATCGGGGGTGGTGGCACGGCCGTTTACGTTGCTATTGATTCCGCCTACTGATTAGACACCTTGCCCACTCGGTTACCACCAACAGCGCTTGGCCGGGGTTCAGTCGGGGGTCGCAGAATGTGGTGTACCGCTCTCCCACCAGATCCAGTTGTCCTGAATCATATACACACTCAGTGATGTGCTCCGGAGTGGTTTCTATATGCAAGCCACCGACTACTCCACCGGCGCCGCATATAGCCTCCCTCGCCTGTCGCACTTCCGAGATTACATCTTGTATCAATCGGGTTTTCAGTGCGCCGGGGGTGTTCACCGTGTTCCCGTGCATTGGGTCTATCAACCAAATCACCGGGTGGTCGGCAACACGGACCACCTTGGCCAAGCTCGTCAACTGTTCCGTGGCCCCGCCTGCGCCCATACGCGCAATGAGGGTCAATCGGCCAGGTACGCGATCGGGATCCAGACGCTCACACAGGGCCAGCAATTCGTTCTCGGCGATGCCAGGACCGATCTTGCATGCCACCGGATTGAAAACCTGCGCGAGCAGTGCGACATGAGCGCCCTCGGGGCTACGGGTACGGTTGCCGATCCATGGCCAGTGTGTCGAGGTGAGGAACGTGTGTCCCAGCTCATCGCGCCGTACCATCGGCAGTTCGTAATCGAGCAACAATGCTTCATGGCTCGTCCGTACCTGAGTGTCCCGGTTCAGGTGGGTCATGATTTCTCGCGCTGCGTGGTAACCCTCCAGTATTCGTCGGGGCTGTGGTTGTCGAAGCAGCGGATCCGGTACAGGACTGTTCACCATGTGTCCGCGAAATGCCGGCAGCTCCCGACCATCAACCAGTTCGGTCGGCTGGGATCGTGGCTTGGCGAACTGTCCGGCAATGCGACCCACGCGGGTAAGAGGTAGTCCAGTGATGTCCGTAGCGCGATCGGCCAGTTGATTGAGCAGTGCCACTTTACTGCGCACATGTGCGGCTGTTCGCTCCGCCGGGTCCTCGGCACAGTCGCCTGCCTGTATCACCAACCCGTTACCCAAGGCTACGTTCGCGAGGGAAGCTCGTAGTTCTCGTACGGATTTCGCATCCACCAATGGAGGACTGACCGCCAGTCTGGCGGTCACGTCGGCGAGTGCTGCCCGATCAACCCACTCCGGCTGCTGCAGTGCCGCATGAGTCAGGACTGCGGCCCTGGAATCTTTCCGACCGTCTCGGAAAGGCTTCGCTAAAGACACAATTCTCCTGATTCTAAGAGGATGTCTCACGTGGCCGGGCCGAACCCGGTCGATCGTGGCAAGAAGGGCAGCAAGCCGCAGGTCCTGTCCGAGACTCAGGAAATCCCGCTCGCCGTCGCGGTGTCCGTCGCGAACACCCACGACAGCCTGGCCCTCAAGCTCTTGGTCCGCGGCGTACCCGCGGTCCGCTCCCGAAACACGGTCCCCGTCACTGCCGCCCCGTCAAACTCCGTGCGGGCAAGGCGTGTTGCTCCGCCGAACACCTCGCCTGGCTGCGTGAGCGCGGACTCGTCCCGCGCATCGCACGGCCCGTGATCGAGTCGAGCAAGCGGCTCGGCCGGCACCGCTGGAAGATCGAGCGGTCGATCGCCCGGCTGCTCGGCTATCGCAGGCTCACCGTCCGGTACGAGCGAAAGGGCTCCCACTTCCTCACCTTCCTCGGTCTCGCTGCCGCTCTCACCTGCTACGAGAAGCTCGCAAAACTCACCACGTGAGACGTTCTCCAGGAGCCAGTTCCAAACCTCACTGGGCTTCTCCTGCCGTCGCCTTCGCGGCATCCAAACGGAGCTCTCCCCACCGCACCGCCGGAACCATGAGGAAACTTGCTGCGACAAAGAGTGCGCCGAGCAGGATCCAGCCGAATGATCCCCAGTAAACGAGCAGGCCGGTCAACACGAGCGGGCCGATGAGCTCCGCCACGGTGAGGCCGGATCCGAAGAACGCTTGGTACTGACCGTGCCGGCCTTCGGGGGTGAGACCGAAGCTTATCTCCCATGTGGCGGGCATCTGCATCATCTCGCCGAGGGTCTGAATCGCAGTGGCGGTCAAGAGCAGTAACACCGCGGACCATGCCGAGCCACCACTCCCGGAGAAGGCGAAGACCACACAGCTCGCACCGAGTAACAGGCCGCCTTTCACCACGTACCGCGCCGCACTCGTCATGTTGGTGACACGGCGCGCCACGCGTACCTGGAAGACGACGATCGTCAGTGTATTGAGGACGAACATTGCCGCCACAACCCATTTCGGAGCCTCGGTGTGCAGGACGATCCACAACGGCAGAGCCACGTCGATCAGCGGGCCATGCAGTACCAGGATCAGGTTCAGCAGACTTATGGCAACGTAGGGACGATCTTTGAGCACCGTCTGCGACTTCTCGCCCTTTTCTTTGGCCGGTGTCTGGGCGACGGTTGGTACCTTCAGCAGCACCAGTGCTGCTACCAGGAAGCCACACGCATCAAGGGCGAAGGCGATGAGATACGCCTCTCGCGTGTCGAAGAACAGCACCATACCGCCCAGTGCGGCCCCGATCGCCAGTCCAGCGTTGTACCCGGCCTGCAGGAATGCACGAACCGTGGTGATCTGGTCCTTGGGCACGACCCCGGCCAGCAGCGCCTGTTGAGCCGCGGAGCCGCTACGCTGCCCGATGGCGTACAGCGTGGCCGCCAGCACGAACAGCGGAAAGGAGCGAATGAAGATATAGGAGCCTACGGCCAGGGCCGCGCAGCAGTAGAAGAAGATCGCAGTTTCCCGCGCGCCACGGCGATCCGAAACGTGCCCGAGCGGTACACCGACTGCCAACGCCACGGTCCAGGCTATGGTCAGTCCGAGACCGAGCTTGGCCGGCGATAATCCGACAATTTGCGTAAAGAATAGTGCCGATGTCACGTAATACGCACCGTCGCCGGTTCTGCTGATCAGCTGAACCAAAGCGAGGGTGCGGGCCGGACCACGCAGGTCGGTCGCTTTCATTGTTCTACTCCCGTGACTTTCCATTACCTTCTCGTAACTCACTGAACGGCGCGTAACTCTCTGGTGGTCATGCGCTCTCCTCGGACGAAACAAGCGCGGCGCTTGTGAACAGTTGAGCGCACATGTCCTGCAAGGACCGACGTCGCTCGCCAAGGACACTGGCGACGTCACGCAACAATCGTTCGAAATCTTCGCCGCTGCCGCTCCCGACGACGTTTCGTAGGTGCTCCAGCCCGCGGGCAAGTGCTTCATGAACGTCCGATGCCAGCGGGTTTCCGGACTGGATGTCCCAATGCACCTCGGGGACACCAGAGGCGGCTCGCGCCAGCATGGCCAACAGTGTGGCATGGGGCGGCGGCGCAACGGCCACCAACTCATCTATGTCCGCGTCGAGAGTATGCAGTGCGTGTCCGAATGCCAGTACGGTCGCGTGCGTCAGCGCCTGCGAGATGGCGGCCAATCTGTCATGACGCACTGCATCCATGTGCACGACTCGGCCGCCGAACGCCTCAACCAGGGCCAACAGGTCGGCGGGCAAGGGCTCGTGATGGAACGTCACGGCCACCACCGGCCGTCCTCGCATCCCCCGTGCTGGAGCGAACATCGGGTTGAGCGACACGGCTTGACGGTCTTGGAAGCCGCGCACGGGAGTCGCCATGCGCCCCTTCACGGAAAGAGTGCCGGCCAGCAGCGCCCGTTCGGGGAGCAAGTCCATCAATGCCGGTACCGCCACAACAGCGACCGGCTCCGGTACCGCGAGCAGCAGTAGGTCCACCCCTGATATTTCAGCGCTTACGGCATCGTCAGGTGCGCGGATGTCACCGTCGACCCAGCAGACACCCGGCTGCATTGACCCGGGAGGACGGGGATCCACCACGCACACCGAGATGCCAGATCCAGCGAGTACCGCGGTGAACATCTGACCAATCGCACCGGAACCGCCGGCCACGACGGCGCGCCGTATATTTCCAGGAGACGTCGCGGGTTGAGAATTATTCATTCCGAACCTCGCCTTCGTCGAGCGGCGGCACAGAGCCAGTGAGCGCCAGCGCCATCGCGCGGGACTTCACCAAGGTCTCCTCGAACTCCGCAACAGGGTCGGAAAGGCTGATCACCGCGCCGCCAACTCCGAAGGAAACCCGCTCAGGTGTAGATACGATCGTGCGGATGACTATGCTGAGATCCGCGGCGCCGCTCAGCGAGAACCAGCCGAGCGAACCCGAGTACACACCGCGCGGTCCCCCCTCCAATCGATCAATGATCTCCATGGTGCGAAGTTTCGGCGCACCGGTCATGGAGCCACCGGGAAAACAGGCCCGCACACATTCCACTGCCGACACCCCGGGACGCAGTTGGCCACGGACGGTACTCACGAGTTGGTGCACCGGTGCGTACGTCTCGACGTCGAACGGTTTCGGCACATGGACGGAACCTACCTCGCAGACGGTGTTCAGGTCATTGCGAAGCAGGTCGACGATCATCAGGTTTTCAGCGCGATCCTTCTCGCTGTTCAGCAGGTCCTCACGCAAGGCAAGATCCTCTGCGGGAGTTGCCCCACGTGGTCGCGTACCTTTGATCGGTTTGCTTTCCGCGACTCCATCCACGTTTATGGCGAGGAACCGTTCCGGGGACGCGCTGAGCACAGCAACGTCCGGGAACTCGAACAAGGCCCCGTACGGGACGGGGCTTATGTCTCGGAAAAGCCTGTAGGTGAGCGACGGGTCATGAATCGTATCGGTGGTGAACATGTTGGTGAGGCATATTTCGTATGATTCCCCGTTCTTGATCTCCTCAAGGCATTCATGTATCCGCGCCAGGTACTGCTCGCGGTCATGTCGCGGAACGAAATTTTCCCCGAGCACAGCGGAGGTAACCGGTGGATGCTGTCGGCGGGTCTGGGCCGCGGGCAGCAACTCGAGGCGGTGTGCGGTTCTGTCGAGCCACTTCACAGCGTCCGGGTCGTTGGGAGTCGCGCCCAACGCCAGTAGGTACGTGCAGCGCTCGGCATGGTCCACCACGACCGCCCGGTCGGTGAACAGCAGTGCGGCGTCGGGCGTGGGCGAGGTATGTTCGCCATGCGCCCCGATATCGGCTTTCAGTTCATATCCCAGATAGCCGACATAGCCGAGGTTGAAGTCGAATGGGAGATCCTTGTCGGCAGGTAGTTCCCGGGAGCGGAGTTGCTCGTCCAGATACTCGAAGATGCCCTGACCTCGGTGCTCGATCACTCCATCGGGTTTCTCCACCCGCACCGTGCGAGTGCCCACCCTGTATGTCACGTACTCGGCAAGGGGACCCGTTCCGTCGCCCAATATGGAGAAGCGGGAATTTCCGTCGGCGTGCGAGCTACTGTCCAACCAGAAGCTGTACCGCTTCCCGGCGAAGAGTCCGGCGTGCGCAGTCGCGGTGTCGGGGTAGCAGGCCAGGCGGCGAATGTGTAGCGGTTGCTTGGGAGACGACCGGGTGACGCGCGCACGGTCACGATGCCTCAGGGTAAGCGCCCCGAAGTTTCTGAGCAGTTCGCGACCGTACTCACTGGAGATGGACTCCGGATGAAACTGCACTCCCCACATCGGCTTGCTGCGGTGCCGTAGCCCCATCAGGACTCCGTCCTGCGTCCATGCCGTGCGGATCAGCTCGTCAGGAAGCTCGGTGACCGCGAGCGAGTGGTAACGAACCGCGGAAAACGGTGACGGGAGTCCAGCGAAAAGTTCTTCGCCAGTGTGATATATGCTCGAAATTCTTCCGTGCATCGGCTCGGGCGCATGCTGGACGGATCCGCCGAACAGTTCTGCCATGCCCTGGTGTCCCAGACATATGCCGAGCACCGGCAAACGAGATTCCAGGATCGCAGCGGCGCTGACGCCGAAGTCCCGCTGCCGGCCGGGGTGTCCAGGTCCTGGCGAGATCACTATGTTGTCGTAGTCCCGAGGGCGAAGAGCAGACCAGTCCACGTCATTGCGCAGCACCGTGGGAGGTTGCCCGTTCACCTCGCCGAGCAACTGGTAGAGGTTGTACGTAAAGGAATCGTAGTTGTCGACAAGGAGTGTCCGAACCGGATTCCTCATTGCGGGCCCCCCACAATGGACTCCCCACCTTGGTGCCCTTCGTCGATCACCAAGGTCTCGACCCGGCAGGTCTCCTCGGTGATCAGATCGTAGAGGCGGGACAAGAAGGCTTGGCTGACCCCGTTCTCGGCGCCGTAGTTCGCAGCACGATGCTGGACCGCGTCTATGCGGTGCGGCTGCATCATCGGCACCGCGTGCTCTCGCTTGTGGTGTGCGATCCGCACGCAGCACTCGATACGGTCCCGCACGGCATCCAACAACCGCATGTCGATACCGTCGAGCTCGTCACGCATGCGAGTCAGGCCATTCTTGTCGTCACTTTCCGTTGCGGCCATGGCATTCACTTCCTGAAGGAAGTGGTGTAGCGGGGGCGGTCCTCCTGATCGCGGTGGCCCTCACCGTCGCCGAACAGGCCGGACTCCGCCAGCAAGGCCGGTACGACCCCGATCTGCGGGTCGTCATGCTCTATCGCCAATGCGCCACCTGGCCGCAGCAGCCGTCCAGCAGTGGAAATCACCTGGCGAATCACGTCGAGGCCGTCGGCGCCGGCGAAGATGGCTCGTGCCGGGTGGTGCTTCCCGAACTCCGGCGAGATCTCCATACCGACCGGAACATAGGGAGGGTTGGCAAGCACGAGATCAACCCGGCCTCGAAGGGACAACAGCAGATCTCGATCGGCGACGTCACCCGCATGTACGGTGACCGGCGTGTCGCCCGCCGCCGCCCGCGTTGCCGCGTTGCGGTGCGCACACTCCAGCGCCGCCTCGTCCAGGTCGACCGCATGAACCTGGGCATCAGGACGGGCGTGGGCCACGGCCAACGCAACCGCCGCGGAACCCGTGCAGAGGTCGACCACAACGGGATTCTGGATCTCGGAGATGGTCGACAGCCCCCATGCCAGAAGACATTCCGTGGGGAACAGTGGCACGAACACGCCCTCGTTGACCGATACCACCACACCACCCAACCGAGCGTGCCCGATGATGTGGCCGAGCGGTATCCGTTCGGCTCGCCTGGCCACGAGAGCACGCACCTCGCGTGCAGCCTCCTCGGATACCTGGTCCTGGGGCTCGGGTGAGCCCAGGACGTGGGCCAACAACGCGTCGGCGTCCTGCTGTGGGTGCGGTACGCCGCTGCTCGTCAACGTGCGAACCGTTTCCCGAGCAAGGTCTTCGACCGACAGGCTCCCAGAACTCGAACTCGGTACCGCCGTGGAAGAAGCGCCGACATTCGGCACGCCGCGGCCGGCCGCGTAGTAGTCGCGCAGGGCCTGCGTGAGCGGAGGGTTCAGGCGCGATGCCGCGAGCAGTTCCGGCGGGGGCGTGAAGGTCGGATCCAGCTCCTGCGCCCTCTGCGTGTAGGCGGCATGCAGATAGTGCTCGATGGTGGCGGGCCAGTAGATGGGGACAGACCAGTCGGACTCGTAGCCCGTTGCCAGCATGTGTGTGACGGTGGCGTCCACAATCTCTTCGCGGCTTGCCGGCTGAATAGGGGGGCGGACCGGCCTGAAGGGCTCCAGGTCGATGGAGGATTCCTCCTTGAGCAGGAGTGCGGCCATTTCTCGGGCCAGCAGCGGCGACAGTGTCAGGCCGTCTCGGTACGTACCGGTCATCATCCACAGGCCATTCAGCCCCGTCTCACCGAGCAGCGGCATTCCGTCGAGCGACACAGGTCGGTTTCCGACCTGAATCTTGCGCAGACCGCTATCGGCCAGGTTCTTACGAACCTGGCGATTGGCGCAGTTGAGCAGGAAGAGCACATCCGAGATGAGCGCGGTTTCTCGCGGCTCGACTGAAACGATGTTCGTCGCCCCTACATAGACCTGACCGCCAGGGCGCGGGACGACGTGCAGGCCACATGCGAAAGCGCGGTTGGGCGTGCGTATCACACTGGGCGGGCAGGTGCCGTCCTCGGTGTCCACCACAGCGGACACGCCGTAGCCGCTGATGAGCCGCGGGATCTGGACAGCCTGTTCAGGCACGCTGTCCAGGACAACTTGAGAGTAGGCCCCGGCAGCCAGCACAGTCTTGTCGGTTCGCAATACCGTGCCTGACTCCAGTGCGATCCCGTGCACTCGACCGTTGGCATGTTCAACACGCGTCGCGCGCTCTGCGACCAGCATTCCGCCGGCGGCCAAGAACGCCTTTTCAAGGCGCATGAGCAACTCGGTGGCGTTCACCGCATGCTCGTTCGGCAGGAACATCGCCTGGAGTGGACGTGCCGTAGGCTCGGCATCCAACCAATCGATATCCTCGGGATCCACGTCCTCGAACTTCTCGCCGTACTTGATGAGCGAATCACGTATGGCTTTGAAATTCCGCGTGTCGATCTCAGGCACGCCGACCGTGTTCAGCATGACGACGGTGCCCTTGGCCGTCAGCAGATCCGTGTCAGTCGAGTCGAGGCGAAGTTGGCTCAACCACTCGGGCCACAGTTTGCTCGCCTGATGGGCCCAGTCGAGCTTGGTTCGGCCGTGCTCGCTGTTCAGGTGCTCGGCCGTAACCTCCCCGAAGGCTCCAAGCATCGCTCCCGCGGCCGCGGATGCGGCGCCCGGTCGGTGTGGTTGACCAAGCACGGCCACACTCACCTTACGTCGGGCAAGTTCCAAGCCGAGCGCGAGCCCCAACGCGCCATTGCCGACCACAACGACGTCGTACGAGTGGTTGCCCTCAGACATCAGTATGTTCCCTTTCCGAGTCGAATCTTTCAGCTGAGCCGCTCATTTCGACAATTCCTCAGCCAATCGCCGCCGGTCGACCTTTCCGTTGACATTGAGTGGAAAAGTCTCGAACGCTGTCAGCGAGGCAGGCACCATGTAAGAGGGAAGTCTTTCCCGGAGCACCCGGAACAGATCTTCGGTGTTGCCGATCCGGCCCGTGTACGCAGCGGCCAGTACTGCTTCGCCGCCGGTTGCCGACTGGGCAACCACTATGGCGTCCCGCACTCCAGGCTGCTCCCGCAGCACGGCTTCAATCTCGCCGAGTTCGATGCGGTAACCGCGCACCTTCACCTGATGGTCCAGACGTTCACAGTAGATATAGCCGTCCACACTGATGCGAACCCGGTCACCGGTGCGGTACCAATGCCGGTCAGTGAGCCGGGTCCCCGGATCGTACGGAGTCGCTTTGTCTCCGTCGTAGGTCAGGAATCGGCCCTCGTTGTTCGCCGGGTCAAGGTAGCCAGCGAAGCGTTGCGGACCTCGGATGCACAGCTCACCCTCCTCGGCCTGCTTGCCGTCAGCGTCCAGAACGATGCATTCCAGCGAACTGAGGCCGTAGCCGATAGGAACTGTTCCATTCGGTGTACGTGGCCATTCCGCTACCTGCTTGGGCAACACGTACTCGGCGCAGATGATGGTGAGTTCGGTGGGCCCATAGGCGTTCTCCACCACCCCGTTCGGCGCTGCCGCGTGCCAGGCTTCCGCCTGTTGGAGAGTAAGGGGCTCGCCCGCGAACATGCTGTGTCGCAGCGTGGGCATCGACCCGGGCCGGAGAGGTTCTACCCGCTGCGTCAAGGAGATCACCGAGGGTACCGAGAACCAGTGCGTGAGTCCGCGGCGCCGCACGAACCGGGCTGCCGCGAGCAGATCGTTGCGACCAGGCACCACTACCGTGGCGCCGGAGCCGAACGCGGCGAACATCGCCAGCACCGACAAATCGAAGGTCAAATCGAATGGTTGAAGTACTCGGCACCCGGGCTCGAGTTCGTAATGTTTGATGCTGTGGCCGAGATACGCCGATATATTGCGGTGCTGGATAGGCACCCCTTTGGGCTCGCCGAGGGAGCCCGAGGTGAACAATATGTAGGCCAAGTCTCCGGGCTGGGCGACGAGTTCAGGCAGCTCACCCGTGCCTGTGGGCAGGGTTCCCGATAATTCGCCGGAATCCACGGCGAGTATTCGGGTAGGTAGGTCGACGTCGATCCGTTCCTGGTCGACCAGCACCAGGCCCAGCCCAGCGGCTTGACTGATTGCCGCGTTACGAGCGGTGGGGAACGACGGGTTGAGTGGCACGACCGTGGCACCGAGTCGTTGGACAGCAAGGTACCCGGCGTACGCGGAAACTGTGCCTGCTGCCGCCAGCAAACCGACACGCCCGGGCGCGACGTCGTCATTGGCACCGAGCAACTGGACGGCAATTCTCTCGGCCATGCCTTCAAGTTCCGCGTAGCTGATTACCCGATCGGCTATCTCCAGCGCGGGCTGATCCGGGCAGCGCTTCGCCGAGGCGGCGAACCACTCATACAGAGGTATGGTTTTTGTGTTCATTCCGGTTGCGTTGCCCCTTCGAATGGGCTTTACACCGTACTGCCGCCGAGAACGGTGTCGGAGGCCAGGAATTCGGATGCTTGTGGCACGGTAAAGAGAAACCACTCCTTCACGAACAGCGCCTGGCCTGCTCGACGTCGTGGCTATGGCAGTCGGCTGTGAGGCGTTGATCCGCTTACGACCATGACGATCCGATCGCTGGGTGCCAGATGGCCGGACCCCGCGGCCTGCCGCAGCCCACCCCAGCAGATGAAGGCGGACTTCTCCGTCTCGTAATCCACCGGAATGTCCAGCTCGGCGCATGCATCGATCAGCAACGGAGCCTCCGCTTCCACCCGTGACGGGTCCGCGGAGTCGATGCGGGCGCCGGTTTCCGCGACCAGTTGACGGACCAACGGCAACGTGCGGTTCGGGTTCGTCGACTGGAGCGTGGGCTCGAAGGCCTTCTCCGGCGGCACCATGTCACCCAAGTCGATCTCGTTACGGCCGTCCCGCAACGCCGCGCCCAGCAGCCCGGCGTCCGATGCCTGGAACAGGTGATACGTGTGTTCGCCCACTGCCGGCAGTCCTGCGGCCCGGGCGCGTCGGATTCCGCGCTCGATGCCGAGCGGGCCGTAGCCGCTGGCAATCGTCACCGCGACGATCGTGGCATCGGCGCACCGCTCCGCGATCGCCAGCCCCAGCGGCGCTTTGCCCTCGATCTTCCACTGGCTCGGTGTCAGCCGCAGTGCGCCGTGTTCCTTGCTGTACGCGATGGCCGCGTCGGCCGCGTCGGCCATGTTGCCCGGCACGGGCACCACGCGCGACTTGCCCATCAACCTGGTCGGACACTTGTAGGCGGATGCCTCCGGCACGAACGCCGTGCACGTGATGCCCAGTCGGTCCATGTAGTACTGGTAGGACCGTGCTGTGTTGCCGGAGCTGTGCATGCACACCGACGACACACCCCACTCCAGGCACTTGGCCGCCAGGAGCACGCCCTCGTTGTCCTTGAACGTGCCGGTGTCGTTCCAGGTCTGCGGCAGCAACCGGACGGACGCGACACCGAGCGCTTCGGCCAGCCGTGGGCTTTCCACAGGCAGTAAGGCCTTCTCGTTGCTGCGCAGGTTGTCAGGCTCGGACACCGGCAGGAGCGCGGCGTAGCGGCCGACACCCGGTGTGTCGCTGACCGCGTCCGCCCAGCTCCGAAGGTCGTCGAGTGACGGCGTCAGTGCTTCGCCGCAGCGGGTGCACAGCCATTCATTGGGGCCGTCCACAATGCCGACACCGGGCATCTCGGAACATTTTTTGCAGATGAGTTTCATTCTCTCGTTCCCTCTGTCGTCAAATGAGCGCTCTCCATCCCGCGGCCCCGGCGAACGCGCCAACGCCCAAGTGGCCACAGGATGAAGAACATTCAGGATGCGTCGGACGCTTGCCGGGAAATTCGCATGATCTCGGAGACGCGCTTGGTCACCGACACCGGATCGTCGTGCCTGTCCGCGAGCGCGGCGCCGCCCATGGTGAAGCCCCAGGCGCCCGCGGCGGCGATGTCGGTGATCTGCGCCGCGTCACGCACGCCTCCCGCGATGAGAAAGGGCACGGTCGCCGCAGCCGCGGTGCGCTCCATCAGCAGCACAGGGTCGTAGGAGTTCTGCCTGTAGGGCATGAGGACCAGGCCCGCCACGCCGTGCGTCGCGCTCAGCCGCTCCGCCTCGGCGGCCAGTTCGTCGGGCGAGCTGTCCAGCACCAGCGGGTTGCCGGACATGGATCCGACGAACGGCCAGTATTCGGGCTTCCCGCTGCCTGCGAACGCTTCCGCCGCGCTTGGCCGCCACGTTCCGACCACACGGTCCACGCCGAGGTCCAGCGCCAGTTGGCAGCCGCGTTCCTGGCCGGCCTCGCTCGTGTCGGCCAGCTCCAGCAGGACCGACCGGCCGTCCGCGTGCGCGGCTTCGGTCAGGTCCCTGGCCATGTGCGGATCGGTGTCAACGTCCTTGAACGCTATGATCCGGAGTTCGTCGACCGAGAGCTTCTCGTACACGTCGACCGCGTCCGGGATGGTCCTGTCCTTCTCGGTCAACATCAGAACGAAGTTCAAAGCCACTTCGTCTCACATCCTCATAGTGTAGTAGGAATATCAACTGCCGGTTGGACGCAGACACATCTTTTGTTCTTGAATTTCCATGTGCTTCCGCGTTGATTAGCGTGTCGGCAAGGCGTTGCCGTAGGGGCAGTGATTTACGACGCTGATTTCGGATTCGTGAGTTTGCGCAGTTCCTTCGCCATGTCATGGGGCGTCGGATTGTGGAAGAGCACCTGCAGGGGCAGGTCGACCGCGAATGCCTTTTTGATCCGTGCGATCAGCTGTATGGCCAGCAGCGAGTGGCCGCCGCTCTTGAAGAAGTGGCTGTGGACTCCCAGGCTCCGGTCGTCCAACAGCTCCGACCACAGGCCGGTCAGCAGGATTTCCGTTTCGTCGCCCGGGGGTGTGGCATCCCCTTCGCCGGCGGCGACGGACGGCGCCTCCGGCATCGCGGACCTGTCCACCTTCCCGTTCCTGGTCATCGGGAAGCTGTCGAGCCTGAGGAGGGCCGACGGGATCATGTACTCCGGCAACCGTCGCTCCAGCGCCCGCAGGACATGCGCCTCCGTCGTCGTCGGCGGGGCCACGAAGTACGCGACGATGCGCTTGTCCCCGGCGGACCCGTCCCGCAGCATCACCACACAGGCGGTGACGCCCGGCTCACGCAGGATCGCTGCCTCGATCTCGCCGAGCTCGATCCGGTAGCCCCGAACCTTGACCTGGTTGTCACGGCGTCCGATGAACTCCAAGGTCCCGGTCGAGGTCGACCGCACGATGTCGCCGGTTCGGTACAGTCGGCCCCCGACTCGGCCGGTGAACGAGTCGGGCACGAAGCGCTCGGCGGTGAAGGCCGGTCGGCCGTGGTAGCCGCGCGCCAGGCGGCCGCCGCCGACGACCAGTTCCCCGGCCACGCCTTGTGGCACGAGCTCACCGGCTTCGTCGACTATGAAGGCGTCATACCCCGGGAGCGGGACACCGATGCTCAGGGGTTCGTCCGGGTCGATGATCGTCATCGTGGCGGCGTGGGTCTCGGTCGGGCCGTACAGGTTGTACGCCTGCCAGGGGCCGTCACCCAGCGTGCGCCAGAGCTTCTCGCTGACGGCCTCTCCGATGACGAGCATCCTTGTGCCGGTCGGGATCTCGTCCAGCACGTCGAAGCTGGTCGCCATGTCCAGTTGAGACGGCGTGCAGTCCATGAGATCGATCTCGTGGCGGATCAGTAGATCGACCAGCAGGTGCGGATCGCGCCTGACGTCCTCGGGCACGATCACCATCGTCGCTCCGCCGGCCATCCATGAGAACTGGATGACGTGGCCGTCGAAGAAGATCGGGGAGTTGAGCGCGACCGACTTCGGCTGAGGTCCGTCACCGATGATTTCGTTTGCCAGGGACACGACCAGCCAGTGGATGCCACGATGACTCATCGTCACGGCTTTGGGCAGACCGGTGGAGCCGGATGTGTAGATGAGGTAGGCGAGGTCGTTGTGGTGCACGCGGACGGCCGGGCGGTCAGACGGGTAGGGGTTCCAGGTGTCCTCGTCGTCAAGGAGGAGAACCTGTCCTCGGCCTTCGACCTGGGTGAGGGTGTCCTGGTCGGTCAGTACCGTGGTGCTGGCCGCGTCGTCGAGCATGTAGTGGATGCGAGCGGGCGGAAGCGCGGGATCGATGGGCAGGTAGGCGGCGCCCGCCTTGAGGATGCCGAGCACCCCGGCGACCATGTGCGGGGACCGCTGGGTGCACAGCGCCACCACGTGTTCGGGACCGATGCCCTGCCTGCGCAGTTTCCAGGCGATTCGGTTGGCCCGTTCGTCCAGTTGACGGTACGTCCACGCCTGCTCGGCGTAGCGGACCGCGATGGCGTCCGGGGTCCTGTCCGCCTGGGATTCGAACTCTTCGTGCAGGCCGACGTGGTCCGGCCACGTCGTCTCCGGTGCGGTCCCGGCCGCGATGATCTCGGCTCGATCAGCGGCCCGCAACAGTTCCACGCGTGACGTCCGCAGTGTCGCCGGATCGTGTCGCGCCATCGAGTGGAGGATCGTGAGGTAGTGGCCGACCATACGGCGGATGGTCGTGGCGTCGAAGAGATCCGTCGCGTACGTGAAGCCACCGATCACTCCGCGGGGGTCGTCCACGAGGTCGAGCACCACGTCGCAAACGGCGAAGCCGTTCTCGAGCCTGGAGAAGTCCAGGCTCAGATCGTGCAGTGACTCGACCCGCGCCACCGCGACATCGAATCCGAACATGACCTGGACGACCGGTGACCTGCTCAGGTCCCGCGGAGGCTGTAGGTCTTCCACGACTTGCTCGAACGGCACATCCTGGTTGGCGTACGCGCCGAGGCAGGTCTCTCGTACTCGGCCCAGCAGCTCGGAAAGGGTGGGATCGCCAGCCAGGTCGGTGCGCAACGCCAAGGTGTTGACGAGGAACCCGATCATTTGCTCGAGCTCGACCCTGTTGCGGTTCGCGATGGGGGTGCCCACGACGATGTCCGCGACACCGGTGTAGCGAGCGAGAAGGATCTCGAATCCGGTGAGCAAGGTCATGAAGAGGGTGACCCCTTCACGCTTGCCGAGATCCCGGAGCTTTTCCACCAGATCCGTTGGGATCAGCACCGGCTCGAACGCGCCTCGGTGTGACTGGACGGCTGGACGAGGCCGATTCGCCGGAAGGTTCAGCGCGGCCGGTGCATCCGCCAAGCGGTCGCGCCAGTATGCGAGTTGTTCGACGGCCGGTCCACTGGACAGCCAGTCTCGTTGCCAGGCCGCGAAGTCGACGTACTGCAGCGACATCGCCGGCAGGTCCGGCGCGGTTCGGTTCACCCGGGCTCGGTAGTAGTGCGCGAGTTCGCGGGTCAGCACGTTGAAGGACCAGCCGTCGAAGGCGATGTGGTGAATGGTCAGCACCAGGAGGTGCTCTTCTGCGCTGATGCCCAGCAGCCGGGCTCGCAGCAACGGGCCCGCGGTCAGGTCGAACGGTTCGCGCACGATGTCGTTCACGAGTGCTCTTACGGCGGACTCGTCCCGGTGGTGGAGATCGTGGAATTCCCACGGTGGGTCAACCTGCTCCAGGACGATCTGTTCCGGCCGCTCAACGCCGGGGGCGAAGATGGTACGTAGGGAATCGTGGCGATCGACCACGTCGGACAAGGCCGCCCGCAACGCCGCTACGTCCAGAACACCTCGGAGGCGGTACTCCACGGCGGTTGTGTACGTGGTGGTTCCCGGTCGCAGTTGCTCCAGGAACCACAACCGCTCCTGAGCCGGAGACAGGGGTGCGCGTCCGTCGCCTTCGACGGGACGGATCGGTTGCAACGGTGCTGTGCGTCGGGCCTGGCGTATTCGAGCGGCCAGGATCGCGACGGTCCGGTCCTCGAACACGTCCCGCGGTGTCAGCGCCACGGCCAGGACGCTCCTGGCCCGAGCGATCAGCCGGGTGACCAGGAGCGAGTGCCCGCCCAGCGCGAAGAAGTCGTCGTGGACGCCGACGCGAGCCAGGTCGACACCCAGGACTTCGGCGACGAGTTCCGTGAGGAGTTGCTCTATCGGATCTCGCGGGCTGACGTGCCCCTCACCGAATCCGACCTGGTCCGGCTCGGGAAGCGCGGCGCGGTCGAGCTTGCCACTGGACGTCAGAGGGATCTTGTCCAGGCTGGAGAGCATGGACGGCACCATGTAGTCCGGCAGACGAGCGCTCAGCTCATCGCGCAGCACCCTGGTGTCCGCGCCTCCGGTGACATAGCCGACCAGCCGGGTCCCGTCGGTCGGGTGGTGGACTGCGGTCACCACGGCATCCGTGACCCCGTCGAGCCCTGCCAGGGCTGCTTCGATTTCGCCGAGTTCGATGCGGAAGCCACGCAGCTTGACCTGGTGATCGATCCGGCCGAGGAACTCCAGCTCTCCCGTCGTTCCCCAGCGGACGAGGTCGCCGGTGCGATAGAGCCGGGCGCCCGGGGGGCCGAAAGGGTCCGGGATGAACAGTTCCGCGGTCAAGCCCGGCCGACCGTGGTAGCCGCGCGTGACCCCGGCCCCACCGATCAGCAACTCCCCGGCCTCGCCATGAGGGACTGGGTTCAACGTCTCGTCCACTACGTACACGCTGGTGTCGCGGATCGGCGAACCGATGGGTAGCGGCCCCGGCTCCGGCTCCGGCCCCTGCCCCTGGTGCAAGCGGGCGGGAAAGTAGGTCGAGTTGACGCACGTCTCGGTCGGGCCGTAGAAGTTGACCACCTCGATGCCGGGGACCTGCTCCGCGCACTGGGCGACCAGGTCGGCCTCGAGCGCTTCTCCGCCGCACATCAACCAGCGTAAGCGTGTCCCTGCCAGGGCACGCACGGCGAGGGCTTCTCGCAGTACGGGCGGTGTCACCCCGAGTACGTCGATCTGCCCGCTGGTGACCAGCTCCCGGAGCTCGTCCATGTCGATCCCGGTCTGGCTCGGTGTGAGCACGACCGTGCCGCCGGACGTCAAAGGACCGTAGATCTCCAAGCCAGAGGCATCGAAGCTGAGTGACATACGGTGCAGGAATCTCAGCGGCTTGCCACGCCAGACGTCCGAAACGATCCAGACGGTGTGGTTGACGATTGCGCTGTGCGGAACCATGACGGCCTTGGGCTGCCCCGTGGAACCGGAGGTGTAGATGAGGTAGGCGAGATCGCCGGGCCTGACCGTGACGCTCGGGCGGCTGCAAGAGTGCCGCATCCAGGTCTCTGCGTCGTCCAGGACGAGGGTGTCCAGGTCGCTACTCGTCTGAGAGGTGGCGTGGTCGGCGAGCAGGACCGTGGCGCCGGAGTCCTCAAGCATGTAGGTGATGCGGGCGGCGGGAAGCGCCGGGTCGACGGGCAGGTAGCCGGCGCCGGCTTTCAGGACGCCGAGCAATCCGGCGATCGTCGAGAACGAGCGGCGGGTGTGCAGAGCGACGATGTGCCCCGGTTCGATGCCCTTTGCGAGCAGGCTCCAAGCGATCTGGTTGGCTCGATCGTCGAGTTGCCGGTAGGTCCACGCCTGGTCTCCGAAGACCAGTGCAGTGCCTTCGGGGGTGCGGTCCACCTGGGCTTCGAACAGTTCGTGGAGAGAAGTTTGATCCACTGGAGCCTGAATCAACTCGTTGAGGGTGGAATCCTCAATGCTACTCAAGTTTGCTCCTGCCGGATTAAGATACGAGATGTCTGAACGGCGAATTTCGACGGTCTGGCAGAGTGGACATCAACGCGGTAAATCCTGCACGCCGGAACTCGATCAGCGTGCGCCAGGTGCTGGCTCCGACTTGGGCGCCCGGCGGCGAATGCTCAACGGGCGCATATCAGTCCAGACCTCTTCTATGTATTCGAGACAGTCAGCTTTGGGGGCGGCCTCCCGGACGACCCGCCAGCCCGCAGGGACCTCCCTGCCCTCAGGCCATATGCTGTACTGCTCCTCGTCATTGACAACCACGCGGTAGGGCATGGTCAGGACGGCGTCCTCATCTGACATGGTGATTCCTTGTAATTGTTCAAGTGCCAGCCTGGTGGCACAACCTGTCACACGTGGCAATCTCGATGTGGAGCGTGGCCTTTAAATATGGCCTGGTACTGATCACACGAGTAGTGCGTCGAGGCGTCTGGCCCGTTCCTCCAGGTCGGCGACCGGAAGCGGATCGGCAAGGCCGGGGTCGAGATCGGCGACCGCGTCGCGAGCCTCCGAGGCGAAATGAACGGTGCCATTGCTGTCAATGTGCTCCACACCGTCGCCGCGCGCCTGCTTCTCGTTGAACGCGATCGATTCGGCTCGATCGACCCCGGGCGGCAAGTCGAGGGTGACAGCGCCGTCGTTGATCCGTACGGGATAGCCACCCGGAAGTCCACCGGGTGCGGCAGTCGAACAGCGCAGAGGTGCCGCGCCGGGGAGGAGAGCATGCAGCGCGGGGATCGCAGCGGCTGCCGTGACCTCGTTGTAGCGCTGGGACCGCATGATCGGTGGCGCCTGGTAGGCGAGCTTGTCGTCGCGCCGTCCGTCTTCGCCCAGGAAGACCATGCAGCGGTCGGTGGGATCGGCCGGTTCACGGGACAGCATCGCGCCGAGCAGCTGAGAGTGGTGACCGATGATGCGGATGCGCGGTACCCCGGCATCGGACCGGGCGGCGCGCAGCGCGGCGCGACAGCGAAGCTGGATCATCGCGGCGTTGCCGAGTCCGAGTGTCGGGGCCAGCCCGAGACGGGCGAGGATCGGTCCGGTCACGTCAGGAAACGAGAGGTTCGCGACCGGCCCTGTGTAACCGGCATCCCGGGTGGCTCGCATGACGGCCAGCACCGCCGGTAACTGATATGGCAGTTGCAGGGCCAGACCGGCGCTGAGAACGGCCGACGCTGCCGCGTCTTCCCGCCCCGCCAGCGCCCAGGGCCCACGCACAGCTGCGCATTGCACCACCAGGTCGGGCCGCGTGCGGGTGAGGAGGTCGGCGACTTCGTTTTGCCGGGTCGCGTTCACCGTGACCGGTTCGACCACGCAATCAGAGATGCCGGCGGCGGTGCCGGCGATGGCCTCGACCGTCTCGACGGACCGCCCGGCCAGCACAAGGCGCCGCACGCGCCCGCCCTCTGCCAAGCGGTACGCGAGCCGCTCTCCCATGTTGCCCATTCCGATAACCAGCACGGTACTCATACGCGTAGGGCTCGGGAGTCTCGACGATGCCATGGGGTACTCACCATTCTCCACGGGATGCATGCCCTCAACGCCTCACCGCATCGGTGAGAGCCGCGGGTTCGGCGAGAAGGTGGGTGATGCTCTCACCGATGTAGGTGGGATGGACGTCGGAGTTGGCCAGCATGCCCGGGGTTGTCACGCCTGTCAGAACCAGCAGTGTGTCGAACCCGGCTCGGCGCCCGCCTTCGATGTCAGTGTCCAGCCTGTCACCCACCACTAGTGGGTGCTGGGCGTTGTGGGCCCTGGCCTGCTGATGGAACAGGGTCGGCTCGGGTTTACCGACAGATAGGTCCGGCTCGCGGCCCGTGGCGGCTGTGAGCGCTGCGATGAAGGCACCGTTGCCGGGGACTGGACCGCGCTCAGAGGGCCAGGTCTCGTCCAAGTTGGTTGCCAACCACAGCGTTTCTGGACGTTGCAGGGTGAGGGCGGCTTCTGCGAGGCTGGGCCAGTCGATGGTGGGGGCGAAGCCCTGCACCACGGCTTGTGGCCTGTCGTCAGCGGAGTTGACGGGCTTGAGTCCGACGGCTGCCACCTCGTCACGCAACGCATCCGAGCCGACGACAAGGACTGCTGCGCCGGGTGGAAGGCGTTGAGCCAGGGTAGCGGCGGCGATACCGGTAGGGGTGACCACTTCGTCGGCAGTGGCTTTGATGCCGGCCTTATTTAACATTTCTGCTGCCTCGCCGGGGCGGCGGCGGGGGCTGTTGGTGGTGAAGCGCAGCGGCACGCCCTTGGTACGGACAGCTGCAACTGTCTCCGCCGCACCTGGGATGGGCTGTTGGCCGAGCACGAGGACGCCGTCGATGTCCAGCAGAATCAGATCGTAACGGTCGATGAGGGAGGTCACTTCGACCAACCTAAATTACGCTGACAACTTCCTGACAGAGAAAGTAAAACCGTTGGAACTCGCTTCGTGTACAACGACAGCCCTTCGAGTCCGCGGTATCGACCGCTTTGGCCGGACGGGCCGAGCGCATTCACCAGCCCGCTGTCGGTTGTTCGCGTGGTGTCGGACAAGGCACGCGGCTTGTCCATGTTGTACGGGTAATCCGACGACTTGCTGAAAGAGGGGACAAGGCGATCTCGATCCGCACTGAACCGGTCAAACCGCCGGACCCACCGGAGCAGAAATCGACGAACGCGTCGATTTGATCTCGCTTAACTCATCGGCCATTTGTGCAGCAACGGCCGGGCCGGCAAAGAATGCGGATCCCATCCCGCCTTGCCTTCCGTGGGCTATCCACAACTCCCGCTGCGGACCTCCGGTACGTTAACATCAACTTTGGTGTTCATGTCAAGGTCCGGCTGGTGTGCAGTCGTCGGGCGTGCGTATGTCTGTCGACCCGGCGCGTGTCCATTCATATGAGACGTAATGCAGCCTGTTGCCGGTGCTGACGGAGCCGGGCGGACCAGTGCAGCAGGTGGTCTGGCCCTGGTCGAGTCCGGCGACGCCCTTCGCCATCTGGAAGTCCTCCTCCACGCGCCACCAGCAGCACACCACGTCCACAAGAGTTGCCAGGATGACGGGGGTGGCGGAGTTGGCAGCGATAGAAGGACAGTTCACGGGCGTAGCGGTGGCGGGGGACCAGGACGACGGAGTGCCCGGGAGGCTGGTCATCAAGGGTGTAGTCGGGGTGGATGCCGTGCATGGCCCAGTCGTAAGGCCCTCGACCGCGGCAAGCAGCCCGCCCCGAGCCGGAGAACCAGCCCTCCCGACCCACTCGAATCGCAAGCGCAATCGCGCTGACAGCCGTGCTGACACGTCAGCACGGGCCCGGATCGAGGAGGATCGAGCGGGACGCAGGAGGGCGGGAGTTGGGGAGTTTATCCCAGTTCTCTGGCAAAAGCCCAGGCCAGGAAGTTAACGACTTCAGGTTCGAATCTCCTGGGCTCCACACATAAACCCCCTCCGACCGGCACATACACGGTCGGAGGGGGTTTTGTCTGCTGTTGTTGCCCGCTGTGCCTGTTGTCGCCCGCAGTGCGGGCAACGGCGGCGCGGTCCGTCGTCCGGGAGCCGGCTCAGCGGCGGTCGTCCGGTCCGGTGCCGTCCGTGTCTTCGGGGCCGCTTGGCCCGTCGGCCTCCGACTCCCTGGTCTCGGGGTCGACCGGGGCCGGTCCGCTGCCGTCGACCGAGGTCAGCGGAGCGCGGTCGGAGACCTCCGTGGCAGCGGGCGGTTCGACCAGCCAGTCGGGGTTGGCCTGCTTGTCCCACCACCGCCAGGCAGCGTAGGCGGCGCCTGCGACGAGGCCGACCACGACGAGCCCCTTGAACAGCCGCCCGGCCTTCGCGCGCCGCTCGCGCTTCCTGGCCAGGTGCCGGATCTCCTCCGCCGTGACCTGCCCGCGCAGCGCGGCCAGCGCGGCGGCGCTGCGGGCCGTGGCCTCCTCGGCCATGGGCTGGGCGACAGCCATCGCGTGCTCGACCCGCGGCACCGTGAAGTCCGCGGCGGTACGGGCCGCCCGGCGGGTGCGGAGGGCGGCGCGCCGGCCGACCTCGTCGACCTTGGGCGGCACATGGGTGAGGGCCAGTTCGATACGTGGTGCCAGATGCGCGTCGTACTGGACGCGGGCCTGCTGGGCCGCCTTGGACACCTTCGGCGCGAGCCGTGTGCGGGCCTCGTGCGCGAGATGTGCGGCCTGCTCCTTGGCCGTGTCGGCGTAAGGCGCCACCACTTCCGCGGCGTGCTGCACGCTGTCCTTCGCCGAGTCGGTTGCGGCGCGCACGCTGTCGATGCGGGTCACGGGATCCTCCTCCTTGGTGGCGGGTGGACACTCCGCCTTTCCATCCATTTCGAGATCATGCCCGCCGGAGCCCTGTATGGCATGTGGGGCGGGCATCCGGGTCATTCAGTTCACGAGTGATACTTTCGGGCGATATGGTGCAAGGCGAGCTTGTCGACGACAATGCCACGGTTCGCTCCAGCCCGCGCCGCTTCGTCACGCACTTGGCCGCATTTGTTCCTGCGGGGAGCGGCATGGAAGCGGCGGCTACGCACAACGTGCGGAACGATGCGGGAAGCTGAGCGCCACACGTTCGCCGACGGCGGCCGAACGGCCGGGACGCGGCGCCCGTGCGAGGATCGTCGGACGTCACTGAAGACCTGCGTCACTGACGACTCAAGGTCACTGAAGACTTACGGAAGGCAGATCGTGGCTGAGCAGCTTTACGCCACCTTGAAGACCAACCAGGGCGACATCGAGATCCGGCTCCTGCCGAACCACGCGCCCAAGACGGTCAAGAACTTCGTCGAGCTCGCCAAGGGCGAGCGCGAGTGGACGCACCCCGAGACCGGTGAGAAGTCGACGGCCAAGCTGTACGACGGCACCGTCTTCCACCGCGTCATCAGCGGCTTCATGATCCAGGGCGGCGACCCGCTGGGCAATGGCACCGGTGGCCCGGGGTACGAGTTCGCCGACGAGTTCCACCCCGACCTCGCCTTCAACAAGCCGTACCTGCTGGCCATGGCCAACGCCGGTCCGGGCACCAACGGCTCGCAGTTCTTCGTGACCGTTTCGCCGACCGCCTGGCTGACCGGCAAGCACACCATCTTCGGCGAGGTCACCAACGACGCCAGCAAGAAGGTCGTGGACTCCATCGCCGCCACCCCGACCAACGCCCGCACCGACCGCCCGGTGCAGGACGTCGTGATCGAGTCCGTCGTCATCGAGACTCGTTGATCACCTGAGGTCATCGGCGGATCACTCGCTGATGACCCGTTCGGGAACCAACCGCCCTGTTCGTCCGTACTGATACATAGCGGACGAGCAGGGCGGTGTTGTGCGTGCCGTGCCCGCCACGACGAGGACCGAAGGGACCAGGAAGCGATGGGACCGATGGACCGGCAGCCGCCGGGAGGCACGGACCAGCCGGCCGCCGCGGACGGCTCGCTCAGCTGCTACCGCCACCCCGGTCGTGAGGCGAATATCCGCTGTACCCGCTGCGAGCGCCCGATCTGCCCCGAGTGCATGGTCGACGCCTCGGTCGGCTTCCAGTGCCCGGCCTGCGTACGCCGGGGTTCGGGTACGGGACACGGACCGGCAGCCAATCGGCCGCGCACCGTCGCGGGCGGCAGCCTCACGGCCGATCCCCGCCTCGTCACCAAGATCCTGCTCGGCATCAATGTCGCGGTGTACCTCGCGGTGCTGGCGAGGGGTACCGCGCTGGTCGACGAGCTGATGCTGCTCGGCCGCGCCACGACCCACTACGGCGGTCCGCTCGAAGGTGTCGCGGAGGGCCAGTGGTACCGCCTGGTGACATCGATGTTCCTGCACCAGGAGGTGTGGCACATCGCGTTCAACATGCTGGGGCTGTGGTGGCTCGGCGGGCCGCTGGAAGCGGCGCTCGGCCGTGTCCGCTACCTCGCGCTCTACATGATCTCCGGTTTGGCCGGCAGCGCTCTCACCTACTGGCTCTCCGCGCCCGTGCAGGGCTCGCTCGGAGCCTCCGGGGCGATCTTCGGACTGCTGGGCGCCACCGCCGTGCTCATGCGCCGACTCAACTACGACATGCGCCCCGTCTTCGCGCTGCTCGCGGTGAATCTGGTCATCACCTTCAACCCCTGGGGCGGAATCGCCTGGCAGGCGCATGTCGGCGGCCTGATCGCGGGCACGCTGATCGCGATCGGAATGGTCCACGCACCCCGCGAGCGCCGCGCACTGGTGCAGTACGGCACCTGCGCCCTGGTCCTGGCGGCTGTGATCCTCGTGGTTGTCGTCAGAACGACCGCGCTGACCTGAGCGGGCATCGTCCCCGGGTTGGTTGTCCACAGTCGGAGTTGTCCACAGCAGGTGCCGGACCTTGTGCATTCCGTTGGGAACAACTGTGCCCCTTGTCGCTGAGCTGGTTTTTTCCAGTCGGGACAAGGGGCGTGCCATCCCCCGGCGGGGGAGACTGTAGTCACATCGGCGTCAACCACCAGGGAGTTATCCACAGATCTTCTGACCTTTTCCCCCGCCTGTGGATAACGCTGTGGGTAACTCAGGGCAAGGCTTGCGGGACGGGGGTCCGCTGTGCACCTACGAGCGCCGCGGTACTACTTCCACTGTGTGGAGACACCGAAGCCGCCGGCGATGAAGCCGAAGCCGACGACGATGTTCCAGTTCCCCAGATCCTTGACCGGCAGGTCGCCGTCGGTCACATAGAAGACGACGATCCAGGCCAGGCCGATCAGGAAGAGCGCCAGCATCACCGGCGCCACCCAGCTGTGGCTGGTCAGCTTTATGTTGGTTGCCTGCTTCGCCGGAGGGGGCGTGAAGTCGGCCTTCTTGCGGATACGTGACTTCGGCACGAGGAACTCTCCTGTCGATGCGCTGCGTGACCGCGCAGGGAACTGTGGCTGGCGCCGGGGCGGGCTCGAGGGGGAATGCTGCCTCCCCCGGGCGTCCGTTAGCGTAGTGCTTCCCTGGCGCCGAAGGAGATAAGGGTACGTTGAGCAATTCTGCCGACTCTCCCCAAGGGCCCGTCCGGCGTACCTTCCGCCACCCGGCCCGTGTGCTCACCGCTGCCGTTTTCGCCCTCGCCGGACTGATCTTCGTCACCAGCGCCAACACGGCCAAGGGCACCAACATCCGCACCGACTCCTCGCTGCTGAAGCTCTCCGATCTCATCCAGCAGCGCAGCAACAAGAACGCCCAGCTGGACGAGACCACCGCGGCCGTGCGCAAGGACATCGACGCTCTCGTCCGCCGGGACGACGGCAGCACCGAGGCGGAGGACGCCCGGCTCAAGGAGCTGGAGCGGGCCGGCGGCACCACGAAGCTCACCGGACGCTCGGTGAGCGTCACCCTCAATGACGCCCCGCCCAACGCCACCGCCAACCCCGGCTACCCCGACCCGCAACCCAATGACCTGGTCATTCACCAGCAGGACCTGCAAGCGGTCGTCAACGCCCTCTGGCAGGGCGGCGCCCGGGGCATCCAGGTCATGGACCAGCGGCTGATCTCGACCAGCGCGGTGCGCTGCGTCGGCAACACCCTGATCCTCCAGGGCCGGGTCTACTCACCGCCGTACAGGATCACGGCGGTCGGTGACCCGGGCAAGCTCAAGCAGGCGCTCAACAACTCCCCGGCGATCAGTAACTACCTGCTGTACGTGAAGGCGTACGGGCTCGGCTGGAAAGTCGACGAGCACGAGGCGGTGACTCTTCCCGGCTACTCGGGCACAGTGGACCTCCACTATGCGGAGCCGGTGAAGTAGCGAGCGGCTGTGGGGAGGCCGGCCAGGTGTCGGTGCGACTGATCATCAGGACGTTCAGCGAACTCTGCATCACCGTCGGTGCCCTGATCGTGCTCTTCGTGGTGTACGTGCTGTTCTGGACCGGCGTGAAGGCGGCCGACGCGACCGAGGGGCAGATCGACTCCCTGCGTAGCCGGTGGGCACACGGGGCGGTCTCCGCGCCCGCGCAGCAGTCCTCCCCGACACCTGAGGCGCCGAACGCGTCGAAAGAGCCTCCCGCCTCCGCCGCGTACCGGGACGGCAAGCCGTTCGCGATGCTGTACATACCCCGCTTCGGCAAGGGCTGGGAGTGGCCCGTCCTGGAGAACACCGAGGTCAGGACCTTGCAGAAGGGCCTCGGTCACTACACGGGGACCGCCCGCCTCGGCGCGATCGGCAATTTCGCGGTGGCCGGTCACCGCCGTACCTACGGAGATCCGTTCAAGGACTTCCCGAAGCTGCGTCCGGGAGACGCGGTGGTGCTGACGGACGGGACGACGTGGTTCACGTACCGCATAGACAAGAAGCCCTACCGGACGGTGCCGAGCGACATCGGGGTCATCGATCCCGTCCCCCGCAGGTCCGGCTTCGACGGGCCGGGCCGCTATCTGACGCTGACCACCTGCGACCCCGAATGGGGCAGCAGTCACCGGCTGATCGCCTGGGCGCACCTCGATGCCACCCGGCCTGTGACCGAAGGCAAGCCGGCAGCTTTCCACAGCTGACCCACGCCCCCGCCCCGGCCCTTTAGTCTGGTCCCGTACCGAATGGAGGGACAGCATGTACGGCTGGATCTGGCGGCATCTGCCGGGCAACACATGGGTGCGCGCGCTCATCTCGCTCGTGCTGGTGATGGCCGTCGTCTACGCGCTCTTCCAGTACGTCTTCCCCTGGGCGGAGCCGCTGCTTCCGTTCGGCGATGTGACGGTCGACGGCTCGACCGGGGCGGAGGCCGGCCAGTGAGCGCCCGCATTCTCGTCGTGGACAACTACGACAGCTTTGTCTTCAACCTCGTCCAGTACCTCTACCAGCTCGGCGCCGAATGCGAAGTGCTGCGCAACGACGAGGTGACCACGGCACACGCGCAGGACGGGTTCGACGGTGTCCTGCTGTCGCCCGGTCCCGGCACCCCGGAGCAGGCGGGCGTCTGCGTCGAGATGGTCCGCCACTGCGCGGCGACGGGCGTCCCGGTCTTCGGGGTCTGCCTGGGGATGCAGTCGATGGCGGTGGCGTACGGCGGCGTGGTGGACCGCGCCCCGGAGCTGCTGCACGGCAAGACGTCGCCGGTGACTCATGAGGGCGCGGGCGTCTTCGCCGGTCTGCCGTCCCCCTTCACCGCGACCCGCTACCACTCGCTCGCTGCCGAACCCGACACCGTCCCGGCGGAGTTGGAGGTGACGGCGCGGACCGCCGACGGCATCATCATGGGCCTGCGCCATCGTGAACTGCCGGTGGAGGGCGTGCAGTTTCACCCGGAGTCGGTGCTGACCGAGCATGGGCACCTGATGCTGGCCAATTGGCTGGCACAGTGCGGTGACACGGGGGCCGTCGCGAGGTCGGCGGGGCTCGCGCCGGTGGTGGGCAAGGCCGTCGCGTGACCGCACTCCGCCCCGAACACGACGCCGGACAGGACGGCCCGTACGAGCAAGGGACGTACGAGGCCGCAGGCGCGTTCGAGGCGGCGGTCGACCGGCTGGCGGACCCGTTGAACGATCCGCTGCCGGGGCAGCACGCCTCGCCTTGGTTCAGGGCGGACAACATCCCGGCCGAGGCGGCCAAGGCGGCCGGGGTACCGGCAGAGCCTCCGGCGCAGGTACAGGCACAGCCGCGGGCACAGGCGCGGGCACAGGCGCCACATGGGGTGCAGAGCCCCGAGAAGGCCCCGCGGGAGTGGTACGACCCCGAGGGCTTCGAACGGGACTGGTACGGGCAGCAGGAATCGGCTCCGGCCCCCGCTCCGGCCTCCGCTCCGGCTCCGGCCCTCGTTTCCGAGACCCGGGTGGGGCCCGCGCCCCTTCCCTTCCCGGCCGACGACGAGACGATCGGCCTGCGGACGGGCCTTGAGCCTGATCCGGGTCGGGGCCCGGGGCTGAATCAGGTGGGCGATGCGGAGGGCTTCGCGGAACCCGTACCGGACCCCGAAGGCACCGAACGCACCGATCCGGAACCGCGCACCGGGGGCCGCGCCGAACGTCGCCGCGCCGCCAAGGGGCGGGGCCGCCGCCGTGTCGAACCGCGGCCGGACACCGCGGCGACGGCCGCCATGCAGGCCGACAGGCCGATGTCGCGCGTCGAGGCACGGCGTGCGGCGCGCGCGGCCAAGGACAGCCCTGCCGTAGTGGCCAGCCGGGTCACCGGAGAACTGTTCATCACACTCGGCGTGCTGATGCTGCTGTTCGTCACCTATCAGCTGTGGTGGACCAATGTGCGCGCCGATCTGTACGCCGGCAATGAGACGCACAAGATCCAGGACGACTGGGAGAAAGGTGACCGCAATCCCGGTGTGTTCGAGGCGGGGCAGGGGTTCGCCATCATCCACATCCCCAAGCTGGACGTGGTCGCGCCGATCGCCGAGGGCATCAGCAAGGAGAAGGTCCTCGACCGGGGCATGGTCGGTCATTACGGCGAGGGCTCGCTCCGCACCGCGATGCCGTCGGCCGAGCAGGGCAATTTCGCCCTGGCCGGTCACCGCAACACACACGGCGAGCCGTTCCGCTACATCAACCGGCTGAACCCCGGCGACCTGATCGTGGTCGAGACGCAGGACGCGTACTACACGTACAAGATGACGAAGAACCTGCCCCAGACATCGCCGTCCAATGTCTCGGTGATCGATCCCGTTCCGCAGGGTTCCGGGTTCACCGGGCCGGGACGGTACATCACTCTGACGACCTGTACGCCGGAATTCACGAGTACGTACCGTTTGATCGTCTGGGGCAAGATGGTCGACGAGCGACCGCGCAGCAAGGGGAAGCCCGACGCGCTCGTGGGCTGAATCATCATCACGACAGGGACGGGTGCGGTGACAGCGAGGACCGAGCACGAAGAGCGAACCGGTGAGTCCGCGCCCCCGCCCCGCCGCCGGGGCCGCCATCCCGTCGCGACCCTGGTCAGCGTCTTCGGCGAACTCCTGATCACGGCGGGCCTGGTGCTCGGACTCTTCGTCGTCTACTCCCTCTGGTGGACGAATGTGCTCGCCGACCGTGAGGCCACCAAGCAGGGCGACACCGTCCGTGATCGCTGGGCGGGTGGGCCGGGCGCGCTGGACACGAAGGACGGCATCGGCTTCCTGCACGTCCCGTCGATGAAGAACGGCGAGGTGCTGGTCAAGAAGGGCACCGACACCGAGAACCTCAACAACGGCATCGCGGGCTACTACACGGAGCCGCTGAAGTCCGCCCTCCCGTGGGACAAGAAGGGCAACTTCACGCTGGCCGCTCACCGCGACGGGCATGGCGCCAAGTTCCACAACATCGACAAGGTGAAGAACGGGGACGCGATCGTCTTCGAGACCAAGGACACCTGGTACGTCTACAAGGTCTTCAAGGAGCTTCCCGAGACGTCGAAGTACAACGTCGACGTTCTCCAGGCAGTACCGAAGGGATCGGGTGCGAAGAAGCCCGGCCGCTACATCACACTCACGACGTGCACCCCGGTCTACACGTCGAAGTACCGCTACATCGTGTGGGGCGAACTCGTACGCACCGAGAAGGTGGACAAGGACCGCACGAAGCCTGCGGAGCTGCGCTAGCCGATACGATGGGACGGGCCCGAAGTCGCAACTATCCTTTGCGACTTCGGGCCCTCTGCTGTCCCGGCCCACCGCTATCTACTTGAGCACC
This sequence comes from Streptomyces gelaticus, assembly GCF_014649535.1. Lineage (GTDB taxonomy): Bacteria > Actinomycetota > Actinomycetes > Streptomycetales > Streptomycetaceae > Streptomyces > Streptomyces gelaticus. Next base: position 80,260 of record NZ_BMTF01000005.1, read on the forward strand.
TGCAGCTTCGCGCCCGCGCTCCAGGCCTCCAGGAGGCCGCGGTGTACGGCGGTGATGCCGGTCTGCATCGCGATGTCCCGTGCTTCGCGGGAGAACGGGCAGGTCGCCACGTACACAGCGACGTCCGCGCGGTGCAGCGCCTTGGTGCCGACGAATTTCTGCATCTCACCGCTCCACACCGAGCGGTACGGGGCGAAGTTCTTGCACTGGACGACCAGTCGGCGTCCGTCGGCGGTGTACGCGGTGACGTCGGCTCCACGACCGCCGCTCCCGCCGTGGACCTGGACGTCGGTGCAGTCGTCCCGGCGCAGCAGGCCGGCGATGTGTTGCTCGAATTCGCGCCAGTTCATGGCATCCATGGCGGCCATGACCCCGGCGAGCGGACGTTGTTCCCGCGCCCGCTGAAGGTGCCGCAGCCGAAGGTCGTGCCGGACCAGCCGCCGCTCGATCTGCCGGACGCTCTCACGGAGGCCGACGAGTTCTCGCTGCTGCTCGCCCGCCGTCTCGATGAGGGCGTTGAACATGGGCACGACAGTGGTGCCGAGAAGGCGCGTGAAGCTCTCCTCGCTGAGCCGTGCGATGCGGTCGTCGAGCGACTCGATGTCACTGTCGGGGCGCGGGGCGTCCACGACCGTCGGCTGCGCCCGGAAGGTGTGCTCAAGGTCGAGCAGGTGCGTACGGACCCGGCGTGCGACGTCACTGTCCCGGAGCAGCATGGTGACGTTCAGGACCGTCCGCCGGAGCCAGAGAGCCATGCTCGAACGGGGCTGTGGATAACTCTCCGGATAGGAACTCAGGGTGAGTTCCTTAAATTTCTGCAGCTCAGCGCCCCGGATCACCCTCAGGCCATTCGATTCGAGCTCTTCTCGATGGCGGCTGAGGAGGTTGTTGATGACGGTTTCAGCGACCTCGAAGTAGGCGGCGACCATGGCGGTGGTCACGTGCAGACCGTTCGGCAGCAAGGACAGCGTCTTTACGCGGTCGAGTGCCTCCGTCCGCTCGGTGAAGCTCTGACGCAGTGCCTGTGATTCCACCAGAGCGACCTCATTGATCATGCTTCTGCCCCTTCGCGCAGCCGGTTGCAGGCCGGAGGCCGATGCCCCCCACCTGATCAACGAATCGCCACATATGAAGACACGATCGGCCTACGGATGTATGTGCGGTATACAACGGACTTCTCGTGGCGGGTACGGCAAAGGGCCCCGGTCACCGTGAGGTGCCGGGGCCCGATGGCGGTCGGTGCGACTCGGGGTCAGTGCTTCCGTGAGCCGGACGGGCCGCCGAAGATGTTGCCGTCTCCGCCGCCCGGCATGGTCTGGACGGTGACCGCGCTGTTCTTGTCGACCTGCTGCCCCGGTCCGGGCTGGAAGGCGATGACCTTCGCTTTGTCGTCGTTCGGCCCCTGCACCTGGCCGAGCTGCAGACCAGCCCCGGCAAGCAGGGCCTTCGCCTCCGCGAGTGTCTTGCCCTGCAGATCGGGAACCGTGGTCTGTTCCGGCTGCTGCGGGCCCTTGGAGACCTTCAGGACGATCTGGACGTCCTTGGGCTGCTTGCCGACACCCGGGGACTGCTCGATCACCGTGTTCGCCGGCTGGTCGGAATCGATGTCGGTGCGCGAGATGTTGGTGAACCCGATGCCCCGGAGCTGTGCCTCGGCCGCCTCGTACGTGCGGGTGCGGACATCGGGGAGGTCCAGGGCGGCTTCCTTGGCGACCGTGATCGTGACCTCGGAGTTCCGCTCGGCCTTCGAGTTGCCCGCGGGGTCCTGCTTGATGACCGTGCCCGCGGTCTTTTCGGACTCGACCGTGGTGACGTTCACCGTGAAGCCCTTGGCTTCGAGGTCCTTGCGGGCGGTCGCCTCGGTCTTCTCCACGACGTCCGGGACATCGATCTTCGGGGCGCCGGTGGAGACGACGACCGTGACGGTGTCCTTCTTGTCCATCTTCTCGTCGGGGGTCGGCGTCTGGCTGCAGATCTTGCCCTTGGGCTGGTCCTCGCACGGTTCGCGCGAGCCGATCTTCAGGACGACATCGGCGTTCTCCGCGAGTTTCTCGGCTTGCTTCACGGTCGAGCCGACCATGTTCGGCACATCGATCTGGCCGTCGCTGTCGGTGCTGCTGAACACCGCCCTGCCGATCAGGATCGCGCCGATCAGCACCAGGACGCCCGCGACGACCAGCAGGATCGTCGAGGTGTTGCTCTTCTTCTGGCGGCGGCGGTCCGGGCGGTCGTCGTAGCCGTAGCCGCCGTCGTCCGGGTTGACCGGGGGCAGCATGGACGTGGGTGCGCCGTTCTGGTCGGCGGCGCGCAGTGCGGTGGTGGGCTGGTCGTTTCCGTATCCGTCGTAGCCGCCGTAACCGGCTGCACCCATCGCCGCGGTGGCGGCGACCGGCTGGCCGTCGAGGCAGGCCTCGATGTCGGCCCGCATCTCGTCGGCCGACTGGTAGCGGTAGTCGGGGTCCTTGACCAGGGCCTTCAATACGATCGCGTCCATTTCGGGCGTGATCTCGGGGTCGAAGTTGCTGGGCTTCTGCGGCTCTTCCCGAACGTGCTGGTAGGCGACCGCGACCGGTGAGTCACCGATGAAGGGCGGCCGGACCGTCAGCAGCTCGTAGAGCAGACAGCCGGTCGAGTAGAGGTCGGAACGAGCGTCGACCTGCTCGCCCTTGGCCTGCTCCGGGGAGAGGTACTGGGCGGTGCCGATCACGGCGGCGGTCTGGGTCATCGTCATTCCGGAGTCGCCCATGGCGCGGGCGATGCCGAAGTCCATGACCTTGACCTGACCGGTGCGCGTCAGCATGACGTTCGCCGGTTTGATGTCGCGGTGGACGATGCCGGCGCGGTGCGAGTACTCCAGCGCCTGGAGGATGCCGACGGTCATCTCCAGGGTGCGCTCGGGCAGCAACTTGCGTCCGGAGTGCAGGAGCTCCCTGAGTGTCGACCCGTCGACGTACTCCATCACGATGTACGGGATGGAGACCCCGTCGACGTAGTCCTCGCCGGTGTCGTAGACGGCGACGATCGCCGGGTGGTTGAGCGAGGCGGCGGACTGGGCCTCACGGCGGAACCGGGCCTGGAAGGACGGATCGCGGGCCAGATCGGCCCGGAGCGTCTTCACGGCTACGGTGCGGCCGAGCCGGGTGTCGTGTGCGAGGTAGACCTCGGCCATGCCACCACGGCCGAGCACCGAGCCCAGCTCGTACCGGCCGCCGAGGCGACGCGGCTCTTCCATAACTGTTCCAGCCCTCTCCGTCAGTCCCGACCGCACCGGTGTGTGGTCCGGCGGTGTGCTGCTCGCGCATACGCTACCGGCCGCGCACTACCTGATCGGCCCGGAGTCCGGACCTGATATCTGACCGGTATCCCGATGTGCAGGTATGGCACCCGATGTGATGGGCATCACTTCTTGCTGTCGATGACTGCCTTCATTACTGCCTTTGCGATCGGGGCGGCCAGACCGCCACCGGAGATGTCGTCGCGGTTGGCCTGGCTGTCCTCGACGACCACGGCGACGGCGACCGGGGAGCCGCTGTCGGTCTTGGCGTAGGAGATGAACCAGGCGTACGGGTTCTCGCTGTTGTTCAGGCCGTGCTGGGCGGTACCCGTCTTACCGCCGACAGTGACGCCGGGAATCCTGGCGTTGGTTCCCGTGCCGTTCTCGACGACGGTCTCCATCATCTGCTGGAGCTTCTGCGCGTTCTCACCCGAGAGGGGCTGGCTGAACTGCTCCTTCTCGTGGGTGTAGATCACGTCGAGGTTGGGGGCCTGGCGCTCGGCGACCATGTACGGCTGCATCAGCTTGCCGTCATTGGCGACGGCCGCAGCGACCATCGCCATCTGGAGCGGGGTGGCGCGGTTGGACGCCTGGCCGATGCCGGCCATGGCGTTCTGCGGCCGGTTGTCCTTGGGGTAGACGCTGGCGTCGGCACGTACCGGGGTGAAGATCTCCTCGTTGAAGCCGAACTTGTCGGCCTCGTCGATCATCTTCTGGTTGCCGAGATCGTCGCTGATCTTGCCGAAGACGGTGTTGCAGGACCACCGCAGTGCTTCCCGGAGCGAGGCGTTCTCGCACGGGATGTTGCCCTCGTTGGCGAGGTTGCCGGTGGTCAGCGGGAGCCGCCAGGGCAGCGGGGAGTTCGTCTTGTCGTCGATGTCCTTGTACAGCCCGTTCTCCAGGGCCGCGGCGGCGGTGACGACCTTGAAGGTCGAGCCGGGTGGGTAGGTCTCGCGCAATGCCCGGTTGAGCATCGGCTTGTCCTTGTCCTTCAGGAGCTGCTGCCGGGCTTCCGCGTCCTTGAGGGAGTTGCCCGCGAAGACCGAGGGGTCGTACGAAGGAGTGCTGACCAGGGTCAGGATGGCGCCGGTCTGCGGGTCGATCGCGGCGACGGCGCCCTTCTTGTTGCCGAGTTCCTTGAAGGCGGCCTTCTGAGCGGCGCTGTTGAGGGTGGTGACGATGTTGCCGCCGGTCTTCTTCTCGCCGGTGAAGAGGGAGAGCGTGCGGTCGAAGAAGAGCTGGTCGCTGTTGCCGGTGAGGATTCCGTCCTCGATACTCTCCAGCTGCGAGGCGTCGAAGGCCTGGGAGGAGTAGCCGGTGACGGGGGCCCACATGGGGCCGTTCTTCCAGACCCGCTTGTACTTGAAGTCACTGCCCTTGGTCTCGACGGACCCGGTGACGGGGTTTCCGTCGACGATGATGTTGCCGCGCTCGTGTGCGTACCGCTCGATCTGGACGCGTCGGTTGTGCTCGTTGGCATTCAGCTCGTCGGCGCGGACGTACTGGAGCCAGTTGACACGGACCAGGAGAGCGAGGACGAGCAGCCCACAGAAGATCGCAATCCTGCGAAGGGGCTTGTTCACGGTCGGACCACCTGGGTCATCTCGGCGTCGGGTGACGGAGCCGGGGCCGGCGCGGGGCGGCGTGCGGTGTCGCTGATGCGGAGCAGGATGCCGATCAGGGCCCAGTTGGCGATCACGGACGAACCGCCTGCCGCGACGAACGGCATGGTCATACCGGTCAGCGGAATGAGGCCCATGACACCGCCGGCGACGACGAAGACCTGAATGGCGAAGGAGCCGGAGAGCCCGATCGCGAGGAGCTTGCCGAAGGGGTCGCGGGCGGCGAGGGCGGTGCGGACACCGCGCTCGACGATCAGACCGTAGACGAGGAGGACGGCCATCATTCCGGCAAGCCCCAGCTCCTCACCGACGGTGGCGAGGATGAAGTCGGAGTTCGCGGCGAAGCCGATCAGGTCGGAGTTGCCCTGGCCGAGTCCGGTGCCGAGGGTGCCGCCGGAGCCGAAGGCCATCAGGGACTTGGCCATCTGCTCGCTGGCCGCCAGCTTGCCCCATCCGTCGAACGGGTCGAGCCACGCGGTGACACGCTGCTGTACGTGCGGTTCGAAGGCGGCCACACCGACGGCGCCGGCCGCGGACATCAGCAGACCGAAGACGATCCAGCTGGTGCGCTCGGTGGCCACGTACAGCATCACGACGAACATGCCGAAGAACAGCAGGGACGAGCCCAGGTCGGTCTCGAAGACCAGGATCAGGATCGAGAAGGCCCAGACCATGAGGATGGGGCCGAGGTCACGGCCCCGGGGGAGATAGAGGCCCATGAAACGGCGGCTGGCCAGGGCCAGCGCGTCTCGTTTCACCATGAGATATCCGGCGAAGAACACCGCAATGATGATCTTGGCGAACTCCCCCGGCTGGATCGTGCCGAGGCCGGGGATCTTGATCCAGATCTTGGCGCCGTTCACCGCGGGGAAGAACATCGGAAGGATCAGGAGGAACAGCGCCACCAGCATGGAGATGTAGGTGTAGCGCTGCAGAATGCGATGGTCCTTGAGGGCCAGCAGAACGACGACCAGCAGCGCGACGCCCAGTGCCGAGAACACCAGCTGCTTGGAGGCGGCCGGTACGAAGTTCTCGGTTGCCTGGAACCGTTCGGACTGGTCCAGACGCCAGATGATCGCCAGTCCCAGCCCGTTCAGCAGCGTCGCCAGTGGCAGCAGCAGCGGGTCCGCGTACCGGGCGAACTTGCGGACGGCGAGGTGGCCGATGCCGCCGAGCAGGGCGAGTCCGAGCCCGTATCCGAGCATGCCGGAGGGCAGTTCGCCGTTGAGGGCGAGTCCGACATTGGCGTAGGCGAACACCGAGATGGCGACGGCGAAGACCATCAACATCAGTTCGGTGTTGCGGCGGCTCGGTGCGTCGATCGCGCCGATCGTGGTCGTGTTGGTGACAACGCTCATGGTGCTGAAGGCCCCCTACGGCTTACTGCTTACCGCACTGAGGGACCAGCTTTTTCTCTTCCTCCGAGAGGCTGGGACCAGGAGCGGGAGTTTCGGTCGGCTTGGTCTTGGCGGCATCGGACGTCTTGGCGCCACCGGTTGTCTTGGCAGCGTCCGTACCCGGTGCCTGGCCCTCGTCGGCGCTGGCCTTCTCGGCGGCACGTCGTTCGGCGTTCTTCTTGCAGGCGGACGCCTGGACGGAGAGTTCGTCGATCTTCTCGCGGGCGGCGGCCAGGTTGCCCTCGGCGATGGTCGCCTTGACCTGCTTGCGCTGGTAGGGCGGGAGGTACTTGAGTTCGATCTCGGGGTGGTCCTTCTCGACCTTCGAGAGCGAGACCCAGGCCAGGTCCTGGCTGATGCCGCGGAACAGCGCGACGTTTTCGTTGTTCGCGCCCACGTAGAACTGGTTCTGGGTCCAGCGGTAGCCGCCGTAGAGACCGCCGCCGATGACGGCGAGCGCCAGCATCGAGTAGAGGGACCGCTTCAGCCACTTGCGGCCGCCGCCGGGCTTGACGAAGTCGTCGTCGGTGTACGCGTCGAAGGAGCCGTCGGGCATTCCGCCGTAGCCGACGCCGTCACCGCTTCCGGGCGGGCCGAAGCCGCCCGCGGGCGGCGGTACGGGGCGGCCGAGGCCGGCTGCCCGTCCGGCGGGGGTCTGCATGGCGGCGGTGGTCTCGGCGGCGGACATCTGCGCGGCCTGGTTCTCGGCGACCGCGCCGACGATGACCGGGGTGTCGTTGAACTGAGCGGCCAGGGTGTCGTTGCTGTCGACGTCGAGGACGTCGGCGACGATGCAGGTGATGTTGTCGGGGCCGCCGCCGCGCAGGGCGAGCTGGATCAGCTCCTGGATGGTCTCCTGCGGGCCCTGGTAGCTGGCGAGCGTCTCTTCCATCGTCTGGTGGGAGACGACGCCGGACAGCCCGTCGGAGCAGATCAGATAGCGGTCGCCGACGCGGACCTCACGGATGGAGAGGTCGGGTTCGACATGGTCGCCGCTGCCCAGTGCGCGCATCAGCAGGGCGCGCTGCGGGTGGGTGGTGGCCTCTTCCTCGGTGATCCGGCCCTCGTCGACCAGTCGCTGCACCCAGGTGTGGTCCTGGGTGATCTGGGTGAGCACGCCGTCGCGCAGCAGGTACGCACGGGAGTCGCCGACGTGGACGAGGCCGAGGCGCTGACCGGTCCAGAGCAGGGCGGTGAGCGTGGTGCCCATGCCCTCCAGCTGGGGGTCCTCCTCGACCATCATGCGCAGCTGGTCGTTGGCCCGCTGGACTGCCGTACCGAGCGAGGTGAGGATGTCCGAACCCGGGACGTCGTCGTCGAGCTGGACGAGCGTCGAGATCACCTCGGAGCTGGCGACCTCGCCGGCTGCCTGGCCGCCCATGCCGTCGGCGATGGCGAGAAGGCGCGGTCCGGCGTAGCCGGAGTCCTCGTTGCCCTCCCGGATCATGCCCTTGTGCGATCCGGCGGCGAAGCGCAGGGAAAGACTCATGCGCACCTCTCCCGTCGGCTCGGGGTACAGCCGGTCTCGAGCCACACTGCCCACCCTCCGGTCGGGAGCCGGGCGGGGTCCGTTGCCCGGACCGCCGCGGCTCGCTCGCTCCGCTCGCTCATTGTCGTACTACTTCCGCAGCTCGATGACGGTCTTGCCGATCCGGATCGGCGCGCCCAGCGGAACAGGCGTCGGGGTGGTGAGTCGGGTCCGGTCGAGATACGTGCCGTTGGTGGACCCGAGATCCTCGACGATCCACTGGCCGTCACGGTCGGGGTAGATCCTGGCATGCCTGCTGGACGCGTAGTCGTCGTCCAGCACGATCGTTGAATCGTGGGCCCGGCCCAGCGTGATGGTCTGCCCCTGGAGCGCCACCGTGGTGCCGGTGAGGCTGCCCTCGGAGACGACCAGCTTGGTGGGTGCCCCCCGGCGCTGACGGCCCGGCTGCTGGCGTTGCTGCGGCGGTGCCGCGGCATTCTGGCGTGCCTGTGGAGGCCGTGCGTCGTTGGCAGTGCGGCGTGAGCCGCGCTGCGTGACGCGCGTTCCGAACAGGTCGCTGCGGATGACCTGGACGGCCACGATCACGAACAGCCACAGAACAGCCAGGAAACCTAGCCGCATGACCGTCAGGGTCAGCTCTGACATTGCCCCCGCTTCACCCTTCGGCTTGCCGGTAAACGATGGTGGTGCTGCCCACGACGATCCGCGAGCCGTCGCGGAGCGTAGCGCGGGTGGTGTGCTGCCCGTCTACCACGATGCCGTTGGTAGATCCGAGATCCTGGATCGTCGAGGGCGTTCCGGTCCGGATCTCACAGTGCCGACGCGATACGCCGGGGTCGTCGATCCGCACGTCGGCGTCGGTGCTGCGTCCCAGCACCAGCGTCGGGCGGGAGATCTGATGGCGGGTGCCGTTGATCTCGATCCAGCGTCGCACCTGCGCGTTCGGCAGGGGGCTGGGCCCGGCCGGCGGGTGCCGGTCGGTGCTGGGTGCTCCGGGCCTGCCGGCGCCCGGCGGCGGGGCGGCGGGCATGGGAGGGGCGGAACTCGGCGGGTAGCCGTAGCCGCCGTTGGGCTGCCCGGGCCTGCCCGGACCCGGGTAGGGAGGCTGGCCCTGCAGTCCTTGGCGGCCCTGGGGGTCCTGTTGTGACGAACTCGACGCCAGGGTGCGGCTGCGTACCCGGTAGAGCCCGGTGTCGAGGTCGTCGGCCTTCTCCAGGTGGACCTTGATGGGGCCCATGAAGGTGTACCGCTGCTGCTTGGCGTAGTCGCGGACCAGCCCGGAGAGTTCGTCGCCCAACTGGCCCGAGTACGGGCTGAGCCGCTCGTAGTCAGGGGTGCTGAGCTCGACGATGAAGTCATTGGGGACGACGGTCCGCTCGCGGTTCCAGATCGATGCGTTGTTGTCGCACTCGCGCTGGAGGGCTCCCGCGATCTCGACCGGCTGGACCTCGGACTTGAAGACCTTGGCGAAGGTGCCGTTGACCAGACCTTCGAGACGCTGCTCGAAACGCTTCATGACTCCCATGGGGCACCTCCTCCGTTGTTGTCGTCCCTGTACTGCTTACTGATCGTATCCACGCGTCGGGAAATCGGCTGGTTCCCCTTGTCTGCCCTGTGGATGAGTGTCACCTCTCACACGGATCGTAGAGGCGGCCTCCTCACAGTGTCCCGCACCCGGGGTGCAGAGAGGAGGAGTGGGGCCGATCGCTCGGCGTTCCCGGTTCCCCTCAGTCGGTCGGTGAAACAACGGATGTGAATCCACCCTGTCCAGCGTGCTAATCTTCCGGATGTCGCCAGGCGATCGCACCAAACGGTGAGAGAGTCTGGAAACACCACTCTTGCGCGAGTGGCGGAACGGCAGACGCGCTGGCTTCAGGTGCCAGTGTCCTTAGGGACGTGGGGGTTCAAATCCCCCCTCGCGCACAAGAGAGAAGCCCCACAGGCCAACGGCCTGTGGGGCTTCTTCGTTCCCGGCTCCGAAATCCGACTCCCAAGATTCGGGGTTCTGGTTCGGGGTTCTGGTCCCGGACGAGATTCCGGACTTTTGTTTCACGTGAAACGTATGATTTGGGGCCCTTGTGGTTTCTTGGGGCTTATGGGTCGTATCAGCTATACGCGTCGAACAGGTCGTACGGGGTTGTGGGGCCTGTGGAGCATGTGGAGCATGTGGAGTTTCTAGGGCTGTGAGGCCTCTGGGGGCCGTGGGGCGGATGAGGTCTTCGGTGTCTGTGGGGCGGGCGGGATGGTGTCGCTCACCGAGTTGTAGCGCAGTAGTTACTCCGCGAACCGGGCGAGATCTTCTTCCGTCCAGCCCGCGAGGCGTTCCTGGTAGGCCATGCGGCGGCTGGCCTGTGTGGAGGCGAGCGGCCTGGGTACCGGCCGCGGTGGGGTGCAGCACCTGGATCCGGTGGTCCCCGGGGGCCGGGTGGCGCTCGACCAGTCCCAGCTTCTCCAGGGTGCTGATCTGCTGGCTGACCGTCGATTTGTCCAGCATGTAGTGCGCGGCGAGGTCCGTCGCGCGGCAGCCGTGCCGGTCCTCGATGTGGGCCAGCAGCGTGTACGAGACCAGCGGGAGTTCTGGGTGGAGGCGAGCCGCCACGGCCCGTGCGCGGCGTGCGAAGGCGGTCAGTTCGCGCTGGATGACGTCCAGTGACGCTTCGCGTTCCTCGGGGGTGCCTGGCACCGTTCCGCCCTCCGTCTCGCGGATCTCAAATTTCAGTTGTATGGCGCAACGAGTTAGGAGCTGTAAAAGCCAACTATTGGAGTCTTTCATCGGTATGGGGCTCGCCTACATCGGGGCCTTTCATGCCCCGGAGCCGCACGATCTGCGGGTGGACGTGGGGGGCCGGGCACGCAGGTGCTCGCGCAGACGCTGCAGGACAGGAGCGACGGGGCGCTGAGCGTACGCACCGTTCCCGACCGGGCCGCGGCGGTGAATCACCTCAAGACACAGGCGAGTTACGGCGCCTATCTGCCAGGGAAGCAGCCCGAGCTGCTTGTGGCCGGCGTGTCCTCGGACACCAGCGCCACGGTGGTCGAGAGGGTGTTCACCAAGGTCGCCGCCGAAAAGGGTCACCCGCTGAAGGTGACGGACACGGCACAGACCGCGGACGGCGATCCGACCGGTCAGGGCATCTTCTTCCTGCTGGTCGCGGTGAGCATCGGCTCGTACGCGTCGGTCGCGGTCATCGGTGGTGCGGGAGCCGTGCTGGCGCTGCGGATCAGGGCCGCGCTGGCTGTTGCCGCGTCACTGGTGGTGAGCGTGATCGGAGTGGTGTTCGCGGGGCCGCTGTTCGGCCTTGTCGACCACGGGCTCGGTGGTCTGTGGGCGATGGCCTGGCTGTACTCCATGGGCATCCTGCTGATCGGCGTCAGGCTGCACATCTTCCTCAAGCGCTGGACGACGCCCGGCCTGATGGTGCTGTTCGTGATGCTCAACCTCACCAGCTCCGGCGGCATCTTCCGGCCCGAGCTCCAGCCCGGCTTCTTCGCTTCGCTGCACTCCTTCTGGAACGGTGTGGGCTTCGTGGACGGCGTACGCAGCCATGTGTACTTCGGCGGACACGCGCTCGGCGGTCACGTGCTGGTGCTCGTGCTCTGGTTCGTGGTGGGCCTGGCCCTGATGGGGCTGGCGGAGCTGTCCGAGTCGAAGCAGCGGTAGGCCGCGGCGCATGCGGCAGTGGCTGGCTCCGTCGTTGGCGCAGGTACCCGAACCGGCGCCGTCGCCGGTTCCGTGGAGACGGCCGGCGGAACCCACGGGCCGAAGCACGCCGCCAGGACCGGGGCCGGAGCCCCCATCGAGGCGGATGCCGAGGGGGAGATCGAGGAGGAGATGGAAGAGGCCGTCGGCGTCTGAGCGTCTGACCATCCGGCCGTCTGACGAGGGCGATCCGTCGCCCGCAAGCCGCAGAGGTGTTGTCCACAGGTCGCGGACCGAGTTTTCCACAGGGGCAGACGGCTTTCGGCCGACGACGGTACCTTCGTCGCAATTGATCTGCGACAGGCGTCGGGCCAGGAGCGCAGGGCGAGTGCGGGGGAGGCTGCGCGCCATGGGTGACATCGAAGCGACAGTGCCGATTCAGCGGGCTTCGACGGGTGATCCGCGTATTCCGGTCGTGCCCGGATTCGCACGGAGGGGGACTGCGGCGGGCGGGGGCGCGACGCAGTCCCCGAGGGCGGCGGGCAAGGCCCTGCGGGCGCGGGTGCCCAGGGACTCGCACGCGTCCTTGGATCTTCCGGCCGGGCGGCCCGATGCGGTGCAGGCGGTCGAGGAGTCGAGCCGGGGCAGAGTGCCCTCCCTCGCCCCGATCAGGGTGGGACGGATGGCGGCCACACCCTTTGCCTTTCTGCGCGGCTCTGCCGGGCTGATGGCCCATGACCTGGTGGGCACACCGGTCAGCGGGGTGGGCGCCCAGCTCTGCGGTGACGCACACGCGGCCAATTTCGGACTGTACGGCGATGCACGCGGCAGCCTGGTCATCGATCTGAACGACTTCGACGAGACCGTGTTCGGTCCGTGGGAGTGGGACCTCAAGCGGCTGGCCACCTCGCTGGTGCTCGCGGGGCGCGAGGCCGGGGCGGACGAGGAGACCTGCTGGCAGGGCGCGTACGACACGGTGGGCGCGTACCGGCGGACGATGCGGCTGCTGGCCAGGCTGCCCGCGCTCGACGCCTGGAACGCCATCGCGGACGAGGAGTTGGTCTCGCACACGGACGCGCGGGATCTCCTCGGCACTCTGGAGCGGGTCTCGGAAAAGGCCCGCAACAACACCAGTGCCCGCTTCGCGGCCAAGTCCACCGAGGATTCCGGGGACGGCGGACGCCGCTTCATCGACGCGCCGCCGGTGCTGCGCCGGGTGCCGGACGAGGAGGCCGCAGCGGTCGCGGCGGGACTCGGCGATTACCTGGGCACAATTTCGGAGGACCGGGTTCCGCTCCTCGCCCGCTACGCGATACACGACGTGGCGTTCCGGGTGGTCGGTACCGGGAGCGTCGGCACCCGGTCGTACGTGGTGCTCCTGCTCGATCACCGCGGTGAGCCCTTGGTGCTGCAGGTGAAGGAGGCGCGGCCCTCCGTGCTGGCGCCGTACCTGCCGACGGTCGGCTTCGATGTCCCGGAGGTGGCGCACGAGGGGCGCCGGGTGGTCCTCGGGCAGAAGCGGATGCAGGTCGTCAGCGACATTCTGCTGGGCTGGGCGACGGTGGACGGACGCCCGTTCCAGGTACGGCAGTTCAGGAACCGCAAGGGCAGTGTGGACCCGGCGGCCCTGGCAGCCGATCAGGTCGACGACTACGGCCGGATGACCGGCGCGCTGCTGGCGCGGGCCCATGCGCACAGCGCGGATCCGCGACTGATCGCGGGCTATTGCGGCAAGAACGAGGAACTGGACGAGGCGGTGGCGGCGTTCGCGGTGACCTACGCGGACCGTACGGAGGCGGACCACGCGGAGTTGGTGCGTGCCATCGGTTCGGGGCGGATAGCCGCCGAACTGGGCGTCTGAGGGGCACCGGGCGCACCGCGGGTCCTCGGGACGCGGTCCCTGGCCATACGCTGGACGGGTGACCCACGAAGCCGCCGGGGTGCCGACCACCCGGAACGACGATGACCGGCAGGACAACGACCGGCAGCGCGAGCAGCATGTCCGAAGCGAGCAGCGTGATCAGCATGGGCCTGGCGAGCCGCTTGAGCAGCACGGCCGACCGGCCGGTGCCGGTCCGGAGAGCGGCGACGGCCCGGAGGGCGGTGCCGGTCGAGCCGAGGGGGAGCGGCCCGAGGCCCGGCTCGCGAAGGCGGTCCGGGCGGCGGAGCAGGCGCTGATCGAGTTCGAGATCGCGGTGGAGACCTTCCGGGTCGAGGTGGAGAACTTCTCCCGGCTGCATCACCAGAAGCTCGGGCCCATGTACACCCGCCTCGATGAGCTCGATGCGCAGATCGCGGAGGCCCGGGCCGCCAGGACGGGGGACCCGGAGGACATCCGCAAGGCGCAGGAGGCGCGGGCGATCGTCATGCCGATGCCGGGCGTCGACGAGCTGTTCCACGACTGGATCGACTCCGACGGGCTGTCCCCCGAGGCCGCGGCGATGCTGACCGAGCAGCCGGTCCGGCCGCCCAAGCGGGTCCGGCCGACCGAGGAGGCGCGCAAGCTCTACCGCGACCTGGCCCGCCAGGCCCACCCGGATCTGGCGCAGGACGAGACGGAGCGGGCCCGCCGTGACGAGTTCATCGCCCGCGTGAACGCCGCATACGGGCGGGGGGACGAGGCGTTGCTGGCGGAGCTGGCGCAGGAATGGGCGGCTGGGCCGGTGGCCCCGACGGCGGAGCTCAGCGAGAGCGAGGAGCTCTATGCCCGGCTGAACTGGCTGACCCAGCGCAAGGAACTGCTGACGGTGCTCGCCCGGGAGCTGGAGGAGAGTGCGATCGGGGCCATGCTGCGGATGGCGCCGGACGATCCGGACCGGTTGCTCGACGAGATCGCCGAGCAGTTGCTGGGCGAGGTCGCGCAGCGTGAGGCTGAGCTGGCGGGCTTGGTGCAGTAGCGTTCCGGGTGACCCAGGAGCGTACGTACGAGAGAAGGCATGACCCATGAATTTCGCCCCGCTGCCCTCGGTGGATGTCGCGGCGGTTCCGTCGGACGGCTTTGTGCTGGACGTCCGGGAGGACAACGAATGGGCGGCCGGTCATGTCGAGGGCGCCCTGCACATTCCGATGAGCGACCTCGTGGCCCGTTTCGGTGAGCTGACCGAGGCTGCCGACGACGGCCGGCGCGTGCATGTGATGTGCCGGGTCGGTGGCCGGTCGGCCCAGGTCACCCAGTACCTGGTGCAGCAGGGCGTCGACGCCGTGAACATCGACGGCGGGATGCTGGCCTGGGAGGGGGCCGGACGCCCGATGGTCACGGACAACGGTGAACCGGCCTTCGTCCTCTGAGCCGGGGAACGACCCCGCCAGGGGCGTGACGGCCGTGGTCCGTGTCAGCCGAGGAGGTGTGCGGCCAGCAGGCTGCCCAGTGCCTCCTCGTGTGCCGCTGCCGGGCCGAGGGACAGTTCGATCTGCTTCGCCCAGGCGTGAAAGCGGTGCAGCGGGTAGTCGGTGTCCGCTCCGAAACCGCCGTGAAGGTGCTGTGCCGTCTGCACGACCCGGCGGACACCGTCCGACGCCCAGATCTTCGCCACGGCGATGTCGCCCTCGGCGGGCAGCTTCCCGTCGGCCTCGGTGGAGATTCGCCAGGCAGCCTGCCAGAGCGTCACTTCCATGGCCCGTAGGTCGATGTACCGGTCCGCTGCCTGTACGGCGACGGACTGGAACGTCGCCACCGGGAAGCCGAACTGCTCGCGCTTGCCGGTGTATTCGCTCGTCATGGCGAGCACGGCCTCACCCAGGCCCAGTGCGAGCGCGCACGTCCCGGTGGTGAGGAGGGCGCGCAGCCACTCCCAGGCTCCGGGCCCGTCGATCAGTGAGCGGCTGTCGATCCGTACCGACTCCAGCCGGACCTCGGCGAACCGTTCACCGCTGGTGGAGAACTGCTCGTCCAGGCTGACGCCGTCCTGGGCGGGCCGGATCAGGGCGACGACCGCCCTGCCCTCGTCCGTATGGGCCGGTACCGCGATCCAGTCCGCGGCCTGCGCCCACGGCACTGCTGACTGCACCCCGTCGAGCACCCAGGCGGCAGCGTCCCCGTCGCGGCCCGGCGGGATGGTTCCCGTTGCCGTTTCCCGGCGGGCGGTGACGGCGAGTTCGGCCGGATCGTGGCCGGAACGGCCGTTGGCGCCGACGGTGAGGACCAGCTCACCCCGGCCGATCCGGGGCAGCAATTCGGCGGCCAACTGGCGGTCTCCGTAACGCTGGAGCGTCATAGCGGCCGCGCACGTCTCCAGCAACGGCACCCGCGCGAGCACCTTGGCGGACTCGCGCAACACCAGGCAAAGGGCGATGAGATCGAGCCCGGCCCCGCCATGTTCCGGCGAAAGCGTGAGGCTCAGCAGATCACTTGAGGCAAGCCCGGCCCACAGCGAGCGGTCGATGTCCTCGGCCACCGCGCCCAGTACGAGAGCGGGGCTGGGAACCCCGTCCGGTGCTACTCCCGAGAAGACCGCTCGCGCGGCCTCCGCGGCTGCCTGCTGTTCCTCGGTGAAGGTGAAGTCCACTGCCCTGGCCTCCCGCTGACCGATGCCCCGCGCCAAAATGTGACGGATCGTCAAGTGCCGTCAAGATAGAACAGGTTCTACGAGAAGGGAACACGGAAGGAGCGGGAGAAAGGGGCATCGGCAAGCGGGAGGCAGCGGGCGTGCGGAAGACAGCGGGAGCAAGACGGACGGGGAGACGAGGGGAGGTGGCGGGGTGCGGTCAGCGGTCGAAGTCGAGCTCCACCTCCGGGGTGGCCGGATGCGACTGGCACGCCAGCACATAGCCCGCGTCCGTCTCCTCGGGTTCCAACGCGAAGTTGCGGTCCATCCGCACCTCGCCCGAGACCAGGAACGCCCGGCAGGTCCCGCACACCCCGCCCTTGCAGGCGTACGGTACGTCGGCGCGGCTGCGCAGCACCGTCTCCAGCAGCGATTCGCCGTCCTCCACCGGCCAGGTACCGGAGCGGCCGTCCAGGGTGGCGGTGAGCCTGCTGTGAGCGGGCGCCTCGGCCCGGGGGCGGGCGGATGCAACCGGGCCGTCGTCCACATGGAAGATCTCCTGGTGGATACGGGTCCGGCCGACGCCCAGTCCACGCAGAGCCCCGTCCGCTGCCTGGACCAGTCCGAACGGCCCGCAGAGATACCAGCCGTCCACCTCGATCACCGGAAGCAGCGCGGGCAGCAGCTCGGTGAGACGCTCCCGGTCCAGCCGGCCGGAGGGGAGGCCCGACTGCTGCTCCTCCCGGGAGAGCACCGTGACCAGCTGAAAGCGGTCCGGGTAGCGGTCCTTGAGGTCGGCGACCTCGTCCAGGAACATCGTCGAGAGCGCTGTCCGGTCGCTGCGGATCAGGCAGAAATGGGCGTCGGGTTCCCGCGCCAGCAGCGTGGCCGCGATGGACAGGACCGGCGTGATCCCACTGCCGCCGACGATCGCCGCGAAGTGCCCGGCGCGGGGCGCCAGCACGAAGCGGCCCATCGGAGGCATCGCCTCGACCAGATCGCCGACGGCGAGTTCCTTCAGGGCGTACGTGGAGAACGCGCCGCCGTCGACGAGCCGGATGCCCACACGCAGCACCAGATCGTCCTGTTCCGCCGCGGTGGCCGGCGAGCAGATCGAGTACGAGCGGCGGATCCCCTCGCCGTCGACCGTGTACCTCACATTGAGGTGCTGGCCGGGCTGGTGGCGGAAGGTCTCGCGCAACTCGGGCGGCACGGCGAGGGTGACGGCCACCGAATCGTCCGTGAGCCGTTCGATCGTGCGGACCCGGAGCGGATGGAACATCTACAACTCCTTGAAGTGGTCGAACGGTTCGCGGCACGTCACGCAGCGGCGCAGCGCCTTGCACGCGGTGGAGGAGAACCGGCTCAGCAGCTCCGTATCGGTGGAACCGCAGTGCGGGCAGCGCACCGAGAGCGTGAGCGGTACCGGACCGCCCGCGGGGGACGTGGCATCGTGCGGGCGCGGGGGCGCTATGCCGAACTCGGCCAGCTTGCGCCGTCCCTCCGCGCTGATGTCGTCCGTGGACCAGGCCGGTGAGAGCACGGTGACCACGGAGACCTCCGGTATGCCGTGGTCGTGCAGCACCCGCTCGATGTCCGCGGACATGGCCTCGATGGCGGGGCAGCCGGTGTAGGTCGGGGTGAGCCGCACGGTGACCTTGCCGGGAGCGAGGACATCCACGCCCCGGAGCACCCCCAGCTCGTCCAGGGTCAGCACGGGCAGTTCGGGATCGGGTACGGAGCCTGCGAGGCGGTGCAGCTCCTTCTCCAGGAGTGTCTCGGTCACCATGACGCCCCCGGGTGGCTGCGATGCAGATGCTGCATCTCGGCGATCATGCGGCCGAAGGGTTCGGTGTGGATGCCCTGGCGTCCGGCGCCCGCCGTCCACGCCCCGGACTGCGGACCGGTCGGCAGCGTCAGTGTGGCCCGCTCCAGGACTGCCGGGACGGACTCCAGCCAGCCGCTCCGCAGCGCCTGCCAGTCGATGTCCACGCCCTCGACGGGCTCGAACAACTCACCGGTGAACCGCCACAGGCCGTCCACGGCGCGCTGCATCCGGTCGTGGCTCTCGTCCGTGCCGTCGCCCAGCCGCAACGTCCAGTGCTCCGCGTGGTCCTGGTGGTATGCGACCTCCTTGACGGCCTTCGCCGCCAGGCCGGCGAACGCGCCCTCGCCCGATGCCAGCTGCTCGTATAGCAGGCGCTGGTAGGCGGAGAAGTAGAGCTGGCGGGCGATGGTGTGGGCGAAGTCGCCGTTCGGCTGCTCGACCAGCTGGACGTTGCGGAAGGCGCGCTCCTCGCGCAGATACGCCAGCTCGTCCTCGTCCCCGGCCAGGGAGAGGAGGATCCGGGCCTGCCCCAGCAGGTCCAGGGCGATGTTGGCCAGGGCCACTTCTTCTTCCAGCACGGGTGCGTGGCCCGCCCACTCCCCCAGCCGGTGCGAGAGCACCAGCGCGTCGTCGCCCAGGGCGAGGGCCGCGCTCACAGGTGCTTCACCCCTTCCGGGATCTCGTAGAACGTCGGGTGGCGGTAGGGCTTGTCGCCGGCCGGTTCGAAGAAGGAGTCCTTCTCGTCCGGAGAGGAGGCTGTGACCTGTGCGGACGGGACCACCCAGATGGAGACGCCCTCGGAACGGCGTGTGTACAGATCGCGCGCGTTGCGCAGGGCCATCTCCGCGTCCGGGGCGTGCAGGCTGCCCGCGTGGGTGTGGGACAGACCGCGGCGCGAACGCACGAACACCTCCCACAGTGGCCATTCGGTCGAGCTGCTCATGCCGTCGCCTCCCCGTTCCCCGCTGCTGTGCGCGGTGCTGCGTGTGCTGGTGCTGTGTGCTTCTCGGCGTAGGCGGCCGCCGCGTCCCGGACCCAGGCACCCTCCTCGTGCGCCCGGCGGCGCTGGCCCAGGCGCTGCTCGTTGCACGGGCCGTTGCCCTTGAGGACCTCCTGGAACTCCTTCCAGTCGATCGTCCCGAAGTCGTGCTGTCCGCGCTCCTCGTTCCACCGGATGTCCGGGTCGGGGAGGGTGAGCCCCAGTGCTTCGGCCTGCGGGACGCAGATGTCCACGAAGCGCTGTCGCAGCTCGTCGTTGGAATGGCGCTTGATCTTCCAGGCCATCGACTGCGCGGAGTGGGCCGATGCGTCGTCCGGCGGGCCGAACATCATCAGGGACGGCCACCACCAGCGGTTCACCGCGTCCTGCGCCATTTCGCGCTGCGCCGGGGTGCCGCGGCTGAGGGTGAGCAGCAGCTCGTACCCCTGACGCTGATGGAAGGACTCCTCCTTGCAGATACGGACCATCGCGCGGGCGTACGGGCCGTAGGAGCAGCGGCACAGCGGCACCTGGTTGGTGATCGCGGCGCCGTCCACGAGCCAGCCGATCGCGCCGACGTCCGCCCAGGTCAGCGTCGGGTAGTTGAAGATTGATGAATACCTCTGACGGCCCGCGTGGAGCTTGTCGAGCAGCTCCTCGCGGCCGGTGCCGAGCGTTTCCGCCGCGCTGTACAGATAGAGCCCATGGCCCGCTTCGTCCTGCACCTTGGCCATCAGGATCGCCTTGCGGCGCAGCGAGGGTGCACGCGAGATCCAGTTGGCCTCGGGCTGCATGCCGATGATTTCGGAGTGGGCATGCTGGGCCATTTGCCTGACCAGCGAGGCGCGGTACGCATCGGGCATCCAGTCGCGTGGCTCGATGCGCTCGTCCGCCGCCACCGCGGCATCGAACGCCGCCTCCAGGACTTCGTCCGCCCCTTGGGGCCTGTCCGCTGCCTGCGCTGTCTGGTCCGCAGTCACTGCCGCCATCCCGGGCTCCCTACCGACCGATCGTTCGGTTCAATGTCTTCAATGGTGAGTCGACGGCCCGTAGGGTGTCAACCCTGTGGATAACTGACCGGGGATCGACGGGGATCGGGGCGGGATGGATTCGTACGACGGCAGGGGTGCCGACAGCGGGGACGGGGGGTCAGAGCAGGGGCCCGATCGGTGTGAAGAGGCGGCTTCCGGCGCTGGTCAGGAGCAGGAATCACGGCCTCGTGAATCAGGGCCCCGTGGCGGAATAGCCGCCCTGTCACTTCCGTACCAGATCGTCGCAGCGGTCGCGCTGTCCGTCATCGGACTGGTCGCCTGTGGACAGCTGGCCATGGTGTTTCTGCACGTTGCCCCCTCCAACACCCTGACCAAGCAGCACGGCGAAGCGGTCGACGACTGGATCTATCCCGAGTTCGAGCAGAACTGGAAGCTCTTCGCCCCGAACCCGCTCCAGCAGAACATCGCCGTTCACGTACGAGCCGAGATAGCCGGCCCCGATGGACGCCGCACCACTCCCTGGATGAGCCTTTCCGGCGAGGACGGCAAGGCGATACGCGGCAGTCTTCTGCCCAGTCACGTCCATCAGAACGAACTCCGCCGCGGCTGGGACTTCTACCTCGGCTCCCATGACAGCGAGAACCGGGCCAACGGCCTCCGCGGCCAGCTCTCCGAGCGCTACATCCGCCGCATCGCGATGCTGCGCCTCAGCGAACACGACTACGGCGGCACCGTCGAGCGCATCCAGGTCCGTTCCGAGGTGCGGTCCGTTGCGGCGCCCGCATGGAGCGAGGAGAAGATCAGTACGAGGCCGTCCTACCGGGTGCTGCCGTGGTGGACGGTGACCGCTGAGGACCTGCCCGCCGGCACCAAGGGGGCGGACAAGTGAGTACGCCCGCCCTCGACCGCAAGATCGATCGGAAGATCGACTACAAGCTCGCCCGCGGTATCCAGCGCATCACCTCCACGGCCTTCGGGCAGTATCAGAGTGCCGTCATCCGGATCGGTTTCTCGGCCACGTATCTGTTCTTCCTGCTGCGCGAACTTCCGCACCGCCACGAGATGTACGGCCCCGACGCCCCATGGCGCTGGGACATGGCGCAGCAGCTCATATCCGGGAATCAGGCGTTCACCGCGCTGATGTGGTCGGACAGCACGGTCTGGTTCGAGATCGTCTACGCGGTCGCGCTGATTTCCGCGGCGCTGCTGATGGTCGGCTGGCACACCCGGGCCATGTCGGTCCTCTTCATGGCCGGGGTGCTCTCCCTGCAGAACCGCAGCATCTTCATGGGGGACGGCGGCGACAACGTCATCCATCTCATGGCGATCTATCTGGTGCTCACGCGCTGCGGGCGGGTCTGGTCGTTGGATGCCCGGCGTGCGGCGCGGCAGGCGCGTGCGGCAGCTGACGATTCCGGGCGTCCGGTGCGGGGGACGGTGGCCGGTGCGGTCCTCTGGGCGGTCCTCGGCGTCGTGCTGATCGTGGCCGGCATGACCGACGGGCTCGGCGGCACCTGGTGGCTGCCGACCCTTCTCTGGGCCCTCTGGGTCGGCGAGGGCGCCTGGTGGGCCATGAACCGCTACGCGCCGAACAGCGAATCGCGCACGCTGCTCGATGTCATCGCCAACCTCGCCCACAACGCGACCCTCGTCGTGATCATGGCCGAGGTCTGTCTGATCTACGCCACTGCCGGGTGGTACAAGATCCAGGGTTCGCGGTGGCAGGACGGCACGGCGCTGTACTACCCGCTCAAGCTCGACTACTTCACGCCCTGGCCCGGGCTGTCGGACATCCTCGCCTCCAGCGGTGTGATGGTGATGCTCATCACGTATGGCACGGTCGTCGTCCAGGTCGCATTCCCCTTCACCCTGTTCAACCGGCGGGTCAAGAACGTGCTGCTCGTCGCCATGATGTGTGAGCACGCCGGCATCGCCCTGCTGCTCGGGCTGCCGTTCTTCTCCATGGCGATGATCGCCGCCGACTCCGTCTTCCTGCCGACCGTCTTCCTGGTCTGGCTCGGCGGCCGGGTGACCCTCGCCCGGGAGAGGCTGTTCCCGGGCCGGGGCAAGGTGCCCGGACAGCGGCGTGGCAGCGATGACGAGGAGGCCCCGCAGCACAGCGGCGACGGGGGCCATACGCTCGTGGGGTGAGCAGGAGCAGTGAGAGCGGCCCCACGGGCCATGCGGGCAGCACAGGCATAAGCGGCGGGGAATCGTCGACCGAGGAGCCCGGTCCCTCGGAAGAGACCGGACCTTCCGCGGAACCGTTGCAGTACGACGACGGCTTCGGGACGGAGATCGGCGTCGGGCCGCACCCGTTGCCGTGGCCCGAGGACGAGCGGTACGACCCTGAGCTGCTCGCCCACGGCGACCGGCGCAACGTGGGCGATGCCTACCGGTACTGGACCCGGGAGGCGATCGTCGCCGATCTGGATCTGCGGCGGCACGACTTCCATGTCGCGGTCGAGAACTGGGGCCACGACTTCAACATCGGCTCCGTGGTGCGCACTGCGAACGCCTTTCTCGCCAAGGAGATCCACATCGTGGGGCGGCGGCGCTGGAACCGGCGCGGCGCGATGGTCACCGACCGGTACCAGCATGTGCGGCACCACCCCGACACTCAGTCGCTGACCGCGTGGGCGGAGGCCGAGGGCCTGCCGATCATCGGGATCGACAATCTGCCGGGGGCGGTGCCCCTGGAACGGACCGAGCTGCCCCGGCGCTGCGTACTGCTCTTCGGACAGGAGGGGCCCGGACTCACCGAGGAGGCCCGTGAACACGCGGTGATGGTGTGCTCCATCGCGCAGTTCGGGTCGACGCGGTCGATCAATGCGGGCGCCGCGGCCGCTGTCGCCATGCACGCGTGGGTACAGCGGTACGCGGAGATCCCTGAGGCGGGAAGCTGAACGGATGGATCCGGGGTCTGGGGGCGGAGCCTCGCCCCCAGACCCCGCCGGATCACGCCTGGCGGCGAACTTCCACCATGCGGAATCGGTTGGACACAAAGGCTCCGTCGCACAGCGCCGCGTTTGCCGCCGGGTTGCCGCCCGAGCCGTGAAAGTCGGAGAAGGCGGCGGTCTGGTTGACGTACACCCCGCCGGTCAGATTCAGCGACAGCTGGGCCGATTCGTCCAGGCAGACGTCTTCCACCGCGCGTTCCACCTCCGGCGAGGTGGTGTACGCGCCGACTGTCATCGCGCCCTTGTCGCGGACCGTGCGGCGGAGCAGCTCGACGGCGTCGGCTGTCGAGTCGACCGCCACCGCGAAGGCGACCGGGCCGAAGCACTCCGACAGGTAGTGCTCCTCGTCGTCCGGCTTGGTGGCGTCCAGCTTGACGACGAGGGGGGTGCGGACCACGGCGTCGGGGAACTCCGGGTTGGCCACCGCGCGGGAGGGCAGGGCGACTTCGCCCAGATCCGCGGCTGCTTCCAGGCGGGCCTTCACATCGGGGTTGACCAATGCGCCGAGCAGTGCGTTCGCCCGGCTGTCGTCGCCCAGCAGGCCGCTGACCGCGGCGGCGATGTCGGCGACCACTTCGTCGTACGTCTTGTCGCCGGCGTCGGTGGTGATGCCCCCCCGGGGGATCAGCAGGTTCTGCGGGGTCGTGCACATCTGGCCGCTGTACAAGGAGAGGGAGAACGCCAGATTGGACAGCATGCCGCGGTAGTCGTCCGTGGAGTCGAGGACGACTGTGTTGACCCCGGCCTTTTCCGTGTAGACCTGGGCCTGGCGGGCGTTGGTCTCCAGCCAGTCACCAAAGGCGGTGGACCCGGTGTAGTCGATGATCTTGATTTCGGGGCGGAGGGCGAGGGTCTTCGCGATGCCTTCGCCCGGTCGCTCGGCGGCCAGGGCGACCAGGTCGGGATCGAAGCCCGCCTCGGCGAGGACCTCGCGGGCAAGCTGCACCGTGAGCGCGAGCGGAAGCACGGCGCGGGGGTGCGGCTTGACCAGGACGGGATTGCCGGTGGCCAGGGAAGCGAAGAGGCCGGGGTAGCCGTTCCACGTGGGGAAGGTGTTGCAGCCGATCAGGAGCGAGATGCCGCGGGGTGCCGCGGTGAACGACTTCTGCAGCTGGAGCGGGTCCCGCTTGCCCTGTGGCTTGGACCAGTCGGCGCTCTGCGGGGTGCGGATCTGCTCCTCGTACGCGTACGCCACCGCCTCCAGGCCGCGGTCCTGGGCATGCGGGCCGCCCGCCTGGAACGCCATCATGAAGGCCTGGCCGCTGGTGTGCATCACGGCGTGACCGAACTCGTGGGTCCTGGCGCTGATCCGCGCGAGGATCTCCAGGCAGACCAGAGCCCTGGTCTCGGGGCCTGCCGCACGCCAGGCCGGCATGGCCGCACGCATTGCCGGAAGCAGGACGTCCAGGTCGGGGTGCGGATACTCGACGCCGAGCTCCGGGCCGTACGGAGAGATCTCTCCGCCCGTCCAGCCGTCGGTGCCGGGCTGGCCGAGGTCGAGCCGGGTGTTCAGCACGGCGTCGAACGCGGCCTTGCCCTCGGCGGCGCCCAGGCTGCCCGGGGCGCCCCCCTCGCCGTATGCCTTCGGATGCTCGGGGTGCGGGGACCAGTAGGCGCGCGTACGGATCGCGTCGAGGGCCTGGTCGAGCGTGGGGCGGTGCTTCTCGGACAACAGGTGCGGGGAGAGCTCGGCGGCCATGACGGACCAACTCCTCATCGAGCTGGGCAGGGACGGGCGGACAGAGTTAGAGTAACCGAACGATCGGTCGGGACAAGGGGGCCCGCCAAACCTGTGGACAACTCGTAGGGGAGGATCGCGGACATGACCACGGCCAAGCGGGACACGTACACCCCGGAGACTCTGCTCACCGTTGCCGTCCGTGTCTTCAACGAGCGCGGCTACGACGGCACGTCCATGGAGCACCTCTCCAAGGCGGCGGGCATCTCGAAGTCGTCCATCTATCACCATGTCGCGGGCAAGGAGGAGCTCCTGCGCCGCGCGGTCAGCCGGGCGCTGGACGGGCTCTTCGGGATTCTCGACGAGCCGGGAGCAATACAGGGGCGTGCGATCGAGCGGGTCGAGTACGTCACCCGTCGCACCGTCGACGTGCTGATAGCCGAACTGCCCTACGTCACGCTGCTGCTGCGCGTGCGGGGAAATACGAAGACGGAGCGCTGGGCCATGGAGCGGCGGCGCGAGTTCGACCAGCGGGTGACCGATCTGCTCAAGGCGGCGGTCGCGGACGGCGACCTCCGCTCCGACATGGACATACGCCTGGTGACCCGGCTGCTCTTCGGAATGGTCAACTCCCTGGTGGAGTGGTACCGGCCGCTGCCCGAGGGTGGAGTCGACGGGCAGCAGCTGGCGGACACACTCGTTCGCGTGGCCTTCGAGGGGATGCGGTCCAGCCGCTGAACCGCTGAACCGCTGAACCGCCGAACCACCGAGCCGTAGGCGGCCGGACGGCCGTCAGGTGAGCTCGGCGGGTCTTTCCGGGCCCGGGGCCAGGTCTGTCTCCTCGAACACCAGGAGCGTGCGGGTGGAGAGCACCTCCGGAATGGCCTGGATCCGCGTCAGGACCAGTTCGCGCAGAGACCTGTTGTCCCGGGTGTGCACCACCAGCAGCACGTCGAAGTCGCCGCTGACCAGCGCGATATGGGTCGCTCCCGGCAGGGCCTGGAGCTGTTCGCGCACCGTGCGCCAGGAATTCTGGACGATCTTGAGAGTGATGTACGCGGAGGCTCCCTGCCCCGCCCGCTCGTGGTCCACGCGCGCGCTGAAACCGCGGATCACGCCGTCGTCGATGAGCCGGTTGATCCGGGCATAGGCGTTGGCCCGGGACACATGGACGCGATCGGCCACCGACCGTATCGAGGCGCGTCCGTCCGTCTGGAGCAGCCGCAGGATACGCCGGTCGATGGCGTCGAGCGGGCGCGCGGGCGGAACCTGGCCGGTGTCCTCGCCCCCGTCGGCCATTTGTTCAGCTGACATGTGCCCCCGCCTCCCTGTCCTGGACGACCTGCCTCTATCCCAGGTTGTGGAGAACCGTTTGTCCACAGGCTGAAGGTGCCTGTAGCCAAAATGCGCTCGCGACCGAACAATCGGTAGGTGAGGGGCGCCACACTCGCGCCTCGGACAGCGCTCGACATTTCGATGTATTTCGACACCCCTCGGCGTCGGACGACCCCTGATGCCGACAGACGCCGCTCGAAACCCCTCGATGCCAGGAGGTGCTTGTCATGACGGTCCAAGAGCTGCCCGGCGCGGCTGCTTACCGGCCCACGCCGCCCCCGGCCTGGAAGCCGCTCACCGATCCTGCGCCGCTGCTCCCGGACCCCGAGCCGTACCGCGTGCTCGGTACGGACGCCGTGGCCGACGCCGACCCCGAGCTGCTGCTGAGGCTCTACGCGGAGCTGGTCCGCGGCCGGAGGTACAACGCGCAGGCCACCGCCCTCACCAAGCAGGGCCGGCTCGCGGTCTACCCGTCGAGCACGGGGCAGGAGGCCTGCGAGATAGCGGCCGCGCTGGTGCTGGAGGAGCGGGACTGGCTCTTTCCCAGCTACCGGGACACCCTCGCAGCAGTGGCGCGCGGACTGGACCCGGTGGAGGCACTGACGCTGCTGCGCGGCGACCGGCACACCGGTTACGACCCGCGTGAACACCGCATCGCACCGCTCTGTACCCCCCTCGCCACCCAGTTGCCGCACGCCGTCGGGCTGGCACACGCGGCGCGCCTCAAGGGTGACGACGTGGTGGCGCTCGCCATGGTCGGTGACGGCGGGACCAGCGAGGGCGATTTCCACGAGGCGCTGAATTTCGCGGCCGTCTGGCGGGCCCCGGTCGTCTTCCTTGTACAGAACAACGGCTTCGCGATCTCCGTACCGCTGGCGAAGCAGACCGCCGCGCCGTCCCTGGCGCACAAGGCCGTGGGGTACGGGATGCCGGGCCGGCTGGTGGACGGGAACGACGCGGCCGCGATGCACCAGGTCCTCGGGGAGGCGGTGGCGCGGGCCCGGAGCGGCGGCGGGCCGACGCTGGTCGAAGCGGTGACGTACCGCATGGACGCCCATACGAACGCCGACGACGCCACTCGATACCGCGTCGACAGCGAGGTGGAGGCCTGGCGTGCGCACGACCCGATCCAGCTTCTGGAGCGGGAGCTGACCGGTCGGGGGTTGCTCGGTGACGACGGGATCGAGGAGGCGCGCGAGGCCGCGGAGCGGATGGCAGCCGCTCTGCGCGAGCGGATGAATGCCGATCCGGTGCTGGACCCGATGGATCTGTTCGCCCATGTCTACGTGGAACAGACCGCACAACTGCGGGAGCAGGCGGCCCGGTTGCGTGTCGAGCTGGAAGCCGAGCAGGACCAGCACGGCCAGGACGATATGGAGGAAGGGCGATGACCACCGCGGCGGCGACGGCTGGAGAGCGGACGGCCAAGGCCAAACCCGCCACGATGGCACAGGCGCTCGGGCGGGCGCTGCGTGACTCGATGGCACAGGACCCGACGGTGCATGTCCTCGGCGAGGACGTCGGCACGCTCGGTGGGGTCTTCCGGATCACCGACGGCCTGGCGAAGGAGTTCGGCGAGGACCGTTGCACGGACACCCCGCTGGCCGAGGCGGGCATCCTCGGGGCGGCCGTGGGCATGGCGATGTACGGGCTGCGGCCCGTGGTGGAGATGCAGTTCGACGCCTTCGCCTATCCGGCGTTCGAGCAGCTCATCAGCCATGTCGCGAAGATGCGGAACCGGACGGGCGGCGCCATGCCGCTGCCGATCACGGTCCGGGTGCCGTACGGCGGCGGGATCGGCGGGGTCGAGCACCACAGCGACTCCTCGGAGGCGTACTACATGGCGACGCCCGGCCTCCATGTCGTCACGCCCGCCACGGTCGAGGACGCGTACGGGCTGCTGAGGGCCTCGATCGCCTCCGACGATCCGGTGGTGTTCCTGGAGCCGAAGAGGCTCTACTGGTCGAAGGCGGACTGGTCGCCCGATGCGCCGGTGGCTGTGGAGCCGATAGGCCGGGCGGTCGTCCGGCGGACGGGCCGCAGCGCGACGCTGATCACGTACGGGCCGTCGCTGCCCGTCTGCATGGAGGCGGCGGAAGCGGCCGTCGAAGAGGGCTGGGACCTGGAGGTCGTGGACCTGCGTTCGCTGGTGCCGTTCGACGACGAGACCGTTGCCGCTTCCGTACGGCGTACGGGGCGCGCGGTCGTCGTCCATGAGTCCTCCGGCTTCGGCGGTCCGGGCGGTGAGATCGCGGCCCGGGTCACCGAGCGCTGCTTCCACCATCTGGAGGCGCCGGTGCTGCGGGTCGCCGGTTTCGACATCCCCTATCCGCCGCCGATGCAGGAGAAGCACCATCTCCCGGGCGTGGACCGGGTGCTGGACGCGGTCGCCCGCTTGCAGTGGGAGGCGGAGAGCTGATGCCCCAGGTACTCGAATTCAAGTTGCCGGATCTCGGTGAGGGGCTCACCGAGGCGGAGATCGTGCGCTGGCTGGTGGAGGTCGGCGATGTCGTCGCCATCGACCAGCCGGTCGTCGAGGTCGAGACGGCCAAGGCGATGGTGGAGGTGCCGTGCCCGTACGGGGGCGTGGTGACCGCACGGTTCGGTGAAGAAGGCTCGGAACTGCCGGTCGGGGCACCTCTGCTGACGGTGGCGGTCGCGGTGGGGTCGGACGATGAGGGAGAAGGGGCTGATTCCGGTTCCCGCCCGAGTGCTGGGGCCGGTTCCGGCTCCGGGGCCGACTCCGGTTCCGGTTCCCGCTCCAGCTCCGGTTCCGGTGAGGTGGAGTCGTCGGGCAATGTGCTGGTCGGGTACGGCACGGGTGCGCCGGTGGCGCGTCGTCGTCGGGTCCGTCCCGCCGCCGTGACGGCAGCCGTTCCCGCGCCGGAGCCCGACCCCGTGCCGGATACGGTGCCGGGTCCGGTGGCAGTCGTCTCCCCGCTGGTACGGAAGCTGGCGCGGCAGCATGAGCTCGATCTGCGGCAGCTGGTGGGCTCCGGTCCGGACGGGCTGATCCTGCGGGTCGATGTCGAAGCTGCGATCAGGGCGCTGGCGGGGGAAACGGCGGCTCCCCGTCCACATGCCGCGGTCCCGGCGACGGAGGCCGTGCAGGAGCCCGTGGCGGAGTCGGCTTCCGGGGCGGGTGCGGGACCGGCTGCGCTGCGGATTCCGTTGCGCGGTGTACGGGGCGCGGTCGCCGACAAGCTGGCGCGCAGTCGGCGGGAGATCCCGGACGCCACGTGCTGGGTCGATGCCGACGCCACCGAGCTGATGGCGGCCAGGTCCGCGATGAACGGCGCCGGTGGCACGGCTGCCGGGCCCAAGGTGTCGGTGCTGGCCTTGCTGGCGCGTATCTGCACGGCGGCGCTGGCCCGGTTCCCCGAGCTCAACTCCACGGTGGACCTGGAGGCGCGGGAGATCGTTCGGTTGCCGGAGGTCCATCTCGGGTTCGCAGCGCAGACCGAGCGGGGACTGGTCGTCCCCGTCGTGCGGGATGCGCAGGCCAGGAATGCCGAGTCGATCGGGGCCGAGATAGCCCGGCTGACCGAGGCGGCGCGGGCCGGGCGGCTGACCCCGGCGGAGCTGACCGGGGGCACGTTCACGCTGAACAACTACGGGGTGTTCGGAGTTGACGGATCGACCCCGATCATCAACCACCCCGAGGCGGCGATGCTGGGCGTCGGCCGGATCGTGCCGAAGCCCTGGGTGCACCAGGGGGAGCTGGCCGTACGTCAGGTGGTCCAGCTCTCGCTGACCTTCGACCACAGGGTCTGTGACGGCGGCACGGCGGGCGGCTTCCTGCGCTACATAGCCGACTGCGTGGAACAACCGGCGGTGCTGCTGCGCACGTTGTAGGCGGAAGTGGCCGTGGGCTCCTGTGGGCCTCCCCCCGCTCGATCGGCCCGGTCCTTCCGGTCCTTTCGGTCCTTCCGATCGGTTCGACGGGTTCGATCGGCTTGATTGCCGACCGGGAGGATCAACGGGAGGCCGCGGCCCGCATACTCGGATGCATGACCGCGTATGACGCCATCGTCCTTGCCGGAGGGGCCGCCAAGCGGCTCGGCGGTGCCGACAAGCCGGGGATCCGGGTCGGTGGCCGCGCGCTGCTCGACCGGGTGCTCGCGGCCTGTGCCGACGCCTCGACGACGGTGGTGGTGGGCGGGCGCCGGTCCACCGTGCGGCCGGTGGTCTGGACTCGCGAAGAGCCGCAGGGCGGTGGTCCGTTGGCTGCGCTCGACGCGGGGGTCCGGCGGACCACGGCGGAACGGGTACTTGTACTCTCCGCCGACCTGCCGTTCCTCGGGCCGGCCACTGTCGGGGCGCTTCTGGGCGCCGCCGGGGGCGCCGGGGCAAGGCAGCGGGATGGGGCCCTGTGCACCGATCAGCAGGGTCGCGACCAGCCTCTCGTCGCCGCCTACCGTGCCGAACCGCTGCGGCGTGAGCTTGCGCTGCTCGCTGCCGAGCACGGCGGTCTGTCCGGGCTCCCTCTGCGGCTGCTGACGCAGGAGCTCGACCTCGCCCGAGTGGAGGCCGACCCCCTCGCCTCCTTCGACTGCGACACCTGGGAGGACATAGCGTCAGCCCGGGCCCGTGTCAGAGAGCATGGGACCGTGCTGGATGAATGGATCACCGCAGTAAAGAACGAACTCGGTATCGACCTCGATGTCGACACCGGCGTCCTGCTCGATCTGGCCCGTGACGCCGCCCACGGCGTCGCCCGGCCCGCCGCGCCGCTGACGACCTTCCTGGTCGGGTACGCGGCGGCCAAGGCGAGCAGCGAGGAAGGCGGTGACGGCGCCACGGCGGTGGCCGAGGCCGCCCGGAAGGCTGCCGCGCTCGCCCTTCGCTGGGCGGACGAGAACGAGACGCAATGACCGCCGGTAGCGGTGGGGCCGATCGGCCTCCGGGTGCGGATTTCACGTCGATGGGCGTCGGGTCGTTCTTGGGCGTCGGCTCCTCCTCGGCCCTCGGGTCTTCCCAGGCTGTCAGCTCCTCCTCGGCCACCAGCCCTTTCTCGGGGAACGGCCGCGCGCAAAGCGGAGAGCGTTGCCTGACCCCGGAGGACCGGGCCGTTGAGCAGGCCCTCGCGCTGGTCGGGGGTCATTCGTCCGGTGCGCCGCACTCTGCGGATCGGGCACCCTCCGGGGATCCCTCGCCCTCCGTGGATCAGCCGGACTCCGGGGATCAGTCGCACTTCACGGGGCGGCCCCGTCCTGCGGAGGAGCTCGTGGCAGCATCCCGTTCGCTGCCCCCGGACCGGAGCGTCGACGCGCCCCACGCGCATGACCAGCACAGGCACGAGCACGCGCAGCGACAAGGACACCGGCAGCGGCATTCGGTCTCCTGGCAGGAGGCACGGGCGCTCGCCGTCCGGGCGGGGCATGCCGCCGAGGTACGAGCAGGCCGACTCCCCCTCGATCGGACGCTCGGTCACATACTCGCCGAGCCGCTCGTCGCGCTCACCGATCTGCCGTCCTTCGACACCTCTGCCATGGACGGCTGGGTCGTCTCCGGACCGGGTCCGTGGCAGATCCGCTCGGCCGCTGGGACCGGGGGCAAGAAGAGGGACGATGCCGGCCCGAGCCCGGATCTGGGCATCCTTGCCGGGCGGAGCATCCCCGCCGCGCTTCCCGACGGAGATGCCGTACGGATTGCCACCGGCGCCCGCATCCCGGCGGATGCCAACGCCGTGATCCGTAACGAACACGCTCACGTGGACGAGGCCAAGGGACTGCTCCACGCCAGGCGTCAAGTGCTGCCGGGACAGGACATCAGGCCCCGTGGCCAGGAGTGCCGAAGCGGCGAGCAGCTCATGCCCGCCGGAGCGCTGGTGACGCCCGCAGTTCTCGGCCTGGCCGCCGCGGCCGGGTACGACACACTCGTCGTGGTGCCCCGTCCCCGCATCGACGTCCTCGTCCTCGGTGACGAACTGCTGACCGGCGGCCTGCCGCACGACGGGCTGATCCGTGACGCGCTCGGCCCGATGATCGGCCCCTGGCTGCGCGCGCTGGGCGCCGAGGTGTCGGCCCCGCAGCGCCTCGGTGACGATGCGGCGGCCCTGCGGCGCGTCCTCGCCACGTCCGACGCCGATCTCGTGATCACTACGGGCGGTACGGCTGCGGGCCCCGTCGACCACGTTCACCCGGTCCTTGCCGAGATCGGGGCCGAGCTGCTGGTCGACGGGGTCGCAGTCCGCCCCGGCCACCCGATGCTGCTGGCCCGGCTCAAGAGGGAGGCCGTAGCGGCGGGGCCAACGGACAGCCATGGGGACAGCCGGGGCGAGGGGCCGTATCTCGTCGGGTTGCCGGGCAACCCCCTGGCCGCCGTCTCCGGGCTCCTCACCCTCGCCGAGCCCCTGCTCCGGGGCCTGGCCGGCCGGGAGCCGGAGGCGCCGTACCGGGCCGTCGTACGCGACGAGGTGCACGGGCATCCGCATGACACCCGGCTGGTGCCCGTCGTGCACCGAGTGGGCGGTGCGAGTGGCAGAGCAGGAAGCGGATACGGCGGCGGAAGCGCGGGAACCGGGAGCGGTGCCGAGCACGTCGTACCGCTGCATTACAGCGGTCCGGCGATGCTCCGTGGGGTCGCTGCTGCTGACGGGCTGGCCGTCGTACTGCCGGGCGGGGTACGGTCCGGCACCGAGGTGGAGATCCTCGATCTACCGTGGGCCTCGGCGATGCCGTGGACGGAAGGGTGTTTCACGTGAAACTTCCCGGCCACGATGCGATGGCCAGGCGCGCAGACGAACACGTCGTACCCACCCGCGTACTGCTCCCGCGCAGGGTTGTCGACAGACCGGCACGGCAGGTCGCCAAGCGGCTACTGATGGCGCTGCTGGTGCTTGCCGCAACGGTATTGATCGTCTGGCTGGACCGTGGCGGATACCACGACGCCGCCGATGACAATGTCGATCTGCTGGACGCGGTGTACTACGCGACGGTCACCCTCTCCACCACCGGTTACGGCGACATCACCCCGTACGGGGACAGTGCCCGGCTCACCAATGTGCTGCTCGTGACACCACTGCGGGTGCTCTTCCTGATCATTCTGGTCGGCACCACTCTTGAGGTCCTTACGGAACGGACCCGGGAGGACTTTCGGCTGAAGCGTTGGAGAACCAACTTGCGTGATCACACCGTTGTCGTCGGCTTCGGGACGAAGGGCCGTTCGGCCGTTCAGACCCTGCGTGCCACCGGCCTGAAGAACGAACAGATCGTCGTCGTCGACCCGGCGACGAAGGTGATCGAGATCGCCAACGCCGAGGGCTTCGTCGGTGTGGTCGGTGATGCGACGCGCAGTGAGGTGCTGTTGCGGGCCGAGCTGCAGAAGGCGCGGCAGATCATCATCGCGACCCAGCGCGACGACACGGCGGTGCTGGTGGCGCTGACGGCCCGGCAGCTCAATCGTGGCGCGAAGATCGTCGCGGCGGTGCGCGAGGAGGAGAACGCCCCGTTGCTCCGGCAGTCCGGCGCCGACGCGGTGATCACCAGCGCCAGTGCGGCGGGCCGGCTGCTGGGTCTCTCCGTGCTCAGCCCCAGCGCGGGCACGGTGATGGAGGACCTGATCCAGCAGGGCAGCGGGCTCGATCTCGTCGAACGCCCGGTGATAAAGGCCGAGGTGGGCAAGAACGTCCGGGAGACCGATGACCTGGTGGTCAGCGTGTTGCGGGGGCATCGGCTGCTCGGTTACGACGATCCGGCGGCCAGTCCGCTGCAGTTGACGGACCGGTTGATCACCATCGTGCGTGTCACCAATGAATCGCCGCTGGACAGCCCGCAGCCGGGTACACCACGCCCACTCGACTGATCCCGCGCGGCCGGGGCGTTCCGTGTAGGGCCCCGCCTGGCCGGATGGCGTCCCGCCCTGGCCGGATGCGTCCCGCGTGGCCGTGTGGCGTCCCGTACGGCCAAGTGGCGCCGTTCGCAGTCCGCCATCTCCCGCGGAATCTCGCGCGGAATCTCCCGCGGAGTAGCCTCGCCGCCATGTATGCGATCACGATCCCTGAACCCGGCGGTCCCGAGGCGCTCGTCTGGGCCGAGGTGCCCGATCCGGTGGCCGGCGAGGGCGAGGTCCTCGTCGATGTCGTGTCCAGCGCGGTCAATCGCGCCGATGTGTTGCAGCGGCAGGGGTTCTACAACCCGCCGCCCGGCGCATCCCCGTACCCCGGCCTGGAGTGTTCGGGCCGTATCTCGGCGATCGGGCCCGGTGTCACCGGCTGGGCGGTCGGCGACGAGGTGTGTGCGCTGCTCGCGGGTGGTGGATACGCGGAGAGGGTCGCCGTGCCCGCCGGGCAGCTGCTGCCCGTACCGGAGGGCATCGGGACGGCTCTGGCCGCGGCGCTTCCCGAGGTGACGGCCACGGTCTGGTCCAACGTCTTCATGGTGGCCCATCTGCGCCCCGGCGAGACGCTGTTGGTGCACGGCGGGTCCAGCGGCATCGGCACGATGGCGATCCAGCTGGCCAAGGCCGTGGGCGCGCGGGTCGCGGTCACCGCCGGGGGACCGGAGAAGCTGGCGCGCTGTGCGGAGCTCGGGGCCGACATCCTGATCGACTACCGGGAGCAGGACTTCGTCGAGGAACTGCGCGAGGCGACCGACGGGGCCGGTGCGGACGTCATCCTCGACATCGTCGGCGCGAAGTACCTGGACCGGAACGTGAAGTCGCTCGCCGTCAACGGAAGGCTGGCCGTCATCGGCCTTCAGGGGGGCGTCAAGGGCGAGCTGAATCTGGGCGCCCTGCTGAACAAGCGGGCCGCCGTCACCGCGACCTCGCTGCGCGGTCGCCCGCTCGCCGAGAAGGCCGCCATCGTCGCCGCTGTGCGCGAGCACGTCTGGCCGCTGGTCGCGGACGGCGTCGTACGGCCGGTCGTGGACCGTACGGTGCCGATGCCGGACGCCGCCGAGGCCCACCGGGTGCTGGAGTCCAGCGCGCACATCGGGAAGGTGCTGCTGCGGGCCCCTGCGGGCTGACGTCCTGCCCCAGCCCCTGCCCCACCCCCCCGCGGAAAGGCCCGGTGCACAGGTCGCGTGGACCATGTGCGCCGGGCCTCGGTGTCGCTCGCGTCGGGCTCGTACGGACCGGGGATCAGGGACATCGGAGGTGCAACGGCCGAGGGCCGGGGCCCGTCCGGCCCTGATCCACATCCGCCGGGCAGGCCCTAGAGGTACGGGCCCGACCTGAGGGCCCCGTGCGGGTCCCCGCTGCCGTCCTCGTCCTCGTGGGCGCTGCCCGGCGGAAGGGCGCGGCGCATCTGCTCCAGCTGGGCCCGGGCCGCCATCTGCTGGGCGAACAGCGCCGTCTGGATGCCGTGGAACAGGCCCTCCAGCCAGCCCACCAACTGGGCCTGGGCAATCCGCAGTTCCGCCTCGGAGGGTACTGACTCGTCGGTGAACGGCAGGGAGAGCCGCTCCAGCTCCTCCACCAGCTCCGGCGCGAGGCCGTCCTCCAGCTCCTTCACGGAGCCGGCGTGGATCTCCTTGAGCCTGACCCGGCTCGCCTCGTCGAGAGGAGCCGCCCTGACCTCCTCCAGGAGCTGCTTGATCATGCTGCCGATGCGCATGACCTTCGCGGGCTGCTCGACCATCTCCGTCACCGGGACCTCACGCGATTCGTCGTCAGTGCCACCGCCGCCGATCGCCATGCCGTCCTGCCCCACCACGAGGACTTGGGGGTGCTCCTGCGACCGTTCATTCCTCGGCATCTCCATGGCGCCATTGTCTCGCACACCTGCTGCACAACACCGTGGTGCCCCCGCAAACGGTTGATCCACCGTTTTCGGGGGCACCGAGTCAGCCGGTCAGCCCGCCGTTCCCGCCGTCACCCGGCCCTCCGGGCCAGCGCGAGGCGGGAGCGGGTGAGCGCCGTGGCGAGCAGACCGGCCAGCAGCGGCACGCCCACGACGAGCAGGGCGAGGGTGGGCCAGGGCAGCACGATCGGCGTGTACGCGGACTCCGTGGGCTCCAGCCGCATCGTCTCCAGCGCCTCGCGCAGATCGACCATCCGCAGTGCCACCGCCGGCACCAGTCCGGCCAGTGTGCCGAGCACCACACCCGTGAGCGCCACCACCACGCACTGGAATCCGGACAGCTTCCGCCGCACACTCGGGGGCGCGCCGACCGCGCTGAGCGTATTGAGATCGGCTTCCGCGTCCGCCTTGGCGAGGCCCGTCGTGATCGCGGCGGCGCCCAGCGTCACCATTCCGGCGAAGAGGGTCAGGATCAGCAGCATGGGGTCGTCGCCCTCACCGGGGCCGGACTCGGACTGCACCCAGAGGCCGCCACCGGCCTGCTGGATCACGCCGTCGGTCCGCTGTGCCTCGGCATTCGTCGGCGTGTGGGCGACGGCGTACACGCTTCCGCTCGCCTCGGTGTGCAGGCCGAGCCGTTCCGCGGTCCGCTGCGGCAGGATCAAGTTCATCCCGGGGGTGGCGGCGTACTTCGCGGGTGCCACGTACACCTTCAACCTGTCCGTGGTGGTCCGTGCCTTGCCCGGGTGCAGTTTCCAGTTCTGCTTGTCCTTCTTGCTGTAGCGGTGGACCGCCTTGATGGTGACCTCGCCGTTCTTCGCGAACACCTCGTTGAGCAGCACCGGCGTGCCCGCCGCCAGCGCCTTGGCCGCCGCGGGGTCGTCGAGCTTCACATAGGTGCTGAGCATGGCCGCGTCCGCCACGACGATGCTGCTCACATCGGTGTTGAAGAGACCCGAAGACATGAGCTCGGGGAGGCAGGCGGGGGAGCGCATCAGCTTCTTGTGCTCGTCGGCGGTGAGCCGTGCGGCGAGCGCCTTGGCGCCCTTGCCGGTGAGCGGGCAGGCGTGGGCCTTGCCGGTGGGTCTGATCAGTTCGAGCGAGCCGCAGCTGTTCTCCTCGTCGCTGTAGAGGCCGCAGTCGCTGCCCGCCCAGACCCGTCGGAAGTCGGCGCGCCCGCCGGTGACGGCCATGTTCTGTTCGACGGCGGCCCGTGCCTGGGGGAGCCGGGTGGCGGACTCGGCGGAGGCAGAGGAGAGGACGACGGTTCCCTCGTTCAGGTAAGGGGTGTAGTTGAACGCGTGCTCGGCCGTGGAGCTGGCCATGTACGTGGCGATGGCGACCGAACCGGCGACGGCCGCCATCACGGCCGCCACCGCGGGGGCGGTACGGCCGCGGTTGCGGGCCGCGTCGCGCAGCGCCAGCCGGGGCGAGAGCGGCAGGCTGTGGCCGAGCCGCCCGAGGAAGCCGACGATCATCGGGATGCAGGCGAGCAGCCCGAGCTCGGCGGTCACCGAGCCGCCGGCGACCAGCGTCGAGTCGCCGCGGGTGCCGCCGTAGACGGCGACGGCGCATCCGATGGCCAGTACGCAGGCGCCCAGGACGGGCAGCACCCGGGAGGAGCGGCGGACGCCGCGGCGGCCGGTGAGCGACTCCAGCACGGACTGCCGGCTTGCCACGATCGCCGGGGCGAACGCGGCCAGCAGGCCTGTGACCAGGCCGATCGCCGCGATGGCCAGCAGTTCCGTGGGGTTGAGGGCAAGCGAGACGAAGCGTCGCCCGGCCCATTCCTCGATCATCGGGCGGAACACCGCAGTGACTGCCAGCCCGACCACCACCCCGGCCGCGGCTCCGATGCCGCCGAGTACCAGACCGCCGCTGAGCACCACGGCCCGGACATGGCGCCTGTCCCCGCCGCAGGTGCCCAGAAGACCGAGCTGGCGACGGGAGCGGCGCGCACCGACAGCGAAGGCCGGTCCGGCGAGCAG
Organism: Streptomyces gelaticus; assembly: GCF_014649535.1. Lineage (GTDB taxonomy): Bacteria > Actinomycetota > Actinomycetes > Streptomycetales > Streptomycetaceae > Streptomyces > Streptomyces gelaticus. Next base: position 117,671 of record NZ_BMTF01000005.1, read on the forward strand.
CACGATCTCCAGGACCGTCATGGCGACCACGGTGAGGAGAGGCGCGCTCAGCTCCCCGGAGCTCTCCGGGTAGTTCTCATGGCTCTTCCGGGTCAGCGGGACCTCGGAGTCCGGCGGCGGGTCGAGGACGACCTGACGGGATTTGACGAGGATGCCCGATTCATTGGCCGCCATGATGTGCGGCCAGGTGATCCCCACCCCTTCCGGGCCCTTGACCAGCCATTCCTTGGAGCCGACGTTCGGCGGCAGCACCTTCTTGTCGTGGTCGGACCTGGCCTGCCACGGGGCGATGACCGCGCCCGGGTCGGCGTACAGCGCCTCGGTGCTCAGGGTGTCCGGCTGCTCGACCACCCCGGTGATCGTGTACTTCTTGCCGGAGTTGCGCACAGTGGTGACCGACCCGATGTGCAGGCCGGTCGACTTCAGGAACGGTTCGGTGGCGGCCATCTCGCCCGTGCCGTGCGGGAAGTCGCCGCGTACGAGGTCGATCTTGCCGCGGGCCAGCTTGTCCGATGTCCGGAACTCGTAGATGTCGGTGTTGGCGACGCCGTACCCGGTGGTGACGCTCGCCGGGACGGACTGGATGCTGATCGCCCGCGAGCCCTTGGGGAACGTGGTGCTGATGTCGGTCGGCGGGCCGGTTTCGTCCAGCGGCGCGTTCTCGTCGACCCGGTCGTACCTCTGTGCGTCGGGCATCTGCTCGATGGGGCCGAGCTGCTGGTCGCTGAAGACCGCGTCGGCGGAGCCCATGTCGGCCGTCAGTTCCTCGGCCGAGGTCGGTGTCACGCTGCGGTACGTCACGTCGAGGGCGGTGACGCCGAGGACGGGTACGGCGATCATCGCGACCACCAGTGCGCTGCGGCCCTTGGACCGCATCGCGTCACGCCGGGCGATCCGGAGGGCGGCGCGCCAGCCGGTGAAGAGGCTCACTTGGCGGCCTCGGGGGCGAGGAGCGAGTCGGCGTCGGCGGTGAGCGTCTGGTCGACGATCGAACCGTCCCGGAGGAACACGACCCGGTCCGCCCAGGCCGCGTACCGCGGCTCGTGCGTCACCATGACACCGGCCGCGCCCTGGTCGCACCGGTTGCGCAGCAGGGCGAGCACCTGCTCACCGGTCTCGGAGTCGAGCGCTCCGGTCGGTTCGTCGGCGAGTACCAGGCGCCGGTCCCCCACCAGGGCGCGGGCGATGGCGACACGCTGCTGCTGGCCGCCGGACATCTCGTCCGGGAACCGGTCGGCGATCTCCAGGAGCTTCATCTCCTCCAGCGCCGCCCGAGCCTCCTTGCGGGCCTTGCGGACGGAGACGCCGTCGAGTTCGCGCGGCAGGGCGATGTTCTCGGCAGCGGTGAGGGCGGGGATCAGGTTGTAGTCCTGGAAGACATAGCCGACGCTGCGGCGGCGCAGGGCCGCGACGCCCTTGCGGCCGAGTCCGGCGATGTCCTGACCCTCGATGACGACCTGGCCGCTGGTCGCGGTGTCGAGACCGCCCGCGATGGTCAGCAGGGTGGACTTGCCGGAGCCGGACGGGCCCATCACGGCGACGAGTTCACCGGCGTACACGGAGAGGTCGATGCCGCGCAGGGCGTGCACCTCGGCCATGCCGGAGCCGTGGGTGCGCGTGAGCGCCCGGAGTTCGAGCACCGGCGCACCGGCCGGTATCGGTGGGTCGGCCGTTGCCGCGGATCGGGACGGGACGTGCGAGGACATGGTGAGTGGTTCCCTCCTCGGAACGGGTGTGGGGTTACGCGTCGGCGGCCCTGCGGTCCGTGGTCACGCGGGCCTTGGTCTGAGGCCGCGCGGTCCGTGGCCTGCGGCCCCGGGTCCTGAGGCGTGCGGCCTTGCGGCCACGCGGCCCTGCGTTTCGCGTCAGCGCCGGCTGTGCGGGCGGGCGGTACGGGACGCGGTGCGGCCGGTCGTACGGACCTCGGGTTCCGGCTCGGTGGCGGCGGCCTCGGCGAGGCGGACCAGCCGGGTCTCGCAGTGGTCCAGCCAGCGTGCCTCCGCCTCCGCCTGGAAGATCAGCTGCTCCAGCACGAGCAGCCAGGCGACCTCGTCGCGGTTGGTCGGGACAGCGCTGAGCGACTGCGCCTTGAGGCGGGTGTAGTCCTGCATCGCCTTCAGGGTGTGGCGGCGCTGGGACTGGATGACGGCACGGACGTCGACCCCGGGGGCGCCGACCGCCATGGCGAGCTTGATGGCCAGCTCGTCGCGGGGCGGGTTGTTGCGGTCGACCGGCGTCTCGAACCAGTTCCGCAGCTCGGTGCGCCCGTCGTCGGTGATCGCGTAGAGGGCGTGCCCCTGGTCGTCCTCGTCGTCCTGCACGACCAGGCCGTCGCGCTCCAGCCGGCTGAGCGTTGTGTACACCTGGCCGACGTTGAGCGGCCAGGTGGAGCCGGTGCGCGATTCGAACTCGGTACGGAGCTGGGAGCCGTATCGGGGCCCCCGTTCCAGAAGGGCCAGTAGCCCGTGACGGATCGACATACTCAGTATGTATACTGAGTATGTTCGTCGATGCAAGTCTCCGCCGGGGTGCATGGGTGTCGAGGGGGGAAGGTCCCGGGGTGGCTCAGTCCAAGCGGCGCAGGCGGAATGCCAGGAAGCCCAGCCCCAGTCCGATCAGCGCGATTCCCGCGCCGAGCGACACCTGTTTCACCTGCCGCACGGTCGATGCGCCCAGGGCCCGCTGCGAGAGCTGCTCCGATCCGGGGAGCGCACTCTCCCCGGGCGTGGCGGGGGGTATCGGCCCCGGATCGGTTGCCGGGGGTGGTGCTTGGGGCTGGGCGGGCAGGCTGTCCGCGTGCGCCGGCTCCCACGGCGAGAACTGCCGCCCCGGCCGCAGCCGCCCCTCCCCGGCCTCGCGCCCGGCGAGCGGGGACTGCACCTCGCGTGGCGGCTCCTCGTCGGAGCCGGCACCGGAGCCGGAGTTCGAAGCGGGCAGAGGGTCCTGGGAGGGCGAGGCCGACGCCGAGCCGACGGGGGAGCCGGAGGCCGAGGGAGAGGGGTGCGGGGAGCCCGGAGGTGCGGGGGCGGCCGGTCCGCCGTCCGGAGAGGCGGTCGTCGGCGCGGTCGAAGGATCGGCTGAAGGATCGGCCGAAGGGGTGATCGGTTCCTCGGCCGCCGGATCGGCGCCGGGGACACCGGAAGGCCGGACGGCGGTTGCGGCCGAGGGGCGCGCGGGCGGTGTCGCCGGGGAGCTGAGCGGCCCCGTCGGCTGACCGGATGAACCCTGTCCGGCCTGCGCCTCTACCGCCGCGGTCCCCAGCGCCGCACCCGCAGTGAATATGAGGCAGGCCACGCACCTCGTGGGCCGTGAGGGGAGGAGTCCTGAAGCCATGGACATACCGTCACATGTGCCGGTATGTCCGGCATCTCGGATGCGTGGCGCTTCGAAGTGCCGCGTTCACTCGTATGCGACGGCTCCGGACTCAGGCCGGGTCGCCCGTCGCGATGCGGAGTTCGAAGTGGGCGCCGGTCTTCGGTACGGCGGTGCCCGACGTGGGGAACTGGTCGATGACCTGGTCCTCCGCGTAGGCGTTCCCCGGCACCTTGATCTGCTTGATGGTCCAGCCCGCCGCGTCCGCGCAGGCCCGCGCGGAGAGGATGTCCTTGTACAGGAAGCTGGGGGCGTCGACCTTGTTCGGGTCGTCGCTGTCCTCCATGGCGTCGGTGCAGTCCTCGGTGTCCATCGTCCGGTTCCGCTCCGGATCCTTGTGCTCGCTCGCGGCCGGTGACTCGTTCGCGGTCGTGCCGCCCTTGTCGTCGTCCTTCAGCGAGAGCACCGTGATCAGACCGCCGATCGCGATCAGCGCGACCACGATCGAGCCGACGACGACCGGCATGTTCCGCTTGGAGCCGCTGCCGCCCGAGCCGGAGTGCGACTGGGTCTGCGTCTGCGGCGAGGCCGTGTAGGGCGGCGGGGCCTGCTGCACCGGAGGCCGGCTCTGGTACGGCTGGGCCGACTGCGGGTAGCCGTACGACGGTGCCGGCGCGGGGGCCGGGGTCGCCGGGCCGTACGGGCCCGACTGGTACGGGCCCGGCTGGTACGGCGTCTGGACGCTCTGGGGCGTCGCGCCGGACTGGTCGACCGGCGGGAAGACCGTCGCACCGACGCCCGAGCCGCTGTTCGCGGGGGCGCCGCCGCCCGCGACGATCACCGGCACGCCCGTGCCGCCGCTCGCGGCCAGCACGCGGGCGATCTCGTCCTGCATCGCCGCCGCGCTGGGGAAACGTTCGTTCGGGTTCTTCTTCAGCGCGCGGGCGACCAGCGCGTCCATCGCCGGGGTGATCGACCGGTTGATGGTGGAGGGCGCGACCGGCTCCTCCTGGACGTGCGCGTACGCGATGGCCAGCGGGGAGTCGGCGTCGAAGGGGATCCGCCCGGTCAGCAGCTGGAACAGCATGATGCCGACCGAGTACAGGTCGGAGCGGGCGTCCACGCCGCGGCCCAGGGCCTGCTCGGGGGAGAGGTACTGCGGGGTGCCGACGACCATGCCGGTCTGCGTCATCGACGTGACGCCCGACTGCATGGCGCGGGCGATGCCGAAGTCCATGACCTTCACGACGCCGCGCTTGGTCACCATCACGTTGCCGGGCTTGATGTCGCGGTGGACCAGGCCCATCTCGTGGCTGGTGTCCAGCGCCGCCAGGACGTCGGCCGTCACCTTCAGCGCCCGGTCGGCCGGCATCGCGCCGTGGTTCTGGATGTCCGCCTGGAGCACGGAGCCGAGCGGCTGCCCCTCCACGTACTCCATGACGATGTACGGCATCAGCGCGCCGCCGAGCTCGTCCTCACCCGTGTCGAAGACCGAGACGATGTTGGTGTGCTGCAGTTTGGCGACGGCCTGCGCCTCGCGCCGGAACCGCTCACGGAAGGACTGCTCGCGGCCCAGCTCCGTGTGGAGTGTCTTGATTGCGACCTGGCGGTCCAGGGCGGTGTCGTAGGCCAGGTATACGGACGCCATCCCGCCCTCGCCGAGCAGGTCGCGCAGCTGGTAGCGGCCGCCGGCGACCGAACCGCCCGCATAGCGACCCTGAGCGCCGTGTGCGCCGTCCTGGCTCATGACTTGCTCCCCCTCGGCGCGCGACTCACGCGATCATCCATTACGCGCCAAGTCTGCCCGAGGGGTACGACACGTCAAGCCAGGTGCCCGTTCCGTGACCCTACGCACAAGAAGCGTCTCGGAAGCGTTACAGGAACCGCATGAAATTTGCGTGGACGGCACGCCGGGCAGTTGGATAACCGGTCCCCTCGGAAACCCGGGCGGTTGGATAACCGGTCCCTCTCGGAAACGGTGTGTCCGGAAGAGGCTGTAGCGTGACGTGGCAATGCAGCTAGACACCGTGAGAACCCGCGGACGCGCGGACAGATACGACGGCGAGGACTGATGGCACCCGATTCCGAAGCAAACGGCGGCGGGGTATCGGATGGCACCGACTCCTGGGGCATCGGCGGTGTCGTCGGTGACGGACGTTACCGGATGACCCACCGCCTCGGCCGGGGCGGTATGGCAGAGGTCTTCGCGGCCGAGGACGTCAGACTCGGACGCACCGTCGCAGTGAAGCTCCTGCGCTCCGATCTCGCCGAGGACCCGGTCTCCAAGGCCCGGTTCACGCGCGAGGCGCAGTCGGTCGCCGGGCTCAACCACCACGCGATCGTCGCCGTGTACGACTCCGGCGAGGACATCGTGGGCGGGGCGACCGTCCCCTACATCGTGATGGAGCTGGTCGAGGGCCGCACCATCCGCGATCTCCTGATCAGCGCCGAGGCCCCGCCGCCCGAGCAGGCGCTGATCATCGTCTCCGGCGTGCTCGAAGCACTGGCGTACTCGCACCAGCACGGCATCGTGCACCGCGACATCAAGCCGGCCAACGTGATCATCACCAACTCCGGTGCGGTCAAGGTGATGGACTTCGGCATCGCCCGCGCGCTGCACGGCGCGCAGTCGACGATGACCCAGACCGGCATGGTCATGGGCACGCCGCAGTACCTCTCCCCCGAGCAGGCGCTGGGCAAGGCCGTCGACCACCGCTCCGACCTCTACGCCACCGGCTGCCTGCTGTACGAACTCCTGGCGCTGCGGCCCCCGTTCACGGGTGAGACGCCGCTGTCCGTCGTGTACCAGCACGTCCAGGACATTCCGGTCCCGCCGTCCGAGGTCCTGGATGCGGCGCCGCCGGAGCTGGACGGGCTGGTCATGCGCTCCCTCGCGAAGGACCCGGACGACCGGTTCCAGAGCGCCGAGGAGATGCGCGGCCTGGTCCAGTACGGCCTCCAGATGCTCCAGGTGCAGGGCGGCCACACGGGTACGTGGAACACCGGCCCGGTCGCGATGCACGAGGGCGCGCACACCCCGGCCATGGGCGTCACCGGCGGCACGATGGCGATGGGGCACCCGCAGCACGGGGACACCTCGCAGGGCCCGATCCTGCCGCCGATGAACCCCGACGACGGCGGCTACGAGGGCGGGCACCAGGGCGGTGGCGGCCGCGGCAAGCTGTGGCTGTTCGTCGTGCTCGCGCTGATCGCGATCGGGGCGGGCGTCGCCATCGCGGTCAACGCCGCGCAGGACACCGGCTCGACGCATGAGAAGAAGCCCGACAAGGTCTCCACTTCGCCGTCACCGACGAAGACTTCGTCCGGGCCGAGCGACGAGGAGAGCGACCAGAACCAGGTGCCGGAGAACTCCACCGGCAACCAGCAGGACACAACGCCGCGGCGGACCTACCCCCCGTCGACCGCCCCGACCCAGCCTTCCGAACCGCCGACGACCGAGCCGTCCACCCCGGCCACCGGAGGCATGGACAACGGCGGCACGGGGACGGACAACGGTGGTACCGGTACGGACAACGGTGGTACCGGTACGGACAACGGCGGCACGGGGACGGACAACGGTGGTACCGGTACGGACAACGGTGGTACCGGAACGGACAACGGCGGCACGGGGTCGGACAACGGTGGTGCCACCACCGGTACGTCCGCGGCGGCCGGGACCGTGGCGGGCACCACTCCCTGACCCGGCACCGACCCCGGTCCCGCCCCGGCCGTCCACGGGGCGGGGCCGGGGCGGGACCACCCCGTGAACGCCTCGGGGCGGGATCACCCCGTGAACGCCTCGCACACCGTCTTGTACTCACGCGTCCACCAGACCGCCAGGGCCGACACCGCAGGGAACTGCGGGTCGGCCCTCTGGTCGTGCAGGCAGTACCGCCAGCGCAGTATCCAGAAGTCGTTGAGCCGCTCCCACCACACCCGGTGCACCGCGGCGGCCAGTTCCGCCGCCCCCGCCCCGGCCGTCCGCCGGTAGGCCCGCGCGTACTCCCGTACCTTTTCCAGCTCCAGCTTCCCGGCCGGCAGCACGAAGAAGATCGCCGCGGCCCGTACCGCCTCCTCCGCCCGCGGCTGGACCCCCAGCCGGTCCCAGTCGAGGATCGCGACCGGGTCGCCGCCCCGGTACAGGACGTTCAGCGGGTGGAAGTCCCCGTGCACCCAGCCGGTGGCCGGGGCGCCGGGGGTGGGGGGCCTGCGGTCGGCGTGCTGTTCCAGCAGGGCGCGCCGCTCCAGGAGGCGGTGCTCGGCCAGTTCGTCGAAGGCGTCCCGGGGGCGGCGCCGGCGCGCGGCCGTCAGCAGCTCGTCGATCACCGCGAAGGTGTCGGCGGGGTCGGGGCTCCGGTAGCCGACGGACCGGTGCGCGAGCCCGCTGCCCGCCCCCATGACCTGTTCGAGGCCGGTGTGCACCGCTCCGAGCAGCGCCCCGAGCCGCTCCGACTGGGCGGTGCTGAGCTGGGCGCCCGCCCGGTGCAGCCCGTCCACCCACGGGTGCAGGGCATAGCACCGGCCGCCGATCTCCGTGACCGTGTCGCCCTCGGTGTCCTGCACGGGCGGGGCGACGGGCACGCCCAGCGACTGGAGCCGCTGGGTGGCCCGGTGCTGGCGGACGATCGTGGCGCGGTCACCGGTGGAGTCGTCGAGGTGGTGCTTGAGGAAGTAGGAGCCGCGGGTGGTGGAGACGCGGTAGCCGTGGTTGAGCAGGCCCTTGGTGGTGGGCTTGCAGCTCAGGGGTTCACCGGTGTCCGGATAGCGGCGCAGCACCTCGTTCACCGGAGGCACGGGTGGCCGGGGCACGGACGGGAGGAGGACCTTGTCCACCGGGGACACGGGCTGAGCGGGCACGGACGGGACCAGCACCTTGCCGGCCGACGCAGCGGGCGGAAGGGTGACAGATGAGCGCGGCACTCAGCAGATGTTAGATCACGCTGTGTTGATGATCGGCTGACTTGCGTCGAAGCCCAGAGTGTGCACCGAGGCGAAGTGAGGTTCGAGCCTGAGGTACGCCGGGTCGAAGGGCTCGCCGTTCACCCGGGCGGGACCGTCGCCGAAGAGCTCGCGCTGCCCGGGCGCCGGGTGCACGATCTCGGCGGTGCCGGTGAACTGCACGGCCCACAGATCGTCGTCGCCCCCCGGGCCGGCGCCGCCCGGCCCGGCGCTGCTGAAGTTGTCCGCGCCGTACGCCACGACCGTGCCGTCGCATGCGTTGTGGTAGCCGAAACCGCTGTGCATCCGCAGGACCACATGACCGTCGATCACGACGTGGCGGGCAACCGACAGAAACGGGAGGGCCCGCATGCTCGTCGCCAGCCGGCCGTAGCGGACGCGGCCGAGCAGTTCGATCGCCTGGAGTTCCTCGGAGGACATGACCTCCACTCTCCGTCACCCCGGAGGTCACAGAAAGAGGCCGCGGCCCCGGTTGCTCAAGGACCAAAGTCCCGAACGCCACCGGGGCGCGCGGCCCCATCGTCCCCGCTCCCGCGTGCTCCCGGCCGCCCCGGGTGCGGTCCTCAGCGTTTCTCCGCCTGGAGCCTGGCCACGTACGCGGCGGCCTGCGAACGCCGCTCCATGCCCAGCTTGGAGAGCAGGCTGGAGACATAGTTCTTGATCGTCTTCTCGGCGAGGTGGAGCCGCTCGCCGATCACCCGGTTCGTCAGTCCCTCGCCGATCAGGTCGAGGATCTTGCGCTCCTGGTCGGTGAGAGCGGCGAGCTTGTCCTCGGCCCCGCCCTTCTTGCCGTCGCGCAGCCGCTCCAGCACCCGGGCGGTCGCCACCGGGTCCAGCAGCGACTTCCCGGCCGCCACCTCACGTACCGCGTTCAGCAGCTCGTTGCCCCGGATCGCCTTCAGCACATAACCCGACGCACCCGCCATGATCGCGTCGAAGAGCGCCTCGTCGTCGGCGTACGAGGTGAGCATCAGGCATTTGACGTTCTCGTCCTGGGAACGGACCTCCCGGCAGACCTCCACCCCGCTCCCGTCCGGCAGCCGTACGTCGAGCACCGCCACATCGGGGCGGGTCGCGGGGATACGGACCAGCGCGTCCGTCGCGGTGCCGGCCTCGCCGACGACCTCGATGTCGTCCTCGGACGAGAGCAATTCATGGACTCCCCGTCGGACGACTTCATGGTCGTCCAGCAGAAAAACAGTGATTTTTCCTTGTTCACGCACAAAACGCAGTCTCACACACTCGCCTCTTCCCTGCCGCCGAACGGCGGGATAACGTGCCGTTGTTCCGGCGGCCTGCAAGGCTGTTACCAGTGCTGTGACCAGCGAGAGTTCCCGATTTTTTCGATTTACTTGGAAATCCAAGCAAAATCGCAGGTCAGATGGGGTTTCGCAGTTATGCGGCGTACTGGGTAACGTGCTTTTGGCAGGGCGCTCGCCGGGGCACCTGTCACGCCTGTTCCCGGACCGAGCGGCACCCACCCCGTGCACGGGTACGGACACAGGCGAGCCGCACTGGCTTCCCGGCAGACCCCGGGGGCCGGACCGACGGAGGAGCACGCACGTGACCGTGGAGAGCACTGCCGCGAGCAAACCGCGACGCAGCAGTAAGCGGACCAGCGCCGTGAAAACGCCCGCTAAGACGCCCGCGAAGACGCCCGCGAAGACGTCCGCCAAGACGCCCGCCAGGACGTCCGCGAAGACGCCACAGAGTTCCGGGCCCGAGCTCGTACAGCTGCTGACGCCCGAGGGCGAGCGCGTGGAGCACCCGGACTACTCGATCGACCTGACCGCGGACGAGCTGCGCGGTCTGTACCGGGACATGGTCCTGACCCGCCGCTTCGACGCCGAGGCCACCGCCCTCCAGCGCCAGGGCGAGCTGGGCCTGTGGGCGTCGCTGCTCGGTCAGGAGGCGGCCCAGATCGGCTCCGGCCGGGCGCTGCACGACGACGACTACGTCTTCCCGACCTACCGGGAGCACGGCGTCGCCTGGTGCCGGGGGGTGGATCCGACCAATCTGCTCGGGATGTTCCGCGGCGTGAACCACGGTGGTTGGGACCCGAACAGCAACAACTTCCACCTGTACACGATCGTCATCGGCTCGCAGACCCTGCACGCCACCGGCTACGCCATGGGCGTCGCCAAGGACGGTGCGGACTCGGCCGTGATCGCGTACTTCGGCGACGGCGCCTCCAGCCAGGGAGACGTCGCCGAGTCCTTCACCTTCTCCGCGGTCTACAACGCCCCGGTCGTCTTCTTCTGTCAGAACAACCAGTGGGCGATCTCCGAGCCGACCGAGAAGCAGACCCGCGTCCCGCTCTACCAGCGCGCGCAGGGCTTCGGCTTCCCCGGTGTCCGGGTCGACGGCAACGACGTACTCGCCTGCCTGGCCGTCACCAGGTCGGCGCTGGAGCGGGCCCGCCGGGGTGAGGGGCCCACCCTCGTCGAGGCGTTCACCTACCGGATGGGCGCGCACACCACCTCCGACGACCCGACGAAGTACCGGGCGGACGAGGAGCGGGCCTCCTGGGAGGCCAAGGACCCGATCCTGCGGCTGCGCACGTACCTGGAGAAGGCGGGCGCCGCGGACGAGGCGTTCTTCACCGCGCTGGACGAGGAGAGCGAGGCCCTCGGCAAGCGGGTGCGCGAGGCGGTACGGGCGATGCCCGACCCGGACCCGATGGCGGTCTTCGACCACGTCTACGCCGACGGCAATCCGCTCGTCGACGAGGAGCGCGCCCAGTTCGCCGCCTACCAGGCATCGTTCGCAGACTCTGCCGAGGAGGGCAAGTAGCCGTGGCCATGCAGAAGATGTCCATTGCGAAGGCTCTCAACGAGTCACTGCGCAAGGCTCTCGAAACCGACCCCAAGGTCCTCGTCATGGGCGAGGACGTCGGCAAGCTCGGCGGGGTCTTCCGGATCACCGACGGGCTCCAGAAGGACTTCGGCGAGGACCGGGTGATCGACACCCCGCTCGCCGAGTCCGGCATCGTCGGCACGGCGATCGGCCTGGCCCTGCGCGGCTACCGGCCGGTCGTGGAGATCCAGTTCGACGGTTTCGTCTTCCCCGCGTACGACCAGATCGTCACGCAGCTCGCCAAGATGCACGCCCGCGCGCTCGGCAAGATCAAGCTGCCGGTCGTCGTGCGGATCCCCTACGGCGGCGGCATCGGTGCCGTCGAGCACCACAGCGAGTCGCCCGAGGCCCTGTTCGCGCACGTCGCGGGCCTCAAGGTGGTCTCGCCGTCGAACGCCGCCGACGCCTACTGGATGATGCAGCAGGCCGTCCAGAGCGACGACCCGGTCATCTTCTTCGAGCCGAAGCGCCGCTACTGGGACAAGGGCGAGGTCGAGACCGACACCATCCCCGGCCCGCTGCACCGGGCCTCGGTGGCCCGCACCGGCACCGACCTCACGCTCGTCGCGTACGGCCCGATGGTGAAGGTCTGTCTGGAGGCGGCCGCGGCCGCCGAGGAGGAGGGGAAGTCGATCGAGGTCCTGGACCTGCGCTCGATGTCCCCGATCGACTTCGACGCCGTCCAGACCTCGGTCGAGAAGACCGGCCGGCTCGTCGTGGTCCACGAGGCGCCGGTGTTCTACGGCTCCGGGGCCGAGATCGCCGCCCGGATCACCGAGCGCTGCTTCTACCACCTGGAAGCACCGGTGCTGAGGGTCGGCGGCTACCACGCCCCGTACCCGCCGGCGCGTCTTGAGGACGAGTACCTGCCGGGTCTCGACCGTGTGCTCGACGCCGTCGACCGCTCGCTGGCGTACTGAGGACTGGGACGTGACAACGATGACCGACACTTCCAACGCTGCTCGCTTCCGTGAGTTCAAGATGCCCGACGTGGGCGAGGGACTCACCGAGGCCGAGATCCTCAAGTGGTACGTCCAGCCCGGCGACACCGTCACCGACGGCCAGGTCGTCTGCGAGGTCGAGACGGCGAAGGCAGCCGTGGAGCTGCCGATCCCGTTCGACGGGGTGGTGCACGAGCTGCGCTTCCCCGAGGGCACGACCGTCGACGTCGGCCAGGTGATCATCGCGGTGGACGTGGCCCCGGGCAGCGGTGACGCGGCCCCGGCGCCGGCCGCCGCGCCGGTCGCGGAACCGGAGCCGTCGGAGCCGGAGGCTCCCAAGGGCCGTCAGCCCGTCCTGGTGGGCTACGGCGTCTCCGAGAGCTCGACCAAGCGGCGGGCCCGCAAGGGTGCGGCCGCTTCCGTACCGGCTGCCGCGGCGGCGATCCAGGTCGAGATGAACGGCCACGGCGCCGTGGTCCCGGAGAGCCGCCCGCTGGCCAAGCCGCCGGTGCGCAAGCTGGCCAAGGACCTGGGCATCGACCTGGCGACGGTCGTCCCGACCGGCGAGGGCGGGATCATCACCCGCGAGGACGTGCACGCGGCGGCCACGCCCGTACCGGCACAGGCCCCGGCGCCCGTCGCCGCCGCGGTGGCGGCCGAGGTCGAGGCCCCGGCTCCGGCCGTCGTCGCTCCGGCGGGCGCGCGGGAGACCCGTATCCCGGTCAAGGGCGTACGGAAGGCCATCGCCCAGGCGATGGTCGGCAGCGCCTTCACGGCCCCGCATGTCACCGAGTTCGTCACCGTCGACGTGACGCGCACGATGAAGCTGGTGGCGGAGCTCAAGGAGGACAAGGACATGGCGGGGGTGCGGGTCAACCCGCTCCTGATCATCGCCAAGGCCCTCCTGGTCGCGATCAAGCGGAACCCGGAGGTCAACGCCGCCTGGGACGAGGCCAACCAGGAGATCGTCCAGAAGCACTATGTGAACCTGGGCATCGCCGCCGCCACCCCGCGCGGCCTGATCGTGCCGAACATCAAGGACGCGCACGACAAGACCCTGCCCCAGCTCGCCGCCGCACTGGGCGAGTTGGTCTCCACGGCGCGGGACGGCAAGACCTCCCCGGCCGCGATGGCGGGCGGCACGGTGACGATCACCAACGTCGGTGTCTTCGGCGTCGACACGGGCACGCCGATCCTGAACCCGGGCGAGTCCGCGATCCTCGCGGTCGGTGCGATCAAGCTCCAGCCGTGGGTCCACAAGGGCAAGGTGAAGCCCCGTCAGGTCACCACGCTGGCCCTGTCGTTCGACCACCGCCTGGTCGACGGCGAGCTCGGCTCCAAGGTCCTGGCGGACGTCGCCGCGATCCTGGAGCAGCCGAAGCGGCTGATCACCTGGGCGTAGCTTTGCCAGATGGGCCCGCGCGAACTTCGTGCGGGCCCATCGGCATGTCCGGCCCACGCCGCACGGCGAGTTCGGCGAACACGGTCTTGCCGACGGTGCGCGGCTCGACGCCCCACCGGTCCGCGAGCCGCGCGACGATCAGGAGCCCGCGGCCGTAGCACTCGTCGGCCGCCGCCTCGCGCGGACCGGGCAGCCGCTCGCCGCGTGCGTCGCTCACGGCGATGCGGAGCCTGGTCGCGGTGAGGGTGAGGTGGACGCGGAAGAGACGGCCCCGGATGACGCCGTGCAGTAACGCGTTGGTCGCCAACTCGCTGACCAGCAACGCCGCGTCGCCGGCCAGGTTCGGGTGGCCCCACTGGAGGACGAGCCGGGCGGCACGACGGCGGCACAGGGAGATGTTGTGCGCGGTGGGGGTGTTGTCGAGCCGGTCCTCGTGGAGGACGACGGGTTCGAGTTCGGGTGTGGGGTCGGGGCCCTGTTCGGCTGCGGTCATGGACGCGAGCTCCTCGGGTGCGGGCGGTGGCGATGCCGCGCCGCGGGGCGCCGGTTCCAGGCGCGGGGCAGGGCGGTGCACTTCCGCCGGATTCGGCTCCGCTGCGCGAGCGGTGGAGCACTGACGGTAGCGGTGTGATTGCGGGTGCAGCAACAAGTTCGGGCAGAAATTTCTCTGCCCTAGTTGGTGTTCGAGAGGAATCAGTCCCAGACTTGGGCCATTCGGCGGAGGGATGCGACGTGGCAGGTAACAGCCCTGATCGGGGCCGGACAGTTTCGACTGTGCTCGGGCGCCGTCTCGGCGGAGAGTTGCTGCGCATGCGTGAGGCGCGCTCCCTGCGGCAAGCGCACGCGGCGGAGGCGCTGACAGCGTCGGTCGCCAAGGTTGCGAAGATCGAGCGGGGCCTCGTGCCGATACGGGATCCTGACGTCAGGGCCCTGTGCCACCTGTACGGCGAGGCTGACGCCGAGGTCGTCGACAGGTTGCTGGCTCTCGCCAAGACCGACCGAGAACGTCGCAAGGCGAGCGGTTGGTGGAATCAGTACCCGGGACTTCAGTCCATGGTCGAGTACGTGGCTCTGGAAGACATCGCCACCGGTCTCCGCACCTGGCAAGTCGCCATCGTGCCCGGACTGCTGCAGACCCCGGACTACGCCAGAGCGCTCGCCGTGGGAAATGGGTCCTGGGACGACCTCGATGAGATCGAACCCTTTGTCGAGGCCAGGATGACGCGGCAGGCGCGGTTGAGCGGCGACCGACCGCTTGAGCTGCGGGCGGTGGTGCACGAAGGTGCTCTGCGTCAGTTGGTGGGCGGACGCGAGGTGATGAAGGACCAGCTCGGCAGGCTGCTGGACGTGGCTCGGCAGCCGAACGTGAAGCTCCAGGTGATGCCGTACATTGCGGGTGCTCACCCCGGCATGACAAGCGCCTTCACCATCGTGTCCTTTGCTGAGCCGGGAGCGCTCGACGTGGTCCACATGGATACGACGTCGACCACTCTCTGGCTGGAGAGCGATACTGATGCCGAGCGTCACAGCAGCCTTTTCGACCGCATCTCGCGCCTGGGGCTTGCGCAACACACCTCGGTAAAACTCATCAACAACATCCTCAGGGAGCTGTAGACCGCGTGCCCGGGTACAAGTTCGTCAAGTCCAGCTACAGCGGTGGCAACGCGGGCCAGGAGTGCGTCGAAGTGGCCCGCAACATCCCCCGCTCCGTGGCTGTTCGCGACTCCAAGTGGCCCGACGGGCCGCTCCTCGTCCTCGCTCCAGCCGCGTGGGACACCTTCATGGCGGGCCTGCGTCGGCAGCCGTAGGAATGGCAACGGGCTGTCGCGGACAAGCTGTTGCTGTCCCACTCGATGCAACTCATCCAAAGCAGTGCAGGAGATGACCGAGTGACCGAGTTCCGCTTCAGGAAGTCCAGCTACAGCGCGACGTCCAGCGAGTGCGTCGAAGTGGCCCGCAACATCCCCCGCACCGTCGCCGTCCGCGACTCCAAGCGGCCCGACGGCCCCGTCGTCCTCCTCGGCCCCGCCGCCTGGGATGACTTCCGGGCCGGGCTGGTCCGGGCGGACTGACCTGGCTCGTTCACCTGCGCGACCGCGCGCACGAGCAGCGGGCCGAAAGGGCTCGTTTCTCGGACAGCGATGAGTTCCGTTCCTTCGGCGAGTCGAGACCAGGAAGACCGACAGCGGGAGGATCGACCATGCCGAAGAAGCGACGTGTCGTCGCGTGGGTCACCATGACCATGGACGGCTACACCAGCGGCCCCGAGGGTCCCGCGCACGACAGTTGGCTCTACGAGCACGTGAAGCGCGAAGCCTCCGCCGCCTACTTCGAGGCCATCTGGCGCGGTGCGAGCACCGTGCTGATGGGCCGTACGAACTACGAGGGCTTCTACTCCGTCTGGCCGGCCATCACCCGGGACCCGGCCACCGACCCCCGCTACCAGGACCTGGGCCAGTTCCTGGACACCGTGGAGAAGGTGGTCGTATCCCGCACTCTGGAGACCGCCGACTGGTCCAACTCCCGTATCGCCCGCGACCTGGAGGCAGAAGTCAAGGAACTCCGGGGCACTCCCGGCAGGGACATCCTCGTGGTCAACAGCGCGAGCGTCATCCAGGCGCTGCTGCGTGCCGACCTGGTCGACGACCTGCGCTTCGTGGTCGTCCCCACGCTGCTGGGCGGCGGTCTGCGCCTGTTCGAGGAGGGCATTCCCGCCTCGACATGGGCTCTGGCCCAGTCGACCGTGTTGCCGGACGGCGCGATCGGTCTGCACTACGAGCGCGCCTGACATGCACTCCCTGCGGAGAGTTCGCCGGCCGATCCGCTGGTCAACGTATTAATTATCAACGGGAATTGAGCCACGGAGGCTAGGGTAGCTCAATGGCATCGGTCAAGAAGTTCCAGGTCACCTTCGACTGCGCGGACACCGAGCGTGTCGCTCGTTTTTGGTGCGAGGTGTTGGGGTACGTCGTAACGCTGCCCTCCGAGGGAGAGGGATCTTGGGCTGTGTGCACCGATCCCACAGGTGAGGGCCCGCGCATGTATTTCCAGCAGGTTCCCGAGGGCAAGGTCGCCAAGAACAGGGTGCATCTCGACGTGCGGGTCGGTACCGGGCTCGTGGGTGCGGAGCGGCTGGCCGTGCTTGAGGCCGAACGCGATCGGCTGGTCGCGCTCGGGGCGGTGTGCGACAACGTGCTGTACGCCGATGAGGAGAACGAGTCGTGCATCAATATGCGGGACATCGAGGGCAACGAGTTCTGCCTCGACTGAGCACCCGCCGGACGGCGGGCCTGTCACTGGCTTCTGCCGTGCTGCGCCGGTGGCACGTCCTGGCTCTCGGACGAAGACGCAACACCCCACGCACGGTCGCCGTCCGGGACTCCAAGCGGAGCGACGGTCCCGTCGTCGTCCTTGGTCCCGCCGCCTGGAAGCCTTCCATGCCGGGCTGGTCCGGTCGTAGGGCCGACCGACCCGGTCCGGGGGCTAGCGCTGTGACTCCGCGGCCCTGCCCGGTACCAGCGATGGGGTGGGTGCGGGCCCCCGCGCTGTGGTGAACCAGAACAGGACCGCGCACAGGAAGGCCGCTGCCGCGAAGACCAGCGACTGTGTGACGGAGTCGTCCCGTACGCCGGCGAGGAGTGCGCCGGCCGCAGACAGGGTCAGGGCGATCGCCGGCAGCGCACGAGGGTGTCGCGTGGTGCCCGGTGCGTCGGCCGTCGGCAGCAGCCTGGTTGCGAGGCTGTAGCAGGCGCATGCCAGCAGGGTGGAGCCCAGTACGTCGCTGGGTCGGTGGTGGTAGGTGGCCTGGACGGCGCCGGCGGTGACGGTGAGCCACAGCATGCCGACCGTGGTGACGTAGGGGCGGATGCGGGGGGAAGCGACGAGGGTGGCGCCGAAGGCCAGCGCGGCGGGGATGGCCACGTGTCCACTGGGGAAGCTCGTCTCCAGGAGCGAGACATGCGCGTCCACCAGATCGGGGCGGGGCAGGATCATCCTGGCGACTTCCTTGCTCCCGAGCGTGACGATGACGATCCCGGCCGCCGCGCAGCCTTGCCACCAGCACCTCCGCACCACAGTGACGGCCGCGATGGCCGCGATGCCCACGAGCAGGGTGGGCATGGCGGTGTGCTCCAGGGGCGGCAGGGCCGACGACCGGTAGGCCGCCCCCGACCAGTCGTAGATCCATGCCGGGGTGGCGCCGTTGTCGTTGAACAGGGCGTTCTCCGCCCGTTGCCCGAACGGGGTGCAGACAGCGATCAGGTAGATCACCAGGAACCCCAGGAGGTACAGGGGAGCAGAAACCCGTAGCCGTACGGTCCGCACCGGGCCGGGTTCGCTCATGCCCGGGACCTGGCCCGGGCCCGGGTGCGTGGACGGGGTCGAGGGATCTTGCTGAGTCATCGTTCTTCTCTGTCTTCGTGCGGGAGCGGTGCGGTCACGCGCCGCTTCGGGCGCGAGGTCGGACGGCAGGTCCGGTCGGGCCCGCCGGGGACCTGCTCCTATTCGAGGAGCGCCCGGCTCTGCCGGCGCTGGGCGGCGATCACCAGGACCGGCAGGGGGGCGATGAGAAGGAGGAGGACGACCAGGTCCGGCAGGGACTGCATGAACCCGTTCGGCTGGAGGACGATCGCCTGCGTACGGATGAACGTGAACGCCACGACGGGGATCAGCCACCGGTAGTCGCCGGTCGCGGCCGTCGCCGCCCACGCGGCGATCAGCGCAGCGACTTCGAGGGTGAACAGGCCGCGTTGGAAGGCCGGGCTGATGGAGATGATGTGCAGGGACCCGGCCGTGAACATGGCGAGCACGACGGGGACCAGCCAGCGGTACGAGCGGCGCCGCAGCCTGGCTGGACGACAGGCCGCCAACACGGCGCACGCGGCGCACAGGGTCCCGGACAGCACCAGGTCATGGGCCGTTATCGGAGCGCCCAGCCCGTAGTAGCCCAGGCCCACCTTGCCCTCGTCGCCGAAGAGCGCAGTGGTGTTGAACGTGGCGCCGGCGTAGATCATCGCTGCTGCGGCCGGCAGGGCGATCCATGTCTTGCCGCGCAGCAGGGCGATCAAGCAGACCAGCGGAAGCAGCCCGTAGGGCAGGAGCCGTGTTCGCGTGCCGGAACCTTGCGCCCACGGGTACCAGCCGGAGAAGCGGAAGGCGATGGCATGCCGACCGGGATCGACGCGCAGTGCCCAGTGCCACACATCCTGCAGGTACGGCACCAGCGCCAGCGCAGCGAGGACGAGAGCGGTCAGATGGATGCCGTCCAGCCACCACGGCCGGGCCGTGTCGTCGACGACGGCACGGGCGCGGGCCTGCACCCCGGCACGCGCCACGGCGACGACCTCCCGCGGCGGGGGCCAGGAACGGCCGGGATACGCCTCGGACAGGCAGGCCAGCAACTCCTTTCCGTGCCGGGAGCGGTAGGGCTCGGGGTAGGCCGCGAGCAGCAGACGGTTCATGCCGGGGCCACCCCGGCATCGCGCGGGCGCCCGAGGACGACAGCCGCCGCCTGCCGCATCCGCAGCGCTTCCCGGCCGAGCGCCCGGGTGCCGTCCTCCGTGAGCCGGTAGTAGCGCCGCGCCCGCCCGTCCACGATCTCCTCGCCGCCGGCAATGATCAGCCCGGCCCGCTCCATCCGCTCCAGCGCGCCGTAGAGAGTGCCGACAGCGATCCGCAGCCGGCCATCGGTGGCCTGCTCGGCAGACTTGATGATGCCGTAGCCGTGCAACGGCCCATCCATGAGCGCAGCGAGGATGAAGTACTGCGGCTCCGTCAAGGACGGGTTCTGTCGTGTCATACGCCGAGCATATATCGAGCTTCGAAATATACTTGCCGGCCTTGGACGGTCAGCCTCGGCGCCTCCGCGCCGCGGCTGACGTCAGCCGCGTTGTCCGATGGGCCCAGAGGCGTGCGGCATACGGAAAGGGGCCCGGCGCACTCGGTGATGTGCGTCGGGCCCCTCGCTGCCGTGGCCGGGGGACTACTTCTTGAAGGAGTAGTCCATGATCTTCTTCATGTCCGCGGTGCGGTTGGCCGCGCTCGTGGAGGCGAGCACCGTGCCGATGACCGTCTTGCCGTTGCGGGTCGCGGCGAAGACCAGGCAGTACTTGGCGGTCGGGCCGGAGCCGGTCTTCACGCCGATGGCGCCGCTGTAGCTGCTGAGCATCGTGTTGGTGTTGGACCACGACATGTACCGGTAGCCGCCGGACTTCGTGGTGACCTTCTGCTTGGTCGACTTGGTCTTGACGACCGTGCGGAAGGTGGAGTGCTTCATCGCACTGCTGGCGATCTTCGTCAGGTCGCGCGGCGTCGAGTAGTTGGAGCCGTTCCCTATGCCGTCGAACGAGTCGAAGTGGGTGTTCTTCAGCCCGAGGGACTTGGCCTGGGCGTTCATCTTGCCGATGAACGACTTCACGCGGGCCGCGCGGGTGGTGCCGGAGCCGAACTTGTCGGCCAGCGCGTACGCGGCGTCGCAGCCGGACGGCAGCATCAGGCCGTACAGCAGCTGGCGGACGGTGACCTTGTCGCCCACGATGAGGCGGGCCGACGAGGCGCCCTTGGAGACGATGTAGTCGCTGTACGCCTTCTGGATCGTGACCTTGGAATCCAGGTTCAGGTTCTTCTGCGACAGCACCACCTTGGCGGTCATGATCTTGGTGGTGGAACCGGTGGAACGGCGGGTGTCCGCGGCCTTGGCGAACAGGGACTTCGCGGTGCCGTTGTTCATCACGTAACCGCCCTTGGCGGTGATCGTGGGGTTGGGCGGCGTAGCAGCCTGCGCGGTGGAGGCGAACACGCTGCCCGCGATGACAGCACCCGCCGTCAGGGCCACGGTGGCAGTGGCGGAAATGCGGTTTATGCCCTTAAAGCCGAGTTTCAACTTGAACGCTCCAAATGCCCCTGAAATGCGGCCACATGAGGGTGCCGCTCGCTGATGAGACTCATGAACGTGAGGGATGGATGTGCTGATTCCTGGGGCAATTTCGGGGCTACGGGTGATTCCGGCCATGATCGGCGGTGAAGCGGTGCGGGTCCGCCCGGGGGTGGCCGGAGTCCGTCCGGGGGCGGTGGGTGTCCGTCCGTATCGCGGACTGGTTTCGCCATGCACGCATCTTGTATCTATGCTGTGTACATGCCTGCCGCGCCCCCTGCCGTGAAGCCTGCCGCGAAGCCTGCCGTGAAATCGTCCCCGAAGTCGTCCGTGAAGTCCGGTGTGAAGCAGCCTCCCGCCGCCGAGCGCGTGTACGCCCACATCAAGGAGGCGGTCCTGGACCGCCGTTACGAGGGCGGCACGCTCCTGACCGAAGGCGATCTGGCGGAGGCCGTCGGCGTCTCTCGCACGCCCGTGCGCGAGGCGCTGCTGCGGCTGGAGGTCGAGGGGCTGATCAAGCTGTACCCGAAGAAGGGCGCCCTCGTTCTCGCCGTCTCCGCGCAGGAGATCGCGGATGTGGTGGAAACCCGCCTGCTGGTCGAGGAGTTCGCGGCCCGCAAGGCCGTGCCCGCCTCCGCGCAGCTGATCGGCCGGCTCGAAGAACTTCTGGAGGAGCAGCGGCAACTGGCCGAGGCCGGGGATCTGGCGGAGGTGTCCGTGAAGGACCGCTGCTTCCACGCCGAGATCGTGCGCAATGCGGGCAACGACATCCTCTCGCGCCTCTACGACCAGCTGCGCGACCGGCAGTTGCGGATGGGCGTCGCCGTGATGGAGGCGCACCCGGGGAGGATCGCCGCCAACATCACCGAGCACGGTGAGCTGCTGGAGGCGATCAGGGCCGGGGACGCGGACGGTGCCGCGCAGGTCGTGCGGCGCCATGTCGGCCGGGTCAAGGTGCTGGTCAGGGGTGAGGACCGGTGAGTTCTGCCGCCGCTCCCACCCTGTCCCTGCCCGGCGATCCACCCGGCGGCCGGCGTGCCGCCCGGGTCTGGGGCATCGGGGTCGCCGTCTACTTCGTCGCCATCATCTTCCGGACCAGCCTGGGCGTCGCCGGGCTGGACGCCGCCGACCGGTTCCACGTCGGCGCCTCCGCGCTCTCCACGTTCTCCATCCTTCAGCTGCTCGTCTACGCGGGCATGCAGATACCCGTCGGCCTGATGGTCGACCGGCTGGGCACCAAGAAGGTCCTCGCCCTCGGGACCGTGCTCTTCACCCTCGGGCAGCTCGGCTTCGCGCTCTCCCCCTCGTACGGCATGGCGCTGGCGTCCCGGGCGCTGCTCGGCTGCGGTGACGCGATGACGTTCATCAGCGTGCTGCGGCTCGGCGCCCGCTGGTTCCCGGCCCGGCGCGGCCCGCTGATCGGTCAGGTCGCGGCGCTCTTCGGGATGGCGGGCAACCTCGTCTCGACGCTCTTCATCGCAAGGGCGCTGCACGGATTCGGCTGGACCACCACATTCGTCGGCAGCTCCGTCGCCGGGGTCGTCGTCCTCGTCCTTCTGCTGCTCTTCCTGAAGGACCACCCGGAGGGCCATGAGCCGCCGCCCGCGGAGCACGCGGGTGCCGCCTACGTCCGCAAGCAGATCGCTGCGGCCTGGCGCGAGCCCGGCACCCGACTCGGTATGTGGGTGCACTTCACCACGCAGTTCCCGGCCATGGTGTTCCTGCTGCTGTGGGGGCTGCCGTTCCTGGTGGAGGCGCAGGGGCTCAGCCGGTCCACCGCCGGTGAGCTGCTCACCCTGGTGGTGCTCTCCAACATGGCCTTCGGACTGGTCTACGGACAGATCATCGCCCGCCACCACGCGGCCCGCGCCCCGCTGGTCCTCGGAACGGTCATGGTGACGGCGCTGCTCTGGGCGTCCGCGATCCTCTACCCGGGCGACCATGCGCCGATGTGGCTGCTGATCGTGCTGTGCGTGGTGCTCGGCGCCTGCGGCCCGGCCTCGATGATCGGCTTCGACTTCGCACGGCCGGCCAACCCGCCGGAGCGGCAGGGCACCGCGTCGGGCATCGTCAACATGGGCGGCTTCGTCGCCTCGATGACCACGCTGTTCGCCGTCGGTGTGCTGCTGGACGCCACCGGCGACAACTACCGGATCGCGTTCGCCTCGGTCTTCGTGCTGGAGGCGCTCGGCGTCGTGCAGATCCTGCGGCTGCACTCCAAGGCCACGCACCGCGAGCGGAACCACCATGTGGTCAGCCGCGTGGAGGCCGTGCACGTACCCGCGTGACTGCTCGTCCGCGCCGGATCGGCGGCGCGCCCGTCCCTCGTGTGACGGGCGCCGCCGATCATGACGTCACGGCGCTACGCCGTCACGGCGTCACGGCGAAGTTCTGCAGGATCGCCGTCGCCAGGTCCTGATCGCCCTCGACCTTGATCCGCTCGCCGACCGCAGCCGCGCGCACCCGCCCGCAGGCGAGGCGGAAGTACGTCTCCCAGTCCATCGCCAGCGTCACCGCGGGGCCGAGCGAGGGAGATCCGTCCACCGAACCACGGCCTTCCGCGTCGACCCTGACGGTGCGCAGGAACTCCAGCGGCCCGTGCACATCGAGCACGATCGCCGAACTGGCGGGCGCCCCGGCGTCCTTGGCGACCACCTTCGGCAGCGCCTCCAGCAGGGTGTCCCGCACGATCGTGGCGCCGGGGGAGTCAAGATTGCCGGGCTGCACCAGCGCCGTCCGCAGGTCCTGCTCATGCACCCAGACATCGAAGGCGCGCATCCGCAGTGCCAGTTCGAGGGTCTGCTCGGCGCCGAGCGGCGCCCGGACCATGGTCTCGGGATCACGCGTCTCGTTGCGCAGCTGACGTGCGCGGCGAATGATCATGTACTCGAGCTCGGAGGTCATCTCCGGTGCGGTGTGGTGGCGCCGCACATCGACCTGCATCTCCATGTAACGGGAGAAGTCGCTCTGCACGTGGTAGAGGTCGCGGGGCAGGGAGTGGATCGGACGCGGGTCGCCGAGCTGTTCGGACTCCATCCCGATGATGTGCGAGACGATGTCGCGCACCGACCAGGCGGGGCACGGCGTACGGCGGTTCCACTCTCCCTCGGCGAGCGGCTTCACCAGCTCGGCTATCGACTCGATGGAGTGGGTCCAGGCATCGGCGTAGGTCTGGAGGCTGGGATGGACGGTCACGGGACCCCTCGTGCGGTTCTGCGGTGCATGGGCTGGAGAAGCTGGGCGCGGGCGGCGGGCTGCGTGGGAGGTTCGTTCGCTAAGTTACGCTGCGAGCAGGCACCCCGGCAGTGCTTTCGTGTGACGATCGTAGGCCTGTGTTGACGGCTCGAATGCCAGGACGGTGGTAGTGTGCGCGCCTCCCTCATCCAGATTGCAGTAGACCCGGACGAATCCGTCAATGCCCGCAGGCAGCGTGCGGCTTCGCTGATCGCGGGCCGGCACGGAGCGGATCTGGTTGTCCTTCCCGAGCTGTGGCCCGTCGGCGCCTTCGCGTACGCCGACTTCGAGGACGAGGCCGAACCGCTCCAGGGGCCCACCCACGACACCATGGCGAAGGCCGCTGCCGACGCCGGGGTCTGGCTGCACGCGGGCTCCTTCGTCGAGCGGGCCGCCGACGGCACCCTCTACAACACCTCGCTCGTCTTCACGCCCGAGGGCGAGCGGGCCGCCGCGTACCGCAAGATCCACCGCTTCGGCTTCGACAAGGGCGAGGCGGTCATGATGGGCGCCGGCGAGGAACTGGTCACGGTCGCCCTGCCGCAGACCACCCTCGGCCTTGCCACCTGTTACGACCTGCGCTTCCCGGAAATGTTCCGCGGCCTGGTCGACGCGGGCGCCGACACGCTGATCGTCTCGGCGGGCTGGCCCGAGCGGCGCCGCGCCCACTGGACGCTGCTGGCGCAGGCCCGCGCGGTCGAGAACCAGTCGTACGTCCTGGCCGTCGGCACCGCGGGCACCCACGCCGGAGTCCAGCAGGCCGGGCACAGCATCGTGGTCGACCCGTGGGGCGAGGTGCTCGCGGAGGCGGGGGCGGACGAGGAGGTACTCGACGTGGAGTTCGACCCGGCGAGGGTGGCGGCGACCCGTGAGCAGTTCCCGGCCCTCAAGGACCGCCGTCTGGGACTGGCTCCGCCCAGGCTCTAGACCGACCGGGTTCCGGCGCGACCGGGCTCCGGTACGGCCGCCCCGTTTCACGTGAAACCGGGGCGGATCAGTCCTTGCGCTCCTTGTCCGCGAGCACGATGACACAGACCGAGACGGCGATGAGCAATGCCGCGTCGGCGTCCTCCCGTACGACGTCGATGCCGTAGGTGTCCCGGACGGTCAGCCGACGCCGGGAGATCTGGGCCAGCAGTTCCCCGTCGTACTCGATGGCGAACTCGCGGTCCAGGATCTTGCCGCTGACGTCCAGTTCGGTGCCGTCGATCAGCGTGACCCGGTAGTGGTTGCGCAGCAGCGACAGCCGTTTTCGCCTGACCTCGGCGAGCTGTTCGCCGTCGCGCTCGATGAGCATCGTGTCGCGCAGGCTGAGCAGCTTCTGCCGGATCTCGACCAGGAGCCGGCCCTGCGCGTCCTTCAGTTCGAAGGTGTCCCGCACCCGCATGGCCTTGCCGTCGACGAGGAACACCTTGCGGCCGTCCGCGTCCTCGATCCAGTAGTCGTCACCGACGGCGAAGAGTCGTTCACGCACCAGGAATCTCATGGCTCACAGGTTCCCCGAGGTCCCTTCGGAATGTGTGGATGCCACGGTGATGTTGACTGTTCACATGGCAACACGTGCGCGCGTCAGGGCCCCCGAGCTGGTCGGCAAGGGTGGCTGGCTCAATACAGGCGACCAGCAGTACACCCTCGCTGACCTGCGAGGACGCATTGTTGTTCTGGATTTTTGGACCTTCTGCTGTGTGAACTGTCTGCATGTCCTCGATGAGCTGCGCGAGCTGGAGGAGAAGCACCGCGACACCCTGGTGATCATCGGGGTGCACTCGCCGAAGTTCGTCCACGAGGCCGAGCACCAGGCCGTCGTCGACGCCGTCGAGCGGTACGAGGTCCACCACCCGGTCCTCGACGATCCGGAGCTGGCGACCTGGAAGCAGTACGCCGTACGGGCCTGGCCCACGCTCGTCGTCATCGACCCCGAGGGCTATGTCGTCGCCCAGCACGCCGGCGAGGGCCATGCGCACGCCATCGAGAAGCTGGTCGAGGAGCTGGAGGCGGAGCACACGGCGAAGGGCACGCTGCGCCGCGGCGACGGCCCCTATGTCGCGCCCGAACCGGTTGCCACGCATCTGCGCTTCCCGGGCAAGGCGCTGCTCCTGCCCGACGGGGGATTCCTCGTGTCCGACACCACCCGCCACCGCCTGGTCGAGATCGAGGCCGACGGAGAGACCGTGCGCCGTCACCTCGGTACCGGCGAGCGGGGGTTCGGCGACGGCGGGCCCGACGAGGCCCGGTTCTCCGAGCCGCAGGGGCTCGCCGTGCTGCCCGACGGCCGGATCGCGGTCGCCGACACGGTCAACCACGCCATCCGTGCCCTCGACCTCGACACCGGGGCGACGACGACGCTCGCCGGTACCGGCCGCCAGTGGTGGCAGGGCTCGCCGACCTCCGGACCGGCCCGCGAGGTCGATCTCTCCTCCCCCTGGGACGTCGCCTGGTTCGCCGGCCGGCTGTGGATCGCCATGGCGGGTGTGCACCAGCTGTGGACGTACGACCCCGCGACGGGGGCCGTCGAGGTCGCGGCGGGCACCACCAACGAGGGCCTGGTAGACGGGCCGGCCGCCGAGGCGTGGTTCGCCCAGCCGTCCGGGCTCGCCACCTCCGCCGACGGGGAGCGGCTCTGGGTCGCCGACTCGGAGACGTCGGCCCTGCGGTACGTCGAGCGCGACGGGGGTGGCTTCGTGGTCCGTACGGCCGTCGGCACCGGGCTCTTCGACTTCGGACACCGCGACGGCGCCGCCGGGCAGGCCCTGTTCCAGCACCCGTTGGGGGTGGCCGCGCTGCCCGACGGGTCCGTCGCCGTCTGCGACACGTACAACCACGCGCTGCGGCGCTACGACCCCGGGAGCGGTGAGGTCACCACCCTGGCCACGGATCTGCGCGAGCCCAGCGACGCCGTGCTCGTCGACGGTGATCTTGTCGTCGTCGAGTCCGCCCGGCACCGGCTGACCCGGCTGCGGCTGCCCGAGGAGGCCGTACGCGTCGCAGGCCGGGCGCACCGCACACAGCGCGCGGCCACCGAGATCGCCCCGGGCACGCTCCGGCTCGATGTGGTCTTCCAGGCGCCCGCCGGGCAGAAGCTGGACACCCGGTACGGTCCCTCGACCC
The DNA here is from genome assembly GCF_014649535.1 of Streptomyces gelaticus. Lineage (GTDB taxonomy): Bacteria > Actinomycetota > Actinomycetes > Streptomycetales > Streptomycetaceae > Streptomyces > Streptomyces gelaticus. The sequence continues at coordinate 144,354 of NZ_BMTF01000005.1, forward strand.
GGCTGCTCGTCTCGGCGACCCCGCCGGAGCTGCTGGCCGAGGGCGCGGGGCCCGGCAGCGACCTCTTCCGCGAGCTGGTCCTCGCCGAGGGCGTCACCGAAGGCGTCCTGCATGTGTCGGCGATGGCGGCGTCCTGCGACGACGACCCCGCGAACGAGTACCCGGCCTGCCATGTCCACCAGCAGGACTGGGGCGTCCCCGTCCGCGTGAGCGCGGAGGGAACGGCCCGGCTGCCGCTGGTGCTGGCGGGAATGGACGAGCAGGCATAGGGCCCGTCTGTCGGATCATGGCTGGGGTCGCGCCCGGATTCGCCGGGCAGGCCCTCGGGCCCGAGCCCTTCCGGGCCCGCCCGGGAGGGCTCAGCCGTCGTCGCTGAGGCGGCGGACCGCCTCCTCGTACCGCTTGCGGTACTCCGGCTCGGCCGTCACCCGCAGCAGCGCCTGGAGGGCCCGCACCGCGCCCTCGTCGTAACCGGCGCGCTCCGCCTCCCCGGCCGCCCCGTCCAGCAGCCGGATCCCGTCGTCCTCCTCGCCCAGCGCCAGACGGGCCTCGCCGCTGGTGGTCAGCAGCAGCACCCGGCGGGCGGCCTCCTCGTGCTCGGGCCCCAGGTCGAGCGCGGTCCGGGCGGATGCGAGGGCTTCGTGCGGGCGGTTCGCGGTGAGCTGCATCCGGGCGAGGTGCTGGAGCGCCAGCATCTCGGTGTGCGCGTCCTGCTCCTCACGGGCCAGCTCGACGGCCCGCCCGCAGCCTTCCAGGGCCGTGTCGAGCTCCCCCTGCTCGGCCTGGACGACGGCGAGGTTGATCAGCGCGGTCGCCTCGCCGAGCCGGTCGCCGGCCTGCCGGGCCAGCACGGGCGAACGTTCCAGCAGGGCGAGGGCCTCGGCGGTCCTGCCCTCCTCGGTCAGCACCCAGCCCAGCAGGTTGAGCACCCGCGACTCGGCGTACGCGTCGTCGTGGGCGCGGGCGGAGTCCAGCGCCAGCTCCAGCAGCGGGGACCAGTTGTCCCGCACCCGCCACACCACCTGCGGCCACTGGAGCAGGATGATCCGCCACGCCCGGTCGTGGAGCCCGGCGGACCGGGCGGCGTCGGCGGCCAGCGCCAGATCGTCGCGTTCGGCCGCCAGCCAGTGCATCGCCGTCGCCCGGTCGACGAAGTCCCGCACGGCGACCGGGCGGTGGTAGTCCTCCGGCAGGACGAAGCAGGGCTCGCCGCCGGGCTCGGCCGTGTCGGCGGCGGCCAGCGCGGTGGCGATGTAGTGGTCGAGGACCCCGATGAGCGCCTCGGACCCGCCCTCGGGGTCCATGCCTCGGGCGTAGAGGCGCACCAGATCGTGCAGCACCCAGCGTCCGGGCGCCGTCTCGGTGACGAGATGCGCGGCGGCGAGCCGTTCCAGCGCCGCCGTGGCGACGACCGGGTCGGTGCCGGCGAGCGCGGCGGCCGTGTGCGGGTCGAAGTGGCTGCCGGGGTGGTGGCCGAGCCGGGCGAGCTGATGGACGGCGTCCTGTGGCAGCTGCTGCACGGTCAGCCGCAGCGCGGCCGAGACACCGGTGTCGTCGACGTCGAGGTACGTCAGCCGGCTGCGTTCGTCGGCGAGTTCGTCGGCGAGAGTGGCCAGCGTCCACGTCGGGCGCCCGGCCAGCCGGGCCGCGGTGACCCGGAGGGCGAGCGGCAGCCCGCCGCAGAGTTCGGCGAGCCGGCGGGCCGCGACCGGTTCGGCGAGCACCCGGTCCTCGCCGAGCACACCGGCCAGCAGGGCCGTGCCGTCCGTCGGTTCGAGCACGTCGAGCGGTACCGGACGGGCCGCGTCCGAGGCTATGAGGCCCTCCAGCCGGTGCCTGCTGGTGACCAGCGTGACGCAGTCGGTGCCGCCCGGCAGCAGTGGCCGGATGGTGGCGGAGTGGCGGGCGTTGTCGAGTACGACGAGCAGACGGCGCCGGTCGGTCAGGGCACGGAAGAGCGCGGCCGCGGCCGCGACGGACTCCGGGACGCGGCGGGGTGCGACGCCGAGCGCCAGCAGGAACTCGCGCAGGACCTCGATGAGCGCGGGCTCGCCGGTGTCGCTGAACCCGCGCAGATCGGCGAAGAGCCGGCCGTCCGGGAAGGCGGCCGGATTGCGGTGCGCCCATTGCAGGGCCAGCGCGGTCTTGCCCACCCCGGCCGGTCCGGTGACCAGGCAGACGGGGGCCTCGCCCGCCGCGGCCCGGGTGAGCGCGGCCAGTTCGGCGTTCCGCCCCTGGAAGCCGCGGGGCGCGCGGGGCAGCAGATCGGTGGGGTGCGGCTCGCCGGCCAGGGACGGCACGGGGAGGGGGCGGGGCGGTGCGGGGGCGGGTGCGCCGCCGGTGCCGCCGGGGAGGCCGGCCGGTTCGGCGGCGGGTTCCGCCGCCGGGCCGCCGTCCGTTCCGGTCCGCGGGTCCGCCCCCGGACGGGCCGCGGGCACGGTCCCGTTCCCGTAGCCGTTGCCGTCACCGCCGCCCGCCCGGACCGGCCCGCGGGCCGCGGCATCCTGTCCGCCGGGCGCGTTCCGTCCGCCCTCCCGCCCGGCGTCCGGCCCGGGGTCGCCGCGCAGGATCAGCGCGTACGCGTCGGCCAGTTCATGGCCGGGGTCGATCCCCAGCTCATCGGCGAGCAGCCGCCGCGTGCGGTGGAACCAGTCCAGCGCCTCCGACTGACGCCCCGCCCGGTACAGCGCCGTCATCAGGGCCGCCGCCAGCGACTCCCGCATCGGATGCGCGACGGCCTCCGCCCGCAGCACCGCCGCTGCCCGGTTGTGCTCCCCCAACGCCCCGTAGGCGACGGCCAGTTGCTCGACCGTCGCCAGCCGCGACTCCTCCAGCGAGTGCGCGGCGGCTTGGAGCGGCCGTCCGGTGAACGCGCCGCTGAGCGCCGGTCCCTGCCACAGGGACAGGGCCTCCTTGAGCATCAGTACCGCGTCGGCGGGGCTGCGCTGCTCCCGCGCCAGCGTCAGCAGTTCCTCGAAGCGCTGCGAGTCCAGCAGGGTCTCCGGCAGCCGCAGCACATACGCGTCGCCGAGGGTGATCAGCTCCACCCCGTACGCCTCCGCGTCCGCACCCACCAGCAGGGCGCGCAGCCGGGACACATGGCCCTGGATGACGCTGCGGGCGTGCAGCGGCGGTGTGTCGTCCCACAGTGAGTCCGTCAGCCTGGCGATGGAGACGGGGGTGTTGGCGGACAGCAGCAGCGCGGCGAGCAGACTGCGGCGCTTGGCGGGGCCGAGCGGCAGCGGCCCGGTGAACGTGTCGACGGAGACGGTGCCGAGCAGCCGGAACTCCACGAGCGGCTTCCCTTCCGGGCGGGATGCGCCCGGGGGCGGGCACGGGAAAGCCCCAGGATATCGGGGGTGCCGGGGGCCGACGACGGGCTGTGCCCGATCGGCGGGGCGCACGCAGCGGCCGCTGTGCGTCGACGGGCCGCGGGGCCGGAACGTCCCGCGCACCGGCCCGGTGGCCCGCCGACGGCCTCGCGGCGGCCGGGATCAGCCCGCCAGGAACGCCGCCAGCGCGTTGGCCAGCAGATACGGGTCGTCCGCCCCGCACAGCTCACGGGCGCTGTGCATCGACAGGATCGCCACACCGATGTCCACGGTCTGGATGCCGTGCCGGGCGGCGGTGATCGGGCCGATCGTGGTGCCGCACGGCATCGAGTTGTTGGAGACGAACGACTGCCACGGCACCCCCGCCTTCTGGCACGCCGCCGCGAACACGGCCCGGCCGCTGCCGTCGGTCGCGTACCGCATATTGACGTTGACCTTGAGGATCGGCCCACCGTTGGCCACCGGATGGTGGGTCGGGTCGTGGCGCTCGGCGTAGTTGGGGTGGACCGCGTGACCGGTGTCGGAGGAGAGGCAGATGGTCCCGGCGAAGGCGCGGGCGCGGTCCTCGTACGTCCCGCCGCGCGCGAAGACCGAACGCTCCAGGACCGTGCCGAGCAGCGGCCCGTCGGCGCCGGTGTCGGACTGCGAGCCGTTCTCCTCGTGGTCGAAGGCGGCCATGACCGGGATGTACGGGAGCTCCTCGTCCGGCTGTCCGGCGACCGCGCCGAGCGCGGCGGTCGCCGCGTGCACGGAGAGCAGGTTGTCCATCCGGGGCCCGGCCAGCAGCTCGCGGTCCCGGCCCAGGTAGGCGGGCGGCTCGACGGGGTGCGGCATCAGGTCCCAGCCGGTCACGTCCGCGGCGTCGACGCCGGCTTCCGCGGCGACGAACCGGATCAGGTCGCCCTCCTCGACGTCCCCGAGCCCCCAGATCGGCTGCATGTGCTTCTGCCGGTCGAGCTTGAGCCCGTCGGGGTTGGCCGACCGGTCCAGGTGCACGGCCAGCTGCGGTACGCGCAGCAGCGGCCGGTCGATGTTCACCAGCCGGTGGGTGCCGTCGCGCAGTGAGATCCGGCCGGCCAGGCCGAGGTCACGGTCGAGCCAGGTGTTGAGCAGCGTCCCGCCGTAGATCTCCACGGCGACCTGCCGCCAGCCGTACGCCCCGGTGTCGGGCAGCGGCTTGACCCGCAGGTTCGGCGAGTCGGTGTGCGCGCCCACGATCCGGAACGGGGTGTGCGCCTCGGCGCCCTCCGGCACGTACCAGGCGACGATCGCACCGCCGCGCAGGACGTACTTGCCTCCGCTGGTCCCGTCCCAGGCCGCGGTCTCCTCGACCTGCCGGAACCCGGCCTTCTCCAGCCGGGCGGCCGCGGTGGCCACGGCGTGGTACGGGGAGGGGGAGGCCATCAGGAAGGCCATCAGATCGTCGGTGTGACCGCGGTCGAAGCGGAGGGAGGAACTCATGTTCCTCACTGTAACGAGACCGGGCCGGGCGGCTTCACCGCCGTGGTGCGAGGGCACCGCTCACTGCCCCGGGAGGGCCGCCGAGGGCTTCTCGCCGTTCTGGGCCCGCTGGGCGCGCTCGGCGAACATGGCGGCGAACGCCTCGACCTCCTTGTCGGGAACGGCCGACTTGCCCTGGGTGCCGGTGCTGATGCCCAGTACGGTCGTCCCGACCCGGATCTGCACGATCGTGGCCGGTCCGCCCATGGTGCCGACCGGGGCGCGATTGGCCTCGCGCACCCTTGCCACCCATGAGTGATCCCGCCCCCTCCGGCTACCGGGCGTCCGATCCTGGAGAAGGCCGGTGCGGTGGGGTGTGACCAGGGCTACAGGCGGTCGATGCCGGTCAGGTCGATGTCGATGTCGTACGGGACGGAGAGCTTCAGCCGGTCGTGGTGGACGCCGGTGGAGGCGTATGCCCCGGTGACAGGGTCGTAGTCGTACGTCCACACGGCGGGCCGGTCGTGCGCACCGGTCATTTCGACCCGCCAGAAGTACGCGATGCCTGCGGCGGCGTACTTGTGTGGCTTGGTATCGCGGTCGCGGTCCTCGGAGTCGGGGGAGACAACCTCGACGACGAGCGTGACGTCGGCGGCCTCGTAGCGGGTCTGTCGAGGGCCTCCTACGCCGTCTGCCTTTACCACGAGGAGGTCCGGTTCCGGGACATTGCGCCTACCGAGCACGACAGCCATCTTCCGGCGTACCCGCAGATCATCGGGAACGTGCTGGCGCAGCCCCTGTTCCAGCAGATACATCGCCAGCGTGTGAAAGTTCCGCTGCGGACTCACGAAAACCAGGCTCCCGTCGATCAGCTCGGTGTGCGGCGGGAGGTCGAGCGTGAAGAATTCGTCCACGGTGTAGCCGCCGGCCGGCGGGACCGGCCACCTGGAGCCGTCCGGCTGGAGATGCAGCGAGTCGGCCAGTGCCTCGGCAGTCATGGTTCCTCCCATGGACGGGATTCTCGGACCTGCACTCAGCGTACCCAGCTGATACGACAGCACCGCCAGCCGAAAGCGTGTCCGGGTGGCGGTGCTATTGACGATCGCGGCGGGGGCTAGAACGCGGCCTCGTCCAGCTCCATCAGCGAGTTGTCGACGGACTCGGCGAGCGCGCGCTCGGTCGAGACGCCCGGCAGGACGTTCGCGGCGAAGAACTTCGCGGCGGCGATCTTGCCCTGGTAGAAGGCGGCGTCCTTCGCGGAGGCGTCTCGCAGCTTCTCGGCCGCGACGGCCGCGCCCTTGAGGAGGAGGTAGCCGACGACGACGTCGCCGGAGGCCATCAGCAGGCGGGTGGTGTTGAGGCCCACCTTGTAGATGTTCTTGACGTCCTCGCCGGTCGCGGTGAGGTCGGTGATCATCGTGCCGACGATCGCCTCCAGGTCCACGGCCGCCTTGGCGAGCGAGTCCAGCGCGCCGGCCAGCTCCTCGTTGCCCTGGGCGCCGGAGAGGAACTTCTTGATCTCCTCGGAGAGGGCGTTCAGCGAGGCACCCTGGTCGCGGACGATCTTCCGGAAGAAGAAGTCCTGGCCCTGGATCGCCGTCGTGCCCTCGTACAGCGTGTCGATCTTGGCGTCACGGATGTACTGCTCGATCGGGTACTCCTGGAGGTACCCGGAGCCGCCGAAGGTCTGGAGCGACTGCGCCAGCTGCTCGTAGGACTTCTCGGAGCCGTAGCCCTTGACGATCGGGAGCAGCAGGTCGTTGAGGCCGTGCAGCGCCTTCGCGTCCTCGCCCGCGGCCTCCTTCTCCTGGATCGCGTCCTGGACGGTGGCGGTGTACAGCACCAGGGAGCGCATGCCTTCCGCGTACGCCTTCTGCGTCATGAGGGAGCGGCGCACGTCGGGGTGGTGCGTGATGGTGACCTTGGGGGCGGTCTTGTCCATGAACTGCGACAGGTCGGTGCCCTGGACGCGCTCCTTGGCGTACTCCAGCGCGTTCAGGTAGCCGGTCGACAGGGTGGCGATGGCCTTCGTGCCGACCATCATGCGGGCGAACTCGATGATGCGGAACATCTGGCGGATGCCGTCGTGCTTGTCGCCGATCAGCCAGCCCTTGGCGGGGTGCTGGTCGCCGAAGGTCATCTCGCAGGTGTTGGACGCCTTGAGGCCCATCTTGTGCTCGACGTTCGTCGCGTACACGCCGTTGCGCTCGCCGAGCTCGCCGGTGGTCCAGTCGAAGTGGAACTTCGGGACCATGAAGAGCGAGAGGCCCTTCGTGCCGGGGCCTGCGCCCTCGGGGCGGGCCAGCACGTAGTGGATGATGTTCTCGGACATGTCGTGCTCGCCCGAGGTGATGAAGCGCTTCACGCCCTCGATGTGCCAGGAGCCGTCCTCCTGCTCGACGGCCTTCGCGCGGCCCGCGCCGACGTCCGAACCGGCGTCCGGCTCGGTCAGCACCATCGTCGAGCCCCACTGCTTCTCGACGGCGATCTCGGCGATCTTCTTCTGCGCCTCGTTGCCCTCGTCGAAGAGGATGCCGGCGAACGCCGGGCCCGAGGAGTACATCCAGACGGCCGGGTTCGAGCCGAGCAGCAGCTCCGCGTAGGACCAGATCAGGGAGCGCGGCGAGGTGGTGCCGCCGATCTCCTCGGGCAGGCCCAGGCGCCAGTACTCGGAGTCCATGAACGCCTGGTACGACTTCTTGAAGCTCGCCGGGACCGGCGCGGTGTTGGTCTCCGGGTCGAAGACCGGCGGGTTGCGGTCGGCGTCCGCGAAGGAGTCGGCCAGCTCGTTCTCGGCGAGGCGGTTGACCTCGTCGAGGATGCTCTTCGCCGTCTCGACGTCCATCTCGGCGAACGGGCCGGTGCCGTACGTCTTGTCGCGCCCGAGGACCTCGAAGAGGTTGAACTCGATGTCGCGGAGATTCGACTTGTAGTGCCCCATGGAAGGCTCCGTAATCAATAGCAGTGGCGCGCAGCGCCCCGGGGACGGGGTGCGGGCCGGGCGGGCGACGAGCTGGCGGTGCGTATATCAGCTGACCTCTCCGATGATGCTACCCGTCAGTAATAAGATGCAACCCCTCAAGGCCCCGATGTGTCCGATTACTCTTTGCGCTATGTACGGCTACGACCAGAACCCGGGTGCACAGCAGCAGATGGGTGGCGGCTACGGCGAGCAGCCGCTGTATCCCGAACCCTCGCCGCCGTCCCTGGGTGACGCGGTACGGGCCTTCACCACCGGCTCGCTGTCCGCCGAGGACTTCCAGCAGATCTTCGCGACGTCGAAGGTCTACTGCCCGCGCGGTGACAACCCCGGGTTCCTGGCGCTGCACAACACCCAGCAGCCGGTGATCCCGATGTTCACCACGCTCAAGGAGCTGCGGCTGTACGCGGGCAAGGAGTCCAAGTACTTCGTGATCACCGGCGCCGAGGTGATCGACCTGCTGCCGACCGGCTACGGCTTCGTCCTCGACATGGAGGGCGACCACCGCATGGTCTTCGACGCGAAGGCCGTGGAGCAGATGGTCGACTTCGCGATGCGCCGCATGTACGGCTGAGATCCGATCCTTCGCAAGGGCCCGCACCGTTCGGTGCGGGCCCTTTTTGTTGCTCCGGGCGGCTGAGGGAATGGGCGGCCCCTTGCATGATGTTCACCATTCAACTAAATTGAAGGCAGAACGATCCCGGAGGTGGACCCCATGCCCGCAGTGACTGTCGAAAACCCGCTGACCCTGCCCAAGGTCGCCGCCAAGGGCGACGCAGCGGACCACGTACCTGATCGACGGCACCTTCGTCCACCAGGACTCCAACGGCGGCGGCGGCACCATCCGCAACGGTGACACCCAGTGGATGACCGCCGGCTCCGGCCTCCTGCACATCGAGGCCCCGCCGGAGTCCCTCGTGATGTCGGGCGGCCTCTTCCACGGCCTCCAGCTCTGGGTGAACCTGCCCAGGGCCGACAAGATGATGGACCCCCGCTACCAGGACATCCGCGGCGGCCAGGTCCAGCTCCTCGCCTCCCCGGACGGCGGCGCGCTGCTCCGCGTCATCGCCGGTGAGCTCGACGGGCACGAGGGCCCCGGCATCACCCACACCCCGATCACGATGATCCACGCCACCGTGCGCCCCGGCGCCGAGGTGACCCTGCCGTGGCGCGAGGACTTCAACGGACTCGCGTACGTGCTGGCCGGCCGCGGCACCGCCGGTGCGGAGCGCCGCCCCGTCCACATGGGACAGACCGCGGTCTTCGGCGCCGGTTCCGCGCTGACCGTCCGGGCGGACGAGAAGCAGGACGGCAACGCCCCGGACCTGGAGGTCGTGCTGCTCGGCGGCCGTCCGATCCGGGAGCCGATGGCGCACTACGGACCGTTCGTGATGAACAGCCAGGCCGAACTGAAGCAGGCCTTCGAGGACTTCCAGGCCGGCCGCCTCGGCACCGTGCCCGCGGTCCACGGAATGTGACAGCTCCAGCCGGAGCGTGACAGACAGTCATTCATAAGGTCCCACAAGCGGGACATCACACCCGCGCCGTGATTGGGTGGGAGGGTGCAGAACCAGAAGCCCCTCCTGCCCGATGCCGCGCGACGCACAGCTGCGTGGTGCGCTGTTGTCCTCCTCGTCACCGGGGTCGCCGCAGTCGCCGTCTGGCTGTGCGTCGTCTTCAAGACCGCGGTCACCCCCGTGCTGCTCGCGCTGCTCGGTACGGCGCTGCTCGGCCCGGTGCACCGCTGGCTGACCGACCGCGGACTGAAGCGCTCGCTCGCCGCGGGGCTCACCTGCGCGCTGCTCGTCGCGGTGGTCGGCGGCGCCGGGTACATCGTCGTCACCGCGCTCGTCGACACCGGCGACCAGATCGTCCGCTCGCTGAAGGACACCGCGCAGTGGGTCGCCGACCACTTCGGGATCGGCAAACACACCAATGTGGACGACCTGGTGGCCAACGCCCGGAAGCTCGTCGAGAAGTTCGGCGCGAGCGCCGCGGGCGGGCTGCTCTCCGGGCTCAGCCTGATCGGCTCGCTCATCGCCACCAGCGTCCTGGCCCTCCTGCTGACCTTCTTCTTCCTGCGCGACTCCGACCGGGCCGCGCGGCTCGCCCACTCGGTGGCCCCGCGGGGTACCGGGGCGCTGGTCGAGGCGATGGGGCGGCGGGCCTTCGAGGCCGTCGAGGGCTTCATGCGGGGCACCACGTTCATCGCGCTGATCGATGCCTTCTGCATCACCATCGGCCTGCTGATCCTGCGTGTCCCCGGCGCGGTGGGGCTCGGTGCGCTGGTCTTCGTGGGTGCCTACATCCCCTACCTCGGGGCCTTCCTCTCGGGTGCCGTCGCGGTCCTGGTCGCGCTCGCCGACCGGGGGTTCGTGATCGCGCTCTGGGCGCTGGGGGTCGTGCTCGCCGTGCAGGTGCTGGAGGGCCATGTCCTCCAGCCGATGATCCAGAGCCGCACGGTGCAGATGCACCCCGCCATGATCATGATCGCGCTCACCGCGGGCGCCAGCGTGGCCGGGCTGCTGGGCATGCTGCTCGCGGTCCCGGTCTGCGCGGCGGCCTTCGGCGTGCTCGGCGAACTGCGCGGCGGCCGTCCGGGGCCTCCGTCCGGGGGCGGGGGCGGCGGCGAGGGCGGGGACGAACAGCCGCCCGGTGCCGCGGCCGGGGCCTGAGGCCCGGTTCGGCCTCCGCCCGGTTCAGCCCGCGGCCGCGCCCGCCGCCCCGGCCTCCGGCCCCGACTCGTTCAGCTCGAACCAGATCGACTTCCCCGCGCCCCGCGGATCCACCCCCCACGCGTCGGCGAGCATCTCCATCAGCACCAGGCCCCGGCCGCTGGAGGCCATCTCCCCGGGGCGCCGCTTGTGCGGCAGCTCGTCGCTGCCGTCCGACACCTCCACGCGCAGCCGCCGCCCGCCGTGCTCCCCCGTCGCCTGCGCGAGCATCAGCGCGTCCCCGTCCGTGTGGACGAGGACATTGGTGGCCATCTCGGAGATCATCAGCACCGCCGCGTCGACCTGCTCCGGATCCGCCCAGTCGTGCAGCAGGTCCCGCAGCTGCTGCCGGGCCGCCGCGATCCGCTGCGGCTCGGCCTGGGCGATGGTCAGCGCGATGCGCCGCGGCGCGGGCCGACGCCCGGTCCCTCCGTCGCACCGGAGCAGGAGCAGCGCGATGTCGTCCTCCCGGCGGTCCGCCAGCGGCCCCGTCGTGTAGTGCGACGTCGGCCCGTGCACGGCCTGCACCAGGGCGTCGGCGAGCTTCTCCAGGTCGGTGGTGTGCTGCTCCAGGACGGGGCGCAGCCGGTCCCAGCCGGAGAACATGTCGTGGCCGCCGGTCTCGATCAGCCCGTCCGTGCAGAGCATGATCGTTTCTCCGGGTTCCAGGGTGAGCCGGCTCGTCGGATAGTCGGCGTCCTCGTCGATGCCGAGCGGCAGTCCGCCCTCGGTCTGGCGGATCACCGCGGTCCCGTCGGCGGTGGTCACCACGGGGTCGGGGTGGCCGGCCCGCGCGATGTCCAGGGTGCCGGTCTCCGGGTCGACCTCCGCGTAGAGACAGGTCGCGAAGCGCGGCCCGGTCGCCTCCCCGTTCTCGTACGCGTCCGTCAGCCCGGACAGGAAGCGCGAGGCGCGCGAGAGCACCGCGTCCGGACGGTGACCCTCGGAGGCGTACGCGCGCAGGGCGATCCGCAACTGCCCCATCAGCCCGGCGGCCCGCACGTCGTGGCCCTGGACGTCACCGATGACGAGGGCGACACGGCCGTTGGGGAGCGGGATCATGTCGTACCAGTCGCCGCCGACCTGGAGGCCGCCGCCGGTCGGTGTGTAGCGGGCGGCGACCGTCATCCCCGGGATGTCGGGGCCGAGCGTCGGCATCATCGAGCGCTGGAGTCCCAGCGACAGCTCCCGCTCGGTCTCGGCGACCCCGGCGCGGGTCAGTGCCTGCGCGAGCATCCGCGCCACGGTCGTCAGTACGGACCGCTCGTCCGGCGAGAACGACACCGGGTGTTTGAAGCCCGCCATCCAGGCGCCCATGGTGTGCCCCGCGACGATCAGTGGCAGGAAGGCCCAGGACCGGCGCCCGAAACGGCTGGCGAGCGGCCAGGTGACCGGGTAGCGGCGGCTGTAGTCGTCGGGCGACGGCAGATAGATCGCCCGCCCCGTCCGCACCACCTCGGCGGCCGGGTAGTCGGTCTCCAGCGGCATATCGGTGAACGGGCCCTCGTCGCCCGTGCTGTGCCCGTGGTGCCCGATGACCGTCAGCCGCTCGCCCGCGACGCCGAAGACCGCCAGGCCGTCCGGTGAGAAGCCCGGCATGGAGAGCGAGGCGGCGACCCGCAGCACCTCCGCGGTCGACCTGGCCTCGGCCAGGGCCCGGCCCGCGTCCAGCAGGAAGGCCTCGCGGGAGCGGCGCCAGTCGCCGGTGATGGGGGTGTGTGCCCCGGTGGTCCCGGGCTGCGGCTCGGCGACCTCCTGGAGGGTGCCGACCAGTATGTAGTCCGCGTCCTTCGTCACGTCGGCCGGGAGCGGCCGGGAGCGGCTGCGTACCGTGCGCAGCACCCGGCCGTTCCCGTCCACGATGCGCAGCCGGGCCTCGGCGAGGGTGCCTTCGGCGCGTGCGAGATTCACCACCCCGTCGATCTCGTTCCAGTCGACGGGGTGGAATCGGGAACGCACCGCGGACTCGCGGAAGACACCGGCCGCGGCGGGCAGCTCCAGCAGCCGGGCCGCCTCCGCATCGAGCGTGACGGTCCCGGCAGCGTTGTCCCAGCGCCACAGACCGGTCGCGGTCGCGGCCAGGACGTCCTCGATGCGCATTGCCCCACTTTAAGAAGATCTGCTCTGCTGACGCCACCGAGGGCGGCCGCTCAGGAGTCGACGGGGAGGAGTCGGGAGGAAATGGAGAGAGTCCGGTGGGTCCTGTGAAGCGTCCGCCGGGCCCTGGATGATCTTGAAATGTCAATGTCAATGATTCGGTGCGGGTGCGGGCGGTAGCCTGGGGAGGCTGAATCCACCCCGAACCGCGAAGACTGGATGAACGACGATGCATCGGTACAGGTCCCACACCTGCGGCGAGCTCCGCGCCTCTGACGTCGGTACCGACGTCCGACTGAGCGGCTGGCTGCACAATCGCCGAGACCTGGGCGGCATCCTCTTCATCGATCTGCGCGACCACTACGGTCTGGTGCAGCTCGTCGCCCGCCCCGGCACCCCCGGCAACGAGGCGCTGGCGAAGCTCACCAAGGAGACCGTCGTACGGATCGACGGCAAGGTCTCCGCGCGCGGCGCCGACAACGTCAACCCGGAGCTTTCGACCGGCGAGATCGAGATCGAGGTCACCGAGGTCGAGGTGCTGGGCGAGGCCGCCCCGCTGCCCTTCACGATCAACGCCGAGGACGGGGTCAACGAGGAGCGACGCCTGGAGTACCGCTTCCTCGACCTGCGCCGCGAGCGCATGCACCGCAACATCATGCTGCGCTCGGCGGTCATCGCCGCGATCCGCGCCAAGATGGTGGCCCTCGGCTTCAACGAGATGGCGACCCCGATCCTCACCGCGACCTCCCCCGAGGGCGCCCGTGACTTCGTCGTCCCGTCCCGTCTGAACCCGGGCAAGTTCTACGCCCTGCCCCAGGCTCCGCAGCAGTTCAAGCAGCTGCTGATGATCTCCGGCTTCGACCGCTACTTCCAGATCGCGCCGTGCTTCCGCGATGAGGACGCCCGCGCGGACCGTTCGCCGGGCGAGTTCTACCAGCTCGACGTCGAGATGTCGTTCGTCGAGCAGGAGGACGTCTTCCGGCCGATCGAGAAGCTGATGACCGAGCTCTTCGAGGAGTTCGGCAACGGCCGCCACGTCACCTCGCCGTTCCCGCGCATCCCCTTCCGCGAGTCGATGCTGAAGTACGGCAACGACAAGCCCGACCTGCGCGCCAAGCTGGAACTGGTCGACATCTCCGACGTCTTCGCCGACTCGGAGTTCAAGGCGTTCGCCGGCAAGCACGTCCGCGCGCTTCCGGTGCCGGACACCGCCGGCCAGTCCCGGAAGTTCTTCGACGGCCTCGGCGACTACGCCGTGCAGCACGGTGCCAAGGGCCTGGCCTGGGTCCGCGTCGGCGAGGACGGCACCCTGGCGGGTCCGATCGCCAAGTTCCTCACCGAGACCGACGTCAAGACCCTCACCGAGCGTCTCTCCCTCGTTCCCGGCCACGCCGTCTTCTTCGGCGCGGGCGAGTTCGGCGAGGTCTCCAAGATCATGTCCGCCGTCCGCGTCGAGGCCGCCAAGCGCGCCGGCCACTTCGAGGAGGGCGTCTTCCGGTTCTGCTGGGTCGTCGACTTCCCGATGTACGAGAAGGACGAGGACACCGGAAAGATCGACTTCTCCCACAACCCCTTCTCGATGCCCCAGGGCGGCATGAAGGACCTGGAGGAGAAGGACCCGCTGGACATCCTCGCCTGGCAGTACGACATCGTGTGCAACGGCATCGAGCTGTCCTCCGGCGCCATCCGAAACCACGAGCCCGACGTGATGCTCAAGGCGTTCGAGATCGCCGGCTACGACCGCGAGACCGTCGAGCACGAGTTCGCGGGCATGCTCCGCGCCTTCCGCCTCGGCGCCCCGCCGCACGGCGGCATCGCCCCGGGCGTGGACCGCATCGTGATGCTGCTGGCCGACGAGCCCAACATCCGCGAGACGATCGCCTTCCCGCTCAACGGCAACGCCCAGGACCTGATGATGGGCGCCCCGACGGAGCTGGACGAGACCCGTCTGCGCGAGCTGAACATCCAGCTCCGCAAGCCGGCCGCGCCGACGAAGGAAAAGGCGGACGCCAGGGACTCCGTGGCGAGGGACACCGGCGCGAAGTAAGAGCGTCCGGCGGTAGGCCTCGCGGCGTCGCGGGGCTGCCTATCGCCGGACGCTCTGAGCGTCGACGGTTCCGCTTCGGTTCCACGTGAAACATCCCCCGGCCGACCCCGGCCGGGGGATGTTTCATGTCCGGGGTCCTCTCACGTCGCGTTCAGGGCCACCGTCGGGTGGAGACGGGAGGCGCGGATCGCCGGGTAGAGGCCCGCGACCACGCCGATCAGGAGCGTGGCGGCCAGCCCGCCCGCCAGGGACCAGGGCGGGACCACCGCCGTCCACCCCTGGAACCATGCGAATCCGTACGTCGTCGCCGCGCCCAGCAGCGCGCCCGCCGCCCCGCCCAGCGCCGACAGCAGCAGCGACTCGGTCAGGAACTGGAGCCGGATCGCACCCCGGGTCGCGCCCAGCGAGCGGCGCAGGCCGATCTCCTGGCGGCGCTCCAGGACGGAGATGACCATGGTGTTGGCGACGCCCACACCGCCGACCAGGAGGGCCACCGCGCCCAGGCCGAGCATCAGGGTCGTCAGGCCCTCGTCGGTGGCGGCCTTGGCGGCCAGCGCGTCCGAGGGCCGGGAGACCTTGATGCCCATCTCGTTGCCGGGGCTGATGGTGCGGGCCAGGACCGCCCGTACGTCCGCCACCGAGGCGTCCGTGGAGCGCTCGAAGACCGTGGTGGGGTGGCCGTCGAAGCCGAAGTAGCGCTCGGCGGCGGGGAATCCGACCATGGCCACCCGGTCCAGATTGGGGACCAGTTCGAGCGGTTCGAGGATGCCGACGACGGCCACGCGGGTGTCGTTCATCATGATCGTCTCGCCGGTGCGGGTGATGCCGAGGCGCTCCGCCGCCACCGCGCCGAGCACCGTCGTCGGGAGCCGTTCGCCGGCCGGGGTCAGCCAGGTGCCCCTGTCGACCTCGCCGCCGAGCGCGGCGAGCAGGTCGGTGCGGACCGCCTGGGCGGTGACGCCCGCGGTGCGCTCCTCGGGCACCACGTCGCTGCGGCGGATACGGGCGTCGATGTCGGCACTGGCCGTGGCGTGCCGCACCGGGCCGATGCGCTCGACCATCGCGACCGCGTTCCTGGGGAGCTTGATCTCCTGCCCCATGGCGTCCTTGCCCGCCTCGGCGGTGAGCAGATTGGTGCCGAGGCGGTCGAGCCGGGCCATCAGGTCCGCGCGGCTCGACTCGGACAGCCCGACGACCGCGACCATGGTCGCGATGCCGATGGCGATGCCGAGCGCCGAGAGCACCACACGCGCACGCCGCGCGCGCAGGCCGACCGAGCCGACGCGCAGGACGTCACGGGGGGAGAGGCGGGCGGGCCTGAGGCCGTCCTTCATGAGCCGGCCTCTTCCGTACGCGAGTCGAAGGGCACGCCGCAGCGCAGGTCCGAGACGATCTCGCCGTCCCTGAAGCGGATCCGGCGCGGCAGCGAGTCCGCGATCTCGTTGTCGTGGGTGATCACGCAGACGGTGGTGCCGGACGCGTTCAGCTCGTGCAGCAGCTCCATGACGACCCCGCCGGACGCGGTGTCCAGCGCGCCGGTCGGTTCGTCGGCCAGCAGCAGCCGGGGATCCCCCACCAGGGCGCGGGCGATGGCCACCCGCTGCTTCTCGCCCCCGGACAGCTCGTTCGGCGTGTGCGAGCCGCGATGGTCCAGCCGCACCCTGGCGAGCGCCTCCCGCGCACGGGCGCGCCGCTCCTTCAGCGGGACGCCCGCGTACAGCAGCCCGTCGGCGACGTTGTCCACGGCGTCGCGCCCCGCCGCCAGGTGGAAGTGCTGGAAGACGAAGCCGATGTGGCGGGCGCGCAGCGCGGAGAGCCGGGAGTCGGAGAGCCCGGACACGTCGTACCCGGCTACCCGGACGGTGCCCGTGGTGGGCTTGTCGAGGGTGCCCATGATGTTGAGCATGGTGGACTTGCCGGAGCCGGACGGGCCGACGACGGCGAGGAGTTCGCCCTCCTCGACGGTGAGGCTCACGCCGCGCAGGGCATGGACGCCGCCGGGGTACGACTTGCCGGCGTCCCGCAGTTCGATGACCGGGGCCGGGGTCATGACTTCGCCACTCCGACCTTCAGGCCCTCGCGCACATCCGGTCCGGAGACCTCGATCTGCCCGTCGGCGGTCATGCCCGTCTCCACCCGCACCATCCTCGACGTGGTGCCCTCGACGACCTGGAGGCCGTAGCCGCCGTCCTCGCCGCGCAGTGCGACGACCGCCTCGACGGGGACCGCGAGGACCCCTTTGTGCGCCTCGCTGACGAACTTCACGCTCGCCGGTGCCCTGGTGTCCTCGCCGGACGCGGTGCCCGCCCCGCCGTCCAGGACGATCTCGACGGTGATGCCGTCCTCGGCGCCCGTTTCGCCCCCGTCCGCGGACGCCTCGGGACGCACCGTCCCGGCGACGTGGCCGGCCGCGGTCTTCCCGCTCGGCAGGGTGACCTCGACCTTGGTGCCCCGTGAGGTGAGCGCGCCGTCGCTCTGGTCGAGCTGCGCCCGCACGACGGGCTTGGTTGAGGCGACGGTCAGGACCGGCCCGTCCGGGCCGACCTGGTCGGCGAGCGCCGCGTCGGCGGAGACCACCTTGACAGGGCCGGGCTGGAAGACGACGTCGCCCCTGCCGACCCTGCCGGTGGGGTCGCGGTTCAGGGACTTCTGCCACTGCTTGACGGCGGCCGCGGTGTCCTCGTCGTACCGGACGTCGACGTACAGCCGCGACCCGTACCCCAGGTCACGCAGATTGCGCTCCAGCTGGAGTACGTCGCTGCCCCGGTCGCCGGCCTTCATCTCGCGGAACATCGGGACCGGCCCGTAGAGGAGGGTGACGGGTTTGTCGTTCAGCTCGTACAGCGCCTGCCCCATGGTGAGTGTCTTCCCCTCGGGGGCGGCGACCGTGACGGTGCCCTCGACGGCGGACTTGACGGCGCGGCGCTGCGCGAAGTCGAGCCGGCCGTCGACCGTCTTGGACTGCACGAGGTCGGTGCGTACGACGGCCGCGGTGGCGGGCGGCAGATCGCCGCTCCTCCCGGAGGCGCCCGCGTCCCCGCCGCCACCGAGGAGCAGGACGCCTCCGGCGACGGCGGCGGCGACGCTCACCGCGCCGAGCGCGAGGAGTGCGGAGCGGCGTTTCACTGCATGCCCTCCACGCTGTCGATCAGCTTCGACCGGCAGGCCTCACGGGCCTTCTTGTACGTCGGCGACTCGGGGTCGAGGACCGGGGACGCCGGGTTCGGGTCGCCGCCCGGCTGGGCGTGGCCGCCGCTCATGGTCGGGTTGGTGAACCGGGAGACACCGTTGTCCCGCATGCACTTGGCGTGCGCGAGCATCGACTCGTACCCCTTCTGCTCGTCGCGCTCGGGCTCGACGGCGAGGGCGGCCTGCATCTCGGGGGCGCAGACCTGGTTCTTCCCGCCCTTGTACGCCTCGTTCTGGCCCGGCTGGGAGGCGATCTTCTCGACCTTCACCCAGTCGAGATAGCCGCTGAGCTTGGGGTCGGGGAAGTCCTTGTAGCCGCCCTTGGCGCGCATGCACTGGACGTACTTCATCTGGGCGTCGTAGAAGGCGCTCTTGCCCGCGGGCGGGGCGCTCGGCTTGTCCGCGTCCTTCGTGGCGCCCGACGCCTGCGTCCGCGGTACGTCGGCGATCGCGTCGTCCTTCTTCGTGCCGCCCGTGCCGTCGTCCGCGCCGCCGCAGGCGACGGAGAGGGCGAGTACGGGCAGGGCCACGAGGGCGGCCATGCGAAGCCCGGCGGCACAGGCGTTCGGGCGGTGGTTCGGGCGGTCGTTCGCGGTGCGGTTCGTCCTGAGGAAGGTCATGTGCCGCACGCTCGCCGTCGCAGATGATGGCCCGTCCATGGCCACATGATGGGAACGTAACAATGCCCCCGGCCTGCACATCCGCCCCCGTGCACAGCAGACGGGAACGGTCCGGGCGTGCCCATAATCGGCCTCATGCCGCATGTGTTGCTCATCGAGGACGACGCGTCCGTACGGGACGGGATGGAGCTCGTGCTGCGCCGGCACGGGTACGGCGTGGACACCGCCGCCACCGGCGAGCAGGCCCTCGCCCTGCTGGCCGGGGAGCGTGGCGCCCGGGTCGAACTGGCCGTGCTGGACCTGATGCTGCCCGGCATGGACGGCTTCGAGGTGTGCCGCCGCATCCGCGCCCGCTCGGCGACCCTGCCGATCATCATGCTGACCGCGCGCGGCGACGACCAGGACATCGTGGCGGGCCTGGAGGCGGGCGCCGACGACTACGTCGTCAAGCCGGTCACCGCCCCCGTCCTGGAGGCCCGCATCCGGGCCGCGCTGCGGCGCGCGGAACCGTCCGCACCGGCGCAGGGGGCGGGCGGCGATCTCGCCGGGCTGGTGATCGACCGCGCCGGGCTGACCGTCACCAAGCACGGCACCCCCGTTCCGCTGCCGCCCACCGAACTGAGGCTGCTGCTGGAGCTCTCGGCCTCACCCTGCCGTGTCTTCAGCCGCGAACAGCTCCTCGCATCCGTCTGGGACCACACCTTCCTGGGCGACTCCCGGCTGGTGGACGCGGCGGTCGGCCGGCTGCGCGCCAAGCTGGAGGACGTAGCGTCCAAGCCCCGCTACGTCCAGACGGTGCGGGGCTTCGGCTACCGCTTCGGGCCGCTGTGAGCCGTACGGATCGCGCCGGGCGCCCCGCCGCCCCGAAGGGACGCTCGCGGTACCTCGTCGGCGGGCTGCGCACCCGGCTCGTCGTCACCTTCGTCGTCGTCGCCCTCATCAGCGCGGTGACCGCGACCGCTCTCGCCTACCGGGACGCCCGCACCGCCGTCCTCCAGCGCACCCAGAACGCGGCCGTGAACGACCTCCGGGCGCGGGTCGGCGCGGTGGCCGCCGACTTCGACGTACCGCCCGACCAGCGGTCGCTGTCCCGGTTCGCGGCGAAGGTGTCCGAGGGAATCGGCGGGAAGATCGTGGTCGCCCGCTACCAGGATCTGTCCGCCGTCTCCGACTCGCTCGCCGACACCACGTCGCGGATCACCGCCGAGCTGCGCGCCGCCGTGATGACCGGCGACGACGCCAAGTTCCAGCGGGTGCAGTGGCAGGGCATGCCCTATCTGGTCGTCGGCATGCCCGTGACGTACGCCGACGGCGACCGCAGCACCTCCGGCCTGGAGGTCTACGCGATCACCGATCTGCGGGCCGAGCGCGACGACACGGCCGCGCTGCTGGACTCCGTACGGGCGGGCATCGTGCCGGTGGTGCTGCTGGCCGCCGTCCTCGCGCTGCTGGCCGCCGGGACGGTGCTGCGTCCGGTACGGAAGCTGGGCCGGGCCACCCGCGAGCTGGCGGCCGGGGACCTCGGCAGCCGGGTCGTCGTCACCGGGCACGACGAACTGGCCGACCTGGCACGGACGTTCAACGAGACCGCAGACGCGCTCCAGGCGTCCGACGCGGATCTGCGCGAGCAGGAGGCGAAGGCGCGCCGCTTCGTGGCGGACGTGTCGCACGAACTGCGCACACCCCTCGCGGCGATGACGATGGTGGCGACGGTGCTGGAGGAGGACGCCGACCAGCTGCCGCCGGACGCGGCCCGGGCGGCCCGTACCGTCGGCGCGGAGACGGCCCGGCTGTCCCGTCTGGTCGAGGACCTGATGGAGATCTCCCGCTTCGACGCCGGGGCGGCCCGGCTGAACGCGGCGGAGACCGACCTCGCCGACACCGTACGGGCGTCGCTGGCGCTGCGCGGCTGGACGGACCGGGTACGGACGGAGCTCGACGAGGGTGTACGGGCGGTGGTCGACCGGCGCCGCATCGACGTGATCGTCGCGAACCTGGTGGGCAATGCGCTGCGGCACGGCGCCCCGCCGGTCACCGTGACCCTCACGACGGCTCTCGCGGCGGGCGGCGAGTGGGTGGTGCTGTCCGTCGCCGACCACGGCCCGGGGCTGCCGCCGGGGGTGGGGGAGCGGGTCTTCGACCGGTTCTACAAGGCGGACGCGGCCCGCACCCGCGGCGCGGCCGACGACAGCGGACAGGGCAGCGGCCTGGGCACGGCGATCGCGCTGGAGAACGCCCTCCTGCACGGCGGCACGATCGAGGCGGCCAACGCGGCCAACGCGGCCAACGCGGCGGGCGCGGCGGGCGCGGCGGGCGCGGCCGGTGGACCGGGGCACGGCGCGGTGTTCACCCTGCGGCTGCCCCTGCGACGTACGGGAGAGGACACGGAGTGAAGCTCCGACAGGGCATCGCGGTCGCCGCGCTGGGGGCCGCCCTCGTGGGCTGCGGCGTCCAGCCGACCGGGGTGATAGGCGCGGGCGAGCCCGCGTCCGGTCTGACGCGCGGTATGCGGCTGTACTACGCGTCGGCGAGCGGGCTGCGCGCGGTGCCGCTGATCGACCAGGAGGTCAAGGACCTCGACAGCGTGCTGAAGCTGCTCGGCGCGAGGATGCCGCCCGCCGATCAGGGCGGGCTCACCTCCCTGGTCCACCTCGGCGGCTACTCGGCGACCGGCTCGGGCACCCGGGTCACGGTGCGGCTGGAGGGCCTGTACGCGGAGTCGGGACGCGACCTGGGCACAGGTCAGCTGGTGTGCACGCTGGCGCGCGCCCAGTCCGTACTCGAACCGAAGGTCAGGACCGACGACGTCGAGGTCACCCTGCGCCCGTCCGAGGGCCCCGCGCTGGGCCCCTACCGGTGCGCGGAGTTCCTCGACGGGTGAGCCGCGGACGGGGACGAGGCAGCACTTGTGACCGCGAACCGGTGTCGGACGAATACGCTACGCCCCGGATCCTCGCCCCTCAGGCGTTGCCCCCAGCTCCGCCAGGATCCCCTCCGCTGCATGGGCTACACCAGGGCCACAGCCGGAGAGTGCGTCCGCGCCCCCTCGTGGGTGCTTGGGTCAGCCGGGCACGGACTTCGACGGGCCGGTGCCGTCGGACGGCTCACCCGTCTCGGCCGGCGTCTTTCCGCTCCGGTCCTGCTCCGGCGCCGGCAAAACGGTGAGGTACCACTTGCCGCCGTCGCGGGTGATGGTGAGACTCTCGCTGTAGTCGGCGCCCTTGTTGTCCTTGGCGGTGATTTTCGCGGACCCGACATCGGGACCGAGATCGTAGTCGATCCGGATGTCGTCGACCACGAGGCCGCGGCCGCCCTTCTCCTCGATGACCTTCTCGGCATCCCGCTCAGCAGCCGGGCCGGTTGCCCCGTCCAGCTTCAACAGAGCTTCCGTATCACGTTCGTTGAGCGCGGTGATGTACGCCTCGACCGTCTCGCGGTCACTGCCTGCCTTCGGCTCGGAGTCGCCGCTGTTGCACCCGGCCAGGCCGAGCAGGGCGGCGAGGGCGACGCCGGCGAAGTAGCGCCTGTTCATGTTTCCCTCACAGAAGTTCGGTTGTCGCGGAGGCCGTGCCCTTGTCGCCTTCGTTCTCCGAATCCGGAGCCGGGGCGTCGGCAGGGTCGGCGATCTGAGTGCTTGGCGCGGGCCCGCCATCGACCTCGGCCTTGTCCTTTGCCAGCAGCCATGCGCCGGACGTGTTCCGCGTGAACGTCAGTGTGTGGGGGACTGAGTACTCCTCGTACTCCGGAGCCCCGTCGGCCACCTCGGCTGCGGTGAACGGAAGATGGAGGCGTCCGTACTCGGTGATGTGCGAGGTCGTGGTGTCCCCGTTGGTTGTCGTGTCGAGCACGGTCACGTCGACCTCGGCGTACGTATAGCCGCCGTCGGCCTTCTTGTAGACGTTGCCCTTTCGGGCCAGTGCGGCAAGGTCACGCTGTAGTTCGGCCCTCATCGGCCCCGTGGCCGCGGACAGGACGTCAGCCGAACGCAACCGCGCCGGGTTCGTGGTCAGCGCATCGGCACGCTGCTGCAGGTAGCGCTCGGCCAACAGAGAGAGTTGGCCTGAATCCGGCGCCGTCGAAGGTTGGTTCGCAGAATCCGCTGACGCGGCAGTGCCGGCGGACAGCAGCGCTGTGGCTAATACCGAGACGACGATGCGTCTGTGCGATGCGCGCATGCGCATGTTTCCCCCAAGAACTTGATGGCTGATCGTGGTCAAGGGTGTCTTAGCATGAGGAAACGTTCACGGCGCGAAGCGTTCCTGTCTGAAATCGGTACTGAGGTTGACTGATAAGGCTTGCTGCGGGATCCGCTGGACGGCATGAAGTTGCTTTCGCAACCATTATTCTCTCGGGGAGCGGGGATCGTGGGCGTGTCGGCGCGGGTGAAGATGACGTGGGCGGAGCCGGGCACAGGTTCCGCCGGTGACATCGCTTCCGGACGGCCTTCGACGGTTGCTCATACGCCCTCGTCGTGGACGGCCAACATGTGCGCAGGCATGTTGCCGCAGTCGACGTCTGCACCCACGCACACGACTGACCCGCAGCGTGCTGCACGCCGGGTACGAGGGCGGGCACACCTGTCATATCGGGCAGTTCTTCGTCGCGGAGTTCGCGATCCTCGACTCGGCGAAGGTCGAACCTCCGTTCCCCCGCGGAGGGGAAGGACCCGGAACGTACATGCACGGGACGGCTTCGGGGCCCTTCGGCGCAAGTGTCCGGCGGGGGATACAGCCGTATGGCCCCGTACGGATTCGCGCTCGCGCGACGCGGCGTTAACTGGGGGCGGCGGCAAGAGGCGTGACGGGGAGCTCGCCCGTGCCGCCGTCACCCCATTGCCGCTGAGGAGTTCCTGTGTCCGTGTTCCGTCCGTCGTCCCTCCGGCGTCCCCCGTACGCCGTCCACGCCGGTACCTGTGCCGCCGCGCTGCTGCTGCTCACCGCGTGCGGCGACACCACCTCCGATACCGCCACCGGAAAACCGGCCGTCCGGGCGTCCTCCTCGGTTTCCTCCGGTGTCGCGGGTCCGCAGGCCGACGGGGTACGCAGACGGGCCGCCCCCGGGCCGTACGCGCCGGTCGTCCGGCCGCGAGAGATTCCAGCGCTGGGACCGAAGACCCGGGCCGCGATCCCGGCGTCCTCCAAACAGGTCTTCGTCGTCACCGGCGACGGCTACGACTCCAGCCGGTCCACCGCGGTCCTCTACGCCCGCGACAACCCGGCCCTGGGATGGCTGCCCGTCACCACCCGCTGGCCGGCCCACAACGCGCTGAACGGCTGGACCGACGAGCACTGGGAGAACGACCTCCGTTCCCCGGTCGGGGTCTACGGGCTGACGCACGCGGGCGGCCTGTACGACCCTCCCGAGACAGCGCTCCCCTATGACCGGAACCCGGCGTTCGTGGTGAGCGGCGAGGGCTTCGACGGGGAGCCGCTCGAAGGGTCCTTCGACTACGTCATCGCCGTCGACTACAACCGGACCCCCGGCGTCACCCCCCTCGACCCCGAACGCCCGCTCGGCAAGGAACGCGGCGGCGGCATCTGGATCCACGTCGACCACGGCGGCCCGACCCAGGGCTGCATCTCCCTCCCCCTGGAACGGATGCGGGAACTCCTGAGCACCCTCGACCCGGCGAAGAAACCGGTCGTCGTGATGGGCGACGCGGAGGCCCTGGAGCGGTGAACGGGATACGGGCCGGGAGGTGGGCCCGTACTCTGGACGCGGACGGTTTTCCTCCAGGAGGCAGTGTGGTCGAGCGGTGCGGGCTCACCCAGGAGGCCTTCGAGGATCTCGCCGGACATGCTCGGCGGGTCGAGGAAGCACCGTGGCTGGAGTTCTTGAACGGGAAGCCGGCCTTCAAGGTTCGGCCGTACGGAAGTCGCGGGCGGGTCGTCGAATGGCTGACGACGTGTCTGTGCGTGCAGGCCGACCAGGGCCATTGGCTCTTCGCCGGACAGGGGCTGCACATCGAGACGCACAGCAAGGGCAACGCCCGCCCGGACGGCGCACTCGCCCCGCTCGACAATTTCGTCGGCCAAGGCGAATGGGCCAGCCCCGACGGCGTCCTGATGGTCGTCGAGGTCACCTCGTACGACGAGGACACCGACCGCCGGGACCGGGTCGAGAAGCCGCGCGCGTATGCCGAGACCGGCATTCCCGTCTACCTGCTCATCGACCGCGGTACCTGTGAGGTCAAGGTGCACTCGCAGCCCGACGGGGTGCGGTACGAGCAGGTGGTGACGGTGCCGTACGGGAAGACCGTCGAGCTCCCCGACCCGGTGGGCATCGAACTCGACACCGAACCGCTGAAGAACTGGGTCCGCTGACCACGAGCGGCAGTACGGCGAAGGGCGGGACCGACAGCGCGGTCCCGCCCTTCGCCGTGTGTACGCGAGTGCCGCCTACGCGGCCTTCTCCTCCAGGCGCGGGAACAGCACCGCGCCCTTCGTCACCGTCGAGCCCGCCGGGAGCCGGCCCCAGCTGCCGGCGTCCTGGACGCGCTGGTCGGCCAGGGCGCCCAGGGACTCCTCGGCGCCCAGGGACTCCCACAGCTTCTGCGAGGTCTCCGGCATCACGGCGTTCAGCAGGACGGCGACACCGCGCAGCGACTCGGCGGCCGTGTAGAGGATCGTGGCGAGCCGGGCCTGGCTCTCGGGGGAGCCCGCTGCGTCAGCAGCATCAGAGAATGCAGTCTTGGCGACCTTCCAGGGCTCCTGCTCCGTGATGTAGCCGTTGACCTGCTTCACGAAGTCGAAGATCGCCAGGATGCCGGCCTGGAAGTCCAGCTCCTCGCCGATCTTCTCGTCGGCCGCGGCGACGGCCTTCGCCAGACCCTCCTGGACCGCCTGCTCGGCGTCACCCGCTGCGGTGGCCTCCGGGAGTGCCCCGCCGAAGTACTTGCCGACCATCGCCGCGACGCGCGAGGCGAGGTTGCCGTAGTCGTTGGCGAGCTCGGAGGTGTAGCGGGCCGAGAAGTCCTCCCAGGAGAACGAGCCGTCGCTGCCGAACGCGATGGCGCGCAGGAAGTACCAGCGGTATGCGTCCACGCCGAAGTGCGAGGTCAGGTCCTGCGGCTTGATGCCCGTCAGGTTCGACTTCGACATCTTCTCGCCGCCGACCATCAGCCAGCCGTTGGCCGCGATCCGGCCCGGCAGCGGCAGACCCTGCGCCATCAGCATCGCGGGCCAGATCACCGCGTGGAAGCGGAGGATGTCCTTGCCCACCAGGTGCACATCGGCGGGGAACGTCCCGTCGAACTTCTCCTGGTCGGCGCCGTAGCCGACCGCCGTGGCGTAGTTCAGCAGGGCGTCGACCCACACATAGATGACGTGCTTCTCGTCCCACGGCACCGGGACGCCCCAGTCGAAGGTCGAGCGGGAGATGGAGAGGTCCTGGAGGCCCTGCTTGACGAAGTTCACGACCTCGTTGCGGGCGGACTCGGGCTGGATGAAGCCCGGGTTGTTCGCGTAGAACTCCATCAGCTTCGGGCCGTAGGCGCTCAGCTTGAAGAAGTAGTTCTCCTCCTTGAGGATCTCCACCGGCTTCTTGTGGATCGGGCACAGCTTGACGCCGTTCTCGTCCTCCACGAGGTCGCCGGGGAGCTTGTACTCCTCGCAGCCCACGCAGTACGGGCCCTCGTAGCCGCCCTTGTAGATCTCACCCTTGTCGTACAGGTCCTGCACGAACTCCTGCACCCGGTCGGTGTGGCGCTTCTCCGTCGTACGGATGAAGTCGTCGTTCGCGATGTGCAGGTGCTCCCAGAGGGGCTTCCAGGCCTCCTCGACGAGCTTGTCGCACCACTCCTGCGGGGTGACCTTGTTCGCCTCGGCAGTGCGCATGATCTTCTGACCGTGCTCGTCCGTGCCGGTGAGGTACCACACCTTCTCGCCGCGCTGGCGGTGCCAGCGCGTGAGCACGTCGCCTGCGACGGTCGTGTAGGCGTGGCCCAGGTGAGGAGCGTCGTTGACGTAGTAGATGGGGGTCGATACGTAGAAATTCTTCACGCCGTCGCCCCCTTGCTTCTCGGATCCAGTGGCCGCCATGGTCGAAATCCTAACGGCCTGCGGGAGATCAACTCACACAGATAAACCCGGCCACCGGCATGGAGACCTTTGCGAAACATCCCTTCCCGTAACAAAGACGCATCCTGGGAGGGAGTGGACACGCGTGTACGAGGCAGGGGACATCACGATGCGGGTACTGGTCGCCGAGGACGAGGAGATCCTGGCGGAGCTGGTCGCCACCGGGCTGCGGCGGGCCGGGTTCGCCGTCGACACGGTGTACAGCGGTGACGCCGCCCTCGCCTACCTCGGGCTGCACGACTACGACGTCGTCGTCCTCGACCGCGACCTGCCACGGGTGCACGGCGACGACGTGGCGCGGAGGCTGGTCGCCTCCGGCGCCCGGACCAGGATCCTGATGCTCACCGCCGCCGGCTCCATGGAGGACCGGGTCGCCGGACTCGACCTCGGCGCCGACGACTACCTGGGCAAGCCCTTCGAATTCCCCGAGCTGGTCTCGCGGGTACGGGCGCTGCGGCGGCGCAGCGCCCGCCCCGTGCCGCCGCAGCTGGAACGGCACGGCGTCCGGCTCGACACCGTACGGCGCACCGCCTCGCGGGACGGGCAGGAGCTGGACCTCTCGCCGAAGGAGTTCACCGTGCTCCAGCTGCTGCTGGAGGCCGACGGCGGGACCGTCAGCGCCGAGGAACTGCTGGAGCGGGCCTGGGACGCCAACGCCGACCCCTTCACCGGCGCCGTCCGCGTCTGCATGAGCAAGCTTCGCGGGAAGCTCGGCGAACCGGCACTGATCCGTACGGTGCAGGGCGTGGGGTACGCACTGTGAAGCGCCTCGCGCAGGTGCCGCACTCCCGGATCCGGACCCGGATCGCGCTCGTGTACGGGGGAGTGTTCCTGGTTCTCGGCACGGCGCTGCTCGTCACCGTCAACCTCGCCTCCCGCGCCGGTACGGACTCCCAGGCGCGCGACATCGCCCGTACGGCCGCGGTCGTCCAGCCCGGCTACGCGGTGAACGGACCGCTCGTCACCCGGCGGAATCTCGGGCCGCCCACCGTCTACGACCTCACCGACCATGTCAGCGACGCGGCCGGACACCAGCTGCTCGTCTGGTCCGCGGCGTCGCTGCTCGTCATGACGGCCTGCGCGGTCGGTGTGGGCTGGTGGACCGCGGGGCGGGTGCTGCGCCCCGTCCACGCCATGACCGCGAAGGCGCGCCGCCTCTCCGAGCACAATCTGCACGAGCGGATCGCGTCCAGCGGGCCCGACGACGAGCTGAAGGAGCTCGGCGACACGCTCGACGCGCTGCTGGCCCGGCTGGAGAAGGCGTTCGACAGCCAGCGGCGGTTCATCGCCAATGCCTCCCACGAGCTGCGGACCCCGCTCGCCACCCAGCGGGCGGCGATCCAGATCGGTCTGGACGACCCGTCCCCGGAGGATCTCGTACGGACCCGGCAGACGCTCCTGGACAACAACCGGCGCAGCGAGCGGCTCATCGAGGGTCTGCTGGTCCTGGCCCGCAGTGAGCGCGGGCTCGCCGAGGGCGAGCGGGAGACGGTGGATCTCGCTCAGGTGGTGGCGGAGGAGACGGCCCGGCACCCGGGTGTGCGGGCCGACTCCCACTTCTGCACGGTGCGGGGGAACCGGATGCTGCTCGCGCAGCTGGTGGCGAATCTGCTGGCCAACGCCGTCACGTACAACGTGCCGGACGGGACGGTGGACGTGTCACTGGTGACGGCCGGCGGTGGGGCGCTGCTGGAGGTGCGCAACACCGGGCCCGTGGTGGACGCGGCGGACATTCCCGGGCTGTTCGAGCCGTTCCGGCGGGGTGAGGGCAGGGACCGGATGGGCCGGGGGTCGGGGCTCGGCCTCTCGATCGTGCGCTCCATCGCCGTCGCGCACGGCGGTACGGTCACGGCGGTGCCGGGCCCCGGGGGCGGGCTCGCCGTGACCGTACGTCTGCCGGTCGATCAGGCGTCGGCCGCGGTGTCGCGGGCCGCGATCCAGGCGGGGAGCGCGGCGAGGACCTCGCGGTAGAACGTGGTGTCCGCGACCTCGCGGGGGGCGGGGCCCGCGTGGAAGAAGCCGGTGTTCGGGGCGTCCAGCTTGCGCAGGAAGTCGAAGCCCTTGGCGTCCTGTTCGCCGAACGCGACGAACTGGAAGAACAGCGGCAGCCGGGCCGCGTCGGCCAGTGCCTGCTTGGCGGCCTGCTTGGCGTCCGGCGGGCCGTCCGTCTGGAAGATCACCAGGGCGGGGCCGGTCGCCTCCGACTTCTCGTAGTGCGCGACGACCTCTTCGACGGCGCGCTGGTAGTTCGTACGGCCGAGGCGGCCGAGGCCCGCGTTCAGCTCGTCGATCCGGCCCTCGTGGTCGTCGAGGCCGACCGTGCCGGTGCCGTCGATGTCCGTCGAGAAGAAGACGACGGGGACGTTCGCGTTCTCGTCCAGGTGCGCGGCGAGTGCGACGGTGCGGTCGCCCAGGTGCTGGGCGCTGCCGTCCTTGTAGAACGGCCGCATGGAACCGGAGCGGTCGAGGACCAGGTAGACGGTGGCCCGCAGCCCGGTCAGCCCGTGGGCCTTCAGCCCGGCCTGGGCGGCCTTGTACGAGTCGACGAGCCCGGGGGCGCGCGACTTGACCCGGGCGAGGGTGATGGCGGGCTTGGGGGTGGACGCGGGGGCGGGCTCGGGCTTGGTTTCCGCCTCGGGCTCGACGGGTTCCGGTTCCGCCTCGGCTTTGACGGGTTCCGGTTCCGCCTCGGGCTCGACGGGGGCCTCGACCTCGGCCTTGGCCGGTTCCGGTTCCGGCTCCGCCTCGACCGGCTCGACCGGCTCGGCCGCCGCGGCCTGCGCCTCGACCTCCGGCTCCGCCTTCACCAGCTCCGGCTCCGCCTCGGGCTTCACCTCGGCCTCTACCGCCTCGGGCTTCACCTCGGCCTCGACCGGCCCGGTCTGCGCCTCAACCTTCGGCTCAGCCTCGGCGGCTACGGGCTCGGGCTCGGCTACGGGCTCGACCATCTGCTCGGGCTCAGCCACCGGCTCCGCCTCGGTGGGCGTCTCCACGGCCTCCGGCTTGGCGGACGTCTCCACGGCCTCCGCCTCGACGGGCGTCTCGACGACCTCCGCCTTCACCTCCGGCTCCGGCTCCGTAGCCTCGACGGCCTTCACCTCCGCCTCGACGGTCGCCTCGACGGCCCCCGCCTTCGCCTCCGGCTCCGCCGGCTCCGTCACCTCCGGCTTCGGGGCCGAACCCTGGGGCGGGACCGTGGGGCGGGACGGCTTGTCGAAGGCGGCCGCCACCAGGTCCGAGGCCAGGCCGCTGTTGTCGGTGGACCGGGGGGAGGCGGGGGCCGGTCCCGAAGCCTTGGCGGCGGGGGCGGTTTCGAGCACCGGGGCCGGCTCTGCGGCCTGCTCGTCCGCCGTCTCCGTCTCCGTCGCCTTGACCGGCTCCGGCTCCGCGGGGGCGGAGCGTTCGGTCTGGGGCGGGACCGTGGCCGTCGGCGCGTCCTGCTCCGCGTGGTCACGGCCGAACACCTTGCGCAGCAAGCTCCGAATGCCCATGGGCGAGGCCTTTCGCGTGAGTTGGGTGCGAGAAATGCCCGGCCTGTGGGAATTGATCCCTGGCCAGGGCGGATACGTAAGGTTAGCGGCCGGATCCGGCCCTTCGGTGGTGCGGCCCGCCCGTGTGGGAACTGAGCCGGAACCGATCCCTGAACGAGTCCTGTGCGTGTGCCGTGCGGGCCTGATGTGCGTCGTTCAAATGTGCGCACTCGCTCCTGAGTCGCCTTGTCAACGTGAACGGACGGTGTGCCTGACGCTTAGTCAGGCACACCGTTGTCCGTTGTTCGCCTGCGTTGTCAAGACGGGATCCTTCATGGGAAAACCATCCTGTAGAACACGTTTTGCCGCCTGTGCCGTCGCGGCAGGGGCGATGCTTTCCGGCCTCGTTCCGGCGGTCGGTGCCGCGGCTGCTCCGGCTTCCGCCCCGCCGTCCGCGGCGAGGGCCGCGGACGTTCCCGTACCGGGCAGCGAGGGCATGCCGGACGACGGGTTCGACAATGAATCCGAGGGCGAGCAGGACGACTTCGCCGGAACCGCCGGCCGCGCGGCCGCCTCCCCCGCCCCGGGCGTCTCCGCGCCCGCCGCCGCTCACGTGCCGGGACGGCCCGCAGACTTCGAGCTGGTGAAGGGCACCGACATCTCCGGCCTCGTCACGAAGCTGGACGACGCACTGCCCAAGCAGGGCCTCACCGAGCTGATGGAACAGGCCAACAGGCCCGCCGGGTGGGAGGGCGAGTGCGGGGCCGCCGGTATCTACGGCCCCGATCTGGCGGTCAACCACCGGGTCTGCTGGAAGAGTGACGACGCCACCTCCTCGGAGTGGGTGCCGCAGGCCGTCACCGGCGTCTCGGACGCGCAGGAGGACGAGGACTGTCCGAAGTGATCAGCGACTTCGGCTGATCCGCCGGACAGGCCCTACAGTCGGAGACATGGTTTCCGGTGAGGCGCCGCAGGCGGAAGGCAGTGTTCGGGTCGACGTCTGGATCTGGTCGGTCCGGTTGACGAAGACCCGTTCGCAGGCCACTGCCGCCTGCCGCGCGGGTCATGTGAAGGTCGCCGGTGAGCGCGCCAAGCCCGCCCAGGCGGTGCGGGTCGGCGACGAGGTACGGCTCCGGCACGCCGGCCGCGACCGGATCGTGGTCGTGTCGAAGATCGTCAAGAAGCGGGTCGGCCCGCCGGTCGCGGCGGAGTGCTTCATCGACAACAGCCCGCCCCCGCCGCCGCGCGAGGCGGCGGTCCAGGTCCCGGTCCGGGACCGGGGCGCGGGGCGGCCGACGAAGCGGGACCGGCGCGAGATGGAGCGGCTGCGCGGCGCCGGCCCCTCGGCCCGTGAGGCGTCGGCCCGCGAGGCCTCACGGCGCGACGGCCCCACGCGGTGAGGCCCCACGCGGTGAGGTCCCGCTAAGGCTGGGGCGAGGCGATCGCCCGCGCCGCCGCCACCTCCTGGCGCAGCGGAGCCAGTACGCCCTCCTCGTCGCCCGGAAGTTCGGCGCGCACCCCCACCAGGACCTCGCTCGCGCGGATCCCGTCGGCCAGCTCCCGCAGCTGCCGCCGGATCTCCGCGACCTCCGCCGGCGGTGGCTCGGGTGCTCCGTGATTGACACGGACCCGGGCCGCCGTCGTCGCGTCCACGATGCGTTCGACCGCGACGACCAGCGGCCACCAGGCGGCGGCCCGGGTGCCGACCGGGGGCGGTTCCGTCAGGGCGCGCTGGAATTCGGAACGCACGACCGACATCTCGCGGTAGATCCGGCGCCGGGCCCGCACCCGTTCCGCCCGGTCGCCAAAGCTGCCCGGCTCGAAGGCGTACGCCACGTAGTCGGCGATGTCCGTCACCGCGTCCGCGAGCCGGTGCCCGATCCGTACGTGCCAGCTCTCCGGCCACAGCAGATAGCCCGCCACCAGCACGATCGCGCAGCCGATCAGACTGTCCAGGAACCGCGGCCAGACCAGGTGGAAGCCCTGGTGGTTCAGCAGGTCGGACAGGAGCAGGATGACCGGGGTGATGGCCGCGGTCTGGAAGGCGTAGCCCTTCGCCGTCAGCGCCGGGATCAGCGCGGCGAGCACCACCATCACCGGCACGTCCCACCAGCCGACCGGCACCGCGGCGAGCACCGGCGCGGCGATCACGAGCCCGGCCGCGGTGCCCACCGACCGCAGCACGGCCCGCGAGAACACCGAGCCGAAGTCCGGCTTGAGGACGAAGGTGACGGTCAGTGCGACCCAGTAGGAGCGCGGCACCGCGATCAGCGAGGTCAGCGCCTGGGCCAGGCCGATGCACAGCGCCAGGCGCAGCCCGTAGCGCCACGAGGCCCCGGAGAGCAGTACGTCGCGGGCGGCCCGCCGGATCCGCACCCCGAGCGCGGCGGGGCGGCCGAGCCGGTCGTCGACGTTGTACGGGTCCGGGTCGGCCTTGTGCACGACGACCGCCGCGTGCCGCAAAGCGCTGTCCACCGCCCGGGTGGCGGGTGAGTCCGGTGCGGGCAGGGTGAGTTCGGGGCGGCCGGTGCGGCTCTCCTCGACGGCGGCGGCCAGTTCGCGTACCGCCGCCGGGATCTCGTCCGGGAGCGTGAGCCGGCGCACATGGACGGCGGGGGCCGCCTCGATGAGCGGGATGACGACGTTGAGCTGGGCGAGCAGCCGCACCATGGCGTTGCTGCGGCCGTGGTAACGGGCCCGGCGGGCCAGGATCAGGTCGTAGGACGTGTTGAGGGACTGGGTGACGGCGTGCCGCTGCTCCTCGTACGCGTCGGTGCCCGCGGCGGCGAGCAGGTCGGCGGCCGCGAGATAGGTGTTCGCGACCGCGACCCGCTCCGGAAGCTTCCGCCGCAGCGGCCAGGCCAGCAGGGTCAGGGCGAGGACGAACAGTCCGCCGACCGTGAGCAGCAGCGGTGCCACCCACCAGGGTTGCGGCATCGGGAGCCCGGCGCCGACCACCGCGTTGAGCAGGAGCAGCAGCCCGGACACGGAGGCGATGGCGCCGATCGTCGACATCATTCCGGAGACCAGGCCGACCAGGGTCAGTGCGGCGACGGCCGCCCAGCCCGTTCCGTACACCAGCGTGCCGAGCATGATGCCGAGCGCGCCGAAGAGCTGCGGGACGGCGATGTTGAGTATGCGCATCCGGTACGCGTCGGCGGTGTCGCCGATGACGCCGGAGAGCGCGCCCATGGAGACGAGCGCGCCGTATGCGGGCCGGTCCAGCGCGAAGCCGACGGCGAGCGGCGCGGCCAGGGAAATGGAGGCGCGCGCGACCGCCGCCCAGGCGATGGGCGTGGACGACTGCGGGCGCAGGCCGCTCAGCAGCCAGGCAGGTGGCGTCACGCGCCGCCGTCCGGATGCGGTCTCCGTATCGGTCAACGCGTCCCCCTGAGTCGTGCGTTCAGCTGCGGTGGTCCTCGACCTCTTCGGCGGGCCGTACCTCCGCCGTGGCCGGATCCTTGCCGTACTCGCTCAGCGCCCGGAGCCGGCGCATCAGGTCCCAGCACTGATCGAGCCGCGTCTCAACGGTACGCAGCCGTGCCTTCTCCTCCGCGCTGAGGCCCATTTCGCGGGTGGAGCGGTCGCGCAGGCTCCGTTCCTCGGAGACGAGGCCGCCGATCTCGTCGATGATGTCGTGTTCGCGGTCGTCCATGATGTCTCCTCCGTGGCGGGCAGCGCGGTGCGGGCGGGCCTCAGAGCACGATGACGGTCTTGCCGCGTGCGCCGCCCGTCCGGTTCCGGTCCAGGGCCTGCGGGGCCTTCTCCAGCGGGAGCTCGATGTCGATGGGTACCCGCAGCACAGCGTCGACGGCGCCCGCGGCCAGCACGTCCAGCAGGACCGGGGTGGGTTCGAGCCGGAAGTCGATGCCGGTCACGTCCGCGGGCAGGGCGGCCCCGGCGGCCACGCCCCGGGTGGTGAGCGCGATGCCGCCGGGGCGGACCGGCGCGGCATGGGCGGCGAAGGAGCCCGGGGTGGCGGAGGCCAGGTCGACCAGTGCGTCGACGCCGTCAGGGCAGCTCTCCCGTACCGCCGCTCCGAGGGGGCGGTCGGTGATGTCGATCGTGACGGCGGCGCCCAGCTCCGTCATCCGCCGGTGATCGTCGCCGCGCACGGCGGCGATCACACGTACGTCGCGGGCCGAGGCGAGCTGGGTCAGATAGCTGCCGACGCCGCCCGCCGCGCCGATGACCAGCAGACTCTCGTGGCCGCGGAACACCGCGGTCTCCAGGATCTGGGCTGCGGCCATCCCGGCGGAGGGCAGCGCGGCCGCGGCCCGGAGGGGGAGGCCGGGCGGAACGGCGGTGATGGCGGAGTCCTGGGGTACGCAGACGTAGTCGCAGTACGTGCCGCCCCCGGCGGCGTTCGCCCGGGGGACCCGGCCGAAGACCTGGTCGCCGACCCGGAAGCGGTTCTCGCCGCTGCCGATCATGTCCACCCGGCCCGCGAAGTCCACGCCGATGACCATCGGGAACACGCGCGGTGCCGGTCCGTCGTCCGGGGAACCCTGTGCGGCCTGCCAGTCGGACGGGTTGAGCGCGGCGTACTCGATCCTGACCCGTACCTCTCCGGCATCCGGCTCGGGCTTGGGCATCTCCACCAGTGCGGGGTCGGCCCGGAACGCGCCGACGGCTATGGCTCGCATGCGGAAGACCTCTCAGTCGCCCCCGATCCGGCAGTCACGAAACCACTCTTCCCCGGCCCGCCCGCCGCCGCATGTCGAGCCCCCAGAGCCCTTGTCGTACGGCGTCGTACCGGGTCATCCCGTGCCCGGGTCATCCCGTGCCCGGGTCATCCCGTGCCCGGGGCGGGCCGTCCCCGGACCGCCCGCCGCCGCACGAGCAAAGCGCACACCGCCACCGCGAGCCCCGCCGCGAACACGATCCACACCGTCGTGCGCAGCGAGGTCGTCAGCGCGTCGTACACCGCCGCCGCGCCCGCCGTCTCGGTGTCCGGTACCCCGGACAGCACCCGGCCGCGGGTGTACCCGACCACCGCGCGCAGCACGAGCGCCCCGAGTGCGAAACCGAGCCCGGCCACGGCGGTGGCGGAGAGCGCGGCGGGCCCGGAGCGCCTGTGCCCCGGGCCGCCGCCGCGCGCCCAGGCCACGACCACGGCCAGGACGGCGACCGCGAGCGTGCCCGCGCCCGGCCAGAGGCTGCCGGTCCGCAGCAGGCGGAAGGTCTGGCGCAGCTGGTCGGCGCGGTCGGCGGAGATGAGCGTGATGTCGGTGTGCTGGACCGGAATCCGGTCGGCGAACGGCACCCCGTTCGCCTCCAGGTTCTGTTTGACCCGTTCGGTCACGGGCGCCAGGTCGATGGTCACGGCCTCGCCGGTCTTGCCGTTCAGTGCGGCGGTGACGGCCTCGTGGGCGGTGCGGTTGGCGGCGTTCCAGGCGTCCTGGAAGGCGTCGGTGGTGGTGAAGGAGAGCACCGCCTGGTGCAGGAAGTCCCGCACGGTGTTCTCGAGCGGGCCGGCGTCGATCTGCTTCATCGCCCCGTCGGTGATGAGGTCGGTGACGGTGCCCTGCACCGCAGGGTCGGAGGCCAGCGGGGCCACCGCTGCGACGTAGCGGTCCGTGTTGTCGATCTCCAGATCCACCCAGGCGGAGAGCGCGCCGACGGGGACGAGGACGGCGAGCAGCACCAGCAGTACCGCCGAGAGACCCGCCGAGAGATACGTCCGCACCCTTCCAGGGAATCCCGCGGACCGCCGCCGCGCCCCGGGCCGTACGCCATCCGAGTTGCCGGGTGGTGCGGCCGGGTGTGCCCTGGAAGGAAAAGAAGTCACGGAAGGAGAACTCCGCCATGTCCACACACGCAGCAATGCCGGCTCGCGGACGGTCCGGGCCGAGGGCACACGCACGCGGACACAGCGCGCTCTCCTGGGCGATCCCCGTCACGCTGGGTGCGGCGTACGGTCTCTACGCCTCCTTCGTCCTCCGCAACAACGGCGCGAGCGGGCCCCGGCAGTTCTGGTACGGCCTGATCACGGCGGTGGTGCTCGCCGTGCTGTGCTTCGCGCTGGGCCGGATCCAGCACACCATGCTGCCCCTGGTGCGGGCGGTGGCCTACGGCGCGCTGACGGCGGCGGCGTTCGGTCTGCTGGTCGGACTGACCGATTCGAGTGTGCTGCGGTCCTCGATGCTGGGACTGTCGGTGGGCCTCGGCATGTTCGTCAGCACCTTCTACATCTTCTACACGCACGAGAAGACGCACGAGAAGACGTGAGCCCCGCGCCGGTGACGCGAGGGCGGGCCCGCACACGATCGGTGCGGGCCCGCCCTCATGTCTGCGGCCGGTCCGTCGGCCGGTCCGCCGTCAGCCGCGTACGACCGTCACCGGGCACGGTGCGTGCTGGGTGACATGGAGGCTGACCGAGCCGAGCAGGGTCGCCTTGAAGCCGCTGTAGCCGCGCGCTCCCACGACGAGCAGGCTGGCTCCCTCGGCGCGGTCCAGCAGGGACTGGGCCGGGTTGCCGATCACCACGATCTTGCTGATCGCCGCCGCGCCCTCGGCACCCAGGGCCTCCTCCAGCGTCTCGGTGAGGGCCACGGTCGCCAGGGCCTGCGGGTCGAAGTCCTCCGGCATGCCGGGCATCATCGACGCCCAG
The DNA here is from genome assembly GCF_014649535.1 of Streptomyces gelaticus. Taxonomy (GTDB): domain Bacteria; phylum Actinomycetota; class Actinomycetes; order Streptomycetales; family Streptomycetaceae; genus Streptomyces; species Streptomyces gelaticus. Next base: position 180,934 of record NZ_BMTF01000005.1, read on the forward strand.
CTCGTCGCGGGGTACTCCCAGCTGTTGACGGCCTCCACCGTGTCACCGGTCAGCTCCGCCTGGCGTACGGCCCAGTGCAGCGCCTTGACCGACGACTCGGAGCCGTCCACGCCCACCACGATCCTGCCCATCACTGCCTCCAGCTCGGTTCGGCTCAGTGCGCGGATGCGTCGTACGAGACGGGCTCGCACGACGCATCTTTCGGTGTAACTCTAATCAAACCCGGACAACGGTTCCGTCGGCGGGTCCCTCAGTCCAGGCGGAGGTCGGCGAGCTGCTGCTCGAAGGGCACGACCTCGTCGTCGAGCCCGAGCGTCCTCGGCGCCCCGGAGGCCGCCCGGCCGCCCGTGATCATGGCTGCGAGCTCGCCGCCCGCCCGCCGGATGCGGGACGGCAGGCCCTCGGTGTACTCGTCGCCGGACGAGCCCCAGTCCTCGGACGCCGCGTACACGGACGTCGGTACGACGGTGGCCCGCAGATAGGCGAAGAGCGGACGCATCGCGTGTTCCAGGACCAGCGAGTGGCGGGCGGTGCCGCCGGTCGCCGCGATGAGGACGGGCTTGCCGGTCAGCGCCGTGTTGTCGATCAGGTCGAAGAACGACTTGAACAGTCCGCTGTACGAGGCGGTGAACACGGGCGAGACGGCGATCAGCCCGTCCGCCTCCGCCACCTTCTTGATCGCCCCGTCCAGGGCGGCCGGCGGGAACCCGGTGACCAGGTGGTTGGCGATGTCGACGGCCAGGTCGCGCAGTTCGATCACATGGACCTCGACCGTGCGGTCCTGCTCGGCCAGCAGCCGCTCACGCGCGGCGCCGGCCAGCCGCTCGGCCAGCAGCCGGGTCGAGGACGGGCTGCTCAGCCCGGCCGACACGGCGACGATCCGCAGGGGTTCGGTGGCGAATGCGCCGGACGTGGTGGACACGGTGGTCAGACCTCCTTCGTGGCGGTGCGGGCGGCGACGGCCGGGTGGACGGGCGCGGAGTCCGGGACCCCGGCCGGGCGCAGGGCGGCGAACTCCTTGCGCAGCACCGGGACGACCTCCTCGCCGAGGATGTCGAGCTGCTCCAGGACCGTCTTCAGCGGCAGCCCCGCGTGGTCCATCAGGAACAGCTGGCGCTGGTAGTCGCCGACGGCGTCCCGGAAGGACAGGGTCCGCTCGATGACCTCCTGCGGCGAGCCGACGGTCAGCGGGGTCTGCTCGGTGAAGTCCTCCATCGAGGGCCCGTGCCCGTAGACCGGCGCGTTGTCGAAGTACGGGCGGAACTCCCGTACCGCGTCCTGCGAGTTCTTCCGCATGAACACCTGGCCGCCGAGGCCGACGATGGCCTGTTCGGCGGTGCCGTGCCCGTAGTGCGCGTACCGCTGCCGGTACAGGTTCACCATCTTCTTCGTGTGCTCGATGGGCCAGAAGATGTTGTTGTGGAAGAAGCCGTCGCCGTAGAACGCGGCCTGCTCGGCGATCTCCGGCGAGCGGATCGAGCCGTGCCAGACGAACGGCGGGACGCCGTCCAGCGGGCGCGGGGTCGCGGTGAAGGACTGCAGCGGCGTACGGAACTTGCCCTCCCAGTCCACGACGTCCTCGCGCCACAGCTTGTGCAGCAGGGCGTAGTTCTCGATGGCGAGCGGGATGCCCTGACGGATGTCCTTGCCGAACCAGGGGTAGACCGGACCGGTGTTGCCGCGGCCCATCATCAGGTCGACGCGGCCGTCCGCGAGGTGCTGGAGCGTCGCGTAGTCCTCGGCGATCTTCACCGGGTCGTTGGTGGTGATCAGCGTCGTGGACGTGGACAGGATCAGGTTCTCGGTGCGGGCGGCGATGTAGCCGAGCGTGGTCGTCGGGGAGGACGGGACGAACGGCGGGTTGTGGTGCTCGCCGGTCGCGAAGACGTCCAGGCCGACCTCCTCCGCCTTCTGCGCGATGGCGAGGGTGGCCTTGATCCGCTCGTGCTCGCTCGGCGCCCTGCCGGTCGTGGGGTCGGTGGTGACGTCCCCGACGGTGAAGATCCCGAACTCCATGGTCCGCCTCCGGTTGGTTGAACTTTGAACTATGTGAACACACCCTACAACGGAGCACCCCCCTGACCTATTCCACGGGGGGTGTACCGGCCGGTGCGTACCCTGGACGGGATGTGCGGACCGGTCACGGACCGCCCCGACGGAGGCAGGGCAGTGAGCGGGAGCGGCGACGAGAGCGAGAGCGAGCGCTGGAAGGAGCGCGGTGTGGCGCTGCGCGTCTTCGTCTACGTCTTCGCCACGCATCTCTTCGCGGGCTTCATCTGGATCCTCTTCTACGTGGGCGAGCACGCCAAGAAGTGAAGTGAAGCGATCGGGGCGGGGCGGGACGGTACGCGGGGCATGGTCGGCACCACGCGGGTTCGTCACGTTCGCAAGAGGCTCTCTCAGTGGCCCGGGATCACCGCGCGGCAGGTGACGGCCCTCCGGACTGCGTGGGTACGCGGTCCCCACAGCCGCGCACCGAGCGCTTTTGGGGCTGCTGAGGATCGGTGATTCGACGCCGTCGCACGAACCGGCGTCACGGCACAGCCATCACGATCCGGCACAGGGGCCCGTTCAGGGGCGCACCACCTGGGTCATCTCGGCGTCGGGGTCGGGGGTGGGGGTGGCCGCGGGGCGGCGTGCGGTGTCGCTGATGCGGATCAGGATGCCGACGAGGGCCCAGTTGGCGATGACGGAGGAACCGCCGTACGCCAGGAACGGCATCGTCATACCCGTCAGCGGGATCAGGCCCATCACCCCGCCGGCGACGACGAAGACCTGCAGCGCGAACGCGCCCGACAGGCCGATGGCGAGCAGCTTGCCGAACGGATCGCGGGCCGCGAGGGCGGTGCGTACACCGCGCTCCACGATCAGGCCGTAGATCAGCAGGATCGCCATGATGCCGGTCAGGCCAAGTTCCTCGCCGAAGGTGGCAAGGATGAAGTCGGAGTTGGAGGCGAACCGGATGAGGTCGGAGCGGCCCTGGCCGAGGCCGGTGCCGAGGGTGCCGCCGGAGCCGAACGCCCACAGCGCCTGCATCGATTGCTCAGAATGACCGACCACGCCCTGGCGGCTGAGCATGTACTCGCGCATGGGGTCGAGCCAGGCCTGGACACGTTGCTGGACGTGCGGCTCGAAGGCGGCGACGCCGACGGCGCCGGCCGCGGACATCAGCAGACCGAAGACGATCCAGCTGGTCCGCTCGGTGGCGACGTACAGCACGATGACGAACATTCCGAAGAACAGCAGCGACGTGCCGAGGTCGGTCTCGAAGACCAGGATCAGGATCGAGAGGAACCAGACGACCAGGATCGGGCCGAGGTCGCGGCCGCGCGGCAGGTACAGGCCCATGAAACGGCGGCTGGCCAGGGCCAGCGCGTCGCGCTTGACCATCAGAAAGCCGGAGAAGAAGACCGCGAGCGCGATCTTCGCGAACTCGCCGGGCTGGATGCTGAAGCTGCCGACGCGGATCCAGATCTTGGCGCCGTAGATGTTGGCGCCCAGTCCCGGAACCAGCGGAAGAAGCAGAAGGAACAGTGCGCCCACCATGGATATGTAGGTGTAGCGCTGCAGGACGCGGTGGTCCTTGAGGAATATCAGCACCACAACGAACAGCGCGACGCCCATCGCCGTGTACATCAGCTGCCGTGGCGCGGCTGTGCCCGCCTGCTTGATCGACTGCAGCAGCTCGGACTGGTCCAGCCGCCAGATGACGACCAGGCCGAGCCCATTCAGCAGCGTGGCCAGCGGCAGCAGCAGCGGGTCCGCGTACGGCGCGGACTTGCGTACGACGAGATGGGCGACGCCGGCCACCAGACCCAGGCCCAGGCCGTAGCTCAGCAGGCCGGACGGTAACCGGTCATCGATGGCCAGGCCCACGTTGGCGTAGGCGAACACCGGGACGACGACGGCGAACACCAGCAGCACGAGTTCGGTGTTGCGCCGGCTCGGCGCGCCGATCGTGGACGTGTGGTGCGCCGACGTGTTCGTAGTGCTGCTCATCGTGTGACCGAGCCCTTCACGGCTTGCCTCCTGCCTACCGCACAGCGGGACGAACTCCTGCTCGTTCTCCGATGAGTTGGGGCCGGGAGCGGGTGCGGGTGCGGTAGTGCTCTTGGACGTGGACGGTGACGTCGATGCCGACGGATTCGGCGGCGCTGTGGCCTTGGCTTTTGTTTTAGACGTGAAGGGAACGTGTGCGGTTCCTGTGGTGCTTGTGGTTTCGCCGACCTGGCGCCGGCCTGGGGCGACTACAGCTGCGTGGAGGCCGGGCACCCCGAACGCCTCCTCGCCGCCCACGCGGCGGGGCGCGAGGGCGCGCCGAGCGAGACGGTAGGTGCCGGGTATCACTGCATCATGCTGTACAAGATGCCCCGCCTGGACTCGGCCGACCTTCAGGTCCTGGAGCAGATCAACGGCCTGCGCGAACAACTGCGCCATGCGGTGCAGCGGGCTCCGATGAAGTGGACCCTTGACCTGTGCAAGGCCCTGACAGCCCGAAGGCGACCTGGGCAGTCATGTCCTGCTCCGCGCAGCCATGGCCCATCTGAACCTGGTGAAGATCCACCCGTGGTCCGACGGCAACGGCCGCATGTCCCGCTCGCTGCAGACCCTTCTCATCGCACGCGGCGGTGTTCTCGCCCCCGAGTTCTCCTCGATCGAGGAGTGGCTCGGCACGGCGGGCCGGTCTGGTCGCCGGAGCCCGACACCTCGCCCTGGATCAAATTCAACCTGCTCGCCTACCACCAGCAGACTCAGCGGGTGCAACGCCGTGTCGACCGTTCCAACGACTGCTGGATGCAACTGATGGAGAAAACAGGTACGCACGGAGTCACGGAGCGGCAGGTCACCGCGCTGCACGAGGTGGCCATGGTCGGCCGGGTGCGGCGCAGCCGGTACGAGAAGGCCGAAGCGATCAACACGCAGCAGGCCACGCGGGATCTGCAGGCACTCACCAAGGCGCGGCTGCTGACGGCCGTGGGCCGGACGAAAGGCCGTCACTACGTCGCAGGCCCGCGGTTCCCGGAGCGGGTGCTGGCCACCGTGTGTCGGCATCACACCATCAGCAACCCGTACGCCACATGATCTCGTGGCGCCGCACGGCTCCTAGCCCCAGGGCTCGCCCGTGGACGGGTCCAAACCGGCGTCCCAACGTCGTTTCCGTTCACGCCAGTTGATGAAGGAAGGCTCTTTTGGGAGGGTGACGCTGATCGTCTCCTCCTGGAACTCTTCGTCGGTGCACAGTCTGAGGAGGAATTCCGCCATCCCGAAGGAGTGCACCTGGAAGGCGGGGCTGGTGTGCCGTCCGCACACCAGCACGGGCCAGCGGTCGGGGTCGTCGCCCGTGGTCAGCCAGCAGTAGATGTCCGCGCCGGTGGTGACGCCCCAGGCCAGGATGGAGCCGGGGTCCACGTCCAGGGCGGCTCTGCCGCCGAGCATCTCCCAGGTGCCGCGGGCGTTCTCGGTCTCGTCGCGCAGTCCGTTCCAGTCCGAGTAGACATCGGGTCGCGGCACCGGCAGCAGAATTCCGACTTCCCTGCTGACCTGCCCCGCCCCGTACACCTCCATGAAGGCGACGTAGTCGGCCGGGAACCGGGTCCCCCAGATCTCCTCGACCGCGCTCCAGTCGATCCGCTCGTCCACGCCGTGCCGCGTCGGCACGACCTGTGCGAGCGCCGCTACATGGGGGTTCTTGCCCACTGTCATTCTTCCGCCTCGGTGTATCGGACCGCTATTGCCGTGGTTCATCGCCCACTGCAGGCGGTTCGGGGCGTCCTTCATCCGGGATTCAGCCTACGACGGCCGATCGGCCCGTCGCCGTTGATCAGGGAAAACGCTGTCCGGTTGCCGGGCACGGTGGTAAACAGTCGGCGTGGCAAAGACCCGCCCGGGCACGGCCGGTGAGCTGGTCCTGGCCCTGTACAGCCGTATTCCTATGGACTCCCTGCAACTCGACGGCGACGCACGCATCTTCGCCCAGCTCCTGGCCTGGGACCCGGACGCGTAGCCGTTGCGCGCCCGGTCGGCCGGAGCAGGCCAAGTGCCTTGACCTCAAGTGCGCTTGAGGCGGGAGACTTCCGCCATGGACACCATGGAGATGCAGCGACAGGGGCAGGGCACTGACCGACCGGGCCGAGATCACCGACCTGATGGACCGCTATCTGCGTTCCCTGGACGACGGCGTTTTCGACGAGGAGTGGGCGCGCGCGTTCCACACCGAGGACGTCACCGCGGAGATGCCCATCGGTACGGTTCACGGTCGTGACGCCCTGCTCGCGCACATCCGGCGAGGAATGGCGCTGTTCGACCGAACCGTGCATCTGGGCACCAATGCCGTCATCGAGGTCGACGGGGACCGGGCCACTGCCCGTGGCGCCCAGTTGAGCACCCATGTCCTGGCGGACGGCTCGGACGGCCCCTTGGATCACTCCTGTGTCCCTTAGCTCGACGTCCGGGCAGGGAGCGGCGGGGTGATGAGCCCGTACGGCCTTGCTTTCCCGCCCGCCAACGGGTCCAACTGGACTCGTGCCAAGCTGAGTTCGCCCGCTGGGGGCGTGCCGAGAACCGGTTCCGTCGGGAGCGGCGGTGGGTGTGGTGGCTGGATCGGTACGGCATCGGGGCTGGACCCAGCCCGGTTCTCGGCGCGGTGGTGCGCTGATGGGGGAGGCGGCGGACCGCACTGTCATTCTGCGTTGGAGCCGACATCCGCGTTGCGTATCGCTGGCTCGGGCGGAACTGCGTACCGCGCTCGCGGGGTGGGGGTTCTCGGAGTGGGAGGAGTCCGCGGTGCTGGTGCTGTCCGAGCTGCTGACGAACGCTGGGCAGCACGCCCGGGTCTCGCTGGGGCGGGAGATCGAGACCCTGTTCCGGCCGCTGGGTGACGGGGTGCGGATCGAGGTGCACGATGCCTCGGACGTGGTGCCGCAGGTGCGCGATCCGGAGCCCGGCGCGTGCGGCGGACGGGGGTTGCTGCTGGTCGCCGCGCTGGCGGATCGGTGGGGGTACGGGGCACGGCACGGGCCCGGAAAGGTCGTGTGGGCGGAGTTCGGTTCCGTTAAGCTCGGGTCATGACCTCCGTACCGTGCCGAAACTGGTGGCGCTCCTTCTAGGAGCGGCCGCCTCCCCTCTGCACGGAATCAGGGCCGTTCGATATGGACGGCCCTTTTCGTTGCCCTCGTACGGGTACGGAATCCGGTGATCACGGCGGGCCGTCCTCCACGCAACCATGCATCGCGAGGAGAGAAACCCCCATGAGTATCGCCACCGCATCGCCCGAGCAGCGCGCCGCCGAGCTGGAGGCGCGAATCCGGCAGGCCCCGGAGAGGTTCCGGGTGATGACCGGGGACCGGCCCACCGGGCCCCTGCACCTCGGGCACTACTTCGGCACCCTCCACAACCGCGTCCGGCTCCAGGAGCTCGGGGTGGACGTCTTCGTGATCATCGCCGACTACCAGGTGCTCACCGACCGGGACGTCGCCGACCGGCTCGGCGAGTACATGGAGGGGATGCTGCTGGACTACCTGGCCGTCGGGATCGACCCGGCACGTTCGACGGTCTTCAACCACAGCGCCGTGCCCGCGCTCAACCAGCTGATGCTGCCGTTCCTGAGCCTGGTCTCCGTCGCCGAGCTGAACCGCAACCCCACCGTCAAGGACGAGATCGTGCACTCCCGGCAGGCAGCGGTCAGCGGGCTGATGTTCACGTATCCCGTGCACCAGGCCGCCGACATCCTGTTCTGCAAGGGCAACCTGGTGCCGGTCGGGCAGGACCAGCTGCCGCACCTCGAAGTCACGCGGACCGTCGCCCGGCGCTTCAACGAGCGGTACGGGGCGGTCTTCCCGGAACCGGACGCGCTGCTCTCCGAAGCGCCGCTCCTTCTCGGCACCGACGGCACCAAGATGAGCAAGAGCCGGGGGAACTCCATCGCGCTGGGCGCCGACGCGGACGAGACCGCCCGGCTGATCAAGGGGGCGAAGACGGATGCCGAGCGGTACATCACGTACGACCCCGAGAATCGGCCCGGGGTGTCCTCGCTGGTGCTGCTGGCGGCGCTCTGTCTGGACCGGGACCCGCATGCCGTGGCCGAGGAGATCGGCGGGGGCGGCGCGGCCGCGCTCAAGCGGATCGTGACCGAGGCGGTCAACAGCCGGATGGCGCCGATCCGGGCCCGGCGGGCCGAGTACGCACGGGACATGGGGTACGTGCGGTCGGTGCTCCGGGCCGGGAACGAGCGCGCCAACGAGATCGCCGCGGCGACGCTGGACGAGGTACGAGGGGTGATGGGGGCGTGATCCGGCTCGATCTTTGGCCTCGGGGTCCGGACGAGCCCTCGTACTGATCACTCGCACTGATCACTCGCACAGGTAACTGCCTTACGCGCGGGCGGCCTTCGGCTGAGCATGTGATCCGACCGAGGAACACGCAACGCTCAGCACGAAGGCCGTGATCCGGATGCAGCACGTCCCCCGCAGGGCTGAAGAATCATGTGAGCCCGGAGCTGCGGGGGAGCACCAGTGCCGAGTCCGTGTGGAGCGTGATGCGCACCGGCGCGAAGGTGGTGGCGTTCACGGGCGGCTCCCCGGTGCCGGGATTCCGGGCGTAGCGGGGATGGGCGCCTCCGCTGATCTGCCAGCGCACGCGGTGACCGACGGCGAAGCGATGGGCGGTGGCGCTCATCGGCACTGTGACCTGCGAGGGAACGTGTTCAGTCGTTCGAAGCCGGCCCAGTCCGTCACAGATGTTGACGGAGCGGCCTCGCGGGTCCACGTCGCACAGGCGGGTGAAGACATCGGCGTGGCCGGTGTCCGTGGAGATGCTCAGCCGGGCGGAGACCGGGCCCACGATGTCCAGCGGCTCGGTCAGTGGGGGACTGGTGAATGTCAGGACGTCGTCCCGGGCTTCCAGGCTGCTGTTGTCGCGTGGGCCGGCGGTGCGGGAGAGCAGCGGGCCGCCGAGGGACGGGGTGGGGTCGGCCGGGTCGTAGCGGAATGAGGTCAGGGGTGCGGCGTCCGTGGGGGCCTGCCGGGTGAGATGCCCGCCCGGGGCGGGGCACCACGAGGTGGCGGCCGCGGCCGGCGGCCACTCGTCGAGGTCCCGCCAGGCGACTTCGCCGCCGATGTGCACGCGCACCGCGGTCGGGCGCAGGCCGGAGGGGTCGGCGCACAGGTGGGCGCGCAGCCAGGCGAGGCTCTCGGCGAACACCTCGGGCCATCCCTGTTGCAGGGCGGAGGTGTGGGTCCAGGGGCCGACGAGCAGAGCGGTCTCGCATCCGGCCCGACGCAGCCGGTCGTACTGCTCGAAGCTCTGGTCGACCAGCGCATCATGCCATCCGGTGATCAGAGCCGTGGGCACGCCGAGCCGCTCTGCCGACTCCGCCAGCGATGCGCCGCGCCAGTACGTGTCCTTGGGATCGGGGTGCGTCATCACGTCGTCCAGCCAGGGCACCTCGCCCCCGAGGGCGGACACGTACGCCCCGCGCAAGGGCCGCGCGGTGGTGACGTCACGCAGGCGGCGCTGAAGGCGCAGCGTTGCCCTGAGGAACGGTCCCATGCCCTGGTGCTGGTAGGTCATGCCCACACCGACGGCGAGGGCGTTCTCCAGGCGCAGCGCACCGTCTGCGTGGAACAGGGCGTGGGGATCGTGCAGGCCCACCTGCACCACCATTGCCTTCAGTTCCGGCGGCGGGTCCAGGGCAAGGGCCCACTGCACGTAGCCCAGGTAGCTGGGACCGACGGTCCCCAGTGTTCCGTTGAACCAGGGCTGCTCGCGCAGCCACGACACCGTGGCCTGCCCGTCGGCGGCCTCGTTGTGCCACAGGTCGAACGTGCCTCCCGAACCACCGGTGCCCCGGCAGCTCTGCAGGACCACGTGAAAGCCCTGTTCGGCGAAGAGCAGGCCGTACTGGGGAGACCACGGCAGGCCGCGGCCGTAAGGGGAGCGGACCAGGAGGGTGGGGAAGTCGCCCTCCGCACGCGGGAAGTAGTGGTCCGTGATCAGCGGGCTTCCGTCGGCGGCGGGCACCACCAGCCCCGGCTCCCACCCGACCTCGTGCCGTTTCGTCGGCAGGCCTCGCCAGGTCGCCCTCATCAGCCGTGAGGACAGCGGCGGCTTTCCGGCAGGTGGCACCCAGGCCGGACCGGCTACGGCGTCGGGCATGCGTGGTGGCATCGTTCCCCTCCTTTATTCCGTACGATGTACGAGAATAGGGGATGCTTGGATGACCTCCGCAGGAGCCGCCTCAACAACACGGGGAAGGAGCGCGAGACCGTGCCCCACGACGAAAGGCCCGGAGCCGCAGGCGTCGATCCCGAACAGCTCTGGCTGCGTCCCACCGAGCCCCGCAGGGGCCGCAGACCCTCCTTCAGCCGGGAGGGGATCATCGCGGCAGCCGTCACCATGGCGGACGCCGAAGGCATCGAAGCGGTCACCATGCGTCGGGTGGCGGCCCAGGTCGGAGCCGGTGTCATGTCGCTCTACAGCTACGCCCCCGACAAGGAGACACTGCTGGAACTGATGGTCGACCACGTCAGTGGCGAACTCACGGTCACGGACCCCCTCGGCGGTGACTGGCGTACCGATCTGAAGACGATCGCCCATCTGCAGCGTGCACACATGCTGCGGCACCCCTGGCTGCCCGCCGCTCTGTCCACCCGTCGCGTTCCGGGCCCCAACACGCTGGCCTTTCTGGAACATGCGCTCGCCGCCTTGCGGCCCACCGGGCTGGACGGTGCGGCGAAGCTGGAGGTCTTCGCCCAGCTGACCGCATTCGTGGCCGGACACGTCGCTCACGAGATCACGCAGACCGAAGCCGCACGGTCCCCGGACCGGGTCGCAGCAGAGGCCCGCTACCTCGCCGCTGTCGCCGCCGACGGCCGCCACCCGGAGCTCGCCGAAGTCCTCTCCGCCCCCGGACGCCCGCTCACCGCCGAAGCCACCTTCGCCCGGTTCCTGGGCCGCCTGATCGACGGTCTCGACGCCGACTGATGCCGCGCATCTGCAGTCGCGCTCGTCCGGTGGGTGCGGGGCGGACGCGGTCGTCCGCATGCCTATGAGAGGCACGGTGGGCGCGGAAGGATTCACCTCCTTGCCCCTTGTTCCGTCAGGGGGTGTCCGGCCAGGCGTCCCGGGCCGCCACGTCCAGGATCAGCGCCGCGATGTTCCAGGCGTCGTCCGCGCCGCTGTGGTGGCGGCCCTCCAGGGGGAGGCCCGCGACCTTCAGGGCCTGGGCCATGCCGGGGCGCTTGCGCAGGCCGTAGGAGGAGGTGAAGGGGAGCTTGGCATTGGTGTGGCGGTGGCTGAACGGGTAGCGGGTTTTGGTGGTCCGGCACTGGCGGGTGAACTGGTTGCGGTCGTAGTCGCCCCAGCTGGCCCAGGGGCGTGTCCCCGACTCGTGCTCGGACGCCAGCAGTCGGCAGGCCTCGGCGAAGGACACGCCCGTGTCCACCTCGGCCTGGGTGAGGCCGGTCAGTTCGGTGCAGAACGCGCTGACGGTGGACCGGGCCGGGCGAACCAGGATCCGGTGGCGTGCCACCCTCTCCGCCGACCGCAGGTCGACGACCGTCAGCCCGATCTCGATGATCTCGCTCACCGCACCGGGTGGTGGCTGCCCGTCCCAGCAGGTCGCCTCGATGTCGATGACGTTCAGGAGTTCCGGTTCCGGTCCTGTTTCCATGGGGTGAGGGTAGGTACCGGGGACGCGGGCCGGCACCGGGATTTCGCGGGCCGTACAGCCACCCCTGGCTCAGCAACAAGGCAGACTCGGTGCGCGACCTCTGAACCGGCGCTCACCCCCCGGCTATGACCGCGGCGCCACGGGGCGCCGCCTGCGCAGCAGTTCGGCCAGGCCCCGGCGGGTCGCGGCGATCACCACGCGGTCCTCGGGGCGCAGTACGTACCCGGGGTCCAGGTCCCAGACCAGGCCGGACGGGTGTTCCGGGGCGTCCGGGTCCGGTGCGGTCAGTTGCGGGCGGCGGTTCTCCGGCGGGGTGGCGTCCAGGGCGAGGACCCGCCAGGCGCCCGCTCGGAACGCCTGCTCCACCGTGCGGCCCTCCAGCTGCGGATGGCCCGCCACCTCGACCGCCGCGAAGAGCATCACCTTCCGCTCGACCGGGATCGCGCCCAGGATCTGCCGGCCCATCATGGCGACCGCGAAGGCCGGGGCGGCCAGATGGGAGACGGAGCGGGAGCGGGTCACGGCATGGGGGTGGGCGGTGCGCAGGGTGCGGTAGACGGCGGTGGCGAACTCGTCGTCGTACAGGCGCAGCGCCACCCGCAGGTCCGGCTTGACCGAGCGGGCGTAGAGGGCCGCCTCCAGGTTGGTCGTGTCGATGCTGGTCAGGGCGAGGAGGGCGCGGGAGCGCTGGATCTTCGCCGCCTCCAGGACGCCCTCCTGCGTGACGTCGCCGAGGACCACCGGTACGCGCAGCCGTCGGGCCACCGCGATGCCGCGCGCGTCCGGGTCGTCCTCCACGCACACCACCGGTATGCCGAGTTCGCGCAGCCGGACGAGGACCCGCGTACCGATCTTGCCGAGGCCGAGCAGCACCACATGGCCGGACAGGCCGCGGGGCGGGCGGCGCAGCGAGGATGCGGTGCGCAGCGAGCCGAAGGCTTCCAGGACGGCCGCGACAAGGAGGGGCAACAGCATCAACCCGGCGACCCCCGAGAGGAGTTGGATGATCTGGCGGGCTATCGGTTCGCCGGTCGCCGGGTCGCCCATCGCGAACAGGTCGAGCAGGGTGAGGTAGGCGGCGTGCAGCGGGTCGTCGCCGGTGGCGAGCGTGGAGGCGATGGCGAGGGCCAGCACGGCCAGGCCGACGCCCAGCGCCGACCAGCGCAGCCGCCGTGAGAAGACCTGGCCGAGCGGTGCGCCCCGGCCGCCCATCCGGGGTGGCGGGCCGGGCGGGCCGGCCTGGCTGACCGCTTCCAGGACGATCGTGCCGCGCCCCGTCGCCGCCGCCACCTGTCGTTCGTCGGGCAGCAGCCGGGGGCCTTCGTCGCCGCTGCTGTCGGAGCCCTCGGTGCCCGCCGGGTCATGGGTGGTGGAGGAGAGCAGTGCGAGGGTGCACAGGCCGGGGTCGGCGATCTGGCCGCCCCCGGGCGGGGTGCGTTCGGCGGCGCGCAGCAGCAGGCCCTCCGCCTGGATGACCTTGCTGGAGCCGGTGAGGACGGTCGCCGCGAGGGCGGGGGCCGCGGTGTCGGCGTCGGAGAGCACGGTGGTGGAGGCGTCCAGCGCCGCCCGGTCCAGGCCGGGGGTGGCGAGCGCGGCGGCCTGGTCGAGCAGGGTCTCCAGATGCTGGCCCAGCTTGCGGTTGTAGAGCCGGATGACCAGCCGGAGGCGCGGGTTGATGCGGCGGGCGGTCAGCGCGGCGCGGATGTTGCGCTCGTCGTCGTCGTAGACCAGCGCCAGCGCGGCGGCCGATCCGACGCCCGCCTCCTCGAACGCCTCGTCGGAGGGCTCGGGGGCCTCCAGGATGCGGACCGCCTCGACCCCGGCGTTGGTGTCGTCGCCGAGCGCGTCGGCTCCGCCCCCGCCGTTGCCGCCGTTGCGGTTCATCGCCGAGGACATGCGGCCGAGAAGGGCCGCCAGGCCCCTTCCGGTCAGGGGGAGTTCGGGGCTGCGGGTGTCACGTCCGGGCGGCAGTACGAGAGTTACCCGCTCCCCGTACACATAGCGCAGTTCGACGGCGAGCCGCCGGGCCAGCGCGTCGTCGCCACAGACGACCATGTGTCCGCTGAACGGGGAGCGTTGGGGCTGCTGGGGAAGTGAGGGCACGTGACCCAGCATGCCTTGTTCCTCTCCTGTGCGAGTGTGCGGTCAGTGATCTTCCGCCGGTCCGGCGGGCGGCGGCGCCGCGTGCCGGGCCTGCGGATGGGTGAGCACATTGCGCGGGTCCGCGACCCGGACGATCGCCGACTCCACCGCCGCGATCCGGTCCGCGAGCAGCCCCAGCGCGGCGACGGCGCGGGTCATGGGGTCGCCGTCCGGGCCGCCCAGCGCCTGCGTGCGGACGTAGGAGGCGGTGATCGCGGACCAGCGCGCGGACTGCTCGGGGGTGAGCCGGCCGCGCAGCGCGGCGAGCTTCAGCAGGTTCGACTCCGCGCCGGCCGTCAGCGTCTGGGCCTCGCCCGCGTAGTGGTCGTCGACGACGGCGGACAGCTCCGCGTCGTTCATGACCGGCACGATCCGCTCGGCGATCTTGTTCATGTTGCGGTACGAGCCCTGGAGCCGGAACGGCGGCTCGGTGCGCGTCGCGTCCGTCTGCGCCGCCGAGGCGATGTACGCGGCGTTCACGGCGAGCACCGTGTCCCGGGCGGTCAGCAGATGGCGCAGGACCGCGACGATCCGGTCCACCTCGGCGGGCGTGTACGGGTGGTCCAGCCGGTCCGCGCCGGGCGCCGGGGCGGCGCCGGAGGCGAGCCGCACGAACCGGACGAGGTCCTCGCGGGAGCGGCCGGCGAGCGGGGCCAGTACCGGGTTGGCGGTCAGTGCGTTCTCGACGAAGCTCAGCGCGAAGACGTCCTCGCGGCCGCTCAGCACCTCGCCGAGGTTCCAGACGTCGGCCCGGTTGGCGAGCATGTCGGGGATCCGGAACCGCTCGCCCGACTCCGTGTACGGATTGCCCGCCATGCACACCGCGAACCGTTTGCCCCGCAGGTCGTGGCTGCGCGGTTCGCCGTCGCGCACGCCCTCGATGCGGCGGGTCGCGTCGCAGAGCGGGATGAACTTCTGGAGCAGCTCCGGGGAGGTGTGCTGAATGTCGTCGAGGTAGAGGAGGGTGTTGTTGCCGGACTCCAGGGCGAAGTTGATCTTCTCGATCTCCTGGCGGGCGGTCGCGGTGCGGGCCTGGGCCGGGTCGAGCGAGGTCACGTCGTGGCCGAGGTTCGGACCGCTGACCTTGACCAGGACCAGGCCGAGCCGGTCGGCGACGTACTCCATCAGCGTCGTCTTGCCGTAGCCGGGCGGCGACACCAGCAGCAGCAGGCCCTGCGAGTCGGTGCGCCGGTCGGTGTCGGCGGTGCCGAGCTGCTTGGCCAGGCTGTCGCCGATCAGCGGCAGATACACCTCGTCCAGCAGCCGGTTGCGGACGAACGCCGACATGACGCGCGGGCGGTGGTCGTCCAGCCGCAGCCGGGCCCGCTCGGCGTTCACCAGTGCCGTCCGTCGCCGCTGGTAGGCGCGGAACCCGGGCACGGTCACGGCGCGGAACTCGGCCGTACGGGCCAGGAGTTCGTCGAGCCGGACGGTCAGCGTGCCCCGGTCGATGCGCGGATGGGTGCCGAGCAGGCCGTCCACCCGCGCGGTCAGCGGCGCCTCGCAGTCGTACCGGTCGAGCACCGGATCCGGGCACAGCTCCACGGCGACGGCTTCCGCGAGATCTCCCGCGTCGGTCCCTGTGCCGCTCGCGGTGGCGTACGCGGCGAGCCAGCCCTCGACGAGCTGGCGGCGGGCCGGCAGGTCGTCGCCGAGCGCGGCGAGATCCTCGTCGTACGCGGAAGTCCCCGTCGTACGGCGGAACTTGTCCAGGAAGGTCCGGACGGCGGCGCTGGTGACGAAACCGGCCGGGCCGCTCGTCAGCTCCTCGAAGAGATACGCGGCCACGGCGGCCGGCTCGTCGCCCGGGGTGACGGCGGCCCATTCCTCCTGGAGGGCCTCGACGGCCGGGGCGAGGCCGAAGGTCTCGCGGGCGCGGGCCAGCGAGAGGGCCCGCCGGGTCCACGAGGTGCGCCGGGCCTCGTCCGTGCCGTACGCCCAGAAGAGCTGTGCCGCCGCCCGCACGGCGGGCGGGCAGCGCAGCAGCCCGGCCCCGGAGTGCAGCCGCAGCAGGGCGGTGAGGATCGCGGTGGCGTCCTCGTCGTGGACACCGCGCTGATAGCCCTCGTCGTACGCGGCGGCGGCCGACTCCCGTACCAGAGCGGCGAGTTCGGCCGGTTCCAGGGCGGTTAGGGTGTCCGCGCCCCGCTCGTCGAGGAGCCGGGCGGCCAGGTGCTCGCCCCGGTAGACCCGCGGGGACTCGGAGGGCAGGCTCTGCTCCCAGTACGGGCGGGTCGCCTCGAACTCCGGGTCGGTGACCGGGGCCCGGTAGTCCGTGCCGGTGACGGCGAACGCCGGCCGGTCCCCGTGCGGGACGAGCGTCAGGTCGAAGGGCTGGGTGTTCACCGCGAACCGGTGCCGTCCCAGCCGGATCGTGGCGCCGCCGTCCGCGTACAGCTCACCGCGGTCGCGCAGCGCCCGCCCGGCCTCCTGGCGGGTGGCCAGCAGCTGCCCGTCGAGCTCCTCGGCGCGCACCGGGTCGCCGAGCCCGCGCAGCTCCTCCGCAGTGCGGCGGATCTTGGCGACCATCGGGTCGGAGGCGAAGTAGGTGTGGACGGCGTCCAGGTCGGGCAGGGCGGACAGCCGCCGGGAGACCGTCTCCATGACCCGGGCCGCCGAGTCCGCCAGCCGTTCGGCCCGCCGGGCGCGGGCGTCCTGCAGGGTCTGCTTGCGGGACGAGAACGCCTCGTACACCTCGGTACGGCGCTCGGCCAGCTCGGCCAGGAAGTCGTCGAACTCCGCGAACCGCGACTCCAGGTTCTCCAACTGGAGCAGCAGTCGGGCCAGTTGCTCGTCACAGGCGTCCGGGGTGTCCGAGGCGGCGATCGCGCCCGTGACGGCCTGCCCCAGCAGGGCGAACTCGGCGGCGAACTCGGCGCGGCCCTCGTGGTCGAGGAGTTCGCGGCGGCGGGCTTCGAGTGTGGCGCGGGCCCGGTTGACCCCGCCGAGGACCTCGGCGATCCGCTCCAGGATCGAGGTGCGGACCGTGGTGTCGCCGATGTCGAGACCGGCGACGACGTCCGTGACGGTGCTCAGGCCCTTTGTCATCCCGCTCAGCCGCTCGCCGAGTGCCGCCGCGTCCGCGACGGTGGCGAGCGCGGACGCCTCGGCGGTGAGGCGGGCGATGTCCTCGTGGTAGCCGGTGAAGGCGTCGTCCCGGGCGAGGAAGGCGACGGCGCGCTGTGCGGCCGATTCGAGGTCGGCGGCCGTCGCGGCAAAGAGTTCGGCGATCCGCTCGGTGTCCGCGTACCGCATCTCGGCGAGGGTCGCCAAGTGGCCGTGGGCGTTGCGCAGTTCGGTGAGCTGGTCCACCCAGGCGGCGGCGGAGCGGGGGGCCTCGCCGCGGATGCGGCGGACGAGTGCGGTGATCCGGTCGGCCGCCCCGTCGAGTGCCTCGGCGGCCTGCCGGGTCAGCTCCCGTACCGTCTCGAACTCGGTCAGGACCTGCTGGGCGGTGGCCTTCAGCTCCGCCAACGGGTCGGCGAGCGCACCGAGTTCGGCGTCGGTGAGCCAGTGGTAGCGGTCGGTGGCGCGGGTGCAGTCCGTGACCAGTTGCGCGTACCCGGCGGCGGTCGGGGTGGTCTCGGCGGCGCTGTGTGCCAGCGCCAGGCAGTCGGAGATCCCGCGCACCAGATCGGCGTTGCCGACCCGGGCCAGCGGACCCGTCCCGGCGGGGCGGGAGGCGGCGTAGGTGTCGGAGACGTACGGGGTCCGCCAGCGCTGCAAGGGGTGGACGCGGGCCGGTTCGTCGCCGGTGGCGGTGGTGCGCAGCAGGACGAGGGTGCCGTCGTCGAGCAGGGCGTGGCCGCGGCCCAGGAGCGGGGTGGCGACCTCCTGCCGGATCAGGTTGTACGGCAGGAGCAGTTCGCGGCCGTCGTCGGGGGAGCGGAAGACGTACAGAACGTCCTCGCCGTTCGGGGAGCGGACGGCGCCCTCGAAGACCGGGTCGGTGAGCGGCTCCGCGACGTCAAAGGTCTTCGCGGTGCCGGTGGTGAGGTAGTAGCCGCCGGGGAAGATGATCCCCTGGTCCTCGGGGAGCCGGTGGCAGGCCGGGCCGATGCCGTCCAGGCGCAGCACGGTGCCGAGCAGCGAGTTGAAGACCAGGTACCGCCAGGACTCCTCGTTGTACGGGCGGACGCGGAGCAGGACCAGCGGCCCGATCGTGGCGTGCTCGACCTCCGCGTCGGCGAGCGACTGGAGGGGTTCGGCGACCGGCTCCTCGTAGATCCCGTCGGGGGAGTCGGTGTCGTCGGCCGTCTTGACGGTGAGGGTGCCGCCGAGCGTGTCGACGAAGAGCACGGCGGCATCCGGGCCCTCGCCGCCCACCGCGATGTGCGGGTGCCGGCCGAGGACGTGCGACTCGCGCCCGGCGGCGGTCCAGGAGAAGTCGTGCGAGGGCGGGAAGACGTGGTCGCGGTCGCCGCGCGCGTCGAGGAACGCGCCCGGCGAACCGTCCGCGGCCAGTGCCCAGCGCAGCACCCGGACGCCGTCCGCGCTCTCGCCGGTGCGGAAGACGGCGAGCAGCTTTCCGTCCACCCGGCGCAGCCGCAGCAGCCGGGCGTCGCGGTAGTAGCGGTGCAGGGCCGTGAACTCGCGCACGAAGCCCTCGTCGGCCAGCAGCCCGTCCGCTGCCGGGGAGCCCAACTCCGGCCCGTACAGCGCGAGTACGTCCGGGACCTCGGCCGCCTCCGCCGCCCCCGGGCCCCGCTCGAAGCCGAACAGCAGCTGCCCGCCGACGGCCGTCAGATCGCGCGGCACGGCCGCGTGCCCGGTGCGGATCTGCTCGGTGCCGGTGAGCCGGAGCCCGGTCGAGCCGAACTCCTCGGTGCGCCGCGCGTTGAGCTCCTCGGCGCGGCGTGCCAGCTCGGCGGCCCGGTCGCCGAGCCGGCGGCGCAGCACGTCGTACGTTCCCGCGTCCACGGTGCCGCCGGTGGGCGTCGCGGTCGTGGTGTCGGTGTCCATACGTACGGATCTCCCTGCGAGGTGTTACGGGGCGGGTGGTGCGGACGGGGCGGCCGGCTCAGCCCTGCGCGACCGGCTCCGACCCGTTGCGCGACACGGGCACGGCGGAGGCGTCCGCCGTCTCCGGCACCGCGGAGGCGTCCGGCCCGGTCAGTACGGAGACCGGATGGTCCGCGAGCCCCAGCTCCTTCGCGGCGGCCAGCAGCTGCTGGATCTGCCCCGACGAGACCCCGGCTCCCGGCGTCTTCATCATCCGCATCAGCAGTGCGGACACCGTCAGGTTCTGCACATCGCCCGTGGACACCGAGCCGAGCACCCGGGTCAGGTCGTCCGTGAACGACGACGTGCCGTTCAGCCACGGACCCGCGAGGGTCTTCGCGGTGTCCGAGTTCGTCATGAAGCCGTCGAAGCTCTTGCCCATCGAGATGGCCGAGACCAGCCGGTCGAAGAAGACCGACTCCCCGCCGACGATGTCGATGTCGGCGTTCTCCAGGCCCGTGGCCAGCACCGTCGCCTGTGCCTCGGCCACCTGCCGCTGCACATCGAGGCCGGCCAGCCGGATCTCCTTCTCCGCGGCGAGCCGCAGCCGGTACTCCTCGTGCCCGCGCGAGGCGTCGTCCAGCGCCGCCATCGCGGCCGCCTTCTCGGTCAGGCCCGCCGCCTCGGCCTTCAGCTTCTCGCCGATCATCGCCGCGTCGGCCGTCGCCTGGGCCTGTGTGCCCTCGGCCGTGGCGAGCGCCTTGAGCCTGGCGCCCTCCGCCTCGGCCCTGAGCCGGGCGGACGCGGCCTCGGCCTCGGCGAGACCGGCCTTCTCGATGACATCGGCCTCTGCCTCACGTACCTGGATCTGGGCGAGTCCGGGCGCCGCGGACTCCGCCTGGATGCCCTCGGCCAGCCGCAGCTTCGCCTGGGCGTCCAGATCCGCGGTCTTCAGCCGGGCCTCGGCGAGCGTCAGCTGCTCGGCGGCCAGGTGGGTGGCGGCCGCCTCCGCCGCCTCGGCGGCCTTGATGTCCTTGACCAGCTTCTCCTGGGCCTCCGCCTCGGCGGCGATGATGACCGACCTGCGGGTGCGCTCCGACTCCTCGACGGCCCGCAGCGTCTTGATGGACTCCTCCTGCTCGGCGACCGTGCGGTCCACCGCGATCCGCTCCCGGATCACATCGGCGACCTCGCGGCGCTCGGCCTCGACCTCCTTGGTCGCGGCGATCCGGTTCAGCTCGGTCTGCCGCTCGCGCCCGATGACCTCGATCAGCCGGTCCTTCTCGATGCGCTCGTTCTCCACCGCGATGACGCGCTCACGGTTCTTCTGCGCGACGGCGATCTCCCGGGCCTGGTTCTCGCGCTGGATGCCGAGCTGCTCCTCGGTACGGATGAACGCGGCCTGGGCGCCGAGCCGTTCCTCCTCCTGGACCTTGGCGGTGGCGGCCTCCTCGCGGGCCCGCAGCGTCTCGACCTCACGGCGCTGTTTGATCTCGGCCTCGGCCTGCCGGCGCTCCAGCTCCAGGATGGTCTCGCGGGCGTCGACGTCCTGCCGGGTGATCTCCTTCTGCTCGGAGCGCTGGAACTCGTTGGTGCGCACGTGCTCGATCGCCGTCAGCTCGGTGATCTTGCGGATGCCCTGTGCGTCGAGGATGTTGGCGCCGTCGAGCTGCGTCATCGGTGTCTGTTCGAGGAAGTCGATCGCGGCGTCGTCGAGGTGGTAGCCGTTCAGGTCCGTGCCGATGACCCGGATGATCCGGTCCCGGAACTCCTCGCGCTTGGTGTAGAGATCGACGAAGTCCAGCTGCTTGCCGACCGTCTTGAGCGCCTCGGCGAACTTCGCGCCGAAGAACTCCTGGATCGCCACCTTGTCGCTGGCCCGCTCCGTACCGATGGACTGGGCGACCTTGATGACGTCCTCGACGGTCTTGTTGACCCGCACGAAGAAGTTGATGTGGATGTCGGCGCGGATGTTGTCCTGGCAGATCAGGCCCTCGCGCCCGGTGCGGCGGATCTCGATGGTCTTCACCGAGATGTCCATGGTCTCGGCCTTGTGCAGCACCGGCAGGACGACGGCCCCGGTGAAGGTGACGTCGACCTTCTTGGTCTTGGAGATGATCAGCGCCTTGCCCTGCTCGACCTTGCGGAAGAGCCGGCTGACCACGAGGAGCAGGGCGACGGCGATGAGCAGGACAACGGCTACGAGCACACCGAAGCCCAGGGTGATGGCATCCATGACAGTCCTTGCGGCTGGTGAGGAAGGTGGTGAAGGGAAGGGGACGCGGGCGCGGCGGATCCGGCAGCGGCCGGACGGTACGGCCGGCCGTTCGAGGCCGTCCGTGGGGCCGGTCGCTCGGAGCGGTCCGGGCGGTCAGCCGGTGCGGCGTGGGGTGCGGCGCGCGGCCGTGCGCGGCGCCGTGCGTGGTCGGGGTGTGGGCGGGCCGGGGTCCAGCGCCTTGTCGTAGGGCGAGACCCAGAAGAACTCGCCCTCGTCGTCGTACGCGTAGAGAAGTCCCGCACTGCCCGCGGCCAGGGCCGTGCCGTCCGCCGGGGCGAGCAGCCTGACCTGGACGATCGCGGTGGAGCCGTCGTCCGCGGTGACCTCGGCCTGGCCGAAGTCGGAGCTGACGGAACCGGTACGGATCGTGCAGACCCGGCCCAGGAAGTCCTGCCGCGACGGAGGAGGCTCGTCCGGGAAGCGCCGGCGCAAGCAGCGCACCAGCACCCGCAGCACGGCCCGGCCGAGCAGCAGCGCCCCGGCGAGCACGGCGCAGGCGAGCGCGGCCCGGGTGAGGCCGGTGACATCGGCGCGGTGCAGCAGGACCGTACCGGTGAGGCTCGCGAACCAGCCGACGACGACCATCACGGACACCGAGACGGTGACCGGCACCCCGCCGATCCCGGCCAGGTCGGTGTCGAGGTCGCCGTCGAAGGAGTGGTGGTCAGCCGCACCGGCCAGCACCAGGAGCCAGAAGAAGACGACGACGGCCAGAGCGGCGCCGAACAGAACGGCGGGAAAGGCGGTCGCTGCGCCCAGGAACTCCTGCATCCGTCCACCCCCTTGTCATGCCGGGGGCAGCCGGTGGTGACCCAGGTGCCGCGACACCGCCTGAAACGGCGCCGCAGCAGCCGGGTCGTCCCCCGTGTCCCCCGTGTTTCCCCCGTTTGGTGCTGACCGGATCGTGTCATTCGGGAACGTCGCACCGCACTGCCGGAATCCGGCAATCTTTGCTCTTCCTTGATGCCGGGCACCGGCACCGGCCGGTATGCGTTGGGTGAGTGTCAAAGTCGCGTCAGGACTTGAGGAGAAACGCGTGGCGGAGCCGGAGATACCCGATGAGCTTCTGGCGGGATATGCCTGCATCCTGACGGATGTGGCCGCCACCGGCCGCCGGCTCACCCGGGACGAGCTGGAGGAGCGCCGCAGGCTGGGCCGCGAGGCCGCCGAGACCGGATTCCAGCTGCGCGCCCTGGTCGTCCGTCATCTCGCGGCGGCCCGCGCCGACTGGCCGGTCGTCACCTCCGCCGACGGTGCGGCCACCGATTCGGTGCTGGCCGCGGTCGAGCAGGCCATCGACGCCTTCGGGGAGGGCTTCGAGCGGGCCCAGCGGATGACCGTGCGTCGCGAGGAGGCGGCGCGCCGTGAGTTCATCGACGACCTGCTCTACGGGCGCAGTGATCTGGGTCGGCTCGCCGAACGGGCCACCCGCTTCGGGCTGCGGCTCTCCCGCGCCCATGCGGTGGCGGTGGCGACGGGACCGGAGGCGTACACGGAGACGGACTCCGTGCCGCGTACGGTCGAGGCGGCGCTGCTGGCCCGCTTCAGCGGCCGGAAGATCCTACTGACGACGAAGGACGGGCGGCTGGTCTGCATCGCCCCCGGCAGCCAGCCCGATGTGCTGCGGTACTTCGCCAAGCAGGCGCACGCGGCGACGGACGGCGGCCGGGTCGCGGTGGGCCGCCCGCACTACGGGCCCGGCGGCGTGGTCCACTCCTACGACGAGGCGCTGGACGCGCTGGATCTGGCGGAGCGGATGGATCTGGACGATCCGGTGCTGTACGCCGCGGATCTGCTGGTCTATCCGGTGCTGACCCGCGACCGGCAGGCGATGGCCGATCTGGTGCGCAGTCAGCTGGGCCCGCTCCGGAAGGCCCGCGGCGGTGCCGAGCCGCTGCTGAAGACGCTCAGCGTCTACTTCGACGCGGGCTGTGTGGCCGCCGAGACGGCCCGCCGACTGTCGCTGAGCGTGCGGGCGCTGACCTACCGGCTGGAGCGGATCCACCAGCTGACCGGTTCCGACCCGTCGGACCCGATGCACCGGTACACCCTGCAGACGGCGGTCATCGGCGCCCGGCTGCTGGACTGGCCCGACAAGGAGCTGTGACGGGACGGGTGTTGCGGGACCTCGCGTCCGGGGGCGGGTGTGCGGGCCTCGCGTCCGTCGGCGGGTGCTGCGGGACCTCGCGTCTGTGGGCGGGTTTGCAGGACCCCGCGTCCGTCGGCGGGTGCCGCAGGGCCCCGCGTCCGTCGGCGGGCTTGCAGGCCTCGCGTCCGCGGGCGGGTTTGCAGGACCCCGCGTCCGTCGGCGGTCGCCGTGGGCGCGGGGGCCGAATTGGAGTGGCCGGGGACGCGCAGGGGGGAGTCGCGCATCCCCGGCCTGCCGGGCGCCGACCGGTGGTCGGCCGGTCCGCGCTTCTTCCGGCGGTTCGGGGCCGGACCGGGCAGCCGGTCCGGGGCAGGGCGGGAGACCCTGGGGTCTTTCAGGCCCTACAGGTCGAACTCGTGCGGCGGGAGGTCGAGGGCGAAGCACGCCTCGCGCACGACGGCCTGCTCCGACTTGTCGAAGTCGCCGTCGGCGCCGCCGATGACGATGCCGATCTGGATGACGGCACGCGCCTCGGCCGGCTTCTTCTTCGCCTTGCCGATCTCCTGGAGCACGCTGACCTTGCCGAAGGCGAAGTCGGCCGTGAGCTTGTTCACGTAGTCGTTGAAGCGGCGCTGCAGATCGTCCGCCGGGAAGTTCTGCAGGACTTCGTTGGTGGCGATCAGCGAGGCCACGCGCTGGCGCTCGGACGGGTCGATGGAACCGTCGGCCGCGGCGACGAGGGCGCACATGGCCATGCTCGCGTCGCGGAACGCCCCGCTCTTCAGGTCGTTCTTCTTCGCTTCCAGCTGCGACTGCATCGACGAGGCGGATTCCTTGATCCGATCCCACAGTGCCATGTCGTCTCCATATGTTGCGTTGCGGTGCGTTGCCGGATTGAGGTCCAACTCTACAGACGTGTAGAAGTTAACAGCAGGGGCGCCCGCTGTGTCCCGGAAACGTCGGTCAGTAAGATGCTGCGACGCCGCGGCCGACGCGGCATCGCAGAAGGGCGGACCCCCGATGGACTCGGCCAGGCCCGGCCGCCACCCGGACAACGAACGACCGCGCGGCACAGTGCCCGCCGACGCGGACCCGCTCTCCGGAGCGGAAGGCGGTGGCGACGCCGCACCTCCCGGAAGCGGGCGGCTGCGCAGGCGCGGGCAGGGCGAACTGGAGGCCCAGGTGCTCGCCGTACTGCGCTCGGCGAACGGCCCCGCGACGGCCGGCTGGGTCCAGGAACACCTCGAAGGTGACCTCGCGTACACCACCGTCATCACGATCCTCTCCCGCCTCTACGCGAAGAAGGCCGTGACCCGATCCCGCGAGGGCCGCTCCTACACCTGGACCTCCGCCTCCGACGAGGCCGGTCTCGCGGCCCTGCGGATGCGCCGGGTGCTGGACGGCGAACGGGACCGGGACGCCGTGCTCGCCCGCTTCATCTCGGCCCTCTCCCCGGGTGACGAGGAGCGGCTGCGCGTCCTGCTGGCGCGGGCGGACGCCCCGGACGATCCGGGCAACCTCCGTGACACGGAAGGCCTGTAGCCCGCCGATGGGTGTCTTCGTCTACCTGCCGCTCGTGCTGCCGCTGACCGCGCTGCCGATCGCGCGCCTGGCCGAGCAGCATCTGCACCCCCGCAGCGCGACCCGGCTGCTCGCCGCCGTCGGCGTGCTGCTCGCGCTGTGCAGCACGCTCTGCCTGGGCCTGCTGATGGTGGTGGGCACCGCCCAACTGCCGGGCAACCCGCTGCCGGACAGCTGGTCGGACCCGGAGGTGCGGGCCGCGGTGCCGTACGAGGTGAACGCGGGCATCGTCGCGATCGGGGCGTTGGCGGCGGTCCTCGGGGCGTGCGGGTGGACGGTGTACCGCCATGTGCGGCTGCGTATCGGCGCGGGCCGCGCGCTGGCCGCCGCGCCCTCCGTCGTCTCGGGCGACGTCGCGGTACTGCCGGACCCGGAGCCGTACGCCTACGCGCTGCCCGGGAGTCCGGGCCGGGTCGTCGTCTCGACCGCGATGACGGAGTGTCTGGACGACCGTGAGCGGCGGGCCCTGATCGCCCATGAACGGGCCCATCTGGCCGCCCGGCACCACCGCTGTCTGCTGGCCGTGCAACTCGCGGCGCGCGCGAACCCGTTCCTGCTGCCGCTGCGTACCGCGGTGTCGTTCAGCACCGAACGGTGGGCGGACGAGGAGGCCGCGTGCGCGGTCGGCGACCGACGGGTGGTGGCGATCGCGGTCGGCAAGGCGGCGCTGTACTCGCATCGCGCCCCGGACGTCTCGGCCGGCTTCGCCGCCTTCGCGGCCCCGGCGGGCCCCGTGCCGCGCCGGGTCGAGGCGCTGCTCGCCCCGGTCCCGCCGGCCCGGCTGTGGCCGCCTTCCTCCGCCCATGCCGCCCTCGCGGCGCTGATCGCGGCGGTGGGCACGACGGCCTCGGCGCTGTCCTCGCTCAACGCCGCCGTCACGCTGGTGGGCATCCTGCACGCGGCGACCCCGCTGTGAGCCGTACGGGCCCGGTGGACGGTCGTCCACCGGGCCCGTACGTACATCCGGCCGCAGGTCGGCCTCGGCCCTGCTTCGGTCCTGTCTCAGTCGGCGGAGGAGGCGAATTCCTCCTGGACGGCGGGCGCGGCGGGTGCCGGACGCGCCGCGGGGACCTCGACGCTCCCCTTGCCGCCGCCGTCCTTGCCGTCCTGGCCGCGCCAGGACTGGATCCGGGCCACGGCCGGCTGGGTCCAGCGGGCGGTGAGCGGTCCGACGATGACGAGGATGAGGACATAGGCGGTGGCGATGGGCCCGATCCGGGGCTCGGTCGCCACGGCCAGACCGGCGATGACGATGGAGAACTCACCGCGTGCGACGAGCGTTCCGCCCGCCCGCCACCGTCCGCGCGAACCGATTCCGGCCCGCCGGGCCGCGTACCAGCCGGTGGCGATCTTGGTGAAGACGGTGACGATCGCCAGCAGCGCCGCGGGGAGCAGCACCGGCGGGATCTCGGCCGGATTGGTGGAGAGCCCGAAGAACACGAAGAAGACGGCGGCGAACAGGTCCCGCAGCGGCGTCAGCAGCTTGCGCGCGCCCTCGGCGACCTCGCCCGAGAGCGCGATCCCGACCAGGAACGCGCCGACGGCGGCGGACACCTGCAACTCCTGGGCCACACCAGCCACCAGGACGGTCAGCCCGAGGACGACCAGCAGCAGCATCTCCGGATTGTCGGAGGACACCGCCCGGCTGATCAGCCGCCCGTGCCGCAGCGCGAGATAGAGCACGAACCCGACGGTGCCGAGCGCGATCAGCAGGGCCATGCTGCCCCCGGCGAGGCCCACTCCCGCGAGCATCGCGGTGAGCAGCGGCAGATAGACGGCCATCGACAGGTCCTCGATGACGAGCACACCGAGGATGACGGGCGTCTCCCGGTTGCCCAGCCGCCCGAGGTCCGTGAGCACCTTCGCGATGACCCCGGACGACGAGATCCAGGTGACCCCGGCCAGCGCGACCGCCGCCACGGGCCCCCAGCCGAGCAGCAGCGCCGCCACCGCTCCCGGCGTCGCGTTGAGCACGAAGTCCACCGCTCCGGACGGGTACTGGGTCTTGAGGCTGGTCACCAGTTCCGAGGCGCTGTACTCCAGGCCGAGCAGGAGCAGCAGCAGGATGACGCCGATCTCGGCGCCGACGGCGGTGAATTCCTCACTGGCCCCCAGCGGCAGCAGCCCGCCCTCGCCGAACGCGAGCCCCGCCAGCAGATACAGCGGGATCGGCGAAAGCCCTACCCGCCCGGCGAGGCGGCCGATGATGCCCAGTCCCAGAATGACGGAGCCGAGCTCCACCAGCAGTGCGGTCGTGTCGTGCACGGTCAGCCCTCCGCGATGATCTCGGAGAGCGTGTCGACGCCCTCGCGCGTTCCGACGGCGACCAGGGTGTCGCCGATGGCCAGCCGGAAGTCCGGCCCCGGGGACGGATGCGCACTGTGCGTCCGCAGCACCGCCACGATCGAGGCCCCCGTCCGGGTCCGCGCCTTGGTGTCCCCGAGCAGCCGCCCGCCGTACGGGGAGCGGCTTCCAAGCGGGATGTGCTCGGTGACCAGGTCGATGCCGTCGGTGCGTACGGCGTCGATGGGCGCCGAGTCGATGAGGTGCGCGAGGCCGGTGGCCTCCTGCGGTGTCAGGGGTACCGAGAGCCGGCACGAATCAGGGTCGTCCTGGTCGTAGAAGCCGATGAACCGCCGTCCGTCGTGGTGGACGACGACGGAGATGTGCTGGCCCGACTCGGTCGTGTAGTCGTACTGCACACCGACTCCGGGCAGCGTGGTGCGGTGGGTTCCCATGGCTTCCTCCCGAGGGTGCGGCGGCTCTTGGACGCACTTGGCGATCTCTTTATCTCCGCATTACCTTATCCGGAGGCTCCCGCCGCCTGTGGGGCGCGGGCTCATCGGACTCGCTTCACACGTGAGTGATGAGTTCGAGCGGTGAATCAAGCCTGTCCGGTATGACGTGAATCGTCATCGGCATCTCGATCCCTCTCGATGGCTCCGGCGTCGATCCCGGCCTTGCTCCGGATGATCAAGGACTGCCCAGTTTCGAGCGCCAGTTCGATTCCCGTCACCCGATCCATGACGAAGGCCCTGGTCGGCGACCAGGGCCTTGCTTGTTTTCAGTTCGTCCGAGCGTAGGTCAACGACTCGGCAGGTGGGGAATTTTCCAGCCGCAGATGTCTGTAACGAACTCTTGGTAAGAACGATTCGACCCTTTGGGCTCCGCAAGCAATCCCTTCGTAAAGGCTGCAGATGCGATCTCGGGCCCATCACTCTCCCTGAAGCGTGGGCTGGCGAGAAGGTTTTCGAGGTCCTCCTTCGGATTCTGCCGACGCCCGCTGTCCTTCCCCTGCCACGTCGCCGGGATTTTCCATGAGGATCGGTAGAGCGTAAATGCCTCCGGAAAAAGGAGGAGCCATGCTTCGGACTCCGCGGCAGCAAGCGCGTAGACAGAGGAGGAAGCGCCAGTCGCTTTGGCCAGTGCAGCCGATACCGCCTTCCGCGCAATGTCGTAGGCAGGTCCAGGGCAGGCATCCATGTCTTCGTGGACAGCGATCCCCACAAACTCGCCGGATTTCAAGCAGGCTTTGCCGCGCGCCTTGCTCACCAACGTGCCTGCCGCCGTCGCCAGTTCGGCACCGGACTTCTTCCGCAGCCGCACCGGGTCGGTGATTTCAGTGAGAGTGACAGTAGCCGCAAGGTCAGGATGGGCGGCCTTGATGAACGTGGCCAGTATGCGGCGGTCATTCGCACTCTCACCTGCAAGCACAACTACACCTCGCCTCAGGGACTTTGGTATACGCCTGCGGCTCACAGTTCGTCCTCCGTCAGGTC
This sequence comes from Streptomyces gelaticus, assembly GCF_014649535.1. GTDB lineage: Bacteria > Actinomycetota > Actinomycetes > Streptomycetales > Streptomycetaceae > Streptomyces > Streptomyces gelaticus. The sequence goes on from NZ_BMTF01000005.1 coordinate 209,412, forward strand.
GCCACCCAGTACGCCGGAGAACCACAGCTCACCCAGGGGCTGATCACCCGTCTCCGCAACGATCGTCTCGATCTCGTCCGTTGTCAGAGCGGGAATGATGGACGCACCGTCTTCGTCACGGTCGCACACGATGAACTCGTGAGGCTCCAGTCGGTCGACAAGCGCCGGTGAGTGGGTCGCCACGATGAACTGCGTTCGCGTTGACGCTTCCCTCATCCGCTCCACAATGAGTTCAAGGGCTTGAGGATGCAGACCGTGGTCGATTTCCTCAACACACGTCAGGGCCGGAGGCTGGGGATCGTAAAGCATGGCCAGCAGACCCAGAAGACGCACCGTTCCGAAAGAAGCGTCGGCGAGCGGAGTGGTCCGACGCAGGCCGTGTTCATGTAGTACCACTGCCAGTCGATCGGCATAGCCACCGACTTGCTCGAATTCGATGGCGTCCAGTTGCGGAAGGATACGGCGTGCATCCTGTGTCAGATGCTCCCAGCGCGCCTCGTCCGTACTGAGCTGGATCAGAAAGGCCGCCAGATTCTCCGCATGGGATTCCAAACGGCCGGCCCTGATCGAGTGGGTGCGTGTCGGCTGTCGAGCAGCGGCGACGTCCACATCGAAAACCCTGAAAGATGACAGACGGTCTGCAACTCTCGCAACCTCTTCCCCACCGTCCGCACGCCCCAGCCTGGGCAAGGTGGACAGGCCACTGCTCAACCGCTGGATTCCGAAACTACCCCCATCGGACTCGCGGCCGGCCCTCTCGTCCACGACGCGGGCCTCATCCCCGGAAATGGTGACACGACGGCCTCGCCCTTGTGTTCGCTTGAACTGAAAACTTTCCTGGCGTGACAAGGTGTAGGAGTCGCGGTTACCAGGCATGGAACGCCTGCGAATGGTCAGCGAGTACTCATCCGGAGCTTTGACACTCGCATGCGTCGTCCAGTCCGCTTTGAGCCGGACCACCATCGAAGTCGGCGGTTTGTCGCCGCCCCAGAAGGCCACCTCGTCGAATCCACCGCGTTCGTCGAGCGCGGGCTGGAGATCGGTCCGGATGATCGCGGCAAGGAAGTCGAACACTTTGAGTACGTTGGACTTGCCCACTCCGTTGGGGCCCACCAGCACGGTGAGCGGTCCGAGCGGGATAGTCACGTCGCGAAGGCTGCGGAAGTTCTCGACGTGTAGTTCCAGAAGGCGGCCGGGCATGGGATGAACCTATCGGTTAGCAGATCGCCGGGTGAGGTAAGTGCCCTGAGTGGACGGCTTCGAGCCTGACGCGCTCTTGAGTTGTCGCGGACCGCACAGAACTCCGCGCCGCCGGCCCGCCGTCCGGGGTGGCTCACAGCGTTGATCGGCAGGTGACAAGGTCGAGTAGCCCTCCTTTACGACTGTCTTCACACATGGTCTCCGCAGCAGATGACGGCAGTGGCGATCCCTCGGGCAACAGCCCGTGGTGCAGCGTAGGCCGTGCAGCTGACACAGCCACCCGCCTCCGCGAAGCCTCGGAGGCGACCGGCCGTACGGATTGCCCAGTGGTGAACCACGCGGCGGGGCCGGCGCGCTCCGAAGCGCCGGACGAGCCATCCGCTGTGATCCGGCTACCCGGCCCCGGCGCCCGCGGTGGCGATCGCATGGAGGCAGGCTGGAAGGCATACCTCAAGAGTCAGCCGAGCAGCGCGGTTGCTTCGACTTCTACGAGCACATCCGGCTCGAAGAGGTACTCGACACCGATCAGGGAGGCCGGCGGCATGGGGAGCTGGAGCCCGATCTCGTCGGCGACGGCCTCCACACCGGCCATGAAGTCTCCGATCTTCTCCGGGCTCCATCGGGTCACGTAGAACGTCAGGCGCAGGACGTCTGCGAACGACGCGCCCGCGCCCGTCAGGCCGACGGAGGTGTTGCGCAGTGCCTGGGCGACCTGCCCGGCCAGGTCGCCGGGTGCGACCGGGGTCCCGTCGGCCCGGCGGGCGACCTGCCCGCTGACGTGGATGTGTGTCGTGCCGGTGCCGACGGCGACGTGGTGGCACGGAGCCGGTTGCAGCATGCCTTCCGGCGTGAAGTGCTGGACAGCCATCAGTGTTCTCCTTCTGAGGTAGGTATCCGTAAGCTACTTAGTGGAAGAAGGACACTTCAACGAGACCAGGTTTCTCCATGGATACCGAGGACGAATTCCTCATCGGCCCTCCGCATCGCGAACTGCTCGACCAGGTCCTCGACAAGTGGTCGCTCAGCGTTCTCAGCGAACTGTGCGAACGCCCGTGCCGCTTCAACGAGTTGCGCCGAGCCATCCCGCAGGTCACGCAGAAGTCGCTGACCGCGACACTTCGGCGACTTGAGCGGAACGGCGTGATCGAGCGCGAGGTCGTCTCCACCCGCCCGGTGGCGATCAGATATCGGATCACGCCGCTCGGCAAGACGCTGCGGCCTCCCATCGACGTGCTGCTGGGGTGGGCCTCTGAGAACATGCGCGCCATCACGCGCGCCCGTGAAGCCTTCGACACGCGGGAAGAAGCAGGTCGCTGAGCCTTCCCCGGCTTCGACCGGCTGTGGAGGAACAGAACCCGGCGGCCGCTTCAGTGCGCACGAAGAATTGAGACCTTGCCCGGACGGTCCCGTCACCTTGCGGCGCCCTGATCGGTCTGCCCATCGGGCGGGTCGTTGACGGGCCAAACCTGGGCCTTCGCTGTCGGCCAGACCAATTCGGGCGTCGTGCGCCGCCTTGCGCGCCACATCACGTCAATCGGCACCCGAGGTGCCGCGTCAGAAGGTCGGCAAAGCAGGGCAGACCAGCCTTCGAGAGTCGGGCGATGGCGTCAGCGATCGTGACTGGCGGGTTGCCCTTCTCTCCGGCAAGCCTGAAGACCGTCTCCATCACCTCATCCGGCAACTCCCGGTACAGCCCGCACAGGTACGAATCCGGGTCGACCACCCGCACTCCACGCGCAGCCAACTCACCGGCAGGGAAGTCGGCAAGATTCCACGTGATCAACGCGTCGGCCCCGGCAGCCACGGCTGCCGCCGCATGGTGCCGGTCGTCGGGGTCGTCGCCCGGCATCTCATCCACAAGATGCCCGTAGTCCGCCGCCCCGATCTCACAGTCGGCGAAGAAGCGTCGGACAGCTTGAGCAACCGCGGCAGCCGACTCCGCCGAGCGCCTGCCCTCCCGGACGATGACCCGCTCCCACTCCGCGAGCAGCCGTTCGGACCACACGATCTCGTGGATGGAATCCTCGGTGAGGGCCAGCATCACGTCTGTCACCGAGAACGGAAATGAGACGTTGGTGTCCACAAAGACCCGCGCTGCCACGCTCCCCCTCTTTTCCCTGACGACTACCAGGGACACCCACGATCAGGGCAGATCGGCGCCCTCCAACGCATCAGCGATCTGACGCCGGCCCTCCCTGCGGCGCTCACGCCGCTGCTGGAACGCCAGCACGTCCGCAAGGCGGACCACGCGGTGACTGCTGCCGGGCAGGTTCATCGAGGGGATGTCGCCGGCATCGAGCAAGCGGGCGACGAACGGCCGAGACAGGCCAAGAAGCTCAGCGGCCTCGGTGGGCGACAACTGCACCTCGGACGCCAGGACCGTAACCGCATGTCCGCGAGCCAACTCACCGGCCGAGGCCAGGAGTACGCGGACCAGTTCCGCTGGTAGAGCCAGTTCCCTGCCGTCCAGGGTGCGCACCAGCACCTCGACCGACTCCGGTGCCATCCGAGCAGTCGCGGCGAATGTGTCCTGGTGCGAAGGGTCCGGTTCGATCTTCTCAGCACGGGCAAGAACGCTGGAACGAGCCATGGCCGCCTCCAATCACTGACCCCGGCGAGTATTGCATCTGCAATAACTGTAACGAGGTGGATCGGTTCGGGCAACCGGTGAGAAGTCGAGTTCTATCCTTCCGGTCGGGCTCTCCCCTGAAGTCGCACGGGCGGCTGTGCCGGTACGTGCCACAGGGGTGGTGAACGGCGGTCACCGCAGAGTCAAGGCGCCTCGGGGTGCACGGCCCTGCGGGAATTCTTCGGTTTGGCCTGCTTCGTATCCGAGTTCTCGGTTGTGGCGCAGGGTGCCGATTCCATGCGGTACCGTGATCGCGTCATCACGCTCCGTGTGCTGCTGCGCATGGGGCGGCCCCCGGGGGTGTTACGAGCACCGCGCCGAGGGCCTTCACCACAAGTGGAAACCAGGTCCACCAGAGATGCTCTGGCATGCTATCGCGCCCTCTCGGCGCTACACGAAGGCCTCGCACGATGTCGTGCGTCATCCGCGTCTGAACAGTGACGCGAAGATTCTTCTCCTGTACGTACAGGGGCTTCCCGAAGAGCAGGCCGACAAGGCGCTCAGTGACCATGCGAAGAAGTTCGGGATCACCGGCAGGGCCTATCAGAGGGCCAAGGGGCAGCTGATCGCGAACGGGTTCGTGCATGAGTGGAAGCGGCAGGGGGAGCGCGGGTTCTGGGTGACCGACCAGCTCTTCGCGAATGTACCTCTGACGGCCGAAGAGGCTGCTGCGGTGCGGAACGACAGGCTCGGCGCCCCGTCGGCTCCTGCGGTCCCGGCCGCCCGTCCGGGTACGCGGAATCCGGCCGTCGGTCAGCCGGGTGCTCGGTCGGTCGGTCTCCGAAGTGGTCAAAGCCTCCGGGGCTTCCGAAGTCGCGGAGGGCGAGCGGGTGTTGCTCTCGCTGCGGCACGCGAATCCGCAGCTGCACCTCGGGGTCCGTGAGGCGCGGGGGCTCGCCGAAGTCGCGGCCGAGTGGATCCGGCGCGGTGTGAGTGCTGCGGATCTGCGGCGGGCGTTGACCGGTGAGCTGCCCAAGGAGGGCGTACGGTCCGCCGTCGGGTTCCTGCGTCACCGGCTCGTCCAGAAGCTTCCGGCGCCCGTGGCGGCCCCGGCCCCGGTCCCACCCGTTTCGTCTACGCCCGTAAGGGAGTTCATCGTCTGCGAGGGGGAGGGCGAGGAGCATGTGTTCCGTCCCGTCGGGGACGAGGCCCTGTGCGGGCCGTGTGCCCGTGAGGCGAACCGGGCCTACTGGGCTGCCCGGCGGGCGGAGATGGAGAGCGAACCCGATCCGCTGCCGTGGCGGGAGCGGGTCGCGGCGATCATCGAGAGTGAGCAGCGGGCGGAGCGAGGGGCGGAAGCGGGTCCGCCTGCCGTTCTCGCCGCCACGCGGGCTTCCGGAAGCGTCCGCGATGCGGGGGCGGGGTCGTAAGCTCACGGTCACCGGCGGAAGGGGCACGTGATGGCGGGCTTTGGGGATCTCAGGTTCAGGGCGGTCACTTCGCTCCAGCGGAACGTCGTCAATCCGCTCGCCAGACGGTCGAGGTCGCAGACCCTGCTGGAGACGACCGGTCGTACGTCCGGGCTGCCGCGTCGCACCCCCGTCGGCGGGCGCCGCACCGGCCAGGAGTTCTGGCTGGTCTCGGAGTTCGGCGAGAAGTCGCAGTACATCCGCAACATCCGGGCCGACCCCCGGGTCCGGGTACGCGTGGCGGGGCGCTGGTACGACGGGATCGCGCATCCGCTGCCCGAGGACAACGCCCGCGCCCGGCTCAGGACGCTGCCGCGCTACAACAGCGCCGTCGTGCGGGCGGTGGGGACGAACCTGCTGACCGTGCGGGTGGACCTGGCGGACTGAGTCCGGACATGGGCGTGCCCGGGTGGTGTGCAACCACCCGGGCACGTAGCGGCGTCGGTGTGCCGGATCAGTCGGTGATCTCGATCTTCCCGTTCGGGGTGGTGCTCTCCGGCTGGGCCGGGACCTCCGCCTCGGGGCCCGAGCCCTTGAGGTTCTTCAGCAGGGCGGCGAGGTCGACTCCCGTGGTGGCGTTGAGGAGTTCCATGCCCTGGGCGACGTTGTCGGTGACCGTACGCGACAGTCGGCTCGCGCCGTCCGTCGAGATCACGGTCATCTTGTCGACGGCGCTCAGCGGCTCGGACGCCTTGGCGACGACCTGCGGCAGCACCTCGACCAGCATCTGGAGCACGGCCGCGTCGCCGTACTGCGCGAAGGCGTCCGCCTTCTTCTGCATGGCCTCGGCCTCGGCCGCACCCTTCGCCGCGATGGCCGCGGCCTCTGCCTCGCCCTCGATGCGGACGGCGTCGGCGAGCGCCGAGCGGTGCAGCTTCTCGCCCTGACCGGTCAGCCGGGAGCGCTCGGCGTCCGCCTCGGCCTCCTTGACCTGGGCGATCCGGCGGGCCTCGGCCTCCTGCTCGGCCCGGTAGCGGGCGGCGTCGGCGGGCTTGCGGACCTTGGTGTCGAGTTCACGGTCGGTCAGTGCGGCCTGGCGCTCGGCGACCTTCTCCTGCTCGGTGAGGACCTCCTGCTGACGGGCCGCCTCGGCGAGCGGGCCCGCCGCGTTGGCCTTGGCCGCGGCGGCCTCGGTCTCGGCCTTGATCTCGGCCTGCTTGAGGTAGAAGGTCCGCTCGGCGATGGCGATCTCCTCGGCGGCCTTCAGCCGGGCCTGCTCGGAGGCCTGCTTGGCGATCGCCTCGGCGATGTCCGCCTCCTGCTTGGCGCGGGCGGCCTCCGGGCGGCCGAGGTCCTCCAGGTAGGAGCCCTCGGTGGTGATGTCCTGGATCTGGAAGGCGTCCAGGATCAGGCCCTGGCCGGAGAGGCTGGCCTCGGCCTCCTCCGCGACCTGCCCGGCGAACGCGGCCCGGTCCCGGATGATGTCCTCGACCGACATCCGGCCGACGATGGCGCGCAGCGCACCGGAGAGCACTTCCTGGGTGAAGCCGACGATGCCGTCCTGCTGCTGGAGGAAGCGCTGGGCCGCGGCCCGGATCGCTTCCTCGCTGCCGCCGACCTTGACGATCGCGACGCCTTCCAGATGGGACTTCACACCGCGCAGGGTGACGGCGCCGCGCACCGCGACCGGGATGTGCCGGCTGGAGAGGTCCAGGGTGAACTTCTGCTGGACGAACGGGACGACGAAGACGCCGCCGCCGACGACGACCTTCTGGCCACTGTTGTCGATGCTGGTGCGGCCGGTCACCGGGTCGGTCGACTTCTTGCCGCGGCGGCCGGTGATGATGAACGCCTCGCTGGGCCCGGCGACCTTGTAGCGGGTGATGACGACGAGTGCGAGCAGCACCAGGAGTACGACGACTCCGACGACTGCGGTCACGACTGGGCTCATAAAGGTGTCCCCCCTGCCTCCCTGCGGGGACGGCAGCTCGGTTTCGGTGGTGTGCCGCGGTGCGGCACGGTGGATCGGTTCGGCGCGATGGATCGGTTCGGGCGGTGGTGGGCGCCCGGCGGGCTGGATTCGGTGCCCCGGCGGGTCGGACCAGGCGTCCGGCGGTTCGGGCTCAGCGCTCGACGGGGCGGACCGCGACCGAGGTGGCCGACAGCGTGGCCTCCACCCAGATCTCGGCGCCCCGCTCGACCGGCACCGCGCTCTTCGCCGCCAGCTTCACGTGCTGGCCCGCGAGTCGCAGCAGGACCTCGCCGTAGCCGTCGGCCGGGATGGCCGTGACGACCGACCCGGACGTGCCGACGAGGTCGTCGCCGCGCGGTGTGGTGCTGGTCTGGTCCCGCATCAGGGCCTTGCTGAACTTCCAGGTCAGCCAGGCCGCGACGAGTCCGGCCAGCACTCCGGCGGCGGTCGCGGCGACCGTACCGGCGCCGGTGGTGCCGAGCACGATCGCGCCGCCGAAGCCGAGCATCGAGAGGAATCCGGCGATGACCGGGAGGGACAGGAGGCCGTCGAAGAGGCCGTCCAGTACGCCCCCGAAGAGGCCTTCGAGGATTCCGTCGAAGATCAGGGACAGCGCGAGCAGAACGATTCCCGCGATGCCGAGACCGAGAAACAAGGTCACGTGATCACCCTCCCCGAGATCTCCGGAATCTCCGAAATCCCCCGAACATTTCCGTCGAACCGGCTGGATGGTCCCACACCTGCCCGGCAGCCGGCACTGCCGGGTTCCGGCAGTCTTTACGCGCTCTTGATGCCGGAGAGCTGTTCGGTCAGCTTGTCGAGCGACTGGTACGTGGCACCGAGCAGCGCGACGTGCTTCCAGCGCAGCACGCCGTCGGGGCCGATGAGGAAGACCGCGCGGCGTACCCCGATCCCGGGCGCCGCGACGCCGTACGCCCGCGCGGTCTCCCGTCCGGTGTCCGCGAGCAGCGGCATCCGCAGACCGTGGGCGCGGGCGAAGGACTCATGGCTGTCCACACCCTGTGGGCTGATCCCCCAGACCTCCGCGTCGAGCTCGCCGAAGGCCCCCATGCCCGAGGAGTACGAGCAGAGCTGCTTGGTGCACACGGCCGTGTTGTCGCCCGGGTAGAACGCCAGGACCAGGGAACGGCCGCGCGCCCCGGCGAGCGCGTAGTCGCGGCGTTCGAAGTCCTCGCCGGTGAGCACGCCGCCCGGGAGGGTGAAGTCCGGGGCGGGCAGGCCGAGTTGCGGTGACGATCCCATGTCGGTTCCTCCGTGTTCGGTGCGGCCGGGTTTCTTCCCGGTGCCTTGCGTACAGCATGCTCGGTACAGGGCCGGCTCCCGCACCAGGAGGTCACGCATGGCAGCACCGCCGTCCGCCGCCCGGCCGTCCGCGGCCGTGCTTCTGCTGCACGGCGGCGCCGAGGCGGGCCTGGCCGCGCCGCTGCCCGGTCCGCTGAACCTGCCCGGGGTGCGGATGCGCCCGTTCGCCCGGTCCGTCGCCGGGGCGACCAACGGTGCGGCAGGAGGCGTTCTCGTACGTACCGCCCGCTACGCCCACCGCGGCTGGAACGGCCCCCGCGAGGACCCGCTGCACGACGCCGTACGCGCCCTGGACGCCCTCGCCCGTGAGGCCGGGGAGATCCCGGTGGTCCTGGTCGGCCACTCGATGGGGGCCCGTGCCGCCCTGCGTGCCGCCGGTCACCCGCTGGTGCGCGGGGTGGTGGGCCTCGCCGCCTGGTGTCCGGCCGAAGACCCGGTCGACCAGCTCGCGGGCCGCGACGTCGTGCTGCTGCACAGCACCCGGGACCGCATCACGAGCCCCCGGGCCTCCCAGCGCCTCACGGCCCGTGCCCGGCTCGCCGGTGCCCGCTCCTGTCTGGTCGCGATCCGGGGCAGCGACCACGCGATGGTCCGGCGCGCCGGGCAGTGGCACGCGCTGACGGCCCAGGTCGTCGCCGGGCTGCTGGAGCTGGGCCCGCTTCCCGGGCCGGTCGCGGACGCTCTCGGCCTCCCGCCGGACGCCCCGGCGGTCGACGGCACCCTCGACCTGGACCTGCTGGAGGCGTGACGGAGCGGGGTGCGGTGCAGGGGCGCGGGGATGGCGTCCGCGTATGCGGGGCCGGTCCCATGGGGGTGCCGGCCCGTTCGGACGGGGCGCCGCGCCGCCTGCGCACCCCGGGCGGCCCCGGCAACACTCGCCCGACGCTGCCCGCCCGGCCACCTCATCCTGTCCGCCCGGCCGCCCCGCCCTGCCCTCAATCCTCTGGCCGAACCCCCTGTTCACCCCGTATCCAGGAAGCGTCGGTGCTCCCAGAAGGGAAGAGGTCCCGTTTTGCGTGCCCACGACCAGGACAGGACCGGAAGGAACGAGCGCTCCCGTACGCCGGTGCCGTGTACCCCGGCGGCGGGGCACGGAGTGCCACCGGCGGGGCTGATGGCGCAGCAGGGCAGTGTGGGGAACGCGGTCGTCCTGCAGATGCTTCGTGCGGCCGGGCATCCCTGGGCGGGCGGCGCGGGTGACGTGGGCGAACAGGACACGCCCCACGTGCAGCGTTCCGCTGTGCACGACGTGCTGCGCGGGCCCGGACGGCCCCTCGGCGGTGCTCTCCGTGCCGAGATGGAATCCCGGCTGGGTGCCGACTTCTCGGATGTCCGCGTGCACGACGACACCGCCGCCAGGGCCTCCGCCGCCGAGATCGGTGCTCATGCCTACACCAGCGGCAACCACATCGTCCTCGGTGGCGGCGGCGTCGACCGGCACACTCTCGCGCATGAGCTGACGCACGTCATCCAGCAGCGCCGGGGGCCGGTGAGCGGGCAGGACAACGGTTCCGGGCTGCGGGTCTCCGATCCGTCCGACCGATTCGAGCGGGAGGCGGAGAGAACCGCGAGCCGGGTCATGGCCGCGCCCATACCCACTGCCCCCGTAAGCCCCGAATCCGGCGTGTCCGATGTATCCGGCGAAGGCGCCCGGCAGGACGGCGCGCCGGTCCAGCGGGCCGTCCCGGCGACCCGCGGCGGGACGCCGGTGATCCAGCGGAAGTCGCGTTTCACCGACAACACGCCCAAGGAGAAGAACGCTCCGCTGCCCGTGGACAGCCTGCACACCGCGTTCGAGCCGTACTTCCGGGCAGTCGGGCTGCCGGAGCAGTACTTCTTCGCCCCACTGGGCCTGGTCAGGTCCGGGGACTACAGGACCGGCTTCCACCGGGCCGGACAGGTCACGGCCGAGATCGACCCGGTGTCCCACCGCAACGCGGACGGCAGCAACCGGGACAACGGCGTGATCGGGCCGTACGGCCACTTCGGCGTCATGGAGCGGGCCATCTTCGGGCGGCAGAACCTGGGCAACACCTACGACGGCGGGCATCTGGTCGAGCACACCCTGATGGAGGCACGGGACGCGGATGTGCACGGCAACATCGCGCCCCAGGAGAACAGGAACTTCAACCAAGGGCTGATGCGGGGCTGGGAGAGCATCCCCGAGGAACTGATGCGCATGGGACAGCCGTTCTACTACCGGGTCGAGGTGGGGTACTCCTCGGACACGTACCAGCGCACCGGACAGCAACTGGCGGCGGCGGGCATCATTCCCGGCCCGGTTCTCACCGCACTGGCGGCGCAGCCGTCGCCGATCGACCCCACCAGGACCCTGGCCGACCATTTGCTCGCGGAGACCGTCTCCTTCCAGCGCTGGGTGCCGACGCAGTGGGTGGGGACGGTGAAGGAACCCACCAACGCAAACCTGCCCACGCTGACCCTCACCAAGGGCGCGCACTTCAGGAACCTGCACGGTTCGCAGGCCGATGCCATGAACGGCGTGGTGGACCCGGCCGCCCACGCGATGGCCACCAACTCCGGTCGTCCCGGCTTGCGTCGGCAGAACTCGGGGACCCTGGGCGGCTACATCGAGACCGCCGCCGTGACCAACACCGGGCTCCTGTCGGTCGGCGGCGTCCCGTCGCTCTCGGCGTACATGTACCAGCCCGAGCCGCAGGATCTCGCCGACCAGCCCACCGCCACCACCACTCCCGCCGGAGCGGCACCGGCGCAGCTTCCCGCGTCGAACATCGTCGTGAACATCCTTCCGCAGCAGGTGAGCCTGGCCGGTCTGTACCGGGATCTGATGAGCATCGAGACGAAGAAGCGGAAGCGGCCCGGCGGAGAGCTGTCGAACGAGAACAAAGCGGCCACGACGATCGACCAGGACGCCAAGGGAGCGTCGGACGGCTTTCGGACCTTGCGCAAGCTGCTCGGCAACGCCGAGGACGGGAAGAAATTCGTCCTCGCCATCAGGGGGCACGACGCGAACGCCGCCTTCAGCCACGGCGCGTTCGTCGACGCCGTCCACCGCTCCGGCCTCGGCACGGACTTCCGCCGGACTCTGCTCGCGCTCGGATACGACCCCAATCTCGTGGCGTGAGAGGGGCCCTCTCATTCCCCGGGCCGGTGGCACGGGCCCTCGGCCTTCCGCCGGACGCCACGGCTGTCGACGGCACCCTCGGGCCCGGACCTGCTGGAGGCATGACGGAACAGGGAGCGGTGCCGTGGTGCAGGGGCGCGGGAACGGGCGCACTCTGGTAGGGAGGTGATCGTCATGGTGATGACAACTGTCGGATGGCACATCGAGCTCGAATTCGCCGAGGACACCCACCGCACCCGCGCGGCCGCCCTGGTGCGGCTTCCCGACGGGAGCGAGGTGCGGGCCCACGGATACGCGAGCCGCCATCCTTCCGACAAGAACCAGCCGAGGGTGGGCGAGGAGATCGCGGGAGCCAGAGCGCTCAACGAACTGGCGATGAAGATGCTGACGAAGGCGCACGACGAGATCGACGAGGCGTCCGGCCGGACTTCGCACCCGCTCACCTGACAGAGAGACCGTTCGGGCCCCGCGATCCGTTACGGGGCCCGGCACGAACGGCGGCCGCCCGGCCGGGTGCCGCGGCCTGCGGATGCGCGGCGCGGGCGGGCGGCCGACGATTGAGAGGCCGGGCAGCGGGCGGTCCGCGCCCACCCAGGAGGTTGACGTGCCGGCCGATGCGTACGCGGACAGCCCTGTGCCGTTCGACCCCCGCACCCTGGCGGCCCTGCTCGACGGCACCACGGCCGGGGTGGGCGTGCTCGACACGAAGCTGCGCTACCTCTACGTCAACCCGGCCCTCGAACGGCTCAACGGCATCCCGGCCGCCGAACACCTCGGACGCACCGTCGCCGAGGTCCTTCCTGGGGTCGACGCGCGCGAGGACATGATGCGGGCGGTGCTCGCCGACGGGAAGCCCCGCGAGATCACCTCCAGCGGATTCACGGCCGCGGCCGCCACGGTCCGGCGGTACTGGCACGGGGCGTACCACCGGCTGGAGATCGGCGGGCGGATCGTGGGGCTGGCCGGGATCGTGATGGAGGTGATGGCCTCGGACAAGGGGCAGCGCGAGCTGGAGCAGGCCCGGCGCCATCTGACGCTGCTCGACACCGCGGCCGCCCGGATCGGCACCACCCTCGACATGGACACCACCTGTGCCGAACTGGTCGACCTCGTCGTGCCGGGGCTGGCGGACATCGCGACGGTCGAGGTGTTCCCGCCCGACGTCGCCCCACAGGTCCGGCCTGCGCCGCCCGGTGTGCTGCGGCTGCGACGGGCGGCGCTGCAGGCCGTGCCCGGACTGCGTGACGAGCTGCACGCCTTCGGGCTGACCGGCGAGTACATCGACTACCAGGAGGGTGCGGCCGTACAGCGCTGTCTGGCGGCCAGCCGGCCCGTGGTGGAGAACCTCACCACGGACGAACAGCTCCTGCGCTCCGCCCCCGGCCCCGAACGGCTCGCCGCCTACCGGGCCCTCGGGATGCACTCGGCGGTCATCGTGCCCCTCACCGTGCGCAGCGGCCCGCTCGGCATTCTCGGCCTGATCCGGGCGGGCGACTCACCAGTCTTCGCGGACGAGGATGTGGTGATCGCCCGGGAACTGGCCGGCCGGGCCGCCGTCGACCTCGACCACGCCCGCCGGTACGCCCACGAGCACACCATCGCCCTGGAGCTCCAGCGCTCCCTGCTGTCCGAGCCGCGCCCGCCGCACCCGCACATCGAGCTCGCCACCCGGTATCTGCCGGCCGACCGGAGCGTGATGGTCGGCGGCGACTGGTTCGACATCATCCCGCTGCGGGACGGACGGCACCTCAATGCGATGGGCGATGTGATGGGGCATGGGATGGAGGCGGCGGTCGCCATGAGCCACTACCGCTCCTTGCTGCGGATGCTCGCCGACGAGGAGCTGCCACCGCACCGCATCCTGGAACAGCTGGACCGGATGGTCGAACGGTCCGGACCGGACCGGGCGGCGACCTGTCTGCTGGCCGTCGTCGACCGGTCCGGCACGGCGTGCGAGGTGGCGAGCGCCGGGCATCTGCCGCCGGTGCTGATCGATCCGCGGGCGGGAGCCAGGGTGTGTGACGAGGTGACGGTGGGGCCGCCGCTCGGCACCGGGTTCGGCGGGTACCGGACGACGCTGCTGGAGTTCGAGCCGGACGCGGTGCTGTTCCTGTACACCGACGGTCTGGTCGAGCGGCGCGGCGAGGACATCGACGTCTCGGTCGGCCGCCTCAAGGAACTGACCATTCCGGTCGGTGGGAGCCTCGATGCCCTGCTGGACGAGGTCCTCGAACGGTTCGGTCCGGGGGCCGAGGACGACATAGCGGTGCTGGCCTCCCGCACCCGGAACCCGGCGGCGCGGACGCCCGACGCCACCTGACCCCGGGCGGCGGGTCAGCCCAGCTCCAGGCTGGTGATGCCGAACAGCCCGACGGTGCCCGCATGTCCGCCACGCCGGGCCGGGGCGCCGCGGACCGCGCCCCGGGCCGGCGCGGATCAGACGAGCAGGAACACGGCCGCCGTCGCGGCGCCCAGCGAGCCCCCGGCGACCGTCTGTGCCACCGAGTGGTACCCGAGCGCGACGCGGGACCAGCACACGGCGACCGTCATCGCGTAGGCGAGCAGCCACCACGGCGAGTGGACCGCGGCGAGCAGGGCGACCACGGCCGAGGCGACCGCGGCGTCCACCGAGATCTTCCAGACCGTGTTGACGGTCAGCAGCACCACGGTCATCGCCCAGAGGGCGAGCATCGCCGCGAGGATGCCGGTCGGGGCGTGGCCCAGCACCATCACCACCGAACCGGTGCCGATGGAGCCGAGGATGACGAAGAAGATCGGGGCCCGCTTGGTGCGGTCGACGACATGGCGGTCGCCCCAGGTGCCGCGCCCGCGCTCCCACTCGATGTACCCGGCGGGTATGAGGCCCGCGCACAGGGCGCCGAGGAATCCCCAGAGCAGACCGGTCCAGTGACCGGCGGTGGCCAGGCCGATGCCGAGCATGCCGACCAGCAGGACGTTGCGGGGCTGGAAGACATCGGTGACGGTGCGCGCGGTGGCGTTGTCCGGCGATGCGGTGGTGTCGGTGGTGTCGGTGGAGGTCATGCCGTCTCCTCGTTGGAGGCCGTGCGGGGTGCTGCGGCTGCGGTGGACGGGCCGGGTGCGGCGGGCATCGCGTCCGCCAGCACCTGTGCCGCCCGGTCCTGCGGGACCGTCCGGTAGGCGGTGGCGACCCGGACCAGCCAGGCCACCTCGCCGTCCTGGTCGGTGGCGTGCTGGGTCTCCACCGCCGCGGCCGTCGAGGCGGGCGCCCCGCCGTTCCTCGCGGTGAGCGCCGCCTTGATCCAGTACGCCTCGGCGAGCGGGCCCGCCCGGTCCGGGTCAGTGGTGCCGTCCGCCGCGGCGGCGGCCTTCGCGGCCGGGAGCAGGCTGTCGGGCACGTAGTGGCGCAGCTTCTCCACCGCGTCCGCGATGTCGGCGGCCCAGCGGTCGATCCGCAGGTCCGCAGGGGTGTCGAAGCGGGTGAGTTCGCGGGCGAGGCAGGCCGGGGGATCGAAGGGCTGCTCGGGGAAGGCGGTCATCAACTCACGCCACAGGCCGTGCAGTTCGACCTGGGCCCGCCAGAGCTTCGCGCGCCGCTGCCCCTTGCTGAGGGCGGGGATGGAAGCGCCCACGGCGAAGAAGGCGAACAGCACCACCTGCGCGGCCTCGGTGATCTCGTCGAAGCGGAGCGCGAAGGACTCGCTGGGGGTGTCGATGACGCTGACCCACAGGAACAGGGTCCGGCTGACCGTGTAGCCGACCCCGATGAACATGCCGAAGGTCATCATCCCGAGGCCCACCCGCAGATGGCGGAGCCCGGCATTGGCGGTGGCCAGCGCCCACTGGTACGCGCAGACGGCGGACGCGGCACCGAGGTAGAGGTAGAACACGCTCATGTACAGCGTGGCCCCCCACTGCCCCGCGTGGTCGGCGACGAAGCGGTCCGAGGGGGTGGAGCGGTCGACGACGGTGAAGAACAGCACCGTCAGCAGGATCAGGGTGGCGATCGACGCCTTGGCCGCCACCTGCTGGATGGCGCGGGCGAACCGCACATGGCGCGGTACGGTCCCGCCGTCGGGGTACTGGCCGTAGATCGCGACGATGTAGCTGAGGATCGCCAGGATGGCGATCGTCGCCGTGTAGTGCTTGATCAGGACGGCGAGGTCGGTGACGGCGCTGTCGTTGAGCGCGAGCCGTACGGCCCGGGTCTTGGTCCACAGGGCGGCGGCGAATCCCGCGTAGCAGCCCCACAGGGCCCGGCGGCGCTTGTCCTCCTCGTCACCCCACAGGGCTGCCGGCATGCGCCACAGGGCGACGGCTGTCATCAGGACGGCTATGAGGTAGCCGGCGAGGTCGAGCGGGGTCACTGCGGAGTCCTCGGTGTGGTGGGGGAGAGAGACGGGGGACGGGTCGGTGTCAGGAGCGGCGGAACAGGCCCCGGCGGCGGTTGGCGACCGGGCGGGAGAGGGAGTTGGCCAACCGCCCCACCATGTCGTCGCTCGTCACGTCCATGGCCATACGGGGGATGAGCGAGGCACCGAACTCGGCCATCCGCTCGTCGTGCGTGTCGTACTGCGCGCGGGCCTGCACGGTGCCGTCCCCCGACCGGAGCACGTCGACGATCTCGGCCGCGACCGGCGACGGCTGCGGCGACGGCGGGGGGTCGGTCCCGAGGACCCGGGTGATCAGCGAGGTGTCGAAGACCGGCAGCAGGCGCCGGAGTTGCTCGGGGTCCAGCGAGGTGCCGTGGTCGAACCACTCGTGGCACAGCTCGTGCAGGATGACGTGCTGGGTCTGGTACGCGGTCGGGCGGCGGCGGTAGAGCACGAAGCTGGTCCCGCCGGTCTTCAGGCGCAGTCCGCAGGCGGCGTTGACGCGGGCCAGCCGGTCGGGCATCTCGTGCAGCACGATGGTGCGGCCGCGGGCCGCCTCCATGTTCGCCACCAGTGCGTCGATGGAGAAGGGTGCGGGGATGGGCAGGTCGGCGAGCCCGGCCTCGCACTCCTTCCGTAGTTCGCGCAGCGACATGGAGGGCTACTTCTCCGGCTCGCCACGGCGGGCGCCGCCGTCGGCTGCACCCTGCCGGCCCCTGGCGTCCTCCAGCAGGGAGAGCGCGAACTGCAGCAGCTCCGCCGGGAGGCCGTCCTCGTCGAGGCCGCGCCCGGCCACTCCGCTGATCTCCCCCGTACGCCGCATCGCGAGGAACTGCAGACCGGCGACGACGTCGTCGACGACCTCGGACTCCTCCTTGAAGAACCGCCAGTCCACGCCGAAGCCCAGGCCGAGCGCCTTGAGGATGTCCTCGGAGGGATGGGTGACCTTTCCGGCCAGGATGTTCGAGAAGTAGCTGTGCGAGAGCGACCCGCCACGTTCCTTGACCAGATCGGCGAAGACACGCCCCGAGATCTTCTGTCCGGGGAACGTCTTCTCGACCATGTACTCGACCTTCTGCTGCAACGTCCGCAGCTCCGGCCCGTGTTCCCTGCCGCTGCCCATCCAGCCCCCACGTGTCCGCCCCGTCCGATCGGCGCCGCACGGCTTTCGATTCGGTCAACGTGCTCGTACTGTAACCAGCCCTGATGGGGCGTCTTCAGCGCGGTGGGCCGTACGGGAACGGGCTTGCGTAAACACGCAACGTCACTGTTAACTCGAAAAAACACGGGCAGGGGACCACGAGGGGAGTCCCCTGCCCGTGAAAACGACGTGTTCCGTGTGAATTCGCCACGGACAAAAGGTGCATGACGCACGTGCATGTTGTGCGGGCATACGTGTAGCCCTTCACGACGGGGGATGCGTGAAGGGCTACCCCTGCATTATGACTGCTGGTCAGGCCATCATCAACCGACCTCGGCCTCCGTGGGTGCGCGTGTCGGGCCATGGGTGCCGCGATGACGGGCCGGTGGGGGTGTGTGCCGGTGGGGCCGCGGGGGCGCGAGCGGGTTTCCCGGCGCATTCCCGTCGTGGTGAAGCGAAATTCAAGGGAGTTTCTGGCGGGCAAATTCATCGGGAAATTCGTCGATGAATTTGGTAGGGATTTGCCGTGCATGCGGCGGTGTGGAATCACTGGCCGCATCCGGTCACTTTCGCCGTGCTATTCTGTGGGCAGTTGCGGTGGTGATTCCCGAAGTCTTCGCCCGCTACTCGGACATCATCGGCACCGGCCTTCCGGGCGCTTCAGGATGGCCGGCGGGTGAACTCCGATGTCGCACAGGCCAGAAGGGCCCGCAGCCGGAGAACAGCAACCCGCCCGATCCCGCCGCCCCGGTTCTTTCGCAGCCGGGCTTTGTCCAGGATTGCCAACGGCCCGTTCCTGCGATTCCTGCGCCGCCCGCCGCCGCAGCGAATTCCTCGATGCGCGCCCTGTCGAGGAAGGGTTCCGCATGGACCGAGACCGTAGCCGCGACCGAGACCGAGACCAAGGCCACGACCGCAGCCACGACCGCGATCGCACGACGCGTTCGGACAGCCGTAATTCCGGTGCGCCCGCGCGGCGTTCCGGTGGGTCCGGCCGCGGGCCCGCCGCCGCACGGGGCGAGTTCGCGCTGCCCCGGACCAGCACCCCGGCGCTGCCCGCCGTTTCGTCCTTCGCGGAGCTGGAGCTGCCCGGACCGCTGCTCCCGGCGCTCATCGCCGAGGGCGTCAGCACGCCGTTCCCGATCCAGGCGGCCACCCTGCCGAACGCCCTCGCGGGGCGCGACGTCCTGGGCCGCGGCCGGACCGGTTCCGGCAAGACGCTCGCCTTCGGCCTGGCCGTGCTGGCCCGTGTCGCGGGCAAGCGGGCCGAAGCCCGCCGGCCGTCGGCCCTGGTCCTCGTCCCGACCCGGGAACTGGCCCAGCAGGTCACCGACGCGCTCACCCCGTACGCCCGTGCGCTGGGGCTGCGCCTCGCCACCGTCGTGGGCGGCATGTCGATCGGCCGGCAGGCCGCCGCGCTGCGCTCCGGCGCCGAAGTCGTCGTCGCCACACCAGGCCGGCTGAAGGACCTCGTCGAGCGCCGCGACTGCCATCTGGACCGGGTCGCCGTCACCGTCCTCGACGAGGCCGACCAGATGTGCGACATGGGGTTCATGCCGCAGGTCACCGAACTGCTCGACCAGGTGCGGCCGCAGGGCCAGCGGATGCTGTTCTCGGCGACCCTGGACCGTGACGTGGACCTGCTGGTCCGCCGCTATCTGCACGATCCGGTGGTCCACTCGGTCGACCCGGCGGCCGGTGCGGTGACGACGATGGAGCACCACGTGCTCCATGTGCAGGGCGCGGACAAGTACGCCACCACGACGGAGATCGCGGCCCGCGAGGGCCGGGTGATCATGTTTCTGGACACCAAGCACGCCGTGGACAAGCTCACCGGCCATCTGCTCGGCAGCGGGGTGCGGGCCGCCGCGCTGCACGGCGGGAAGTCCCAGCCGCAGCGCACCCGCACCCTGGACCGGTTCAAGAACGGGCAGGTCACGGTGCTGGTCGCGACGAACGTCGCGGCGCGCGGCATCCACATCGACAACCTGGACCTGGTCGTCAACGTCGATCCGCCGACCGACCACAAGGACTATCTGCACCGGGGCGGGCGGACCGCCCGTGCCGGGGAATCCGGCCGCGTCGTCACCCTGGTGCTGCCCGGACAGCGCCGGGACATGGCCCGGCTGATGGCCGATGCCGGGATCACCCCGCAGATCACCCGGGTCCGTTCCGGCGAGGCCGAACTGAGCCGGATCACCGGGGCGCGCAAGCCCTCTGGGGTGCCGATCGGCGGCGCCGCACCGGTGCCGGAGCGCGCCGGGAACAGCGGCGCGTCCTTCCGGGGCCTGGGCAGCCGCCCCACGAAGGCGGGCCGCTCACGCCGCACCGACCTGCCCACCGCGGAGGCACGCGCCGCCGCGAAGCAGCGCCGCGCCAACCGCGGCGGGTAGCGCACGTCCGTGAAGTCCTGACCGCCCGGCGGCGCGGCTCCGGGCGCGTCCGCGAAGCCCCGCCCGGTTCGCGGCGCTGCTCACCGGCCGCCCGCGACCCGCAGGACCGTCCCGGTCACGTAGGACGCCTCGCCCGACAGCAGCCAGGCGATCGCGGCCGCGATCTCCGGGGCGGCTCCCACGCGACCGAGCGGGATGCCGGGGACGGCCGCCGCCGCGCGGCCGGGGTCGCCCGCCGTGGCGTGCATGTCGGTGTCGACCATGCCGGGGGCGACCGCGTTGACCCGGACGCCGTCGGGCCCCAGTTCCTTGGAGAGCCCCACCGTCAGTGCGTCCGTCGCCGCCTTGGTCGCGGCGTAGTGGACGAAGTCCCCGGGGCTGCCGAGGGTCGCGGCGGCCGAGGAGACGTTGACGATCGCGCCCGCTCCCCTGGCCGCCATGTCCTTCGCGGCCCGACGGCAGCAGAGCAGGTAGCCGAGGAGGTTCACGTCGACGACGCGGCGCAGCGTCCGGGTGGAGGTGTCGGCGAGCCGCCCGAGCGGACCCGTCACCCCCGCGTTGTTGACCAGCCCGGTGACGGGACCGAGCTGCTCGGCCGCCGTGTCGAAGAGGCGTTCCACATCGGCCTCATCGGCGGTGTCCGCCCGTACGGTGACGCAGCGCGCCCCCGCGGCCCGCACCGCCGCAGCGGTCCGCTCGGCGGCCTCCGCGTCGCTCACGAAACCCAGCGCGAGGTCGTGCCCGTCCGCCGCCAGACGGATACAGGTCGCGGCGCCGATTCCCCGGCTGCCGCCGGTGACGACGGTGACGGGGCGCGACGAAACAGTGGTGCTGATGTCCGGCACGGGAGGGCCTCTCACTTCGCTCGCGGATGACGACCATCGCGCGGATGACGACGAACACACGGATCGTGCGGATCGCAGCGAACCACCGTGCACGCGGACGGATCAAGACCCGCCCGCCGGGTCGACGCCGGCGCCTGCTGTTGGGGTGGCCCCGTGGCGCGCTCCGGCGTGGTGCCGGGCGAGCGGCGCGGACGGTTGCCTAGCGTCGGCGCCTGACGGACCGCTGTCGGCGCCAACGGGTTGAATCGCCCGGCGCTCGGTGACGGCTCCTCCCCAACGGCGTTCCCCTGCCACCGTCTCGCATTGCGGTGGCAGGGGGCGCCGACCGCAGGCCCGGGACGCGGCCTACGCCCAGAGCGCCCGCGCCAGCGCGACCCCGGCGAACGCCGCGCCCAGCCCCGCTGCCACGCTCCCCACGACATTGGCCAGGGCGTAGGACCCGGCGCCGTCCTCCGCCAGCCGCAGCGTCTCGTAGCCGAACGTCGAGTATGTGGTGAGCGCCCCGCACAGTCCCGTGCCGACCAGCAGTTGCAGCTGCGAGGAGGCGGCGCCGGCCGCCACCGCGCCGGTCAGCAGGCCCAGGACCAGCGAGCCCGACACATTGATCGTGAAGGTCCCCCACGGGAAGACGCTGTCGTGCCGGGACTGCACCGCCCGGTCGGTCAGATAGCGCAGCGGCGCCCCGACCGCCGCCCCGACGATCACCAGCAGCCAGTTCACCGGCCCTGCTCCCGCCCGCCGCCGAAGCGCACGATCTCGCACTCGTCCAGGACGACCAGACCGCCGTCGGCGACCAGTTCCTCGACCGTCGGCAGGAACGCGCGGATCCGCGCCTCGGTGTCCACGATCACGACCGCCACCGGCAGATCCTCGCTCAGCGACAGCAGCCGCTGGGTGTGGATCATCGACGAGGCGCCGAAGCCCTCGATCCCCCGGAACACGCTGGCCCCCGAGAGCCCCGCCCGGTGCGCCCGGTGCACGATCTCGGTGAAGACCGGCCGGTGGTGCCAGCCGTCGGACTCGCCGACGAGGACCGTCAGGCGCAGGGCCCGTTCCGTCTCCGGGGTCGTCATGGTTGCCTCCAGGCCAGCACGCGGCGGGTCGCCCACACCGCACTCCACACCGCCGCGAGAGCCGCGAGCAGCGTCAGCCCCAGATACCCCAGACCGGCACGGACCCGGCCGGCGTCGATCAGGCGCTGGATGTCCACCGCGTACGTCGAGAACGTGGTGAACCCGCCGAGCACCCCCGTACCGAAGAACGGCCGCACCAGCCGGTGTGCCGACCACACCTCGCTGATCACCACCATGAACACGCCGATCACCGCGCATCCGGCAACGTTCACCAGCAGCGTCGTCCACGGGAAGCCGCCCGGGGCGGTGGGCCAGATCAGCGTGGCCCCGTAGCGGGCACACGCTCCGATCGCACCACCGAGCGCCACCACCGCGACGACGGATCCTTGCGGCTTGGGGGCTCCCATGGGCATATCTCTCCTGCCTGCTCCACAAGTCAGGCTATCGCCGCCCTCCGCGCCGGGCCCACCGCACCATCGGTGGGCCCGCCGGCCTCCGCCCCGGTGCGCGGCCTACCAGGTCTTGCCCGGGGGCTGCCTGGTGGTGACGTTGACGCGGTTGAAGAGGTTGGTGAGACCGATCGCGAGGACCAGAGCGGAGAGCTGCTTCTCGCTGTAGTGGCGGGCGGCCTCGTCCCAGATGGCGTCCGGCACCGGGTCGGAGCGGTCGTTGAGCCGGGTCGCGTGCTCGGCGAGCGCCAGCGCGGCACGCTCGGCGTCGGTGAAGTACGGCGCGTCGTTCCAGGCCGACACGGCGAAGAGCCGTTCGTCGCTCTCACCGGCCTTCCTGGCGTTGCGTACGTGGCCGTCGACGCAGAAGGTGCAGCCGTTGATCTGGCTCACCCGAAGACCGACCAGTTCCAGCGTGGTCTCCGGCAGTCCGCCCTTGCCGATGGCCTTGACCAGGCCCAGTACGGGGGGCAGGGCCTCGGGAAGGAGCTCGGCCGGGTTCTCGATTCGTGCCTGCATGATGTTTCCCCTTCGATGTCCGTCGCGGCCGCGGCTGCGTTCTCGCCGCGCCCTCACTGCACTGACGGACGGCGAAGGGGAAGTGTGACGAGGGCGGCGGCCAGAGTTCTCACCGGACGGAACCGGTCAGCTTCCGCAGCCGCAGGCCGTTGCCGACGGGGCAGGCCGGCCGGACGCCGCCGGATCGCCGGTGCAGCAGGCGTCACCGCCTTCGAGTGCGGGGTTCTTGCCCATCCGGTCGGCGTCGGCCTTGACGACGTAGACCTCCCAGGGCTCGCGGCCGGGGCCGTGGACCCAGACCTTGTCCTGGAGGGCGTAGCAGCAGGACGTGTCGTTCTCCTCGAACGTGGCGAGCCCTGCCTCCTTGAGGCGGTCGGTGGCCGCGGCCACCGTCCGGGTGGAATCGACCTCGACGCCGAGGTGGTCCAGGCGGGTGTCCTGACCGGGCTCGCCCTCGATGAGTACGAGTTTGAGCGGCGGCTCGGTGACCGCGAAGTTGGCGTAGCCCGGTCGGCGCTTGGCCGGCTCGACGCCGAACAGCTTGGAGTAGAAGGCCACCGAGGCTTCGAGGTCGGCGACATTGAGCGCGAGCTGAACACGGGACATGACGGTTCTCCCCGATCACGTTGCATTGATGTCTGTCGATGCAACCTTGCGTCTTGAATCGAAGAACGTCAACATAGACGCATGTCGAAACAAGAGTTTGTGGCGCTCGGGCAGGGCGGTGCCGAAGGGTGTTGTCCCGCGTTGCTGACCTCTCCGCTGGACGAGGACCAGGCCACCGTTCTGGCGAAGGTGTTCAAGGCGCTGGGGGACCCGGTGCGGCTGCGGCTGCTTTCGATGATCGCTTCCCGTGCGGGCGGGGAGGTCTGCGTCTGCGATCTCACTCCGGCCTTCGACCTGTCGCAGCCGACGATCTCCCACCACCTGAAGCTGCTGAAGCAGGCCGGACTGATCGACTCCGAGCGGCGCGGAACATGGGTCTACTACCGCTTGCTCCCGCAGATGACCGACCGTCTCGCCGCGATTCTCACCCGCCCCGCCGGGCAACCGCCGGCCGGGACCACACCCGCCGGGGCCGCCTCGTGAAGCCGGAAGCCGCCACCGTACCGGCGCCTTCGGGGCCGGTCGCCGGGCGGCTGTCGTTCCTGGACCGCTTTCTCGCCGTGTGGATTCTGCTCGCGATGGCCGCCGGCCTCGGGCTGGGCCGCCTCGTCCCGGGGCTCGGGGACGCGCTGGCGAAGGTGACCGTCACCGGCGTTTCACTGCCGATCGCGCTCGGCCTGCTCGTGATGATGTACCCGGTTCTGGC
This sequence comes from Streptomyces gelaticus, assembly GCF_014649535.1. GTDB lineage: Bacteria > Actinomycetota > Actinomycetes > Streptomycetales > Streptomycetaceae > Streptomyces > Streptomyces gelaticus. Next base: position 233,072 of record NZ_BMTF01000005.1, read on the forward strand.
CAAGGTCCGCTACGACCGCCTGGACACCGTCACCCGCGACCGCCGCCTGCTCGTACCGTCGCTGATCCTCAACTGGATCGTCGGCCCGGCCCTGATGTTCGCCCTCGCCTGGCTCCTCCTGCCGGACCTGCCCGAGTACCGCACCGGCCTGATCGTCGTCGGCCTGGCCCGCTGCATCGCCATGGTCATCATCTGGAACGACCTCGCCTGCGGTGACCGCGAGGCCGCCGCCGTCCTCGTCGCCCTCAACTCGGTCTTCCAGGTGATCGCCTTCGCCGCGCTGGGCTGGTTCTACCTGTCCGTGCTGCCAGGCTTCCTCGATCTGGAACAGACCACGCTCGACGTGTCCGCGTGGGAGATCGCCCGCTCCGTGCTGATCTTCCTCGGCATCCCTCTGCTGGCCGGGTTCCTCACCCGCCGCCTCGGCGAGAAGGCCCGGGGCCGCACCTGGTACGAGACGAAGCTGATCCCGCGCATCGGTCCGTTCGCCCTGTACGGGCTGCTGTTCACCATCGTCGTGCTCTTCGCCCTCCAGGGCGACGCCATCACCTCCCAGCCGCTCGACGTCGCCCGGATCGCGCTGCCCCTGCTGGTGTACTTCGCGCTCATGTGGGCCGGGTCCATGGCCGTCGGCCGCGCGGTCGGCCTGGACTATCCGAAGGCGACGACGCTGGCCTTCACCGCCGCGGGCAACAACTTCGAACTCGCCATCGCGGTCGCCATCGCCACCTTCGGCGCGACCTCCGGACAGGCCCTCGCGGGAGTCGTCGGCCCGCTCATCGAGGTGCCGGTCCTGATCGGCCTGGTCTACGTGGCCCTGGCCGCCCGCCGGTTCTTCCCCCCGCCCTCGCCGGCGGCCGGACCGGCCGTCACCCCGGAAGGCTCCACCCGTGTCTGAGTCCAAGCCGTCCGTGCTGTTCGTGTGTGTCCACAACGCCGGCCGCTCCCAGATGGCCGCCGCTTTCCTCACCCACCTCGCCGAGGACCGGGTCGAGGTCCGATCCGCCGGATCGGCACCGGCCGACGCCGTGAACCCGGCCGCCGTCGAGGCGATGGCGGAAGTCGGCATCGACGTGTCCACCGGGACGCCGAAGGTCCTGACCGTGGAAGCGGTACGAGCGTCCGACGTGGTGATCACCATGGGCTGCGGCGACACCTGCCCCGTCTTCCCGGGGAAGACGTACCTGGACTGGAAGCTCGATGACCCGGCAGGCCAGGGCGTCGACGCCGTACGCCCCATTCGCGACGAGATCGAACGGCGCATCCGTGGCCTTCTGGAAGACCTCGGTATCCAGCCTCGGTGTTGAACACGTGCCGGGGCCTCACCGCGCCCGCCGGAGCGAGCTGCGCAGCCCGTTCTCCTCGGCGACCCTGGCCCGGAGCTGCCTTATCAGCGTGGAGTCCGCAGCTTCGCCGTCCACAGCTTGGCCGTTCGCAGCTTCGCCGTTCGCTCCGGAGCGGCACCGCGCGCACTCGCAGGGCGGCCAGCGCAGCGGGTTGAACTCGGGCAACTCCGGTGCGGGCCCCGGCTCCTGGCCCCTCATGCCGGCCCCCGCTCCGAACACTCCGCCGTGTTCCGGTGGCGCCGGAGCAGTACCCGGCAGTCCGTTGCCCTGCTGTAGTCGCGCTGATCGTTGGCGAGGGCTTCGGCCAGGCGGAGTTGCTGACACCCGCGACAGGGCTCCTGTCCGGTCGGGGGAAGGGTCTCTGCGGACACGGGTCACTCCTCTCCGTAGTTGTTCCACTACTCAGGCGGTTCAGATTGGCCTAGAGTCCGGAGTGCTTCAACTTGTTGGGTACGAGCGAAAAGTCAGGTGACAGCCGTTGAACCGCAAGGAGTTGGACCCCGAGAGCAGCCCGGAAGCAGCCTTCGGCGCACGCATCCGCAGCCTGCGAGAGGAACGCGGATGGAAGCAGGAGGAGTTAGCCGAGCGGATGGGCTACTCCGGCACCCACATCTCCGCCGTCGAAACTGGTCGTAAGATGCCGACTCTTCGATTCTCGCGCAGTGCGGACCAGATTTTCGGCACCGGGGAAACAGCAGACACGTTCGAACGCCAGTATCGCGAGATCCGGCACGGCTCGCTGCTGGAGGGCTTCCCGCAGTACGTGGGCTACGAAGGGCGCGCGGCGGAGATCCGGTTGTACGAAGTCGGCATCATCCCGGGGCTGTTGCAGACGCAGGAGTACGCGCGGGCGTTGGCGGAGGCCGACGTGTGGCGCGGTTCCATCACGCCCGAGCAAGCAGGCGACCGTGTCTCGTTCCTGGCGGAGCGTCAGGCAGCGTTGGTGCGGCCCCGTCCTCCCACGATGCTGGTGGTGATGGACGAGAGCTGCATCCGCAGGCGGGTCGGTGGGGGTGAGATCATGGCCGCCCAGCTCGACCGGTTGATGGAGTTCGCCGAAATGCCGAACACCGTGCTCCAGATCGCCCCGTTCGACATGGTGGAGCGCCGACCGTTCAACCTTCCGATGAACCTGCTGACGCTGTCGGACCTGTCCGCCGTCGCGTATGCAGAGTCCCAGATGCGGGGCCACCTGGAGCGCGATACGACCTTGGTGCTCCCTCTGCTGGCGGCCTACCATCAGCTACAGGCCGAAGCGCTGTCCCAGGCGGCATCGGTGGCCATGATCAACGAAGCACGAAAGGGCGCCCCGTGACGACCACGACCGAGTCCCCCCGCTGGTTCAAGTCTTCGTACAGCTCCAACGGCGGCAACTGCATCGAGGTCGCCGCCAACCTCGTCGAGTCGCTCGGTACGGTCCCCGTCCGGGACTCTAAGAACCCGGGCGGCCCGGTGCTGAGCGTGCCCGCCGCCTCGTTCGCCTCCTTCGTGGCGGGCGTCAAGGCCGGCGAGTTCGGCTCCGTCTGACCGCCCCGCCCAGCACCTGCGATCCGGAAGTCCCCATCGCGCACAGCGTGGTGGGGCTCCTCGCCAGCGCCATCGTGCGGTTGACGGCCATCAACTCCGGGTTCAGGCTGAAGCGTTGTTCCAGAGACGCGAAAGGGCACCCCGTGACAACCACGACCGAGTCCCCCCGCTGGTTCAAGTCTTCGTACAGCAACAACGGCGGCAACTGCGTCGAGGTCGCCGCGAACCTCGTCGCCCCGCGTGGCGTGGTCCCCGTCCGGGACTCCAAGAACCCGGGCGGCCCGGTGCTGAGCGTGCCCGCTGCCTCGTTCGCCTCCTTCGTGGCGGGCGTCAAGGCCGGCGAGTTCGGCTCCGTCTGACCGCTCCGCCCAGCACCTGCGATCCGGAAGTCCCCATCGCGCACAGCGTGGTGGGGCTTCTCGCTGTCTGCATCGCGCAGCCGGGGGCTAACCCCACCGCCTTCCGGCAGGCCTCCCGGATGGGCCGATAGCGCTCGCCCAACAAGGCTTGCAGCATGAGGACTTACGGAAGATCCGCTGCCTTCGTCGCCCTGTCCGTCACCGCCGTCGCCACCGTTCTCACCGGGGCCGTGACCCCGCAGGCCCACGCCGACGCCCCCACCGCGACCGTCGCGTCCGCCACCACCACGGCCCCCAAGCTCTCCTGGCGGCCCTGTGCCCGGGAGGGCGGCCCGGCCGCCCAGGAGTGCGCCGATCTCCCCGTACCGCTGGACTACCACGACCCGGACGGCCCGCAGCTCTCTCTCGCGGTGACCCGGGTCCGCAGCGACCGCCCGGCCGCCCGGCGCGGGACGCTGATCGTGATCCCGGGCGGTCCGGGCTCCTCCGGGGTGCAGCGGGTGACGCAGAAGGGGGAGCGGTTGCAGCGGGAGACGGAGGGGCGGTACGACATCGTGAGCCTCGACCCGCGCGGGGTCGGCGGCAGCACGAAGGCGGGCTGCGGGCTCGCCCCGGAGGACCGGGAGCTGGTGCACCTGCGGTCCTGGCCCGGCGCCGACGGCTCGATCACCGAGAACGTGACCCGCTCCCGGCGCGTCGCCGAGGCCTGCGCCCGCAACGGCGGAGCGGTGCTGCGGAGCCTCACCACGGCCAACGAGGTACGGGACATCGACCGCCTCCGGCAGGCGCTCGGCGAGGAGAAGCTGTCGGCCTGGGGGAGCTCGTACGGCACTTATGTGGGCGCCGTGTACGCGCAGAAGTACCCGCAGCACACGGACCGTTGGGTGCTGGACAGCAGCGGCGACCCGGACCCGTCGCGGGTGGCCAAGGGCTGGCTGGCGAACATGTCGGCGGGGGCGGCCGACCGGTTCCCCGACTTCGCGCGCTGGGCCTCGGACCCGGCCCGGGACGCGGAGGGGCTGCGACTGGCGCAGCGGGCCGAGGACGTGCAGCCACTGGTGCTGGACCTCGCGGCCCGGCTGGACCGTGAACCGCAGGAGTCCACCACGCCGGGCGTCCCGCTGACCGGCGACGGGCTGCGCATGGCGCTCCAGATGGCCCTGTACAACGACGAGGCGTTCGCCCGGCTGGCGGGGCTCGTCCGGGCGGCCCGGGACACCTCGTCGAAGCCGGTCCTGCCCGACGGGCTGAGCGGGCCGGTGCCGGACGCGGAAGCGGCGGTGACGATCGCCGTGGTCTGCAACGACGTGCGCTGGCGGGGCACGGTCTCCTCGTACGCACGGGCCGTCGCCGCCGACCGTGTGAAGCACCCGCTGACCGCGGGGATGCCGGTGAACATCACCCCGTGCACCTTCTGGAAGGACGCCCCCGGCGAGCAGCCGACCAGGATCACGGACCAGGGACCGTCCAACGTCCTGATGATCCAGGGCCTGCGCGACCCGTCGACCCCGTACTCCGGCGCGCTGAAGATGCGCGCGGCCTTCGGCGACCGGGCCCGCCTGGTCGCGGTCGACCACGGTGGGCACGGGATGTACCTGGGCAACGGGAACGCCTGCGGAAACCGCGCAGTCACCACGTTCCTGAACACCGGGACCCGGCCGGAGCGGGACGCGTACTGCGCGGACTGACCGTGTCCGGGCTGCGACCGGGCAGGCGTTCCGCTCAGTCGCAGCCCGGCGTCACATGCCCGCGGTTCCTGGCCTGCGCCAACAGGGAGACGACCTCCTCGTCGGACGTCTGGGAGAAGTCCCGGTACCACTCGCCGACCGCGTAGAACAGGCGCGGCACCGACAGGCACACCACCTCGTCCGCGCTGCGGCGCAGCCGCACGACCGCCTCCGGCGGTGCCACCGGTACGGCCAGCACCACCCGCGCCGGCTGCTGCGCCCGTACCACCAGGCAGGCCGCCTCGGCCGTGGCGCCGGTCGCGAAGCCGTCGTCCACCACGATCACCGTCCGGCCGCCGAGCGGGGTCCGTGCCCGGCCGGCGCGGTACAGCTGCGCGCGGCGTACGAGCTCCGCCTCCTCGACCCGTTCGACCGCCGCGAGATCCTGCTTCCCGACCAGCAGCCGGCCGGCGATGTCGTTGACGACCCGCACCCCGCCCTCGCCGATGGCGCCGAAGGCCACCTCCTCGTGGTGCGGTACGCCGAGCTTGCGGACGACGATCACATCGAGTTCGGCACCGAGGGTCTGCGCCACCTGGAAGGCCACCGGGACTCCGCCGCGGGGCAGTCCCAGTACGACGGGCTTCTCCCGTTCGAGGTGGCGCAGCGCCTCGGCCAGCTGTTGTCCCGCGTCCACGCGGTCGGCGAACAGCACGATCGTTCACCCCCAGCGGTGGGGAGCCCGGGGCCGCATGCGTGCGTACCCCGCCGCATCCCTAGTACCGAAACAACCCCATGCGCGGCGGCGCCGCAACTCGGGCGGGGCCCCGGCGGCACCGTTGCGGGGTCTGCTCAGGACACGGGTGACGTCTTGGGGATCTCGCCCTCGGTCGTGTTGACGTCGATGACGGAGAACGCCGCGCCCTGCGGGTCCGTCAGCGCGGCGAACCGGCCGAACGGCATGGTCATCGGGCCGAACCGCAGGACGCCGCCGCGCTCGGTGGCCTTCGCCACCGCCGCGTCGCAGTCGGCGACGGTGAAGTACACGTTCAGGTACGGCGGGACCTCGGGCGGGAACTCGTCGCCCATCTTCATCCGCCCCATGACCGTCTTGTCGCCGAGGTTGAACATCCTGAAGTCGACGTGCTCGTCCTCCAGCTTCGTCACCGTGTACGGGAAGACGGCGGGGAAGAAGGCGTCGGACTTCGCGGGCTCCCGGGTGAAGACCTCGGCCCAGCAGAACGCACCGGGCACACGCTGGGCCTCGAAGCCCTCGTGGCTGCCGGCCTGCCAGACACCGAAGACGACGCCGCCGGGGTCGCGGGCCAGCAGCATCGTGCCGAAATCGCCCACCTGCATGGGGTCCATCAGTGTCTCGCCGCCGTTGTCCCGGATCTTCGCGGCGGTGGCCTCCGCGTCCGGCGAGGCCAGATACAGGCACCAGGCCGAGTGGCCCTCCTGGCCGGGCATCGGGGGGACCACCGCGGCGACCGCCTTGCCGTCGGCGTACGCCTGCGTGTAGTTGCCGAACTCGGACGAGGACTCGCCGAACGTCCAGCCCAGCACATCACCGTAGAAGCTCTTCGTTCCCTCCAGGTCGGCGAACATCGCGTCGGCCCAGCACGGTGTGCCCTCCGGTTGTACAGCCATGGCCCTGACTCCTTCGCGCTCGGTGAGTGGTCCGGCTTTTCACGCTAGCCAGCCGACCGCGTCCCCGCGCGCTGGAAGCGGCGGGCCCGGCGGGTGCGCGAGGACCGTCCGGGTGGTGCCCGCCGCCGCGGGCCCTACCCGGCTGCGCTCCGGCCCTGCGGCGGGTCCACCCGCACCAGGCCCGACTGGTAGGCCATGGCGACCAGTTGGGCCCGGTGCCGGGCGCCCAGCTTGGTCATCGCCCGCCCGACGTGGGTGCGTACGGTCAGCGGGCTGACGTGTATCCGCTCGGCGATCTCGTCGTTCGACAGGCCCTCGGCGGCCTGCGCCATGACCTCGCGCTCGCGGGCGGTCAGCACGTCCAGGGCCTCCGGCACGGCGACACCGCCCTCCGGGCGGGCGAGGTAGCGGGTGATGAGGGCCCGGGTGGCGGTGGGCGACAGGAGCGTGTCGCCGGAGGAAACCGTACGGATGGCGTCCAGGAGCTCCTCGGGCCCGACGTCCTTGCCGAGGAAGCCGCTCGCGCCCGCGCGCAGGGCGCGGGCCACGTACTCGTCGATCTCGAACGTGGTGAGGATGAGGATGCGGGTCTCCCTCAGTGCCTCGTCGCGGCAGATCTCCTCGGTGGCCGCCAGCCCGTCCACGCCCGGCATGCGGATGTCCATCACCACCACGTCCGGGACGGTGGCGCGGGCCTTCTCCACCGCCTCCCGGCCGTCCGCCGCGACACCGACGACCTCCATGTCGTCGTTCGAATCGATCAGCAGCCGGAAGGTTCCGGCCAGCAGCGCCTGGTCATCGGCCAGCAGTACCCGGATGGTCACCGCGTCGTCCTCCCCTCTTCTTCGTCCCCGTCGTGCTGTCCGTCGCTCCGGCCGTCGTGCTGTGCGGGGTCCGTCATCTCCAGGGGAAGCTCCGTGGTCACCTCGAAGCCTCCGCCCTCCCGGTGTCCGGCGGCCAGCCGGCCGCCCGCGGACAGGGCCCGTTCGCGCATGCCGATGAGACCGTAGCCCGGCGCGCCCGTCGTCGGCGGCGCGTGCCCGTCGTCGGAGACGGTGAGCGTGAGCAGCCGGCGCGAATAGACCAGGCGGACCGAGGCCGTCGCGGAGCCCGCGTGCTTGGTGACGTTGGTCAGCGCTTCCTGGACGATCCGGTACGCGGTCAGGTCCGTGCCCGAGGACAGCGCCCGCCGCTCGCCTTCCACCGAGACCGAGACGGCAAGGCCCGTCTGCTCGAACGAGGCGACCAGATCCGGGAGCTGGGCCAGCCCGGGGGAGGGCTCCAGAGGCGTCTCCGGGTCGCGGTCGCCCTCGTGGCGCAGCAGCCCCACGGTCGCCTTGAGTTCGCGCAGCGCGGAGGAGGTGGTTCCGGCGAGCTGGTCCATCATGTCCTGCGCCTGCTCGGGCCGGCTGCGCAGCAGGTACGCGGCGGTGGCCGCCTGTGCGTGGGCGAGGGCGATGTGGTGCGCGACGATGTCGTGGAGCTCGCGGGCGATCCGGGTCCGTTCCTCGCTCACCCGGTGGCGTGCCTCCTCCTCACGGGTACGCTCCGCCAGCTCGGCCCGTGCCTCCACGGCGGCGAGATGGTTGCGCCGGTTGCGTACCGACTCACCGACGGCGCCCGCCAGCAGGACGCACGAGAGCGTGCCGACCTGGTCGGGCCGCAGCAGCGCGCCGTGACCCCAGCCGACGGAGACGACGACGAGGGCGCCGGCCACCCCGGCCGTGTACACCGTGGTGGTGCGGAGGTCCGTATGCAGGGCCAGGACGTAGAGGGCGACCAGGGCGGCACCGGCGACGCTGGGGCTGGGGTCGAAGCCGATGCGGCCGCCCATGACGCCCAGGACACCACCGCACATCGTCGTCAGCACCACCACCGCGCGCGGGAACCTGCGCTGCCCCAGCAGCAGAACGGCGGAGGGTACGACGGCGGCCAGGGAGAAGTCGAGGGGCGGGACGCGGACGATCCGGGCGTCGGTCAGGGTGCTGGAGAAGACCACGCCGATCCACAGCACCACGGCTGTCGCCACGTCGACGGCCCGGGGGTGGCGTCGGGCCCACTGCCACCAGTCGGTGAACACGCAGTCTCTCTTCCTCTTTCGCAGGATCTGTCCGACCGCCCATGGCCGTCGACCGGGCCGTCCGCCCGTCCATGGTCTCCGACCGGGCCTCCGCCCGCGCAGGGCGGCCGGAGGCCCGACCGTCGCGGGCACGACGGGCGGGCCGTCCGGCCGCCTCATGTCACTTCACCGCGGCTCATACGCGCACGGGATCGGGGGCCGGTTCCGTGGGCGTCGCGGGTGCGGCGTGGTTCAGCTTCTCGCCCTCGACGTCCACCTGGGGCACGGCCTTCGCCAGCCACCCCGGCAGCCACCACGCCCGGTCGCCCAGCAGGGCGAGCACGGCCGGGACGATCGTCATCCGGACCACGAAGGCGTCGAAGAAGACGGCCGAGGCGAGGCCGACACCCATCATCTTGATCATCGAATCGCTCATCCCGATGAACCCGGCGAACACCGCGATCATGATGACGGCAGCGGCGCCGACGACCCGCGCGCTGTGCCGGAACCCGGTGACGATCGCCTCGCCGGGCCGCTCCCCGTGGACGTACGCCTCCCGCATCCGGGTCACCAGGAAGACCTCGTAGTCCATGGCCAGACCGAAGACCACACCGATCAGGAAGATCGGCATCACGCTCATCACCGGCCCGGTCTGCTCGACGCCGAGGGCGTCGGCGAGCCAGCCCCACTGGAAGACCGCGACGACCGTGCCGAAGGCCGCCGCCACCGACAGCAGGAAGCCGAGCGCCGCCTTGAGCGGGACCAGCAGCGAGCGGAAGACGACCATCAGGAGCAGGAAAGCCAGGCCGACGACGAGCGCGAGGTAGGGCAGCAGGGCGTCGGTGACCTTCTGCGACACGTCGATGTTCACCGCGGTCGTGCCGGTGACGAGCATCTTCGCGCCGGTGCCGGACTCCAGGTCACGGGCCTCGTCGCGGATGGTGCGGACGAGGTCCGTGGTGTCCGCGGAGCTGGGCCCGGTGGCGGGTACGGCGGTGAGCACCGCGGTGTCACCGGTCTCGTTGAAGGCAGGGGGTGTCACGGCCACGACGCCGTCGGTGGCGGAGAGCTCCTTCGCGGCCCCTGCCGCGGCGGCCTTCGGGTCCTTGGCGTGCTTCGCGTCGACGACGACGGTGAGCGGCCCGTTGAAGCCGGGACCGAAGCCGTCGGCCAGGGCGTCGTAGGCGCGGCGCTGGGTGGTCGAGGTGGGCTTCGACTCGTCGCCCGGCATGCCGAGCTGGAGGTCGAGCGCGGGCGCGGAGATCAGCCCGAGGCCGAGCACGGAGAGCACGAGGACCGCGAGCGGCCGGCGGATCACGAAGCGGGCCCAGCGGATGCCCGTGCCGGGCCGCCCGTCCCCGGCGCGCTGCCGGCCCCGCGCCTTGCGCCGGGTGCGCGGCAGGACGGCGTTCCGGAAGAAGCCGAGCAGCGCGGGCAGCAGGGTGATCGCGACCAGGACGGCGATCACGACGGTGCTCGCCGCGGCGAGGCCCATCTCGGTGAGGACGGGGATGCCGACCACGGACAGGCCCGCCAGCGCGATGACCACGGTGAGACCGGCGAAGACCACGGCGGAGCCCGCCGTGCCCACGGCCCGTGCCACGGCCTCCTCGGCGTCGTGGCCGTCGGCGCGTTCGGTCCGGTAGCGCGAGACGATGAACAGCGCGTAGTCGATGCCGACCGCGAGCCCCAGCATCAGGGCGAGCGTGGTCGTCGTCGTGGACATCCCGATGGCGATGATCGAGGCCACGCCCACGCCGATGCCGACGATCGCGGTGAGCAGCGGGAGGCCCGCCGCGGCGAGCGACCCGAAGGTGATGAGCAGGACGACCGCGGCGGCGGCGACGCCGACGAGTTCCGTCGTACCGCCCGGCTCGCCCCCCGGCACCAGGGCGGAACCGCCCAGCTCCACGGTCAGCCCGGCGTCCCGCCCGGCCTGCGCGGCGTCCTGGAGCGCCTCGGTGGTGGCGTCGGTGAGATCGACGCTCTGTACGTCGTACGAGACGGTGGAGTACGCGGTCGTGCCGTCCTTGCTCACCGCCCCGGCCATCTTGAACGGGTCGAGTGCGCCCTTGACCTGGTCGCCGCCCGCCACGTCCGCGACGATCTTCTCGATGGCCGCCTTGTTCGGGCCCGCCGTGACCTTCTGGCCCTCGGGCGCGACGAAGACGATACGGGCGTCGGCGGCGTTGGAGTTGCCGCCGGGGAAGCGCTGGTCCAGCAGGTCGAACGCCTTCTGCGACTCCGTCCCCGGCATCGAGAACCCGTCCTCGGCGGCGGCCGGAGCCTTGGCCGCGGCGAAGGCGCAGGCGGCCAGGACCACCGCCCAGAGCAGGGCGACGAGCCGGCGTCTCCGGAAGGAAAAGCGGCCTAGCCGGTAAAGGAAGGTAGCCACGAAGAGGCGCTCCAGTCTCTGGATCGGGCGAGGTCGGCGGCGCGGTGCCGCGGCTCCGGCCGTGCCTGGGCCGTGCCGGGGCACGGCGGGGCCGGAGGAATGCCTCAATCCTTCGTGAACAGGGGCGTCATCGTCGTCGTCCGCCTGCATGCAGTCGTACGTACTGCCGTTGCCGTACGTACGACTGCGCCGAGCCTTCAGCCTTCGGCGGTCCCGGTAGTCGCCGGGTCAGCCCCGGAGCGTAACGAGCGCCTGACGCAGGTCGGCCATGGGGACATCCGTTCGCATGGAAGTCTCACGCCTCGGTCGGTGGGATTGATGCGTTTCAATCGCAATGATCGGACCCCGCTGTGGGCGAGGGGCGGTGGGATCGCGCGAAGTTCCGTTCGCGTGGCGGGAGATGGGGAAGGTGCGCTACGGTGACCACGTCATCACGCTCTGTGTGTGTATTCATGCGCACAGGGCGGCCCCCGGCGGTGCGACAACACCAATCCGAGGGCCTACACCACCAGTGGAATGAGGCCACCGGAAATGCTGCGTCATGCTATCGCGCCGTCCGCGCGCTATACGAAGGCATCGCACGATGTCGTACGCCATCCGCGTCTGAGCAGTGACGCGAAGATCCTGCTCCTCTACGTCCAGGGCCTCCCGGGCGATGCCCTGTGCAAGCCGTTGAGTGAACTGGCCCGCAAAATGGGCATCAAGGGCCGCGCGTACCAGAAGGCGAAGGTCCAGCTCGTCGAGCACGGCTACGTGCATGAGTGGCGGAGCCAGGGCGAGAGAGGCCGCTGGCTGACCGAGCAACTCGTGGCGAACAACCCACTGACGAGCGAGCAGGCAGGATGCTTACGGGGAGCCCCGCCCGCCGTCCCGCCCACGACCCCGCCGCCGAGTACACAGTTTCCGACGGTCGGCGAACCGGCGCCTCGGACGGTCGGTGGCTATAAACCCGCAGAAGACCACAGTGATAAGACAACTCCCCACCCGCCCTCCGAACCTGAGCCCACGGCAGATCCTGCGGCAGATCCCACGCCCGAACCGACCCCGCAGGACACCACGGCAGACCCCGCCCAACTGGCCCGAGCAGAACGGGTCCTGTTGTCTCTGCGCCACGCCCGCCGTGAACTGCACCTGGGTGTACGCGAGGCCCGCGCCCTCGCCGTAGAGGCCGTCAAGTGGCTCGAACGCGGCCTGAGTGAATCCGACCTCCGCCACGCCCTGCTCGCCGAACGCCCGCAGGACGGCGTCCGCTCAGCCGTCGGCTTCCTGCGCTACCGCCTCATCCAGAAACTCCCCGAACCTCCGGTCCGGCACCAGCCCCACGAACGTCCGCCCCTCCCCGAACTCGTCGAATGCGCGGGCCCCGGCGACCCACACGTCTTCCGCCCCCTGTTCGGCGAATCCGAATGCCCCTCCTGCCGCAGCGCCGCCGCCCACCCCGAAGCCGAACCCATCCCCTGGCGCGAACGCATCGCCAGAATCAACGGCACACCGACAGCTCCACCGGCTGGGGCCTGACCACGCCGACGTCGGCTTCGATGTCCCGGACACCGAAGCCGACGCCGGCTTCTTCTGCTTCGAACTGTGGCGGGTTCGCAAGAACGTCGTACTTCCGGTTCTTGAGCAGTTCGGTGACGGTTCCTACCTGTCCCGGATCACTGCCGCCGCTGACCACCCGCGTTCCATCGCGGGTCAGTGGCCCTGCCGGGCGATCGCGCGCAGGAAAGCGATGTTCTCCTCCTCGCCGCTGGTGGCTTCGTCCAGGGACGTCCCGTACAGGCGGCTGGCCGAGAGCTTCACGATGGTGGTCCGGCTGACCGGATCGACGTAGACGAACTGGTTGTAGACGCCGACCGCGCTGAACTCGCCACGGTCTCCCGCCGGGAGCCACCACTGGTAGCCGTAGCCGACCCCATCGGCTTGCTGGCCGCCGACAAGGGGGCGGCCGGGTCGAAGGTGCGGCGCGGTCGCGGTGACCGAGTCGCGCACCCACTGCGCAGGCACGATCTGCCGGCCCTGCCACACACCTCCGTTGCGGTACAGCTCTCCGAGCCTGGCGAAGTCGCGGGCGGTCAGGTTGAGCCCCCCGAAGGCGAGTTCCGTCCCGGCAGGGTCCAGCAGCCAGTAACCCGCCGACGTCATGCCGAGCGGCTCGCACAGCTTCTCGCTCATGTAGTCGGCGACCGAGCGCTTGGTGGCGTTGGCCACCAAGGCGCCGAGTATCTGCGTCTCGCCGGAGTTGTAGCGACAGACGGTGCCGGGCTCGCTCTCGCGCACCATGCGGGCGACGAAGTCGTCGAGCGTGCCGCCGATGCCCGCCGTCGCGGCGGTGAGCTGGTAGATGTCGGAGGCCGGGTCGTTGTAGTCCTCGTTCCACCGGGCGCCGGAGGACATCTGGAGCACGTCCTTGATGGACACACCGTCGTACGCGGATCCGGGCTGCACCGGCACGTAGGAGCTGATGGGCTCGTCGATGCCCGTGATGTGCCCCTCGTCGACCGCTATACCGACGAGCGCGGAGATGAAGCTCTTGGCGACCGACATGGACAGCCACTGCACGTCCGGGCCACCGGTCAGGAAGTAGCTCTCGTGTCTGATGGCCCCGTCGACGAGCACGAGCACTGCCGACGTGTCGGTGCGGGCCAGGAACTCCTCGGTCGGCCGTGAGGTGCCGTCGTAGTCGTAGGTCTCCGGCAGGGGAGTCGTCTCACCGAGTGGCCAGTGGTGAGGGTGCGCGGAGGGGGCCATCTCGCGGGTGTCGAGGAGGTCGTTCATCCGGCAGAAGTGCTCGTGCTGCGGCTTGCCGGTGAAGAGGCCGAGGTCGACCAGGGTCATGCGCTTCTGAACAGTCATTGTCGTCCTTCGAGTGGAACGGGGGATCCGGAAGGAGGAGTGGGCAGGCCGACACCACTGCTGGGGTGGGCTCGTCCCGGGGGCCGGAGAGGTCCGGCCGCGATACCGAGAAAGTAGCAGTACCACTTGGTTAGGGCAACCGAGTGGTACGGTTAAATCTCCATGGACAACAGAGCAGGGGAAGGCAGCGATGAGTTCTTCCCGCGTCGACGGGCGCGCCCTCCGGTTCCAGCACCGGCGGCCGGAGCTGCTGGCTGCGGCGACCGAGTACATCCTTGAACACGGCGTCACCGGCCTGTCCCTGCGTCCCGTGGCGCAGGCGCTCGGTGTCACCCACGCGACACTGCTACGGCACTTCTCCTCGAAGGACGCGCTGCTCCTGGCCGTCGCGGAGAAGGTCCGCACGGATATGGCCGCATGGCTGATGTCGGACGTGGAACTCCGTGAGGCACGCTCGGCGGCCGAACTCCTCAGGGCGGTATGGCGCCGGCTGTGCGAACCGCAGGAGCAGCGCCAATTCCTCCTGCTTTTCGAATTCGTCGGCCATCACGGGGAGAAGTCCGGGGAGGACGAGGAACTCTCCCGGTCGATCGTCCAGGACTGGACCGAGATCATCGCCGACAGGCTTGCTGCGGACGGCTGGCCGCCCGAGGACGCCTCCGCTCTGTCCACCCTTGTCCTCGCGCAGGTGCGGGGCCTGCAGCTCGATCTCCTCGTCTCCGGGGACCGCGCACGAGCGGACCGCGCCATCGACTTCGCCGTACGCCTTCTCGACCACTCCACCCGGGCCGGCAGTGCGGACGATCACGGGTAGACAGTCACTCGCTGACCGACCGCCGCAATGACGATAGCCCCGCCGTGCCTCCGGAGGTGGGAACACGACGGGGCTTTGGTCACGCCGGCTGACGGCGTACCGAGTGGCGTGCGGGGCTGTCGGGATTCAGCCCGAGGACGTCCCGAAGTCCTGCGTCCAGTAGCCGCCGGGCTGGGCAAGGCCCACGCCGATCTCCTTGAACGAGCAGTCGAGGATGTTGCGCTTGTGGCCGGGGCTGCGCATCCAGCCCGCCATGACGCTCTCCGGGGTGGGGTAGCCGCGGGCGACGTTCTCGCCGTGCTCCTTCCAGCCGTAGCCGGCGCCGCCGATCCGGCCGCCCGGGGCCGATCCGTCGGAGCCCGTGTGGGACATGTTCCGGTGGGAGGCCATGTCCGCGCTGTGGGCCTGGGCGGCCTTCGTCAGCTCGGCGTTCAGGGTCAGCGGCGAGCAACCCGCCTTGCCACGCGCGCTGTTGACCAGCTTCAGTACGCGCGCGGCGGCACCGGAGAACGGGGCGGACGCCTTCGACGTGCTCGTGGCGGCGGCCGGCTTCTCGTACGGGGTGTGGGCCGTGGCAGCGGTGGGAATGCCGACGGCCCCCGCTGCGACGACAGCGACGGTCATCCTTCGGCGGGAAGTCTTGCTGCGGTGCTTTCTCATGTCCGTGACCTCGCTCGATCTTCGCTGAGCAGCCTTTTGCGGCCGGCTCCGCGCGGCGCCTGCGCCCGGCTTCGCAGGCGCCGCGCGGTCGTCAATGTCGGAACGGCTCCGGGAGGGGGCGACGTGGGGGAGTACTACCCCGCTCCGGCCGGGATCGCGAAGATCTCACCCGTTCTCACCAGGAATCTGCTTGATGTCGTCGACGACGGCCCGCTTCATGATGGCGCTGGTGGATGTCACCGTGCCGCGCTCGAAGGCCCCGCCCTCCCGCACCTGGACACTGCGCTCGCCCAGGAAGACATGGGTCTTCCGGTCGAAGATCCACTCCATCCGCTCGCCGCTGGTCTCGTCCAGCCGGGCCACCGCCACTCCGTGCCGGCCCGCCGCGTCCTGCACCACCACGACGCCGGGGATCTTCGCGGCGGCCTTGAACAGCGCGGAGCAGAGCCCGGCCGGCGGGTAGCTCTCGCCGAGCAGGTCGCCGGTAAACCGTGCGGGCGCAGCTGTCGTACAGCTCCGCGAACGCGCTCGATTCCCCGGCCCGTACCCGGGTACGCAGGTGTGTGCTCACTCCTACCGGCTGTCCGGCGCCCCGCCCGGAGCTCCCGTGACCCACATCACATTCCGCCCGGCGGAAGGTCGTGTCCCGGCCGGGAGACCGAAGGGTACCGCTGCCGCTACCGCCGCCGGGTCGCCGCCGCGACGGTGGCCATGAGCTCCGCGTCCAGTACCGCGGGATCGGCCAGCCGGGTCGGGGCCGCGTAGGAGTTGAGCAGCGCCTTCGTGACGCGCAGGGCGGCCTCGGGGCGGCGCACGAGGGGCTTGGCCCAGGCGGTGACCGCCGCGTCCAGGTCGCTGACGGGCACGACGCGCTGGAGGACCGACAGCTCGTACGCCTCGGCGGCGTCGAAGGCGCGTCCGGTGAGGATGAGTTCGCGGGCGCGGGCGGCGCCGACCTCGTGGATGAGCCGGGGCAGTACGCCGCCCCAGGCGGTGGGCAGCCCGAGCGCCAGCTCCGGCAGCCGGAAACCGGCGGTGTCGGCGCCCACGCGCAGATCGCAGGCGAGGGCCAGCGCGAGACCGGCGCCGATCGCCTTGCCCTGGATCCGGGCGATGGTGACGGCCTGGTTGGCGGAGATCGCCTCGCAGACCCGGCGTGCCTTGTCACCGGCGATCCGGATGCCCCGCCCGGTGGGGTCCTCGTCGAGCCAGTCGGCGAACTCGTTGCGGTCGCCGCCCAGGCAGAAGTCGTCACCGGCCCCGCTGAGCACCAGCACCCGGACGTCGGGGTCCGGTACGGCCAGGACCGCCAGCAGATCGTCCAGCATCGCCTCGGTGACCGCGTTGCCGGTGCCGGGGGAGTCCAGCTCCACACGGAGGACGGCGCCCTCGCGCTCGGTGCGCACCGTGCTCGGCCGCCGGTGCGGGGCGAGGTACTGCGACAGCGAGAGCTTCATATCGCCACGCTCAGCGAGGTGACCCGCCTGAAGACCAGCCGGGACGCGTAGTCGGCCGGCGCGACGGCGCGCAGGGTGGGGAAGCGTTTCAGCAGCTGCGTCAGGAGCGTACGCGCCTCCAGGCGGGCGAGGGCCGCGCCCAGGCAGTAGTGCACCCCGCCCCCGAAGGTGAGATGCGTTCCGGAGCGCTGTACGTCGAAGGCGTCCGGGTTCTCGTTGCGCCGCGGGTCGTGGTTGGCGGCCCCGTACATGACGTGGACCATGCTGTCCTTGGCGATCGGCACGCCCGCCAGCACGGTGTCGTCGGCGGCGATCCGGGTGTTGATGTGGATCGGCGGGTCGTAGCGCAGGACCTCGTCGACGGCGGCGTCGATGTATCCGGGGTTCTCGCCGAGCCAGGCCCACCGGCCGGGTTCCTTCAGGAGCAGCTCCACCATGGTCGACAGCAGGGTGGCGGTGGTCTCCAGCGAGGCGATGGTGACGAACATGGTGAGCCGGTAGAGGATCTCGTCCGCCGCCTCGCGGTCGGGTTCCTGGGCGTCCCAGGTGTGGATCCAGCCGGTCAGGACATCGTTGCCGGGGTTGGCCCGGCGCTGTTTCACCAGGTCGGTGAAGTAGCTGCGCAGATGGACGGTCGCCTCGGCGGAGACGGCGAGCTGCTTCTTGGTGGGCAGCAGTTCCTGGGCGTGCACCTGGTTGTGGGTGATCTCCAGGATGTGCGGGTAGTCCTCGGGCGGTATCCCCAGCCAGGAGCCGATGGTGCTGATCGGCAGCTGCTCGCTGACCGTGCTGACGAAGTCGGCCTCGCCCCAGCGCAGTTTGTCGGCCAGTTCGTCGAGGAGCCGGGTGACGTGCTCCTCGACCTGCGGGGTCAGCCGCGCGATGGTCGACCGGTCGAAGAGGTTGCCGAGGCTGCGGCGCTGGCAGGTGTGCTCGGGGGCGTTGAGCCGGGAGAGGGTCTTGGTCATCTCCTGCGTGGCGACGGCCTCCCAGCGCTCGGTGTCCGCCTGGCGTTCCTGCCAGGCGAAGTCGGGCGCCAGCCAGTTGCGTCCGCGCAGCACCTCGCTGCACGCGTCGAAGCCCGTGACGAAGTACGCGTCCCAGGGAGCGCGCACGACGTCGCCCATGGCCCTCAGATCGGCCAGCAAAGGGTAGGGATCAGCCTGCCCTTCGGGCGATTTGAGGCGTTTCAGGAGGGAGATGAGGGCACGGCGGTCGACGGGGGGCCTGTCTGTGCCACATATTGCGCTCACGCAGAGTTCCTTGACCTGGGCTCATGGTTACCGGCAGAACCTACCCTCATGCATATGCCACCCATGCGTGGATCCATGTTGCCCGTATCACAGAGAAACCCTGCTCCGGCCCCTTGTCATCTGTCGCCTGCGCCTCAACTCCTCCCTGAGCCACAGCTGTTACGCATGAGAAAGTCCGCCTTATGCGCACAAGCCGTACGTCACGCCCGGGTAGACATACGTCACACCCGGAACACGTCCAGGAAGGAACTCCACCAGCCCTTCGTCTTCTTCTGCGGCTCCGCGTGGTCGTGGTGCGCGGCCGGCGTCTCGTCCGGGACGACGTTCCGGGACGGAACGGGCGCCTGCGCGGCCGATGCGGTGTTCCGGCGCGCCGGGGCGGCGGTGAAGTGCACGGGCAGTGACACCAGGGCCCGGTGGAAGGGCCCCGGGCGCCATTCGACCGCGGAGGGCGCTACCGCGAGCGCGAGGTCGGGCACCGTGTTGAGGATCTTCTCGATCGCGGTGAGGGCGATGAGCTGCGCGGGGGACTTCGCCGGGCAGACGTGCGGGCCGGCGCCCCAGGCCAGATGGGCGCCCTTGCTCAGGGTCTGGCGGGCGTCGGTGAGCGCGGGGTCGCTGTTGGCGGCGGCGAAACTGATCAGCACCGGGGTGTCCGCCTTCAGCGTCACTCCGCCCAGGTCGATGTCCTGGACCGGGTAGTGCGTCGCGTAGTTGGCGATCGGCGGGTTGTTCCACAGCACGTCGTCGAGCGCGTCCTCGACCAGCATTCCGGTGCCCCGCCGCTGCGTGACCCCGGTGTCGCTGGACAGCATGAGCAGCAACGCGTTGGCGATCAGATTGCGCTCCGGCTCGACGCCCGCGCCCATCAGCATGACGAGCTGGTCCTTGAGCTCCTCGTCCCGCAGCCCGGCCGGGTGCTGGATGAGCCAGGAGGTGATGTCCTCGCCGGGCTGCCGCCGCTTGAGCGCGACGAGCTCCATCAGGCACTCGGTCAGCTCGGCGTTGGCCCGGAGCACGTCCTGGCCGTCGAAGATCGCGGACATGCTGCGGGTCAGCCGGTCGCCGATGTCGCCGGGGCAGCCGAAGAGCTGGTTGAACAGCAGGAGCGGCAGCAGCTTGGCGTAGTCGCCGAGCAGGTCCGCGCTGCCGCGCTCGATGAACTGGTCGATGAGGTAGTCGGCTATCCGCTCCACGTCCCGGCTGAGCCGGGTGGTGTTGAGCCGGCCGAGGCTCTCGGTGACCGCCTTGCGCAGCCGCAGATGCTCGGTGCCGTCCGTGAACAGGCAGTTGGGCCGGTATGCCATCATCGGCAGCACCGGGCTGTCCAGCGGTACGCGGCCCTCCCGCAGTGCGGCCCAGCGCCTCGAGTCACGGGCGAAGAAGGACGGATTCTGCAGCACCCGGAGCGCGGCCTCGTGCTGCACGACCAGGGTGGCCTCCACACCGGGGGCCAGCTCGATCGGAGCGGCGAGTCCGTGCGCCCGGAATGCGTCGTACACGCGCTGCGGATCGGACGCGAACTCAGGCCCGTAGAGCGACGTCTGGCGCTCACCGCGCATCGGGCACCCGGTGGGGGCGCTGTACGGGGTGGATCCCGGCGACGAGTCCATGTGTGATTCCTCGATGTGATCGCGGGCCCCGAAGGGCCCGGACGGTGGACGGAGAGCGGGCCCGGGAGGCATGGCCCGGACCGGCACGTTCGAACGGCGGTCGGGCGACAGCTTCTCAGGCCACGTGTGCCAGAAGATGCTGGACCAGAGTGATCAGGGCCTGCGCGGACGACTTCTCGTCCCGGGCGTCGCAGTACACGACCGGGGTGTCCGGCAGCAGATCGAGAGCCTCGCGCAACTCCTCCTCGGCATGCCGGGAGTACGGATCGAAGCTGTTGACCGCGACCGCGTACTCCAGCCCGTACGTCTCGACCAGGTCGATCACCGGGAAGGTGTCGGCAAGACGGGCCGGGTCGACGAGGAGCAGCGCGCCGAGCGAGCCGCGCGCCATGTCCTCCCACAGCTCGACGAAGCGCTGCTGGCCCGGCGTACCGAACAGGTACAGCACCAGCTCGTCGCTGAGCGTCAGACGGCCGAAGTCCAGCGCGACCGTCGTGGTCACCTTGTCGGGTGCCCCGCGCAGGTCGTCGATGTGGGCCCCGGCCTGGGTCATCCGCTCCTCGGTCCGCAGCGGAGTGATCTCGGAGAGGGTGCCGATGAGCGTCGTCTTGCCCACGGCGAAGTGCCCGACGACGAGAATCTTCGCCGCACGCCGCACCGCGTCCGGCACATAGATGCTGTCAGCCGAACCGGACGTGGAGTCCATGCAACACCTCTTCGAGGATCTTCCTGTCAACGAGCTGAGCCGCCGGTGGCGCCGTGCGGCGCATCAGATGGCCCTGTTCCGCCAGATCGTTCAGCAGCAGCCGCGCGACGCCGACCGGCTGGCCGAGGTGGCCCGCCACCTCGGCCACCGACAGGTAGCCGCCGGAGCACAGCTCCCAGATGGCCCGGACCTCCGGGCTCGGGTTCGGGGGCGGCTGCCGGTCGGGTGCGATGGTGACCAGGGTGACGAGGGAGAGGCCCTCCGCATCCGGCAGGCCGCGCCCTCCGGTGATCACGTAGGACCGGACGAACCCGCTGTTGACCGCCTGTTCCTCGCCCGGCGTCGTCATATGTCGATTCCCACGTCCTGGCGGGGAGGTGTGGTCATCGCCTTCCCCAGCGCGGTGACCTGTTGCTGCATGCGGAACGACATGGCCTCCATGTCCACGTCGGCCGCGGCGGCGGCCGCCAGGTAGGCGCCGGTGCCTGCCGCGATCAGGAAGATCCAGCCGTGGTCGTACTCCAGCAGCGTCTGACGCCAGCGGCCCGGGGCCTGGGCCCCGATGAAGGGTGCGACGGCCCGGCTCAGCGACTGCATGGAACTCATCGCGGCCGCCACGGTCTCCGCGTCGTCCCGGCCGATCTCGCTGGAGTTGGCCAGCAGCAGACCGTCGGCGGAGACGAGGATCGCGTGCCGTGCGCCGGGTACCTGGAGCACATCGTTGAGCACCCAGGACAGATCGGGGTTCACTGGAACTCGGGTCCTTCCATCGTCGTCATGTCACGCCCGGACCGGGTTCCGCGCTGGAACGCGCCCAGACGGGAAGCGGTCTCCTCGTTGCTGCGCACCGGCCCTGGCTCGGCCGGCGGCACCACCGACACCGGGCTCTTGCGACGACGCTTGGGCAGGCCACCGGCGGTGGTGGCGGGCCCGGTGGGCACTGGAGCGGCGACCGGCTGCGCGGTCGGCGGGAACAGCGGGGTCGGAGACGGCGCGGGCGCCTGACGCCGGGGGAGCGCCGCGATGTCCGCGCCCTGGCGCTCGGCGGCGACCGGGAGCTGCGGCCCGGGCACATCGCTGGTCAGCAACTCGTCGGGCAGCAGAACCACGGCGCGTACACCTCCATAGGGGGATACGGAATCCACCGAGACCCTGAACCCGTAGCGGGCGGCCAGCACCCCGGAGACGGCGAACCCGAACTGCGGAGGAATGCCCAGACTGGAGACGCTGATCGCGGCCTGCGGCGCGAGGAGGGCCGCCGCGCGGTCCTTCTCCTCCTGGCCCATGCCGAGACCGGCGTCGTCGACGATGAGGCAGACACCCGTCGGGACGGCCTGGATGTTGATCTCGACCGGGGTGCCGGGGGCGGAGTAGTTGGTGGCGTTGGCCAGCAGCTCGGCGAGGACGACGGCCACGGGCTCCACGGCCTTGCTGACGACCGAGAAGTTCACCTGCCCGTTGATCCGCACCCGGTCGAACTGCCGGATACGGCCCTGGGCGCTGCGGGCCACGTCGAAGACGGAGGCGACGGTCTCCCGGCGGCCGAGCCAGCCGCCGCAGAGCACCGCGATGCCCTGGGCCCGGCGTCCGAACTGGCTGTTGGCGTGGTCCATGGCCATCAGATCGGCCAGGATGCCGGGGTCGTCGCCGTACTTCTGCTGGGCGTTCCCGATGACCACCTGCTGCTCGTCCGCAAGCCCCTGGAGGGTGCGCACGGCGGCCTTGAGGACCGCCTTGGTCTCCTCCTCGGCGTCCTTGCGGACCTCGGCCAGCTCGGCGGAGTGCTGATGCGTCAGGCCGGTGTAGGCGACGTGGAGTTCGTCCCGCTGCCGCTGCAAGCCGTCTCGTTGCTGGTGGAGTTCGGAGTTCTGTCTGCGCAGTCCGATGTTGGTCTTGCGAGCCCGCAGAACGGCACCCACGGCGACCAGCGCGACGACAACCAGTGCCCACAGGAGAGGGCCCTGTGCAAATGTCATGAGACTCACTTCAAGTGCCATGGCTATGGATACGGCTTGACGCTCCCTCATGTGCCGCGCACCGGGCCGGTCGAGCCACGGCTTGCACCACCCAGGGAAGGCCCCTCCGGATGTGGGGCCGCGGAATTCATCCCTCCCGGAATGCCCCCATATGCCATCAGCCCACTGGAAGTAAGATGATCTTAACATCGGCCCTCCAGGCAATTGTCAAGACCGACATGCCAGTTGCACTCTTGCGCGGAATGTTCACATCCGGGCCACTTGGCTACAGGGCCGGTTCACCGCTGTCGCGCTCCGTGGCCGCCCCGACCCCGGGGGCGGCGGTGATCTCCTCGGCGACGCAGGCAGGAAGCTGACAGTGCCCACTGACAACGGGGACGAGGAGCGGGCGGAGGCGGACTTCCGTACACCGTGAAGACGCTGCGGCGGGACGGCGGGCCGTCCGGCCCCGCCGGGCCCCGGCGCTCACGGAGTCGGGGACGTGAAGACGCGGTCCAGGTGGTGGCGCAGCACCTCGGCGGCCGATTCCGGGCGGCGCTGGCCCACCAGGATGCTGGTGCCCATGCCGGCCGCCATGGCCAGCAGGCCGATCGCCTCGGTGCGCGCGTCCACGCCGGGATCGGCCAGGCCCGCCTCCTGGGCCCGGCGCAGCAGGCCGGTCAGGGCGTCCTCGGCGGCGTCGGGGCTGTCGATGAAGGGCTGGGCGGCCAGCGCCTCGTCGGTCACGGACAGGATCGCGTACGAGGTGTAGAGGAGGTGGAAGATCCGGCTCTCCTCGTCGGCCGGGAGGGAGGTCAGGAGCAGGGCCTCGGCGGTCGCGCGCGGGCCGGGGTCCCGGTCCTCGGCCCGGAGGCGGGCGCCCACCCGGGCGGTGAACCGGTCGGTCAGATGCCGGAGCCCGTAGAGCAGCAGCTTCTCCTTGGTCCCGAAGTAGTACTGCACGAGCCGCAGGGACACGCCGGCCTCGGCCGCCACGTCCCGCATGCCGACCGCGTGCAGCCCGCGCCGTCCGGCGACCCGGACGAGCGCCTCGGCGATCTGGCTGCGCCGTTCCTCGTGATCCACGCGTTTCGGCATGCTCGTGTCTCCACCCGTCGGTCGCGCCTGCGCGGTCCGGCTGCCCGGACCTCTTCATGGTACCGCTGTATCAGCATGGTGGTACGGTCGTATTACGAAGGATGAGTCCTCACCGGAGGTGCCGCCGTGCCCGAGAACACCACCCGCGCCCGCCGCGACATCGGTCGCTATGTCAGCGACGCCCTGCGCGACCGGTACTTCGCCGCCTGCGAGGCCGTCTACGCGCTGGGCGCGCCGGCCCGCTCCGAGACGGATGTCGAGACCTCGTTCGGCACCACGCACGTCTACCGGTACGGCTCAGCCGACCCGGCCGCCGAGGAGCGCACCCCTGTCGTCCTGATCCACGGTTCGGGCGGCTGCTCCGCGCAGTGGTACCCCAACACCCCGGCGCTCAGCGCCGAGCGCCCCGTCTACGCCCTCGACACCCCCGGAGACCCCGGCCGCAGCGTGCACCGGGAGCCCATGTGGCAGCCGGAGCGCGCCGCCCAGTGGATGGACGAGGCCCTCGACGCGCTCGGCCTGGACCGGGTCCACCTCGTCGGCTCCTCCTACGGGGGCTGGCTCGTCATCAACCAGGCGCATCTGCGGCCCGGCAGGCTCGCCTCGGTCACCGCCCTCGACCCGGGTGGCCTGGAGAAGGTGGGCCTGCGCTTCTTCGTCTGGATCTTCGCCAGCCTCTTCGCCACCTTCGCACCCAAGGCGCTGCGCCCGCGCCTGGCGGCCTGGCTGGAGCAACCGGTGCTCGTCGTACCGGAGTTGCGGACGATGGTCCGGACGGGCGTACGGGCCTTCCGGATCCGGCGCCCCGCGCCTCTGCCGCTGTCCGACGCACAACTCGGCTCCATCCGGACGCCGTTCCATCTCATCATGGGCAAGCGCAGTCTGCTGGTGCACCCGCAACGGCAGCTGGAGCGGGTGCCGCGCCTGATTCCCGGGGCCCGCGCCGAGATCATCGCCGCGACCGGCCACGGACCGCAGATCGACCACCCCGACCTCGTCAACGCCCGGATGCTGGCCTTCATGGAGGACGCCGACTCCCTCGCCCCGTCCTCGGATCCGGGCGCCGCCGGCGCGTGACACCGCAGGAGCCGGCGGCGTGGCCGGATGCGGGTCCGCCCGCCGTGGGGTGTGCCGGGACCGGCTCAGCCGAACGGCCCGCTGTGTTTTGACGCGCAACCTCCCATGGCGAAACGTGGTGAATGGTCTCCTTCCTGGGCGAAAAGGCCTCCTCGTGGTCGCGATCGTGGTCGTCCGGGCGAGTGGTGTCATGCGGCGCACGCCGTGTCCGTGAGAAGGGGTGATCGGCCATGCCGGACGACAGGGCCGACCGCATCGCCGGATTCATCAAGCCGCTGCGGGTGAAGCCGGGGTCGAAGGTGGACCTGGGCAAGGACTTCGACCCTCGTTACAAGGCCGTGGTGACGAAGCAGGAAAGCGCCGAGCTGCTGCGTACCGGCGTGTCGCTCCTGGCCGAGTACCAGGAGCGGCTGGCCGCGCAGAACACATACGGCGTGCTGCTCTGCCTGCAGGCGCTCGACGCGGGCGGCAAGGACGGGACGATCCGGCACGTCATGAGCGGGGTGAATCCGCAGGGCGTACGGGTCAGCAGCTTCAAGGTGCCCTCCGACGAGGAGCTCGACCACGACTACCTGTGGCGCTACGCCCGCGAACTGCCCACGCGCGGAGGCATCGCGATCTTCAACCGGTCGCACTACGAGGAGGTCCTCGTCGTGTGGGTCCACCGCCAGGTTCTCGACCGGCAGCACCTCCCCGCCGGCCCCCGGGGCGAAAAGCTGTGGGAGCGCCGCTACCGGGAGATCAACAACTGGGAGCGCTACCTCACGGACAACGGGTTCAAGGTGGTGAAGGTCTTCCTGAACCTCTCCAAGGAGGAGCAGCGGACCCGCTTCATGAAGCGGATCGATCTGCCGGAGAAGAACTGGAAGTTCTCCGCCGCCGACGTACGGGAGCGCCGCTACTGGGACGACTACCAGCAGGCGTTCTCCGAGATGCTGTCGGCCACGAGCACGGACTGGGCGCCGTGGTACGTCGTGCCCGCCGACCGGAAGTGGTTCGCCCGGATCTGCACGGCGGCGGTGCTCGTCCACACACTCATGGAGATCGACCCCCAGTACCCCACGGTCGGCAAGCAGGCCCGGGAGGATCTGCTCGCCGCCGGCCGGGAACTGGCGGCGGAGGCTCCCAATGGGGCGGCGGCCGACCCGTACGCGGCCAGGCATCGCAGGGCAGGGCAGGCGAAGCGCACCTGATCGGAGGCAGGAAGATGGCGGTGCAGCGGGACCCCGCAGAACAACAGCCCCCCGCTCCGGCGGATTGGTACGCGCGCACTCCCCAGGACGTCGCGGCAGCACTCGGGGTCGACCCCGCGATCGGGCTCTCCACGGCGCGCGCGGCCGAACTGCTCGTCGCGAACGGCCCGAACGCGCTGCCCGAGGAGCAACCGGCCCCTGCCTGGCGGAGGTTCCTCGACCAGTACCGCAGCTACATGCAGATCATTCTCGTGGCCGCGGCGGTGGTGTCGCTCCTGGTCGCGCAGTGGGGCACGGCAGTCGTGCTCGCCCTGCTGACACTGCTGAACGCCGTCGTGGGCCTGCGGCAGGAGGGCAAGGCCGTCAGCGCCATGAACGCGCTGAAATCGATGATGAAGGCGACGGCACGGGTACGGCGCGACGGCACCGAGCTGGAGATCCCCGCCACCGAACTCGTCGTCGGCGACATCGTGCTCATCGCCGCCGGTGACCAGGTCTCGGCGGACGGGCGGGTCATCGAGGCCCACGCCCTGCAGATCGACGAGTCGGCGCTCACCGGGGAGAGCGTCCCCGCCGCGAAGGACGCCGGTACGCTGCCGGCCGGCCGGCCGGGGCCGGGGGAGCAGTCGAACATGGCGTTCATGAACACGCCCGTCACCCACGGCAGCGGTGTCGTGGTCATCACCGGGACGGGCGAGAGGACCGAACTCGGCAAGATCTCCGGAATGCTGTCGGCCACCGCGCCGGAGGCGACGCCGCTCACCAGGGAACTCAACACCCTGACGCTGTGGATCGCCTCGGCGGCCGGTCTCACCATGATCGTGATGTTGGCCCTGGGCCGCAGCAGGGGCCAGGCGTGGGACGTTCTGTTCGTCAGCGCGGTCTCCCTGGCCATCGCGGCCATTCCCGAGGCACTGCCGACCGTGACCCAGGTGATCCTCTCCGTCGGCAGTCTCAACCTGGCCGGGCGCAACGCGATCGTGAAGGAACTTCCCTCGGTGGAGACCCTGGGGTTCACCTCGGCGATCAACTCGGACAAGACCGGCACGCTGACGATGAACCAGATGACCGCGGTCGAAGTGGTGAGTCCCACCGACCGGTACACCGTCTCCGGCACGGGCTACGGTCTCGACGGGAAGATCCACCACGCCGCGGGATCACCCACGAGGATCGAGGACGCGATCCTCCCGTACATCGTCGCGAGCGACGCCAAGCTGGTGGACGGCCAGGTGGTGGGTGATCCCACCGAAGGCGCGCTCCTGGTGCTCGGGCACAAGGCCGGCCTGGACATCGAGGCCACGCAGCAGCGGCTCCCGCGGCTGGCCACGCTGCCGTTCGATCCGGACTACAAGCTCATGGCCACCTTCAACTCGACGGTGGACGCCGCCGGACGACCGGTGGTGCGCTGCTTCGTCAAGGGCGCTGCGCCGGCGGTGATGGCGCGCGCCGCCACCGCGCTCTCGGCGGGCGGGACCATCGCCTGGGACGCGGAACTGGAGCGGCGCGCGCAGGAGCAGATCGAGCGGATGGGCGGCGAGGGGCAGCGGGTGATGGCCGCGGCCACCCGGGATCTGGACCCCTCGGGCTTCGATCCGGACGGTGACCTCCTCGCCCATGTCACCGACTTGCGGATGACCAGCCTGGTCGGCATGGTCGACCCGCCGCGCAAGGAGTCCAGGGCCGCTGTGGCAAGCGCCCAGGAAGCTCATATCCGGGTCCGTCTGGTGACCGGGGACGACGTCACCACCGGTGCCGCCATTGCCAGAGAGCTGGGGATCCCCGGTGAGGCCGTGCTCGGTGCCGACTTCGCCGCGTGGCCGGAGCACGAGCAGCTCGCCCGTATCGACGGCATCGGTGTGGTCGGGCGCGTCGCGCCGGAGCACAAGGTCCTGCTCGCCGACACCCTCAAGAAGACAGGTGAGGTCGTGGCGATGACCGGCGACGGTGTCAACGACGCGCCCGCCATCAAGGCCGCCGACATCGGCATCGCCATGGGCAGCGGCACGGACGTGGCGAAGAACGCCGGCCGCATGATTCTCTCCGACGACAACTTCGCCACGATCGTCTTCGCGGTGGAGGAGGGCAGGAAGCTCTACGACAACCTCACCAAGTACATCCGGTTCGTTCTGCTGCTGCTGGTCACCTTCGTGCTGACCTTTCTCGGTGCCACGTTGTTCAACATCGCAGCGGGCGAGCCCTTCACGCCCGCACAGGTTCTGTGGGTGCACTTCGTCGTCAACGCCCCCTTCGGCTTCGCGCTCGGCTTCGACAGGGAGAGTCCCGGGCTCATGCGTCGCACACCCCGCCCCCGCGGTGAGTCGGTGCTGACCCGGCCGGTACTGGTCACCGTCGGGCTCGGTGGGCTGGCCCTCACCGTCGCGCTCCTCGCGCTGATCAAGCTGGGGGAGATCCACTTCGGCAGCGCCCGGACCGGCAACTCGATCGCCTTCACCGCTTTCGCGCTCTGCCTGATCGCGGCCGCGTTCGAGTGCCGCAGCGAGACGGATTCGGTGCTGACGACGGCCACCTTCGACAGCAAGCAGATGAACTGGGCGGCGCTGTCCGAATTCGTCCTCGCGGTGCTGGTGACCCAGATGGACGGCTTCCGCCGCATCCTGGGCACCACCCAGATCAACCTCCGCCAGTTCGGCTGGGCCCTCCTTGCCGCGCTCGTGTTCCTGCTCCTGTGGGAACTGGGCAAGTCGGCGGCGCGCAGGGCGCGGCACGCCGCGGCGTAACGGACACCCGGCCGGCGCCGGACGGCGGCCACCGCGTTTTCCACGGCGGGGAGGAAGCCACTCGGCCCGACGCCACGGGCGGCACACCGCCCCCGGAGCCGGGCGTCACCGGCCGGGCATCGGCGGCTACTGCGCCCGGACCACACCGCTGTTGACCGATGCCGTACGACAGATCTTGTCTGTCGCGGGTCTCCCGCGTTTGTCGCCGGTCCCCTGCGGATTCGTCTGCGATCGGTAACAGAGCGATCCCGTACGGGCGTTCGTATGTCTTCATGGGGGCAGGGCATCGGCGGAGACAGCAAAGGGGTGGGCGGACATGGCAAAGCACAAGGGAAGGGGATGGCACAGCAAGCTTCTCGGGGCGGCGCTCGGGGTGACAGCGCTGGCCGCTGCCACCTCGGTCTGGACCGCGCAGGCCGACACCGCCGGAGCACGGCAGCCGCAAGCGCAGGCCTCGGCGCCGGGCGCCCGGCCTCAGGACCGGACCGTGACCAAGGTGGCGGCGGACATCGCGCACGCCTCGGACAAAGGCGCCCGGGGCGTCAACATCACCATCGACGACGGACCGGACCCGGTCTGGACGCCGCAGGTGCTGCAACTGCTGAAGGACAACGGTGTGAAGGCCACGTTCTGCATGGTGGGCACGCAGGCCCAGGCGCATCCGGACCTGGTCAAGGAGGTCGTGGCGGCCGGGCACCGGCTGTGCAACCACACGGTCTCGCACGACACCACCATGGACACCAAGTCCGAGGCATACCAGTCCCAGCAGATCCTGGATGCCGAACGCATGATCACCAAAGCGTCCGGAGGCGTCCGGCCGGAGTACTACAGGGCCCCGGGCGGTGCTTTCACCCCGTACAGCCGGCAGCTCGCCGCGTCCCGGGGGATGCGACCGCTGGGCTGGAACGTCGACTCCAGGGACTTCGAGCGCCCCGGTGCGCAGACCATGGTCGCCACCGTCAAGAGGGAGATCTCCAACGGGCCGACCGTCCTCTTCCACGACGCGGGAGGGGACCGCTCCCAGACCGTGGCCGCTCTGCGCGAGATCCTGCCCTGGCTGAGGCAGCAGGGATACTCCTTCGGATTCCCCGTGCGGTGAGCGGGTCTCGCCCGCACGGGCGAGCAGCGGGGATTCGTGGCGGTCGGCTCCGGCCGGGACGCGGTCCGGCGCAATGGCGTGACCGCCCGTCAGGCCCGAGCGGGTGGTGCCGGCGACCGAGCGGCTCAGTCGTGGAGAGTGACGTGGGGCAGTGGGCGGCCAGTGGCGTCGAACAACGCGGTTCCACAAGGGCAGCGTTCGTCGGCCAGGGCCTCGGTCGACGGCAGTTCCCAGACCAGCATCTGCGAGCAGTTCGGGCAGTTCAGGCTGACGAGGGTCTCTTCGGGTTCCGATCCCCAGGCCCGTACCGGGACGCCCTGGTGCGTCAGCTCGGTCGGCTCGTGCTCACCGGTCAGTGCGACCAGTAGCTCGTAGGTGTCGGTGCCGTTGTCCTGCATCATGAGAGTGCAGCCGAGATGTGCCAGCACACCGGACAGATGATCGAGCTGGCGGACCGGAAGATCACCGCGGCGCAGAGTCGGGTCGGTCTCGGCCGCGCGGTGGACGGCGTCGGTGTCGACGTCTGCCGGATCTGCCCCGAAGGCCCGTACCCGACCGGCCACGAATGCCGCCAGCTGCCCCGGGTGATCTTCACCGGACCAGTCCATCGTGAACGTCACACTGTCGACCCCGACTCCCTGGGCCCGCTCGTCGGGGGTCAGGACCAGCTCTTCCAGCTCTGTCACGGCGATCATGCTACTGCCGTGGTGGACCGTGCCGTTCGTGACCGACTGCCGACGGGCGTGCGCCCCGTCGCGCGTGGCGGGGCCGGGGCCGCCCCGGTGCGGGAGCGGCCCCGGTGGTGTGCGTCAGGCGGCCTGCGCCAGGGCCTCCGCCTCGCCGTGCTCCAGCTGTGCGGTCAGGGCGGTACGCGCGCGGGCCACCCTGGAGCGGACCGTGCCGACCGGGCAGCCCGCCGCGCGGGCGGCCTCCGCGTAGGAGAGCCCGAGCAACTGGGTGAGGACGAACGCCTGTCGGCGGTCGTACGGGAGCGCGGCCAGGAGTTCCTGGAGCGCCACCCCTTCCTCGAAGCCGGGCAGCCCTGTCGGCTGGGCGCGCTCGACGGTCGCGCTCCAGTCGTCGGTGTCGGCGAGCAGGGGGCGCGCGGCGGTCCTGCGGAAGTCGTCGACGACGGCGCGGCGCGCGATGGTGAGGAGCCAGGTACGGGCCGAGGAGCGGCCCTCGAAGCGGTGCAGGGTGCGCAGAGCGCGCAGGAACGTGTCCTGCGCGAGGTCCTCGGCGGCCTGCGGGTCGGCGGACAGGTGGGCCACATACCGTACGACGTCGCGGTGCAGGGCCCGTACGAAGGCGTCGGCCGCCTCGCGGTCCCCGGCGCGGGCGGCGAGCGCCCAGCCGGTCGAGACGGTGTCCTCCGTCGTCCTGTCGTGCGGCACGGAGGCGCGCTGTGACCCGCGCGGGGCGGGCAGGGTGGTGTTCATCGCCAGGTGTGTCCTTCACGGATCGGTCCGGCACCCGGGCGTCCGGTCACGGCGCGGGGCCGCGCGCCGCGGCTGCGGCGCGCGTGGCGGCGTGCGGGACGGGTCCGGGTCTCCGGTGAATGGGGCACCCGGGCCCTTCGGGGCCGGGTGTGCCGGAGGACTCCCACTGCGTGCGGGTACGGCGGCGGGCCGGTCGGCGACCGGGCGCGTGCCAGCGGGGTGTACGTCCTCCGGAATGCCTGCCGCGTTCTCAGAACGCGGCGAGCACCCCGGGCGGCCCGCGCCGGTCCCGCGCGCGAGCGCACCGCAGGCCCAGCGGCAGCCGGTCGCTCAGGCCCCGGTGGGGGCGCAGACGGCGGCGCGGGGCCGGCAACGGCGCCGTGAGGAGGGGACGGAGGGGAGCAAGCAGCCGGCCCGCGACCGCGCGCAGGACCTGGAAGGCGGCGCGTTCGCCGCGGGCCAGCCACACCCCGCAGGCGAGGGCGGCGAGGACGTGCGCGGCGAGCATCCCCGTCGAGGACATCCCGGCCATGTCGTGGCCCATGTGGGCCGTCGAGCCCATGTGACCCATGGCGGAGGCGTGGTCCATGCCGGCCATGTGGTCCATGCCGGTCATCGCGCCGCTCGCGGCCGAGTGGTCCATGCCGGCCATGTGGTCCATGCCGGTCATCGCGCCGCTCGCGGCCGAGTGGTCCATGCCGGCCATGTGGTCCATGCCGGTCATCGCGCCGCTCGCGGCCGAGTGGTCCATGCCCGCCATGTGGTCCATGCCCGCCATGGCGTCCGTCGGCGCCGCACCCGCTCCGGCCTCGTACGAGCCCGTCCCCCCGACCGTCCCGAGGGCGGACTGCGCGGCGGCGAAGGCGTTGTGCAGCACGCCCTGGGTCGCGACGGCGAGGCCCGTGACGAGCCAGGGGCCGCGCTCGCGGGCGGCGAACCACCAGCCGGGGACCGCGAGCGCGAGGAAGCCGGTGACGAGCACCCAGAAGGGAAGCGGGGCCTCGGACATGAGGACGTGCCCGGTCGCGGCGAGCGTGACGGAGACGGCGGCGAACATCGCCGCCCTCACCGCGCGTCCGACCGGTCCCGCTTCCATGGCGCCTCATCCTCCCATCGAGGGAGGCCGGGCGACATGGCAGGGCGCCCGGCTTGCCTTCAATGCCGGAAAGGCGCCCGCTGGAGCGGAGTTCCGGCATATGGGGCAGGAACGGACGGCGGTGCGGGGCACGGCGCTACGGGCGAAGGGGCCGGTCCGTCTCCGTACCCGGCCGGACCACCACCGCCCGGACCTTCAGCGGCTTCCCGTACGCGAAGCGCAGCGTGAAGGAGACCTCTTCGCCGGGCAGCCACGTTCCCTTCGGCCGTACGGTCACGTCCGTCCCGTGCGGGGTCATCGTGAGCCCGTCCTCGGCCGGAACGGCGGCGGAGCCCACCGGCTGCCGGTAGGCGGCGCCGGAGGATGTCATGCGGTGTTCGCTCAGCGCGGGAGGCGCGGCCGTGTCGGGCGAGGTGATCTTCACGAGCCGGTCGGCGGAGCCGCCGTCGTTGGTGAGGGTGAAGAACGCGGCGGTCTCCCGCGTCGAGCCGAGCGGCTGGTAGACGTACGCCTTCGTGACGGCCACGTGCGGCGGGCTCCCGGCACGTCCGGTCGCCGTCCAGGCACCGAGACCACAGAGGGCGAGGGCGCAGGCGAGGACGGGAACGCCGACGGCGGTGAGCGGGGCGCGCAGGCGCGCGGAGGGAACGGGCATCAGAAGGCCGCCTTCGGGGAGCGGCGCCGGCGCCGCGCGACGGCCGCCGCTGCGGCGGGCTGCCAGCGGCGCAGGCGGAGGCTGCTGAGGACGACGAGGACCGAACTGAGGGACATCGCGGCAGCGGCGAGCATCGGATTGAGCAGGCCCACCATGGCGAGCGGGATGGTGACGACGTTGTAGCCGAAGGCCCACAGCAGGTTGCCTCGGATGGTGGCGAGGGTGCGGCGGGCGAGGCGTACGGCGTCGGCGAGGGCTTCGATGTCGTCGCGGACGAGGGTGACGTCGGCGGCGCCGATGGCGACATCGGTGCCGGTGCCCATCGCGATGCCGAGGTCGGCCCCGGCGAGCGCCGCCGCGTCGTTGACGCCGTCCCCGACGACCGCGACCCGCTTCCCCTCCGCGCGCAGCGCGCGGACCAGCTCCGCTTTGCGTTCGGGGGTGCAGCGGGAGTACGTCTCGTCGATGCCGAGTGCGGTGGCGACGGCCCGCGCGGGCTCCTCCCGGTCCCCGGTGGCGAGGACGGGGTGCACGCCGAGGCGGCGGAGCCGGTCCACGGCGTGGTAGCTGCCGGGGCGTACGACGTCGCCGAGCGCGAGGACGGCCTCGGGCCGCCCGTCGACCCGTACCAGGACAGGGGTGTGGGCGGCTTCCAGGGCGGTGGCGAGGGCCGCGCCCAGCTCCTCGGGCAGCTCGCCCTCGGGGGCGCCGACCTCCACGAGCCGCCCGTCCACGTGTCCGCGCACGCCGTTGCCGGGCGTCGCGGTGAAACCGCTGAGTGCGCCGGGCCGTACCGCGCCCTCGGCGAGGGAGCGCTCGGCGTGGAGAACGAGGGCGCGGCCGAGCGGATGCTCGGATCCGGTCTCGACGGTCGCCGCGAGCCGCAGCACCTCCTGCGCGCCGGGGCCTTCCGAGCGCGCGGTGAGGGCGGTGACGGTGAGGTGCCCGGAGGTGAGGGTGCCGGTCTTGTCGAGCACGACGGTGTCGATCTGCCGGAGGGCTTCGAGGGCTTGCGGTCCCTTGACGAGGATGCCGAGCTGGGCACCTCGGCCGGTGGCCGCCATGAGAGCTGTGGGGGTCGCGAGCCCGAGCGCGCACGGGCAGGCGACGACGAGGACGGCGACGCACGCGGTGAAGGCGGGCTGAGGCTCCGCGCCCGCGCCGAGCCAGAAGCCGAGCACGGTGACGGCGAGGGTGAGGACGACGGGCACGAAGACCCCGGCCACGGTGTCGGCGAGCCGCTGGGCGCGGGCCTTCCCGGCCTGGGCCTCGGTGACGAGGGCCGTGATGCGGGCGAGCTGGGTGTCGGCGCCGACGGCCGTCGCGCGTACGAGCAGGAGCCCGCCCGCGTTGACCGAGCCGCCCGTGACGGCGGAGCCGGCCGCGACCTCCACGGGCCGCGTCTCGCCGGTCACGAGGGACAGGTCCACGGCGGACGTGCCCTCCACGACCTCGCCGTCCGTCGCGACACGTTCCCCGGGCCGTACGAGGAAGACCTGGCCCACCGCGAGGCGCGCGGCCGGGACGGTACGCTCCACGGCCCCGTCCCGTACCGTCACCTCCTTCACGCCGAGCTCGGCGAGCGCGCGCAGGGCGGCCGAGGTGCCGCGCCGGGCGCGGGCCTCCAGGTGGCGGCCGAGGAGGACGAAGAGCGGGACGCCGACCGCTGCTTCGAGATAGACGTGCGCCATTGCGTCCGAGACGGTGGGCAGCAGTGTGAAGGGCATCCGCATGCCGGGGTCACCGGCGCCGCCGAGGAAGAGCGCGTACGAGGACCAGCCGAAGGAGGCGACGACGCCGAGCGAGACGAGCGTGTCCATCGTCGCCGTGCCGTGCCGCAGCCCGCGCCAGGCCCGCTCATGGAAGGGCCAGGCGCTCCAGAAGGCGACGGGCGCGGCGAGCACGAAGCACAGCCACTGCCAGTTGCGGAACTGGAGCGAGGGCACCATCGACAGGACGAGGACGGGGACGGTGAGGAGCGCGGTCACCAGCAGCCGCTGCGGGGCGCCGGGCTCGGTCTCCTCGTCCTCCTGTTCTTCCCCGGACGCGGGCGGCTCGGGGAGGCGGGCGGTGTAACCGGCCTTCTCGACGGTGGCGAGGAGCGCGTCCGTACCGAGATCCGCCGGGTGCTCGACGCGGGCCGTGCCGGTCGCGAGATTGACGGTGGCGCGCACGCCCTCCAGGGCACCGAGCTTCTTCTCGACCCTGCGCACGCAGGCCGCGCACGTCATGCCGCCGACGACGAGATCGGTCGTGGCGACGGCGCGCGAAGCGGTCTGATGGCCCATCAGTGATCCATCCCGCTCATGCCGCCCATGTCGTGCGGGACGGAGTCGTCGTCCTGGTCCGGGACCCCGCGCATGTCGGGGGCGACGGGCCCGGCGAGATGACCCACCCCGTACGAGACGGCGAAGAGCGCGACGAGCAGAAGCAGGAAACCCCCGAGCAGCGCGTACGGCACGGGGGTGGAACGCCGTCCGGCGGAAGGCGTCACCGAGTGGTCCATGAGTCAGGCTCCGGCGAGAGTGCGGGTCGTACGGTCCAGAGGTCGGCCGGACCGGGCCGCGAGTTCCCCCACACCCCGGGTGACGTGCATCACATAACGGACACCTGTCACGCGCGTCCCAGGAGCATCACGCCCCCAGGACGCGCGCCCGGCGCCCGGGACCGCACGGGCCGAGGCCGGTTCCGCCGGCGCCGACCCCGCGGGTCACACCATCACGACGAACATCACCGCCATGCCCAGCGCCATCAGCCCGTGACAGCCCAGGTCCCACGCGGCGTGCACCGCGCCGCCCGACGACGCGCCGCTCGCCGTGCGGGGCGCGAGGCGGCCCGTGTCGAAGCCCTTCGCGAGCCACCACAGCGCGAGCGCCAGCAGGACGAGGGCGAGCAGCCCCGCGCTCCAGCGGTCGCCGGTGCCGCCGAGCGTCATCGTCGCGATCGCTCCCGGGGCCGACATGTCCATCCCGGGCATGTCGTGCGCGTGGCCCCCGCCCGTCGCGCTCATGGACATGCCCGAGGACATCGCGGCGACCATCCACGCCATCGCTCCGGTCATCACGGCGTGCGGCAGCGCGCTCACGAGGGTGCGCGCCCGGGATTCGGGTCCGCTCGGCAGAGCGAGGGCGATCAGCACGAACCAGACCGCCGCGGCGGAGAAGAAGACCACCTGCGGCGTGCCGGGCAGGTCCATGCCCCAGGGCCAGGACATCGCGAACATGGCGAGGGCCATGACCGCGTGCAGACCGTGGGCGAGCCGCGCGGTCCACGGCTGGGAGCGGGCCGCGAGGGCGCGCCACAGGCCGTAGGCGGCGAGGGCGCAGAAGAGCAGCGTCAGAATCCAGCGCAGCCCGGTGGCGGCGATCATCGGGCCATCTCCTTCGGTGTCTCGTCGCGCGCTTGCGTGTGCGCGCGCTCGTGTCGGCGTGCCTGCGCGACCGCCAGGTCCCCGAGCAGGAAGCAGACCAGGGGCAGCCCGAACAACGGCAGGTAGTAGGCGAGGACGGCGGCCACGACGACGAGCGGCGCCATGACCCTGCCCGGCACCCGGCGCCAGGCTCCCCGCGCCGGCGGGCGGCCGAACCGCCTGCCGCCCGCCCGGGTGGGCCTGCGCAGCCACCACATCCGGTAGCCCCAGAAGAGCATCCCGATGAGCGCGACGGCGATGAGCGCGAGGACGATCTGGTTGGCGAGACCGAAGAGCAGGCCCATGTGGGCGTCGATGCCCCAGCGGGTGAGCTTGGCGAGGACGGGGAAGTCGTCGAAGAGCAGCTTGTCCGTGACCTTGCCGGTGGCCGGGTCGATCGCGATCGAGTCCTGCTGCTCCGGCCATTGCCGCGTGTTCTCGCGGACGACGTACGCGCTCTTGGTGTCCGCGGGCGGGCTGACGACGAGTTTGCCGCGCAGCCCCTCGGAGCGGGCGATGCGGACGGCTTCATCGAGGTCGACCTTCGCGGCGGCATCCGCGGAGGAGGCGCCCGAGTGCGCCCCCGCCGGGCCGTCGCCGTGCGTGCCGTGACCGAGGGCCGAGGAGACGGAGGGCGTCGCACCGCCCAGCGAGTCCTGGATCCTGCCGATGTTCGCGCCCGCGTGCGCCGACCAGGTCAGCCCGGTTGCCGAGAGCGCGAGGAAGCCGATCGACACCCACAGCCCGACAGCCCCGTGCCAGGACAGCGTGCGCCCGCGCCCCTTCGGGCCCCGGCGCGGCACGAACAGCTTGCGCAGCCGCTCCCGGCCGCGCGGCGCCCCGAGCCACAGCACGAGCCCGCCGAGCACCTCGACCCACAGCCAGCTCGCGGCGATCTCGCTGTAGTTGCGGCCGAAGTCGCCGAGGTGCAGGGTGCGGTGCAGGCTGTCGAACCAGGACCGCACGGGCAGCCACTCGCCGTAGGTACGCAGCGTGCCGCGCACCTTTGCGTCGTACGGATCGACGAAGGCGGTCTGTGTGTAGCCCTCGGGCAGTCCCTCGACGTCGAAGGTGACCCGGGTCGTGTCGCTGTCCCCCGCACCCTTGGTGACGGAGACGAGCCGCCCGCCGGGTATCGCCTCGCGGGCGGCGTCCACCTGAGCGTCGAGCGGCTTCGGCTCGCCGTGCGGGGTGACCTGCAGCTCGTGGCGGTAGACGACGGACTCGATCTGCGGGGTGAACGTGTAGAGCAGCCCGGTAACAGCCGCGACGAGCAGGAACGGCCCGATGAGGATGCCCGCGTAGAAGTGCAGGCGGAGCAGGAGGGGGCGCAGCCCGCTCCAGGTGCCGCCGCCGTCGGCCCGCTCGGAACGGGTGAGGTCCTCGACCGGGTCGGTCTCCTCGGCTGAGCGCTGCCGGGGCGGTGGTGACGCGGCAGGCGTGGTCTCGGTCATCGGTTCTTCCTCATACGTGGACCGGTGGGGACGGTGACGTACAGGGAGTCGGTGCGAGAGGTGCGCGAGTTCCCGTACGCGGGGTGTGACGCCGATCGCAGGGGGTGCACGGCGCCGCCGCGCGTCCGGACGGACCCGCACGGGCTTCCCCACGCCCACCGCGCCGGGTGGTCGCCTGCGTCACGTACGTCACACCGATGACCGCCGGGAACTCACCCGCCCCCGCCCCCGACTCCTGCAACAGCGCCTCGACACGCCCCACTTGATCACCGAGGAGATACCCCCATGCCGACACCCAGGCCGACAGCCGCCGCCCTCGCCGCCCTCCTGTGCCTCGCCGCAGCCGGCTGCTCCGGCTCGGACTCCGGCTCCGGCGGCAAGAAGACCGACGCCGCCGAAAAGACGTCCCCCGCCGCGCAGGGCGAGTACCCCGTCACTCTCAAGAACTGCGGGCTGAACCAGAAGTTCGACCGGGCCCCCAGCCGGGTCGTCGTGATGAACGGGGCCTCGGTCGCCGAGGTGTCCACGCTGCTCGCCCTCGGCCAGGGGGACCGGATCGTCTCCAACCAGCAGTCCTACGGCATGTCCGAAGTCCCCGGGCGCGCCGAGGAGATAAAGAAGCTGCCCACCGGCGGGGTGAAGCCGAACGACGCCTACGACATCCCGCGCGAGGCCATGATCGGTCTGCGGCCCGACCTCGTGCTCTCCAACATGTCCTACGGCTTCGACGCCAAGAACGGCTTCGCCACTCGCGAGCAGCTCCAGGAGGCCGGGGCGCGTACCTACATCTCGCCCGAGGGCTGCGGCCAGGACATCCTGAACACGACGATCGACGACAGCTACACACTGCTGCGGGACATGGGCAGGATCTTCGGTGTCGAGGACAGGGCCGAGAAGCTCATCGCCACCGAACGGCGGAACATCGCCGACGTGGCGGAGAAGGTCGGCGACGCGAAGAAGCCGAAGGTCATGGTCATCTTCTCCAACATGACCATGGGCAGCAACGACTTCAGTTCCATCGCCGCCCACGGCATCTACAACGACATCCTCGCCAAGGCCGGCGGCGGCAATGCCTTCGCGAGCGCGTCGAAGACCTCCTTCGCCGATCTCAGCAAGGAGAAGGTCGCCGCCACCGACGTGGACGCCCTCGTGGTCGTCAGCTACAACGACCCGGACCCGACCGCGTACGCGAAGAAGCTGCTCAAGGAGTTCCCCCAGTGGTCCGCGGCCAAGAAGAACAAGTTCGTGGTGCTCTCCGACTCGATGTACCTCGGCCCCAGCAACGACGTGGCGGTCGAGAAGATCGCCAGGATGCTGCACCCCGAAGCCTTCTGAGCCGCTTCCCGCTGTGGGCCTGCGTGCTCGTGCTCACCGCCGCGCTGCTGGTCTCGATGGTCCTCGCCATCGGCATCGGCGCGGTCGACGTGCCGGTCGGTGACGTGTGGACGGTCCTGGTCCACCACGTCACCGGCCGGGGACCCGTGGACGATGTCGCCCTCGACCAGATCGTCTGGCAGTTCCGCACCCCCCGTGTCGTCCTCGCAGCGGTCGTGGGGGCGGGACTCGCCGTCTGCGGCGCCGTCCTCCAGACCCTCGTCTCCAACCCGCTCGCCGATCCCACGGTCCTCGGCTTCTCGCACGGAGCATCGCTGGGCGCGGTCCTCGTGATCACGCTCGGCGGGGCGGGGCTCGGCGGACTCGGCGTCTCCGGGGCGGCGTTCGTGGGCGCGCTGCTGGCGGGGACGCTGGTCTTCGCGCTCGGACAACGCAGGGGACGGCTCGCGCCCACGCGGCTCGTGCTCGCCGGGGTCGCGGTCGGCTATGTGCTGCTCGCGGCGACGAGCTTCGTGCAACTGCGGGCAACGCCCAACGAGTTGCGCGGCGTCATGTTCTGGATGCTGGGCAGCGTCTCCGGCGCACGCTGGGGCCAACTGCCCACCGTCACCGTCGTGGTGGTGCTCGGGGCGACGCTGCTCGCCTTCCTCGGGCGGCGTATGAACGCGCTGCTCGCCGGGGACGAGTCGGCGACGTCGCTCGGCGTGGACGTGCACCGCACTCGTGCGGTGCTGCTCGTGGTGAGCGCACTTTTGACCGGAACCCTCACCGCCGTCGCGGGCGGCATCGGCTTCGTCGGCCTGATGATCCCGCACCTGGTACGGCTCGCCCTCGGTGCGGACCACCGCAGGCTGCTCCCGCTGAGCGCACTGCTCGGGGCCGTCTACCTCGTACTGGTCGACCTGCTCTCCCGTACCGTCGACCGGCCCAACGAGCTGCCGTTGGGCATCCTCACCGCACTGCTCGGCGCACCGTTCTTCCTCTGGCTGCTGCGCCGCAACAGGGGGCTCGACACCGCATGAGACTCACCGTGGACGGCCTCCACGTCACCCTCGACGGCATTCCGGTCCTGCACGACGTCGGACTCGACGTGTCGCCGGGCCAGATCGTGGGCCTCGTCGGCCCCAACGGGAGCGGCAAGTCCACCCTGCTGCGGGCCGTCTACCGTTCGCTGCGGCCCGTCGCCGGGGTCGTCGAGGTGGGCGGGCGGGACGTGTGGCGGCTCTCCTCGCGAGCCGCCGCCCGGCACACCGCTGCCGTCCTCCAGGACGGGGCGGGCGCGGGCGGCCTCACCGTCGCCGAGACGGTGGCCCTCGGCCGCACCCCGCACCACGGGGTGCTGGGACGCGACGGCGAGAGCGACCGGCGCGCCGTCGCCGGGGCGATGGAGAGCTGCGGCATCGCGTCGCTCGCCGACCGCGACCTCTCCTCCCTCTCCGGCGGTGAGCGCCAGCGCGTCCTGCTCGCCAGGGCCCTCGCCCAGGCCCCGGAACTCCTCGTCCTGGACGAACTGACCAACCACCTCGACATCCGGGCCCGGTTCGAACTCCTCGGCCTGATCCGGAACACCGGCGTCACGACCCTCGCCGTGCTGCACGACCTCGACCTCGCCGCCCGGCTCTGCGACCGCCTCGTCGTTCTCCACCGCGGCCGTGCCGTCGCCGCGGGCCCGGTTCTCGACGTCCTCACCCCGGACCTCCTCCACGAGGTCTTCGGCGTCCGCGCCCGCACCGAACGACACCCGGACGGCGTCATCCGGATCACGTACGAGGCGGACCCGCTCGCGGAGGCTCGAACCGGGGCGACGCTCAAGGAAGCGGTGGCACAGGCTGCCCGAGAAGGGGCACGCGAGCAGTAGCAGAAAGGATCAGGTGGTGCAGAGGTGGTGCACGACGCTCGGGCAGATCCGGACAACAAGAAAGGCCCGGGTCATCGACCTGGGCCTTCGTCGTGGAGCGGGTGACGAGAATTGAACTCGCGCTCTGCGCTTGGGAATCAACGCCGCCTGCGAGGCCGGCATGGCCCCTGACCAGGCCAGACGCCAGCGGGGCGACCCGTCCGGGCGTGCACGAGGCACCGTTGTTGACCGCTGGCTGCCGTGCTGAAGGGCACGGGCGGGGCACAACGGCCGCGGACCGCACTGCCGTCGTACTCGGTGGGGGCGCCTCACCGTTCCCGTTCCACCAACTCCTTGAAGTGCTGGAGGTCGTCCCGTACAAGCCGTTCGATCGCGGCCGCCTGGGCGAATCCCTTCGGCCCGCCGAACGACTCCTTGACGGTGCCTGGGTCGTACTCGATCCGGGCCTGGACTCGGGTGTGCTCCCGGTCGATGGGCAGCAGCGAGAAGGTTCCCGCCAGGTCGGGGCCACTCGTGGTCTGCCACTCCATCGTGTGTTCCTTGCCACGGTCGGTGATCTCGGCTTCGAACTCCTGAACCCGGCCGCCGACATCGACGTCCAGGTGCGTCTGGTGCCCGTCCTCCGAACGAGCCTCGCGTACTCCTTCGACGAACCGCGGATAGGCCTCCACTCGGTGGAGGCGTTCCCAGGCCTCAGCGATCGGAACATCGACATCGACCTGTTCTTCGAGAGTGCTCATCGGCCACCTCGCAACTCGGTTCACGGTTTACGGGAACGTATCTTTTGTCGCCCTCCAGAAGGTCGATGGAGGCCGCCGTTGCTGTCCCTGGGCCGGCGGGCCGGCGCTGTCCGTCCCCGGCGTTCCGGGGCACGGACGCGAGACGGGCTTCAGGCGGGTCCGACTCCGAGTTCGCGGCCGCGGTAGAAGCCTTCCTGCTCCT
Organism: Streptomyces gelaticus; assembly: GCF_014649535.1. GTDB lineage: Bacteria > Actinomycetota > Actinomycetes > Streptomycetales > Streptomycetaceae > Streptomyces > Streptomyces gelaticus. The sequence goes on from NZ_BMTF01000005.1 coordinate 274,779, forward strand.
CGACGACGTATGGGGCCATGGCCTCACGCCGCTGCGTCTCGACCGCGGAGGCCCGCCAGGAGTCGCACGCTTCCTTGGTGTCCCAGAACGACACCCCGGTGATCTCTTGCCCGTCCTCGGACCAGTACGCGTAGGCGCGGCGCAGCGCCTGCGGGTACTGGTCCGGGCGCCAGGCCCTCTCGAACGCCTCCAACGCGCCCGGCCTGATGCGGCGTGTCGTCACCCAGACAAAGTGCTCCACCATCACGGTCTCCTCTGGAATGCCGGTTCGACTTGATGGCGCCTTGTCGATCCATCGTAGGTTTGTGGCATCGTTTCCGCCCCTGCTGCACGATCTGCCTTGAATCGGCCGGCTTCGTCACGCAGCGGGGAACTCACCGCTCGGGCCGGTCCGGCATGGGGCGCTCCGTGCCGTCGAGCTCCAGCGTGCATCTGGGTTTGGAGGGGACGAGGTGCGGCTGGTGTACCCGGACCCGGAATGGGCGGGCGGGCTCTTCGGGCAGTTCGCCGGTCAGCAAGCTCGTCCCGGGGGCGTGCTGCTTCTGGTACGCGACCACTTTGCCGTTGACCAGGAGTTCGATCTCTCCGTTTCTTCTGGGCCCGACGTTCACGGTGATCGAGTGGTCACCCTGATCCAGGTGGAAGTGATGGCTGTGCCCCATGACGCACCTCCACAGTGCTGTCGGAAGGTCCAGCCTAGATCCGGCGCCCTCCCGACTGTGCCCGCGCAGCGACGCGCTGAACGGAATCCACGGAACCGAGGAGCGAAACGCGTCCTGGGCCCTGGCCGATTGCGGGAGATTCCGAGAGTGACAATTGTGGGGTAGGTGCCGTGCTGGTCGGTTCATGGAGTCAGGTCGCGAGGTCCTGCCCGGTGGACCGGGTGCCGAGCCGGCGGGAGACGACGATGAACGGCTCGGTCCGTGTCGGACAAGTTGTCGGGGTACCACTGCGGATGCATTGGAGCGTGCCGCTGCTGGTGGTCCTGTTCGCGTACGGTCTCGGCCGCAAGACCCTCCCCGCATGGACTCCAGGGCGCTCGGATGCGGTCTACACCTTCGCCAGTGCCGTGGGGGCCGTGCTGCTCATGGGCAGCCTCCTGCTCCACGAGACGGCACATGCTGCGACTGCCCGCAGGAAGAAGATCGCGGTGCAGGATGTGACGCTGTGGGCGCTGGGCGGGATGACCCGGATGGGGCGACCGCCGACGGCCGCGGTGGCTTTCGCAGTGGCGATCAGCGGGCCGCTCACCAGCCTGGCCGTCGGAAGCGCCGCGCTCGGAGCAGGAATCGGGCTGCACGCGATGTCCGGCTGGGGGGTGCCTGCCGCCGTTGCGGTGTGGCTCGGCTGGGCGAACCTGTTCCTGGGCGCGTTCAACCTCCTTCCCGCTGCGCCGCTCGACGGCGGAAGGGTGGTGCAGGCGCTGTTGTGGTGGCGTACCGGAGACCGGGAACGTGCGGATCGGGCGGCCTCCCGAAGCGGTCAGGTCGTGGGCGGGCTGCTGCTGGCCTTCGGCTGGATCTCCTTGCTGCGCGGGGCGCCGGGCGGGCTGTGGCTCGTCTTCGTCGGTCTCTTCATCATGGTCGTCGCCGGGGCCGAACGGCAGCGCGCCGTGATCCACACGGCACTGCGGGGCATCAAGGTTGCCGATGGCATGTCCAGCCCGGTGACTACCGGCGCCGACTGGCTGACCATTCGGCATTTCATCGACGAGGTGGCGGTGGACTCCGGCCATTCCGCCGTGCCGCTGCTCGATTTCGAAGGCCGTCCCAGCGGGATCGTTCAGATACGCAGGCTTGCCCGGGTACCGGAAGCGCGCCGGGAGGCGCTGCGCGTGCGCGAGGTGGCGACCCCGCTGGCGCAGTGCGCGGTTGCCGCCCCGAGTGATCTTCTGAGTGAGGCTCTCGACAAACTCCGCCCAGGTACTGGCATGAACATTCTCGTCGTGGACGGGGGCCATCTGGTGGGGATCGTCACGGCGAAGGACATCTCACGGCTGATCCAGCGGCACACACTGGGGGGCCAGGGGGCCGGCTGAGCCCAGGTCCCGCAGCGTCGTCGGCGATGTTGCACCTTCGGCCAGGAGACCCGTCGGCTTCGCCGAGGCGGGGCAACCCCGCCTGATACCGCCGTCGCCCCGCCCGTAGCCGTTGTGCCGCTGTCCCAGGCAACTACAGCACCGGCGGTCCCGAACCTGCAGCACCACCGAGCTTCGTGTTCCGGGCGGCTGCGCTCCGGCTGCCTCCGGCACGGAGGACCAGGTGGCCGGGGTACGGCTGCTCGCCGGCAGGACCGGGACCACGTGCCTCGCAGGACGCCGCGCGGTGTGTTCTGTCCCCGGCGCCGAATCAGCGCTGGATGTCATGGACGCGCCATCCCGCGGTTCGTTCGCCGGGCAGTGGTCGCCGGGGTTGGGCCTGCGGCATGGAACGGGCCCGGACGAATCACGTTGTCCGGGCCCGCGGGGCAGTGGCAAAGGCCGTCTCAGAACAGGCCCTTGTACCCCTGCCAACCGGTGGCGATCTTCGTACGGCCGCCGAAGGAGCCCTTGCCGTTGCCGTTGTTGCGCCAGACGGTGCCGGAGGTGTCGCGGGAGACGATGTCGGCCTTGCCGTCGCCGGTGATGTCGTCGACGCCCACGATCACGTTGTACGACGAGCCCCAGTCGTTGAAGACCTTCACGCGGCTCTTGAACCTGCCGGTCGCGGTGCCGTCGTAGCGCCACAGCTCGTTCGACCTGTCGTGCACCAGCAGGTCGCCGTAACCGTCGCCGTTGAGGTCACCCGCGCCCAGGATCTTCTTGTAACCCGTCCACTTGGACGCGATCTTCACCCTGGTGGAGAGCTTGCCCGTGCTCGTCGCCTTGTAGAGGTAGACGTCGCCGGTCGAGGACTGGCGGGCGATCAGGTCGGCCCGGCCGTCACCGCTGATGTCCCCGGGCGAGGTCAGCACGTCGTACTGGTTCCAGCCCGTGCCCAGCGAGGTGTACGCGGTGGAAGGCGTCACCGCCGAACCGCACGAGGGCCGGTAGGCGCGCAAAGCGCCGCTGCCGAACCGGACGAGCACGTCGTTGCACCGGTCACCGCTCAGGTCGCCGAAGGGCACCGCCTTCACCGTGGTCGGCCACCCGGAGCCCGTTCGCTTCCCGGTGAACGTTCCCTTCCCCGTCCCGTACTGGTACGTCAGCCCGCCCGAGCCGTTCAGCGTCAACAGCTCGCCGAAGCCGTCCGATCCGACGAAGTCGCGGCGGGCCGCGGCGGCTCCGGTGATCTCGACCGTGCCCGCCTTCGTCAGCGCCGCGCCCTGCCCGTCCGCGGGGGTGACGGTCAGCTTCCAGGAGTAGGCGCCGTTGGGCACCAGCCGGCCGGAGCCGTCCTTGCCGTTCCAGGCCGGGGTCACCACGCCGCGTGCCAGGCCGCCGGAGAGCGTGCGCACGGCCGTACCGGCTCTGTTGTTGATCACGAGCTGCCAGGAGGCCGCGGGCTTGTTCAGCCACCACTTCGGGCTCCACTGCGCGGCGCCGCCCTTGACGTCCACCGAGGCGGCGGCGGTGGCGTCGCGCTGCACGAGAGCGGAGACGGGAACGTCGCTGGAGGTCAGACGGATGGTGTTGTCGGAGCGGAGCTGGGCGATCACGCCGGTGTACGGGTCGACGTCCCAGGCGTTCCCCTCGAACTTCCCGGCGCTGTGCGACACGGGCGTCCCGCTGCGGACGTCGATCACCTTCAGCCGGTCGGCCTCGACCGTCGCGACGAAGCCGTCGCCGAGCTGCGCCTGCTCCCAGCCGGAGCCGGAGACAAGGGTCAGGTTCCGCTGGGTGACGGTGTCGTAGACGCCCTGGCCCTCCGAGTTGAGCACGCAGTTCCACAGCAGCCACCGCCCGACCGCCTGGAAGTCGTTCAGCAGGCAGCCGCGCCCGAACCGGACCGGCTCGCCCTGCTGCCCGGTCAGCAGGTCGACGGGGACCACGGTGTCGTTGCCGGACATCACCCACACGGTGGTGCCCCACATCGCCCGCACGGTCTCCGTCGTCGTGTACACCGTGCGCCCGGTGTCGAGATCGACGATCCGGGTCTCCGCCGCGCCGGTGCTGTCGTACGGCCTGGTCAGGGCGGCGAAGCGGCCGTTGGCGGCGGTCGCGGTCCGGTAGCTGCGGGAGCTGTCGATCCGGGTGCCGGGCAGCGACTGGGCGGCCCCGAGGAACTGGGGCTGCTGGGCGGCGCTCGTGCCGTGGCCGGAGATGACCGTCCGGCCGTCGCCGGTGTCGATGAGACGAGGACGGCCCTCCGAGTAGTCCTCCAGCGCGATACGGCCGCGGGTGGTGCGCGCCCCCGCCGTGGGGGATCCGGCCACGCCGGTCTCCCGGGTGTGGAGATACGACCAGTCACCCACGGGGTCCCGCTCCACGGTGGTCAACCGCCCCTGGGCGAGGGTCAACTGGGAGACCGTGTGTGCGGTCTTTTGGGGGTACGCGTCCGCGATCCGGCGCACGGTGACCCCACCGCCCCCGGTGGCCTCGACGAGGGAGACGCCCCAGTGGTCCGGGTCGGCGCCGCCCGCGACCAGCAGCCCGCCGTCAGGAGTCGGCATGGCCTGCCGTGACGTCCGGGCCAGCAGCGTCCGCGGCGCGGAGCCGTCGAGGGGGACGGCCTCGACCCGTGAGACCGGGCGACTGGTGTCGTAGCGGCCCAGGGAGGAGTCGTACCGGGACACGATGACGGTGTCGCCGACCAGGCCCAGCACCTGCGCGATGTCGCCGACCGCTACGGTTCGCACGGCGGCGGCCGGGTTCTGGCGGGAGGCGACGTGCAGGGTGCCGTCGTAGAACCACACCAGGTGGGTGGGGCTGAGCGCGACCATGTCGTGCCACGACTGCACGGTGTACGGCAGGGCGGTGAAGCGCCCCTGCTCGACATCGAGCCACCCGGTGACTTCGTCGTCGCCCTTCCGGTACCGCACGACCTGTCCGTGTGCGTCGCCGAGCCCCGCGGCGGACCACAGGTGGACGCCGGAGGGGACGCCTTCCACCGTGCGGTCGGTGACGGAGCCGTCGGCCCGGGCGTCCAGGAGGTGCCACACGGAGTCGGCGCCCGGGGTTCCCGCCGTCGTGACGACCGTCGACCCGAGGGTGCTGAAGTACGAGTGCCCGTCGGGGAGCGCGACCGTACTGACCTGGCCGGACGTCATGTTCCGCAGCGTCACGGTCCTGGCGGAGTTGTCGTAGCGGGCGACGACGTCCGAGCCCGCGCCGGCACTCGTGACGCCGTACACGTCCGTGCCCGAGGCATCGACGACCGTGTCGACACCGTCGTACGTCGTCCACAGCTGGCCCCGCCCCTCCTCGTACCGGAGGAACCCCGAGGGCCCCGCGCTCAGCAGGCCCGTCCGGGGAGTCGTGGACATGGTGGCCGGCACGACCACCTCTCCGGTGACCGTCTCCCCATGCGCAATGCCGGCCGTGAGCGGGCCGAGTCCGAGGGCGAGTGTGAAGGAAACAGCGGCGGCGGTGGCGCATCGTACGGGCGCACGTCTGCCCATGCAGGACCTCTCCGGGGAGGGTAGGCGAAGGCTTGGAGAGACTTGTGCGTACGCCGTTGAGCCGCAGGTCATGGACGCGCGGCGCATATGACGTTCAGACACCCCCCAGGCGAGTGGCCGGATTCTAGCACTTTGCATGTACATGACCTATGGGTCGCAGAACGGTGGTGATGACTGGTCACCGCGCACCACCACGAGACCCCGAGCCCTGAGTCGGGTCCCCGTCATGGGGTGGGTGACGAGAATCGAACTCGCGCTCCGAGCTTGGGAATCACCCCGGCACTTGGTCCCGCGTATGGCCTCTGAGCTGCGGATACGCGCGCAGAGGGCCTCCTCGTCGGCGATCCCCCGGATCAGTTCGGGTCTCGCTGCACTCGCAGTCGGGGGGTGTGATGAGGCGGTCGTTGCTGCACGGGTTGTCGGTGGCGCGTACTGGCGTGCCCACAGCGTTCCGCCGCTGTTCGTACGCCTTGAGGAGCCACGATGCCCGGAGACACACCCGAGCTCCCCGCGAAAAATGCCGGGGGCTGGGATTGCGATCTCGAAACCGGCAGAGACCGCTGTTGACTTCCGTAATCGCGGAACCCTGCATGGTGGTTCGCAGTCGTCGGCGTGTCGCTGAGAACGGAAAGCCCACCCAATTTTGATTCGATCGGAGTTGTCGCTCGGTGCGCGCAGTTCGGTGTTCTGTCCGGGGGGCGCAGGGTGCTGTGAATGCGCAATCTGCTTGTGTTGTCCCTAAAAGGGGTATCCCGTAATCCCTTGCGGGTGCGCGGCGACAGCTACGGCGCCTTCCGGCATTGTCGGAACTTCCGCATACATCCGGTATGCGGACGCCCGTCCGTCTTGCGATGCGCCACATCTGACACCGCACGCTGGTCCACCAGGGATTACGGGGCAGTCCTTGGGTCGCGCGCCGAATTTCTCTATGAGTGCTGCGTTTCTTCGGCGGTGCAGGGGGAGTTGTCCGCTGCTCTCCTGGAAGGAATTGCTCGCAGGTCGGCCGGTGCCGCCGTGAGTGCAGGACATGCGTAATGGGAAGTGACTGATCATTTTCGTGGTAGAGTCTTAATGAATTCGCAGGACGCCGCGATTAAAAGGGGAATGGCGTGAATACCGAGAAGGTTACGGCTCGACGTCTTACGGCCGAAGAGATTTCAGGCTTGGGCCCCCAGGACGCTATCTTCGTCTCGGCAGGGATGAGTGGCCTTCCTCTCGACTGCTATGCCCCGGCTTTCCTCACGGAGCCGGGCAAGAATTTCGAGGGAGGGTCCTTCGCTGCGAGGACGGTTTTCGGTGAGGAGGTTCACGTCCTCCCGGACAACGCTGAGGAGGCCGGGATCTGGATCGCTGACAAGGCGGGCGAGGAAATCGAGGTTCTCCAGAGTGCCGGCGTCCTCCTGAACCTTGCCCTCTTCGTGCCCAGCGGGAACAAGGAATCCCTGGAGTCGCTCTACTCCGCCGCGCGGGACGCGTTCGGTGCGGGGGTTGTTCAGCGCTGGAGCGAGGAAGTCGTCGCGGTGCCGGACGTCAAGGTCGACCTGTACGAGGAGCCGGCCCGGGCGCGGAAGAACGCGAACAACCAGAACCGCGACCGCCGCGCCCTGGACATCTACCCGACCCGAGTGCGGTTCCTGGAGCCCAGCGAGGGCTGGAAGTTCATCGTCGAACCGCACAAGGAAATCGTCGATGACACGCCGACGATCTGACCTGATGGCAGCCTGGATGCCACGCCGGATGCACAAGCAAACTCCCGGTGGCGGATTCAAGAGGGCGTAACAACCCGCTGGTCAAGCGGCTGTTGTCAGCAGTTCGGTCAGACGCTCGGCTGGGGTTTCCCAGCCGGGCGTTCTGCGTGGGCGGGAGTTGGATTCCGCAGCGACAGCGTCCAGGCGGTCGTGGCACCGAGGATGGCGGGCGGGGCGAAGACGGCAGAGACGGCAGTCCGGTCCACAACCACCGGGATGCCTCCGGGCCAGTTCTGCGCGGCGGTCAAGACCCCAGCCGACGGCGGTGCCGAGAAATGGGGCGTACGGCCCCGATGCGCCCCGAGAAACAGGCTGCACGCCTCCGCAAGGACATCGACGTCGACAACGTCACCGTCATCGTGCGAAGGCGGCCCCCGAGTTGGCCACCGGCTGGCGGGCGGAAGGGCCTGCCAAGTCCGAGGGGAGGTGGGGTGCCCGGTCGGCACCCCACCCCCATGCATCAGGCGTGGAAGCCGGCCTTGCGGCGGCGTACGAGGAACACCGCGCCCCCGCCGATCGCCACGGCCGCACCGCTCGCGACGGCAAGCTGCGGCATCGCGGAGGACGAGCCCGTGGCGGCGAGGCTGCCGCTCACCGGACGGGACGCGCTGCTCTGCGCCTTGACGTCCGAGGTGTTCGGCTTGGTGGTGCTGGGCTTGGCGTCGTCGACCTTGCCGGGCTTGCTGCCCGCGGCGGCGATCAGGAACTCGTAGCCTTCGAGGTCCGGGTTCCCGCCGCAGGTGCCGTTGTCGTTGAAGTAGTCACCTGCGACGAAGGTGACGCCGTTGCCTGCGGGGGCCGAGGCGTCGATCTTGAGGCGCATCTTGATGTCGGCGTGGGCGCCGGCCTTCAGCGGGCTGATGGCGTCCATGTAGTGCTTGTTGTCGACGGTCTTCCACTTCGAGGACGAGGCGGAGGACCACTGCAGGTGCACCAGGTCGTCGATGCTCTTGAGCCCGCTCCGGTCGGTCGCGTGGACGTAGGCGAACGGAAGCACCTCGTCCATCGTCTTGTCGGTGCCGTTGGTCACCCGGAGATTGAAGTCGACCTTCGTGCCGGCGACGACGGTGGACGGCAGACCCGTGACGACCGTGGTGAGCCTGGCCTCCGGGACGCAGTCCTCACCGCCCTCGCCACCCTCCTCCTCTTCCTCCTTCGCCTTGGCCAGTGCCTCGTCGGCGGCGGTCTTGTCAGCGAGGGCAGCCTTGGTGGCCTTCTGCGCCTGGTTCAGCTTCCGGGCCGCCGCGACCCGCTCGTCGTCCCGCGCGTCCAGGGCTTCCACGACCGCGGCGTCGGCGGCGGCCTTGGTCTCCTTGGCGGTCTCGGCGTCGGCCTTCGCTTCGGTGAGCTTGGTCGCGGCGGCGGCCTTCTCCTCCTCGGTGGCCGTTTCCGGGAGTGCGTCGACCATGGCCTGGGCGTCGATGACCGCCTGGTCGGCGTTCACCTTCGCGGCGGCGGCCTCCGCCGCCGCGGCCTCGGCGGCCTTGGCGGCCACGGCCAGAGGATGGGTGTCGGACAGGGCGGCTTCCAGAGCCGCCTTGGCGGCACTCTCGGCCTCTACGGCGTCGTCGTACGTCGCCTTCGCGGCGGCGGCGGCCTTTTCCAGCTCCGCGATGGACGGCTTGTCCTGCGTCTTGTCCTGCGTCTGTGCTGCCGGCTTGTCGTCGGCGAACGCGGGGGTGACCGACAGCAGGAGAGCAGGCATGGTCACTGCGGCGGCAACAGCTGTGGCAAGAATCGGGCGAATCTTCACAAGAGCCCTTCGGTGTCCGGAAAAAGAGAAGAAGGGGTCGCAGCGGGAGGGGGCACGCAGATGCGACTTGAGGGGATCGTAGGGCCGGGCCAACGGTCCACCACCACGAGTTCTTCACCTGTGCCGGCTGATACCACAGCACCGTGGCCGACAGAAAAGGCGAAAGGGCGCAGTTGTATTCACCACCTGCGCTTTCGCTGTGATCAATGCCACAGACCCCTGGGTGCGGTGTTCCGCGTGTTTCCGGCGCGCCGCCCGCCTCGGCGAACGCCTGCACCTCCGGGCGGAAAGCCCTTGTGAGTCCAGGACAACGGTTTCGATGCGCTCACAAGCGCGCCTCTCTCTGCGACGAGGCCACGGGGCTCAGCCTGAATGGGCAGGTGGTCCCCCACCAAGGAATCGAGCGGCGTCCCTATTGCGTCGAGTCGCAACTCTCGCAGCGGCTCACAGCGGCCCGCTCGATGTTGCCCTGGGCAGCGCGGAGCGGGCTGGAGGGCGCGAGACGACGCCATGCCCCGGGCGAGGGGGTGAGCACCCAGCCGTAGCGGGGCGGCCGGATGTCGACCGGGTCGATGTGCGTGCAGCCGGGGAGGTGGGCCTTGCCGCTGGCGTGGATGATGATCGCAGCCGCCGGCCACTCGTCCCAATCACCGGTGGATGTACTGCTGCGAGGTGCGCGCGGAGCGCAGTCCGCGCAGTTGTGCATTTCATGGCGTTCGCAGTACTGCATGGTCCTCACCCTGTCAGGTTTCGAGTCGCTGCTCGGTGCGATCGAGCCAACTTCGGTACCAGCACGCGAAGTCAAGCCCGGTCGGCTCGATCCCTCGGTCCATCGGTCTCAGATCCTCCCAGATGGCACCTCGGTGCGGACCCGTCATCACCATCAGCGACGCATAGCCGCATCCCTGCTCGCTGAGAAACACCGTGCCCGCCTCCTGTGCGTCATGCAGCTCCTCGTAGTGCGCATCCCAGGCCGCGTACGCGCGGCGGAACTCCTCGTCGGCGGCGAAGGCGTCCTTCTCGGGCTCCTGCGCCTCAAGCGCGGCAAGCTCACTTTGCAGCGCCTCGGCCACGAAGGGCCGTCCGGCGAACTCGGCGGTGGTCGGCTGCGCGGAGAAGGCGAGCCCGATGCCGCGCCACTGCCACCCACCGTCGCCCAAGGTCGGTGTCGTCAGGCCGTAGTCGGGGCCGGCTCCCCCTCCTCCGACATGGAGGAGAAAACTCCGATACTGCGCGGGCAGATCCACGCCCAGGTCCGCCTCCAGTGCCCGGAGCTGTTCCTCGCTCATGACCGGACCGAGGCGAAAGCCATGCCCCCGTGCCCCGAAGACTTTGTCCGCTCCGGGGCGTTCGGCGAGCCGGAGCACCCGCTCCCGCACTCCCGCCCACGTGTCCTCACTCATGGGTACACGCTAGGGCGACGCGCACTGTACCGACCCGGAATTTACCGTGGAGCACGAGTGTCCAGCGCACGCTGCCCTCTGCCGTCGCCGGCGTGATCGCTCGCGACGGCAGGAGCCAGGCTGGCGGGCTCGCCGGCCATACGCGGCAAGGGTGTCGGCTGCACCGGCCGAGAAACCTGAGAGGTCTGGACAACAGTGAAACACCAAGTCTCTGACCTGGGGCTTCATCCGAAGGGCGGGTGACGGGAATCGAACTCGCGCTCTGAGCTTGGGAATCACCCGGTACTTGATGGCCCGCAGGGCTCCTGACCTGTGAGAACGCCCACTGAAGGTGCTGTTCTGGCCGTATCGGCCGATCCCTTGTTGACCGCTGTTCACCGCCGATACCGGCACGTTGTGGCACGCGGTGCTGCCAGGGGGACGGAGTAGGCGAAGCCCCTGCCCGGTACCGCCGTTTCCCGGCCGGCACCCCGCGCGCATACATCCAAACCCCGCACGAGCGTGAGCGAGCCCCGGACCGAGTCGGTCCGGGGCCGCCATAGCCTGCGGCCAGACCCAGGGGATCCTGGTTCCGCCGGTGGAGTGGGTGAGGTCAGGCCGGGTTGATGTTCTCCGCCTGGGGGCCCTTCTGGCCCTGGGTGACGTCGAACGTCACGACCTGACCCTCCTGGAGCTCACGGAAGCCCGAGGAGTTGATCGCCGAGTAGTGGGCGAAGACGTCCGGGCCGCCACCGTCCTGAGCGATGAAGCCGAAGCCCTTCTCCGCGTTGAACCACTTCACAGTTCCCGTAGCCATGTCTCATGCCTTCCAGTCGATTCACGACTTCCGCTGCATGCGGAAGACGGAGGTGATCGTCCTGGTTCCTGCGGCACAGCACAGCAGAACGCCCACACCGAAGGGGTGGGCAGAGGGAACTTCCGAACCACGACAACTCACCGGGACGGTACACGGCCGCACACTCCGTCACCAGAGGAATCGCCTGCATCTGTGCGCGGTGCCCGCCGGTGTCCGGTGATGTCCGGCGGGCGCGCACCGCCTCAGTCCTCGGTCGGCGGCTCTGCCGATTCGGCGGCGCGGCGGTACTCGGCGTTGATGCGCTGCGCCTCTTCCAGCTGGTCTTCCAGAACGACGATGCGACAGGCGGCCTCGATGGACGTGCCCTGGTCGACCAGTTCGCGGGCGCGGGCGGCGATGCGCAGTTGGTAGCGGGAGTAGCGGCGGTGGCCGCCCTCCGAGCGCAGGGGGGTGATCAGGCGGGCTTCGCCGATGGCGCGGAGGAAGCCCTGGGTGGTGCCGAGCATCTCGGCGGCCCGGCCCATCGTGTAGGCGGGGTAGTCGTCGTCGTCAAGCCGGCCGTACGAGTCGTCTGCTGTCACTTGCACCTCTCTTGTGGAACGCATGGAGGGGCCCTGGTGCCGTACGGCACCAGGGCCCTGAAGGAACTACTACACCACCTGCCGGCCCTGATACTGCACCGGCATTCTGTGTCCGCAGACCCGACCTGGCTGCTGTCGGGAGTGCGGGGATCGCGGTTGCTTGACCGGAGACCACCTCACTATCGATGTCCTGCGGTACCCGGGCTCAATGCTCCGGCCCGGGCGATCCTGATGGCGCGGGCTCCTCCGTTCTTCCCTCGGTGATCAACTACCTACCATGGGGCACTGCGTACTGCTGGTACTGCACTACTGCGTACTGCTGGTGATGCGAACTGCTCAGCGGCCTGTGACAGCGCCGCTCTCCGGCAGCCAGCCCCGTTGCCCTTCCTGCGTCTGCTCTGGCTTGGAACCCCACTGCCGAACTTCCCGGTGCGCGCGTCCGCAGCCGACGCCTTCACCGAGGTACCGCTCAGTCACTTCACTGCTGGGTACTGCGAACTGCACTCACGGGTACCGCAACTTCCATGACAGCGGTCCCGCTCTGGCGGCCCCTCACTGCGGGCCACCCGGTCCGGCCGTCAGTCCCGTCGCCGTCCTGCGACAACCCTGGCTTCGAAACTCCACTGCCGCACCGTCCTGCAACTACATGTACTGCCGGCAGTTCATCTCTGCCAGGCCCTGCTGTCTCTCTGGGGTACGAGAGAAACCATAACCACGCCACCACTCAATGTCTACTCCGGCCAATAGAGATTTTCGCGTGTCCCGTGAGGAGGTAATTGACCTCGCCGGAGGCTCCGGCTGGCCCGTGGTCAACCGGCTCGCCAGAGCGACCGCGGTCATCCGCCGGGTCTCCGAGGGGAAGACAGCGACTGTCCGTCTTGCTCGGCAGCACGACCGGTCGAGGGGACGGGACGACTCGTGAATAGGATCGGCTCTCATGTCGAAGCCTGACGAGCTGCTCGTTGACGTCGCCACGTTGGTGGAGTCCGGGCACAGCAATCAGATGTCCCTGACCGTGGTCACCGGTGGCGCTGTCATCACCGGCCGGCTGGCGCCCGAAGCCGTGTGGAGGCAACGGGTGTCGGAGGTCCTGACGGACTCGTCCCATCTGGGCGAGTTCTCCGCCATGTTCACCGCTACGACGCGAGGGGAGGGGCCGCCCGCGTATCTGCACTTCCATATGGCGCGGATCCTTCAGGGCACGGTGGGGATCCCGGAGACGGGTGGGATGTACCGCGTCTCGATCGCGGATGTCAGCGCCTGGACCATGGGCGACTTCAGCTACTCCGATCACTGACGTCGCGCCACGCAGAGAAACCCACCGGTACGCGGGAGGGCCCGACCGGCGTGTGCCGGTCGGGCCCTCTTGGCTGTTCGGTTGTCAGCTCGCGCTTCCCATCAGCCAAACGGTCAGACAGTCAGACGGCCACCGGGACGCCGAGCATCGCGGAGGCGTGCTGGAGCGGGCTGAGGGCGCGGGTGGGGGCGGCGGTCCGGGGGAGGCGGCGGCAGGTGAAGCCGAGCTTGGTCATGGCCCGGAGGACTTCGTCGGCGCTGAAGTCGCGGCGATCCTGGCGGGTGATGACCTCGCCGACCTGCTTGACAGGGTAGGCGCGGCGGCCGATGGTCACGGACTCGCCGACGACCTCCTCGGGCTTGATGCCCTTCATGGAGTCCAGGACGCCGCTCCTGGTGAGTTCGAACGGGAAGCGGGCGATAACACAGCGCACGATGCCTCACAGGGATCACAGAGATGAGGAAGGAGATTGTTCCGCCGTGGTGAGACGGTTCAGAGGGCCAGGGCGAGGACGCCCGACGCGCTGTCCTGTTCGTCCACGGCGGACGGAGCAGCGGGCCGGCGGTGGGGCGTGGCGTGCTCGGCCGTCATGGTGGCGGGCGAGGTGTGCGGCCCGCGGTCGCCGAGGATGTCGCGCAGCTGGAGCCGGTCCGAGTAGGTGGGGCCGTCGCGGACGACGGTGAGCTGGGCCCGGGTCATCAGTCCGGTGCACAGACCGTCGTTGTCGCAGACCCTCAGGTGTCCGGTCCTGGCACTGGCCATGACGGACAGGGCCACCTCGACGGTCATGTCGTCGCAGACCTGTGGCGCGGCCGTGTCCATGGCGTCGAGCGCCGTCCGGGGCACGGGGCCGGCGGTCGCCGGGTGGGGCTGTATCCGGACCAGTGTCACAACGTGCCTCCTGCAGAGATGGGTCAGCTTCCGGATCACGCGGTGCTCAGGCCGCCGCGTCGAAGGCGGGCTGTCGCCCGCTCACGCGCCGGGCAGCCGCGGCCGGGCTGCGACGAGCGCGGGAGGCCGTGCCGCGCTTGCGCCGCTCGGGTGCCGGCGCGGTGATCGTCACGGGGATGCCGGAGGGGGTCCGGGCGCCGGTGATCCGGCGGAGCGCTTCCTCGCCGGAGCGGACCTGGGTGGTCCGGGGCACGATGCCCGCGGCCGCCATGAGGCGCGTCATGTCGCGGCGCTGGTTGTTGGTGACCAGGGTGACGACACTGCCGGACTCGCCGGCCCGCGCGGTACGGCCGCCGCGGTGGAGGTAGTCCTTGTGGTCGGTCGGCGGGTCCACGTTCACGACGAGGTCGAGGTGGTCGACGTGAATGCCGCGCGCCGCGACGTTCGTCGCGACCAGGACGGTGACGTGTCCTGTCTTGAACTGGGCGAGGGTGCGGGTGCGCTGCGGCTGTGACTTGCCGCCGTGCAGGGCGGCAGCCCGGACACCGCTGGCGAGGAGGTCCTGGGTGAGGCGGTCCACGGCGTGCTTGGTGTCCAGGAACATGATCACCCGGCCGTCGCGCGCCGCGATCTCCGTCGTCAGCCGGTGCTTGTCGGCACCGTGCACGTGCAGCACGTGATGTTCCATCGTGGTGACCGCGCCCTGGGAGAGGTCCACGGAGTGGACGACGGGGTCGGTGAGGTAGCGACGGACCAAGAGGTCGACGTTACGGTCCAGGGTCGCGGAGAACAGCATGCGCTGGCCCTCGGGGCGGACCTGGTCCAGGAGCGCGGTGACCTGCGGCATGAAGCCCATGTCGGCCATCTGGTCGGCCTCGTCCAGGACGGTGATGGCGACCTGGTTCAGCCGGCAGTCGCCGCGGTCGATGAGGTCCTTGAGGCGACCGGGGGTGGCGACGACGACTTCGGTGCCGCCCCGCAGCGCATTCGCCTGCCGGCCGATCGGCATCCCGCCGACGACGGTGGCCAGGCGCAGCTTCACGGCTCGGGCGTAAGGGGTGAGGGCATCGGTGACCTGCTGAGCGAGTTCCCGGGTGGGAACCAGGACCAGGGCCAGCGGCTGACGGGGCTCGGCGCGCTGCCCGGCGGTGCGGGCCAGCAGGGCCAGGCCGAAGGCGAGAGTCTTGCCGGAGCCGGTCCGGCCGCGGCCCAGGACGTCACGGCCCGCCAGAGAGTTCGGCAGCGTCGCACCCTGGATCGGAAACGGCGTGGCCACGCCTTGCGCGGTGAGCGCGGCCAGCAGGCTCGTCGGCATGTCGAGGTCGCTGAACACCTCGACTGCGGGCAGCGCCGGAGTGATCGTCTCGGGCAGGGCGAACTCTCCCTGCATCGCGGCGGGCCGCCGGCCACCCGAACGGTTCGGACCTGCCGAACGGCTCGGGCCGGACGAAGCGGAGCGACTGCCCCGAACCGAACCGGCAGCGGAGTCGTACCCGTGGCCGCCGTTGCGGCGGGCACGGGAGGAACGGCTGTTCGTGCGTGTGGGGTTCATACAGAACCTTCCTTGATACGGCACGTATCAAGGAATTCCGCAGCGAAATAGCAGCACGGGGAATCACAGGAACGGACCGACTGGAATGCGAACGCGGCCCACGGGAAATCCGTGTCGACGTAAGCAAAAATGGAGGATGGCGTGCGAAAAAGAATCCGGTGCATCGCCGGGCGCGACTCCGAGGAGGCTGCGTCCCTCAATAGTGTGTTCCCGTGGACGAAACCGCTACGGAAATGCGTGCAGCTGGAGCCCGCACCCCGAGGGATGCGGGCCCCAGCTACGAAATGCGCGCCGGTGTCAGGCGGAAACGATGTTCTCGGCCGTCGGGCCCTTCTGGCCCTGCGCGATGTCGAAGCTGACCTTCTGGCCTTCCTGCAGTTCGCGGAAGCCCTGGGCGGCGATGTTCGAGAAGTGGGCGAACACGTCCGGGCCGCCACCGTCCTGCTCGATGAAGCCGAAACCCTTTTCCGCGTTGAACCACTTCACGGTGCCATTAGCCATGTCATATCTCCTTTGGGCAGTACACCGGAATCCGTACTGTACGGAAACCGTGTCGCCGCGATGATGCCCCGCCCGGAAAATGACCGGAAATACAAAGCGCTTCCCTGCGGCATCGAGGCCGACCGGAGGCGCTTGAAGTTTTTTTGGGTACCAAAACTGCAACCGAGTCCGACAGTAGCACGACGTGGGGGCTTGTGTGCGTCAAATATTTCCCCGTGCGTGCTGCGGCAGAAACTCTCCCAGTAAGGGCTGTTAAATTCTGAGGTCGCCGACACAGGTATTCATTTACCTCGAGTGCAGCGTTTTTCGAAAGCGAGGAGGCCAATCGGCTGCGACGTCTGCAGTCCATCGGGACCTGCGTCTGCGGGCCGGGGCCTCCGGGGCGCCCTCCCGACAGCTCGCAGGAGACCCTGTGGCCGCGAGCCCGCCGACCTCGTCCGGTCAACCATCCTTCTGGGAAGGCGAGTTCTCGTAGCAAGCCCAGTGGGCAAGTGCCGTGGCCGCCCCCGGACGGCGGGCCGTGGGTGATCTGGCTCGACTTCTGTGACGTAGGCACGCCGAGTGACGCATGCCCTCCTGGGACGCGTCCACAGCGTCGACAAGCAAAAGGGGCGTCCGGAGGTCCAACGGTTCCGGCGGTGACGGCTGTCTTGGTCCATCGGGCCGAGGGAGGCTTGGCGAACCGCGGATGGGCTGCGGGGGCTTCGGCTCCGTGGCGGAGGTGGCTGTCGGCTCAATCGAGGGTGGCGAGATGATCGGCGTCGTCGCCGCGCCACTCGATGAGAAAGATGGCCGCGTCGTCGCTGGTGACACCGCCTCGTTCCTGTTCCAGGGCGTGGGAGAGCGCGCGCACCACCGGCCGGCCGCACCGCCGTGTGGTCACGGACGGCTCGGTTGGTCCACTCGATGAGTTGCTCTTCACCGAACAGATCATCTGCGCGGTGACAAAGTGGTCGTTGCCGAACTGCTCATTGATGGCCCTGTCCATGAATGCACACACCTGGGACAGGCCGGTGTCGGCCCGCTTCGTGTGGCGGTAGGTCTTGGTAGCCTCCGTCGCCATGGCCGCCGCGTACAGGCGAGCGCGCGGAGGGCACGGAGAGGCTGAAGATGCCTAGAGATAACAAAGAAGCCCCTGGGCGCTGGCCTGGGGCTTTTTCATGGAGCGGGTGACGAGAATCGAACTCGCGCTCTGAGCTTGGGAAGCTCATGTTCTACCATTAAACTACACCCGCGAAGCGTCCCGCTCGCGCGGCGCTACCGTCCCATACTGTACCCCATCGCAGGTCCCCGGCGTTTGAGCCGTGGGGCCTTTTTGTTGTGGGCGGGAGGTGGATGCGGTTGTCGTGAGCGGGAGTTGGGGGCGTAGCGTGGGTGGTCGGAGTGCCGCCTGGAGCGGCGTCCTGTTCATCCCCTAATGTGGCTTTTTCGTCCAAGGCTTGTTGGGGAAGGGACTTGATGGACTCCATGGAGCGCACCGTCGTCCGCTGTGCCGAAGGGCACGTTTTCGCTACCGCTTCGTTCCCGATGCAGCAGCTCGGGGCCGGGCGGATCGGTCCCGGTCGGCTCATTCGCTGTCCGCGTTGTGCGCGGTTGCGGCATGCCGTGCCGGTGGTGTCCGAGCAGCGGTAGGCGGCGGTGGCAGGCGCGCGGGTGGTCCCGGATTGGGGTGGGCCCGCGCGTTCTGCGTATCCTCGGGGCGTGCTTCTCTCAGATAAGGACATCCGGGCCGAGATCGACGCCGGACGTGTGCGCATTGATCCGTTCGACGAGTCGATGGTGCAGCCCTCGAGCATCGATGTGCGGCTCGACCGCTACTTCCGGGTGTTCGAGAACCACCGCTATCCACATATTGATCCGGCCGTCGAGCAGGCCGATCTGACGCGCATGGTCGAGCCGGACGGGGACGAGGCGTTCATCCTGCACCCCGGTGAGTTCGTGCTCGCATCGACGTACGAAGTCATTTCGCTGCCGGACGATCTCGCCTCGCGGCTGGAGGGCAAGAGTTCGCTGGGGCGGCTCGGGCTTGTGACGCATTCGACCGCCGGGTTCATCGACCCCGGATTCTCCGGGCACGTGACGCTGGAGCTGTCGAATCTGGCGACACTGCCGATAAAGCTGTGGCCGGGAATGAAGATCGGGCAGCTGTGCATGTTCCGGCTGAGTTCGCCCGCGGAGTTCCCGTACGGCTCCGAGCGGTACGGGTCGCGGTACCAGGGCCAGCGCGGGCCGACCGCGTCGCGTTCCTTCATGAATTTCCATCGGACCCAGGTGTGATGTCCCGTGAGCAGCAGCGGTGTGGATGACGTGCGGGAGAACCTGACCTACGAGGGGTTCGGCCGCGCCGTGCGTGAGCTGGCGCAGACCGTGGCGGACGACGGGTTCGAGCCCGATGTCGTGCTGAGCATCGCGCGCGGCGGGGTGTTCGTCGCCGGCGGGCTCGCCTACGCGCTCGACTGCAAGAACATTCACCTGGTGAATGTGGAGTTCTACACCGGCGTGGGCACCACCCTGGAAATGCCGGTCATGCTGGCACCGGTGCCGAACGTCATCGACTTCTCGGACAAGAAGGTCCTGATCGCCGACGATGTCGCCGATACCGGGAAGACGCTGAAGCTGGTGCGTGATTTCTGTATCGATCATGTCGCCGAGGTGCGCAGCGCGGTCATCTACGAGAAGTCGCATTCGCTGGTGAAGTGCGAATACGTGTGGAAGAAGACCGACCGCTGGATCAACTTCCCGTGGAGCGTGGACAAGCCGGTCGTGCGGCGCAGTGGGCAGGTTCTGGACGCCTGAGCCCGAGCCGTGAACAGGATGTGAGAAACCCCCGGCACACTCGGTGTGCCGGGGGTTTTCGGTTTCCTCGGGCAGGTGGCTCCGTGGGTGTCAGAGCGTGCCCAGTTTGATGATCGACAGCAGAGCGATCAGCTGGATCGCGGACGCGCCCAGTGCCTTCGGCCACGGCAGGTCGTGCGATTTGCTCACCATCGAGGTGAAGAGCGCGGCCGAGGCCAGCCAGGTGCCCCAGCCGAGAATCTGGACCAGGGAATTCTCGCCGCCGAGGAAGACCGCGAATATCAGGCGGGGCGCGTCCGTGATCGACATGATCAGCATGGACAGGCCCACCGTCGGCTGCCACGCGCCGTCGCCGCCCAGCTGGCGGGCGAGGGTGTGCGTGACCGCGCCCAGGACCAGGCCGCCGATGACGAAGCCGAGGCCCGTGATGATGACGTAGGGCACCGCTGTGGAGATCGTCGCGTGGATCGCGTCGTCCCGGGCCTGGTCGAAGCCGAAGAGCGCGAGCAGGCCGTACAGGAACGTGACGATGAGCGCCGGACCCCAGACGGGGTAGTCGCGCATCTGCCAGAACGTCGGTCCCGGGCGGAGCACGATGCCGGTGAGCAGCTCCTTCCAGTGCAGCCGGGGGCCCGCGGGCTGGGCGGGGGCCTGGCCGGCGCGGTAGGTGTCGCCGGGGCCGTACGGGTCCTCGCCGATGCTGAACGCCTGGGTGTGGCCGGGGGAGTTGGCGTACGGGTCGCCCTGCTGGGGGGAGCCGTGGGGGTGCTGGGGCTGGTGGTACGGGTCGCCGAAGTACTCCGGCTCACCCTGGCCGCCGCCGTTGTAGCCGTGCCCGCCACCGCCGTGCCCGCCACCGCCGTGCCCACCGTTGCCGTACCCGCCGTTGCCTCCGTTGTTGTACGGGGGCGGGGCCGCGTTGCCTCCTGTCGGCGGCCAGGGCTGCTGGCCGTACGGCGGTGGTGCCTGTGTGCCGTACGGCTGCTGCCGCGGTTGCTGCTGCGCTTGCTGCGGGGTGCGGTTGTCCCGGCCGCGTCCGATCCTGAATCCAGCCACGTCACCGAACGTACCTGGTCCGGGCCGGTGCGGTCAGAGGGCCTGGGGAACCTGCCCGCCATTGCGGCCGAGCTGTGACATCCCCTAGGGGAACCCCGGGGGGACAGCCCCAGGGAAACGCGGATGCAGAAAGCGGCCGGTCCCGCCCCCGAGGCAGGTCCGGCCGCTTCTGTCATGCGACTGAGCGGGTTACTTCACCGGCTCCGGCTCCGGCTCGTCCGCCGACTCCGTCTCCCCGGCCGGGTCGGCAGGGGTCTTCACGGAGTCCAGCAGCAGCTGCGAGACGTCGACCACCTGGACCGACTCCTTCGCCTTGCCGTCGTTCTTCTTGCCGTTGACCGAGTCGGTCAGCATGACGAGGCAGAACGGGCAGGCGGTGGAGACGATGTCGGGGTTCAGCGACAGAGCTTCGTCGACGCGCTCGTTGTTGATGCGCTTGCCGATCCGCTCCTCCATCCACATCCGGGCACCACCGGCGCCGCAGCAGAAGCCGCGCTCCTTGTGGCGGTGCATCTCCTCGTTCCTGAGGCCCGGGACCTTCGCGATGATCTCGCGCGGCGGGGTGTAGATCTTGTTGTGACGGCCCAGGTAGCACGGGTCGTGGTACGTGATCAGGCCCTCGACCGGGGTCACCGGGATCAGCTTGCCCTCGTCGATGAGGTGCTGGAGCAACTGGGTGTGGTGGATGACCTCGTACTCGCCGCCGAGCTGCGGGTACTCGTTGGCGATGGTGTTGAAGCAGTGCGGGCAGGTCGCGACGATCTTCTTCGACGACTTCGGCTTC
>NZ_BMTF01000005.1:295501-380487 GCF_014649535.1 Streptomyces gelaticus
TTCGTCTCCGGCTCCTCGTCGTCCTCGCCGAACGCCATGTTCAGCATCGCGACGTTCTCCTGGCCGAGCTGCTGGAACAGCGGCTCGTTGCCCAGACGGCGGGCGGAGTCACCGGTGCACTTCTCGTCGCCGCCCATGATCGCGAACTTGACGCCCGCGATGTGCAGGAGCTCCGCGAAGGCCTTGGTGGTCTTCTTGGCGCGGTCCTCCAGGGCGCCGGCGCAGCCGACCCAGTAGAGGTAGTCGACCTCGGTGAGGTCCTCGACGTCCTTGCCGACGACCGGGACCTCGAAGTCGACCTCCTTGGTCCACTCGACGCGCTGCTTCTTCGCCAGGCCCCAGGGGTTGCCCTTCTTCTCCAGGTTCTTGAGCATCGTGCCCGCCTCGGACGGGAACGCGGACTCGATCATCACCTGGTAGCGGCGCATGTCGACGATGTGGTCGATGTGCTCGATGTCGACCGGGCACTGCTCGACACAGGCGCCGCAGGTGGTGCAGGACCACAGCACGTCCGGGTCGATGACGCCGTTCTCCTCGGCGGTGCCGATCAGCGGGCGCTCGGCCTCGGCGAGAGCCGCGGCCAGTACGTCCTTCAGCTGCTCCTCGGACCCCTTCTCCTCGCCCTCCATCGTCTTGCCGCCGCCGGCCAGCAGGTACGGGGCCTTGGCGTGCGCGTGGTCGCGCAGGGACATGATCAGGAGCTTGGGGGAGAGCGGCTTGCCGGTGTTCCAGGCGGGGCACTGCGACTGGCAGCGGCCGCACTCGGTGCAGGTGGAGAAGTCCAGCAGGCCCTTCCAGGAGAAGTGCTCGACCTGTGAGACGCCGTAGACGTCGTCCTCGCCCGGGTCCTCGAAGTCGATCTCCTTGCCGCCGGAGGTCATCGGCAGCAGCTCGCCGAGCGAGGTCTCGCCCTTGGCGTTGCGCTTGAACCAGATGTTGGGGAAGGCCAGGAAGCGGTGCCAGGCGACACCCATGTCGGTCTTCAGGGCGACCGTGATCATCCAGATGAAGGAGGTCGCGATCTTCAGGCCGGCGAAGAAGTAGGTGAGGTTCTGGAGGGTGGAGACGTCCATGCCCTCCAGCCAGTTGACCACCGGGTACGAGATGAAGAACGAGGCCTCGTAGCTGTCCACGTGGTGCTGGGCGCCTTCGAGGGCGTGCAGCATGAAGATGCAGACGCCGACGATGAGGATGACGGCCTCGACGAAGTACGCCTGGCCGAAGTTGGACCCGGCGAAGCGGGACTTGCGGCCCGGCTTGCGCGGATGGGCCAGCTGGCGGATGACGATCAGGGTCAGGATGCCGAGCACGGTCATCGTGCCGATGAACTCGACGAAGACGTTGTACGGCGCCCAGTCGCCGATGACCGGCAGGATCCAGTCGGCCTTGAAGAGCTGGCCGATGGCGTTGACGATCGTCAGCAGCAGCGAGAAGAAGCCCACCGCCACGAACCAGTGCGCGACACCGACGATGCCCCAGCGGTTCATCCGGGTGTGGCCGAGGAACTCCCTGACCACGGTGACGGTGCGCTGTGCGGGCTCGTCCGTGCGGGTGCCCGCGGGCACGTTCTGACCGAGCCGCATGAAGTTGTAGATCTGCAGGAGGGCGCGGAGGAACAGGGCCACGCCGACCACGATCAGAACCAGCGACACGATGATCGCGGCGAGTTGCATTTGGGGGCTCCTCGGGCCTGCGAGGGTGGGATCCAGCGTCAATGAGCGAGTACTGGCGATTATCCGGGATTACTAAGCAGTAACTTAATCAGTCTGTGCTGACACTACCCACTTCTTCCGCCGCGCTGTAGCCGGACAGGCGGTGATCTGTGTCGCTCAGGCGTGCCTTCCCGCGCCGGGCGAGCCCTTGGGCCGCCTCGCGCAGCGGGCCGTGCACGGCCCTCGCCAGAATGGCCAGGTCCATCCCCACCCCGTGGTGCTCGGCGTAGTGCTGGTCCAGCAGGGCCGGCTCGTCCCACGGCATTCCGGAGCGGGAGCGCACCTGAGCCAGGCCGGTGAGGCCCGGCTTCAGTTCCTGCCGCCAGTGTCTCGCGGCGGGGGAGGTGCCCGGGGCCTCGGTGCGGCTTCCGTCCTCCTCGTCCGGTGCCAGGGGCTCCGGGCCGACCAGGGAGAGGTCTCCGCGTACGACGTACGGCAGCCTGGAGAGCAGGTCGAGCCGGAGCCGCCGGGTGCGCAGCGAGCGCAGGACGAAGACGTGGCCGTCCAGGCCGACCCGGGGCGAGTGGGTCAGTACGCCGCCGGGGGGCCGCCGCACCGCCAGGACGGCGGCGCCCGCGGCGAGCAGGGGGGAGGACAGGGCCAGGAGGGCCGAGCCGAGGGTCAGGTCCAGTACGCGCTTGGCGGACGGGCGTTCCCGGTGCGGTTTCCGTCGCCGGGCGCGTACCCGCGCCGGTGTCCGTACTGCCTTCTGCCTCTGCTGGGTCTGCATCGTTCGCACCTGCCCGGGGTTCACGGTGGATCGAGTGTCGGCTTTGTGTGGCTCACGGCACTTTGTGACAGAACGATCCCATGTGGCGATGATGGGGAGGGGCTGCGCCGCCAGGGGGTGGGGAGTGTCGTGCGCGATCGGCCCGTACGCGCCGGGCACGTGCCTCTTGAGCGCGCTCTCGTGAGTCCTCGCGAGTCGGAATCCGCAGCTGGCGCGAACTGCATGCACGATAGTTGAGTCCCTATGACTCAAGTCTGTTGACAGTGGGGCAGGTGTCATGCATCCTTGAGTCAGATCCACTCAAGTAGTCAAGCTGGAGGAACTGAAATGGCACGTGCGGTCGGCATCGACCTGGGCACGACTAACTCCGTCGTCAGCGTTCTCGAAGGCGGCGAGCCCACCGTCATCACCAACGCAGAGGGCGCCAGGACCACGCCGTCCGTCGTCGCCTTCGCGAAGAACGGCGAGGTGCTGGTCGGCGAGGTCGCCAAGCGCCAGGCAGTGACCAACGTCGACAGGACGATCCGCTCGGTCAAGCGCCACATGGGCACCGACTGGAAGATCGACCTGGACGGCAAGAGCTTCAACCCGCAGCAGATGAGCGCCTTCGTCCTGCAGAAGCTGAAGCGTGACGCCGAGTCGTACCTGGGCGAGAAGGTGACCGACGCGGTCATCACCGTCCCCGCGTACTTCAACGACTCCGAGCGTCAGGCGACGAAGGAGGCCGGCGAGATCGCGGGCCTGAACGTCCTGCGCATCGTCAACGAGCCGACCGCCGCCGCGCTGGCGTACGGGCTCGACAAGGACGACCAGACGATCCTCGTCTTCGACCTCGGTGGCGGCACCTTCGACGTGTCGCTGCTGGAGATCGGTGACGGCGTCGTCGAGGTGAAGGCCACCAACGGTGACAACCACCTCGGTGGTGACGACTGGGACCAGCGCGTCGTCGACTACCTGGTGAAGCAGTTCGCCAACGGACACGGCGTCGACCTGTCCAAGGACAAGATGGCGCTCCAGCGTCTGCGCGAGGCCGCGGAGAAGGCGAAGATCGAGCTCTCGTCCTCGACCGAGACCACGATCAACCTGCCCTACATCACGGCGTCCGCCGAGGGCCCGCTGCACCTGGACGAGAAGCTCACGCGCTCGCAGTTCCAGCAGCTCACCGCCGACCTCCTGGACCGCTGCAAGACGCCGTTCCACAACGTCATCAAGGACGCGGGCATCCAGCTCACCGAGATCGACCACGTCGTTCTCGTCGGTGGCTCCACCCGTATGCCGGCCGTCGCCGAGCTCGTCAAGGAGCTGACCGGTGGCCAGGAGGCCAACAAGGGTGTGAACCCGGACGAGGTCGTCGCCATCGGTGCCTCGCTCCAGGCCGGTGTCCTCAAGGGTGAGGTCAAGGACGTCCTGCTCCTCGACGTCACCCCGCTGTCCCTCGGTATCGAGACCAAGGGCGGCATCATGACCAAGCTCATCGAGCGCAACACCACGATCCCGACCAAGCGGTCCGAGATCTTCACCACGGCCGAGGACAACCAGCCGTCCGTGCAGATCCAGGTCTACCAGGGCGAGCGCGAGATCGCGGCGTACAACAAGAAGCTCGGGATGTTCGAGCTGACCGGCCTGCCGCCGGCCCCGCGCGGCGTCCCGCAGATCGAGGTCGCGTTCGACATCGACGCGAACGGCATCATGCACGTCGCCGCCAAGGACCTCGGCACCGGCAAGGAGCAGAAGATGACCGTCACCGGCGGCTCCTCGCTGCCGAAGGACGAGGTCAACCGGATGCGTGAGGAGGCCGAGCAGTACGCGGAGGAGGACCACCGCCGCCGCGAGGCCGCCGAGTCGCGCAACCAGGGCGAGCAGCTCGTCTACCAGACG
Source organism: Streptomyces gelaticus (assembly GCF_014649535.1). GTDB lineage: Bacteria > Actinomycetota > Actinomycetes > Streptomycetales > Streptomycetaceae > Streptomyces > Streptomyces gelaticus. The sequence continues at coordinate 299,822 of NZ_BMTF01000005.1, forward strand.
GAGAAGTTCCTCAAGGACAACGAGGACAAGATCCCCGGCGATGTGAAGACGGAGGTGGAGACCGCGCTCACCGAGCTGAAGGAGAAGCTCAAGGGCGAGGACACCGCCGAGATCCGTACCGCCACCGAGAAGGTCGCGGCCGTCTCGCAGAAGCTCGGCCAGGCGATGTACGCCAACGCCCAGGCCGACGGCGGCCCGCAGGGCGACCCGCAGCCGGGCGCCCAGGCCAAGGCCGACGACGACGTCGTCGACGCCGAGATCGTGGACGACGAGAAGGACGCCAAGGGAGGTGCGGTGTGACCGAGGAGACTCCGGGTTTCGAGGAGAAGCCCGACGTCCCCTCCGGAGCCACCCCTGACGGAGCTGAGCCGAAGGACGCCGCCTCCTCTTCGGAGGAGGGGGCGGCCCCGGCCGGGGACGCAGTACAGACAGTCGGCCTGACGGCCCAGCTGGACCAGGTCCGCACCGCGCTCAACGAGCGCACGGGCGACCTCCAGCGGCTCCAGGCCGAGTACCAGAACTACCGCCGCCGCGTCGAGCGGGACCGGGCCACGGTCAAGGAGATCGCAGTCGCGGGTCTCCTGTCCGAGCTCCTGCCCGTGCTCGACGACGTCGGCCGGGCCCGGGACCACAACGAGCTCGTGGGCGGTTTCAAGTCGGTGGCCGAGTCTCTGGAGACGGTCGTCGCCAAGCTGGGCCTGCAGCAGTTCGGCAAGGAGGGTGAGCCCTTCGACCCGACGATCCACGAAGCCCTGATGCACTCGTACGCGCCGGATGTCACCGAGACGACCTGCGTGGCGATCCTGCAGCCGGGGTATCGGATCGGCGAGCGCACCATCCGCCCCGCGCGGGTGGCGGTGGCCGAACCCCAGCCGGGTGCGACACCGGCAGCGGCCAAGGAAGAGAAGGCAACCGACGAGGAGAGCGGTGGCACCGAGGAGGTCTGACATCCCGTCTGACCACCTCGCCGCCCACCGCCCGGCCATGCGACCGGCCCACGGGCCGGTCGCATGGCCGATCGTCCGGAAGGAGGGACGTCGATGAGCACGAAGGACTTCGTCGAGAAGGACTACTACAAGGTCCTCGGCGTCCCCAAGGACGCCACCGACGCCGAGATCAAGAAGGCGTACCGGAAGCTCGCCCGCGAGTTCCACCCGGACGCCAACAAGGGCGACGACAAGGCGGAGGAGCGCTTCAAGGAGATCTCCGAGGCGAACGACATCCTCGGTGACAGCAAGAAGCGCAAGGAGTACGACGAGGCGCGCGCCCTCTTCGGCAACGGCGGCTTCAGGGCCGGTCCCGGAGGCGCGGGAGGCAACTTCAACTTCGACCTCGGCGACCTCTTCGGAGGCGCCCAGGGCGGGGGCCAGGGCGGCGGAGCCGGCGGTTTCGGCGGCGGCCTGGGCGATGTCTTCGGCGGCCTGTTCAACCGGGGCGGTACGGGGACGCGGGTGCAGCCGCGCCGCGGCCAGGACATCGAGTCCGAGGTGACGCTCAGCTTCACCGAGGCGGTCGACGGGGCCACGGTCCCGCTGCGGATGTCCAGCCAGGCGCCCTGCAAGGCATGCTCCGGCACCGGTGACAAGAACGGCACCCCCAGGGTCTGCCCGACCTGTCTCGGCACCGGCCAGGTCTCGCGCGGCACCGGCGGCGGCTTCTCGCTCACCGACCCCTGTGTGGACTGCAAGGGCCGGGGCCTCATCGCCCAGGACCCCTGCGATGTCTGCAAAGGCAGCGGACGGGCGAAGTCCTCCCGGACCATGCAGGTCAGGATTCCGGCGGGCGTCTCGGACGGCCAGCGGATCCGGCTGCGCGGCAAGGGCGGTCCGGGCGAGCGCGGCGGACCGGCCGGCGATCTGTACGTCGTGGTCCATGTCGACGCCCACCCCGTCTTCGGCCGCAGGGGCGACAACCTCACGGTCACCGTGCCCGTCGACTTCACGGAGGCGGCGCTCGGCGGCGAGGTGAAGGTGCCCACGCTCGGCGGTCCGCCGGTCACCCTGAAGCTGCCCGCAGGCACCCCCAACGGGCGCACGATGCGCGCCCGCGGCAAGGGCGCCGTACGCAAGGACGGCACCCGGGGCGACCTGCTGGTCACCGTCGAGGTGACGGTCCCCACGGGCCTCAGCGACGCGGCCAGGGACGCGCTGGAGGCCTACCGGAAGGCGACCGCGGGCCAGGACCCGCGGGCGGAACTGTTCCAGGCGGCGAAGGGAGCTTGAGGTGGACGGCCGACGACGTAATCCGTACGAACTGACCGATGAATCCCCGGTGTACGTGATCTCGATCGCGGCCCAGCTCTCGGGCCTGCATCCGCAGACGCTGCGCCAGTACGACCGTCTCGGCCTGGTCTCGCCCGACCGCACGGCCGGGCGCGGCAGGCGCTACTCGGCCCGTGACATCGAGCTGCTGCGCACCGTGCAGCAGCTGTCGCAGGACGAGGGCATCAACCTCGCCGGCATCAAGCGCATCATCGAGCTGGAGAACCAGGTCGCCGCGCTCCAGCAGCGCGTCGCCGAGCTGTCTGCGGCCGTGGACGGCGCGGCACAGGCGATGCAGCAGCGCGAGGCCCAGGTGCACGCCTCGTACCGGCGCGATCTGGTGCCGTATCAGGATGTGCAGCAGACCAGCGCGTTGGTGGTCTGGCGGCCGAAGCGGCCGAAGGACTGAACGGACCGGCGAAGGGCCGGGGAGACGGCTCACGGGCCGGCTCCCCGGCCCTTCGCCGTACCCGGACGTGCTCGGGCGGGACCGACGGCGGGCCCGGCCGGACCGGGTTCATCCACTGCGGTCAATCGGTTTCCTCTTCGAGGATCCTCGACTGGGCGATCAGATAGCCGAGCTGGGCGCGGCTCGTGCTGCCCAGGACGGCGGACAGCTTGGCGACGTGCGCCCGGCAGGTGCGGACGTTCATGCCGAGGCGGCGGGCGATCGAGTCGTCCACGTGGCCCTCCACGAGGAGTTGGGCGATGGAGCGCTGAACGCCGCTGATGCCCTGGGGGGCCGGGTCGTAGGGGAGTTCTTCCAGGAGCGGCGACGCGCGGTTCCAGAGCTGTTCGAAGACCGTGATGAGGTACTCGACCAGCCCGGGGTGACGCAGTTCGAGGGCGACCTGGTCGTCGTCGCTGGCCGGTATGAACGCGACGGACCGGTCGAAGACGATCAGCCGCGAGATGAGCTCTTCCAGCGTGCGGATCTCGACCTTGCCCTCGGCCAGCCGCTCCGCGTAGGCCCGCGTGCCCTGGCTGTGCCGGACGGTGTGCTGGTAGAGGGTGCGCATGCTCACCCCGCGGTCGACCACCACCAGGGCGCGCTCCAGGCCCTCCCGGAGGCGGTCCTCGCCCCGGTCGCCGCCCGGCTGGACCGTGAGCACCTCGGTGCGGCACTCGGCGGTGGCGAGGTCGAGGGCCGCGTTGATGCGGTTGCTGCCCTCCAGCACCGTGATGGCGTGGGTGATGGGGGGATCCTGGGCGCTGATGTCCATGAAGGGCTCGAACGATTCGGCCAATTCCAGGGACAGCCGCCTGCGTTCCTGGATCTCGCGTTCGATGGGGTTCAGCCGCTGTGCGAGCGCCGCGGACGGGGGTACGGGGCGGAGCCATTCCGCGTCGTCGGGGTCGGGGTGCAGCAGGGCGAAGTCCATCAGACAGGGTGCGGTGGCCGCCTCGGCGCGCGATATCCGGCCGGAGCGCAGCGCACTGGCATAAAGGCGCCCTCCGTCTTCGCATAGTTCGGTGATCCCGTGAGGATGCGTACCTTTTGTGTTGCTTGTGGTCATATCTCCACCCCCCAGGTTCCTGAACATGCAGGAACATGATGCATCGACTCGGTGGTGTTCGTGTGCCCAGGTGAGACATCGTCTTAGGTGCGGGGGGAGAAGAATCCACAAGTGAGGACGAAGCCGACTATGTATAAGCGATTGCTTCGCTCGGCGCTTGCCGTCTCATTCGTCGCGGCCCTGGGCTTCGGCGTTCTGGGAAGCGATGAGATCAGCTGGGGCTCGCAGGCCGCCAAGTCCGGCGGTGAGATCAGCTGGAGTACCGAAGCGGGCGCCGGAACGGGCGAGATCAGCTGGGGCATCAAGGCCGCGGGTTCCGATGGTGAGATCAGCTGGTTCTCCGGAGCGTCGGCCGCGTCCGACGAGATCAGCTGGATCGTCGCACCGACCCGACCGGGCGCATGACCATCCCGCCGGACGACCGGACCTTCCGACGAGAGATGGCCACGGCCTACCGATCAGGCTGGCATTTCATCGATCTCGTCACTGCCATCCCCCACCGTGGCGACTCGTTGATGGTCACTCTGTTCGGCGACCCCATCGTTGTCGCACGTGAAGAAGACGACGAAGTACGTGCCTACCGTTGCCTCCGCAAGCCGCGTGGAGCCCCGCAGCCCGTTCGCTGTGCGATTCGGTACGACATGATCTTCGTCAACCTCGACCGGCGGGACCACCAGCTGTTCGAGCCAGAGACTATTTCCGCCACCCCCCGCAGTGCCTGAGCGATCCCCCGTCGTTCCATGTCGCTCAGTCACTCCCCCACACAACGGCGCCATCGTGACCTGAACACGATGGCGCCGTTGTGCTTTTCCCGGCCGTGCCCGCCCCGCGGCCCGTGGGGCGGTCAGGCCCTGCCGAGCGCCCGGTCCACGGCGATCTCGATAACGATCCGGTCCGGGTTGGGCCTCGGCGTGCGCCCGTAGCGTTCGGCGTAGCGGCGTACGGCGTCGGCCACCGCCTCGGGCTCCGTGCGCACCGTCGCGCGCCCCTCCAGCGTCGCCCAGCGGCGCCCGTCCATCTGGCAGACCGCCACCCGGGCGCCGTCCGGGCCCGCGGCCAGGACGTTGGCGGCCTTCCGGGTGTTCTTGCCGGTGATGATCCGCGCCAGCCTCGTCTCGGGGTCGTACGTCACGCCCACCGGCACCACGTGCGGTGTGCCGTCGGGGCGGGGCGTGGTCAGGGTGCACACATGCCGCGCCCGCCAGAAGGCGAGGTACTCGGGGCCGGGATTCGTCACGTCGACTGCCATGGGGACAGCGTAGGCAGCGCGGGAACGGTGCGGGTCCGCTGCCCCGCCCCGGTGGCCCGGGGGCCGTGCGGCCGGTCCACTCGGAGCAGGGGCCCGGCGCGGATACCTCACGGCATCAAGTTGAGTGGAGTAGACTCAACATGGGATTGAGTGGAATAGGCTCAACTTTATGCACGTTGAATAAGTCAGTGTTGTGAAGAGAGCCAGTCGCCGCAAGGAGGAGAAAGCGCACGTGGACGCCGAGCTGACCAACAAGAGCCGGGACGCCATCAACGCGGCCACCAGCAGGGCCGTGAAGGACGGGCACCCCGATCTGACCCCCGGGCACCTGCTGCTCGCGCTGCTCTCGGGCGAGGACAACGAGAACATCACCGATCTGCTCGCCGCCGTCGAGGCCGACCAGATCGCCGTACGCGCCGCGACCGAACGGCTGCTGGGCGCCCAGCCCAGCGTCACCGGCTCGACCGTCGCCCCGCCGCAGCCCAATCGCGAGCTGCTCGCCGTCATCGCCGATGCCGCGCAGCGCGCGAAGGAGCTCGGCGACGACTACCTCTCCACCGAGCACCTGCTGATCGGTATCGCGGCCGAGGGCGGCCGCGCCGGTGAGATCCTCAGTGGACAGGGGGCCGGCGCGAAGAAGCTGCTGGACGCATTCGAGAAGAGCAGGGGAGGGCGCCGGGTGACCACACCCGACCCGGAAGGGCAGTACAAGGCACTGGAGAAGTTCGGTACGGACTTCACAGCGGCCGCGCGCGAGGGCAAGCTCGACCCGGTCATCGGGCGCGACCAGGAGATCCGCCGCGTCGTCCAGGTCCTCTCCCGCCGCACCAAGAACAACCCCGTGCTCATCGGCGAGCCCGGCGTCGGCAAGACGGCCGTCGTCGAGGGCCTCGCCCAGCGCATCGTCAAGGGCGACGTCCCCGAGTCCCTGAGGAACAAGCGGCTCGTCTCCCTCGACCTCGGCGCGATGGTCGCGGGCGCCAAGTACCGCGGCGAGTTCGAGGAGCGCCTGAAGACCGTCCTCTCCGAGATCAAGGACAGCGACGGGCAGATCATCACCTTCATCGACGAGCTGCACACCGTCGTCGGCGCGGGTGCCGGCGGCGACTCCGCCATGGACGCCGGCAACATGCTCAAGCCGATGCTGGCCCGCGGCGAGCTCCGCATGGTCGGCGCGACGACGCTCGACGAGTACCGCGAGCGGATCGAGAAGGACCCCGCCCTGGAGCGCCGCTTCCAGCAGGTGCTGGTGGCCGAGCCGAGCGTCGAGGACACCATCGCGATCCTGCGTGGGCTCAAGGGCCGTTACGAGGCCCACCACAAGGTCTCCATCGCCGACTCCGCGCTGGTGGCCGCCGCGACGCTCTCCGACCGCTACATCACCTCGCGCTTCCTCCCCGACAAGGCCATCGACCTGGTCGACGAGTCGGCGTCCCGGCTGCGCATGGAGATCGACTCCTCGCCGGTCGAGATCGACGAGCTCCAGCGCGCCGTCGACCGCCTCCACATGGAGGAGCTGGCGCTCAAGACCGAGACCGACCCCGGCTCCCGGCAGCGCCTGGAGAAGCTGCGCCGCGACCTCGCCGACAAGGAGGAGGAGCTGCGCGGCCTCAACGCCCGCTGGGAGAAGGAGAAGCAGGGCCTCAACCGCGTCGGTGAGCTGAAGGAACGTCTCGACGAACTGCACGGCCAGGCCGAACGCGCCCAGCGCGACGGTGACTTCGACACCGCATCCAAGCTTCTCTACGGGGAGATCCCGGGCCTGGAACGGGAGTTGGCCGAGGCGTCCGAGGCCGAGCAGGAGGCCGCCAAGGACACGATGGTCAAGGAGGAGGTCGGCCCGGACGACATCGCCGACGTCGTCAGCTCCTGGACCGGCATCCCCGCCGGACGCCTGCTGGAGGGCGAGACCCAGAAGCTGCTGCGCATGGAGGACGAGATCGGCAAGCGCCTCATCGGGCAGAGCGAGGCCGTGCGGGCGGTGTCCGACGCGGTACGTCGCACCCGCGCCGGAATCGCCGACCCCGACCGGCCCACCGGATCGTTCCTCTTCCTCGGCCCGACCGGTGTCGGCAAGACTGAGCTGGCGAAGGCACTCGCCGACTTCCTGTTCGACGACGAGCGGGCCATGGTCCGCATCGACATGAGCGAGTACGGCGAGAAGCACAGCGTGGCGCGGCTCGTCGGCGCCCCGCCCGGCTACGTCGGCTACGAGGAGGGCGGCCAGCTCACCGAGGCGGTCCGCCGCCGCCCGTACAGCGTCGTGCTGCTGGACGAGGTCGAGAAGGCCCACCCCGAGGTCTTCGACATCCTGCTCCAGGTCCTCGACGACGGCCGGCTCACCGACGGGCAGGGCCGGACGGTGGACTTCCGCAACACCATCCTGATCCTGACCTCCAACCTCGGCAGCCAGTTCCTGGTCGACCCGCTGACCAAGCCCGAGGAGAAGAAGGCACAGGTCCTGGAGCTCGTGCGGGCCTCGTTCAAGCCGGAGTTCCTCAACCGGCTCGACGACCTGGTGGTCTTCTCCGCGCTCTCCGGCGACGAGCTGTCGCACATCGCGCAGCTCCAGATCGACCGGCTCGCCGGTCGCCTGGCCGACCGCCGGCTCACCCTCGACGTCACGCCCGAGGCCCTGGCCTGGCTGGCCGAGGAGGGCAACGACCCGGCCTACGGGGCACGGCCGCTGCGCCGCCTCATCCAGACGGCGATCGGCGACCGGCTGGCGAAGGAGATCCTCGCGGGCGAGGTCAGGGACGGGGACACCGTCCGGGTGGACCGGGTCGGGGACGACCTGCTCGTCGGGCCCGCGGCCTCGGGCGGGGCCGCGTAGGCGGCACCCGGCCCGTTCGATGCCGAGTCCCCGGCCGGAGAACCATGTGTTCCGGCCGGGGACATCTCGTCCGCACCGCCGGGCGGAAGGCCGTCGTGCCCCGGCCGGGACACGACGGCGCCGCCGTGCTGAAGACGAGGGATTGCGGTGATTCCGGGAGGAAGGGGAAGTGGCCGCCGTCATCGGTGATCCATTGTTCAACATCGGTATTGCGCCAAACGCCTTGCCTCGCGCCGACGGGCGGCACCCCTCGTCCCGGCTCCGTCCCGAGCCGTATCACCCGCCCCTGACAAGGGACTTCCGCTCGGATGCGGACAGCGTCCGCCCAGCGGTGCGCGCATAATCAGGACAGCTCGGGGCGTCCGTCGTGCCCTGCTCGCAAGCAGGGCTGGGGACCGAATTCGGCAGTCGATAGCGTGCCCGCATGAACGAGCGGATAGGCGATGAGATCAATCCGGGGCCAAAAGAGCCCAGATCTGACAATCTCTTTCACCTTGGCGAATTCCGAACCCTTTGGGCTGCGTACGCTCAGTCGATCCTGGGCGACCAGCTGGCACGCGTGGCCCTGTCGTTGCTCGTGTTCGAACGCACCGACTCGCCGGGCTGGACCGCTGCGACGTATGCGCTGACCACCCTGCCGGCTCTGCTGTCCGGGGTGTTCCTGTCCGGCCTGGCGGACCGGTTCCCCCGGCGCACGGTCATGATCAGCTGCGACCTGGTGCGGATGGTGCTGGTCGGGCTGATGGCCCTGCCCGGGATGCCCCTGCCGCTGCTCGCCGGGCTGCTGGTGCTGGCGCAGCTGGCCGAGGCGCCCTTCGGCGCCGCCCAGGGCGCGCTGCTGCCCACCGTGCTCGGCGCGCAGAAGTACGAACGCGGGCAGCGGGTCATGCAGATCACCCACCAGGTCGGACAGCTGGTCGGCTTCGCCGGCGGAGGTCTGCTGGCCGCGTGGCTGGGCAGCAACCTCTCCCTGGGCGTGAACGCGCTGACCTTCCTTCTGTCGGCGGCCCTGGTCACGTTCGGCGTGACGGCCCGTCCCGCGGCGAGCGCCGATGCCCGCAAGGCGCGGCTCGGCGCACAGGTCGGGGGCGCGGCCGCGCTGATCTGGTCGGACCGCAGGCTCCGGTCGCTGCTCGCCCTGGGGTGGCTCGCGGGGTTCGTCGTCCTGCCGGAAGGGCTGGCCGCCCCGTTCGCGGACGAGGCCGGCGGCGGCGCCTCCTCGGTGGGACTCCTGCTCGCCGCGCACCCGGCGGGAATGGTGCTGGGAGTGGCCCTGCTGGGGCGGGCCGAGGTCGGCGACGAGTCGCGGCGCCGCCTGCTCGGGCCGCTGGCGGTCGGTGCGAATCTGCCGCTGCTCGCCTACTGGCTCGACCCCGGAGTGGGCATGGCCGTTCTCCTGCTGCTGGTGGCCGGGGTGTGCTCCGCCTACCAGGTCACCGCCGGGGCCACCTTCGTGCTGCTGACGCCGGTCGAACGGCGTGGCCAGGTGCTGGGGCTCGCCAGGTCGGGCATTACCGCCATCCAGGGGATCGGCGTCGCCGTGGGTGGTGTGGCGACGGAGCTGACCGGCTCGTCGGCGAACACCATCGGTGCGTCCGGACTCCTCGGGGTGCTGTGCGCGATCCTCGCCGCCGCCGCCTGGTCACGGGCGAGGGGAGCCGATGCGCAGATGATTCCCCGGAGGGCGTAGACCCCCTGGCGGCGAATCGCGGCTAGGGTCGTCGGCAGGAAACCACGTGCGATCCACAGGAGTACCCAGCGATGTCTATCGATCCGTCCTCGATTCCGAATTTCGGGGGCCAGCCCGAACCGCAGGCGGCAGGACCCGAGGGCCCCGTTGTCCCTGACCAGGACCTCGTCAAGCAGCTCCTCGACCAGATGGAGCTGAAGTACGTCGTCGACGACGAGGGCGACCTCGCGGCGCCGTGGGAGGACTTCCGCACGTACTTCATGTTCCGGGGCGAGGACGAGCAGCAGGTCTTCTCGGTCCGTACGTTCTACGACCGCCCGCACGCCGCGGACCAGCGTCCGGTCCTCCTCGACGCGATCGACGACTGGAACCGCCGCACCCTGTGGCCCAAGGTCTACACGCACACCCACGAGCCCGAGGAGGGCTCCGAGGACACCGAGACCTCGGTCCGTCTGATCGGTGAGGCGCAGATGCTCATCGGTACCGGCGTCAGCCTGGAGCACTTCGTCTCGTCGACGGTCAGCTGGGTGCGCGCCTCGATCGAGTTCGACAAGTGGCTCCAGGAACGTCTGGGCCTGGCCCCGGCCGAGGAGAAGACGGACGGCGAGGACCCGGTCCCGCCGGGCGCCTGAGTCCCACGGCAGTGACACCCCACCCCGGGGCGGCGGTCCTCATGGCCGCCGTCCCGGGGTGCTGTCGTTTCAGGAAGCCAGGCGTCGCAGGCGGCCGACCGCCTCGTGCAGGACCTCGTCCTTCTTGCAGAAGGTGAAGCGGACCTGAGCGCGGCCCGCCTCGGGGTCGTCGTAGAAGACGGAGTTGGGGACGGCGACGACGCCGCAGCGTTCGGGGAGGACGCGGCAGAAGGCGTAGGCGTCCTTCTCGCCGAAGCGGGTGATGTCGGTGGTGATGAAGTACGTGCCCTGGGGCTGGTGGACCTCGAACCCGGCCACGCGCAGGCCGTCGCCGAGCAGGTCGCGCTTGCGTCGCAGGTCGGCGCGGAAGTTGTCGAAGTACGCGTCCGGCAGGCGCAGCGCCTCGGCGACGGCGTACTGGAACGGGCCCGCGCTGACGTAGGTCAGGTACTGCTTGGCCGTCCGGACGGCGGCGACGAGCGGGGCGGCCGCGACGACCCAGCCGACCTTCCAGCCCGTGTACGAGAAGGTCTTGCCGGCGGACGAGATCGAGACCGTGCGCTCGCGCATGCCGGGCAGTGAGATCAGCGGGATGTGTTCGCCCTCGAAGACCAGGTGCTCGTAGACCTCGTCGGTGACCACCAGGAGGTCGTGCTCCACGGCCAGTCCGGCGATCGTGGTCAGCTCCTCGCGGGTGAGGACCATGCCCGTCGGGTTGTGGGGGCTGTTCAGCAGCAGCAGCCGGGTGCGGGGCGTGATCGCGTCCCGGAGGGCGTCGAGATCGGGGCGGAAGTCCGGGGCGCGCAGGGTCAGCGGGACTCGTACGCCGCCGGCCATGGCGATGCAGGCGGCGTACGAGTCGTAGAAGGGCTCGAACGCGATGACCTCGTCGCCCGGTTCGAGCAGGGCGAGCATCGCGGCGGCGATGGCCTCGGTGGCACCGGCGGTGACCAGGACCTCGGTGTCGGGGTCGAGGCTGAGGCCGTAGCGCCGTCGCTGGTGGTCGGCGATCGCGGTGCGCAGTTCGGGCACGCCGGGGCCCGGCGGGTACTGGTTGCCGCGCCCGTCGCGCAAGGCCCGTACCGCGGCCTCCCGGATCTCCTCGGGGCCGTCGGTGTCGGGGAAGCCCTGGCCGAGGTTGATGGAGCCGGTCCGTACGGCAAGCGCCGACATCTCCGCGAAGATCGTCGTACCGAACCCGGCGAGGCGGCGGTTGAGCAGCGGTCGTCCCTGTGTCATGGCTGTCATCCTGCGCGGAAGCTCTGGAGTTGCTCAAGTCTGCTTTGGCCCTCCGGGGTTGGGGGCATCCCCCACACACGCGATACGCGCGGAAGCGGGGGGACCTCGCTTCGGGGGACGGAAGGACGTGAGGTAGGTGACGGTCTTGGTGGGAGTGGTGATAGCGGTCGGCCTGATCGCGCTGTTGGTCTCGGTCCTGGTGAAAGCCGGGAACAGGTCGAAGGCGGGCAGGCGCGGCTCGCGGCGGAGGTCCGGCGGCAGCTCGGGCGGGGGCAGTTGGTGGGCGGGGGGTGACAGCGGCGGCGGTACGTCCTGCGGAAGCAGCAGCAGTCACTCCGGAGGCCATTCGTGCGGCGGCGGCCACTCCTCGTGCGGCGGCGGATCGTCGTGCGGCGGCGGGGGCGGATGCGGCGGAGGCAGCTGACCCGGGCCGCTGGTTCCCAAGTGCCCGGCGGGTGAACTCCCGCCGGGCACCTTTTTGTTGGGGCTTTTGCGCGTGGCCGTTGAACAGGTGATCCGAGAGGCCCCCGAGCGGATGGAAACCACGGCAAGTTGGGTAAAAACGCTGTGGATGCGACCTATTCGTGGTTCCCTCGGTGGAGAGAACATTCAGCCCTCGGACCCTAGTTGGACCTGATCGGGCGCTACCCACCTCCCACGTGCATCGCGTCGGGGGCGTCCCCTGTCCATGTGTCCATGCTTGCTTGCGGAGCCGACTCATGCTCACGACCCTCCAGACGGCATATTCCGATACCCGTGCGGCCGACCTGGCCTGGGCGCTGGGGCGTGAACCGCTCCCCGCCCTGGCCGTGCTCGACCTCGATCTCGCGGGTGCCCGGCTGCAGATGCGCCTGCTCGGCGCCTCCCACCAGGTGCTCCTCGAAGAGGACCGCGGCACCTGTTCCGAAACCGTCGCGTGCATCTCCGGCAGCAGCACACCGCTGCCGCTCGGTGTCTCCAAGCGGCTCGGGGAGTGGGAGTACGAATTCGCGGCGCGCGTCGAGACGCTCTCGGCGGGCTCGTTCGCGGGGCGCGCGCAGGAACTCCTCGCGCTGGTGGCCGACCATCCCCACGGCCTCGCCGGGACGTTCCCCGGCAGCCCGCACGCCTTCACCGCGATGCTGGCCCAGCGGGCCGAGGGCCAGGTGCGGTGGCGCACCTGGCATGCGTACCCGCAGGAGGGGCAGTTGGTGGTGACGCGCACCCGGGTGGGGGCGCGGATGCCGTCGGATGCGCCCCGAGAAGTCCCAACTCCGTTGTGATCACACCACTTGCATCCTTGTGGGTGACAGGCTGCCACGGAGTCGTGACGTAGCGTTCGCCTCATGATCGACCAGCAGGTGCCGCTGCGAGGGGGCGCGGCGTTTCTTCCCGTACGGCCGAGGACCGGTCGATGTCTCGTGCTGGCCGCAGTCTTCGTCTGTGCCGCCTGCGGTCTGGTGTACGAGCTCGAACTGGTGGCGCTCGCCTCCTATTTGATCGGTGATTCCGTCACCCAGGCATCGGTCGTGCTCTCCGTGATGGTGTTCGCGATGGGCGTCGGATCGCTTCTCGCGAAACGTTTACGCAGCCGTGCCGCAGTGGGGTTCGGGCTGATCGAGGCGGCTCTCGCGCTCGTCGGCGGCTCCTCGGCGCTCGTGCTGTACGCGTCGTTCGCCTGGATCGGGGAGTCGCGGTACGCCCTGGTGGGCTTCTCGCTCACGATCGGCATCCTGATCGGTGCGGAGATCCCGCTGCTGATGACCTTGATCCAGCGCGTCGACCGGCAGGACGCGGGCGGCGCCGTCGCGGATCTCTTCGCCGCCGACTACGTGGGCGCACTGGTCGGCGGGCTCGCGTTCCCCTTTCTGCTGCTGCCGGGGCTCGGGCAGCTCACCGGGGCGCTGGGCACCGGCGCGGTCAACGCGGCGGCGGGCGGGGTGCTGGTGCTCTGTGTGTTCCGGCGCGATCTCACCCCGCGCTCGCGCCGGCTGCTGATCCTGTCCAACGTGGCGGTGATCGCCGTGCTGGCCGTCGCCACCACGTTGGTCGACGACTTCGAGCGCGCGGCGCGGCGCGCGGTGTACGGGGACGGGGTGCGGGTCGCGGTGCAGACCGAGGTCCAGGAGGTGGTGTTGACGGGGTCGGGCCGCAGCTCCCTGGACCTGTATCTGGACGGACGGCTGCGGGTCAGCGCCCGCGACGAGTACCGCTACCACGAGGCGCTGGTGCACCCGGCGATGAACGGGCCGCAGACCCGCGTCCTGATCCTGGGCGGCGGCGACGGCCTCGCCGCCCGGGAGGTGCTGCGCTACCCGGACGTACGCGCCGTCACCGTGGTCGAGCTCGACCGGGGAGTCACCCGCCTGGCCCGTACCGACCAGGCGCTCTCGGAGCTGAACCGCCACGCGTTCCGCGACCCGCGGGTCACGTCCGTCACCGCGGACGCCTTCAACTGGCTGCGGGCGGCGCACGGCCGCTACGACGTGGTGATCTCCGACCTGCCCGATCCGGGGATCTCCACCAGTACGAAGCTCTACTCGGCGGAGTTCTACGGCCTGGTCGCCGAGTCGCTCGCGCCCGGCGGCCGGCTGGTGGTGCACGGGGGCCCGCCGCTCTCCCGGCCGCGCACGTTCTGGACGGTCGAGGCGTCGATGCGGGCGGCGGGCCTGCACACCCGGCCGTACCGGATGAGCGGCCGGCTCTCCGACTCCGCGGCCGGTCCCGACCGGGCCACCCACCGGGCACGCCCCGTGCACGGCTGGGGCTTCGTGCTCGCTGCCGCGGGGAAGCGGCCGGATCTCGGCCTCGCCGCGCAGGCACCGGCGCTGCGGTCGATGACGGAGCCCGCGCTCCTGGACGCGGGGCGGGAGGCGGAGCGGGGGCGGCTGCCGGGGCTGCCGCCGTCGACGCTGGTGCATCCGCGGTACTGGGAGGACCGGTGAGCGGCGGCCTCACGGACGCGGAACCGCTGACGTGGCGGCCGGGGCTGAGTAGGCTCGGTTTCCATGGAGCATGAGGTGTTCGTTCCGGTTCCGGTCCCGTCACTGAGGCGGACGCTGGGTGACCCCGCCCGCGTCGCGCGATGCGTGCCGGGGCTCCAGCAGGACGCCGACGCGTCCGCGGGCCCGCTGTCCGGCCGGCTCAGAATCCGGGTCGACGGCCACACGATCACGTACCGCGGCGCGCTGAGATTCAGCGAAGCGCCGCAGGACGGTCCGGGAGGGGCGCCCGGGGAAGCGGTCCTGGTGACCGGCGAGGGCTCCGAGGCGAGAGGAAGCGGCTCGGCGGAGCTGACCCTGACGATCTCACTGACCGAGCGGGACGGCGGCACGGTGATCGGGTTCGCGGGTACGGCCGGCGGTGACGGCCGGCTCCTGGAGCTGGACGCGGCGGCCGCGCTCGCGGCGGCCCGCCGCCTGCTGGACCGCTTTGCCCAGCAGCTGGTGACGGAGACGCTGGCCTCCGGTGCGCAGAGCGGCGGTGTGCCGGAGGAGGCGCTCGGGGAGGCCGAGCGGTCCGTCGGGGAAGCCGTGGAGCAGGCGATCGAGGAGGCGGCCGAGGAGGCCGACACGACCGGTGCGCCCACCGTCGACGACGCGGCGCCCGCCGCCGGGAAGCCCGAAGAGCCCCGGAAGCCCGAAGAGCCCGAGGACTCCGGGAACCCCCCGGGCTCCGTCTTCGACGCGCCCGTGCCCCCGCCCTCGCTCGACCCGGCCTCCGAGGCGGAGTTCACCGTCCCCGACGGCCCCCCGGCGGAGGCCGCGCACGCCAGGCGCACCATGATCGGCCGCAGCGCCGAGGAGGTCGACCACGCGCCGCCGCGCGGCCGGTACGCGCCGGTCCCGTCACCCGATTCGACCACCGCGGGCGCCACGCTCCGCTGGGTCGCCCCGGCCGCCGCGCTGGCGCTGGCCTCCGCCGTGGTGGTGACCCGGGCACTGAGGCGGCGACGGTAGCCCTCGCGCCAGTAATCTCGGTCGGGTGAGTAGCAGCGAGAAGGATGTCCGGCTGTCCGTCGGCGACACAGAGTTGACCGTGAGTCCCGCCCATGGCTGCCGCATCGGCAGCCTGCGGATCGGTGGTACCGAGCTGCTGCGGCAAGGGGAGCGGTACGGCTGCTTCCCGATGGTGCCGTGGTGCGGGCGCACCGGGAACGGACTGTTCCACAACGGCGACGTCCTGCACGGGCTGCCGCTGAACGCCCCGCCGCACGCCATCCACGGCACCGGCAGGGACAGCGCGTGGCGCACCGCCCGACTGGGCGAGCGGGAGGCGGCGTTCTACTACGACCTCGCCGACCCCTGGCCGTATCCGGGCCGGGTGACCCAGACCTTCGAGCTGGCCGAGGACTCGCTCACGCTCGCCTTCGGCATCGAGACGTACGGGGACTCGTTCCCGGCGCAGGCCGGCTGGCACCCCTGGTTCCTGCGCAACCTCGGCGGCGGGGGCAAGGAAGTGCAGCTCTCCTTCGACCCGGCCTGGCAGGAGGAGCGCGGCGCGGACCATCTGCCGACCGGCCGCCGCATCCCGCCCCTGAGCGGCCCCTGGGACGACTGCTTCGGGATGCCGGACGGGGTCGAGGTGACGCTCACCTGGCCGGAACAGCTGGAGCTGACCGTGCAGAGCCGGGCCGAGTGGGTCGTGATCTACGACGAGCAGGACGAGGCGGTCTGCGTGGAGCCGCAGTCGGGCCCGCCGAACGGGCTGAACACCGCGCCCCGCTACGTCACCCCGATCGACCCGCTGGAGATCTCGACGACGTGGAGCTGGCGCAGGCTCCGGCCCGGCGCAGGAGCCGGCGAAAGTTGATGCGGGGAGTGCGCGCCTTAAGCTCGTAGCCATGACTGACGTACGTGCTGACCTGCTCCAGCAGATCAAGGACAAGGCCGTGGTACACGGCAAAGTGACCCTTTCCTCGGGTCTTGAGGCCGACTGGTACATCGACCTGCGCCGCATCACGCTGGACGGCAAGGCCGCTCCGATGGTCGGTCAGGTCATGCTCGACGCCACCGCCGAGCTGGACTACGACTGCGTGGGCGGGCTGACGCTGGGCGCCGACCCGGTCGCCACCTCGATGCTGCACGCCTCCGCCGCGCGCGGGCAGGAGCTGGACGCGTTCGTCGTCCGCAAGGCGCAGAAGGCGCACGGTATGCAGCGCCGCATCGAGGGCACGGACGTGAAGGGCCGCCGCTGTCTGGTGGTCGAGGACACCTCGACCACCGGTGGTTCGCCGCTGACGGCCGTCGAGGCGGTGCGCGAGGCCGGCGGCGAGGTCGTGGCCGTGGCCGTGATCGTGGAGCGCGGTGCGGCCGGGGCCATCGCCGAGGCCGGCCTCCCGTACGTCCACGTCTACTCGGTGGCCGATCTCGACCTGGCCTGACGTCCGGCTTGACCTGCGGCTTTTCCCGGGGGTGGGCTGTTTCACGTGAAACGGCCCACCCCTTCCGCATGCCCGATGAGCACCTGGGGGACCGGAGGGGCGACGGGCCGGGTGGAGCCGGAACGAGAGTCTGGGAGGATGGGGGCGACGATGACGTCGCCCCCAGGTCAGGGAACCAGCACGCACACCCGCATACCCCAAGGAGCGGTCAGATGCCCATCGCAACCCCCGAGGTCTACGCCGAGATGCTCGACCGGGCGAAGGCAGGCAAGTTCGCCTACCCGGCCATCAACGTGACGTCGACCCAGACCCTGCACGCTGCACTGCGCGGCTTCGCGGAGGCGGAGAGCGACGGCATCGTCCAGATCTCCACCGGTGGGGCGGAGTTCCTGGGCGGCCAGCACAACAAGGACATGGTCACCGGCGCCGTCGCCCTGGCCGAGTTCGCGCACATCGTCGCCGCCAAGTACGACATCTCGGTCGCGCTGCACACCGACCACTGCCCCAAGGACAAGCTGGACGGTTACGTACGTCCGCTGCTCGACATCTCCGCCGAGCGCGTCGCCCGGGGCGAGAACCCGCTGTTCCAGAGTCACATGTGGGACGGCTCGGCCGAGACGCTGGCCGACAACCTGGCCATCGGCCAGGAGCTGCTGGCCAAGGCCGCCGCCGCCAAGATCATTCTTGAGGTCGAGATCACCCCGACCGGTGGCGAGGAGGACGGCGTCACGCACGAGATCAACGACGAGCTGTACACCACCGTCGACGACGCGCTGCGCACCGCCGAGGCGCTCGGCCTGGGCGAGAAGGGCCGCTACCTGCTGGCCGCCTCCTTCGGCAACGTCCACGGCGTCTACAAGCCGGGCAATGTCGTGCTCCGTCCCGAGCTGCTGAAGGACCTCCAGGAGGGCGTCGCCGCCCAGTACGGCAAGGCCGCCGGCAGCCACCCGTTCGATTTCGTCTTCCACGGCGGCTCCGGCTCCACCGAGCAGGAGATCGCCACCGCGCTGGAGAACGGCGTCGTGAAGATGAACCTCGACACCGACACCCAGTACGCCTTCACCCGCCCGATCGTGGACCATGTGTTCCGCAACTACGACGGTGTGCTGAAGGTCGACGGCGAGGTCGGCAACAAGAAGGTCTACGACCCGCGCAGCTGGGGCAAGTCCGCCGAGGCGGGCATGGCCAAGCGCGTCACGGAGGCCTGCGCCAACCTGCGCTCCACCGGCACCAAGCTGAAGTAGCAGCCGGTACGAAGTGTGGCCGTGGGCCCGGTACCCCGTGGGGTGCCGGGCCCACGGCATGTCCGACAGACGCATACGTAAGGGGTCGCTGTGGGTTCCAGTACGCGCTATGACTTCGACACCGTCGTCGACCGCCGGGGCACCTGGTGCGTCCAGTGGGACGGGGTCGCGGACCGGTTCGGGGTGGACGGGCTGCTGCCGTTCACCATCTCCGACATGGACTTCGAGACCGCCCCGCAGGTGCTGAGCGCGCTGCGCTCCCGCCTCGACCACGGGGTGTTCGGCTACACGAACTGGTGGCAGGACGACTTCCGCTCGGCGATAGCCCACTGGTACGCGACCCGGTACGGCACGGAGGTGGACACCGGGCAGCTGGTGTACGGGCCCTCGGTGCTCAGCCAGCTCTCGCAGCTGCTGCAGATGTGGACGTCGAGGGGCGAGGGCGTGGTCGTCCACACCCCCACGTACGACGGCTTCCGCAAGGCGGTCACCGGGCTCGGGCGGGAGCTGCGGGGCGTGCCGGTGGGGGACGGCGCCGCGCTGGAACGCGAACTGGCCCGCCCCGACAGCAAGGTCCTGATCCTGTGCTCGCC
This sequence comes from Streptomyces gelaticus, assembly GCF_014649535.1. Lineage (GTDB taxonomy): Bacteria > Actinomycetota > Actinomycetes > Streptomycetales > Streptomycetaceae > Streptomyces > Streptomyces gelaticus. Next base: position 318,442 of record NZ_BMTF01000005.1, read on the forward strand.
GCACAACCCGACGGGCCGGGTGTGGACGGAGGCCGAGCTGGGCGGCATGGCGTCGCTCGCGGCGCGGTACGGGGTCGCGGTGATCAGCGACGAGATACACGCGGACTTCGTGCACGAGGGCCACACGCATGTGCCGTGGACGAGGGTCGCGGGCCAGGGGCGCTGGGCGCTGATCACCTCCGCGTCGAAGGCGTTCAACTTCCCGGCGCTGACCGGTTCGTACGGGCTGATCGGCGACCCGGCCGACCGGGCGGAGTACCTGCGCCGGATGGAGACGGCCGAGGGGCTCGCCTCCCCGGCGGTGCTGTCGCTGACCGCGCACATCGCCGCGTACCGGGAGTCGGCGACCTGGCTGGACGCGCTCCGGGCGTATGTCGCCGGGAATCTGGCGCTGGTCGCGCGGCGGCTGGACGAAGAGCTCCCGGAGCTGGGGTGGCGGCCGCCGCAGGCCGGCTATCTGGCGTGGATCGACCTTCGGCCCTCGGGCGTCGACGGCGACGAGGCGTTGCAGCGGGTGCTGGTGGAGCGGGAGAAGGTCGCGGTGATGCCGGGCGGGGTGTACGGCGCGGAGGGCTTCGTGCGGCTGAACGTGGGGTGCCCGCGTGCCAAGGCGGAGGCCGGGGTGGAGGCGCTGATCAGGGGCGTACGGGCCGTGACGGGAGGGGTGTCGTAGGGATGCCGCCGATGGACGCCTTCGAAGCCGCACGCGACGGCGACCTCGCCGCGGTACGGGCCGTCCTGGACGCCGGGTTCGACGCCGCCGCGGTCGACGAGTACGGGTGGAGCCTCCTGCACCGGGCCGCGATGGGAGCGGAGACGGACCCGGCCTGCGCGGCAGCCGTCCTTGCCGCGCTGCTGGACGCTGGAGCACCCGGAGGACGGAACACGCCGGTGAGCTCGTCGTCCGGGCGTTCCGCGGTGCCGGCTTCGCCGTGGACTGGAACGGTGCGGCCGACAGCCGCCCCTTGGTCGACCTGACGGGCTGACCCCGTCGGCCGGGCGCCCCGCGCGATGGCCTTCCCGGCACGGAGCGGGGATGCTGCTCGTATGCCTGACGCAGCCGAGACGGGCGCCATCCGCGTCGCCTCCGCCACCGGACGCTGGGTCGTCCTCACCACCGTCCTCGGCTCCAGCATGGCCATGCTGGACTCCACCGTCATCAATGTCGCCCTGCCCCGCATCGGCAAGGACCTCGGCGCCGACCTGGCCGCCCTCCAGTGGACCGTCAACGCCTACATGCTGACCCTCGCCGGGCTGATCCTGCTCGGGGGAGCCCTGGGTGACCGGTACGGGCGGCGGCGGGTCTTCGTCGTCGGCGTCATCTGGTTCGCCACCGCCTCCGTGCTGTGCGGCCTGGCGCCGAACGCCGCCGTCCTGATCGCCGCCCGCGCCCTCCAGGGCATCGGCGGGGCGCTCCTGACCCCCGGTTCGCTGGCCCTGATCCAGGCGAGCTTCCACCCCGACGACCGGGCCCGCGCGGTCGGGCTGTGGTCGGGGCTCGGCGGGGTCGGGGCCGCCGTCGGGCCGTTCGTCGGCGGATGGCTCGTCGACGGGCCGGGCTGGCGGTGGGTGTTCCTGCTCAATGTGCCGCTCGCCGCGGTCTGCGTGCCGGTGGCGCTGCGCCAGGTACCGGAATCGCGCGACCCGCACGCGCACGGGCGCTTCGACGTGCTGGGTGCCGTGCTCGGGGCGCTCGCCCTCGCCCTGGTGACCTATGCGCTGATCGAGGCGCCGGGACAGGGGGCGTCCGGTGCGGTGATCGGGGCGGCCGTCGCCGGGGTTCTGCTCGGGGCGGCCTTCGTACGGGTGGAGCGCACCCGGAAGGAGCCGATGGTGCCGCCCTCGGTCTTCGCGTCCCGGCAGTTCACCGTCGTCAACGTCATCACCCTCTGCGTGTACGCGGCGCTCGGCGGCTACTTCTTCCTCGCCGCGATCCAGCTCCAGGTGGTGGCCGGGTACTCGGCGCTCGGCGCGGGCACGGCGCTGCTGCCGTCGACCGTCCTGATGCTGCTCTTCTCGGCCGCCTCGGGCGAACTGGGGCAGCGCATCGGACCCCGCATCCCGCTCACCGTGGGCCCGCTGGTCGCCGCCGCGGGAATGCTGCTGATGCTGCGGGTCGGGCCGGGGTCGAACTCCGTCTCCGGCTACCTCACCGATGTGCTGCCCGCGGTCGGCGTCCTCGGCATCGGGCTCGTCACCCTGGTCGCACCGCTCACCGCGACCGTCCTGGCCTCCGTGGACACCGCGCGGGCCGGGCTCGCCAGCGGGATCAACAACGCGGCCGCCCGCGCCGCCGGGCTGATCGCGGTGGCCGCGCTGCCGCTGCTCGCCGGAATGGGCCCGGAGGCCTACCGGAACGCCGACGAGTTCGCCTCGACCTTCCGCCGGGCCATGCCGATGTGCGCCGGGCTGCTCGTGCTGGGGGCGGCGATCGCCTGGACGACGGTACGCGGACCGCTGGTCACGGCCGGCGAGGAGGAGCAGGCCCGCCCCGAGTGCACGGTGCACTGCGGCATCTCCGCCCCGCCCCTGGAACCCGCGCACGAGGAGCCGGAGAACCCGGGCACCGGCTGACCGTGCGCGCGGTGCCCGGGTACCCCGGCACGCATGTGCCAGGCACACTTGAACCCATGTCGATCCACGAGAACCTGCTCGGGGGCCCTCCCCCGACCCATCTGCCCGACGACCCGGAGCCGCGCGAGCTGCTCGCGAACGGCACGGCCCCCGCCGATGTCGCCGCGAAGTACCCGACCTCCTCCCTGGCCTGGGCCCAGCTCGCCGACGAGGCCTTCGACGGCGGCCGCGTCGTCGAGTCGTACGCCTACGCCCGCACCGGCTACCACCGCGGCCTCGACGCACTGCGCAGAGCCGGCTGGAAGGGCCACGGCCCCGTACCGTTCGAGCACGAGCCGAACCGCGGCTTCCTGCGCGCCCTGCATGCCCTGGCACGGGCCGCCCAGGCGATCGGTGAGCAGGAGGAGTACGAGCGCTGCTCGGCCTTCCTGCGCGACTCCTCGCCGACCGCCGCCGAGACCCTCGGTTAGAACCCTGCCCCGGACCCCGCGGACGGTGGTACGTCTGTGGGGTCTGCGGGCCCCTGGGGCGTCCGTCTAGGATGCCGACAGGGGACCGGAGCTCCACCACCTCACGGAAGGGGCGGACCGCTACCCGGAAGCTCGTGTCGAGGAGACAGCAATGTCGACGATCCACCCCGACCCCGAAGCCACCGGTGCGCAGACCCCGCACCTCGACTTCGCGGGAACGACTCCGTACGAGGACTACGTCCAGGCGGATGTCCTGACCCATCTCCAGCACCCTCTCTCCGACGATCCGGGCGAGATGGTCTTCCTGGTCACCACCCAGGTGATGGAGCTGTGGTTCACCGTCATCGTCCACGAGTGGGAGACCGCCGCGCACGCCCTGCGCGAGGACCGGCTGACCGTCGCACGCGACGCGCTCAAGCGGTCGGTGCGGGAGCTGGAGGCGCTCAACGCCTCCTGGACCCCGCTCGCCCAGCTCACCCCCGCCCAGTTCAACTCCTACCGCTCGGCCCTCGGCGAGGGCTCCGGGTTCCAGTCGGCGATGTACCGGCGGATGGAGTTCCTGCTCGGCGACAAGTCCGCGTCCATGCTGGTGCCGCACCGGGGCGCGCCCCGCGTCCATGCCGAGCTGGAGAAGGCGCTCGGCGAGCCGGGTCTGTACGACGAGACGCTCGCCCTGCTCGCCCGGCGCGGGTTCGCCGTGCCCCGGTCCGTGCTCACCAGGGACCTGACGCAGAAGTACGAACCGTCCTTCGAGGTCGAGGCGGTCTGGGCGGAGATATACGCCGACCCGGAACGGCACGATGACCTGGTCCGGCTCGGTGAGGCGCTCACCGATGTCGGCGAACTGGTGTGGCGCTGGCGCAACGACCACCTCGTCGCCACCCGGCGCGCGATGGGCTCGAAGACCGGGACCGGCGGCTCCGCCGGGGTCGCCTGGCTGGAGAAGCGGGCCACGAAGAACGTCTTCCCCGAGCTGTGGACGGCGCGCAGCCATGTCTGAGTCCTTCGCCGCGCGGGCCGCGGCACTCGACGCCGCCGACCCGCTCGCGGACCGGCGGAAGCTGTTCACCCTCGACGACACCGTCTATCTCGACGGCAACTCGCTCGGCGCACTGCCCGCGCACGTGCCCGCCCGGGTGCAGGAGGTCCTCACCCGCGAGTGGGGCGAGCTGCGCATCCGGTCCTGGGACGAGAGCGGCTGGTGGACCGCGCCGGAACGGATCGGTGACCGGATCGCCCCGCTCGTCGGGGCCGCCGCCGGACAGATCGTCGTCGGGGACTCGACCAGTGTGAACGTCTTCAAGGCCGTCGTCGCGGCGACCCGGCTGGCGCCGGAGGGGCGCGACGAGATCCTCGTCGACGCGACGACCTTCCCCACGGACGGGTACATCGCCGAGTCCGCGGCCCGGATCACCGGCCACCGGCTCGTTCCGGTCGCCCCCGCCGAGGTGCCCGGAGCGCTGGGCCCCCGTACCGCGGCCGTGCTGCTCAACCATGTCGACTACCGCACCGGCAGGCTCCACGACCTGCCCGGACTCACCGCCGCCGTGCACGAGGCGGGCGCGATCGCGGTCTGGGACCTGTGCCACAGCGCGGGCGCCCTGCCCGTCGGCCTCGACGCGCACGGCGTGGACCTGGCGGTCGGCTGCACGTACAAGTACCTGAACGGCGGCCCGGGTTCGCCCGCCTACCTGTACGTGGCCGAACGCCACCAGGCGGCCTTCGACTCGCCCCTGCCGGGGTGGACGTCGCACGCCGACCCGTTCGGCATGACCCCTGAGTACACCCCGGCCGACGGCGCGGTACGGGGCAGGGTCGGCACCCCCGACATCCTCTCGATGCTGGCGCTCGAAGCATCGCTGGACGTGTGGGACGGGGTGTTCATCGACGAGGTACGGGCCAAGTCCCTGGCGCTGACGGACTTCTTCCTGGAGTGCGTCGCCGGGTACGTGCCCGAGGGCCGGGTCACCTCGGTGACCCCGGCCGCGCACGTGGAACGCGGCAGCCAGGTCGCGCTGCGCTGCGAGGACGCGAAGCAGGTGATGAGCGCGCTCATCGCCCGGGGCGTCGTCGGGGACCTGCGCCGGCCGGACGTGCTGCGGTTCGGGTTCACGCCGTTGTACGTCGGGTTCGCGGACGTGGAGCGGGCGGCGCGGGTACTGGGCGAGGTGCTGGCGCAGAGGTAGCGGGACCCTCCGCAGGAGCCGGTCTCCTGCTGTGATCCTGAGCGGGGACGGGAGCCTTCTGTACTGGTACCGTCCCCGCAGGTCAGGCCAGTTGGGCTCAGCTACAGGACGGTTGGAGCAGCATGTCGGATTCTGCCGCGCGCGATCGGGACGCCGCCGAGGCCGAGTCGGCCTTCTCGCATCCACCGGTCGTCCCCGACGCGTCCGCCGCCTATGGCAGCCACCCCGACCAGCTGATCGACTTCTACGCCCCGCGCGACGGGCGGAGCGGGGCGCCCGTCGTGGTCGTCCTGCACGGAGGGGCGTGGCGGGCGCCGTACGACCGGCAGCACGTGTCGCCGTTCGCGGATTTCCTGGCCCGGCGCGGATTCGCCGTCGCCAGCGTCGAGTACCGGCGCGGCGGCGGGATCCCGCAGCAGCGGGGTGCCGGTCCGGTGGCGGGCCGCTGGCCGGAGACCTTCGACGACGTCGCCGCGGCGATGGACGCTCTGCCGGAGCTGCTGGCCCGGGAGCTCCCTCAGGCCGACGGCCGGCGGACGGTCCTCACCGGGCACTCGGCGGGTGGGCAGCTGGCCCTGTGGGCCGCCGCCCGGCATGTACTGCCGGCGGGGTCGCCGTGGCGGCTTCCCGCGCCCCCGCAGCTGCGGGGCGTGGTCGCCCTGGCACCGATCGCCGACTTCGCCACGGCCGTCGCCCTGGACGTGTGCTCCGGGGCGGTCGGCCAGTTCCTCGGCCGCGCGGAGGACTTCGGGGAGCGGGCGGCGCATGCCGACCCGGCCGTGCTGCTGCCCACCGGCATCGCGACCACCGTGGTGCAGGGCACCACCGACGTCGACGTGCCGCAGGCGGTCGCGGAGGCGTTCGTCGACGCGGCGGCGAAGGCGGGCGAGACGGTGGGCCTGACCCTGCTGCCCGAGGTGGGCCACTACCCGCTGATCGACCCGGCGGCGGACGCCTGCGCGGTGGTGGCGGAGGAGCTCGCGCAACTGGCCTGGTGAGTACGGTTCCGGCCGCTCGGCGGAGGCCGTAGTACTTGCGACGGACGGCGCAGGATCCGTATCACTGCTGACGACCGGGCCCCGGCCCGCCCCCTACCGTGGAGGCGTGACCGAGACCAAGAGCAGAAGTCCGGAGTACCGGATGGCCGCCGGGGCGATGGGCGGCCTCCGGCAGGCGCTCATCCACGACGCGTTCGCCTACCGCCCGATGCCGCCGCTGCGGACCGACGGCCGGCTGATCCGCCTGCTGCCGGAGCGGATACGGGCGCGCGCCGCATGGGCACCGCACGTGCTGGTGGTGGCGGCGGCGCTCATCACCTTCCTGGCGGGGACCGCAGTGGCGGACTTCCCCCTCGGTGAGCTGCTCGCGGTGTTCCCGGCCGGCAGTGTGCTGATGACGCTGGCGAGGCCGGTCGGGGCGTTCTGGATCTCGTTGCTGCTGACCCCGGTGACCGCAGTGGTCGGTCACGGCGGGTGGCCGTGGGGGCCGAGCTCGTTCTTCGCGCACCTGGTCGTGCTGGTCGTCGTCGCGGCCAGGACCGGGCCGCGTACCGCCGGCTGGATGTGGGGCCTGACCGTGCTGCTCGGCACGGTCATGGAGAACGCCGTCTGGCGGCCCGGGACCACCACCGTGGGCATGGCCGTCGTCTCCGCGTTCGCCCTGCTCGTGGTCGCCATGGTGCAGATCCGCCAGGACGCGGAGCGCGAGGTGACCGTGCAGCGCACCGTGACCGCAGTCGAACGCGATCGGCGCACGCTGCTGGAGGAACGCACCACCATCGCCCGTGAGCTGCACGACGTGGTCGCGCACCACATGTCGGTCGTCGCGATCCAGGCCGAGGCCGCCCCGTACCGGGTGGAGAATCCGCCGCCCGAGCTGGAGCAGGCCTTCGTCACGATCCGGGAGAACGCCGTCGCCGCCCTCACCGAGCTGCGCCGGGTTCTCGGTGTCGTACGGGCCGAGGACTACCAGGCCCCGGACGCCCCGCAGCCCACCCTCGCCCAGCTCGACGGGCTCCTCGCCAATGTCCGCGAGGCGGGCCTGGAGACGGACAAGACGGTCACCGGCGCGGTACGCGAACTGCCGCAGGGCGTCGAGCTGTCGGCGTACCGGATCATCCAGGAGGCCCTCAGCAACACCTTGCGGCACGCGCCGGGCGCCACCGCCAAGGTGGAGATCGGCTATGTGCTGGGCGGGCTCGGTGTGCGGGTGGTCAACGGGCCGCCCACCGGTCCGGTGAAGCCCTCGCCGGGGGCGGGGCACGGGATCACGGGGATGCGGGAGCGGGTCGCGATGCTGGACGGGGACATGACGGCCGAGGCGACGGGCGAGGGTGGTTACGAGATCGCCGTGTTCATCCCCGTACAGGCCGGTTCCGAGCCCCGGGAACAGCAGACCGGTTCCGAGCCCCGCGAACAGGCGGACCGGGCATGAGCACTCCCACCGCCCCGTCCATCCGGGTGCTGATCGTGGACGACCAGATGATGGTCCGCGAGGGCTTCTCGGTGCTGCTCAACGCCATGCCGGGGATCGAGGTCGTCGGCGAGGCGGTCGACGGCCGGCAGGCCGTCGCCCAGGTCGCGGCCCTGCGCCCCGACGTGGTCCTGATGGACATCCGGATGCCGGAACTCAACGGCATCGAGGCCACCCGCGAGATCGTCGCCGCCGACGCGGACGCCAAGGTGCTGGTGCTGACCACCTTCGACCTCGACGAGTACGTGTACCAGGCGCTGCGCGCCGGGGCGTCCGGCTTCCTCCTCAAGGACGCCTCCGCGCGCCAGCTCGCCGATGGAGTACGAGTGGTGGCCGCCGGCGAGGCGCTGCTCGCCCCGACCGTCACCAAGCGGCTGATCAACGAGTTCTCGAAGCTCGCGCAGACCCCGCGCTCGCCCGCCCTCGCCCGGGTCGGCGACCTCACCGAGCGCGAGACGGAGGTGCTCGTCCTGATCGCGCAGGGCCGGTCCAACGCCGAGATCGCCTCGCATCTGGTGGTCGCCGAGTCCACCATCAAGACGCATGTGAGCCGCATCCTGGTGAAGCTGGGGCTGCGCGACCGCACCCAGGCGGCCGTCTTCGCGTACGAGGCCCGGCTGGTCACACCCTCCTGAGCACGCCGGCCCCGCGCGCGTGGGTGCGGGGTGGGTGGTCGGCGGCGGCGGGGTGCGGTTAGCGTCCGCCTATGCACCCGTCTCACCGTTCCGCGGCCGATGCCCGCTTCGACCCCTGGTCCCCGGCCTTCGTCGCCGACCCGTACCCCGCCTACGCCGTGCTGCGCGCCACCGGCCGGGTGCACCGCTTCGAGCCGACCGACCAGTGGCTGATCCCGCACCACGCCGATGTGTCCGCGCTGCTGCGCGACCGCCGCCTGGGCCGCACGTATCTGCACCGTTTCACCCACGAGGAATTCGGCCGCACGCCGCCGCCCGCCGAGCACGAGCCCTTCCAGACCCTCAACGGGCAGGGGCTGCTCGACCTGGAGGCCCCCGACCACACCCGGATCCGGCGCCTGGTCTCCAAGGCGTTCACCCCGCGTACGGTCGAGCAGCTCGTCCCGACCGTGCGGCGGCTGGCCGCCGAGCTGGTCGACTCCTTCGTCGAGGCGGGCGGCGGCGATCTGCTCACGGCGGTCGCCGAGCCGCTGCCGGTGGCCGTCATCGCCGAGATGCTCGGCATTCCGGAGTCCGACCGGGCCCCTTTGCGGCCCTGGTCCGCGGCGATCTGCGGAATGTTCGAACTGAACCCGTCCGAGGAGACCGCCCGCGCCGCAGTCCGCGCCTCGCTCGACTTCTCCGCGTATCTGCGCGAGCTGATCGAGGAGCGGCGCAAGAACCCCGGTACGGATCTCATCTCCGCGCTCATCGCCGCCCACGACGAGGGGGAGCGGCTGAGCGAGCAGGAGATGATCTCCACCTGTGTGCTGCTGCTGAATGCCGGCCACGAGGCGACCGTCAACACCACCGTGAACGGCTGGTGGACCCTGCTGCGCCACCCCGAGCAGCTGGCCGCGTTGCGCGCCGACCACGGGTTGCTGCCGACGGCGATCGAGGAGCTGATGCGGTACGACACCCCGTTGCAGATGTTCGAGCGCTGGGTCCTGGACGACATCGAGATCGACGGCACGGTCATTCCGCGCGGCTCGGAGGTGGCCCTGCTCTTCGGCTCCGCCAACCGCGACCCGGCCCGCTTCACCGCCCCGGACACGCTGGACCTGGCCCGGCGGGACAACCCGCACATCACCTTCGGGGCCGGCATCCACTTCTGCCTGGGCGCCCCGCTGGCCCGGGTCGAGCTGGCCGCGTCCTTCGGCGAGCTGCTGCGCCGCGCCCCGGCCATGCGGCCGGCGGCCGAACCGGAGTGGAACCCGGGCTATGTGATCAGGGGGTTGAAGGAACTCCGCGTGGAGCTGTGACGCGCATGGAGCTGTGACGGGAGTTGCGAGCGAGAACGGGGGGCGTCGGGAGCGGGGGCGTCGGGAGCGGGGCGGCGGCGTGGCCGCGAGCGGGACGTGGGCCGGGCTGCGCTCAGCATCCCGGTCCGCAGGCCAGGGGCGGGCCCTCCAGCACGTCGAAGGCCACCCCGAAACCGGTGAGGGCGGCGAGCACGGCCGCCGCCCCGAGCGCCCGCCGCCACTTCCGCCCCGCGAGGGCGACGAGGGCGAGCCCGGCCGTGATGCCGCCGAGCGCCATGACCGGCAGCCCGAGCCAGAGCACGTTCCACTCCGTCGCGCCCTCGAAGCCGCCGAAGATGCCGCGCCTGCCGTACGGCGCCCAGGCGAGTGTCCCGGCGACCCCGCCCGCGGCGACGACCAGGCATCCGGCGAGGCCACGGACGGCTTCGCTTCGGTTCTCCATGAACGGAGTGACGCAGGGCCACCCCGGCGGGGTTGCACCCGCCGGGGCTCTCTGCCCCGCGTCACCGTCAGGGCCCGCGACCCTCGGTTCCCGCGTCACCGTCAGGCCCTGTGCTGCCGTCGGATCTTGTGCTGCCGTCAGGTCCTGTGTTGCCGTCAGGTCCCGCGACGGTGAGTGCCCGCGCCGCCGTCAGGTCCCGCGACCGTCAGTGCCCGCGCCGCCGTCAGGCCCTGTGCCACCGTCAAGTCCCGGCGTCACCATCCGGTCCCGCGCCGCCGTCCGGCCCTGCGTCACCTCAGGTCAGGACATCGCGCCTGCGCAGTGCCCCCATCCCGGCCCCGACCAGCACCGCTGCAGCGGCGGTGAGTGCGAGCACCGGGCCCCATTCCATTCCCGTGCCGCCCGGCAGCTTCGGCAGATGCGTGAACGGTGATATGTCCATCACCGCCTGCGGCATGTCGACGGCGGGCCCGAGCCACCCCAGGGCCAGACAGATCCCGGCGAAGCCCCAGGCCGCCACAGCCGCCTTCGGAAACGCCCCGTACAGCAGGACCGCCACCCCGCCCAGCAGCCAGATCGCCGGCAACTGCGCCAGCGACGCCCCGAGCACGGCCGGGAGTTCGTGGCCGTAGCCGGCGGCCAGGCCGAGGCCGCCTACCGTCATGAGCAGGGCCGCCCCGCCGAACGCGATGACCAGATGACCGGCCGCCCACCCGATCCGTCCCACTGCGCCCGCCAGTACCGGCTCGGCGCGCCCGGCGGTCTCCTCGCCGTGCAGCCGCAGCACCGACGCGACGATGTACAGCGCCGCGACCATCCCGAGCACGGAGACCATGGCGGCGAGGAACGCGTCGGTCAGTCCGGCCTGCCCGCCCATCCGCTCGAAGATCTCCCGGGTCTTCGCGTTGTCACCGACGAGATCGGCCGCCCCGCCGGTCAGCCCGCCGAAGGCGACACCGACCACGGCGAAGGAAAGCACCCATCCGGTCAGCGCACCGCGCTGGAGCCGCAGTGCGAGGCCGAACGCCGTGGCGATCCGCCCCTGCGCGGGCCCCGGTCTGGTGGCCAGGAAGCTCATCCCGACATCGCGCCGCCCGGCGAGGCCGTACGCGATGACGGCCTGGACCGCCACGGCCACCGCGAGAACGAGCAGCACCCACCAGCGCTCGTCCGCATACGCCCGTACGTTCTCCGCCCAGCCGATGGGGGAGAGCCAGGTCAGCACGGACGAGCCGTCGTCCGCCGCCGAGTCGCCCGCCGCCTTCAGGACGAACGCGGCACCGATCACCGCCGCCGTCAGCCCCTTGGCGAGCCGGGCGCTCTCGGTGAACTGCGCGGCGATCGCGGCCGTGCAGGCGAACAGCACACCCGTCCCGGCGACCGCCAGGGCGAGAGCCACCGCCCCGGCGCCGCCCGCGCCGGCCCCCGCCAGGCCCGCCGCGAGCACCAGCGCCAGTGCCACGTTCGCGATCACCGCGGTGAGGAGCGCGGCGGTCAGTGGGGCGCGGCGTCCCACCATCGCGGAGGAGAGCATCTCCTGGCGGCCGGTCTCCTCTTCCTCCCGGGTGTGCCGGATGACGACGATCAGGCTCATCACGGCCGCCAGCACCGCTCCGAAGGCGGCCATCCGCCAGCTCACGAGGCCGCCGACCGAGTCGTCGAAGACCGGTCCGTACATCGCCCGGACCGAGCTGTTTCCGTTCATCGACGCGGCGAGTTCGGCGCGCTGGGCGGCGGTGTCGTACAGCGAGGCGATGGAGCTGCCGACGGAGGAGAAGGAGCCACCGAGCGCGAGCACCCAGATCGGCAGCATGATCCGGTCGCGCCTCAGTGCGAGCCGCAGCAGGATCCATGTCCCGGCGAGCTGTCCGGTGCTGGCCCGGCTCCGGTGCCGGGTGCCGGCCGGGACGGTCGTGGTCACGGCGGTCATCGCGCAGCCACCCCCTTGCCTTCGCCGCTCCCGGGCGCCTCCGCCGCGTAGTGGCGCAGGAACAGCTGCTCCAGTGTGGGTGGGGTGCTGGTCAGCGTCCGTACGCCCGAGGCGGAGAGCGACTTGAGCACGGCGTCCAGCTTGTCCGTGTCGACCTGGAGCGTGACCCGCAGGCCCTGGACGTCGAGGTCGTGGACGCCGGGCAGACGGGCGAGCCCATCGGGCGGGCCGGCCAGCTCGGCGCTGATGTTCGTACGCGTCAGATGGCGCATGTCGGCCAGCGAACCGGTCTCCACCGTCCGCCCCTGACGGATGATGCTGACCCGGTCGCAGAGAGTCTCGACCTCGCTGAGGATGTGGCTGGAGAGCAGGACCGTCCGGCCGCGCGCACGCTCTTCGGCGACGCAGTCCTGGAAGACCTCCTCCATCAGCGGGTCGAGCCCGCTGGTCGGTTCGTCCAGGATCAGCAGATCCACGTCGGAGGCGAAGGCGGCGACGAGGGCGACCTTCTGGCGGTTGCCCTTGGAGTACGTACGCCCCTTCTTCGTCGGGTCGAGCTCGAACCGGTCGACGAGGTCGGCGCGCCGGGTCCGGTCGAGGCCGCCGCGCAGGCTCCCGTACAGGTCGATCACCTCGCCGCCGGAGAGGTTGCGCCACAGCGTGACGTCGCCCGGGACGTAGGCGACCTTGCGGTGGAGCTCCACCGCGTCGCGCCACGGGTCGCGGCCGAGCAGCTGGGCGGCGCCGGCGTCGGCCCGCAGCAGACCCAGCAGTACCCGGATGGTGGTGGACTTCCCGGAGCCGTTGGGCCCGAGGAAGCCGTGGACCTCGCCGGCCTCGACGGTGAGGTCGAGCCCGTCCAGCGCGTGTGTCCGACCGAACGACTTGTGCAGTCCGGCCACCGTGATTGCCATCGTCATGTTTTGAACGTACGCTACTTTCACAAATTTGTGAAGTTAAGGAAGCGTATAAAGTTGGCGTTGTGGCGGGGGCGGGGAAGACAGGGGAGACGATCGGGCGATGACCAGCGAAACCGAACAGAGCGTGAGCTCCGGGCGTGACGCGGAGGCCGTGTCGCGGTTCGTGGAGCGGTTCGCGTCCGAGATGACCGAGGCGGGGATGCAGCGGATGGCGTCCCGGGTCTTCGCCGCGCTCCTCGCGGACGACGACGGCTCCATGACCTCCGCCGAGCTCGCCATGGCGCTGCAGATCAGCCCGGCGGCCGTGTCCGGCGCGGTCAACTACCTCACGCAGGTCAGCATGGTCGGCCGCGAGCGCGAGCCGGGCTCGCGCCGCGACCGCTACCGCCTGCACGACGAGGTCTGGTACACCACGTTCACCAACCGCGACCGGGTGCTGACCCGCTGGGAGAGCACCCTCAAGGAGGGCGTCCGCATCCTGGGCGAGGACACCCCGGCCGGCGCCCGGATCGCCGAGACGGTGGCGTTCTTCGAGTTCCTGCAGGCGGAGCTGGCCGGGGCGATGGACCGCTGGCACGAGCACCGCAAGACGCTCGGCCTTCCGGCCCGCGACGGGCACGCGAACGCCTGACGGGCCCGCGACCGCCTGACGCGTGGACGCGCTATCGCCTGACTGACGGGCACGCGCGAACGCCTGACGGGCCTGTGGGCGCTGTGGCAAGCGGCGCGGGGCCCGACAGGCGGGTGTGCGCGCCCGTCACATCGGGCCGGGGATCATTTCCGCCAGGGTGGCGAGGCCGCACCGATTCCGATCGCCGAGGGGAGCACACGCTTTCGCCCCCTGGGCGGAAGCTACCCTTCCGCCACCGGCAGCATCAGTCCCCAGGCGCCCGCCCGCACCGTCCAGGTCCGCGTCCGCACCGGGCCGCCGACCTGGATGTCCGCCCGGTAGCGGAAGTCCGCGCCCGAGACCGTGACGGCCTTCGCCTCCGTCGTCACCGGATCGGCCGACGGCGGGCGGATCACCACCTCCGCGAGGCCCCCGTCGCCGCCCTGCGAGGTCACGGTCACCGATTCGACCGGGCGGTCCAGGTCGTTCAGCAGGACGCCGTCGGCCTCGACCCGCAGCCGGTGCGTGGGCGGCGGGGCGGCGGGTGTCGCCGGAGCGGGGCGCACCAGGGTGCGGACCAGATTGCGGCAGGTGTCCCAGACCGCGGTGACCCCCGTGTGCCCGGCCGCCGCGCCCGGCAGCGTGCTCAGGGCCGGGATGTGCAGCGCGCCCAGGACCACGCCGTCGCTGTCGTCGACCAGCAGGTCCAGCTTGCGCGCTGCGCCGTCCAGCGCGGTGCGCGCCGCCGCCACCGCGCCCATCGGCACGCCGAGCGAATGGGCGAGTTCCAGCGCGGCCGCAGTGCCGACCGGGACCAGCGAGAGCGTGCTCCCGCCCGGCTCCCGCTCCCGGTGCAACTGGGCCACCGCCCGCCGCAGCGCACGGTCGTCGCCGACCACCACCGGCCGTCGACTGCCCCGGCGGGACAGGGCACGGGCGAATTCCTCGGGCCCGTCGGGCAGGCAGATCTTGGCGTGTGAACCGGCGCTCAGCACGTCCTTCGCGATACGCACGGACTCGCCGTCGGTCCGGCGGGCGACCGGGTCGATGACCACCAGCAGCTGGTGCGCACCGTCGCCGGGGGGCTGGGCAGCCGACACCTCGGTCCTTCCTCGGGTAGCATCTTGGTGCAAGAGCCCCTTGCGCTATTGCGCCAGGGGCTTCGTCTATTCCGGGGCACCCGGTTCGACGGTTCAGGCCTTGTCGTACATCGTCGTACGGCATGTACGACGTTTACGTACGCCCCCTGACCTTGGACATGCCCCGCCCGGAAGGGGTGTACGCCTGTGCCCGCACTTGTGCTGCTCGGTGCTCAGTGGGGTGACGAGGGCAAGGGAAAGGCCACCGACCTCCTCGGTGGATCCGTGGACTATGTGGTGCGCTACCAAGGTGGCAACAACGCCGGCCATACGGTGGTCGTCGGTGACCAGAAGTACGCACTGCATCTCCTCCCCTCCGGAATCCTTTCGCCGGGATGTACCCCGGTCATCGGAAACGGTGTCGTCGTCGACCCGGCCGTCCTGCTCTCCGAGCTGAGTGGGCTGAACGACCGCGGCGTGGACACGTCCAAGCTGCTGATCAGCGGCAATGCCCATTTGATCACCCCGTACAACGTCACGATCGACAAGGTGACGGAACGGTTCCTCGGGAAGCGCAAGATCGGCACGACCGGTCGCGGCATCGGCCCGACATACGCCGACAAGATCAACCGGGTGGGCATCCGCGTCCAGGACCTCTACGACGAGTCGATCCTGGAGCAGAAGGTCGAGGCGGCCCTGGAGCAGAAGAACCAGCTCCTCGCCAAGGTCTTCAACCGGCGCGCGATCGAGTCCGGCAGGATCGTCGAGGAGATGCTCCAGTACGCGGAGCAGATCAAGCCGTACGTCGCCGACACGACGCTGGTCCTGAACAACGCCATCGACGCGGGCAAGGTCGTCCTTTTCGAGGGCGGCCAGGGCACGCTGCTCGACGTCGACCACGGCACGTACCCCTTCGTCACCTCGTCGAACCCGACCGCGGGCGGCGCCTGCACCGGTGCCGGCGTGGGCCCGACGAAGATCAGCCGGGTCATCGGCATCCTCAAGGCGTACACCACCCGCGTCGGCGCCGGCCCGTTCCCGACGGAGCTGTTCGACGAGGACGGCGAGGCGCTGCGCCGGATCGGCGGCGAGCGCGGTGTCACCACCGGCCGCGACCGTCGCTGCGGCTGGTTCGACGCGGTCATCGCGCGGTACGCGACCCGGGTCAACGGCCTCACCGACTTCTTCCTCACCAAGCTGGACGTGCTGACCGGCTGGGAGCAGATCCCGGTCTGCGTGGCGTACGAGATCGACGGCAAGCGCGTCGAGGAACTCCCGTACAGCCAGACCGACTTCCACCACGCGAAGCCGGTCTACGAGATGCTGCCGGGCTGGTCCGAGGACATCACGAAGGCGAAGACCTTCGCCGACCTGCCGAAGAACGCGCAGGCGTACGTGAAGGCGCTGGAGGACATGTCCGGCGCCCCGATCTCCGCGATCGGCGTCGGCCCCGGCCGCACCGAGACCATCGAGATCAACTCCTTCCTGTAGGGAACACCGCAGCGGCGGCCGACAGGCATGAGGTGTCGGCCGCCGCTGCGCACCTGCCCCACGGGCTGGATGGTGTGACTAGTCTGTCCGCCATGAAGGAGACAGGATGCTGCTGAGATTCCGGGTGGCGAACGTCCGGTCCCTGCGCGACGAGCAGGAACTGTCGTTCGTCGTGCCCGAGGGGAGCGAGAGGGAACGGGCCGCAGCGCGTGAGCTTGCCTTCTCGGACGGCAGTCGGCTCCCTGTTCACACCGTCGTCGGTGTCTTCGGAGCCAATGCCTCCGGTAAATCCAATGTGATCGCCGCGCTGAAGAACATGCGGCATGCGGTCCTGCGCTCCTACGCCGACTGGACGTCCTACGACGGTATCCCTCGTGACGAGTTCGCCCTTGACCCCAAGGCCGCGTCGGAGACCTCCTTGTACGAGGCGGACTTCGTCCTTGACGACGGTGTTCGCTGGACGTACGGATTCGAGCTGGGCGCGCGGCGGGTCGAGGCGGAATGGCTCTACGCCTACCCCAAGGGCCGGCGCCAGGTGTGGTTCGAGCGGGACGCCAGCCGGGACAAGGACTTCGAATTCCCTGGCGAACGGCTCCACGACCGCACGCGTCTCGCCCGTACGACGCGGCCGGACGCCCTCCTTCTGACCCGCGCCGCCAACGACGGGCACGAACAACTCACGCCGATCTTCGACTGGTTCAAGAACAACCTCTGGGACGTCACCCCCGAGACCGAGCGCACTCAGCGCGAGGACTACACGGCCATGCAGCTGCTGCGAAGCGAGGATTTCCAGCGCAGGGCCGAGGAACTGCTGAAGGTGGCCGATCTCGGTATCGCGGGCGTGGAAGTCGAGCAGTCGTCGTCCGGACGACCCGTGGTACGGCTGATCCACGCGGGCGGTGGCGAGCGGACGGCGATGGACTGGTCCTCGGAGTCCTGGGGGACTCGCTCCTGGTTCGCGTTGATCGGTCCGCTCCTGCTCGCCCTCGACACCGGCGCGGTGCTGCTCATCGACGAGCTGGACGCCAGCCTGCACTCGCGCTTCGCAGCAGAGGTCGTACGTCTTTTCCAGGCCCCCTGGGTGAATCCGAAGGGTGCGCAGCTGATCTTCACCGGGCACGATCCCTCTCTGCTGCGGACACCGGGCGGCGGCCGGCTCCTGGAGCCGGGACAGCTGTGGCTCACCGAGAAGGACGAGCGGGGCGCGACGGAGCTGTCGTCCGTCGCCGACTGGGATCCCACGGACGAGGAAGACCTGATGGCGTCGTATCTCGCGGGGTCCTTCGGCGCGGTGCCGAAGGTCTCCGAGGGCCAGATCGGGCGACGGCTGATGCGGACGGACGACTTGGCTCGGATGGAGGCGGAAGAGGTCTGATGGCGAGGCCAAGGGGAGGGGACAGCGTTTCCCGGAAGAAGGGCGGCGCGAAGGGCCGTAAGAACCGCGCCCGCCAGGTGTACATCTTCACCGAGGGCGAGGTCACCGAGCCCGAGTACATCGACATCATCGTGAAGAAGGGCACCCCGGCCACGCCGGGCCGCAGCGTCGATTACCACTTCGAGAACGAGAACGCCGTAGGCAAGCACCGCAAGCCGTACGCCATGGTCAAGGACGCCGTCCGCACCCTGCGCAAGGTCGAGCGGGAGGCCAGGGACGCCGGACTGAAGCAGGACGACGACTGGAACTGGCCCCAGGTGTGGGTGCTCTTCGACCGTGACGACCATCTGAACATCACCGAGGCCAGGCAGCTCGCGGACAAGGAAGGGGTCAAGATCGCCTACTCGCACCCCTGCTTCGAACTCTGGCGGCTCCTGCACTACACGAACTACACCAGCAGCTTCGGTGGTGTCTGCTCGGACGCCAACAGCCGCCTACGCTCGCGCCCCGGCTTCGCGGCGACGTACGGACGACAGGTACGTACCGTCTCCGAGCAGCAGTCGAAGCACATGCGCGAGGAACAGGTGCTGAGCGCCGACGGACAGCGTTACGCGTCCGCCAAAAAGTTCGCGCAGAAGATCAATGCCGCTCAGCTCCCGGTCAATCCCGAGAAGTGGGACCCGTACACCGATGTCTGGTGTTTCGTTGAGGACGGACTGCTCCTCAGCGGCTATTAGGCTGCATCGGGGTACGTCCTCAATCGGCCGGGCGGCCCACCGCCCGCTTCCCCTGCTTCTTCGCCGGCACAGCATCACACCACCTGGGAGTCCGTCCGTGGCCAAGCTCACGCTCGATCAACTGGAGCGTCACCTCTTCGCCGCGGCGGACATCCTGCGCGGCACCATGGACGCCGCCGAGTACCGCGACTTCCTGCTGGTGCTGCTGTTCCTGAAGCGGGTGAACGACGAGTTCGACGCCGCCCGTGACCGGATCATCGACGAAGAGATGGCGCAGGGTGCGAGCCGGGAAGAGGCCGAGGAGGAGGCGGACGAGCCCAACCGCTACACGGCCGACAGGATCATGTACGTCCCCGCGTTGGCACGCTGGGGACGGCTGGCCGGCGCGGTGGACGACGTGGCGACGAGCTACCTCCAGCCCGCCCTCGATGTCCTGGAGGGCCAGAAGGGCAACGAGGGGCTCCGTGGCCTCTTCGGGCATGTGAACTTCAACCGGATCGGCGGAGGCGGCGGCACCGGAACGTCGGCGGCCAAGCTCGCGGACAAGCGGCTCTCCGCGCTCATCGGCCATTTCGGGAGTCTGCGGCTGCGGGGCGAGGACTTCGAGTTCCCGGACGTCATCGGGGCCGCGTACGAGTACCTGCTGAAGGACTTCGCCGACTCGGCGGGTGCCAAGGGCGGCGAGTTCTACACCCCGCGTGCGGTCGTGCGGATGATGGTCGAGCTGGCACGCCCGCACGCCGGCCAGCATGTGTACGACCCGTGCGTCGGCTCCGGCGGAATGCTCATCCACACCAAGGAGTACATCGAGGAGCACGGCGGCGACACCGAGGACCTGGCCCTGGCGGGACAGGACGCCAACAACGGCTCCTGGGTCATGGCCACCATGAACATGCTGTTCCACGGCGCCAGCGACTTCGACCTCAAGATCGGTGACACGCTCACCAACCCGTTGCACGCCGACAAGTCGTACGACGTGGTGCTCAGCAACCCGCCCTTCTCCATGGACTACAGCGCGGACGAGCTGCCCGACCTCGACGGCCGTATGAAGTACGGATACACGTCGGAGAAGGGCAAGGCCGACCTGATGTTCCTCCAGCACATGCTGTACATGGTGGAGGGTCGGGGCGGCTCGGTCTTCACCGTGATGCCGCACGGCGTGCTGTTCCGCGGTGGCGCGGAGGGAGACATCCGGGCCCGGCTCATCGAGGACGACCTGCTGGAGGCCGTGATCGGCCTCCCGTCCAACATCTTCTACGGCACCGGCATCCCCGCCTGCGTGCTGGTGCTGCGGGCGAGGGGCCAGAAGCACCAGGACCGGCAGGACAAGGTCCTGTTCATCAACGCCGACCGTGAGTTCCACTCCGAGCGAGCACAGAACATTCTGCTGCCGGAGCATGTGGAAAAGATCGTCTCCACATTCCACGACGAGGTGGGCGACGGTACGGGCGTGCCACGGTTCGCCCGGTGGGTGGAGCGGGACGAGCTGAAGAAGAACGCGTACAACCTCAACATCCGCCGCTATGTGGACAACACCCCGCCGCCCGAGCCGCAGGACGTACGCGCGCACCTGACGGGCGGGGTGCCGAAGTCGGAGATCGCCGAGGCCGAGAAGGCGGAGGTGCTGGGTGCGTACCGGATCGGTATCACGGACCTGTTCGCCGAGCGCACGCCCGATTCCGCGTACGTCGACTTCCTTCCTGAGGACGAGCGGCCGGACGCCGGGCGGCTGACCGCACTGGCCGAGGGCCGGGAGCGGGAGCTGTGGGAGGCGTTCGACAAGTGGTGGGCGGTGGAGACGGAACAGATCGCTTCTTTGGCTCCCTACAAGGATGACGACCGTACGGAGTTCGAGAAGCGGTCCCAGCTTGCCCGGCTGCGAGCCGACCTGATCGCCTCGTTCCGTGAGCTGCTGCTCGGCGTGGACCTGCTGGACCGGTACGCGCTCGCGGGAGCGGTAGCCGGGTGGTGGCAGGACGCCAGGAACGAGCTCAAGGCACTGGCTGGCAACGGCTTCAAGGGCGTCGTCGAAGGCTGGGTCGACACGGTCGAGACGATGCTTGAGCCGGAGCCCAATCCGTGGACGGGCGGCGCCCGCAAGCGGTCGGGCGCGGAGCGGCGCCAGGCGTATGGTCACAAGGTCGTGGCCCGGATCGCCCCGGACTTTCTGCGCGAACTGGCCGAGGCGGACGCGCTCAAGGCCAAGCTGGACGGGAAGGTGAAGGCGGCCGAGGAAGCGGAGGCCGCGAGGGCTGCTGCGGCGGCGGGCGTTACGGAGCAGGGCGAGGGCGAGGCCTCCGAGGACGCTGCGGCCCTCGATCCGGCGGTGGCGGACGCGTTGCTCAGCGAGCCGGACCTGAAGAAGCTGAAGAAGGAGCGGACGGCGGCCGGCAAGGCGGTGAAGGCGCTGGAGGAGGCGTTCTACCCGCTGGACGGGATGGGGGGCGGCATGAAGGCCGCTGCCCTTGCCACTGTCGGGAAGAAGAGGGCGAAGGCTGCGGAGTCCGCCTCCAACGGGCAGACGACGCTGGACGTGACGGGTGCCGATACCGCTGCCGACAAGGAGCGGCCCACGCCTCGTCTGCACGAGGTGCGCGACGCGCTGGACGAGGCGGGTGCGCGCGAGATCGTGCTCGGCATCCTCCGGGACGACTTGGCGTCGAAGCTGGAGGGCCATGTCGTGCGTCGGCGGCGGGAGTTGATCGAAACGTATCTGGGCTGGGAGCGGAAGTACCTGGTGTCGCTGCGCGATATCGAGACGCGTCGCGAGGCTGCGGCGAAGCGGCTGGACGGGTTCCTGAAGGAGCTGGGTTATGTCGGCTGAAAGGGGCGATATCCGCTGGGTTCCCGTGGGGGAGGTCGGTGAGGTGCGGATGGGTAAGCAGCTTTCGCCGGCCAGTAGCCAGGCGGACGGCATGCATGCTCCATACCTTCGTGTCGCCAACGTCCTGGACGGCCGGATCGACTACTCCGATGTGAAGACGATGAGCTTCAGCCCCTCGGAGCGGCAGAAGTATGGGCTGGAGCCTGGGGACATCCTGCTCAATGAGGGGCAGAGCCTGGAGCTGGTTGGCCGCAGCGCGATCTACGACGGGCCGCCGAGCGAGTATTTCTTTCAGAACACTCTCATCCGATTTCGGAGTGGCCCAGGTGTGGTTCCGGCGTATGCGCGTGAGGTCTTCAGAAGCTGGCTGAACGACGGGACATTTGCTTCGATCGCGAAGAAGACTACGAGTGTTGCGCACCTTGGCGGAGACAGGTTCGCGAAGCTTGCATTCCCTTTGGCTTCTCTTGTTCAGCAGCGTCGAATCGTCGAGATTTTGGGCGCGGTTACCGAATCGGAGCGTGCGGCTGAGGTAGCGATCGCGAAGCTTCGATCCGTCCGGAGCGGAAGTGTATTGCGGGGAATGGCGGCGATCACGGCCCGCGACGTGCCGGCTGGATGGGATCGGACATGTCTTCGCGAGGTGGTTCCGTCAGTGGACTACGGGATCTCAGTTGCGCTGGACGAGGAGAGTCGCGGCATCCCGACACTCCGAATGAATAACCTCCATGATGGACGCCCTGAGCTCAGTGACCTGCGTTACTGTCCGCAGCCTGTGCACTCCAAGCATCTTCTGCAGGTGGGCGACGTGCTCTTCAACAGGACCAACAGTATTGAGCACATCGGTAAATCGTGTATGTGGGGCGGCGAGCTCGATAGGGCAACATTTGCTTCCTACCTGGTGCGCCTGAATCCCGATCCTCGGCGACTCGCTCCGCGGTATCTGGTTGAGTGGTTGCAGCATCCTGTAACCCGGCAACGCGTGCGTTCGATTTCGACGGTTGCGGTTCAGCAAGTGAATGTTAACCCTTCGAGACTTCGGGAGTTGGTCATCGATTTTCCGACCGACTTGGAGGAGCAAGGCAGGCTTATTGCGAGTCTGGAAATGTGTGATCGTCGAATCTTGGCAGAACAAGAGAGTCTGGCCAAGCTTCGGGATGTGAAGCGGGGGATTTCTGATGCGCTACTCGGCGGCTTGTCTGGAACTCTCGGGAACCTGACGGAGATCGCCAAAGTAGACCTGGTGTAACGGGAGAGATGGCGCGTGCCTGTCAGAAAGCCGTCCACCGAGCGGCAGCGGCGTCTCGGTGCCGAGTTGCGCAGGATGCGCGAGCACATTGGGATGTCGATCAACGAGGCCGCCACCCTTCACCGCACCACCGTCAGCAACACCGAGTCCGCACGCTCCGGCGTCAGCAGTGACCGCGTGCGGGTATGGGCGACGAACTACCGCTGCCCGGACGCGCAGTACATTGATGGGCTCGTTGCCATGGCCAGGGAGCGCGGGCCCAACTGGTGGGACGAGTACCGGGGCTCGCTGCCCGCCGGCCTGCTGGACATTGCCGAGATGGAGCATCACGCGTCGATGCTGCGGTCGGCGCAGATCATGCACATGCCGGGCATGCTCCAGCAGCCCGACTACATGCGAGGCATTTTCGCGGAAGCGGTGCCGACCATGGACCCCGCAGATCTGGAGCGACACATCGAGTTCCGGGTCAGGCGCTCCGCGCTCCTTGATCGCCCCGACCCGCCCGCGTGTGAATTTCTCGTTCACGAGTCCGCGTTGCGGATGCGGTTCGGTGATCGCAACGTACTGCGCAGGCAGCTTGAGTACCTGCTCGCGCAGATCGAGCGACCCAACGTCACTCTCCGCGTAGTGCCATTCGACGCGGGTGGGTTTGCCAACGCGGGGAGTTCGACCCTGTATGCATGCGGCCCGGTGCCTGCGCTGGACACGGTTCAGATCGATGTCCCCACCGGAGTGACCTTCCTGCACGCAGAGACCTACCTTGTGAACTACCGTGCGGTTCTTGATCGTATGCGCGAACGTGCCATCGAGCCGGAGGCGTCCATCGGCTTCATCCGGCGGGTGGCGAAAGGGATCTGAAGGTTGGGAATCAGTGGATCTTCACTGGCGTAAGTCGTCCTTCTCCGCAGACACGGGGAGCTGCGTCGAGCTGGCAGAGGAGGGCGGGGACATCCTCCTGCGGGAGAGCGATGACCCTGAGGTGATCGTCCGGACTACGCGGAAGAAGCTCCGGGCGTTCCTGGCGGGCGCCAAGGCGGGGGAGTTCGACGACTTCGCGTAGGAGGCGGGCAACGTCTCGGCATATGCCATTCCATCCCAGTTCGC
Organism: Streptomyces gelaticus; assembly: GCF_014649535.1. Taxonomy (GTDB): domain Bacteria; phylum Actinomycetota; class Actinomycetes; order Streptomycetales; family Streptomycetaceae; genus Streptomyces; species Streptomyces gelaticus. The sequence continues at coordinate 341,841 of NZ_BMTF01000005.1, forward strand.
ACAACATGTTGTCTCGTGCCACATGTGGGCCGTACTGTGGGTGTTGCGTAACTAACACGGTGTGATGGTGGCCGGTTGGTTCACGTGAAGCGCCCCGGCAGTGTGCAACCACCCCGGGGCATGGCCAACGCCTCTGAGGAGCGTCAGCATGTTCCACCGTATCCGCACCCACCAGCCACGAACACTCGTGCACCTGGTCCTGCTGCCCCTGGCGCGCGTCCTGCGCGCGCTCACTCCCGTTCCCGCATCGGTGTCCGCGCCCCGCGTCGGCACCCGCCCCCAGCCCCAACCGCCGTACGCGCCCCGCCCCCTCCACGCCGTCCTCCGTACCCGCTCCTACGCCCTCGACGACGAACGCCGTTTCCGCCGCACCGCGATGCGGCTCGCGCTCGACGGGATCGTGGTCCTGCCCGGGGTGAGCCAAGCGCACAGTGTCGGCAGCCCGGCGCTCACGACGACGAAGGCGGCAGCCTGATGAGCGCAGACCAGGTACGTGTCAGCCGGGTACCCAGCAAGCCTGTGCGGCGGGAGGCGGACGGGGCGCTGTCCATCGATCTCTGGCTGCGCCGTGACGGGGCCTTCGAGGCCGACGCGGCACTGCGGTTGACGCCCGCCGAGGCGGAGGTCCTGCACGCCCAGCTCTGTTACGCGCTGGACGACGAGACCGCCGCGCTGATCACCCCGGAGGCGAGCCGGCCCGACTGCCGCAAGGCCGTCCTCACCAGCCGCAACCGCGCCTGACGGGCGGTTCCGGAGAGATCACCGACACCACGGACACCCAGGCACCGCACCGCAGTTGCGGGGCCTGGGCCGCACCCCTGTCCGACGGCTGACGCACAATGGACCCTCGCACGGTTCACACGTACGTCGGTACGCAGGGGAGGCGCGGGAGATGGCTGCCGAAGCGGTCGAGGGCACGACCGAGCGGGTCGAGGCGGAGTGGCCGCTGCTGGAGCATCTCAAGGCGATGGGATGGCAGCACATCGAGGGCGCCCGGCTGAAGGCAGCGAAGGAGCGCGACGACTTCAGGGACGTGCTGCTGGAGTCGCGGCTGCGGGCCGCCGTGCGCCGGCACTCGTCGTGGATGACGGATGACGCGCACACCGACCCGGCCGTCCATCAACTGCGTGCCGCCGCACGCCACGTATCCGCGCAGTCGCTGCCGCAGGCCAACCGGGACGCGACCCAGCTCCTCCTGCACGGTGTCCTGCATCCAGGACCGGATGACCGGGACGTGAAGACGCCGTTCGTCGACTGGTCGTACGAGGCGCTGGAGGGCAGCCGGGACGAGGTCCTGGCCCGTAACGACTATCTCGTCGTCGACCAACTCCGGGTCTGTGACGCGGACGGCAAGCCCGCCGTGCTGGACCTCGTGCTGTTCGTGAACGGCATCCCGCTCGTCGTCATCGAGTGCAAGTCGCCGGACGTCCGGGATCCGCTGGGCAAGGCCATCCGTGACCTGCGCGCCTACACCGGGCGCCCGGTGGACGACGACACCCGCAGGGGACCGGGCGCGCTGCGGGGGGTCCCCCATCTGTTCGCGCCTGTTCAACTGTTGGTCGCGGCCGACGGAAAGGACGCCGCCCTCGGGACGTACTCCTCCTCCGAGGAGCACTACGCCCTGTGGCGCAGTATCGGATCGGACTACGAGAAACCGGGGTACCTCCGACAGGAGCTGCGCGGCTGGGGGCTTCTTGATGCCAAGGCGCAGCCCACGCTCCAGCAGCAGTTGACCGCGATCGTCCTCAAGCCCGGCAATCTGCTCAACATCGTCCGGCACTACGTCTTCGAGAAGCCGCTCGGAGGCGAGAGGAGCGACGGAGCGAAGCGGAGCCGGACCGTGGAGCCCAGGACGGCGAAGGTGGTCTGCCGGCATCAGCAGTACCGGGCGACCGAGAAGATCGTCGAGCGGCTGCGTACCCGTCGCAGCCGACGCGTCACGGGCGAGGACCTCGACAAGCGCGGTGGTGTCATCTGGCACACCCAGGGTGCGGGCAAGAGCTTCACCATGCAGTTCCTCGCCCGGCGGCTGCACGCGAGCCCGGACCCCGGGCTGAACGGCATCACACTCGTCGCCGTCACCGACCGCACCGACCTCCAGCGGCAATTGCGCAAGGCCGTAGCGCTGAGTGACTCCGACGTTCGTGAGGCGAAGTCCCGGACGGACCTGGAGAACCTGCTGCGCCGGGCCGGACGAGACGGCGGGCGAGCGGTCGTCTTCGCGACCATTCAGAAGTTCCTCGGTGATCTGGTCGGCGGCAAGGACGGGGCGGGCGACACTGCGGGCGGCGAGGACCGGGCGCTGGAGGAGGACTTCGAAGCGGCACGGCGGAAGATCGCGGCAGGTGAGAGCGCGCAGGAGGTCGCCGATCCCGCGCCGGACGCCAAGACCCTGAGCAAGGCCGAACGGATCTTCCCCGAGTGCAGCGACTCGGACCGGGTCCTCGTCCTCGTCGACGAGGCCCACCGCTCCCACACCTCCGTCCTCCACGCCTGCCTGCGCAAGGCCCTGCCCAACGCGGCCAGGATCGGCTTCACCGGCACCCCGCTCATGGAGGGCAGGCTGAACGACACAGGGCGCATCTTCGGTCTGGAGCCGAGCACCGAACCGGGCGGAGAGCCGCAATTCCTCGACACCTACCGCATGGCCGAGGCGGAACGCGACAAGGTCGTCGTGCCCGTGCGATACGAGGGCCGGGCCACCTCCGCCGAGGTGCGCGCCAAGGAGCACATGGACGAGTGCTTCGAGGACCTCATCGAACCGCTCGAAGAGGTCGAACGGGCGCGGGTGCGGGCGAAGTACGGCACCCCTTCCAAGCGGGCCGTGGCCGAGTCCGCCCCGCTGATCCGCCGCAAAGCGGTCGACATGCTGGAGCACTACGTCACCGGTCCGCTGACCGGCGGGTTCAAGGCCCAGGTGGCGGTCGTCAGCAGGCGGGCCGCGGTCATCTACCGCAACGCGCTGCGGGACGCGCGGACCGAACTGCTGCTGCGAGTCCAGGACTTCGACAGAAGCGGGCGAAGGGAATCCCTCAGAGGCCGGGCGCCGGAGTCGTACACCCCGGAGGAATCGCTTCTCCTGCGTGCCTGGCAGTTCCAGGAGCTGCTGCGGCGTATCGACTTCGTGCCTGTGATCTCGGCGGGCTCGGAGCAGAAGGACGGGCTGTGGCGCGAGTGGACCGATGAGAAGAACCAGCGCGAGCACATCGCCCGGTTCCTCCAGCCGTTCCCCCAGCTGCCCCCGGACAATCCCTGGGCGGTCACCCCCCGGGCGGAGCCGAATCCCGTTCCTGCCGGTTCCACCGGCGGTATGAATCCCTGGAGCGATCTGGTCTGGGGCACGAAGGAGGCGGCCGATCCGCCGCCCGTCGCCTTCCTCATCGTGAAGTCCATGCTGCTCACCGGCTTCGACGCGCCCATCGAGCAGGCGCTCTACCTGGACCGGCCGATCCGCGACGCCGAACTGCTCCAGGCGATCGCCCGGGTCAACCGGCCCGCCCGCCGCAAGACCGAGGGCCTGGTGATCGACTACTACGGCGTACTGAGCAACCTCGCCGTGACCCTCGCCGCCTACCGGGGCAACCCGCGCGCCGTCGACTCACTGCGCGACATGTCCGACGAGCTGCCGGAGCTCGGCAGGACGGCGGAGGAGTTCAGCGAGTTCCTGGCGGCGGAGGGAATCGACGCGGACGGTCTCACGACGAGAGCAGGACTGGCCCAAGCGGTGCTCGCCCTCTCGGACCCCACGCGGCGGGCTGACTTCGACAGGACGCTCGGCGCGTTCCTGGGGGCGGTGGACCGTGTTCTGCCGCACGAGGGCGCCCTGGAGTTCGTCCCCGACGCGCGGGCGTGGAGTGTGCTCCAGATGCGCGTACGTCGCCACTACCGCGACGAGACCGGCGGTGGCTTCGTGATGCGTGGCTACGGGCGCAAGGTGCGCGCGTTGATCGCCGATCACCTGGAAGCACAAGAGGTGGCCCAGGCCATTCCGCCGGTGTCGATCCTCGCTCCCGACTTCGACGAGGTGGTCAGCAGGCTTCCGGTCCGGGAGGCGGCGGCCGAACAGATCCAGGGTCTGCGGTACCACCTTGAGGAGCGGCAGGCGGTGGAGGACCGGGCGGTGTACCGGCAGCTGTCCGCAGAGCTGGAGCGGGTGCTGGAAGAGTTCGCCGGACGCTGGGACGCGATCAGCCGCGAGCTGGGCCCGCTGGTCGAGCGGGCACGGCAGGCCGAGGAGATCGACCCCGTCATTGCCGACCTGACGCCGATGGAGCAGCGGCTCTACGTACTTCTCGGCGAGAAACTGGCGGAGAGCGAGCTCTTCGACGACCCGGCACCGGAGGAGCTGCGTCGCGTCGTGGCCGAGGTGTACGACGAGATCACCAGCCGGGTGCGGCTGGCCTCCTTCGGCGGTGGCGCGGCGCACGTCGCGAGGCTTGAGGCGTGCCTCTACGCACGGCTGCGCGCGGCCGGATACCGGCACGGGGGCGAGGGGCGCAAGGAAGTGAACCGGCTCGCCTCGACACTCGCGGGGTACGCCACGCAGCACCTGGAGGCCTTCCGGTCCGAGGCGCGGAGAGAATAGCCGCATGCCCACCCAGCTCCCTGACCCGGCCGCCCTCGGCGAGCCCGCGCTCACCGAGGACGGGACCCTGGTCGTCGACGGGCGGGAGCTGAGGGTACGGATCAGTCTCCGCCGTCGGCGTCTGGGCCTGACGGTCGAGCGGGACAGGTCGCTCACCCTGCACGTGCCCAAGGGGTGCGGGCTCCGGCGCGCGGAAGACTTCGTACGCGGCAGCGCGGGCTGGATCGACACCAAGGCGCGTCTCAGCGAAGAGCGCCGCCAACTCCATCCCACGCGCTCACTCAGGGACGGTGAGATCCACCGTTACCTGGGGCGGGACTACAGGCTCCTCGTCGTCGACGCCATGGAGCCGGACACGGGCCCGTCCGCGGCGCCCGCTGTACGGCTCGTGGCGGGCCGACTGCGCCTGGACAGCACCACTGCCGCCGATCCTGTTCTCGCGCGGAAGGCGCTCGCCGACTGGTACAGCCGGGCTGGGGAGCGCTGGATGCGCGGCCGACTCCAGCCATTCGCTGCGCGGATGGACGTTCCCGAGTCGTCGGTGCGGGTCCGGGATCTTGGACACCGCTGGGGAAGCTACCGTTCTGGAGCATCGGGTGGCGGAGTCATCTCGCTGCACTGGGCCACCTTCCAGCTGCCGATCCACCTGGTCGACTATGTCGTCGCTCACGAGCTTGCGCATGCGCGTGTGCCGGGGCATGGACCCGCGTACTGGCGGTTGTTGGGCCGAGCGCTTCCGGAGTGTCACCGGCTGAAGGAAGAGCTGGACGAACTGGGGCGGCGGGTATGGATGGGCGACCTGGGCTGCTGACGCCCCGTCCTCAGCGGGGACCCGCGGCTCCCGCTCCCGTGACGTCCAGGGAGCGGAAGGCGAGCCACAGGTCGTAACGGGCACTGGGTGCCTGGAGCAGCGAGCGGCCGAGCACCGATTCGAGCCGGGTGAGGCGCTTGCGGACCCCCGGCACCGAGATGTCCAACGCCTCTGCGGTCGGGGTGAGCTGGGCCTCGCAGCGCAGCCAGGTGCGCAGGGTGTCCTGCGGGTCGGCCGCGCTCCTGGGGGCGTCGGGACCGGTCAGCGGGCGCAGTTGCTGGACCGCCCATTCCCGTACGGCCGGGACGCGCAGGATGTCGTCCAGGGCGAGGGACGGCTGAGCCGCCTTCTCCTCGCGGCGGGCCTTTTCGTGTCCGGTGGGGGTGGCGCGGATGCGCAGGGCGAGGTCGAGGGCGGCCTGGTCGCCGACCCGGTTCAGGTCGAGGCCGAGCAGTTCACCGATCAGCCGGAGCCGGGCGGCCAGGGTGTTCCGGTGGATCTTCAGATGCTGGGTCGCGTGCGAGGAGAACGCGAGCCAGGAGGCGAGCGTCGCCGCAAGTTCTTGGCTGCCCGGGTCCTGACTGCGCCGGGGCAGATACGTGAGCAGCGGGTGCAGCAGCTCGTCCGCCCACCGCACGCCGTCCGCCCCGGCGGCCACGGCCGGGTCCGGCGCCGAGCCGAAGCAAGCGTGCCGGTCCGGCAGCCCCCGGGCCACGGCCAGCGCGTGGAACGCCTGGCGGTAGCCGGTCGCCGTGTCGGGCAGCGGCAGGTCCTCGCTCACCCCCACGACGCACTCCGTCACCACCTCGGCGACCCGGAGGCCGAGCCGCTGTTCGGCCGCGTCCGCGTCCGCCGGCACGACGAGGATCAGATGGCGCGCGTAGACCGGGCAACGGACGATCCAGGACCGTCCGCCGGAGAGTTCCGTGCAGATCCGTGCCACCTCGTCCCGGCGGCCGACCGGGCATTCCACGACGTACACCCGGACGGGGTCGGGCAGCGTGGGCCGCAGGGCGCCCGCCACTTGGTGCGCTATGGACAGCTGACCCGTCATGAGCAGGTGCAGCACCGCCTCCCGGCTGCGGGACTCCGCGAGGTCGACGCGGCGCCGCTTGCGCTCCACGGCCTCCGCGGCCCAGCACATGGCGAGCGGCATCGTCACGTCGGAGAGCAGGATGGCGAGCCCGTCCGGCAGCGGGCGCGGCGCGACCACGGCGAGGATCGGGGCGGGAGCGTCCGGCGGGCCGTCCAGCGGGAACAGCAGTGCGGTGTGCGGGCCCCGGTCGAAGGCGAAGGAGCGCGCGTCGAGCTTCGACAGGCCCCTCGCGTACTCGCCCGCCAGCGCGGCCGCCCCGACGCCCGTACCGTCCGGGCTGCGGGTCACGCCGTGCAGCACGGTGCCGTCCCCGTCGAGCAGCCCGGCCCAGCCCGCCGCCCGGCCGGACACCCAGTGCAGAAGCTCCCGCGACCCCCCGGACCGGGCCAGCCGGTACATCCGCAGTACGTCGTCGGCCCGTTCCCGCGCGTGCACAGATCCTCCGCTCCTGCCCAAAACCGGAATGCAGGCTACCGGTTTGATTGTGCGGAGTGATACCCATGACAGCCCACACAGTGCGAATCGAAGCTTCCGGGTACCTACCCGAGGACCTAGAGTTCGAACACGGTTGCGGCACCTTCGGGGGAGGGGTACGGGGGCGACAGCAGCGGCTCACGGGGGTGGCCGCTGTCGCGTCGGCCGCAACCGTTCCACTTCTTCCGTTGTCAGTGGCGGCCCCTAGTGTCGGCCTCGCGATCACGACCGTGATCGGAGCCGACGGGGGAGAGGCCGCCGCCATGGAATTCCGCATTGAGCGCAGCACACTGACCGATGCCGTGGCGTGGGCCGCCCGGGTGCTGCCCACCCGCTCACCCGTTCCGGTGCTGGGCGGGCTGCTGCTGGAGGCGGCCGACGGCCGGCTGCGCATCTCCGGGCTGGACTACGAGGCGTCCGCCCGCATCGAGGTGGAGGCGGAGACCGTACGGGCCGGCAGGGTGCTGGTCATGGGCCGCAGGCTGCTCGATGTCTGCCGGGTGCTGCCCGAGAAGGCGGTGGAGTGCGCGGTCGAGGGTTCACGGTTCTCGCTGGCGAGCGACGGTGCCCGGTTCGGCCTCTCGGTGCTGCCGTTCGACGACTACCCGCCGCTGCCGTCGCTGCCGGAGGTGCTCGGTGAGGTGGACGCGGAGGAGTTCGCGGCGGCCGTGGCCCATGTGGCGGTGGCGGCGGGCCGGGACGACACACTGCCGACGCTGACCGGCATCCGGCTGGCACTGGACGGCGACAGGATGACGCTCGCCGCCACGGACCGCTACCGGTTCGCGGTGCGCACCCTTGCCTGGAAGCCCGGCGCGGCCGGTGCCCCGGACAGTTCCCCGGCCGACGTCGTGGTCTCTGCCCGCAGGCTCACCGAGATCGCCCGCTCCTTCGGCCGGGGCGGCATGGTCCGGCTCGCGCTGGATGGCGGCTCGGCCGGATTCGAGCTGGCCGGGATGCGTACGACGGTGCGTCTGCTCGACGGCCGGCTGCCGCGTCACGACAAGCTGTTCACGATGACCGGCGCGGTCACGGCACAGACGGACCGGGCGCCCCTGGTCGAGGCCGTCAAGCGGGTCGCCGTGGTCGCGGAGGGCGGCAGCCCGCTCCACCTCACCTTCTCCGAAGGCTCGGTGCTGCTCCAGGCGGGCTACGAGGACGATGTCGCCTCGCAGCGACTGCCCGCCGCGCTGGAGGGCGCCGACGACCTGACGGTCGCCTTCAACCCCGCGTATCTGATGGACGCCCTGGGCTCGTTCGACAACCCCGTGATCAGGTTCCAGCTGATGGGCCCCGGCCAGCGCGCGATGGTCACCGGCCGGACGCCCGGCGAGGATCCGGAGGAGGGCTCCCGCCCCGCCCACCAGCACCTGCTGATGTCGGCGAGGCCGCTGCTCTGAGGGGCCGCGCCGCAGGACGGCCGCCCGGGAGGAGTTGGCCGTACGCGCCCCGCTCGGCAGGATCGGTGCCATGAACTCCGTGCGGTGGAGCACCCATGTGATCGAGATCCGCGACGACGACGTGACGAAGCGGTACCGGAAGGGCGACGTCCGTGCCCTGCTCGACCGCGAGTGGCGGGCCCTGACCCTGCTCGACGCCCATGCGCCGGGGCTCGCCCCCACACCGATCGCCGTCGATCGCGACGCCGTTCCGCCGACGGTGGTGATGTCACGTGTGCCGGGGGTCCCGTTGCGGGGGTCCCCGGTGGACGCGGCGCGGACGGCGGCGCTGGCCGAGACGCTCGACGCGCTGTACAGGGCGGTCCCGTACGACCGTCTCGCCCGGGTGCCGGTGCGTCCGGACCACCAGGCCGGGCTGGTCGCGCGGCTGCGCACCTGGCACGGCCGGGGACCCGGGCCGGCTGCCGGATCCGTGGTGCGGGCGGCGCTGCGCGAGGGCATGGCCTGGCTGGACCGGCCGGGGCTCGCCACCGCGCCGGACGTCCCCGGGGCACCGGTCTTCGGTCCCGGTGACGGTAACCTCGCCAACTACCTCTGGGACGAGGGCGCTTCCCGGATCCGGGTGGTCGACTTCGAGGACTCCGGCCGCAGTGATCGTGCCTTCGAACTGGCGGAGATCACGGAGCACGTCTCCGGCTGGGTCGACGGAGGTTTCGACGCCACGGCCTTCCTCGGCTGTTTCGACCTGACCGCCGAGGAGCACGTCCGCCTGCGCGAGTGCCGTCGTCTGCTCGCGCTGACCTGGTTGTTCATCCTCTCGTTCGAAGATCCCGCGCATCGCGTGAACCCGCCCGGTACGGCTGAGCGGCAGGCGGGCCGGCTGCGTGAGCTGCTCGGCTGACCGACGTGGACACCTGGACTCGTGGTGTGCAGGTCCATGGCGAGGCTGACGTGGGGGCCGGGCGATCCGCCCGGCCCCCACGCTTCATCCGCTTGCAGGAGCAGCTACCGGGACCAATCGCAGTGCGCCGGGCTTCAGCCCGGTGGTGAAGCGATTCTGAATTGCTGCTCTGGCAGGCAGGCTGGAGCGGACGGTTCTGCTGCTCGTTGTACTGATGAACGATGGAACGCCCTTCAGGGCGGGGAGCGGAAGTCAATTCGTGAAGATGAAGTACTGCCAGGCGCCGTGCGTGGTGGAGTTCACCGTGTCGCCCGAGGTGCCGTTGACGTACGAGGCACGGACGCGCATCCGGTAGCCCGTGTCATGCGTGCCCTTCAGCGTCACGAGGGTCTTTCCACCGGTGCCGAGCATGAAGTACTGCGAGCCCGCGTCGTACCACTTGCCCTGGTAGTAGAGCTCCAGGGACAGCTTGTGCGAGCGGTTCTTGTAGTACGTCATCGTCGTCGTGAAGACCGGGTCGGTCTTCTTGTGGAAGTACCGGTACGACGTCTTGCCGATCTTCGCCGTCTTGTACTGCTCGGAGACGGACGTCGAGACCTTCACCTTGGCGAACGCGGTCGACGTGACCTTCTTCGAGGCGTACCGGCCGTCGCCCTTGAAGACCGCGGTGACCGTGGTGTCCCGGGTCATGTCCACCGTGGTCGACAGGTCGCCCTTGGAGTTGACCTTGCCGGTCTTCACCAGTTTGTTGGGCTTGTCCGGCCCGAACGGGTCCACCCACAGCTCGACGGTGCGGTTCTTGTATGTCGTGCCGAGGTGCGCGGTGAACGACACATCGGTGCCGTAGGAGTACAGCGCCTTGTTGTGGTTCAGGGTCAGCGAGGTGGCCGACCGGGACACGGCGACCTTGTCGGAGCCGTAGGCCGCCGAGTGGGTCGCGTCGCCCGCGTACGACACCTTGTAGGTGACCTGGCCGCCCGCGGTCGGGGTGTCGGTGAAGGAGAAGCTGCCGTCCGACTTGAGCGTCACCGCGGGCAGTGCCTTGCCCTTGGGCGACTCGATGTCGGTGCGCGTGACCGTGGCCTTCGCGCCCGCCGGGAAGGCACCCGCGGACTTCACCCGTCCGGTGACGGTCAGCTTCTTGTCGAGCGCCGACTTGTCCGGTGCGTTCACCGTGACGGTGGTCGGGGACTTCACGGCATCGGTGAGCACCCGCAGCGAGCGGACGCCCGTGCTGTTCTCGGTGACCGCGAAGAGCCGGCTGGTGTCCGGTGCCCAGGCCAGCCCGGCCGGCACCAGGAGGTCCGATCCGCTGCTGGTCCCGGTGTTGGGGAAGTCGTACGTCCGGATCGGTGTGGTGGTGTCCTGCTTGTAGACGTACACGTCCGGCTCGTACGAGCCGTCGATGCCCGCGGCGACCGTGCCGTCCGGCGCGATGTCGACGGCGTTGGGGTACGCGTCGGAGGGGTACGAGGTCCCGGTGGTGAGGTCGGACGTCCGGTACGCCTGGTGGCGGTACGGGGCCCCGCTGGCCACCACGACCTGCGAGCCGTCCGGGGTCAGCGCCAGGTCACGCAGGTTGCTGCCGTCGGTGCGGACCTGTGCGGTGCGCGTGGCCGTCCCCGAGGCGACGTCGTACACGGCCAACTGGACGGGGCTCTGCCCCTCGATCCCGGCGGCCAGCGTGCCCGGGGCGCCCGGCGTGGACGCCAGGGTCGGGGCCGAGTACCAGGTGCGGTCAGGATCCTGGCCCAGGGTGACGACCGGCTCGGCACCGGACAGATCGAGTGACCCGATGTTGCCCTCGGCAGCCGCCCCGTAGCCGAACCAGAGCTTGCCGCCCGCCAGCGCCGGGTAGGCGGGCTCGGTGTTCGCGCCGGTCGCATAACGGGCGGACTCCACCAGGGCGGAGGTGTCGATCGCCGCGATGGCGTCGGCGCCGCGCACCCCCGCGTACAACGTGCCGGAGTCGGCGGACAGTTCGAGGCCGGTCACGCCGGGCAGGGACGGGATGGTCCCGACGACGTTGCCGCTGTAGTCGGTGGCGAGGACCTTGCCGCTGGTCGGGTCACTGATGAAGACCCGCTGGTGCACGCCGTCGGCGACGACGTCGCCGACGGAAGCGGCGGGAAGAATCTTGGAGGAGTCGGCAGCGGCCGGATTCGCCGCCCCGCCGACCAGAACCACTGAGCTGAAGAGAACCGCGAGCGAGGTCGCGGTCGAGATTCTGCGCGTACGCAAAATGATTTACCCCCACGGTAAGAGAGGCCGCATAGCACCCGGAGATGAGTCAGGGGTGCGGCCCAGGAACGCAGGGTATGCCATGGCGTCCACAAGTCGTACACATTTGCGGGGCCGGACGGCTCCGGCCCCGCGAATGGTCGGTTCGCCCGGGTGAGGAACGCCGGCCAGACATCGGCATGCGCTGTTGCCGCTCAACGCGGCATCCGCCCTGTTGGGTTGAACCCCCGTCCTGCTACTGGTCCTTGGTGTACGTGAGCTTCTCGCCGCTGTCGTTGTTCTCGCGGCGCAGGGTGCCGTCCGGGAGCAGGGTGAGCGTGGTGGCCTTGCCCGCTGTGCAGGACGTCATGGGCTCGCCCACCGTGACCGTGGAGGGTCCGACCTCGACGGGGCCGCCCGGGGACGGCTCCGCGGTCAGGTCCGCCTGGAACACGCAGTGGTAGGAGCCGCCGGTGTCGAGCGGGCCGTCCGCGGTGAGGGTGAGGACGCTCTCGCCGACCTCGCCCTGCTGGATGACGAGTTTCCGGGTGGAGTGGCCGGCCGCGTTGTCTATGGAGCCCGACCAACTGCCGAGGTAGCCGGACGGGATGGGGCCGTCGCCGTTCTTCCGGCCGTCGGTGGGGGAGGGGTCCGGTGACGACGGATCGTCGGTCCCGGGGGAGCCCGACGAGTTGTCCGAGGGGGACCGGGAGTCGGTGGGGGACGGCGTGGGGCCCGTCGGCTTGCCGTTCATGAGCGCGTAGACGGAGCCGCCCGCACCGATGGCCACGAGCACGGCGACGGCGATGAGCGCGACGGTCGCCCCCCTGCCGCGGCGGGCGGATTCGGGCTCGGGCTGCGGGGCGGTGGGGTAGGCGGGGCCGTACGGGGGTGTGGGGCCGTACGGGGGTGTGGAGCCGTACGGGGGTGTGGAGCCGAACCCGGGCTGTTGGTACGGCTGGTGCTGCTGCGGCGGATACCCGTACCCGGCCTGGCTCTGCTGGGGGCCGAGCTGAGGGCCGAGCTGGGGGCCGAAGCCCTGGCCGGGGTGCGGCTGGGCGGGCGGCGGGTAGCCGTAGGCGGGGGCGTGCGACGGCGACGGTGCGGGGGCCGGGGGCTGGGTGCCGGCCGTCGGGGGCGGCGTGTGCACGGGGCGGTCCGCGGGAGGCGCAGGAGACGCGGGAGGCGCAGGAGAAGCGGGAGGCGCAGGAGAAGCGGGATGCGTGCGAGGTGCGGGCGTCGGGGGTGCGGGGTCCGGAACGGGGGCCTGCGCAGCCGCCGCCACCTCCTCCGGGTCCTCCGAGTCCAGCAACTCCACCGCATGGCGTCCGAGTTGGGCTATCAGTGCGCCCGGGAGCCAGGGTTCGGTCGAGTCGCCGTCGGCCAGACGCTGCAGGATCGCGTCCGTCGCCGGCCGGGCGACCGGGTCCTTGTGCAGGCAGTCCCGGACCAGTTCGACGAGGTCCGCGGGAACGCCGGTCAGATCCGGTTCTTCCTGCGCGATCCGGAACATCTGCGCGTGCGGGTTGCTGTCGGACGGCCCGAACGGAAGCCGGCCGGTCGAGGCGTACGCCAGTACCGAGCCGAGGCAGAACACGTCGCACGCCGCGGTCACCCGCTCGCCCCGTATCTGCTCGGGCGCCATGAAACCGGGCGATCCGACCAGGGCCCCGGTGCGGGTGACAGCACCGTCGGTGACGGTGTCGAGTGCCCGGGCTATGCCGAAGTCGATGACGCGCGGCCCGTCGATCGTCAGCAGGATGTTGGAGGGCTTGAGGTCGCGGTGGACGATCCCGGCGGCGTGGATGGCCTGGAGGGCGCGGGTGAGACCGGCCCCCAGGATGTGGACCGAACGCTCGGGCAGGGGGCCGTAGGCACCGGAGGCCGCGCCCTCGGGGACGCGCGGGCGGCCGGTGACGGTGGCGTGCAGCGAGGGGCCGGCGACGTATCCGGTGGCGACCCAGGGCACGGCGGCCTCGGTGTCGGCGTCCAGCACCGGGGCGGTCCAGGTGGAGCCGACCTGGCGGGCGGCCCGTACCTCGTGGCGGAACCGGTCGCGGAATTCCTGCTGTTCGGCGAGTTCCCCGCGTACCAGCTTGATCGCGACGGTACGCCCGCGGTCGGACCGGGCCAGATAGACCTGGCCCATGCCGCCCGCACCGAGCCGGCCCAGCAGCCGGTACGCGCCGATGGCGCGCGGATCCTGTGGCGTCAGGCTCTGCATGGCGCTGACACGTCCTTCCCCCGGGATTGAACTGACCGTGCCTGGCGTGGCTCGCTCGATCATAGGGATCCACGCCGCGCACGGCCGGGCCGGTTGCGGCTTCGGGGGTATTGGGGGGATCCGGGCGCCGGGACCATGCGTTCTGCGCGCACCGGCGGCGGTGGTGGGCGCGGGCGCGGGCCAGGAGTGGGGGTCCCGGAGGTTCATCGCGCCCCTGGACGATGCGGCTCCGCCGCGGGGTCCCGTCGGTGGGCCGCACGACTGCCCCGTACTCCGACGACCCGACACCCTGCCCACCCGAGCGCCCCACGCCATACAAGGTGGCCATGTCGGACCGCTCCCGGCGCCGCCTACGCTCGCCGCATGACCCCTCATGCCCCTCATGTCGACCCCGCCGCCGGCGCGGCCGTGAAGGCCGCCGACCGTGCGCACGTGTTCCACTCCTGGTCCGCCCAGGGTCTGATCGACCCGCTCGCCGTCGCCGGCGCCGACGGGGCGTACTTCTGGGACTACGACGGGAACCGCTACCTGGACTTCACCAGCGGCCTCGTCTACACCAACATCGGCTACCAGCACCCCGTCGTCGTCGCCGCGATCCAGGAGCAGGCGGGCAAGCTCGCCACCTTCGCCCCCGCGTTCGCGATCGAGGCGCGCTCCGAGGCCGCACGCCTCATCGCCGAGCGCACCCCCGGCGACCTGGACAAGATCTTCTTCACCAACGGCGGTGCCGAGGCCGTCGAGAACGCCGTCCGGATGGCCCGGCTGCACACCGGCCGTACGAAGGTGCTCTCCGCCTACCGCTCGTACCACGGCGCCACGTCCACCGCGATCAACCTGACCGGTGACCCGCGCCGCTGGCCGTCCGACAACGGCTCGGCGGGCGTCGTCCGCTTCTGGGCGCCCTTCCTCTACCGCTCGCCGTTCCACGCCGAGACCGAGGCCGAGGAGTGCGCCCGCGCGCTCCAGCACCTGGAGGACACCCTCGCCTTCGAGGGTCCCGGCAACATCGCCGCGATCATCCTGGAGACGATCCCCGGCACCGCGGGCATCATGACGCCGCCGCCCGGCTACCTCGCGGGCGTCCGCGAGATCTGCGACCGGTACGGCATCGTCTTCATCCTCGACGAGGTCATGGCCGGCTTCGGCCGCACCGGCAAGTGGTTCGCCGCCGAACACTTCGACGTGGTGCCGGACCTGATGACCTTCGCCAAGGGCGTCAACTCCGGTTACGTACCGCTCGGCGGCGTCGCGATCTCCGCCGAGATCGCCGCGACCTTCGAGACCCGCGCCTACCCGGGCGGACTGACCTACTCCGGTCACCCGCTGGCCTGTGCGGCGGCCGTCGCCACCATTCGCGTGATGGAGGACGAGAAGGTCGTCGAGAACGCGGCCCGCATCGGCGAGACCGTCCTCGGCCCCGGCCTCCGCGAACTCGCCGAGCGCCACCCGTCGGTCGGCGAGGTCCGCGGCCTCGGCGCGTTCTGGGCGCTGGACCTGGTCCGCAACAAGGAGACCCGCGAGCCGCTGGTCCCGTACAACGCGGCGGGCGAGGCCAACGCGCCGATGGCGGCCTTCGGCGCCGCGGCCAAGAAGAACGGCCTGTGGCCCTTCATCAACATGAACCGCACGCACGCCGTTCCGGCCTGCAACATCACCGAGGCCGAGGCCAAGGAGGGCCTCGCGGCTCTGGACGCGGCGCTGTCGGTCGCGGACGAGCACACAGCGTGACCCGGGCCCGCGCGGTCCGGCAGCACAGTCGGTAGCGCGGACCGGCGACATCGCTGTCCGAAAGTGCGACACGCCCCTCCCCTGCCCGGATCCGGGCACAGCGGCCCTGGCTTAAGGTGACCGCAGGAGAAAAATGGGGAGGGGCGCCATGTGCGCGAGCGGAGCTGTGACCCGCAGTACGCTGCGGCAGCAGATCGCGGACGCGCTGCGTGACGAGGTGCTCGCCGGGCGTCTGCAGCCGGGGCGGGAGTTCACGGTCAAACAGATCGCCGAGCAGTACGGCGTGTCGGCGACACCGGTGCGCGAGGCGCTCTTCGACCTCTCCGCGCAGGGACTTCTGGAATCGGACCAGCACCGGGGCTTCCGGGTAAGGGAGTTCACCGTCGCCGACTACCGGTCCCTGGTCGAGGCCCGCAGCCTGGTCATCGACGGGGTCATCCGCGGCATCTTCTTCGGCGCCGGGCTCCCGACCGCGCAGTTGACGGGGTATCGGGACTGCCTGGTCTCCGTACGCCGCAGGGCCCAGGAGGCCGCGCGGGCGGCGCGGGGCGGCGACCTCGACATCCTCATCGGCTACGACCTGCGGTTCTGGCGCGAGCTCGGCGCGCTCGTGGGCAACGCGTACATCAACGACTTCCTGCACCGACTGCGCGTCCAGGCCTGGGTGTTCGCGGTGCCCTACCTGCGCCATGACGCGGCCGCCCGGGACTGGCTCTGGCACGGCCATCAGGACCTCGTCGCGGCGGTCACGCTCGGCGAACACGACGCGGTACGGGCGGTGCTGGACGACTACCGGACCCACGCGATGAACTGGGCGGACCGGCTCGCGGCCGGTGAGCTCGGGCATCCGCGGCGCGGCGCCGGGCCGGCCGGACAGGCGCCGGGCCCCGGGGCGCCGCGCGGGTGACCCCCACGCCGCCCATGGCCACTGTGCGCAACGCGCCCACCGCATTACGCTGTCCCGACCATCCCGAACATCCGATGCGCACCGTGGGAGAGCGAGACTTCGTGGCCTGTGACCTGTGGCTGGTCCCCCTCGTCGATGTGCTGTGCCACAGCCCCGACAACCCGTTCGCCGAAGAGATAGCCGTCTACGACAAGGCGTTGGGCGAGGCCGGACTGCCGCCCGTCCCCGTGTACGCCTACATGCCGGGGCTGACGGGCGACGTCGCCCCGGTCGCGGGCTTCGACTACGACGCCCTGCACTTCCTGCGCCGCGCCTTCCTGCTCCAGCTCAGCGGTCTCGCCGTCACGCCGGTCGGCGAACTGGGCGGGGACTACGAGCAGTTGCTGGAGATGTTCGAGGCGACGGCCCGTCAGTCCCACCTGGTCTGGCACTACGACCACGCCGGGGCGTACGTCCCGCTGGACTTCGCCGCCCCGCTGTCCGGCGACGACCTGCTGGAGGGCGGCGGTCCGCTCGGCTCCTCGCACGGACTGCTGCGGGAGTTGCAGTACGTCGCCCCGTCCATCGGCATCGACCCGGCCAATCCGCCGGCCGCCCCGCTGCCGCCCGCCGCACCGACCTCCCTGGAGGAACCGGCGGCCCCGATCCCGTACGACGACAGCCCGTTCGCCCGTGAGCGGCACGTCTGGCTGGGGCTGCACGCGGCGGCCACCCGCAGCCTCGCCCAGGGCTCAATGATCATCTTCAGTTGAGGGCAGACCCCTCGGGGCCTGTCCGTTCCCGGCCTTTCCCGGGCGCCCGTTTCCGGGCGCCCGCGAGGTCACCGCGGGGACTCCGGAGGGCGTTGGCGCGGCATGTTCGGCCGGGTCATCGTCTGCAACGGGAACCGCCCCGACAGCACCCCGTGCTCCGTACGCCCACTGCTGCCGCCGTTCGAGGACAGCGCCTGCATCCCCATCGGCGCCGGCCCGGCCCGGAACTCCACCATCCAGTCGGCGGTCTCGGTGCGCACCAGCTCGGTGATGTCCTCCGAGAACCGCCGCAGCACTCCCAGGCACCGCTCGGCCGCCTCGCTGGCCGTGCCCTCGGTCGGGCCGAGGACCTCCCGTACGCACTCCGAGGCCCAGTCGAACTGGAGCACCTGGAGGCGCCGCTGCACGGCCTGGGCGGTGGCGAGATTCCTCATCCAGCCGGAGGTGAGGCCGAAGTACCGGTCGCACGCCATGCTCGCGGCCCCCAGCAGCAGCGACAGATAGCCCCAGCCCGCCGCCCCGTGCAGCGCCCCGGTCAGATCGAGCAGCGGCAGCGCTGTGCCCGCGACCGCCCCGAACGCGGTGCCGATCCGCAGCGCCCTGGCCCCGCGCCGTTTCCACACCCGGTCGTTGAGGTACCAGTCGGCGGTGCGCAGCGCGTCGGTCTCGACCCAGCGGTACAGCTCGTCGAGGCGGTCGGCGGGTTCGTTCCAGTCGCCGAGCGGGAACGGCGTACTGGCCAGATCCCGGCCCCGTGCGCGGGAGTACGAACCGGAGGGACCGGCCGAGCCGGCCGAACCGGGCTCGTTGCGGGGCGGCCCTTCGGGCTGCATCTCCGGCTGACTCACCGGGTACTCCTCTGCATTCTGCGTAGCGACGCCTGATGTGGCGATGTGTTTCGGGACGGCGGGGTGCTCACTGCTCTCCGTCATGGCCGACCGTCCCGGGTGGGTAACTTTGCGTGACGATCGGTGTGCCTGGGCGCCCTGATGCGCATGCCCTTCCTACCGCCGAATGGTGGGCCATGGGGTAGAAAACGCGGTATTCCCGGGTTGGCAGGGCCTGTGATCAGGTATAGGAACCCGGCAAGGGCTGCCTGAAACTCACCCGAAAGAGTTGCTCGCCAGTGGGTGGAGCGCGCCGCCCGGTGACCACGTAGGCTCGGCATACCGAAACATTTTGTCGTCGAAATGCCAGGAGTGACCGTGATTCCCGGTGGTGGTCAGCCCAATATGCAGCAACTGCTGCAGCAGGCCCAGAAGATGCAGCAGGATCTCGCCGCGGCCCAGGAGGAACTGGCCAGGACCGAGGTCGAGGGCCAGGCGGGTGGCGGTCTCGTGAAGGCGACCGTGACCGGCTCCGGCGAGCTCCGCAATCTGGTGATCGACCCGAAGGCGGTCGACCCGGAGGACACCGAGACGCTCGCGGACCTCGTCGTCGCCGCCGTCCAGGCGGCGAACGAGAACGCGCAGCAGCTCCAGCAGCAGAAGCTGGGCCCGCTGGCCCAGGGACTGGGCGGCGTGCCCGGTCTTCCCTTCTGACCCGCTGAATCCTCCGGCGCGGCTCATCAAGGACAGAACGGCGCCGGCTCATCAAGGACAGAACAGGAAAGGAAGGCGTTCCCGTTGTACGAAGGCGTGGTTCAGGACCTCATCGACGAGTTGGGCAGGCTGCCCGGCGTCGGTCCCAAGAGCGCGCAGCGGATCGCCTTCCACATCCTGCAGGCCGAGCCGACCGATGTGCGCCGTCTCGCCCATGCCCTCCTGGAGGTCAAGGACAAGGTCCGGTTCTGTTCGGTCTGCGGCAACGTCGCCCAGCAGGAGCAGTGCAACATCTGCCGGGACACGCGCCGGGACCCGTCGGTGATCTGTGTGGTCGAGGAGCCGAAGGACGTCGTCGCGATCGAGCGGACCCGTGAGTTCCGGGGCCGGTACCACGTGCTCGGCGGCGCGATCAGCCCGATCGAGGGCGTCGGCCCGGACGATCTGCGCATCCGCGAACTGCTCGCCCGCCTCGCCGACGGTTCGATCACGGAGCTGATCCTGGCGACCGACCCCAACCTGGAGGGCGAGGCCACGGCGACGTACCTGGCACGGATGGTCAAGCCGATGGGCCTGCGGGTCACCAGGCTGGCCAGCGGTCTGCCGGTGGGCGGCGACCTGGAGTACGCGGACGAGGTCACCCTGGGCCGCGCCTTCGAGGGGAGGCGCTTGCTCGATGTCTGACGCCTTTACGTCTTCCGATGTTCGTCCGGTGATCCTTCCCGCGACCGTTCCCACGACTCACGGCGGCTTTACGTTCAGCGACGCTATGTTCTACTCACCGTTCGCGACCGTGCCCACGGGAGGTCCCCTCGATGTCTGACGCCACGCTGAACTCCGTCACGCAGGACCCGGACGACTTCGCCGTCCAGATCGCCGACCAGATCAAGACATTCATCGTCGCGGTCACCGAGGTGTCCAAGGTCGAGGAGCCCGAGGAAGCCGTCCCGGTCCTGCTGCTCCAGATCTCCCAGCTCCTGCTGGCGGGCGGCCGGCTCGGCGCGTACGAGGACATCGTCCCCGACGAGCGCTACGAGCCGGACCTGGGCGCGGAGCCGGACGCCGACGGGTTGCGCGAGCGCTTCGCCGCCCTGCTGGAGCCGATCGACGTCTACTCCGAGGTCTTCGACCCGTACGAGCCCCGCAAGGCCCCGGTCCCGGCCCGGATCTCGGACGACCTGGCCGACCTGGTCACCGACCTGCGCCACGGCCTGGCCCACTACGAGGAGGACCGCACCACCGAGGCCCTGTGGTGGTGGCAGTTCTCCTACTTCTCCAACTGGGGCTCCACCGCTTCCGCCGCCCTGCGCGCACTCCAGTCCCTGATCGCCCACATCCGCCTCAACCAGCCCCTCCAGGACCTGGACGGCCTGGACACCGACTCGGAAACCATCGACGACGACCTGGCCGAGGAGGCCGGCCGCGTGATGGCCGAGGAGATCGCGGGACCGCTGGGGCTGCGGCCGGTGCAGTAGCGGGGCCTGTCCCGTCGCTCGTTCGAAAATCCGTGCCGTTGTCGGCGCGCGTTGCTAGCCTCCCGATGTTCTGTGGTGCTCACAGAACGTGACGAGGGAGGGTGTATGCGTGAAACAAGTGGTGCGGGCCGTCGGAGATCGGCGCGGCTGGGGGCCTTGTCGCTGGTCGCGGGGGTGGCGCTGACGACGCAGGGGATGGCGGTCGCGGTCGCCGACCCGGCTCCCGACCGGTCGTGGGCCTCGGAGCTGGAGACCGGCGGCCGGGCGTGCGGGGCCGGGGAGACCAAGGCGTACGTCCGTGCCACGCCGTCGCTGCGGGCCGTGCTGTCGGACCCGGTGAACGGCGGGCAGCCGGACGCCCCTCCGGTCGCGGCCGAGTTCGAGGCGTGGTGGGCGGCCGACGGCGGCACCGAGCGCCGGCAGGCGACCACGACTGCCAAGCCCCAGGGGTCGGTGTTCTCCTGGCAGCTGCCCGAGGGGATCCCGGCCGACACCGTGGTCTCGTGGCACGTGCGTGCCCTCAGCGGCGGGACGGTTTCGCCCTGGAGTTCCGAGGGCGCGGGCGCGGCCTGCGAGTTCGTGTACGACCGCGAGGCCCCCCGGGCCCCGGTGGTGTCGTCGGCCGACTATCCGGACGGTGACGCCTGGACGGACGGCGTCGGTGTTCACGGGACCTTCCACGTCACCTCGCCGTCCGAGGACGTCGAGTTCTACCGGTACAACTTTCGGGGCGGCCGGCAGCTGACCGTCCAGGCGTCGGGCCCGGACCGTGCGGCGGACATCGACTACCTCCCGGAGTCGGCCGGGCCCCACGGCCTGGAGGTCCAGGCGTTCGACCGTGCGGGCAACGGCAGCACGCCCACGAACTACCAGTTCCGGGTGGGCTCCGGGCGGGCACCGGCCGCGCGCTGGAAGCTGGCCGACGCGGCGGGCTCGCACACGGCCGCCGCCGAGGCCGGTCCGGTGGCCCGTGCCGGAGCGGGAGCCGCGTTCGCCGGGACCGCTCCGTCCGGCACGGATCTGACCTCCTCGGTGAGCCTGGACGGGACGGGGCACGGTTTCCTGACGCCGGACGCCCCGGTCGTCGCGCCGGGCGGGACCTTTTCGGTGGGGGCCTGGGTGCGGCCCGCCGCGGTGGACGGCACCCGGACTGTCGTCAGCCAGGACACCGGTCAGGGGCCCGCATTCACACTGGGCCTCCGGCAGGACGACGGCAAGCCGGTCTGGTCGTTCGCCGTCGGCGGTACACCGCTGACCGGGGGCGTGCCCGAGACGGGTGAGTGGGCGCATGTGCTCGGACGGTACGACGCCCGGACGGGCAAGGCCCGGCTGTACGTCAACGGCAGGGCGGTGGGCGACGAGCGGACCGTGACCCCGGCGGCGGGCGACGGGAGCTTCCAGATCGGGCGGGCCCAGGGCGCGGCCGGCTACCGGGACCGCTGGCAGGGCGAGGTCGGCGACGTACGGGTCTACGACCGTGTGGCGGTGGCCGACGAGGTCGCGGGACTCGGCACCCGTAAGGCACAGCTGCTCGGCCACTGGGCGCTGGAGACGGCCCCCGGCGGCATCAGCGCCGAGTCGGACGGCGGGCAGCCGCTGAAGCTCGGCCCGGGCGCCTCGATCTTCCGGACGGACGAGACGTGCGATCCGCTGGACCCCGACTGCAACCCCGGGGACTGGCCCCTCGCGGACGAGGGCCATCTGAACCTGGACGGTGTCTCGGGCTACGCGGCCACGGAGAAGCCGGTCGTCGACACCGGTGACAGCTTCACGGTGAGCGCGACGGTGCGGCTGGCCGACCAGGAGCCGGACCACCCGATGACCGTCCTCTCCCAGGGAGGGGCGCACGGCGACGCCTTCAAGGTGCGCTACGAGCCGTCCACCGCCAGCTGGGAACTGGTGATGTCCCACGCGGACGGGCCGGGAGCGGCCGAGACGGTGGTCGCCCGGTACGCGGAGCCCGACGGCGGCCAGGGCGCGGGGCACCGGATCGCGGTCGTCCACGACACCGCGGCGGACCGGATCACGCTCTTCGTGGACGGCTACGCCGAAACCGCGGGCACCGCCGAGTTCCGAGACGGCTGGACCAGCGGCGGCGGCCTCCAGGTGGGCCGGGGACGTACGGCCGACGGGTGGGGCGAGTACCTGCACGGGGCCGTGGACCAGGTCCGGGCCTTCTCCGGCGCGCTGACCGCCAGCGAGATCAGCGCTCTGTGGTAGCGGGCGCCGCGTGAGCTGGGGGGCGCGGCGGGCAGGTCCCACGCCCGGCGTGCCCCGTTCTCACCCCCGTCGCACCGCAGGTCGCCGTCGTGCGGGGGGCGCGGCCAGGGCGAGGAGCAGGAGGCAGTACGCGCAGCGGCTTGCGCAGGGCGGGGCCCCGAAGGGCGGACGGTCGGGTTCCGGTCCACGCTGGAGGTGGAGGGAGGCCGAATCGTGGACCCGGGCCGCCGGCCGTGTGGGCTGGACCACATACGGGAGTGCGGGGCTGCCCGGCGGGCAGGGCCTGTAACGAGCAGTCCGGACGGCACGCCGATGATCACGTGCTGAGCGGGACATCTCACCATGTGGTATCAGCGGGGCGATTCCGGACTGCTCGTTAAACTGAGTCGACCGCAGTAATGGACTGAGCGAGGAGCGCACGTGGGCCTTGTCGTGCAGAAGTACGGAGGCTCCTCCGTAGCCGATGCCGAGGGCATCAAGCGCGTCGCCAAGCGAATCGTCGATGCCAAGAAGAACGGCAACCAGGTGGTTGTCGTGGTGTCGGCGATGGGCGACACGACGGACGAGTTGATCGATCTCGCCGGGCAGGTATCCCCGATCCCTGCCGGGCGTGAGTTCGACATGCTGCTGACCGCCGGAGAGCGGATCTCCATGGCCCTGCTGGCGATGGCGATCAAAAACCTGGGCCACGAGGCCCAGTCCTTCACCGGCAGCCAGGCGGGCGTCATCACCGACTCGGTCCACAACAAAGCGCGCATCATCGATGTGACGCCGGGCCGTATCCGTACGGCGCTGGACGAGGGGAACATCGCGATCGTCGCGGGGTTCCAGGGGGTGTCCCAGGACAAGAAGGACATCACCACCCTCGGCCGCGGCGGGTCCGACACCACCGCCGTCGCGCTCGCGGCCGCGCTGGACGCCGAGGTCTGTGAGATCTACACCGATGTGGACGGTGTCTTCACCGCCGACCCGCGGGTCGTGAAGAAGGCCCGGAAGATCGACTGGATCTCCTTCGAGGACATGCTGGAGCTGGCCGCGTCCGGTTCCAAGGTGCTGCTGCACCGGTGCGTGGAGTACGCACGCCGCTACAACATCCCGATCCACGTCCGCTCGTCCTTCTCCGGACTGCGCGGGACCTGGGTCAGCAACGAGCCGCAAGGGGACCAGAAGGTGGAGCACGCGATCATCTCCGGAGTCGCCCATGACGTCTCCGAGGCCAAGATCACCGTCGTCGGCGTGCCCGACAAGCCGGGCGAGGCCGCCGCGATCTTCCGCACGATCGCCAATGCGGAGATCAACATCGACATGGTGGTGCAGAACGTCTCCGCCGCGTCGACCGGTCTGACCGACATCTCGTTCACGCTCCCGAAGGCCGAGGGCCGCAAGGCCATCGACGCCCTGGAGCGCAACCGCGGAAGCATCGGCTTCGAATCGCTGCGCTACGACGACCAGATCGCGAAGATCTCCCTGGTCGGCGCCGGTATGAAGACCAACCCGGGGGTCACGGCGGGCTTCTTCGAGGCACTGTCGGACGCCGGCGTGAACATCGAGCTGATCTCGACGTCCGAGATCCGCATCTCGGTGGTCACCCGCGCCGACGACGTCATCGAGGCCGTGCGCGCCGTACACACCGCCTTCGGCCTGGACAGCGACTCCGATGAGGCCGTCGTCTACGGGGGCACCGGCCGATGACCGCGCGCCGTCCCTCGCTCGCGGTCGTCGGAGCGACCGGGGCGATCGGCGGCGTCATGCTCCAGATCCTTTCGCAGCACGCGGATGTCTGGGGCGAGGTGAAGCTGATCGCCTCGCCGCGTTCGGCCGGTCGCAAGCTGGTCGTGCGCGGCGAGGAGAGCGAGGTCCTCGAACTCACCGAGGAGGTCTTCGACGACGTGGACGTGGCGCTGTTCCTGGTGCCCGACGAGGTCTCCGCGCAGTGGGCTCCGATCGCCGCCGCCAAGGGCACCGTCGTCATCGACGACTCCGCCGCGTTCCGACTGGACGCGGACGTTCCGCTGGTCGTGCCCGAGATCAATCCGCATGCCGTACGGATCCGGCCACGCGGCATCGTCGCGAGCCCGAACTGCACGACGCTCGCGCTGATCGTCGCGGTCGGTGCGCTGCACGCCGAATTCGGCGTCCGGGAGCTGGTCGTCTCCTCGTACCAGGCGGTGAGCGGGGCGGGCCGGGACGGTGTCGCGGCGCTGCGCGAACAGCTGTCGATGGTTGCCGGTACGGAACTGGGCACGAAGCCCGGGGACGTACGCAGGGCCCTGGGGGAGACGGAAGGCAGTCCCTTCGCCGCCCCGGTGGCCCTCAATGTGGTGCCCTGGGCCGGGACCGAGGCCGGGGACGGCTGGTCGTCGGAGGAGCTGGCGATCCGCGAGGAGTGCCGCAAGGTCCTGGACCTGCCGGACCTGAGGGTCGCGGCGACCTGTGTGTACGTACCCGTCGTCGCGACGCACTCGATGTCCGTGCACGCCCGGTTCGAGAACGAGATCGCGGTCGACCGGGCCCACGAGATCCTGGCGACGGCACCGGGGGTGGTGCTGTACGACAGCCCGGCGGCGGGGGACTTCCCGACCCCGTCCGACGTCGTCGGCACCGATCCGACCTGGGTCGGGAGAGTGCGCAGGTCGCTGGACGATCCGCGAGGTCTGGAGCTGTTCGTCTGCGGCGACAACCTCCGCAAGGGCGCGGCTTTGAACGTGGCGCAGATCGCCGAAGCGGTGGCCGCGGAGTTCCCCCGGTCCTGATCGAACCTGTTTTGTACTCTCTGTGAATGCTCTGTGGGTAAGTTGAACGTCTCAACCTCTTGAGCTGGGGTGTCGGGTATCCGACGATGACTTTCGGCCTGCTGCAACCACTGGCCGGGGAGTGTGCGTCTATGCCGTCACTTCTGGCGCGGCGGGGCGCACATTCGGGGTATTCGGGGAAGAGCAGGTACGTATGAGGGCATGTCGCACAGCGCCGAACGCGGTGCCGCGCGCGTACAACCCTGACGGGGGGAAACGTGTCCAACTGGCGTGGCAGAGGTTCTCGAAATCACAGTGGTGGGCTCCTTGCGCGGCGCTTCGGTGCGTCCGCTCCGACGGCCCCGCGCACCCGGCGGTATGCCGGTGATTGCGCCCATGCCCGCTGCGCGCCCCGCACGGCTGCCCTCGCAGCGCGAGGGCGCTGAGGAGAGCGTGGCTGCCGGAACCACCGTCGACCATCTCACCGAGACCTATCGGGCTCATTACCGTTCGCTGCTCGGTCTCGCGGCCCTGCTCCTGGACGACACGGCCTCCTGTGAGGACGTGGTGCAGGAGGCGTTCATCCGGGTGCACTCGGCGCGCAACCGGGTACGGGACCCGGAGAAGACGCTCGCGTATCTGCGCCAGACCGTCGTCAACCTCTCGCGTTCCGCACTGCGCCGCCGCATCCTCGGGCTGAAGCTGCTCTCCAAGCCCATGCCGGACATGGCGAGCGCTGAGGAGGGTGCGTACGACCAGCTGGAGCGCGACGCGCTGATCAAGGCGATGCGGGGGCTGCAACGGCGTCAGCGGGAGGTTCTGGTGCTGCGCTACTTCGCGGACATGACGGAGGTCCAGGTGGCCGAGACGCTGGGGATATCCCTGGGCTCGGTCAAGGCCTACGGCTCCCGCGGGATCGCGGCGCTGCGCGTCGTGATGGAGGCACAGGGATGAGCCGGCGCGACCGCGAGTACGAGAACGGCCCTGATGAACGCGGACAGGGCCCTGATGAACGTGAACACGGCCCCGAACGTGAGCGTCGGATTGACCGGACTGGAAAAGGAATTGTGAACCACGGGCCGGAGAATGCCTCGCGGGTGGACCGGGACGCGGACGCGGCGGCCGTCGGCGCCGGGGCTGACGGGACTGACGGGATGGATGGGATCGACGGAGCTGACGGGGCTGCTGAATCTGCCGGGGCGGCCGAGACCGCTGAGCTCGGCAGTCTGAGCAGTCTCTTCGGCTCGGGTCCGGACGCGGTCCTACTCGGCGGCCCGGGAGCCGGTGACGGTGCGGACCTCGACGAGGTCGCGCTGCGCCGCATGCTGCGCGGTGCCGTCCAGCACATCGAGCCCAGCGACGGCACGCTCGCCCATCTGCAGCGCGCGGTTCCCGTCCGGCGCGCGAAGCGGCGGCAGGCCGTCGTCGGTCTGGCGGCTGCGGCGCTGCTCATCGGCACCGCGGTGCCGGCCTTCGTCCATGTCGCGAACTCCGACGGTTCGAACGCCGCCAACCCCGAGATGGCCGGACACGGCGAGCAGGCGCAGGGCGGCAACGGCGCGGACACCGGCTCGCAGTCCGGCGGCAAGAACAGCGGCGGCGACGCCGACGGGCATACCGGCGGTGACCGGGACCGGCCCACGAGCTCGAGCAGCCCCTCCGACAGCCGTGGCCAGGGGGCCGACGGGCACCTGTCGGGCGGGGGCGCCGACACGACCGACCCTGCGACGGTCTCCATGCCGGCCTGCGACCCGCAGCAGCTCGGTGTCGCCTCGGCCGAGACCGGTGCGCCCGGTGCCGACGGCACGGTCTACGGAACCTTCCGGATCGCCAATATCTCCGGCACGGAGTGCTCGGTGAGCGGCAGCGGCAGCGTGGGCTTCCAGGCGATCGGCGCGGCCGACCCGGCCAGGATCGCGGTCGTTCAGCACACCGCGGGTGACGCGGCGGCCGGACTGCCCGACCCTTCGCAGGAGCAGGGGACGGTGCTGCTGAAGCCGTCGATGGCGTACGAGGTGAAGTTCGCCTGGGTACCGAAGGACACGTGTCCGACCGTCGGAGGCTCGCCGAGCCCGACACCGACCGACGACGCGGGCGGTGCGAGTGGCGCGGCGGCCGCCGGTACCGGTTCGGGGAGCGACGACGGCACGACGGGGACGGCCCTGCAGTTCGGCAGCGAGGACGGCGGCGGGATGCAGGACGGCAGCGTCGCCGTGACGCACACGCCGGAAGCCGGGGCACCGGTGGCGGAGGCGAAGATCGCCAACGCCTGCTCGGGCACGATCTACCGGACCGGGGTACTCGCTCCGGCGCCGTGACGCCGTGGCGCCGTGACGCCGTGGCGGTGTGGTGGCGTGACCGCGTGATGTCGGGGATGTCGTTCGGGGATGTCGTGACGACGTGCGACGCATGAGACGAGGGGCCCGCCGTCGATGTCGACCGGCGGGCCCCTCGCGTGTGTCTGCTTCTGCGTCTGTGCGCGTCTCAGGCTGCTCCGGTGCCCACGGCGTCCTTGCCGGACCCGGACTTGGACCCGGACCCGGACCCGGACTCCGCTTCCGAGGTGGCTTCCGTTTCCGGGACGAGGCCCAGTTGCAGGTCGCGTGCCGCTTCGGCCTCGCGGCGGACCAGCCGGAACCACATGAACAGCACGAACCCGGCGAAGACGAACCACTCGCCGGTGTAGCCGAGGTTCTGGAAGGCCTTCAGGTCGAGCCCGGTGCCCTGCGCCATGGCAGCAGGTACGGGACGCAGCGCGTCGGCCGCCTTGTCCCCGGTCCCGGCTCCGGCCCGGGCTTCGGCGCCCGTGTCCTGGAGGGTCACCCATGCGTCGTAGACGTCGTACGGGACGAGGTTGACCAGGGACGCGGCGCTGATCATGCCCAGCTGGCCGTCGGGGAGCCCGCCCGCCGTGTCGACCCCCGGGGTGCCGGCGTTCTCGGAAGCCTGGAGGTCGCCGGTCACCGTGACCTCGCCGGTCGGTGCGGCGGGCACGGCGGTGCTGCCGGGCTTGCCGGGCAGCCAGCCACGCACCACCGGCAGTGCCTTGCCGCTGTCCGTACGGAGCATGTTCAGGACGTAGAAGCCGCTCCTGTCGTCCAACTTCCGTCCGGGCACCAGGAACTGGTCGGCGTACCGGCCGGTGGCGGTGGCGGGGCGGCCGGAGGTCACCTTGTCGACGGGTAGGAGCTCGTCGATCGGCTCGGCGGGCCTGGAGCCTGGGGCGGGCTGCTTCTCGGCGGCGTCGTGCGTCTGCACGCGGTCCTCGAAGCGGCCGAGCTGCCAGGTGCCCATGAACACGCAGAACGGGATGGCCAGCACGACGAAGAGGTTGATCCCCCACCATCGCGGGGTCAGCAGGAACCGGTACACCCCTCCACGGTACGGTCCCCGCTCCGGTCGCCGGGAGCGGGGTGCCGACTGAGGGCCGTGTCCCGGGCCGCGCGCGGGAGGAGGGGACGGACGCCCGTCCCACCGGCCGTCACGCCCCGTCCCACCCGGCCGTCACGCGCCGGTCGGGCCCGGCTCCGGGGACAGGTGGCGTCGGGCGAAGTCCAGTTCCAGACGGACCTGCTTGATCCGCTCCTCCACGACGAGCGAACCGTGTCCCGCGTCGTACCGGTACACCTCGTGCACCGCGTCCCGGTCCTTCAGCCGGTCGACGTAGTTCTCCACCTGGCGGATCGGGCAGCGCGGGTCGTTGACGCCCGCCGAGATGTGGACCGGCGCCCGGACCGCGTCGACGTACGTCAGCGGGGACGACGCCTCGAAGCGCTCGGGAACCTCCTCCGGCGTGCCGCCCAGCAGCGTGCGGTCCAGCGCTTTCAGGTCCTCCATCTCGTCGTGGTACGCCGTGACGTAGTCGGCTACCGGGACCGCCGCCAGGCCGAGGGCCCAATGCTCCGGCTGCGTACCGAGGCCGAGCAGGGTCAGATAGCCGCCCCAGGAGCCGCCGGCCAGGACCAGCTTCTCCGGGTCCGCGAGGCCGGACTTCACCGCCCACTCCCGCACCGCGGCGATGTCCTCCAGCTCGATCAGGCCGACCCGGTGCTTGAGCGCGTCCGTCCAGGCGCGGCCGTATCCGGTGGAGCCGCGGTAGTTGACCCGGACGACCGCATAGCCGTGGTCGACCCAGGCGGCGGGGCCGGAGGCGAAGGCGTCGCTGTCGTGCCAGGTAGGGCCGCCGTGGATCTCGAAGACGGTGGGGAACGGCCCCTCGGCCGGCGCGGCGGGCCGCTGCACGAGCGCATGGACACGGCCCCCGGGCCCGTCCACCCACACGTCCTCCACCGGCACGGACGCCGGGGCCTTCGCGCCGGGCGGATCGAGCACCACCGCACCCGAGGTGGACCGGATGACGGGCGGCTGCGCGGCCGAGGACCACAGGTACTCCACCGTCCCGTCCGGCCGGGCCGTGGCACCCGACACCGAACCCGCAGGCGTCTCCACCCGGACGGGGGTGCCGCCCGCCTCCGGCTCGTACCGCCAGAGGTCGCTGCGGGCCTCGAAGGCGTGCACGATCAGCAGCGCGGAGGCGTCCGGATACCACTCGGCGACCACGTCGCCGGGCAGATCGACCCCGAGGTCCGTCTCCTCGCCCGTCGTCGGATCCCAGATCATCGGCTCCCAGCGGCCCCGCCGCTGGTGCCCGACCAGGAGCCTTGTGTCCCCGGCGACGGGGGCGAAGCCCAGCACGGACAGGCCCAGCTCCTTCGTACCGCCCTCGGTGTCGTCCAGCTCGGCGACCGTCGTCCCGTCCGGGCGCACCACGCGCAGCGCGGAGTGCATGGCGTCGCCGTGCTCGGTGTGTTCCAGGGCGATCAGCGTCCCGTCGTGGCTGAGGTCGCCGACGCACGCCGACTCGCGGTGGCGGTAGATCTCCACGGGCTCCGTTCCGGGCCGTACGACATGGATCGTCGTCCCGTCCTCGTCGGTCGAGCGGCCGACCACCGCCGTGCCGTCCCGCCCGATGGCGAGCCCGGCCGGGTACGCGGGGCCCAGACCGGGCGTGGCCGGTTCGTCCACCGGGGCGGCCGGCTCGCCGTCCCCGCCGACATGGAACGGCTGGCGCATCCACACTCCGAACTCGTCGCCGTCGGTGTCGCTGAACCACCAGACCGACTCCCCGTCGGGTGTCAGCGCCCCGTCCGTCGTGCCGTTCGGCCGGTCGGTCACCTGGCGCTGCTGCCCGGTGGCGCGGTCCCATGCGTACAGCTCGTACGTCCCCGTCGCGTTGGAGACGAACAGCGCGCGGTCGGGTGCGTCCTCCGCCCAGTCGGGCAACGACATCCGTGGCGCCCGGAAGCGCTGCTCCCACTCCGGCGCCGCTGCGGGGGGCTGGGCGGAAGGGGTCGTCGTCGAGCCAGTGGTCTCAGTCATGTCCCCCATTCTGCGCCGGAACGCCGATAATTCGTTCGCTTCGTCCGCAGCCTGTGGATAACCTCCCGGCATGCATGCATCGACCCCTGCCGACTGGCACGAGGCAAACCGTGCGCACTGGGACGAGCGGGTCCCCATCCACGCCAAGAGCGACTTCTACGACCTCGATTCCTTCCGCGCCGGAAAGGACGCCCTGCGCGACTTCGAGCTCGCCGAGGTCGGGGACGTCACGGGAAAATCGTTGCTGCATCTGCAGTGCCACATCGGGGTCGACACCCTCTCCTGGGCCCGGCACGGCGCCGCACAGGTTGTCGGTCTGGACTTCTCCGAGCCGGCCGTCGAGACCGCGCGAGCCCTGGCCCGCGAGCTCGGGTTCGGCCAGGACCGGGCGGCGTTCGTCACGGCCGACGTCCACGATGCCGCGGACGCCGTCCCCGACTCGTCGTACGACATCGTCTACACCGGCATCGGCGCGTTGAACTGGCTGCCCGACACCCGCCGTTGGGCCGAGACCGCCGCATCGCTCGTGGCACCCGGCGGTTTCCTCTATCTCGCGGAGTTCCACCCGATCACGGACTGCCTCGACGACGCCACCGGCGCGAAGGTCGAGTACGACTACTTCAGCCGCGACGCGTGGGTGGAAGAAACGCCCGGCACGTACGCGGACTTCGACGCGCCCACCCTCCACAACCGCAGCGTCGAATGGCAGCACCCGATCGGCGAGGTGGTGTCGGCGCTGGCCGCCGCAGGGCTGCGGATCGAGTTCCTGCACGAGCACGACGCCTCGCTCTTCGCCCGTTTCTCGGATCTGGAACGACAGGACGACGGTTCCTACCGCTTCCCCGCCGACCGGCCGCGGATCCCGCTGATGTACTCCATCAAGGCGTCGAGGGCGGCCGATTCCTGAACGAGGGCCGATTGTCAGTGGCGGGGTCCAGACTCGGACCCATGACGACGACTGCCGATCTGCGCGCCGTGGTGGAGACGTACTGGAGCGCGGCCGACGCCCGCGACTGGGACGCCTTCGCCGCGACGCTGGCCGATGAGGTGTTGTACGACCTGCCGCAGACCCGCGAGCGCATTCGCGGCAAGGAGCGGTATCTGAGATTCAACCGGGAGTACCCGGGGGACTGGCGTGTCCGCGTCGAGCAGGTGGTGGCCGACGGCCAGGGCGGGCAGGCCGCCGTTCGTACGCGGTTCACGGCCGGCGGCGAGGAGCTGCCCGCCATTCATTTCTTCGTGTTCGACGCGGCGGGGCGGATCACGGAGATCACCGACTTCTGGCCCGAGCCGTACGAGCCCCCGGCGGGCCGGGAGCATCTCGCCGAGCGGTACTGAGCCCGGCGCACCGGCGGCCTTCCGCCGACTCCAACACCGACGCCGACTTTGAAGCCGCGGCCACCGCCGTACTCGCCGCGATCACCGCCCTGGCCCTGCACCGGCCGGGGGCCGCGCCGTCTGCTCCCGTCGCCGGGCCGTGACAGCAGTGCGGCGGGCCGCCGGGAGAACCCCCGGCAGCCCGCCGCGCTTCTGCACCTCCGTCGCCCGCGTCCTACGCGGCCGAGCGGAAGGCCGGAAGGTAACCACCGGACTGACCGGCGGCCTTGGGGTGGTACGAGTTGTAGATCGGCAACGACACGCTGTGGAGCCATGCGTCACCGGAGCACAGCTCGTGCCCGGTGAACTCGTCGACCACGCTGGAGAACGTGAACCCGGCATCGGCGGCCTGCTTGGCGATGACCCCGTTCAGCACGTCGGACGCATTGTTGATGGCCGACCGCTCCTTCTCCGAGAGCCCGGCGATGCAGCTGCCGCTCAGCTGGTAGAAGCGCGGGTAGCCCAGCACCACGACTTGGGCCTGCGGGGCCCGCGACCGGATGGCGTCGTAGAGCGAACTCAGTCCGGACGGAAGCGAGTTCTGGATCTGCGAGACGGCCGAGCCGACGCTGCTGAGGCAGGTGGCCTCGCCGGACAGCACGCAGTCCTGCATGACATCGGCGAACCCGACGTCGTTGCCGCCCGCGGTGACGCTGACCAGGCCGGTGGACGAGTTCAACGCCCCCAGCTGGGTCCCGGCCACCGAACTGGTCGTGGCACCCGAACAGGCCACGAAGGCAAAGGAGGAGGGCGAGTTCGCAGCCGCCCAGAGGTAGGGGTAGGCCTTGGTGCTGCGGCGGCAGTCGCCGCTGTCGGAAAGATAGCTGCCCGCGCCGACACCGGAGGAGTACGAGTCGCCGAGGGCAACGTACCCGCCGGTGGCGGCCGAGGAGTTTGCCGAGGCCGGCTGGGCAACGCCCAGCGCGGCCACGGCGGCGAGGACCAGAGTGGATGCAGACGCCCAGAATCTCCGTACTGACATGGCTGTCAGCCCTCCGAAGTGTGGGGGGTGGGTGGGGGGTTGATGGAGCGCCATGTTTCTAGCAGCTGTCGGTACCGGCCGGTAATAGCTGCGGAAGAACTGGTCTGATATGCCCGAATGATCGTTCGGGCGTCATGGCTCCGCGCGTAGATAAACCTCCGGCCGCACCCTGAATAGGGGATATTTCGGCCAGAGTTCACGCGGCATCGCGCGGCTGTTCAACGGGCGCGCGGGCCTACGGGATCCGGGGAGCGGACCGGCTCAGCACCCCGCTCGATGCCCCCTTGGGCGCCCCGCCCGGTGGTGCCCCTCGGCACATCTCACCCGGCTCCTCGGCATCCCGTCCAGCACCCCCTGAGTGGGTGTCCGCAACACAAAAAAACCGCCCTCTGCG
The DNA here is from genome assembly GCF_014649535.1 of Streptomyces gelaticus. GTDB lineage: Bacteria > Actinomycetota > Actinomycetes > Streptomycetales > Streptomycetaceae > Streptomyces > Streptomyces gelaticus. The sequence goes on from NZ_BMTF01000005.1 coordinate 375,039, forward strand.
GCGGCTGTCCCCGAGGGGGTGCCGCCGCAGAGGGCGGTTGTCGTGGTTCTGAGTGGGTCAGAGGGTCAGTTGTGGCCGAACCTCCGCTGCTTCCGGTGGGAGACCTGTTCTGAGATCGAGCGCACCGTCTCCTGCTCGGTCGTCGGCCGCGTCCGCTCCTTCGCTTCCGGAGCGGCGCTGCGTTCGTGGCCGCCGGTGCGGGCGCCTCGGTTCTGCCGACTCTGCTTCTTGCCCACGATCGTGCCTCCTGTTGCGGATCTCGGACGATGGGCCATCACCAGACTCGCATGCGGGTGCGAAAGGTGCATTCCGGGTGCTGGGTGCCGGGTGCGACTCCCTCCGGGGTCCGGATCCGGTGGCAGATCACTCGTACTGGCGGCACCGGCCGGGAAAGGCGGCCCGGACGCGCGCCGCGACGAGGTCGAGAGCGGCGCGGGAGGCATCGGCGTCGGGCTCGGAGCCGAGCTCCAGGGCCAGGCCTTCGGTCAGGCAGTGGAGTTCGAGGGAGGCGAGGGCCGGATCGGTGTCCGGCGGGACCTCGCCGCACTCCTGTCCGTTGTGGACGGCCGTGGCGAGCATCGAGCGGATGAGCCGGCCCGTCTCGGCATGGGCGCTCGCGAGCTCCGGATTGTCGATGGTGCGGCCCAGGAACGCCAGCACCACCCGATGTGCCGAGCGGCGACGCGGGTCCACCGGGAGCCACTCGGCGAGCCCTTCGGCGACCACGTCGCGAATCGGCAGCCGCTGACGCGTCGCGCGCTCGCCGAGTGCCGAGACCCGGTCGAGGATCTTCCGTACGACGCGATCGTGGGTGAACAGCAGCATCTCGTCCTTGGTCGAGAAGTAGTGCTGCACGTGGCCGACGGAGACGCCCGCCGTGGCGGCGGTCCGGGCCACGGTCACCCGGTCGAGCCCCTGCTCGGTGATCAGCTCCTGTACGGCGTCGGCGACCTGGACGCGCCTGGCTTGGTGATCGACGACCTTCGGCATGCCGCCAGGGTAACCGTCGACCGATCTCGCAGGAGGCTTAAACAATATGCTCATATTGTAAAAACGGATGCGAACCGGGGGTGGCTGCGGACATGGCGGCGACAGGCAGGACACAGGGGCGCCGATGGCGCACAGGGCTGGGGAAGTCGGTCGGGGCGGTACTGGTGGCGGGTGCGCTGGCGGGGCTCGTTCCTGCGGACGCGGCAGCCCAGGGCGCGGAATCACGGACGACTGCGCCGACGGGCGCGGCCTCCCGCACCACGGACGCCGACGGTGCAGGGGCCATGCGGAGGATCGACGCGTTCGTCCGCGACCGGCTCGACGCGACAGGTACGCCCGGCGCCGCACTCGCCGTGATCGAGGGCGGCCGCTTCGTGCACCAGCGCGGCTTCGGCGAGGACGGCCGGGGCCGGGCCGTCACACCGGACACTCCGTTCCTCTGGGGCTCGGTGTCCAAGCCGGTCACCGGCCTCGCCGTGATGCAGCTCGTGGAGGCGGGCCGGGTGAACCTCGACGAACCTGTGCGGACGTACCTCCCCCGGTTCAGGCTCGCCGACCCGGACATGTCCGACCGCATCACGGTCCGGCACCTGCTCACCAACACCAGCGGCATCCCCGCCTCCGCAAGTGGCGAGATCGGCGACCGCTACGACAACGCACCGGGCGCCCTCGCCGACTCGGTCCGTGATCTCGCGCGGATCGCTCCGACCGCCCCGCCGGGTGAGTCGTACGCGTACTCCAGCGCCGGTTACGCCGTGCTCGGCGCGCTGGTCGAGGAGGTCTCGGGGCGACCGTTCGGCACGTACCTCCACGAGAAGATCCTCGATCCGCTCGGCATGGACCACGTCGTCGCCACCGAGCAGGACTTCGAGCGGGAACGGGTGACGCCCGGCCACCGATCCTTCTTCGGTGTCCCGGTGCGGTTCGACGCCCCGTACGACACCGCAGGCGTCCCCTTCGGCCATGTGGGCGGCAGCCTCAGGGACTTGACCCGCTTCGTCCGCGCCGAACTCGACGGCGGCCGGCTGGACGGGCGGCGGGTGCTCTCGGCGAAGGGAACGGCCGACACGCAGCGTGGCCATGTCGCCGGCAGCGTCGGCCGCTACGGCCTCGGCTGGTCGGTCGGGACGCTCAAGGGCACCGGCGAGCGCATGGTCTGGAAGGACGGAGCGCTGCCCGGTCACCACGCCATGGTCATCATGCTGCCCGACAGCGACCGGGCCGTGATCGTCCTGCAGAACGCCTACCACCAGCTGCGCGCCCAGGAGTTCGGCGACGCGGCGTTCGGAGCGGCGCGGATGCTCTCCGGAGCGAGTCCCCGCACCACGCCGACGGACCCCCTCGCCCTCGTCCTGCCGTGGACCACGGCCGGCCTCGCCGCTGTCCTCCTGTTCTGCCTGGGCCCCGGCCCTGCGCCGCCTGCCCCGACGACGCGCGGCGGCCCGCGCCCGCTCCCGGCGCAGGATCGCGCTGACCACCACCGCGTCGCTCGCCACCACGCTGACCCTCGCGGCGCTCCTGTGGTGGCTGCCCTCGATCATGGGCGGCACGCCGGCCATGGCACTGCTGTGGATCCCCGACGTGGGACGGAGCCTGGTGACCGCCGTCGCGCTCGCCCTGCTGCTCGCCGCGGAGCGTGCGGCCCTTGCCGCCTGGGACCTACGACGCCCGCGGACCGCGCCATAAGCACAGGAAATCCCCGTTCCACAATTGCGGAACGGGGATTTTCTCACGTATATTGAATGGTTCTGTATGCCATAAAAAAGGCCCCTCGAAAAGGGGGCCGACAAGAATCACCTTATCCGGCAGGGAGCGATTTTGTCAACTCGCGCAAACGGCGAATTGCAGAAGGAGCAGGAATTCATCGACCGGCTCTACGACCGCGTCGACACGCTGCGCGGGGTCACCGCGCAGCACGTCGAGGACGCGTCGACCCCGGTGGGGAACGGGCAGCAGGCCCGTCTCGAACGCGATGTGCTCGTCGCCGAACGTTCCGGTCTGCTGGCAGCCCTGAACGCGGTGCACGGCTCACTGTGCTTCGGCCGAATCGATCTCCACGACGGTACGGCGCACCATATCGGCCGTATCGGAATTCGCGAGGACGACACCGAACACACGCCCCTTCTGATCGACTGGCGGGCACCGGTCGCCCGGCCCTTCTATCTCGCCACCGGACATGTGCCCATGGGGCTGCGCAGGCGCAGGCACATCACCACCGAGGGCCGCACGGTCACCGAGCTGCACGACGAGATCCTCGATCTCGGGGATCGCGAGCGCAGCGGCTTCGAGGACCCGAGCGGCGACGCCGTGCTGCTCGCCGCGCTCGGCTCCGCCCGTACCGGCCGCATGGGCGACATCGTGCGGACCATCCAGGCGGAGCAGGACCGCATCATCCGTGCCCCGCACCGCGGTGTCCTCGTCGTCGAGGGCGGCCCCGGCACGGGCAAGACGGCGGTCGCCCTGCACCGTGCGGCCTTCCTGCTGTACGAGCACCGTGAGCTGCTGGCCAAGCGCGTGGTGCTGGTCGTGGGTCCCAATCCGGCCTTCCTCCGTTACATCGGCGAGGTGCTGCCCGCCCTCGGCGAGACCGGGGTCATGCTCGCCACGCAGGCCGAGCTCTTTCCCGGTGTCCACGCCCACGGCACCGACACCCCCCGCGCGGCGGCCGTCAAGGGCGGCGCGGGGATGGCCGAGGCGCTCGCCCTCGCCGTACGCGACCGGCAGGTGCTGCCCGAGCCCGGCGCGCCGGTGGTCATCCCGCACGACGACGGGGACCTCGTCCTGGACTGGGAGATCGCCTACGAGGCCCGGCAGGCGGCCCGCGAAACCCGTCTGCCGCACAACCTCGCCCGTCCGTACTTCGCGTTCCACGTCATCGACGCGCTCACCGCACAGCTCACCGAACGCATCGGCGCCGATCCGTACGGCGGCCCCAACTTCCTCGGCCCGGACGACATCGCCCAGCTCGGCAAGGGTGTCGCCGCGAGCGAGGAGGTGCACGCCGCCGTCGCGGAGCTGTGGCCGGTGCTCACCCCCGAGGACTTCCTCGCCGGCTATCTGGCCGAGCCCCTGTACCTGCCGGAGGAGGACGCCGAGGCCATCCGGCGCGTTCCCGGCGACCGTGAGTGGACCCCGGCCGATGTGCCGCTCCTCGACGAGGCGGCCGAGCTCCTCGGTTCGGACGACAGCGCCGAGCGGGCCGCCGCCGAGGCCGATCGCCTGCAGCGGGTCGCCTATGCGCAGGGCTTCCTGGATCTGTCCCGGGGTTCGGAGACGTACGAGTTCGAGGACGAGGAGTCCGAGGTCCTGGCCGCCCACGACGTCATCGACGCCGAACGGATGGCCGAGCGGCACGAGGAGGCCGACCACCGGAGCGCGGCCGAGCGGGCCGCTGCCGACCGGACGTGGGCGTTCGGGCACATCATCGTCGACGAGGCACAGGAACTGTCGCCGATGGCATGGCGGTTGCTGATGCGCCGGTCACCGACGCGCTCGATGACCCTGGTCGGCGATCCGGCGCAGACCTCCGAGGAAGCGGGCGTCGGCTCGTGGGAAAGGATCCTGGAGCCGTACGTCGGTGACCGCTTCGAGCACGTGAGGCTGGGGGTCAACTACCGTACGCCTGCGGAGATCATGGAGCTGGCCGCCGGGGTCGTACGTGCCGAGGATCCTTCGTTCGAACCGCCCGGATCGGTACGGTCCACCGGCCGGACGCCGTGGACACGGGACGCCGGTGCGGATCTGGCGGGCGCGGTGGCGGAGGCCGTCGCGGAGCTGACGCCCGAGGAGGGATGCCTCGCGGTGATCGCGCCGCGCGCCCTGCACGAGGAGGTCGCATCCGCGCTCGACGGAGTCACGGCCGGCGCCGAACCCGACCTCACCCGTACCGTGGTGCTGCTCGGCCCGCGCGAGGCCAAGGGGCTCGAATTCGACCACGTCCTGGTCGTGGAGCCGGGGCGCTTCGGAACCAGCGACCTGTACGTGGCGCTCACCCGGGCGACCCAGTGCCTGGGCATCGTCCACCGGGAAGAACTGCCCGAGCCGCTGCGCTGACGCCAGGGGCGCCGTGGACGTGGAAGGCGCGGACGAGCCCGCCACCGAGTTCGTCCTCCCGGACTCCGGTGGCGTCGGCCGGTACGACTTCTTCGACGCGGTTCAGGTCCACGGGGCGCGTCATCGCTCCGGGCGCCGACCGGTCCGGGTACGACCGGCTGGACCGTCCGGCTCTTCGCACCGTCGGTGACTTCGTTGAAGACCGTGATTCACCGAGGCACTGCCATCGACGCCGATCCGCAGGGAGTCCCGCTCACGGAATGGGCCGCACAGCAGAACAGGCCCGCGCTGATCTCTCAGCACGGGCCTGACCTGGTCTTACGGCTGTCGGGGGTGCCTCTATGTCTTTCGTCAAGGCGCCCCTGTTGGGTTTGGGGTGGTTTGGGTGTGGTGGGGTCATGCGGCG
>NZ_BMTF01000006.1:0-1731 GCF_014649535.1 Streptomyces gelaticus
TTGAGAACTGCACAGTGGACGCGAGCATCTGTGGCCAAGTTTTTAAGGGCGCACGGTGGATGCCTTGGCACCAGGAACCGATGAAGGACGTGGGAGGCCACGATAGGCCCCGGGGAGCTGTCAACCGAGCTTTGATCCGGGGGTGTCCGAATGGGGAAACCCGGCAGTCGTCATGGGCTGTCACCCGCTGCTGAACACATAGGCAGTGTGGAGGGAACGAGGGGAAGTGAAACATCTCAGTACCCTCAGGAAGAGAAAACAACCGTGATTCCGGGAGTAGTGGCGAGCGAAACTGGATGAGGCCAAACCGTATGCGTGTGATACCCGGCAGGGGTTGCGCATGCGGGGTTGTGGGATCTCTCTTTTGCGGTCTGCCGGCCGTGAGACGAGTCAGAAACCGTTGATGTAGGCGAAGGACATGCGAAAGGTCCGGCGTAGAGGGTAAGACCCCCGTAGCTGAAACATCGGCGGCTTGTTTGAGAGACACCCAAGTAGCACGGGGCCCGAGAAATCCCGTGTGAATCTGGCGGGACCACCCGCTAAGCCTAAATATTCCCTGGTGACCGATAGCGGATAGTACCGTGAGGGAATGGTGAAAAGTACCGCGGGAGCGGAGTGAAATAGTACCTGAAACCGTGTGCCTACAAGCCGTGGGAGCGTCGCATGCAAGCTTGCTTGTATGTCGTGACTGCGTGCCTTTTGAAGAATGAGCCTGCGAGTTTGCGGTGTGTTGCGAGGTTAACCCGTGTGGGGAAGCCGTAGCGAAAGCGAGTCCGAACAGGGCGGTTGAGTAGCACGCTCAAGACCCGAAGCGGAGTGATCTAGCCATGGGCAGGTTGAAGCGGAGGTAAGACTTCGTGGAGGACCGAACCCACCAGGGTTGAAAACCTGGGGGATGACCTGTGGTTAGGGGTGAAAGGCCAATCAAACTCCGTGATAGCTGGTTCTCCCCGAAATGCATTTAGGTGCAGCGTCGTGTGTTTCTTGCCGGAGGTAGAGCACTGGATAGGCGATGGGCCCTACCGGGTTACTGACCTTAGCCAAACTCCGAATGCCGGTAAGTGAGAGCGCGGCAGTGAGACTGTGGGGGATAAGCTCCATGGTCGAGAGGGAAACAGCCCAGAGCATCGACTAAGGCCCCTAAGCGTACGCTAAGTGGGAAAGGATGTGGAGTCGCAGAGACAACCAGGAGGTTGGCTTAGAAGCAGCCACCCTTGAAAGAGTGCGTAATAGCTCACTGGTCAAGTGATTCCGCGCCGACAATGTAGCGGGGCTCAAGCGTACCGCCGAAGTCGTGTCATTCCAGCGTGAAGCCTTAACGGGTGTTGGGATGGGTAGGGGAGCGTCGTGTGCCGGGTGAAGCAGCCGCGGAAGCGAGTTGTGGACGGTTCACGAGTGAGAATGCAGGCATGAGTAGCGATACACACGTGAGAAACGTGTGCGCCGATTGACTAAGGGTTCCTGGGTCAAGCTGATCTGCCCAGGGTAAGTCGGGACCTAAGGCGAGGCCGACAGGCGTAGTCGATGGACAACCGGTTGATATTCCGGTACCCGCTTTGAAACGCCCAATACTGAATCAGGCGATGCTAAGTCCGTGAAGCCGGCCCGATCTCTTCGGAGTTGAGGGTAGTGGTGGAGCCGATGAACCAGACTTGTAGTAGGTAAGCGATGGGGTGACGCAGGAAGGTAGTCCAGCCCGGGCGGTGGTTGTCCCGGGGTAAGGGTGTAGGA
>NZ_BMTF01000006.1:1741-142326 GCF_014649535.1 Streptomyces gelaticus
CGCACGGTAGGCAAATCCGTCGTGCATATAAGTCTGAGACCTGATGCCGAGCCGATTGTGGTGAAGTGGATGATCCTATGCTGTCGAGAAAAGCCTCTAGCGAGTTTCATGGCGGCCCGTACCCTAAACCGACTCAGGTGGTCAGGTAGAGAATACCGAGGCGTTCGGGTGAACTATGGTTAAGGAACTCGGCAAAATGCCCCCGTAACTTCGGGAGAAGGGGGGCCATTCCTGGTGATGGGTTTTGCACTCTGAGCTGGGGGTGGCCGCAGAGACCAGCGAGAAGCGACTGTTTACTAAAAACACAGGTCCGTGCGAAGCCGTAAGGCGATGTATACGGACTGACGCCTGCCCGGTGCTGGAACGTTAAGGGGACCGGTTAGCTGACTTTCGGGTCGGCGAAGCTGAGAACTTAAGCGCCAGTAAACGGCGGTGGTAACTATAACCATCCTAAGGTAGCGAAATTCCTTGTCGGGTAAGTTCCGACCTGCACGAATGGCGTAACGACTTCTCGACTGTCTCAACCATAGGCCCGGTGAAATTGCACTACGAGTAAAGATGCTCGTTTCGCGCAGCAGGACGGAAAGACCCCGGGACCTTTACTACAGTTTGATATTGGTGTTCGGTTCGGCTTGTGTAGGATAGGTGGGAGACTTTGAAGCGGCCACGCCAGTGGTTGTGGAGTCGTCGTTGAAATACCACTCTGGTCGTGCTGGATGTCTAACCTGGGTCCGTGATCCGGATCAGGGACAGTGTCTGATGGGTAGTTTAACTGGGGCGGTTGCCTCCTAAAGAGTAACGGAGGCGCCCAAAGGTTCCCTCAGCCTGGTTGGCAATCAGGTGTTGAGTGTAAGTGCACAAGGGAGCTTGACTGTGAGACCGACGGGTCGAGCAGGGACGAAAGTCGGGACTAGTGATCCGGCAGTGGCTTGTGGAAGCGCTGTCGCTCAACGGATAAAAGGTACCCCGGGGATAACAGGCTGATCTTCCCCAAGAGTCCATATCGACGGGATGGTTTGGCACCTCGATGTCGGCTCGTCGCATCCTGGGGCTGGAGTCGGTCCCAAGGGTTGGGCTGTTCGCCCATTAAAGCGGTACGCGAGCTGGGTTTAGAACGTCGTGAGACAGTTCGGTCCCTATCCGCTGTGCGCGTAGGAATATTGAGAAGGGCTGTCCCTAGTACGAGAGGACCGGGACGGACGAACCTCTGGTGTGCCAGTTGTTCTGCCAAGGGCATGGCTGGTTGGCTACGTTCGGAAAGGATAACCGCTGAAAGCATCTAAGCGGGAAGCCTGCTTCGAGATGAGTGTTCCCACCAACTTGATTGGTTAAGGCTCCCAGTAGACGACTGGGTTGATAGGCCAGATGTGGAAGCCCGGTAACGGGTGGAGCTGACTGGTACTAATAGGCCGAGGGCTTGTCCTCAGTTGCTCGCGTCCACTGTGTTGTTCCCGGGTTGCGAACAGTCGCACCGGTTGAACAGCTTCACTACTTAATTGAAAAGTGTGCTTGTTCGCTAAGTGCCGATATCCCGCTCTGCGGGATGGCCCGATAGTGTTTCGGTGGTCATTGCGTTAGGGAAACGCCCGGTTACATTCCGAACCCGGAAGCTAAGCCTTTCAGCGCCGATGGTACTGCAGGGGGGACCCTGTGGGAGAGTAGGACGCCGCCGAACAATCTTTCAAGGACCCTTGGTCCCAGCGTTCACGCTGGGACCAAGGGTCCTTTTGTTTTTATGGAAGCGCGCCGGGTGTTCGGTTGCGTCAGAATGTCTTGTAGTACCCGATTGACAGGAGTCACACCGATGTCCACCAACTCTCCCGACGATCGTTCGGAGCGCGAGCCGCGTCGCCGGGACGGTGGTGACCGAGGCGGCTTCAGCGGCCGTCGTGACGACCGCTCCGGCGGACCACGCAGGGACAACGACCGAGGTGGCTACCGGCGTGACGACAGCCGGCCCACCGGCGGAAGCGGGGGTGGCGGCTTCCGCCGTGACGACCGCGACCGTGGGCCGCGTCGTGACGACAGCCGCGGTGGTGGCTCCGGTGGCGGTTTCCGGCGTGATGACAGTCGTGGTGGTGGGTTCCGTCGGGACGACCGTGACCGCGATCGGGATCGTGGGCCGCGTCGGGACGACGAGCGTGGTGGGTTCCGTGGGCCGCGTCGGGATGATGAGCGTGGTGGGCGTCCTTCGGGTGGGTTCGAGCGGCGTGATGACCGGCCGCGTGGTCCCCGTCGGGACGACGACAGCCGGGGCGGTGGGTTCCGCCGTGACGACCGCGACCGTGGGCCGCGTCGTGACGACAGCCGCGGCGGTGGCTCCGGTGGCGGTTTCCGGCGCGATGACAGTCGGGGCGGTGGATACCGCGGGCAGCGGGACGATCGTGGCGGCCGGGGCGGATACCGCGGGCGTGACGACCGTGGCGGGTACGAGCGTCGGGACGACCGGGACCGCGAGCCCGTCAAGCGGCTGCCGATTCCCGAGGACGTCACGGGTGACGAGATCGACAAGGATGTGCGGCAGGAGCTGATGAGCCTGCCGAAGACCCTGGCCGAGGATGTCTCGCGCAACCTCGTCATGGTGGCCCGGCTGATCGACGAGGACCCGGAGCAGGCGTACGCGTACTCGCGGATCGCGCTGCGGCTGGCTTCGCGGGTGGCTGCGGTGCGGGAGGCGGCCGGGTTCGCCGCGTACGCCACGCAGAAGTACTCGGAGGCGCTGGCGGAGTTCCGGGCCGCCAAGCGGATGACCGGGTCCGCGGAGCTGTGGCCCGTCATGGCCGACTGCGAGCGCGGGCTCGGGCGTCCCGAGCGGGCGCTGGCCATGGCCGGCGAGCCCGAGGTGCAGAAGCTCGACAAGGCCGGGCAGGTCGAGATGCGGCTGGTGGCCGCCGGGGCACGCAGGGACATGGGGCAGCTCGATGCGGCCATCGTCACCCTGCAGAGCTCCGAGCTCGCCTCGAACGCCGTGCACCCGTGGACGGCGCGGCTGCGCTACGCGTACGCCGACGCGCTGCTGGCGGCCGGGCGTGAGGACGAGGCGCGTGAGTGGTTCGGGAAGGCCCTGGAGGCCGACAAGGACGGCTCGACCGACGCGTCCGACCGGCTCGCCGAGATGGACGGTGTCGAGTTCGTCGACGCCCTCGACGAGGATGAGGACGGGGACGAGAACGGCGAGAGCGGCGAGGACGAGAACGGCGAAGACGGGGACAAGGGTCGTACGTCCGAGGCGTAATGTGTGAAGAAGAGGGCGGCATCCCATCCGGGATGCCGCCCTCTTCTTGTTTCCGCGGGTCAGCCGAGGTCGAGGCTTCGCAGGACCAGGCCGGTGGCCGGCTTCGGGCCGAAGGAGGTCGACTTGCGGGGCATGGTGACGCCCTGCCGGGCGAGGTCCCGGACGACTTCTTCGCGTACCGGATGCATCAGGACCGCCGTCGCGTCGTGACGCTCGGCCTGTTCGACGGCGGCCGCGGTGTCGTGGATGTACGCGATGTGTTCCGGGGCGTCGGGGATCTTCCAGACGTGGTCGAGCAGGGCCGCGTGCAGGACCGTCGCGTCGAGGGCCTGCCAGGCGGGCGGGCGGTCGGCCGGGATCGTGCGGGACAGCAGGCCGGGGTCGGGGCGGTCGATGAGATGGAAACCGCCATCGCCGGCGAGCAGGAACGCGTTGCCCTCGGCAGCCGCCTCGGCGAGTGCGTCCAGTGCCCGGGGGAGCGGACCGGCCAGGTCGCGGACGCGGAAGAGGCCGTCCAGCGCGGCGAGTGCGTCGGCGACCGGGAGGCGGTGCAGCAGCCGGTGTATGGCGCGGACCCGGAGCGGGTAGCGGGCCGTGTCGACGAGGAGGACCAGGCCGAAGTCCCAGGGGCCCGGAGCGGTGTGTTCCTGCTGGAGGCGCAGGTAGGTGGCCCAGCGGTGGTGGCCGTCGGCGATCAGGGCCTGGTGGTGGGCCAGGTCGGTCTCGATCTCGGCGCGGTCGGCCGGGGCGGTGACCGCCCAGAGCCGGTGGCGGTAGCCGTCCTCGGTGGTGGTGGCGAGCAGCGGCGGGCGGTGTGTGGTCCGCTCGATGACCGCGGTCGCCCCCGGGCCGTCGCCGTCGCTGCGGTAGGTGAGCAGCAGGGGCTCGAAGTTGGCGGCGGTGGTGCGCATCAGGTCGGCCCGGTCCTCGACGACATGGGCCATCACGTCCTCGTGCGGCAGGACGATGCCGTCCGCGGGGGCGGAGAGCGCCAGCGCTCCGACGATGCCACGTTGCAGGATCTCGGCGTTGCGCTGCTCGTAGACGTACAGAGCGGGCTCGCTGTCCGGTGCGAGGACCCCCTCGGCCAGCCAGCGGTTCAGGGTCTGGGCCGCCTGCTCGTGGCGGGCCGCGGCCGTCTCTGCCTGCGGCAGTATCAGCCGGACGATGTTGTACGGATCCGCCGATTCCAGGTGGTGCAGACCGTCGGGCCGGACAACGACGTCGTACGGCGGTGAGGTCACCGCGGCAAGGCTGCCGACCCGCTCGGGGACGTAACGCAGTCCACGGAACGGGATCAGCCGCAGTCCCTGGCCGGCCGCACCTGATGTGTTCATTTCTGCATCGTATGTGTGCGGCCGGGATGCGCGATGATCGGGACGGAAAGCAAGGAGCGAGGAGCGTAAAGAATGAGTCAGGCGAGCAGGACCAGGCCCAGCGGCAGCAGCACCGCGCTGAACGAGGCGTACGACACGGCACTGCTCGATCTCGACGGGGTGGTGTACGCGGGCGGTCACGCGATCGTCCATGCCGTCGACTCGCTGCGGGCGGCGCGGGACGGCGGGATGCACCTGGCGTACGTGACCAACAACGCCCTGCGGACCCCGGCCGCGGTGGCCGGGCACCTGACCGAACTCGGCGTTCCGGCGGAGCCCGCCGATGTGATCACCTCGGCGCAGGCGGTCGCCCGGCTGATGGCCGACCAGTTGCCTGCCGGCGCCCGGGTGCTGGTGGTGGGGGGCGAGGGGCTGCGGGTCGCGCTGCGGGAGCGCGGTCTGGTGCCGGTGGAGTCGGCGGACGACGAGCCGGCCGCGGTGGCGCAGGGGTACGGCGGGCCCGACATGGCCTGGGGGCGGCTCGCCGAGGCCGCGTACGCGATCGCGCGCGGGGTGCCGTGGTTCGCGTCCAACACGGATCTGACGATTCCGAGTGCCCGCGGCATCGCACCGGGGAACGGCGCGGCGGTGGAGGTCGTACGGATCGCCACCGGGGCCGAGCCGCAGATCGCCGGGAAGCCGTTGCCGCCGATGCACCGGGAGACGGTGCTGCGGACCGGGGCCGAGCGTCCGCTGGTGGTCGGCGACCGGCTGGACACGGACATCGAGGGAGCCTTCAACGGCGGTGTGGACTCCCTGCTGGTGCTCACCGGGGTGACGGACGCGGCGCAGCTGGTGGCCGCCGTGCCGAAGCACCGGCCGACATATGTGGACGCGGATCTGCGGGGCCTGCTGACCGGGCAGCCCGAGGTGGCGGAGAGCGGCGAGGGTTTCGTGTGCGGGGGCTGGACCGCGTCGGTGCGCGGGGACGAGCCGGTGCTGGAGGGGGACGGGGACGTACTCGACGGGCTGCGGGCGCTCTGCGGGGCGGCGTGGTCGTACGCCGGCGACGGTTCGTGCGCTCTGGACGCAGGGAAGGCGGTCGCCAGGCTGGGGCTGTAGCGGGAGGACTCCCGGGGACAGCGACGCAAGGGAGGGTAGGCTAACCTAACTTCGTTCTGCTCGGTGTGTCGTCGTCCCGCACCCGATCACCTGCGACTTGGGGAGTACGACCATGCAGCGCCTCACCGCGGACTCGGTGACCCTCGGCTACGACCGGCGCGTCATCGCGGAGAATCTCTCGGTCGGGATTCCCGACAACTCGTTCACGGTGATCGTCGGCCCCAACGCCTGTGGCAAATCGACCCTGTTGCGCGCGCTCTCGCGGATGCTGAAGCCGGACAGCGGGCGGGTGCTCCTGGACGGGCAGGCGATCCACGGGATGCCGGCGAAGAAGGTCGCCAGGACGCTGGGGCTGCTGCCGCAGTCCTCCATCGCGCCGGACGGCATCACCGTCGCCGACCTCGTCGGGCGAGGCCGCTACCCGCACCAGGGGCTGCTGCGCCAGTGGTCGCCGGACGACGAACGCATTGTCGAGGAATCGATGGCGGCGACCGGAGTCGGCGCGCTCGCCGATCGCTATGTCGACGAATTGTCCGGCGGGCAGCGCCAGCGCGTCTGGATCGCCATGGCGCTCGCCCAGCAGACGCCACTGCTGCTGCTCGACGAGCCGACGACGTATCTCGACATCCAGCACCAGATCGATGTTCTCGACCTCTGCGCGGAACTGCACGAGACGCAGGGGCGCACCCTGGTCGCCGTCCTGCACGACCTGAATCACGCGGCGCGCTACGCCACCCATCTGATCGCGATGCGGGAGGGCGAGGTGATCGCCGAGGGCGCACCGGGCGAGGTCGTCACCGCGGAGCTGGTGGAGCGGGCCTTCGGGCTGCGTTGCCAGGTCATCGACGATCCGGAGACCGGGACCCCGCTGGTGGTACCGGCCGCCCGCAGGCCGCGCCACGACAAGACGGCCGCCGCGGCGTCGGCCGGGGGCTGACGCGGCGGTCGGTGCAGACCGGCCCGTCCCGGTCTACAGCAGCGACCTGAGTCTCAGCAGATCGCGGAAGCCGGCCTCCAGGCGGACCCGGCCCGAACCCCATGCCTTGGCGAAGTTCAGGTCGCCGTCCACCATGGCGACCAGATCGTCACCGGTCATCGCGAGCCGGATCTCGGCCTTCTCGCGGGGCGGCCCCTCGATCGTGTCGAGGACCTGGATCCGGCCATCGGCCAGCCGGCCGGTGAAGGTGATGTCGAGGTCCTTGATGTGACAGCTCAGCGAGCGGTCGAGGGCAGCCGCGCTGCGCACGCCGCCGTCGGCCTCCGCGAGGCTGTCGGACAGTTTGTCGAGTGCGCTGCGGCACTCCGCCATGGTCGCCATTGCGACCGACGGTACCGCAGCCCTTCGCGGTAGCGTTTCCCGCATGAGCGACTCGACGCCGGAACCGGGGACGGCAGCCGGAACACTGCCCGGGAGCGAGGCCGGGGACCCGTCCGGCGAGGGCGCGGACCCGGCCGCAGGCGGCCCGCTCGACCCCGCCGCGCCCGCGCCCCTCGGTGTCGTGCGCACCCCCACCGGCAACCCCGGGGTGGACGCGGAACTGGAGCGTCTCGCCGATGCGGACCACCTCCCGGCCGACGGGCACATCGAGGTGTACGAGGATGTACACCGCGGGCTGCGCGCAACGCTGACCGGGCTGGACGCCGCACCCGCACCCGCACCGGTACCCGCACCGATGCCCTCGTACAACAACAGGAGCTGAACCGAACGTGGCAGGAGTGGCACGTCGCCGCCTCGACGCCGAGCTGGTACGCCGTAAGCTCGCCCGCTCGCGCGAGCATGCGAGCCAGCTGATCGCCGCAGGGCGGGTGACCGTCGGTGGGAACACCGCGACCAAACCCGCCACCCAGGTCGAGACCAGTGCCGCCGTCGTCGTGATCAAGGACGACAGCGACCCGGAGTACGTCTCGCGCGGCGGGCACAAGCTCGCGGGCGCCCTCGCCGCCTTCGTACCCCTCGGACTGGAGGTCGAGGGGCGGCGGGCGCTGGACGCCGGGGCGTCGACCGGTGGTTTCACCGATGTGCTCCTGCGGGCCGGCGTCGGCCATGTCGTCGCCGTCGACGTCGGCTACGGGCAGCTCGCCTGGTCGCTCCAGTCCGATGAGCGCGTCACCGTCAAGGACCGCACCAACGTACGGGAGTTGACGCTGGAGGCGATCGACGGGCAGCCGGTGGACCTGGTGGTCGGCGACCTGTCGTTCATCCCGCTGGGTCTCGTGCTGCCCGCCCTGGCGCGCTGCGCCGCCCCGGACGCGGACCTCGTCCTCATGGTCAAGCCGCAGTTCGAGGTCGGCAAGGAGCGGCTGGGCAGCGGCGGTGTGGTGCGCAGCCCCGAACTGCGGGCCGAAGCGGTACGGGAGGTGGCACGCCGGGCCTGGGAGCTGGGACTCGGAGTACGGGGGGTGACGGCCAGCCCGCTGCCGGGGCCCTCGGGAAACGTCGAGTACTTTCTCTGGCTGCGGGCAGGAGCACCTGAGCTGGATCCCGCAGATGTCGACCGTGCAGTGGCGGAGGGGCCTCGTTGACGACGAATGCGGCACGAACTGTCTTTCTTCTGGCACACACCGGCCGTCCGGCCGCGATCCGCAGTGCCGAACTGGTTGTACAGGGGCTGCTGCGCAGCGGCCTCGGCGTCCGGGTGCTGGCCACCGAGGCGACCGATCTGCCGCTGCCGTCGTGCGTCGAGACGGTCACGGACACCACGCCCGGGGCCGTGGACGGCTGTGAGCTGCTGATCGTGCTCGGCGGGGACGGGACGCTGCTGCGCGGCGCCGAGTTCTCCCGCGCCTCCGGGGTGCCGATGCTCGGTGTCAACCTCGGCCGGGTCGGCTTCCTCGCCGAGGCCGAGCGCGACGACCTGGACCGGGTCGTCGACCGGGTCGTCACCCGGGCGTACCAGGTCGAGGAGCGCATGACGCTCGATGTCGTGGTGCGCAGCAACGGCGATGTCGTCCACACCGACTGGGCGCTCAACGAAGCGGCCGTGCAGAAGGTGTCGCCCGAGCGGATGCTGGAGGTCGTCCTGGAGATCGACGGCCGTCCCGTGACCGGCTTCGGCTGCGACGGGATCGTCTGCGCGACCCCGACCGGATCGACCGCCTACGCCTTCTCGGCGGGCGGTCCCGTCGTCTGGCCCGAGGTCGAGGCGCTGCTGATGGTGCCGATCAGCGCCCACGCGCTGTTCGCCAAGCCGCTGGTGACCTCGCCGACGTCCGTGCTCGCCGTCGAGGTCCAGCAGCACACCCCGCACGGGGTGCTGTGGTGCGACGGGCGCCGGACCGTGGAGCTGCCCGCGGGAGCGCGGGTCGAGGTGCGGCGCGGCGCGGTGCCCGTACGGCTGGCGCGGCTGCACCACGCCTCGTTCACGGACCGGCTGGTCGCGAAATTCGCACTGCCGGTCTCCGGGTGGCGCGGCGCACCGCACTGACCGGCGGACATTCCCCCGGAGGTGTTGCGCATGCCGGGCGGACACCCGGGAGAGCGGACCCGGGGGGCGGGGTCCGTCGCACATCGGGGTCCGGACCTCGTAAGGTCGTGTCCGTGTTGGAGGAGATGCGGATACGGTCGCTCGGAGTCATCGACGACGCGGTGGTGGAGCTGTCACCCGGCTTCACCGCGGTGACGGGTGAGACCGGCGCGGGCAAGACCATGGTCGTCACCAGTCTGGGGCTGCTGCTCGGCGGGCGCGCCGACCCCGCCCTCGTGCGGATCGGGGCCAAGGCAGCCGTCGTCGAGGGCCGGATCACGGTGTCCGACGGCGACCCCGTCGCCCTGCGGGCCGAGGAGGCCGGGGCCGAGATCGAGGACGGAGCGCTGCTGATCAGCCGTACCGTCTCCGCGGAGGGGCGCTCCCGGGCGCATCTCGGCGGCCGGTCCGTGCCGGTCGGCGTGCTCGCCGAACTGGCCGACGAACTCGTCGCCGTGCACGGCCAGACCGACCAGCAGGGACTGCTCAAGCCCGCCCGGCAGCGGCAGGCCCTCGACCGGTACGCGGGCGACGCCGTCGCCGTGCCGCACGCCGAGTACGCGGCGGCCTACCGGCGGCTGCGGGCGGTCGTCACGGAGCTCGACGAGCTGAAGACGCGTGCCCGTGAACGCGCCCAGGAAGCCGATCTGCTGCGCTTCGGGCTGGGCGAGATCGCCGCGGTCGAGCCCCTGGCCGGTGAGGACGGCGAGCTGGCCGCCGAGGCCGAGCGGCTCGGCCACGCGGAGGCGCTGGCCTCCGCCGCGGCCCTCGCGCACACCGCGCTCGCGGGCAATCCGGAGGACCCGGAAGGCGTCGACGCGACGACCGTGGTCGCCGCCGCCGGACGCTCCCTGGACGCCGTGCGGGCCCACGATCCGGCACTGGCGGCGCTCGCCGACCGGATTGGCGAGATCTCGATCCTGCTCTCCGACGTGGCGGGTGAACTGGCCGGGTACGCCGATCAGTTGGACGCCGATCCGCTGCGGCTCGCCGTGGTGGAGGAGCGCCGTGCCGCGCTCACCGCGCTCACCCGGAAATACGGCGAGGACATCGGTGCCGTGCTGGCCTGGGCCCTGGAGGGCGCCGCCCGCCTCACCGAGCTGGAGGGCGACGACGACCGGATCGGCGAGCTGACGGCCGAGCGCGACGCGCTGCGGGCCGAACTCTCCGTCCTGGGGCAGGCGTTGACCGACGCGCGCAACCGGGCGGCCGCGCTCTTCGCCGAGGCGGTGACCGCGGAGCTGGCCTCGCTGGCCATGCCGCACGCCCGGGTCTCCTTCGACATCCGGCAGACCGAGGCGGCCGACGAGGCGTCCGGCATCGAGATCGACGGGCGGAGCGTGGTCTACGGCCCGTCCGGCGCCGACGAGGTCGAGCTGCTGCTGGCCCCGCATCCCGGTGCCCAGCCGCGGCCGATCGCCAAGGGCGCGTCGGGCGGTGAGCTGTCCCGGGTGATGCTCGCAGTCGAGGTGGTCTTCGCGGGCGCCGACCCCGTACCCACGTACCTCTTCGACGAGGTCGACGCGGGCGTCGGCGGCAAGGCCGCGGTCGAGGTCGGGCGGCGGCTCGCGAAACTCGCCAGGTCCGCCCAGGTCGTCGTCGTCACGCACCTGCCGCAGGTGGCGGCCTTCGCGGACCGGCAGCTGCTGGTCGAGAAGACCGTCGACGGAGCGGTGACCAGCAGCGGGGTCACGGTCCTGGAGGGCGAGGACCGGGTGCGGGAGCTGTCCCGGATGCTCGCGGGCCAGGAGGACTCCCGGACGGCACGGGCCCACGCGGAGGAGCTGCTGGCCGCGGCCAGGTCCAACGGGTAGGGCCCACGGGCGCGGACCCCCGTAGGCCGCCGCGGCGGTCCGCTGCGTAGTCTGGCGCCCATGGGAGCAGCGTTCGGCAGGGCCATGACAGCCGGTACCGTCGCGGCCGCCGTGGCGGGGGGTGTGTACCGGGCGCTGCGGACCCGGCCCCGCCCGCGCGGGCTGCGTACCAACTACGCGGGCCGCACCGTCGATCTGTACGCGGGTCCGGCCGCCGCCCTCGGTGCCGCGGCCGGGACGGCCGTCCTGCCGCTGCCGGCCCGTACCCGGTGCGCCGCCGCGCTCGCCGTACTGGCGGCCGGCGGCTGCGGTGCGTACGACGATCTCGTCGGTGCGGACGATCCGCGCCGTGGATTCCGGGCCCATCTGGGCGCGCTGCGGGACGGCGAGGTGACCAGCGGCGCGGTGAAGCTCTTCGGGATCGGGGCCGCCGGGCTCGCGGCCGGCGCGCTGCTCAAGGAGCGGCCCGTCGACCGGATGCTCGCCGCGGTCGTGATCGCCGGAACCGCCCATCTCGTCAATCTGACGGACGTGCGGCCCGGCGCCGCCGCCACCGCCGTGCTCGCCCTCGGGGCCCCCGGTCTGCCGGTCGGCCTCGCCGCCGCGCCGATGGGGGCCGTGACCGCCCTCGTCGCCGACGACCTGGGGGAGCGGACCATGCTCGGGGACACCGGGGTCCACGCCCTGGGAGCTGCGCTCGGGGTCGCGATCGTCGCGGGACGCGGCCGGGCCGGACTCCTCGCGCACGCCGCCGGACTGGTCGCGGCGGCGGCGTACGGGGACCGGATCAGCCGGCTCGTCCGGGTGCTGTCGGAACGCTGACCGGGCGGCCCGTGGGGCGGGGCGGGCAACAGCGCGCCGGATTCTCACCCGTGCGAGTGGTGAGCCGCGTCCGGTAGTTGCTGCGCGGGCCGTGACGACGGCCTGATTGTGCCGGAACGTGCGTACGGACTGGCATCCTTGGCGATGCAATCACCGCCGACTCGGGAGCCCCGGGAGCCATTCAACGTGTCACAGCTGCGTACGGTCCAAGTCCTGGGCGGCGGCAGCGCGGGCAGCAGCGCCCACGTCAGCTCGCTGGCCGCGGGACTGGTGGCGAGAGGCGTGCACGTCACCGTCTGCGCCCCGGCCGAACTGGACCACGCCTACAACTACTCCGGTACCGGCGCCCGTTTCACTCCCGTGCCCCGGCGCAGCGACTTCGTCTCCGTCGCCGCCCTGCGCGCCGCCTGCACGACGGCGGACATCGTCCACGCGCACGGCCCGCACGCCGCCGTGCGCGCCGCCCTCGCGCTCGGCGGCCGACGCGTTCCGCTGGTCGTCACCTGGCACGCCCGCGCGCACGCCGAAGGGCCCCGAAGAAGGCTGATCCGGCTGATGGAGCGAAGGGCCGCCCGCGCGGCGGCGGTTGTGCTCGGCACGACATCGGACCTGGTCGACGGGGCGCGGCTCCGAGGGGCGCGCGACGCGCGGCTCGCGCCGGTCTCCGCTCCCGTACCCCACCTGCCCGCCGCCGCCCACACGGGCAAGGCGCGGGCCGAACTCGGGGCGGTGGAAAGGCCGTTGGTCATCGCCTGCGGGAGCCTCGTACCGCATCACGGATACGGCACCCTGCTCGACGCCGCGCGGCTGTGGCACGAGCTGGACCCCGCGCCCCTCCTGGTCGTCGTGGGCGAGGGGCGGGATCGGGCCGCTCTGCAGCGCCGGATCAGGAACGAGGATCTGCCCGTCCGGCTCGTCGGCGACCGTGCCGACCGCGCCGAACTGCTCGCCGCGGCGGATCTGGCCGTGCTGCCCAGCAGTTGGGAGGAGCGTTCGGTGGTGGCCCAGGAAGCGCTGCGGCTCGGCGTCCCGCTGGTCGCCACCGCGGTCGGCGGGGTGCCCGAACTCGTGGGGGACGCCGCGGAACTCGTACCGTACGGGAACGCGGAGGCGCTGGCGCGGGTGGTGGCCAGGCTGCTCGGGGACCCCCGGCGGCGCGCGGAGATGACGGCCGCCGGGCTGGCACAGGCGGCGATTTGGCCGACCGAGGACGACACGATCGCCCAAGTGCTCAGTGTGTACGACGAATTGACCCAGCCGCTGGCGGCACGGCCGCGCTGAGCCGCTCGACCGGCCCGGCTACGAGGTGTGGCGGCGGGCCCGGAGGGCCAGGCTCAGCGCCAGCACCGCCTGGGGGTCGTCCAGGTCGGTGCCGAGCAGTTCGCCGATCCTGGCCAGCCGGTTGTACAGCGTCTGACGGTTCAGATGCAGCTCCCGCGCCGTCTCCGCCTTGCGGCCCGCGTGGGCCAGATACGTCTCCAGCGTCGGCAGCAGCGCCGGGCGCGAGGTGCGGTCGTGATCGCGCAGCGGGCCGATCGCCCGGTCCACGAAGGCCGCCAGATCCGGATGGTCCCGCAACCGCCACAGCAGCAGGTCGATGTCGAGGCGCCGGGCGTCGTACCAGGGCCGGTCGCTGAGGCCGTGTGCGGCCGTAGCCGTCTCCGCCGCGTGCCGCAGCCCCGCGCCGGCCGCCGCCCAGCCGCCCGCCACGCCCACCACCACGACCGGCGGATGCGAACCGGCCCGCTCCAGCCCGGCCCGCTCCACACCGGCCCGCAGCGCTGCCGCGACCCGGTCCGCGACCGCCGTGCGCTCCGACTCGGACCGCAGCCCGAGGAGCACCGGAACCCGGCCCTCCACGGGCCGTACGCCCAGCAGTACCGGCACACCCACGGACGAGAGCTCCTCCAGCACCGCCCGTGCCAGCAAGGCCCAGTTCCCGGACACCGAGAGCTCGGGTGCCAGCCGCATCACGACCGGCAGCAGCGGCATGCCGGCCGGTTTGAACCCCAGTACGCGGGCCTGGGCGGGCGCGTCCTCCGGCGTGATCCGGCCCTCGGCGAGATCGGTCAGGAAGTCGCCCCGGCCGCGCGCCGCGAGCTCCTCCTCCTGGCGGGCCTGCATCAGCACGACGGCGAGGATGCCCGCCGCCCGCTCCGCCGCCATCCGGTGCACGGTCACCAGCGGCCCGGAGACGGCCAGCAGCACCAGCCTGGCCCGTACCGAACCGGTACCGGGGCCACCACCCGGCACATCCACCAGCACCGAACCGGTCGGCGGTGTCTCACGGGCCGCCCGGCCGCCGCGCATCCCGTCCCACACCTGGAGCGGATCGGCACAGACCGGGCCGGACCCGGGCCCCGCCGCGTACAACAGCTGGCCGTCCGCCGTCTCCAGGAAGACCGGGTTGGCCGTGAAGTCCGCCAGGATGCCGAGCACCTGGGGCACCCCGCCGCCGCCGAGCAGCGCCTCCGTGCACCGCCGGTGCACGTCCTCGGCCTGCCGCAGCAGCGCGTAGTGACCGTTGACGATCTCGGTGTGGATCTCCTCGGTCACCGTCACGAACGGCACCTCGCGGTGCAGCTGCACCAGGGGCAGCCCCGCGGCGCGGGCGGCGTCCACTATCGACGCCGGCAGCCGGCTGAAGCGCGGCCCGAGCTCCACCACCAGGGCGGCGATCTGGCGGTCGGCGAGCCTGCGGACGAAGGCGCGTTGCTCGGCGGGGCGGGTGCCGAGCCCGAGGCCGGTGGTGAGCAGCAGTTCACCGCCCTTGAGCAGCGAAGCGATGTTGGGGACCTCGCCCGCGTGCACCCAGCGCACCGTACGGTTCAGCCGGTCCGCGCCGGCCACCACCTCCGGGAGCCCGCCGCGCAGCCCCGGCAGCTCCAGTGCTCGCTGCACGGTGATTCCGCCTTGCGTCTCCACTGACTCCGGCCTCGCCTTTCACTCGGGTCCAACGGGCACTCGCCCTGATTCAGGAAGGTACCGGCCCCGGGCGCCCGAGGCGTCGTCGGGGGAGCCACCGGGGGAGTCCGGGGCCGCGGAGCCGTTGTTGACACGGGGCGAGCGCCGCTGCGATCTTGTGGACGCCGCGCGGTCCGGGCCGAGTGGCCCTTCCATCCGGATCAGGACCTGGAGCAGCCGTGGGCGACGACGTGTCGACGTACTCAAGCAGTCCGGAGCTGCCCGGCCCGCTGGTCGGGGCCGACTGGCTGGCGCGGCGGCTCGGCCGACCGGGACCCGTCGTGCTCGACGCCTCGGTCGGCGCGCACCGGGGCGGCGAGCGGCGGATCCCCGGAGCGCGGGCCTTCGACATCGACGGGGCGCTGTCCGACCACTCGGCACCGCTGCCCCACACGATGCCCGGGGCCGGCCGGTTCACCGAGGAACTGCGCTCCCTCGGCGTGAACGGCACCGACACCGTCGTCGTGTACGACGGCGCGGGCATCTACTCCAGCGCGCGGGCCTGGTGGATGCTGCGGGCGATGGGCTTCGACCGGGTCGCGGTGCTCGACGGCGGCCTGCCCGCCTGGGCCGGGGCCGGGCTGCCGCTGGAGAGTGCCGGGCCCTTGCCCGCCGCGACGCCCGGCGACTTCACCGCACGGCCGCGCGCGGGGATGTTCGTCGGCAGCGAGGAGGTGGCGGCGGCCCTGGCCGACCCGGCCGCGGTGGTCCTCGACGCCCGGTCCCGGGACCGGTTCACCGGCGCCGTCGCCGAGCCCCGGCCGGGGCTGCGCGGCGGACACATGCCGGGGGCGGTCAACCTGCCCTTCGGCGAGCTCCTGAGCGAGGGGCGGATGCGCCCGGCCGATGAGCTGCGCGCCGCGTTCGCCGCCCTCGCCGGGGAGCGCGAGCGCCTGGTCGTCAGCTGTGGATCGGGCGTCACCGCGTGCGTCCTGGCGCTGGGGGCGGAACTGGCGGGGTACCGGGGGCAGGCCGTGTACGACGGGTCCTGGAGCGAGTGGGGACTGCCGTCGGAGCTGCCCGTGGTGACCGGCGCGCAGGGGCTGACCGGCGGATCGGGGCCGGACGGGCCCCGGGCACGGAGTCACGGGGCGGGCGGATCTCCGACCGCCCCGTGACCCGGGGTCAGCCGACGTACGCCCCGCTCGCCGTCAGGCGCAGCGCCGTGTCGATCAGCGGCACGTGGCTGAAGGCCTGCGGGAAGTTGCCCACCTGGCGCTGGAGCCGGGGGTCCCACTCCTCCGCGAGCAGGCCCAGGTCGTTGCGCAGGGCCAGCAGCCGCTCGAAGAGCTGACGCGCCTCGTCGACCCGGCCGATCATCGCCAGGTCGTCCGCCAGCCAGAACGAGCAGGCCAGGAACGCGCCCTCGTCGCCCTCCAGGCCATCGACGCCCGCGTCCTCGCCCGAGGTGGGGTAGCGCAGTACGAAGCCGTCCTCGGTGGACAGCTCGCGCTGGATCGCCTCGATCGTGCCGATCACGCGCTTGTCGTCCGGCGGCAGGAAGCCCATCTGGGGGATCAGCAGGAGCGAGGCGTCCAGTTCCTTCGACCCGTAGGACTGGGTGAAGGTGTTGCGCTCGGGGTCGTAGCCCCGCTCGCAGACATCGCGGTGGATTTCGTCGCGCAGCTCGTGGAGGCGCTCCAGCGGCCCTTCCGCGTCGCCGGACTCGATGAGCTTGATGGTGCGGTCGACGGCGACCCAGGCCATCACCTTCGAGTGGACGAAGTGGCGGCGCGGCCCGCGTACCTCCCAGATGCCCTCGTCCGGCTCGTCCCAGTGCTTCTCCAGGTACTCGATCAGCTTGAGCTGGAGGCCCGTCGCGTAGTCGTTGCGGGTCAGGCCGGTCATGTGGGCGAGGTGGAGTGCCTCGGTGACCTCGCCGTACACATCCAGCTGGAGCTGGCCCGCCGCTCCGTTGCCGACCCGGACCGGGCCGGAGTTCTCGTAACCGGGCAGCCAGTCCAGCTCGGCCTCGCCCAGCTCGCGTTCGCCCGCGATGCCGTACATGATCTGCAGGTTCTCCGGGTCGCCGGCGACCGCCCGCAGCAGCCACTCCCGCCAGGCGCGGGCCTCCTCGCGGTAGCCGGTGCGCAGCAGGGAGGAGAGCGTGATCGCGGCGTCGCGCAGCCAGGTGTAGCGGTAGTCCCAGTTCCGGGAGCCGCCGATGTCCTCCGGCAGGGAGGTGGTCGGCGCGGCGACGATGCCGCCGGTCGGCGCGTATGTCAGGGCCTTGAGGGTGATCAGGGAACGGACCACGGCCTCGCGGTAGGGCCCGTGGTACGTGCACTGCTCGACCCATTCGCGCCAGAAGTCCGCGGTCGCGTCCAGCGAACCCTCCGGATCCGGCAGCCCCGGCGGCCCGTGGTGCGAGGGCTGCCAGCTGATGGTGAACGCGATCCGGTCACCCGGGGCCACCGTGAAGTCGGAGTACGTCGTGAGGTGCTCGCCGTACGTGTCGGCGGGGGTGTCCAGCCAGACGGAGTCCGGGCCCGCGACGGCGACCGTACGGCCGTCGACCTTGTGCACCCACGGGGTGACCCGGCCGTAGCTGAACCGCATACGCAGCTCCGAGCGCATCGGCACCCGGCCGCTGATGCCCTCCACGATCCGGATCACCTGCGGCGCGCCGTCACGCGGCGGCATGAAATCGGTCACCCTGACCGTTCCGCGCGGTGTGTCCCACTCCGATTCCAGGATGAGGGAGTCCCCGAGGTAGCGGCGGCGGTCCGCGGACGGCGGCTGTGTCCCGTCCGCCCGCGCCGGTCCCAGGCGCCAGAAGCCGTGCTCCTCGGTACCCAGCAGTCCCGCGAAGACGGCGTGCGAATCGAAGCGGGGAAGGCACAGCCAGTCCACTGTGCCGTCCCGGCAGACCAGGGCGGCGGTCTGCATGTCTCCGATGAGTGCGTAATCCTCGATGCGCCCGGCCACGTGCATCTCCAGTCGAACGGCCATGTCGCCCCGTAGGGCATTACTGCGGGTCAAGAGGTCGTCGCAAGGGGTTGTTGTGGGGGATCCTGCGAACGCGTCACCTCGCCCGGGGCGAGTGTCCGAGCAGGATACGACGCACCCCGGTGATCCGCGCGACCGTCTCGACAACCGGTCTGATCCGAACGGGTGTGTGTACGGGCACTCGTGGTGATCATGCGAGGTGGGCGTCGGGATGCGGCCGGAAGCGGGGTCCTCCCGGCGCTGATACCCTGGTAGCCCGTGGACCGGTGGTCGTCCGCAACCGCAGACGAGGCCCCCGAACCGCAGCGACGGCGCCTCCGGAGTCTCCGGACGAAAACGCCGGTACGCACCTCACGATCGCGACCACGGGAGCCCCCTTTGGCTATGCAGCCCACATCCACGACGACCAAGCACATCTTCGTCACCGGGGGTGTCGCCTCATCCCTCGGCAAGGGTCTGACTGCCTCCAGCCTCGGTGCCCTGCTCAAGGCGCGCGGCCTCCGGGTCACCATGCAGAAGCTCGACCCGTACCTCAACGTCGACCCGGGCACCATGAACCCGTTCCAGCACGGTGAGGTGTTCGTCACCAACGACGGCGCCGAGACCGACCTGGACATCGGCCACTACGAGCGCTTCCTCGACGTCGACCTCGACGGCTCCGCCAACGTCACCACCGGCCAGGTCTACTCGCAGGTGATCGCCAAGGAGCGGCGCGGCGAGTACCTCGGTGACACCGTGCAGGTCATCCCGCACATCACCAATGAGATCAAGCACCGCATCCGCCGCATGGCCACCGACGACGTCGACGTCGTCATCACCGAGGTCGGCGGCACGGTCGGCGACATCGAGTCGCTGCCGTTCCTGGAGACCGTCCGCCAGGTCCGCCACGAGGTCGGCCGGGACAACGTCTTCGTCGTGCACATCTCGCTGCTGCCCTACATCGGCCCGTCCGGCGAGCTCAAGACCAAGCCGACCCAGCACTCCGTCGCCGCGCTGCGCAACATCGGTATCCAGCCCGACGCCATCGTGCTGCGCGCCGACCGCGACGTACCGACCGCCATCAAGCGCAAGATCTCGCTGATGTGCGACGTCGACGAGGCCGCCGTGGTGGCCTGCGTGGACGCCAAGTCGATCTACGACATCCCGAAGGTGCTGCACACCGAGGGCCTGGACGCCTACGTCGTGCGCAAGCTCGACCTGCCGTTCCGCGACGTCGACTGGACGACGTGGGACGACCTGCTGGACCGCGTCCACAACCCCGACCACGAGATCACCGTGGCGCTCGTCGGCAAGTACATCGACCTGCCCGACGCCTACCTCTCGGTCACCGAGGCCATCCGGGCCGGCGGCTTCGCCAACAAGGCGCGGGTCAAGGTCAAGTGGGTCGCCTCGGACGACTGCAAGACCCCGTCGGGCGCCGCGAAGCAGCTCGGCGACGTCGACGCGATCTGCGTCCCCGGCGGCTTCGGCGACCGCGGTGTCAACGGCAAGATCGGCGCCATCCAGTACGCCCGCGAGCACAAGGTGCCGCTGCTCGGCCTCTGCCTCGGCCTCCAGTGCATCGTGATCGAGGCCGCGCGCAACCTCGCCGAGATCCCCGACGCCAACTCCACCGAGTTCGACGCCGCCACCGCACACCCCGTCATCTCGACGATGGAGGAGCAGCTGGCGTACGTCGAGGGCGCGGGCGACCTCGGCGGCACCATGCGGCTCGGCCTGTACCCGGCGAAGCTCGCCGAGGGCTCGCTGGTCCGCGAGGCGTACGACGGCCAGCCGTACGTGGAGGAGCGCCACCGCCACCGCTACGAGGTCAACAACGCCTACCGGGCCGAGCTGGAGAAGAAGGCCGGTCTGGTCTTCTCCGGCACCTCCCCGGACAACAAGCTCGTCGAGTACGTCGAGTACCCGCGCGAGATCCACCCCTACCTGGTCGCCACTCAGGCGCACCCGGAGCTCCGCTCCCGCCCGACCCGCCCGCACCCGCTCTTCGCGGGCCTGGTGAAGGCGGCCGTCGAGCGCAGGACGGGCGCGAAGGCCGGTGGCGCGAAGGCCGCCTCGCCGGGCAAGTAGTCCGGCACCGCACAGGCGTTAACGTTGACCGGGGTACGGATCCGCTGAGGATGCGTACCCCGGTTTCTGTTTTTCGTGGGAGGACGTAGATGGGTTTCCAGGACACGCCCGAGGAGTGGCAGGTCACCGCGACCGAGACGCCCTTCACCGGCAACAAGACCAGCGTCCGCACCGACGAAGTGGTGATGCCGGACGGCACGGTCGTCCGCCGCGACTACCAGGTCCACCCGGGTTCGGTCGCCGTGCTCGCGCTCGACGACGACGGCCGGGTCGTCGTGCTGAGGCAGTACCGCCACCCGGTGCGCCACAAGCTCTGGGAGATCCCGGCCGGGCTGCTCGACGTCCCCGGCGAGAACCCCCTGCACGCGGCCCAGCGCGAACTCTATGAGGAGGCGTACGTCAAGGCCGAGGACTGGCGGGTGCTGACCGACGTCTACACCACGCCGGGCGGCTGCGACGAAGCCGTGCGGATCTTCCTGGCCCGGAACCTCTCCGAGGCCGAAGGGGAGCGCTTCGAGGTCTCCGAGGAGGAGGCCGACATGGAGCTGGCCCGGGTGCCGCTCCAGGAGCTGGTACGGGGCGTGCTCGCGGGGGAACTGCACAACAACTGCCTGGTGGTGGGCGTTCTTTCGCTTGCGGCGGTCCTCGCCGGTGACGGGATCGAGTCGCTGCGTCCGGCCGAGGCGCCGTGGCCGGCCCGCCCGTTCGAGGCCTGACCCGCCGCAGGGAAGGACCGGTGGTCCGAGGGCCAGGGGTGGCCCGCGGGCCACTGAACGGTTCACCGGGGTCCTTCGATCGGAAAAGATGCTGATCCGATCGGGGGACCTCCGCGCCGTGCTCCAGGGAAATCGTCCGCACGCCTGAACTACGCTCGGAATGCCCTGACCGGAGTCCCGGCGGGCGACGCGTGCAGCGAAGTGGAGCGTGGCCCGTGACGGATCAGGCGGTGGACACCAGCGGCCCGGCCAAGGCAGCGGGAACCGAGGAGCCGTCCGGCGCCGCCCCACCCCAATTCTTCGGCCGCGACCGCGAGTTGAAGGAACTACGGGCCGACATCGAAGGAGCCGGCCTGGACACTCTGGCCGGTCGCAAGGCCGCCCGCGCCCGGGTCCTGCTGATCGCCGGACGCCCCGGTTCCGGACGCACCGCGCTCGCCGGTGAACTCACCCGCAGGCTGCTCGCCGCAGGCGACCACCCCGACGGGTTGCTCCGCGCCCGGCTCACCGATCCCGGCGGCGCGGCGGTGCCCACCGAGCGCACCGCCCGCGGACTGCTCGACCAGCTGGGTGTCACCGGGCCGCCCGGCGCGGACGGCGACGAACTCTCCGAGATGGTCCGCGAGGAGCTCGCCGGACGCCGCGCGCTGCTGCTCCTGGACGACGCGGCGGACGCGGAGCAGGTCGACCCGCTGCTGCCGGACAACCCGGACTGCCTGGTGGTCGCCACTTCCGGGGGCCCGCTGACCGGCATCCCCGGCGTCCGCCCCTGCACCATCGGCGGCCTGGACGCGGGCTCCGCCGTGCGGCTGCTCGCCCGCATCATCGGAGAGGTCCGGATCACCGTCGACCCGCGGACCGCCGAGACCCTCGCCGAGGAGTGCGGTGGGCTGCCGGCCGCCCTGGTCATGGTCGGGGGCTGGCTCGCCGCCCGCCCCATGGCGTCGGTCGCCGACGCCACCAAGCAGCTGCGCGAACTGCCGGACGACACGGAGCAGTCCACCGGTTCCCGCCCGCTGGCCCGTGCCTTCCGGCTGGTCCACGACTCGCTTCCGCCGACGGCCGCCCGGATACTGCGACTGCTCGCCCTCGCCCCCGCCGGACTCGTCGACGCGCACACCGCGTCCGCGCTGGCCGGCTGCTCCGTCTCCGCCGCCCAGACGACCCTCGACGACTTCGTGGCCCTGGGGCTGCTGCACACCAACGGCGCGGACCAGCCGCAGTACGAGGTGCCCGGCTGCCTCGCACCACTGCTGCGGGCACTGCTGGAGGCCAGGGACCGGCCGGCGGAGATCCAGCTGGCCGGGGCCCGGATGCTGGAGCGGACCGTACGGCTGCTCCAGTCCTGCCGGGCGGTCACCGAACCCGAGGGATCCCCGGCCCGCCGCAAGCTCGCCGGGCTGCCGCGCTCGCTGCGCTTCCCCGGTCCCGAGGCGGCCGCCGAATGGCTGCGGATCCGCCGTCCCGCCCTGCTGGCCTCGGCCAGGTTCGCAGTCGGGGACGGTGAACTCGACACCCTGGCAAGGAGGTTGGTGGCCGCACTGGTGCGGGCGCTGGCCGTGCACCGGGGCACCGAGGCGGCCGCGCCCGAACTGTACGGACTGCACGGTCTGGTGCTCGCCGTCGCCGAGCGGCGCGACCTGCCGCGCGAACGGGCCGCCGCCCTGCTCAATCTCGCCGACCTCGATGCCAGGACCGGCCGTACGCAGGAGGCACTGACCCGCTACCGGGCCGCGCTGGACGCCGGACGGGCCGCGAAGGACCCGTACGCCACCGGCCGCGCGATGGAATCCGTAGGCGGCGCCTATGCCGAGCTGGGGGACTTCCAGCGGGCCTCCGACTGGTACGGCCGGGCGCTGGCCCAGCGGCTCACCCAGGGGGAGCGGGCCGACGAGGCACGGCTGTACGGGCGGCTCGGCGCCGTTCACACCTATGCCGGGCGGTACGGCGAGGCGCTGCGGAACTGGCGTGCCGCCGCGGCCGGGTACCGCAGGCTCGGCGACGTCCCGGCCCAGGCGCGGGCGCTCAGCGAGGCGGCGCGGGTGCAGGAGTACGCGGGCCGGCCGCACGAGTCCCTGCACACCTGCCAGGAGGCCGTCGAGTGGGCCAGGCGGGCCGGGGACGTGCGGCTTCAGGCGGCGCTGGAGCTCCGGCTGGCCGACACCCTGGACAGGCTCGGTGACCCGGCAGCGGCCGGGCTGCACCGGGGTCTGGCCGACAGATTGCTGAGGCAGGAGGGTGCAGCCTGCGAAATCCGTAGTGCAGCGACAGAAAAATAATGCTTTGTAAGGCTAGACAGCGTGAAGCCCTTCATTAGAATGGCTTCGCCGCGTGTGTTCGCGGTGTCTCCATTTACGTAGTGTCTATCCGGGTATGTATGGATATGTCCGGGTAACCCTCTGAGCCAAGGACCGTGATCGACGTGAAGGTCGGCATCCCCCGCGAAGTCAAGAACAACGAGTTCCGCGTGGCGATCACGCCCGCCGGTGTGAACGAGCTCGTCCGCCACGGCCACCAGGTCGTCGTCGAGGAGAACGCCGGTGCCGGCTCCTCCATCACGGACGAGGAGTACGTCGCCGCCGGGGCGCAGATCCTCTCCACCGCCGACGAGGTCTGGGCCACCGCCGACCTCCTGCTGAAGGTCAAGGAGCCGGTCGCCGAGGAGTACCACCGCCTCCGCAAGGACCAGACGCTCTTCACCTACCTGCACCTCGCCGCCTCCCGCGAGTGCACCGACGCGCTGCTCGAGTCGGGCACCACCTCCATCGCCTACGAGACGGTCGAGACCGCGAACCGCGCGCTCCCGCTGCTCGCCCCGATGTCCGAGGTGGCGGGCCGGCTGGCCCCGCAGGTCGGCGCGTACCACCTGATGCGCTCGGTCGGCGGCCGAGGCGTGCTGCCGGGTGGCGTCCCGGGTACCGCGCCTGCCGAGGCCGTCGTCATCGGTGGCGGCGTCTCCGGCTGGAACGCCACGCAGATCGCCGTCGGTCTGGGCTTCCACGTCACGCTGCTCGACAGGGACATCAACAAGCTGCGCGAGGCCGACAAGGTCTTCGGCACCAAGGTGAAGACGGTCGTCTCCAACGCCTTCGAGCTGGAGAAGGCCGTCGTCGAGGCCGACCTCGTCATCGGTGCGGTGCTCATCCCCGGTGCGAAGGCGCCGAAGCTGGTCACCAACGAGCTCGTCGCCAAGATGAAGCCCGGAAGTGTACTTGTCGACATTGCAATCGACCAGGGCGGTTGCTTCGAGGACTCGCACCCGACGACGCACGCCGAGCCGACCTTCAAGGTCCACAACTCGGTCTTCTACTGCGTCGCCAACATGCCGGGCGCGGTGCCGAACACCTCCACGTACGCCCTCACCAACGCCACGCTCCCGTACATCCTGGAGCTCGCCAACCGCGGCTGGGTCGAGGCGCTGCGCCGTGACGCCGCGCTCGCCAAGGGTCTCAACACCCATGACGGGCAGGTCGTTTACCGTCAGGTGGCCGAGGCCCACGGCCTGGAGCACGTCGAGCTGAGCTCGCTCCTCGGCTGACGGGTCAACCGCTTCCGTCAACTTCACGCGTCCGGCCGGACCTTGCCGAGCAAGGTCCGGCCGGACGCATGTCGGGCCCTTGCCGGCGTCCTGTACAACTCGTCTCGAACGTAACTCTTCATCCGATTCGTACACCCGTTAAAACCGCACCCCGGTGGCTGCGCACCCTTGACAGCGGGGTGTTCGATTGCCGACACATCGGGCCGGGTCCGGCGGATTGTGTTGCTGCGGAGCGGTGACACGCCATAGAGTCGCCAATCGTCGGCATGGTGCCACGCTGACCTATCGATAAGTTTCCTGGTCACGTCCAAGGAGGTAAGACGACTTGTGAATGAGTCGACATTTACTCCCGGGGGTGTTCATCCAGGGATGCCTGCACGGGGCCAGAGCCCGAACGGGCTGGAGGCTGTCGGCTCCGTCGCTGTCCGCACCTTCGCCACCCAACAGCACATGACGACAGCCCCCCAGATGATGGACGGCCTACACGTGAACGCCATGGCCGGCAACGAGAGTGGCCGGGAGACCGCCCGCTTCGCCGACTTCGACGAGGTGCCCCAGGGGCACTTCTACGACCCCGACGCCGAGTACGAGCCCGACCCGGAGTACGCGGCCACCCTCGCGCCCGACGCTGCCCGCCAGCGCCGCGAGCGGATCGGCCCGACCGGTCGCCCCCTGCCCTACTTCCCGATCCCGGGCCCGCTGACCGACCACGGTCCCGCGAAGATCATTGCGATGTGCAACCAGAAGGGCGGCGTCGGCAAGACCACGTCGACCATCAACCTGGGCGCCGCGCTCGCGGAGTACGGGCGGCGCGTCCTGCTCGTCGACTTCGACCCGCAGGGAGCCCTGTCGGTCGGGCTCGGCGTCAACCCGATGGAGCTCGACCTCACGGTCTACAACCTGCTCATGGAGCGGGGCATGTCGGCCGACGAGGTGCTGCTGAAGACCGCGGTCCCGAACATGGACCTGCTGCCCAGCAACATCGACCTGTCCGCCGCCGAGGTGCAGCTGGTGAGCGAGGTGGCCCGGGAGTCCACGCTGCAGCGTGCCCTGAAGCCGCTGATGGCCGATTACGACTACATCGTGATCGACTGCCAGCCCTCGCTCGGTCTGCTCACCGTGAACGCCCTCACGGCGGCCCACAAGGTCATAGTGCCGCTCGAATGCGAGTTCTTCGCGCTGCGTGGTGTGGCGTTGCTCACCGAGACCATCGAGAAGGTCCAGGAGCGCCTCAACCCCGATCTGGAGCTGGACGGCATCCTCGCCACCATGTACGACTCCCGTACGGTGCACAGCCGTGAGGTCCTCGCGCGCGTCGTCGAGGCATTCGACGATCACGTCTACCACACGGTCATCGGGCGCACCGTGCGCTTCCCGGAGACCACCGTCGCCGGTGAACCCATCACCACGTACGCCTCCAACTCGGTCGGTGCCGCCGCCTATCGCCAGCTCGCCAGGGAGGTGCTCGCCCGGTGTCACGCCGAGTGAGTCTGCCCGGGGCCGACGAACTGTTCCGTACCACCGGAGGAATGGGGCTCCAGGCCTCGTCCCCCGCGGACCGGCGACGCAAGGCGAACGGCGAGGCCCGGGTGCCCGGTCCGGCCGGCGAGAGCGACTCCGGGGCGGACGGAGCCGGGGCGGACCCGGCACAGGCCCCCGAAGGCGCTTCGCGCGAGGAGCACTCCGCGGCCGACGCCGACGCGGCGGAATCGCGCACCCGCGGCGGTGACCGGGGCGCGGTGGCCGCGCAGCCGGGCCGAAGGCCCCAGCAGTCCGCGCCGGCGGCCGCGTCACCGGCCCCGCAGGAGGCGGTCCCCGCCTCCGCGTCCGCCGTCCAGCCGCAGCGCAGGCGCGGAGCCGGGCGCGGGGCGAACCGGCGGCCCAGCGGGCGCGAGCGCCACGACGAGAAGATCACCGTCTACGTCTCGGCCGAGGAACTGATGGACCTCGAACACGCCCGCCTGGTGCTGCGCGGGGAGCACGGGCTCGCGGTCGACCGCGGGCGGATCGTCCGTGAGGCGGTCGCGGTGGTGCTCGCCGATCTGGAGTCGCGGGGCGACGCGAGCATCCTCGTAAGGCGGCTGCGCGGCCGCTGACGGGCGAGGCGCCGGTAGCCTGCCCGGTGGGGGCGCCGCCGAAGGAGCGGTCCGGCCCCGTACGGGCCACGGCCCGCCGCCCGTATCCCGCTGCCCCTGGACCTTCATGCCGACGACCGACGAGCCCGCCCGCACCCCCCGCCGCCCCCTGGGGCGCGGTCCGGGCGGCCGGTCCGGGCAGCCGGCGGACGGCGGGGGTGCCGGTGCGGAGGCGTTCGCCCCGCCGCCGCCCACCGAACCGTCCGTCGAGACGTCTGTCGGGACGCCCGTTGCGGTGCCCGAAGTGCCCGTGGAAGCGCCCGCCGCGGCGCCCGAGCCCGGCGGGCTTCCCGAGCCTTCTGAGCCCTCCGAGCCCTCCGAGTCCTCCGAGTCCTCCGAGTCCTCCGAGCCCGACGACGGGCGGTTCACCGTCCGGCTGGCGAACTTCGAGGGGCCGTTCGACCTGCTCCTCCAGCTCATCGCCAAGCACAAGCTGGATGTGACCGAGGTCGCCCTGTCGAAGGTCACCGACGAGTTCATGGCGCACATCCGTGCCATGGGGCCGGACTGGGACCTGGACCAGACCACCGAGTTCCTCGTCGTCGCCGCGACCCTGCTCGACCTGAAGGCGGCCCGGCTGCTGCCCGCCGCCGAGGTGGAGGACGAGGCGGATCTGGCGCTGCTCGAAGCGCGGGACCTGCTCTTCGCCCGGCTGCTCCAGTACCGCGCGTACAAACGCATCGCGGAGATCCTCAGCGACCGGCTGGCGTCCGAGGGGCGGCGGTTCCCGCGGACCGTGGGGCTGGAGCCCCACCACGCCGAGCTGTTGCCCGAGGTCGTGATCAGCATCGGGGCGGAGGGGTTCGCCGCGCTGGCCGTGAAGGCGATGCAGCCGAAGGCCGAGCCGCAGGTGTACGTCGACCACATCCACGCCCCGCTGGTCAGTGTGCGGGAGCAGGCCGAGATCGTGGTGGCCCGGCTGCGGGAGGCGGGGGAGGCCAGTTTCCGTACGCTCACCGAGGACGCCCCGGACACCCTCACCGTCGTCGCACGGTTCCTCGCGCTGCTGGAGCTGTACCGGGAGAAGGCCGTCGCGCTCGACCAGGACGAGGCGCTCGGGGAGCTCCTGGTGCGCTGGGCCGGGGGAGAGGGGGCCGGGCCCGTCGTCACGGACGAGTTCGACCCCGAGACACAGGACGTCCAGGAGGATGGGAAGGCATGAGTCAGCAGGAGAGCACCGCCTCCACCGTCGCGGATCTCGACCTCGGGCCCGCGCTGGAGGCCGTCCTCATGGTCGTGGACGAGCCCGCCACCGAGGAGCACCTCGCCAAGGTGCTGGAGCGGCCCCGCAGGGCCGTCGCGGACGCGCTGCGCGAGCTGGCCGACGAGTACACCGTGCAGCGCCGCGGATTCGAACTGCGGCTGGTGGCGGGCGGCTGGCGCTTCTACACCCGCCCCGAGTACGCGGCGGCCGTGGAGGCCTTCGTCCTGGACGGCCAGCAGGCCCGGCTGACCCAGGCGGCGCTGGAGACACTCGCGGTGGTCGCGTACCGCCAGCCGGTCAGCCGCTCCCGGGTCTCCGCGGTCCGCGGTGTGAACTGCGACGGGGTCATGCGGACCCTGCTCCAGCGGGGTCTGGTGGGGGAAGCGGGCGCGGAACCCGAAACAGGTGCGATCCTGTACAGGACGACGAACTACTTTCTGGAGCGGATGGGCCTGCGTGGCCTGGATGAGCTCCCGGAGCTCGCGCCCTTCCTCCCCGAGGCGGACGCGATCGAGGCTGAGACGCTAGAGGGTGTGCCGTCGTTCGATCCGGACGCACCGGACACCCCGGATACTCACGCAGACGACAAGACGGAATTTTGATGCGAAGCAGTGGCAGGAACAGCGGAAGCGGCAGCGGCGGCGGCAGGAGCGGCGGCAGCCGGAACCCTCGCGGTGCCGGCGCCGGGCGCGACGGCAAGCAGGAGCAGCGTCCCCGCCGGCCCCGGCCCGAGGAGCGCCGTTACGACGTGGGCGCCACCGGGGAGAAGAGCGGCGACGGCCCCCGCAAGGGACGCGGCGCGGCGGCCCGGGGCGGCGCCAAGGGCGGCCCGAAGCCCGCGCAGGGCGCCAGGAGCGGTGGTTCGCGTCGCCAGGGCGCCCCGTCCCGTCCGCGTGAGCTCGACGCCAAGATCGAGCAGCGCAACCGCGACCGGTACGCGAACAAGCCCGACATCAGGACACCCCGGACCCACCCGGGCGCCGAGCAGGAGGGCGAACGGCTGCAGAAGGTCCTCGCCCGGGCCGGCATGGGCTCGCGCCGGGCGTGCGAGGAGCTGATCGAGCAGGCCCGCGTCGAGGTCAACGGCGAGATCGTCGTCGAGCAGGGCATGCGCGTCGATGTGAACAGGGACGAGATCAAGGTCGACGGCCTGACCGTCGCCGCCCAGTCCTACCTCTTCTTCGCGCTGAACAAGCCCGCCGGTGTCGTCTCCTCGATGGAGGACCCGGACGGCCGCCAGTGCCTCGGCGACTACGTCACCAACCGTGAGACGCGGCTCTTCCACGTCGGCCGGCTGGACACCGAGACCGAGGGCATCATCATGCTCACCAACCACGGCGAGCTGGCCCACCGCCTGACCCACCCCAAGTACGGGGTGAAGAAGACCTACCTGGCCGCCATCCAGGGACCGCTCCCGCGCGACCTGGGCAAGCGGCTCAAGGACGGCATCCAGCTGGAGGACGGGTACGCCCGGGCCGACCACTTCCGGGTCGTCGAGAACACCGGCAAGAACTACCTGGTCGAGGTGACCCTCCACGAGGGCCGCAAGCACATCGTCCGCCGGATGCTGGCCGAGGCCGGCTTCCCGGTCGAGCGGCTCGTGCGGACGTCCTTCGGGCCGATCCCGCTGGGCGACCAGAAGTCCGGCTGGCTGCGCCGCCTCACCAACACCGAGGTCGGCATGCTGATGCGCGAGGTCGGTCTGTAACCCTCCTCCGTCCGCTCCACGGCCCGCGGCCGGTTCCTGTTCTCGGTTTTCGAACAGGAACCGGCCGCGGGCCTTTTGCTGCACCCGTTCCGCCTTTATAGTCAGAATGACTATTAAGGAGGCGAGCGTGAGTCTCGCGGATTTCCTCGATCCCCTGCAACAACCCCTGGTGACGGTGCTCGACACCCCGGTCAGCTGGACCGAGGTGCTCGGCTTCGGCAGCGGGGCACTGTGCGTATGGCTCGTGGCCCGCCAGCACCTCGCCAACTGGCCGATCGGCATCGCCAACAACCTCTTCTTCATCCTGCTGTTCACCCAGGCCGGCCTGTACGCCGACGCCGGCCTCCAGGTCGTCTTCATCGCCCTCGCCGTGTACGGCTGGTGGACCTGGACCCACGGGGGCGGACCGGGCTCGCCCGAGCTGCCGGTGCGGCGCACCACACGCGCCGAATGGGCCTGGCTGCTCGTGGCGGGGGCGGTGGGGACCCTCGCCCTCACCGTCCTGCTCGACCGCGCCACCGACTCGACCGTCCCCTTCTGGGACGCCCTGACGACCGCGCTCTCCCTGACGGCGACGTACGGACAGTGCCGCAAGCTCGTCGAGTCCTGGTGGCTCTGGATCGCCGC
The DNA here is from genome assembly GCF_014649535.1 of Streptomyces gelaticus. Classification (GTDB taxonomy): domain Bacteria; phylum Actinomycetota; class Actinomycetes; order Streptomycetales; family Streptomycetaceae; genus Streptomyces; species Streptomyces gelaticus. The sequence goes on from NZ_BMTF01000006.1 coordinate 31,426, forward strand.
CGACGTGGTCTACATCCCGCTGTACGCGTACAAGGAGCTCTACCTGACCTCGCTGCTGTACGCCGGTTTCCTGACGCTCTGCCTGATCGGCCTGCGCAACTGGAAGCACGATCTCGCCGGGCAGCCGCGGCGATTGGCGGAGGCGGCGGTATGAAGCGCTACGGACACGGGCTGGTCCTCGGCAAGTTCTACCCGCCGCACGCCGGCCACCACCACCTCGTCCGCACCGCGCAGGACCGCTGCGAGCGGCTGACCGTCCTGGTCTGCGCCGCCTCCGTCGAGTCCGTGCCGCTCGCCGACCGGGTGGCCTGGATGCGGGAGGTGCACCCGGACGTGCGGGTTGTCGGCGCCGTCGACGACATCCGGATGGACCTCCACGACCCGGCGATCTGGGACGCGCACATGGCCGTCTTCACCGGGGCCGTGCCCGAGCCGGTGGACGCCGTCTTCACCTCGGAGTCGTACGGGGACGAACTCGCCCGCCGGTTCGGTGCCGAGCCGGTCTGTGTCGACCCCGACCGCACGGTCTTCCCGGTCTCCGGCACCGCCGTCCGCAAGGACCCGGTCGGTTGCTGGGACTTCCTGGAGCCGCCCGTACGGGCCGCCCTCGCCCGCCGGATCGTCGTCCTCGGCGCGGAATCCACCGGCACCACGACGATGGCCCGTGCCCTCACCGACCACTACCGCCGACGCGGCGGCGTCTGGGCGCGGACCGGATACGTCGCCGAGTACGGGCGGGAGTTCAGCGAACAGAAGCTGGCCGCCCTGCGCGAGCGGTGGCCCGGGGCCCAGTGGGAGGACGTCGCCTTCACCACCGACGACTTCCCGCTGATCGCCGAGACCCAGAACGCCATGGAGGACGCGGCCGCGCGCACCGGGTCGCCGGTGCTCATCTGCGACACCGACTCCTTCGCCACCACCGTCTGGCACGAGCGGTACATCGGCGGACGCAACCCGCTCGTCGAGGAGAGGGCCGACCGGGTCGCCCACCACCTGTGGCTGCTCACCGACCACGAGGGCGTCGCCTTCGAGGACGACGGACTGCGCGACGGCGAAGAGCTGCGCCCCTGGATGACCGACCGCTTCCGGGCCGAACTCACCCGTACCGGAAGACGGTTCGTCGAACTCACCGGAACCCACGAGGAGCGCCTGGCCACCGCGGTCGCCGCAGTCGACGCCCTGCTCGCCGACAGCTGGAAGTTCGCCGCGCCCCTGCCGGAGCACCGATGAGCACAGGCGCCCCCGCGGGCTACGACCCGCATGCCTTCGAACCCTTCGCGGTCACCGTCGACCTCGCCGTCTTCACGGTCCGCGGCGGCCGGCTGCACGTCCTGCTCGTCGAACGGGGCGAGGACCCGTACAAGGGGCACTGGGCGCTGCCCGGCGGCTTCGTCCTGCCCCGGGAGTCCGCCGAGTCCGCCGCCCGCCGGGAGCTCGCCGAGGAGACCGGGCTGACGGAGGACACCGCCGGCGCCCTCCACCTGGAACAGCTGCGCACCTACAGCGATCCGGACCGCGACCCCAGGATGCGGGTGGTCTCCGTCGCATACGCCGCGCTCGTGCCCGACCTGCCCGAGCCGCGCGGCGGCGGCGACGCGGCCGGCGCCCGGTGGTGGGACGCCGGGGCGCTCGGTCCGCTCGCCTTCGACCACGACCGCATCCTCGCCGACGCGTACGACCGGATCGGCGCGAAGCTCGAATACAGCTGTCTGGCCACCGCCTTCTGCCCGCCCGAATTCACCCTGGGGGAACTCCAGCAGGTGTACGAGACGGTCTGGGGCGTCGAACTGGACCGTCCCAACTTCCGGCGCAAGGTCCTCACCACGCCCGGCTTCGTCCAGGCCCTGGAGGGATCGCCGCGCCGCACCGGCGGACGGGGAAAGCCGGCCGCGCTCTACCGGGCGGGTGCCGCCACCGCCCTGCACCCTCCACTGCTGAGACCGGAAGGAAGAAGCACGTGATCGTGACCAGGACCATCACCAAACAGGCCGCCACCGGCGCGCTGACCGGGCTCGCGCTCGGCGACGCCCTGGGCTTCCCGACCGAGTTCAACAACGTGCCGTCGATCCTCGCCAAGAGCGGGCCGTGGCGTGCGATGCGGCTGCCGAAGCCCGCGATCGTCACCGACGACACCCAGATGACACTGGCCCTGGGACGGGGCATCCGCACCGCCATGGACCGCGGGCTGCTCACCCCGCTGCGGCTGACCCGCCCGGTGCGCGAGGAGTTCGTCGACTGGTACCACTCGCCCGACAACAACCGCGCCCCCGGCCGCACCTGCATGACGGCCTGCCGCCTGCTCGACAGCGACCGGCTCTGGCAGGAGGCCAGCCAGACCGGTTCCAAGGGCTGCGGCGCCAACATGCGGGTCGCGCCGGTCGGGCTCGTACCCGGGCTGAGCGAGGAACAGCGCTCCGGCGCCGCCCAGTTGCAGGCGGCCCTCACCCACGGCCATCCGACCGCGCTCGCCGCGTCCGACCTGACGGCCCGCGCGGTGCACCTGCTGGCGCAGGGGGCGGAACCCATGGGTCTGATCGGGCAGCTGCGTTCGTACGCGTACGAGAACAGCGGCCGCTACCTCACGCGCTGGCTCGGTGACCTCTGGCGGTACGCGGGCGACTCCTCGCCCGAGCTGTACATCCAGCGCGGCTGGGACGAATGCCTCACCGCCCTGGCCCGCGTCCAGGAGGCGCTGCGCGACCCGTCCCCGGAGACCGACCCCTGCGAGCTGACCGGCGACGGCTGGATCGCCGAGGAGGCCCTGGCCACGGCCCTGCACTGCTTCCTCCTCTTCCCCGAGGACCCCGTCACCGCACTGCGCCGCGCCGCCTGCACCCGGGGCGACTCGGACTCCCTCGGCTGCCTGACCGGCGCGTTCGCCGGGGCACACCTGGGCGCCGGGGCCTGGCCCAAGGAGTGGGCGGAGCGGATCGAGTACCGCAGCGATCTGCTGTCCCTGGGGGCGCTCTGGGATTCTTGAGGCGCAGGCCGAGGCGGAGTACGGGGGAGCGGGGTCCGGTGCGTTCCGGCCCCGCGAGCCCGGCATGATCCGGACGAAGGACCCTAAGGGCAGCACGCGGACGCCCGGCGGGTGCGGATCAGGAAGTCCTCCACCCGGGCCCGGTCCGGCTCCGGGGGGAGCGGGGAGTCCTTCACCGCCTCGTCGTTCTCCTCGGCGAGGCGGTGCATCCGGCGTTCGACCTCCGCCCACGACACCTCGCCCCGCTTCACCGCCAGCAGCTCCTCGCGGGCCGCGCCCACCTCGATCGTGAGTTCGCCCGTGCGCAGCAGGTCCCGGCCGGAGGCCAGCAGCCGCAGCAGATGCATGGCGTGCTTCCAGCGCGGCGCCCCGTGCAGCCGTACGTCCGCCTCCAGCTTCCTGCGCTGGCCCGACGCGTAGCGGGCGAAGGTCCGGTGGGCCAGCCGGGAGAGGAACGCCCCGCGCAGGGACAGGAGTTCACGGCCCACGGCATCGATGTGCTCCACCAGTGGTGAGTGCAGGCACTCCAGCACATTGGGGTTGGCGCGCAGCGCGAGCTCGCAGAAGCGCTCCAGCTCCCAGGAGAACTGCTCCTGCGCCGGGCCCTCGACATGCGTCGGCGGCTTCTCGAACCGCCAGAACAGCGGGGTCGGCACGAGGAACACGCCGCGCCGGTCGGTGTCGCTCCCTTCCGTGGCGAGCCCGAAGGCGCGTGAGCCCACCACGCAGGAGTAGACCGTGTGGTCGCGTACGAGAGCCTCGGGGCCGGGGGTGATCATGGCGGCGAGCGTACGTGAGCGGAAACGGGTTGCACCGGGGATTGCGAGGCGCCCTCAGGCATCCCGCCACGTGGCAGAAGGCCGGGTTCTGATCGACATTGTCGATAAATCATCCCCTTCGGAAAGGCAGGACCATGGCAGAAAACGATCTCGGTGGCCTGCTGGGCGGCTTGCCGGGCGGCGGCCGGAGCGGCGGCTCGGCCGGAGCGGACGGCGCGGGGAACACCCTCGGCGCGCTGCTCGGCGCGCTCGGCGGCGGCCAGGGCGGTACGGGCGTCGGCGGTGGCAACGCGCTCGAAGGGCTGATCGGGATGCTCACCAGGTCCGGCCTCGTCGACCAGATGCAGTCCTGGGTCGGCACCGGTGAGAACCAGGCGGCCAGCGGCGCCCGGATCAGCGAGGCGCTGCCGGACGAAGCCCTGGAGAAGGTCGCCCGGGAAGCGTGGGTCACCCCGCAGCAGGCGGCCGACGAGATCGCCCGGTCGCTGCCGACGGCGGTCGACAAGCTGACCCCGTCGGGGGAGGTGCCGGAGGGCCGCTCGATCGAGGACCTGGTCCGGGAGCAGCAACTCTGACAGCGGAAGCGGTCCGGGGGCCCGTCCGGCGCATCGGGCCGGGCCGTGGCCGCGCGTCGCGCCGTCTCACCTGCAGAGCACCGCCGACCGCCCGCCCCGCCCCCCTCTAGGCTGGCCGGGCAGAGAGATCACGCAGGCGGACAGCAGGCGCGACACGTACGAAGAACCGAGGAGCACGACGTGGCGGTACGAGCGGTCCGCGGAGCCGTCCAGCTGGAACAGGACGAGGCCGGGCACATGGACGAGCGGGTCGGTGCCCTGCTCAACGCCGTCCTGGAGCGCAACAGTCTTGTCGCGGACGATCTGATCAGCATCTGGTTCACGGCCACACCCGACCTGCACAGCGACTTCCCGGCCGCCGCCGCACGCGGGCTCGGTATCGTCGACGTACCGCTGATCTGCGCCCAGGAGCTGGACATCGTGGGGGCCATGCCCCGTGTGGTGCGCATCCTGGCGCACGTCGAGACGTACCTTCCCAAGTCCGAGATCGCCCATGTGTACCTCGGCGCCACCGCCGCACTCCGCAAGGACATCGCCCAGTGAGAACCGCCGTCGTCATCGGAACAGGCCTCGTCGGCACCTCCGCAGCCCTCGCCCTCGCCGGGCGCGGCATCCAGGTCCACCTCGTCGACCACGACCCCCAGTCGGCCCGTACCGCCGCCGCGCTGGGCGCCGGTACGGACGAGGCGCCCGAGGACCGGGTGGATCTGGCGATCATCGCCGTGCCGCCCGCTCATGTGGCCTCGGTGCTGGCCACGGCCATACGGGACGGCATCGCCCGCGGCTACCTGGATGTCGCCAGCGTGAAGGGCGGCCCGCGTCGTGAGCTGGAGGCCCTCGGCCTCGACCTCACGCCGTACATCGGTACCCACCCCATGGCCGGCAAGGAGCGATCGGGCCCGCTCGCCGCCACCGCGGACCTGTTCGAGGGCCGGCCCTGGGTCCTCACCCCGACCCATGACACCGACACCGAGGTCCTCAACCTCGCCCTGGAACTGGTCGCGCTCTGCCGTGCCGTCCCGGTCGTCATGGACGCCGACGCGCACGACCGGGCCGTCGCCCTGGTCTCCCACACCCCGCAGCTGATCTCCTCGATGGTCGCCGCCCGCCTGGAGGAGGCCGACGAGACCGCCGTACGCCTCTGCGGCCAGGGCATCAGGGACGTCACCCGGATCGCCGCCTCCGACCCCCGGATGTGGGTGGAGATCCTCGCCGCCAACCCCGGACCGGTCGCCGACGTGCTGGCCGGTCTCGCCGCCGACCTGGACGAGACGGTACGGGCGCTGCGGGGCCTGCAGTCCGAGGACGACGACAGGCGCCGCGAGGGCACCGAGGGCATCGAGGACGTCCTGCGCCGCGGCAACGCGGGCCGGGTCAGGGTGCCGGGCAAGCACGGGACCGCCCCCACCGCGTACGAGATGGTGTCCGTGCTCATCAGCGACCGGCCGGGCGAGCTGGCCGGGATCTTCGCCGACGCCGGACGGGCCGGGGTCAACGTCGAGGACGTGCGCATCGAGCACGCCACCGGGCAGCAGGCCGGCCTGGTCCAGCTGATGGTCGAGCCGAGCGCGGCCCCCGCACTGAGTGCCGCGCTGCGCGAGCGGGGCTGGTCGATACGCCAGTAGGCCCGGGGCGGCGGGACCGGAAGGCCGTTGTCCACAGGGGTGCAGAGACCCGCTCCGGCACTCGGTAACCTTGTGCGGGGCGGGTTCGCACGCGCCCCCGTCCCGCCCACCCCGTGTACCAGGAAGGTGTCCACCACCGTGGAAACCCGTACGGCCCCGGCCGCAGTGATCGTCGCCATCGACGGGCCCTCCGGCACCGGCAAGTCGAGCACGTCCAAGGCCGTCGCCGCGCAGCTCGGCCTGAGCTACCTGGACACCGGCGCCCAGTACCGGGCGATCACCTGGTGGATGCTGAACAACGGCATCGACGTGCAGGACGCGGTGGAGGTGGCGACCGCGGCCGCCAAGCCGGTCATCGTCTCCGGCACGGACCCCGCCGCCCCGACGATCACCGTCGACGGCGAGGACGCCGCGGGCCCGATCCGTACCCAGGAGGTCACCTCCAGGGTCAGCGCCGTCAGTGCGGTCCCCGAGGTGCGCACCCGGATCACCGAGCTCCAGCGCACCATCGCCGCCGCGGCCGAGCGGGGCATAGTGGTCGAGGGCCGGGACATCGGCACCACCGTGCTGCCCGACGCCGACCTGAAGATCTTCCTCACCGCTTCCCCGGAGGCCCGCGCCGCCCGTCGCAGCGGAGAGCTCAAGGGCTCCGACCTCGCCGCCACCAAGGAGGCGCTGATCAAGCGGGACGCGGCCGACTCCGGCCGCAAGACCTCCCCGCTCGCCAAGGCGGACGACGCGGTCGAGGTGGACACCACCGAGCTGACCCTTCAGCAGGTCATCGAGTGCGTCGTCACCCTCGTCGAGGAGAAGCGGGCCACGAAGTGACCCAGGCCATGGGCTCGCCCTCGCCGCGCGGTGCGGCGGTCGGGCGCGGGATCGGCATCGGGCTGATGTACGGGCTGTGGAAGCCCCGCGTCCTCGGTGCGTGGCGAGTCCCCGCCTCCGGACCCGTCATACTCGCGGTGAACCACTCTCACAACATCGACGGTCCGATGCTGATGGGCACCGCGCCCCGGCCCGTCCACTTCCTGATCAAGAAGGAGGCGTTCGTCGGCCCGCTCGACCCGTTCCTGCGCGGAATCGGTCAGCTGAAGGTGGACCGTACGACCGCCGACCGCACCGCCATCACCCAGGCCCTCGGCGTGCTGGAGAACGGCGGGGCGCTCGGGATCTTTCCCGAGGGCACCAGGGGCGAGGGCGACTTCGCCTCCCTGCGTGCCGGGCTCGCGTACTTCGCGGTGCGCAGCGGCGCACCGATCGTGCCCGTGGCCGTCCTGGGAAGCACCGAGCGCCGCGGACGGTTGATATCGGCACTGCCGCCGCTGCGCAGCCGGGTCGACGTCGTCTTCGGCGATGCCTTCGAGGCGGGCGACCGAAGCGGCAGGCGTACGCGCAAGGCGCTGGACGAGGCGACGGTACGGATCCAGGGGCGGCTGACCGCCCATCTGGACGAGGCCAGGCGTTTCACCGGGCGCTAGGTAAGACTTGAGTAGTGGGCCGCGGGTTCGTGGCCCATCGATGATGCAAAGAGGAACGGACTTCATGAACGACCAGATTCACTCCGACGGCTCGGACCACGAGCACGGAGCGCTTGGCGACGCCGAGTACGCGGAGTTCATGGAGCTCGCCGCGGAGGAGGGCTTCGACCTCGAAGAGGTCGAGGGCGCCATCGACGAGGCCGGACACGGCCCGCTGCCCGTGCTCGCCGTCGTCGGCCGCCCCAATGTCGGCAAGTCGACGCTGGTGAACCGGATCATCGGCCGCCGCGAGGCGGTCGTCGAGGACAAGCCCGGCGTCACCCGTGACCGCGTCACCTACGAGGCCGAGTGGGCGGGCCGCCGCTTCAAGGTCGTCGACACCGGCGGCTGGGAGCAGGACGTGCTGGGCATCGACGCCTCCGTCGCCGCCCAGGCCGAGTACGCGATCGAGGCGTCCGACGCGGTCGTCTTCGTGGTCGACTCGACCGTCGGCGCGACCGACACCGACGAAGCCGTCGTCAAGCTGCTGCGCCGGGCCGGCAAGCCGGTCGTGCTGTGCGCCAACAAGGTCGACGGACAGAGCGGCGAGGCGGACGCCACGGCGCTGTGGTCGCTGGGTCTCGGCGAGCCGCACCCGGTCTCCTCGCTGCACGGCCGCGGCACCGGCGACCTGCTCGACGCCGTTCTCGAAGCGCTTCCCGAGGCCCCCGCCCAGCGCTTCGGCACCGCGATCGGCGGCCCGCGCCGGATCGCGCTCATCGGCCGCCCGAACGTCGGCAAGTCCTCGCTGCTGAACAAGGTGGCCAACGAGGACCGCGTCGTCGTCAACGAGCTCGCCGGCACCACCCGCGACCCTGTCGACGAGCTGATCGAGCTCGGCGGCATCACCTGGAAGTTCATCGACACGGCCGGCATCCGCCGCCGCGTCCACCTGCAGGAGGGCGCGGACTACTACGCCTCGCTGCGTACCGCCGCCGCTGTGGAGAAGGCCGAGGTCGCCGTCGTCCTGATCGACGCGGGCGAGTCCATCAGCGTCCAGGACCAGCGCATCATCACCATGGCCGTGGAGGCCGGACGCGCCCTGGTGATCGCGTACAACAAGTGGGACAAGCTCGACGAGGAGCGCCGCTACTACCTGGAGCGGGAGATCGAGACGGAGCTCGCGCAGATCGCGTGGGCACCGCGGGTCAATGTCTCGGCCGTCACCGGCCGGCACATGGAAAAGCTCGTCCCGGCGATCGAGACCGCGCTCGCCAGCTGGGAGACCCGCATCCCCACCGGCCGGCTGAACGCCTTCCTCGGCGAGATCGTCGCCTCCCACCCGCACCCCGTACGCGGCGGCAAGCAGCCCCGGATCCTCTTCGGTACCCAGGCCGGCACCAAGCCGCCGCGCTTCGTGCTGTTCGCCTCGGGCTTCCTGGAGCACGGCTACCGACGGTTCGTCGAGCGCCGGCTGCGTGAGGAGTTCGGCTTCGAGGGCACCCCGATCCACATCTCGGTGCGGGTCCGTGAGAAGCGCGGCCGCAACAAGTAGGGGGCAAGGGCGTAACGACAGAGCCCCGGAGCGTCTCTCGTCCGAGACGGTCCGGGGCTCTGTCGTACGCTCAGTCCCCGCGCGAGCCCGGGGGCAGGGCCGCCGGCTGGGTGCGCCCGGAGTGCCGGCCCACCCGCTGCCAGGAACCGAGGCTGCTGGTGTGTGAGCCGGAGCCGCTGCCGGTGCTGCCACTGTGCCTGGCGGACCCGCCGGTGACGGCGAGACCGGTGGAGAAGCCGGCGGAGTGGCCGGAATGGCCGCTCAACGGGAGACGGCTGCCGGAGAGCCCGGTGCCGAAGGCCACGAAGCCGAGATTTTCCTCGCCGCTCCGATCACCCGGCAGCGCCCGGAACGAGCGGCGGTACTCGGAGTACAGCGCGTCGTAGATCGGGGTCTGGGACGGACCGCCCGAGGGATCCTGCGAGGGCCGCATGCCAGGGATCGGGCTCGGGCGCTGGTGGGAGGAGTCGTATGAGTGCACGTATGTGCCAACGACCCCGGTGACCGTCGGATGCGGGCGCGGCGGAGAAATAGCTGTTCGCCGCCGGTGCGAGGGTCGGGCCGTCATGATCAGGTACCGGCCAGCGGCATCGCGGCGGCGACCAGGAGCCCTCCGGCCGCGGCCCTGTCCAGGGCGTCGCGCAGCAGGTCCTCGCGGGGCTGCTGGCCGATCGCCCCGGCGGGCGCGGCGAAGACGAGGACGGTCCGGGACTTGTTGGCCGCGGTCCGCCAGCCCTCGGTGACCTGGAGCGGTGCGTGCGCCTGCCACCAGGCGACCGGTGCGCCGCCGCCGATGCCCGGCTGGAGCACGGCGTGCAGCTGGCCCACGGCGAGCAGGATCGACCAGCCGTGCAGCATGGCGGGCACCTGGTCCATCCGGTGGACCGGGTGGAAGCCCTGCTCCAGCAGCAGCTGGAGGAATTCGTCGCCCCGGCTGCCGTCCGTGCCCGGACGGGCGATGGCACCGGTCGGTTCGACGACGAGGGCCGGGTGGAGCTCGTCGCCGATCAGGACGAGGCCGCTGGTGATCCCGAGGACGGCCTGCTCGGTGGTCAGGCCCTGCGGCTGCGCCGCGTCGCCGGAGCCGTTGTTGCCGGTGATGCTGCGTACGGCGCCCTGCAGCTGCTCCTCGGCGACCTGGACGACCTGCGAGGGGATGCACGTCGCGTGCGCGAAGGCGAGGACGGCGGTCTCGTCGCCGACGAAGAGCACCGTGCTGGTGCGTTCCTGCTCGGAGTCGCCGGGGGTGCGGCAGGAAGTGCAGTCGTAACTGCCCGGGGCGTTGTCGCCGACGAGCAGCCGGTCGGCTTCGGCGTCGCCGATCTCGGCGCGTACGTCCTCGCTGACGTCGAGCATGCGCGGCACGGGTGGCTCCTCGAACTCGGTGCGTGCGCCGGGTGGTTCCCGGCTCATGGAAATGACAACGGGCGAGCCGCGGCCGGGGTCACGCGAGAAAAGGAACGTAATCGAACCAACCGGCGCAGAGGGTGAATCTCAAGACCCTGGAGACCGATCAGTGGCTGTTTGTCCTGATCTGGTGGGGCGCGATGTGGTCGACTCGATCACGCACCGGTGCGCCGATACATCGACAAAGCGGGAAAGCGGGCGAGTTCGCAGCTGACCGAAACTCGCCCCCATGTGCAGTGAACCGTGGATGAGCCTGTGTCGTCATGCCAAGTGCAGCCTGCCGCTGATCAGCCGAACCGGGAGATATGGCGTTTCATGCACATTTCTTTCCTGCTCCACAACGCCTATGGAGTCGGGGGCACGATCCGCACGACGTTCAATCTCGCCGGGGAGCTGGCCGGGCACCATGACATCGAGATCGTTTCGGTCTTCCGGCACCGCGACGTCCCCGCGCTGGGCGCCCCCGAAGGGGTGCGCCTGAGCCACCTCGTCGATCTGCGGAAGAAGAGCCCGACGTACGACGGCGACTCGGCCGAATACGCCCGTCCCGCGACGGTGTTCCCGCGCGGCGACAGCAGGTACCGGCAGTACAGCAGGCTGAGCGACGCACGGGTGGCGGACCATCTGCGTTCCCTGGAGGCGGACGTGGTGGTCGGAACCCGGCCGGGGCTCAATGTGCACATCAGCAGGCAGGCCCGCCGCGGCCCGGTCCGGATCGGGCAGGAACACCTCACCCTCGACAGTCACGGCTACCGGCTGCGCCGCGAGATCGCCCACCGTTACACCCTGCTCGACGCGATCACCACCGTCACCGACGCCGACGCCCACGCCTACCGGACCGGGTTCAGGCTGCCCGGCGTACGGATCGAGGCCATTCCCAACAGCGTGCCCGCGCCGACGGTCCCGCCCGCCGACGGCGACCGCAAGTGGGTGATCGCCGCAGGCCGGCTGCACAAGGTCAAGCGGTACGACCTGCTCGTACGGGCGTTCGCCGACGTGGTCGCGGTCCGCCCGGACTGGCGGCTGCGGATCTACGGCGGCGGTGACGCGACCGGGAACGAACGGCAGGCACTGCTCACGCTCATCGGTGAACTCGGGCTGCACGACCACGTGTTCCTGATGGGACCGGTCAATCCGCTGGAGGCCGAGTGGCCCAAGGGGTCGATCGCCGCGGTCACTTCGGACCGCGAGTCCTTCGGCATGACCATCGTCGAGGCGATGCGCTGCGGGCTGCCGGTCGTCGCCACCGACTGCCCGCACGGGCCCCGCGAGATCATCGACGACGGCACCGACGGACGGCTGGTGCCCGTCGGTGACACGGCCGCGGTGGCCGACGCCCTGCTCGGACTCATCGAGGACGACGACGCACGGCACCGCGCGGGCCTTGCCGCGCTCTCCGCCTCGCAGCGCTTCGACCCCTCCCGGATCGCCGAACGCCATGAACGGCTCTTCACCGAACTCGCCTCGCGCGGCCCGGGCAACCGCTCGCACGGCGCGATGAGTACTACGCTCCACCGCGCCCGGGGCACCGTGCTGGACGGGGCGTACGCCCTGCGCTACAAGGCAGCCGCCGCGATCCGCAAGGGGAAGACCGTATGACCGCCTCCGCAGTGCGAAGGACGCCGCGGGCCGACTGCACCGTGGGACCCGACGGCGGGATCACCTTCGACCTCGACCCCCACCGCAGTGAGGACGGGGAGAGGCCCGAACTGCTGCTCCGGCTGCGCGGTGCCAAGGGCCGGGGCCGCGACGCCGAGACCGTACGGCTGTCGCTGAGCCCGCTGCGCGACGGACGGCTGCGCGCGGTGCTGCCGGGGACCACGCAGTCCGCCGAGGGCCGCTGGGACGTGTATCTGCGGGAGCCGGGCGAGGACGACGGCAAGGCCGTGGCCGTCGAGCCCGGGATCAGGGACCTGCGCCTGCTCGTCGACCGCGTACCCGCGGGCGGGCGGATCGCGGTCCGCATCCCGTACCCGACCCTCGACGGCAGGCTCGCCGTCCGCTGCTGGCTGCGCGCACCGCACGCCGAGGCCGGACCGGTGACCTTCGACGGGACCGGGATGACCGTCGAGGGCACGCTGTACGGGACGGGCCTCGGCACCGGCGCCCGCGTCGAGGCGCGAGGACCCGGTGCCGGGGGCCGGGTCCTGCGGGTGCCGGTCGCCGGGCAGGAGGGCGCCTTCGCCTTCACGCTCCCGCTCGACCGGCTGGCCGACGGCGCCGTCACCGCACAGCAGCTGTGGACGCTCTGGCTGGTCCCCGGGGCGGCGGAGGGCGAGCCGGCCCGCGATGTACGGATCTCCCGCATCCTCGACGACGTCTGGGACCGCAAGAAGATCTTCGTCTACCCGGGCCGCAGCGCGGGGAAGGGCGTCCGCGCCACACCCTGCTACTCCACCGACAACGACCTCTGCGTCCGGCTCGAACCGGAACCGTCTCCCTGAGATCCGCGCCGGGCTCGCGGACGGACGCTGTCCGCAAGCCCTGGCAGACTCGCCCCATGTTGGAGACCTCGGCACGACTGCTGCGTCTGCTCTCGCTGCTCCAGGCGCACCGCGACTGGTCCGGCGCCGATCTCGCCGACCGGCTCGGCGTCACCCCGCGGACCGTCCGGCGCGACGTCGACAAGCTGCGCGAACTGGGCTACCCGGTCAACGCCAGTCCCGGTACCGGCGGCGGATACCAGCTCGGCTCCGGTGCCCAGCTGCCGCCGCTGCTCCTGGACGACGAAGAGGCCGTCGCCGTCGCGGTCGGCCTGCGCACCGCGGCGGGCCACGGCGTCGAGGGCATCGGCGAGACCTCCGTACGCGCCCTGGCCAAGCTGGAACAGGTGCTGCCGGACCGGCTCCGGCGGCGGGTGAACGCGCTGAACACCTTCACCGTGCCGTTGCTCCGCGGGCCCGCCGGGCCGGTCGCCGACGCGGGCGTCCTGACCGAACTCGCCGGGGCCTGCCGGGACGCCGAACGGCTGCGCTTCGAGTACCGGGACCACTCCGGCTCCGTCTCGCGGCGGACCGTCGAACCGCACCGGCTGGTGTGCACCGAGCGCCGCTGGTACCTCGTCGCCTGGGACCTGGACCGTGCGGACTGGCGTACGTTCCGGGCTGACCGGATCACCCCCACGCCGCCGCACGGCCCGAGGTTCGCCCCGCGTGACGCGCCCGCCGAGGATCTGGCCGCCTATGTCTCGAAGGGGATCTCCACATCCGTGTACCCGACGCGGGCGGTGGTCCGGCTGAAGGCCGGGATCGAGCGCGCGGCCGAGCGGATCTCGCCCTCGGCCGGGGTGCTGGAGGCGGTCGACGCCGATACCTGTCTGCTGCGCGCCGGGGCGGCCACTCTGGACGTGCTGGTCATCCACGTGATGATGCTGGGATTCGACTTCGAGGTGGTCGAACCGCCGGAGCTCCAGGACGCGATCAGGGCGGCCAGGGACCGGCTCACCAGGGCCCTGGAGTGAGGCCCCGCCTGCGACGACACCATACGGACGGCCGGGGCCGCCCGCTATACCGATGGCAGTCGGCGGCCGTACCCGTACCGCATCGCGAATATTGTGACCAGAGGATAAGGCTGCCATAAGGAAGCGCGAATTCCCGGCGACCTGCTCATTTACACAGGTTATTCGGAATGGGAATTCCAGGCTCTCGGCGCAGGATATTCCGTTCTGATTCCGGGCCTTTCGCCTGATCGTTTTCCAGCCTGTGTGATTACTGTGTGTCCGGTCCCCCGGCAGCGTGATCGGGTGGCGTGATTCATACGGCAGGCGTGTCGTGATCCTGTGACAGAAGTGTGACCGGCGGGGAACGTGAGGATGCCCGGCGGTGGCGGTCGCCCCGGCTTCCGTCGCCGCCCGCGGCCGCCTACGGTGAAGGGCATGGCACCCCTACCGACCCCTCCCGTCCAGCCCGACGACGCGCCCGGTGAGTACGTCGGCCTCGCTGCCGACGCCGCCGAACGGCGGGCCCGCAGCCATGGCTGGAGCACCGTCAGATCCCTGCCGCCGGGCGCGATCATCACCATGGAGTTCCGGAACGGGCGGATCAACTTCGAGGTCGACGCCGCCGTCGTCACCCGCTGCTGGGTGGGCTGAGCGCCGCGCCCCGGGCGCGCTCCCCCGGACATGAGTGAAGGCCCCGACCGCGGTCGGGGCCTTCACTCATGTCCGGGGGAGCGGCTGTGCGTACCGGCCCCGTGCTCGCCGGGGGCTCAGCCGCCGGCCACCGGGCGGGCCGGGCTCGTGCCGCCGCGCGGGGTGCGGTCGGCGGTCTGCGGCGGGCGCCGACTGCCGGACGGGGTGACCGGGGTCCGCTCCGAGCGCACCAGATGCGCCGGATGCGAGGCGTGCGTGCGCGAGCGGGTGGCGGTGCCGCCCGAGGCCGCCGCGACGGCTGGCTCCAGCGCCGGGGCGTCGCCGCCCTCCGGCTGCGGCAGCAGCACGGTCCTGGGGCCGCCGGCCGCGACCGGCACGGAGGGAACGGGGCGGCCGAATCCCCGCAGGTTGTCGCGCTGGGCGAAGATCCATGCCTCGGCCCGGGTGATCAGCGGCTCGACCCAGGGCAGGCCCAGCATGATCAGCAGCCCCGCCGCCCAGCCCAGCAGGACATCGCTGAGCCAGTGCGTACCGAGATAGACGGTGGTGAGGCCGACGCCGAGCGAGACGATGGCCGACATGGCCGACAGATAGCGCCTCGCTCGCGGGGTGGTGGCCAGATAGGCGAGGATTCCCCAGGTCACGACCGCGTTGGCGGTGTGGCCGGAAGGGAATATATCGCCGCCGGCGAAGAGCTCCGCGGAGCCGATCTGGGTCGCGTAGTGCGGGCCGAGGCGTCCCAGGCCGATCTTGACCGCGCCGACCGTCACATTGAGCAGCAGCAGTGCCGCGCCCAGCGTCAGCAGCGGTCGCAGCGTGTGCTGCCGCCAGGAGCGCCAGCCGAGCCAGCAGGCGACCATGGTGGCGGTGGGTCCGCGCTGCCCGAGCACGATGTAGTAGTCGAGGAACGCATGGATTTCCGGCCACTGCTGATACGGCCGGAAGAGCATGACCTTCCAGTCCAGGGTCACCAGCCAGGACGAGGTCAGCACGGCAATGACGATGGCGAGATAGAACGCCAACGTCCCGCCGAAGAGTGCGATGCGGTGACGACTCATCCGCGGTGGCTCTATCTTCGGCGGCTCCGGCTCCCGGTCCAGCCGGGCAAAGATGTCGGTACGCACCCAATCGACGTTACAGCGAGTTAGTGCGGGACCAGGGCGATCCGGTCTCTTTGTGATGACGATGTGATGTGGACTATGTCTCAACGCGGCCTTAATTCCCGACCTTCCCAAGTGTCTCGAAGGGCCTTCGCGATATTTATTTCGCACGCATTTCGGAAGGGTGTTTGGGAGTGGGCAGGAAAGCACAGGAAGTGCCGGTATGAATTTGTCGGGGCCCGGCGGGAGTGGAACGGACGGTGTCGGCCCGGTCACCGGCCGCTTTCGGTGCGGGCCCGGCGTGCGCCGTGCGGGGACGGCCGAGTACCGTCCTGTGCCGGGTGCGGAGGGGGTCTTCGCAGGTCCGGGCGGTGGGGCGGCGTGGCGTACGCCACACTCCGTGGTCCGGCCGGGTATGAGGTGGGCCATGTGTGAGGGCTCCGAACTCGCGTACGCTGACGGATCACTCGCCCGTCGATGCCGGGCCATGAGGAGCGGCGAACCGCCGCGTCCCCGGTTGGCCCGCCGAGCGCGAGGGACCTTTTGGGAGGTACATGCATGTCCGGGACGGCCACAGCCCGAATCCGGCTGCGCTCAGCAGCCGACGGTGCCAATCGATGGGTCGTCCTCGTCGTCCTCTGCCTCAGCCTCCTGCTCGTGGCACTCGACTCGACCGTGCTCCACGTCGCCGTACCCGCCGTCACCGAGGACCTGCGGCCCAGCGCGGTCGGTCTGCTCTGGATCGTCGACGCCTATCCGCTGGTCTGCGCGTCGCTGCTGATTCTCTTCGGCACCCTCGGGGACCGGGTCGGCCGCCGCCGCGTTCTGCTGCTCGGATACGCGCTCTTCGGTGTCGCCTCCGCCATCGCCGCGATGGCCGACAGTCCCGGCGTACTCGTCGTGGCGCGTGCCCTGCTCGGGGTCGGCGGCGCGATGATCATGCCGGCGACGCTGTCGATCCTCCGGCAGGTCTTTCCCGACCGGCGTGAACGAGCCATGGCGATCGGCGTCTGGACCGCGGTCGCCGCCGTGGGCGCCGCCACCGGTCCGGTCATCGGCGGTTTCCTCGTCGAGCACTTCTGGTGGGGCTCGGTCTTCCTGATCAACGTCCCGCTGATGGCGCTGATCCTGCCGGTCGGACGGCTGCTCCTGCCCGAGTCGCGCGGCAGCCACGACGGCCCGTGGGACGTGCTGGGCGCGCTGATGGCCGCGGCCGGAGTGCTCGGGGTGGTCCTCGGGGTGAAGCGGGCGGGCACCGGCGAGGTGCTGAGCGCGGCCACGCTCGTTCCGCTGCTGATCGGGGCGCTGCTGCTCACCGTCTTCGTGCGCCGTCAGAAGCGGCGTACGCATCCGCTGATCGACATCGGGCTGTTCGCCAGACCCGCCTTCTCCACCGCGGTGGGCTGCATCGTTCTCGCCATGCTGGCCCTGGTCGGTCTTGAGCTCATAGCCGTGCAGTACCTCCAGCTGGTCCTCGGCCTGAGCCCGCTCGAGACCGGTCTGCGGCTGCTGCCGCTCACCTTCGCCGCCATGGCCGCGGGCGCCACCGGCTCGTACACCCTGCGCCGCGTCGGACCGCGCCGGATGGTCGGCTGGGGCTTCGTGCTCACGGCCGTCTCGGTGCTGATCCTCACCGCGATGGGGCAGCACGACCGGCCCGCGCTGCTGACGACCGCCTTCGTGGCCCTCGGCTTCGGGCTCCAGACCACGCTCTTCGGGGCATACGAATCCATGCTCAGCGAGGCCCCCGCCGACCGGGCGGGCGGAGCGGCGGCGATCGGCGAGACCTCGTACCAGCTGGGCGCGGGCATGGGGATCGCCCTGCTCGGCAGTGTCATGAACGCCGCTTACGCCCCCGGGCTCTCGACGCTTTCCGAAGCGGGTGTCCCGGCCGCGGCCCGTGCGGCCGCCGCCCATTCGCTGGGCGAGGCCTACCAGGTGGCGGACCGGCTGGGCGGTCCGCTGGGAGCGGTGCTGCGCTCCACCGCCCGTCACTCCTTCATCACGGGACTGCATGTCACGCTGCTGGTCAGCGCCGCTCTGCTGCTGGTCGGCGCGCTCGCCGCACTGCGGCTGCCGCGGGCGATGGACTGCCCGTCGCCGGTGCCCGACGAGCTCGGCCGGGCCGGCGCAAACGAGGCGCGCGAACAGCACACCGCGCACGAGGCACCCGCTCCGGGCCGTGCGCAGCGGCCCCTCCCGCATCCGGCCCGCCGACCCGCCGAGGCGACCGGCTCTGGACGGGCGGCGCACTGAGCCGTAACGTCGGTGCGAGGCCATAACTAACACTGCTAGTTTTAGCATCGCGCGAGCCGCCGGAGGCATTCTCATGTCCACCACCGAGTCCTCGAAGCTCCCACCGTTCGACCCCGCCGATCCGATCGGCATCGACGATCTGCTCTGCGCCGAGGACCTCGCCATCCGCCAGGCCGTACGCGACTGGGCCGCCGACCGCGTCCTGCCGCACATCGCCGAGTGGTACGAGAAGGGCGAGCTGCCCGGCATCCGTGAGCTGGCCCGTGAGCTCGGTTCGCTCGGCGCGCTCGGCATGTCCCTCCAGGGATACGGCTGCGCGGGTGCCACCGCCGTCCAGTACGGACTGGCCTGTCTGGAGCTCGAAGCGGCGGACTCGGGGATCCGCTCCCTGGTCTCCGTACAGGGGTCGCTCGCCATGTACGCCATCCACCGCTTCGGCTCCGAGGAGCAGCGGCAGCGCTGGCTGCCGGGCATGGCGGCCGGCGAGATCATCGGCTGCTTCGGCCTCACCGAACCGGACCACGGCTCCGACCCGGCCGGGATGCGCACCTTCGCCAGGCGCGACGGCGGGGACTGGGTGCTCACCGGGCGCAAGATGTGGATCACCAACGGCTCGGTCGCCGGGGTCGCCGTCGTCTGGGCGCAGACCGACGACGGAATCCGCGGCTTCGCCGTGCCGACCGGCACCCCGGGCTTCTCGGCGCCCGAGATCAAGCACAAGTGGTCGCTGCGCGCCTCGGTCACCAGTGAGCTGGTGCTCGACGAGGTGCGGCTGCCCGCCGACGCCGTGCTCCCGGGGGTCACCGGTCTGCGCGGTCCGCTCAGCTGTCTCAGTCATGCCCGCTACGGGATCGTCTGGGGAGCCATGGGCGCGGCCCGCGCCAGCTTCGAGGCTGCCGTGGAGTACGCGAGGACGAGGGAGCAGTTCGACCGGCCGATCGGCGGCTTCCAGCTCACCCAGGCCAAGCTCGCGGACATGGCCGTGGAACTGCACAAGGGCATCCTGCTCGCCCACCATCTGGGCCGGCGGATGGACGCGGGCAGGCTCCGCCCGGAGCAGGTCAGTTTCGGGAAGCTCAACAATGTGCGGGAGGCGATCGACATCTGCCGTACCTCGCGCACCGTCCTCGGCGCCAACGGGATCTCGCTGGAGTACCCGGTGATGCGCCACGCGACGAATCTGGAGTCGGTGCTCACCTACGAAGGGACTGTGGAGATGCACCAGCTGGTGCTGGGCAAGGCGCTCACCGGTCTCGACGCGTTCCGCTAGGCCCCGGAACGTCCGGCGAGCGCCCTGCTCAGCTCTGGTTGAAGAAGCCGTCGGTCGGCCGGCCGGCGGCTTCGGTGACCACCTGGGTGTCGGCCGGGGTCAGCAGGAAGACCCGGGTGGCCACGCGCTCGATCGAGCCGCGCAGTCCGAAGATCAGCCCGGCGGCGAAATCCACGACACGCTTCGCGTCCGTGGGGTCCATGGTCGTGAGGTTGACGATCACCGGAACGCCCTCCCGGAAGAGCTCTCCGATGGCCCGTGCGTCCCGGAAGCTGTCCGGGGTGACGGTGGCGATCCGGCGGCCCGTCTCCTCGGCCGCCTCGGACGCGATCTGCACCCGGGGGTCGGTCACCCAGGCCTGACCGGTCCCGGTCTGCGGGCCCTCGGCGTACTCGTCGTCGTAGTACCGATCGTCGTTGTCCTCCACGAGGCCCAGCCAGGCACTCGCCTTGCGCACCGATCCCATGGACGCCTCCTCTCACCGCGGTTCCGTCATGTTCCGCATCTCATTCGTCTTCCTATGGTCGTCCATGATGCGGATCGTGCGCCAAGTGGATAGTCGGCGCGCAGGGGATTCGTGACGGTACTGGCACAGAAGATGTGGCGATTCGTCAGGGTTTCTCCCGCATAAGGGGTCTGAAAGAAAGAAAATATGATGCCCGGGCCGTATGGGTGATGTGGGGGACGTACGGGTGAACGGGGTGCTCGGTACGATGCACCTCGCGCAGCCGCACGAGCTCGGCGCCAAGGTGAACGACTCTCGGGGGATCGTCGTGTTCGGAATAGTCAGGCCCTGTGCCCATCGGTTGTCCGAGGGGCTCAGGACCGAGTGGATGGCGCATCTCTGCGGGCTCTGCCTCGCACTTCGCTCCGATCACGGGCAATTCGCCCGAATCGTTACGAACTATGACGGTCTGATTGTTTCTGTTCTGACGGAGGCTCAGTCCGAGCGCACCACCGGATGGCGTCGCACGGCGGGGCCCTGCCCGCTGCGCGCCATGCGGACCGCCCCGGTCGCCCGTGGCGAGGGAGCCAGGCTGGCCGCCGCCGTCTCCCTGGTGCTGGCCTCGGCGAAGGTCCGGGACCACGTCGCGGACGGGGACGGCCTGTTGAGGCGCCGACCGGTCGCCGCCGCCGCGCGCCGGGTCGCCGCGGGCTGGGACCGGGCCGGTGCGCGCACCGGCGCACAGCTCGGCTTCGACACGGCGCTGCTCGTGGACGCCGTCGACCGGCAGACCGGCATCGAGCTGATCGCCGGGCCCGGCACCCCGCTGCTCACGGTCACCGAACCCACCGAGACCGCCACCGCGGCCGCCTTCGCCCACACCGCGGTGCTCGCCGGCAAGCCGCAGAACGCGGAACCGCTCGCCGAGGCCGGCCGCCTCTTCGGGCGCCTGGCCCATCTGCTGGACGCCGTGGAGGACCAGGAAGCTGACGCCGCGTCGGGCGCCTGGAACCCGCTCACCGCGACCGGCACCTCGCGTGCGGAGGCCCGGCGGCTGTGCGACGACGCGCTGCGCGGCGTGCGGCTGGCGCTGCGTGACGCGGAATTCACCGACGACAAGCTGGCCCATGTGCTGCTGGCGCACGAACTGCGCCAGTCGGTGGACCGGGCCTTCGGTACCACGTCGTGCTCGCACCAGGCGGGCGGCGTGCTCCTGGACGGAGCCGGTGCCCCGTCAGGCACCCGGCAGACCGGGGCTTTCGGCCCGCCGCCGGGCAATCCGTACGCGCCGAGCCCCGGCGGCCCGGCGGGCCCGCCGCAGCCCCCGCCCGAGCCGCCGCGCGACCGGCGCGGTCTGATCGCGGGCTGCCTGGTGTGGGCGGGACTGGCCTGCACCTGCCAGATGTGCTGCGGCACGTTCAACGATCCGTGGAGCCATCGGCGCCGCGACGGACTTTGCAACCAGTGCGACTGCGGGGACTGCTGCGAGGCGTGCGACTGCTGCAGCAACTGCGGGGACTGCTGTGGCTCGTGCGACTGCTGCGACTGCGACTGCAGCTGCTGATCCGGACGCCCTGCTCGGTGGCCGGACACCCCGCGGCCATCCCGGCCGCGCCCACCGGTAACCCGGGCCGGTTCCACCCTGCGGTCGCATCCCGGGCTCGCCGGGCCGGTATGGAAAGGTTGACCGCATGAGCACGGACGCACCGCAGCCGCACGGTTCCGAGCAGGCGGCACAGGACTGGAAGCACTGGCACGAGGAGCGCACCGCCACGGTCGCCGGCCCCTACGGACCGCTCTCCCTCACCGGCACCCACTGGCTCTCCGACTACCCGGAGGGCCGCATCCCCGACGTACCCGGCCAGTGGCGGGAGGACGGCGACGAGCTGGTGCTCAGCGCCTCCGCGGCGGACGGGCTGACGGTCGACGGCGAGCCCTTCACCGGCCAGGTCCGGCTCACCGCCGACCGCGGCCCGATCGGCGGGTCCCGCGTCGCCCACGGGCAGCGGCGGCTGGTCGTAATGAGCCGCGAAGGGCTCTGGGCGGTACGGGACTTCGACCCGGACTCCCCGGCGCGGCGCGCCTTCCGGGCCATCGAGGCCACCCCGTACGACCCCCGCTGGGTGCTCGAGGGCACCTTCCGCCCGTACG
Organism: Streptomyces gelaticus; assembly: GCF_014649535.1. Classification (GTDB taxonomy): domain Bacteria; phylum Actinomycetota; class Actinomycetes; order Streptomycetales; family Streptomycetaceae; genus Streptomyces; species Streptomyces gelaticus. The sequence goes on from NZ_BMTF01000006.1 coordinate 53,119, forward strand.
ACGGCGCCCGTACGGTCCGGGTCGAGAACGCCGACGGGGTCGAGCGCGGTCTCGGACTCGCCGGTGAGATCGCCTTCGAGCTCGACGGTACGGAGCACACGCTCCGGGCCGCGATCGAGCCCGACGGCTCGCTCTGGGCGGTCTTCGCCGACGCCACCAGCGGGAACAGCAGCTACCGCTTCCGGTTCCTGCGGCCCGCGGTGCCCGCCGAGGACGGCAGCGTGACCGTCGACCTCAACCGTGCGCTGCTGCCGCCGTGCGCCTTCGCGGACCACTTCATCTGCCCCTTCCCGCCGCCCGGCAACACGCTTTCCGCCGCCGTGGAGGCGGGGGAGCGCAACCGCATCGACAACTGACGCAGCGTCGCTTCCTTGTGGGTCGGTGGCTCCGGCAGCCCCTGTGCTGCCGGGACCTTTCCTGTTCGGCATGACCAAGTTCAGGCCAGAAGGCCCTCTTGCGCCACAAGTTGACGCCTTGAATACTCCCGAGCAGCGCTTGTCAGGAACACGGCATGCCTGATGCGGGCGCACGGCCGTGCGAACGACTGCGCCTCACGGGTCCGACCACCCCACAGGCGGACCCCCGACTTCCCTCGGGAGGAACGAGAAGTGAGGATCAAGCGCACCACCCCCCTCAGTGGCACCGCGAGACGCACCAGGACCGTCGCCATCGCTGCCGGCCTCGTCGCCGTTGCCGCACTGGCCGTCCCCAGCGCCCAGGCCGACACCCACACCACCTTCAGCGCCGCGCAGCTCTCCGCCGCGGGCGACGCCGTGCTCGGCGCCGACGTGGCAGGCACCGCGTGGAACGTCGACCCGGCGTCCAACAAGCTCGTGGTCACCGTCGACCGCACGGTCTCGCAGGCCGGGATCGAGAAGATCAAGCAGTCCGCCGGAGTCAACGCCGGAGCCCTGAAGATCGAACGCACCCCCGGGAAGATCAGCAAACTGCTCTCCGGCGGCGACGCGATCTACGCTCCCGGCTGGCGCTGCTCCCTCGGCTTCAACGTCCGCAGCGGCAGCACCTACTACTTCCTGACCGCCGGTCACTGCACCGACGGCAACCCGCCCTGGTACACCAACTCCTCGAACTCCACCAGCATCGGCCCGACGGTCGGCTCCAGCTTCCCGACCAACGACTACGGCCTGGTCCGCTACGACAACGCCTCGGTCTCCCACGAGGGCACCGTCGGCAGCGTCGACATCACCGGCGCGGCCGACGCCACGGTCGGCATGTCCGTCACCCGCCGCGGCTCCACCACCGGCACCCACGGCGGCTCCGTCACGGGCCTCAACGCCACCGTCAACTACGGCAACGGCGACATCGTCTACGGCATGATCAAGACCAACGTCTGCGCGGAGCCCGGCGACTCCGGCGGTCCGCTCTACTCCGGCTCCAAGGCGATCGGTCTCACCTCCGGTGGCAGCGGCAACTGCTCCTCCGGCGGCACCACGTACTTCCAGCCGGTCACCGAGGCGCTCAGCGCGTACGGGGTCAGCGTCTACTGACACCCCGGCACACCCCCGGCCCGGCCCTCGAAGAAGCGACCGGCCGCGACGGAGCTCCCGCCCGAATGCTGGGCGGGGGCTCCCGCTCACCCCGCGGCTTTTGAGAGGATGTGGGGCAGGTCGGTCACGCAGGAGCGACGGGGGCGGGTGCTGTGCCAGCCGGGGGATGCCCTCCGGGCCCCCGGCAGACACCTCAGGGGGTTCCAGGTCCGTGAAGCGCATCGGAGTGACCGGTCATCGCACCATCCCGCAGGAGGCCCACGCCCACGTGCTCGCGGGGTTGCGGGCGGCGCTCTGCGGCCTCGAAGGCTCCTTGGAGGCCCTCTCCAGTCTGGCGGTGGGGGCGGACCAGCTCTTCGCCGACCTCGCCCTGGACTGCGGTGCGGACCTGACCGTGGTCATCCCGAGCGGCGATTACGAATCCTGCTTCGCCGACGCGGCCGAACTCGCCCGCTACCGCGCCCTCAAGGACCGGGCGGTCCGGGAGGTCCGGCTGGACTTCCCGCACTCCACCGACGAGGCGTACTACGCGGCGGGCGCGTACATCGCCGACCACTGCGACCGGCTGCTCGCGGTGTGGGACGGCCGGCCGGCCCGCGGCCTCGGCGGCACCGGCGACATCGTGACGTACGCCCGCAGCCTGGGCCGTCCGGTCACGGTGATCTGGCGCGAGGGCGTGGAGCGCACCTGACCGCCCGCCGCACCCGGCCTCGTACACGGCTCCGGCCGGCGTGCCGCCCGGCGGTGCCTCACATCTGGTGCCGGGCGAGCCAGTCGGTGTGCTGCGGCGAGACGATCCGCTCGGTCTCGAACACCGCCCCCGGCCACTGACGCTCGGTCAGAGTGGTCTCCATCGCCACCTGCATCGCCTCCAGGTCCTGCTCCACCAGCGAGTGGGCCGAGATCAGCGGGTGGTGCCGACGCATCTCGCTCCACGCCAGACAGGCGGCCGCCGCGGCCGAGAGCACCCCCGTCAGGGCGAAGGACTGCATCACGGAGAACGTCCTCAACAGCGCGAACACCAGGGCGAGCGCGGTCAGTGCGGCAATGGTGGTCGACCAGACCAGAGTGGCCCGCCGGGAGACCTCCTGGCGTCTGCGGTACCAACTCCTCTGCTCTATGAGGCGGTCCCGCACATAGGTCTCCTTGCGTACGGTGAACGCCTTCTCCCGTAACGCGCGCATCGACTCGGTGATCAGCCCGCCCGAATCCGCCGTCAGGTCGCGGGGGTCGGCCCACCCCACTTTGCGCAGTTCCTGAAGCCCCTCTTCGAGGCGGTTCGCGAACACCGCCTCCGGGTGCTGGGTAGTGGTGTCGAAGGGGGAGCCGTGCACCGAGTAGCGCCAGCACATCGACTTGATGAACTCCGCCGCCGAGCGGTTGAGTTGCCAATGCGACTTTGCTTTGCGGCGGGCGGAGAGGTACGTCGTGACCAGGACGCCCAGGTAGGCCAACACAGCTGCCGCATCGGCGAGTTGAAACGAGTCAGCCACCTCGACGTGCCAGGGGAGGGCAGCCGGCACAGCCCCCGTGACCAGGAGAATCAGTTGAATGCGGGTGGTGTTGACGGCCTCGCGCTGCCTGGCGACGGCTATCTCGTCGGTGTGGTGGAAGAGCGCCGGGAGGTCGGCGTTCCTGAAGACCATGCTCTGGAGCGGCCCTGGAAGCGCCGTCATGTTCACTCCCGTCTGCGGTTGTACAGGCGTGCTCGTCCGGTGAGCCGAATGGGGGGCACGAGCGTAGAGGTGCACCCTTGGGCACGCAATGGACGTGGGCCGGCAACGGTGCTTTTCGGTCCCCGGTGAGACCCCCTCGTGCGATCCGGGGCACTGTGGCAATGTGGTCCAACAGACTTTGTGGTGAGGCGTGTTGCTGTCCCGCACCCGCCTCGCGACCGACTGGCGGGGGGCCGGGGATGAGTGGGGCGTACGACGGGAACCCGGATGCGCAGGCCGACACCCAGCGTCGGATCCGCCGTAGTCCTCTGCTGTTCACCACGCCGCTCGTGCTCCTCGGCCTGCTGACCGTACTGCTCGTCTGGGAGGCGGTCCGGGGCAACGTGCCGACCGCGGCGCAGTCGGAGTGGCCGTGGCGTCTGCGGCCGGTAGACGGGCAGGTGCTGGGAAGCCTGCTGGCGGTCTCGCTGGGGGCCGTGCTGGCACGCGCGCAGTACGCCCGCACGGTCAGGCCGTACTTGGGCTGGCGGGCCGCCTGGACGCAGGGGCTGCTGACCACGCAGGAGCCTGCGTGGCGCGTCGGAATACTCAACGGCGGCCAGCACATGGCCGTGATCGAGTCGTGGGACGTCAGGGTGGTCATGCAGGGCGCGGAGGACTTTGCCGACGTGCGGTGGAGCAGCGTCCCCGACATCGTGGCCGAGCTCGCGGAGGCCGGATTCGTCAACGGGGAGGACTTCCGGCTCATCGGGTTCGGCGCCGGATTCCCCCTGATGGGAGCCGTAGGGGGCCATGACACGGTGCTGGTGGGTGCGTTCTCCGAAACCTTCGCCCGACGGGTCCGGTCCCTCTATGTCCGTGTCAGGGTCACGGATGTCGTGGGCGACACCCACGAGCGGACCATGGACTGCCTGAAGGGCGTATGGACCGACAGGGTGGCCCCCGCGGCCGGCTGAAGCCTGTCGGGGCATGCGCCGCCCGCGCTGCCGCGCCGCGGGCCGGGCGGGCCCGGCCGGTCACCGATGACCTCTCCCGCCTCGTGTTTCCCCTGTGTTTCCCTCGGGTTTCCCCGGCTCGCGTGGCGTGGTGAGAGCCGTTCGAGCCGGATGAGTAAGTCCCGTACTGCATCGGGACGAAGAAAGGATCACCGCGGTGCGTCAGCCGAGTTCGAGGGGTAAAGTCGTGCCGCCGGGCACTGTGGTCTTACAGAAACTGGCTGCTTTTCTCCATGATCCGGAAAACTCCCCTCAAGGACTGCCGTGAAGATCTCTGAATCCCCTCGCCCCTTCGCTGTTGCGAAGAAGGAATCGGTGCCGCTCTCCAAGATCGACACCCGCACCGCCGAAGCCACCAGGAAGCTCGGCCGGGTATTTGCCGCGTCGACCGATCGCCACAGCATGGCGTCGACCTTCAGTTCCGCGCTCTGATTCGCGTTGCATGCTGGCTAGACTGAGGGAATGACAGGACCCCTGGTCCCATTCCGCGAAATCGTGCTCAAAGTGCACAGCAGGTGCGATCTTGCCTGCGATCATTGCTACGTCTACGAACATGCAGATCAGAGCTGGCGTACCCGCCCCAAAGCAATCTCTGACGACGTCATCTTCCGGACAGCTCAGCGCCTGGCCGAGCATGCCAAAACGCATGCGTTGCCCTCCGTGTCAGTGATCCTGCACGGAGGGGAGCCCCTGCTGGCGGGCCCTGCCCGGCTGCGACGCGTCTGTGAAGAGCTCACCTCCGCCTTCGAGGGCGTCGCGGAACTCGACCTCCGCATTCACACCAACGGACTCCAGCTCAGTCCGCGTTACCTCGACCTCTTCGACGAGTTCGGTGTCAGGGTCGGCATCTCCCTCGACGGCGACCGGGCCGCCAACGACCGGCACCGCCGCTACGCCGACGGACGCAGCAGCCATCCCCTGGTTCTCAAGGCCGTCGAGCTGCTCCGGCAGGAGCGCTACCGCCATCTCTACCTCGGGCTCCTGTGCACCGTCGACATCGAGAACGACCCGCGCGCGGTTCTCGACGCGCTCGCCGAGCTCGACCCGCCGCTCATCGACTTCCTGCTCCCGCATGCCACCTGGGACGATCCGCCGCCTCGCCCGGGCGGTTCCCCCACCGCGTACGCCGACTGGCTCCTCACGGTCTTCGACCACTGGCAGGAGCGGGGACGCCCGGTGCCGGTGCGGCTGTTCTCCTCGGTGCTGTCCACACTGGGCGGCGGCCCCAGCCTCACCGAGTCCCTGGGGCTCGCGCCCACCGACCTCGTCGTCGTCGAGACCGACGGCCAGCTGGAGCAGGTCGACTCCCTCAAGAGCGCCTACGAAGGCGCCGCAGCCACCGGTTTCGATGTCTTCACCCATGCCTTCGACGAGGTCGCGGCCCATCCCGGGGTGCGGGCCCGCCAGCTCGGGCTGGCGGGCGTCAGCGAGACCTGCCGGCAGTGTCCCGTCGTGCGTTCGTGCGGAGGCGGCCTGTACACGCACCGGTACCGCTCCACGGGGCCGTCCGACGCATTCGACAATCCGTCCGTGTACTGCGCCGATCTGGCCGCTCTGGTGCGCGGCATCGAGGCTCGCACGGCCACGGCCCTCGCCGCTCCCGCGGTGACCGGTCCCGTCGAACTGGTCGCCGCCCAACAGGACCTCACCCGCACGCTGCTCGCCCTGCTCAACGCCGACATCGGACAGCGCGGCGGCGAACAGTGGGAGGCCGCCTGGGAACTGGCCGCCGGCATCGAGGCGTCCGAGGAAGGAGCCCGCGGCCTGAACGAGGTGCTGGCGCACCCGTACACGCGCACCTGGCTGCTGGATGCGATGGAGCCGGTCCGCGAGCGGTCCGGGGCCGTGGACGTGGTGCACCGGATGTCGGCGTGCCTCGCGTCCGCCGTCGTACGGGCCGGCCTGGATCTGTTCGTACGGGTGCCCTTCTCGGGTGGCCGGATCTTCCTCCCCGGCCTCGGAGAGTTGCGGATGGCGGACGAGGGGGAGAGCGGTGCGGCGCTCCTGATCGCCACCGAGGACGGCTTTCTCGTCCGGCGGGAAGGCGGCGACGCGGCCGAGCGCCGCATCGTGCGGCCGGATGCGGCCGGTCCCGGCTGGCGGCCGCTGCGCCGGATCCCGACACCCGGTTCGGCAGCAGGCTTCGTGCTCGACGACCTCGACCCGTACCGCGACTGCTTCTCCCTGCCCGCCGCGGGCGCGCTCGACGAGCGGGCCGCCGCCGGCCTGGCAGCCAGGATCGGCGAGGCATGGACGCTCATCGGGACGAAGGCTCCCGGGCGCACCGAGGAGATGGCGGGCCGTCTCACCACCCTCACCCCGCTGACCGGTCTGCCCCCGGCGGAGCCCGCCGTGGGCCGGCACGGATACGGCGCGCTGGGGATCGCCCCGGACGCCAGTTCCGAGCAACTGGCGTCCGCTCTGCTGCGCGGTTTCCGGCGGGCCGAATTGCAGGCGCTTCGGGATGTCACGGATCTTTACGCGGCGGACGGCTCCTGGGAACATCGGATGCCCTGGCAGGAAGAAACAGTTCCGTTTTCCCGGTTGCTGACCGACACCTATGAGCGGATGGCGCTGGGGGTTTTCGACCGGCGCTACCTGGAGGGCGTACCGCAGGCCCTCGACGCCCTGGAAGGTGCCGCCGAACTGACCATCGACGGGAAACAGCTGCTGCACCGGATGCGAAAGGAGATCTGAGGATCGCATTCCGGTTGGGCCCGGCCGTCCGCGCGTACAGGACAACTGGGAGAAACAGAGGCAGACCCGGTTCGATCAAGAAATGATCGAGGAAACCTGGGAACGTATGACTGAAAAATGACGTTGAATGACTGAACGTCATGGGGGTGGAGCAACGTCCGCTCCGGAATGATGAATTCGCTCGCATTCACTATCACTCCTCGGGTGCGGGTGCTCACACAGGACGGGGGTCGTGTGCACGCAACAACGCAGCAGCGAGCGGCGGACCATCGGCCGTACTTCTTCTTGAGCTACGCGCATACACCGGGGTACGGCGGCGGAACGGACCCCGACATGTGGGTCGAGCGGCTCTTCCAGGATCTCTGCGGCCATGTGATGGCCCTGACCGATCTCCCCGCGGGTGCGGCCGCGGGGTTCATCGACCGGGAGATACGCTCCGGCGAAGGCTGGTCGGAACGGCTCGGCGAGGCACTGGCCACCTGCCGGGTGTTCGTTCCGTTGTTCTCGCCGCGTTACTTCGCGAGCGAGATGTGCGGCAAGGAGTGGTACGCCTTCGCCCAGCGCGCCATTCATCACCGGGCCCGTTCCAACCAGAACGCCGAGGCGATCGTCCCGGCGCTCTGGGTGCCCGTACCACCCAGCCAGCTTCCGGGGCCGGCCGAGCGATTACAGTTCAACCACCGTGATTTCGGAGACCGTTATGTCAGTGACGGTCTCTACGGGCTGATCAAACTCAAGCTCTTCGAGGAAGAGTACGAGCGTGCGGTGTACGAACTCGCCAAGCGCATCGTCACGGTCGCCGACACCCTGAGGCTCGGCACCGGCCGACCCGTCGACTACCGGCTGGCCCCCAGCGCCTTCGGCCCGCCGGACAGCGCAGTGGGCGGACCGCGTCCCATGCAGGTGACCATCGCCGCTCCCACCCGGCACGACCTGCCCGAGGGGCGCAACGCCGAGTACTATGGCGACAATCCACAGGACTGGAACCCCTACCACCCGGCCGCCGCCCGACCCCTGGCCTATGTCGCCCAGGACCTGGTGCGCTCCCTCAACTACCAGGTCACCATCGCCTCCTTCGACGAGGAGTCCGGGCACTCGGAGGGCAAACAGCCCCCCAACAGACCGGAGATCCTGCTCGTCGACCGCTGGGCCCTGCAGGACGAGGAGCGTCGGAGACGGCTCGCCGCCTTCGACGCCGAGAACCGCCCCTGGGTGACGATGGTCGTGCCGTGGAATCGCGATGACCCCGAAAGCAGAGCCTTCGAGGCCGAGTTGACGGAGAAACTCGAACAGACCATGCCGACCAAGATGCGTCAGGGGCGGGCCTACTGCCGCGTCGCGGCCAAGGGCATACCCAGCATGGACGCCTTCGGACGGATCCTGCCGCAGGTGGTCGAAGTGGCGGCCCAGCAGTACCTGAGACATGCGGCGGTCTACCCGCCCGCCACCGGCGGCGGACACACCGAACGGACACGGTTGATGGGGCCGATGGCGCTGATGAACGACATCCCCGAAACACACGACCCTGCGACGGATGCGGAGGACACGGATGACGGCCGGTCGTGACGGGCGCATCGTCACCTTCTACTCGTACAAGGGCGGCACCGGGCGCACCATGGCCCTGGCCAACACCGCCTGGATACTCGCCGCCAACGGAAAGCGGGTACTGGCCGTCGACTGGGACCTGGAGGCACCGGGGCTCCACCGGTTCTTCCACCCGTTCCTGGACCCCTCGACCCTCGGCGCCACCACCGGCGTCATAGATCTGATCACCGAGTACGCGTGGGCCGCGACCAGTCCCGTCCAGCGCGCCGACGACTGGCACCGCGACTACGCCCGCATCCAGCCGCACGCCGTCTCCCTCACCCCCGAGGCACTCGGCTGGGAATTCCCGCAGGGCGGCACGCTCGACTTCGTCTCCGCCGGACGGCAGAACCGCGAGTACTCCGCGACCGTCTCCACCTTCGACTGGGACAACTTCTACGACCGGCTCGGCGGCGGCCACTTCTTCGACGCCCTGCGCGACGACATGAAGGCCAACTACGACTACGTCCTCATCGACAGCCGGACCGGACTCAGCGACATCGCCGACATCTGCACCGTCCACCTGCCCGACATCCTCGTCGACTGCTTCACGCTCAGCGACCAGTCGATCGACGGCGCCGCCTCCGTGGCCCGGCAGATCTCCGAGCGCTACACCGGCCGTCCCATCTCCATCTTCCCCGTCCCGATGCGCATCGACGAGGGCGAGAAGGAGAAGGCCGACGCCGGCCGGGCACTGGCCCGGCTGAAGTTCGACCGCCTGCCGCGCGATCTTTCCGGCGACGAACTCACCGCGTACTGGGGCGCGGTGGAGATTCCGTACCGCCCCTACTACGCCTACGAGGAGACCCTCGCGACCTTCGGCGACGAGACGGGACTGACCAACTCCCTGCTCTCCGCCTTCGAGCGGCTCACCTCCGTCATCACCGACCAGCAGATCACCTCGATGCCGCCGGTCGGCGAAGAGGTGCGGCTGCGCATCCGCGACGCGTTCACCAGGCGCAGGCCCGCACTCCCCGCCGATCTCTTCCTCAGCTACGTGGCGGAGAACCGGATGTGGGCCGACTGGATCGAATCCGTGCTCACCCGGGCCGGGTTCCGTGTGGTCCCGCGCGACGTGTCCGCCGAGCGGGACAGCGGGGAACCGGCGGAATTCGCCACCGAGAACGCGACCCGCACCGTGGTGCTGCTCTCCAGCGCCTACCTCAAGTCCCAGCGCGCGGTGAACCTCTGGGACCGGGCCGTCGCGGACGACCCCGGTGGTGGCCGGCGCCATCTGCTGCCGCTCAGGGTCGGTGACGTACGGCTCTCCGCGCCCTACATCGACCGCAATCCCGTCGACCTCTTCCGGCTCGACGAGGTGCACGCCACCGCCGCTCTGTTGCGCGCCCTGGACCGGCCCGTGCAGCTCACCGACGCGGTGTCGCCCGGGCCGCGCTTCCCGGGCACCGTCCCCAGGATCTGGAACGCCCCGCCGCGCAACCCCGGTTTCACCGGCCGTTCCCTGGTCCTGGAGCGGATGCGCGACCAGCTCGGCGGCGGCATGGCGGTCGTGCTGCCGCAGCCGCAGACCCTGTACGGACTCGGCGGTGTCGGCAAGACCCAGGTGGCCCTGGAGTACGTGCACCGCTTCATGGCGGACTACGACCTGGTCTGGTGGATATCCTCCGAGCAGACCGACGACGTGGTGGCCGCGCTCGCCGAGCTCGCGGTCCGGCTGGGCGCCCAGGGCGGCGACGACATGTCGGCAGCCTCCCAGGAGGCCGTCGACCTGCTGCGGCGCGGTGTGCCCTCGGACCGCTGGCTGCTGGTCTTCGACAACGCCGACGACCCCGAACGGCTCCGGCGCTACTTCCCGCAGGGGGGCTCCGGCCACATCCTGGTCACCTCGCGGAACCAGGCCTGGTCCCAGCACGGCGACGCGCTGCCCGTCGACGTCTTCCTGCGCGAGGAGTCCATCGAGCACCTCCAGCGCAGGGCCCCGGGGCTGAGCGACGAGGACGCCGCCCAGGTGGCCACCGCGGTCGGTGACCTGCCGCTGGCCGTCGAGCAGGCGGCGGCCTGGATCGCGGAGACCGCCACTCCCATCGACACCTATCTGGAACAGCTGGCCCAGCAGGCCCCCGAGGTCCTGGCGCTCAACCAGCCGGCCGGATACCCGGAGCCGGTCGCCGCGACCTGGAACATCTCCATCCAGCGGCTCAAGGAGCGCTCACCCGCCGCGGTGCGGCTGCTCCAGCTCTGCGCCTTCTTCGCCCCCGAGCCGATCTCCGGGAACCTCCTGTACAGCAAGGAGATGATCGAGGCGCTGAAGCCGTACGACGCCTCGCTCCAGGAGAAGCTGGTGCTGGGCCGGGTCATCCGGGAGATCGGCCGGTTCGCCCTCGCCAAGGTCGACCAGGTCTCCAACTCCATCCAGGTGCACCGGCTCGTCCAGGCCGTCATCAGGGCGCAGCTCACCGAGGAGGAGCAGCGGGACGCCCGGCACGCCGTCCACCGCATCCTGGCCGGTGCCCGGCCCGACGACGAGAACGAGCCGATCGACAACCCCGCGAGCTGGCCGCAGTTCGCCACGATCTGGCCGCACCTCGGCCCGTCCGACGCCCGCAACTGCAAGGAGCCCGAGGCCCGCAGGCTGCTGATCGACCGGATTCGCTATCTCTGGAAGCGAGGTGACTTCAGGACCGCCGCCGCTCTCGGCGAGGAACTGCGTGTCCTGTGGAGGGAGACGCTGGGAGAGCGGGACATCCAGTACCTCTACCTCTGTTTCCACCTTGCCAACGTCTACCGTTCGCGAGGCCGTTATGTGGAGGCGAGGGAGCTCGACGAGATCACCCTGGCGATGCAGCAGGAGGTCCTGGGCCCGGAGCACCCGCACGTGTACATGAGCACCAGCAGCCTGGCGACCGACCTCGGTGTGCTCGGCGAGTACACCAGGGCGATCGAGCTGGCGACCGAAGCCACCGACGGGTTCAACCAGATATTCCACGAGTCGCATCCCAGGACCCTGGCGGCGGCCAACAACCTGGCGTTCACCCTGCGGTCCATCGGGCAGTACGCCAAGGCCAGGGAGATCGACCAGGACGTCTTCGACAAGCGGGTCGAGGTACTCGGCGCGGAGCATCCGTACAGCCTCTCCTCGGCCATGAACCTGGCCCGCGACCTGCGTGACGTCGGACGGTACGAGGACGCGGTCGGCATCCTCAGCCGTACGTACGACAGCTACAAGGCAACGCTAGGCCGGGCCTTCCCCGGCACGCTGAGCGCGGCGAAGAGCCTGGCGGTTTCGCTGCGCCGGGCGGGCAGACTGGAGGACGCCCGCAGGCTCACGGTGGCCACCCGGGCCAGGTACCGGGCCAAGTACACCGCCGCCAACCCGGAGTCGCTGGCCTGTGACCTCAACATGGCGGCCGACCTGTACGCGGCGGGCGAGGCCACCGAGGCCAGGGACACCGCGCAGGATGTCGTCGACCAGTACATGAAGGTGCCGGGGGAGAAACACCCGTACACCCTGGCCGCCCTGAACAACCTCGGCGTCTACCAGTTGGGGGCCGGCGAGGTGGAGGAGTCGGAGCGGGTGCTGACCCGGGTGGTCGCTTCGATGCGGGAGGTGTACGGGCCGGAGCATCCCAACACCCTGTTCTGTGTGATGAATCTGGCCAATGCGACGGCCGAGACGGGCAATCTCGACATCGTGCTGGAGACCGAACAGAAGGTGGCCGGGCAGCTCAGACGTGTCCTCGGGGCGCATCACCCCGAGACGCTGGCCATGATGTCGAACATGGCGGTCACCTTCGACGCGATGGGGCGCAAGGACGAGGCGATGCGGCTGCGGGCGGAAACGGTCGAGGAGCTGTCCCGGCAGCTCGGCGAGGACCACCCGATGAGCCGGATCGCCCGGAACGAGCGCCGGTTCGAGCGTGAACTGGAACCGATGGCGGTATGAGCCCGAGGAGCGTCCGGCGACCGCCGGACGCTCCTCGGCCTGCCCACCCGTCGCTCAGGGCCTGTCCGGGGGATCAGGCTCGGACAGGCCCTGGCAGGCGGGCGGATCCAGCAGCCAGTTCAGGATCCTGGGCAGCGCGTGCAGGGCGTCGAAGTGCGCTGCCGCCGGTTCCACCACGACGGTGGAGTTCGGGATGCGTTCGGCCAGCCAGCGGGAGTGGCCCACCGGCGAGAACACGTCCTTCTCGCCGTGCCACAGCATCACCGGACCCGTGATGTCCGCGGGGTCGAACCCCCACGGATTGCTGAACGCGATCGCGTCGTCGATCCAGCCCCAGGCGGAAGTGCGCAGCCCCTCACGGTAGTTGCGCAGCAGCATGGTGCGGACCCCGGCGTCGTTGACCACCATCCGGTCGGACTCGGTCAGTTCCTGACGCAGTTCGTCGATGAGCCGGACCGGGTTCTTCCTGATCACCGCGGACCGTGAGATGAACGACTCCGCGAGCCCGTCCGGATCGGCCGCGGCGGTGGAGTACGCCAGCACATTGGAGGCGGCCATCCCGTCGAACCAGTCGAGACCGTCGGCCCCCCACGGGGCCAGGCCGACCAGCGCGGCGGTACGGGTCACCCGCTCGGGCATCAGCGCCGCGCAGGCCAGGGCGTGCGGGGCGCCACCGGACCGGCCCACCACGGCGAACCGCTCGAGACCGAGGTGGTCCGCGATGGCCCGCACGTCCTGCACGGCATCGGCGACACATCGGCCCGGCAGCCGGTCGGACTCGCCGTAGCCCGGCCGGTCGTAGGTGATCAGCTGGGTCTTGCGCTGGTACAGGACCATGCCGCGCGGAGCCGGACCGAGCCTGCTGCCCGGCATCCCGTGCAGCAGGAACACCGGTCTGCCACGGGGATCCCCGAGACGCTCCACCACCAGATGCCGCCCGTCCGCCGCGCGCACCCGACTACGCACTTGGCGCCTCCTCCGTATGGTGCGGGCACCGCGTGCCCGACTTCTCCCCACCCAATGTGATGATGGCTCATCAGAGCTCTTACCGTGTACGGGAGTTGGAAACCAGCAAGATGCCATGAGCGGCCTTGTGACGACCTCAGCACCCGTACTGATGTCCTCACGCCACCGTTCCCCCGGCGCCGATGACGACCGTCCGTGCCCACTTGGGCGGGGCGCCCGGGTGGTAGCGGGGATCGTCCTCGTCCCACACCCGGGGGAACAGGCTCACCACCGTCCGGCACGACGGCTGTGCGCTCGGCCAGGGGGTCTGGCCGTCGGTCAGGACCACGACGACGTCGGGTCGCGGCTGCAGCCGAAGGGCCCGGGCGAAGCCCGAGCGCAGGTTCGTTCCGCCGCCGCCCACCAGGGGGATTCCCTCGGCGCGGCACAGCGGGCGCGCGACCCGGGCCGCCGCGTCGCACGGGAGGACGGTGACCAGGTCGCGGCGGCCGCCGACGGCGCGGGAGATCGCGGCGACCTCCAGGAGCGCGCTGCCCAGTTCGGTGTCACTGACCGAGGCGGATGTGTCGATGACCACGGCGATCTTGTCCAGGTCCGGTGCCCCCGGTGCGGCGGTCGGGACCGTCGGCGCGTCCGCGGTCATCGGCGGGCCCTCGCGGCGGCCGCCTCCCGGTCCGCCCGCCGGGACAGGGACACCGCCCCGGCGAGCTGTTCGATCGACGCCGGTACGTCCCAGTCCTCCTGGCGCAGCGAGGCGAGCGTGGTCGCGGGGACGACCACCACGTCCGGGGCCCCGGTCTCCAGCGCCCGGACCAGGAGCGCCCACCGGGGATCGTGAGGCCCGGTCAGGCGGGGTTCGAGCCGAACGGCGGCCGCTCGCCGGTGAGTTCCTCCGGTTTGCGGCGCATGGCGACCAGGAGTGTGACGGCCGTGCCCGCCACCGCCCACGCGGACAGCACCAGCAGGGAGCCGGTGACCGCGTTGCCCTTGAAGTAGGCGATCGAGCGCGCGACCCAGGTGCCCGCCCCGGGCGGCAGTGCGGGACCGATCGCCCGCCAGAAGTCCGGGATCATCGGCAGCGGGTAGGCGCCGCCGGCGCTCGGGTTGCCCGCGATCACCACGATCAGGACGGCCAGGCCGATGCCGACGATGCCGGTGAGGGCCTGGAGGGCGAGGGTGATCATGCCGACCGCGAAGACGGTCAGCGCGCCCAGGCCGGACAGACCCCAGAAGCTGCCGGGCAGGGCGCCGAGGACCGGGCCGATGATGATCGCGCCGCCGATTCCGCCCACGATCGAGTACAGCGCCATGACGCCGGTCCGGATCACCGCGCGCTGACGGTTGGCGGGCTTGGCGCCCGCGCTGATCGCCAGGATCGAGGCGCAGAGGTATCCGCCGACGCACCATCCCACGACCAGGTAGAACGACGAGATCCCGTTGAAGTCCTGGTCGGAGGCGGGGGCCACGTCCACGGTCCGTACGGTGCGCTGCTGGGTCCGGTCCACCTCCGTGATGATCTTCGTCAGAGCGGTGGCCAGCGAGGCGCCGCCGCCGGAGGCGACGAGAACGGTGTCGGTCGTGCCGGTGGGATTGACGATCAGGGCGCCGTCGATCTCGCGATCGAGGATCTGCTCGCGGGCCGTGGCCGCGTCGGCGACCGTGCGGGGGTCCAGCGGGCCGCCGGGGAGATTCTTCAGCTCGGTGAGGAGCTGCGCGGAAACCTGCTGGGGCGCGACGAGGCCGAAGGGCACGTCCGTCGGCTTCGGTTTGTGCAGCGCCCCGACGTAGGACGCGATGAACAGCAGCTGCAGCCCGAGCACACCGATGACGAGCAGTGCGGCCCGTGGAGTGACGGCGTTCTTCACCTCGTCAGCGAAAGTCATGTCCCCACGCTCCGGGGCGTCGGCCGTTCGTGCAGTCGGGGCTGGGCCGAATGGCTGACCGCCGCCCTTGCGGTCACCGGTCCGGGGGCCGGGCAGCCCTTCCGCGCTCCAGGTATCGTACGAATGTTCGAAACTTGGTCTATGGTGGAGAGCGGGGGTGGTGAGTACGGATCGGTTCAGGAGGTGCGGGTGCCCGGGTTCACGCATCTGCATACCGTTTCCGGGTTCTCCCTGCGGTACGGGGCATCGCACCCGGAGCGGCTGGCGGAGCGCGCCGCCCAGCGGGGGATGGGCGCTCTGGCGCTGACCGACCGGGACACGCTCGCGGGCGCGGTCCGCTTCGCCAAAGCCTGCGAGAGCGCCGGGGTGCGACCGCTCTTCGGGGTGGAGCTCGCGGTGGACCCCGCGGCGGCGGAGCGTACGAGAGAGGGCGGGCGTACGCATCGGCTGCGGACCCCGGTCCGCGGCGGCGCCTTCGTCGACGAATCCGCACCCCGGGCCACCTTCCTCGCCCGGGACGGCGCCCGGGGCTGGGCGGAGCTGTGCCGTCTCGTCACCGCCGCCCACGGTCCCGTGCCCGACGGAGCGGGACAGCCCCTGGTCGGCCGGTCCGCACTGCCCGCCGAAGGGCTCATCGTGCTGCTCGGCCCTTCCTCCGACATCGGCAGGGCGCTGGCCGCCGGCCGCCCGGACCGGGCCGCCGCGCTGCTCGCCGGCTGGCGGGAGGTCTACGGCGACGACCTGCGCCTCGAAGCCGTCCATCACGGCCGCGAGGGCACCGGGCCCGGATCGCTGCGGCTCGCCGCCCGTACCGTCGGCTTCGCCGCCGAGCAGGGAGTGCGGGCCGTGCTGACCAACGCCGTCCGGTACGCCGACGCCGGGCAGGGCCCGGTCGCCGATGTGCTCGACGCGGCCCGCGGACTGGTGCCCGTCGACCCCCGCCGCGCCCCGCTCGACAGCGGGGAGCGCTGGCTGAAGGACGCCCGCGCGATGGCGGAGACCGCCGGGCGGATCGCCTCGGCCGCAGGTCTCGGCCGGGACGCCGGGGAGCGGCTGCTCGCGGAGACCCGGCGCACCGCCGACGCCTGTGTCGTCGACCCCGCGGGCGACCTCGGCCTCGGCTCCGTCCACTTCCCCGAACCGGAGCTCGTCGGCGCCGGACGGCGCACCGCCCAGCGGGTGCTGGCCTCCCGGGCCGCCGCCGGCATGGTGCTGCGCGGCTACGACCGCAGGCGCGACTACTGGGAGCGGATGCATCAGGAGCTGGACATCATCGCGTACCACGGTTTCGCCTCCTACTTCCTGACGGTCGCTCAGGTCGTGGATGACGTGAAAGCGATGAAGGTGCGGGTCGCCGCCCGGGGCTCCGGCGCGGGCTCCCTGGTCAACCACCTCCTCGGGATCGCGCACGCCGACCCGGTCGAGCACGGGCTGCTGATGGAGCGCTTCCTGTCCAAACGCCGCTTCGTGCTGCCCGACATCGACATCGACGTGGAGTCCGCCCGCAGGCTCGACGTCTACCGCGCGATCATCGGGCGCTTCGGCACCGAACGGGTCGCGACCGTCGCCATGCCCGAGACCTACCGGGTGCGCCACGCCATCCGGGACGTGGGCGCCGCGCTCTCCATGAACCCGGCCGAGACCGACCGGCTCGCCAAGGCCTTCCCGCACATCCGGGCCCGTGACGCCCGTGCGGCCATGGAGGAACTGCCCGAACTGCGTGAAGTGGCACGGGAGAAGGACCACTACGGGCGGCTCTGGGAGCTGGTGGAGGCGCTGGACGGACTGCCGCGCGGCATCGCCATGCACCCGTGCGGGGTCCTCCTCTCGGACGCCACACTGCTGCGCCGCGCCCCCACCGTGCCCACCAGCGGCGACGGCTTCCCGATGGTGCAGTTCGACAAGGAGGACGTGGAGGACCTGGGGCTGCTCAAGCTCGATGTGCTGGGTGTGCGGATGCAGTCGGCGATGGCGCACGCGGTCGCGGAGATCGGGCGGGCATCGGGGCAGGACGTGGACCTGGACGCGGTGGAGCCGGACGACCCGGAGACGTACCGGATGATCAGGAGCGCCGAGACGCTGGGCTGCTTCCAGATCGAGTCCCCGGGCCAGCGCGATCTGGTCGGCAGGCTCCAGCCGGCCGGCTTCCACGATCTGGTGGTCGACATCTCGCTGTTCCGCCCCGGGCCGGTCGCCGCCGACATGGTGCGGCCGTTCATCGAGGCCCGGCACGGCCGGGTCCCCGCGCGCTATCCGCACCCCGATCTGGAAGGACCGCTGCGCGAGACGTACGGAGTGGTCGTCTTCCACGAGCAGATCATCGAGATGGTCGACATCATGACCGGCTGCGGCCGGGGCGAGGCCGACCGGGTGCGGCGCGGGCTCTCCGACCCCGAATCGCAGGGCCGGATCAAGGTGTGGTTCGCGCGGCGGGCGGCGGAGAGGAAGTACGGCGCCGAAGTGATCGCCCGGACCTGGGAGATCATCGAGGCGTTCGGCAGCTACGGCTTCTGCAAGGCGCACGCGGTCGCCTTCGCCGTGCCGACGTACCAGTCGGCCTGGCTCAAGGCGCACCACCCGGCGGCCTTCTACGCCGGGCTGCTCACCCATGACCCCGGGATGTACCCGAAGCGGCTGCTGCTCGCGGACGCGCGGCGGCGCGGGGTGCCGGTGCTGGGACTGGACGTGAACCGTTCGTCGGCCGCCCATCGAATCGAACTGGTGTCCGATGGTGGGGGAGGGAAGGGCGTCTGGGGGGTGCGGCTCGCGCTCTCGGACGTCCATGGCATCAGCAAGGCCGAGGTCGCCCGGATCGAGGCCGGGCAGCCCTATACCTCGCTGCTGGACTTCTGGCAGCGGGCCAGGCCGGGCAGGCCGACCGCCGAACGGCTGGCCCGGGTGGGCGCGTTGGACGCGTTCGGCGCCAACCGGCGCGATCTGCTGCTGCACCTGTCCGAACTGCACCGCGCCCAGCGGGGCGCGGGCTCCGGCGGCTCCGGCGAGCAGCTCCCCCTCGGCGGCGGGCACCGGACCGGCTCCATCGGCCTGCCCGACCTCAGCGACGCGGAACGGCTCAGCGCCGAGCTGGGCGTGCTGAGCATGGATGTCTCCCACCACCTGATGGACGATCACCACGCCTTCCTGAAGGAGCTGGGCGTGGTCTCCGCCAAGCGGCTGCGCGAGGCACGGCACGGCGAGACCGTGCTGGTCGCGGGTGCCAAGGCGGCCACCCAGACCCCGCCGGTCCGCTCCGGCCGCCGGGTCGTCTTCACCACCCTGGACGACGGCACGGGCCTGGTCGACCTGGCCTTCTTCGACGACAGCCACGCCGCCTGCGCGCACACCGTCTTCCACTCCTGGCTGCTGCTGGTGCGCGGAGTGGTGCAGCGGCGCGGACCGCGAAGCCTGAGCGTGGTCGGCTCGGCCGCCTGGAACCTGGCGGAGCTGGCCGAACTGCGGCGTACCGGCGGACTCGACGCGGTCGCGGACCGGCTGGCGGCAAAACCCCCGTCCGGGGAGACCCAGCCCGAGGACGCGAACGGGGCCGGTGACAACGGCCGCCGCATCCAGCTGCCGACGGGGTACGAGATGAACCCCTGGTCCGACCTCCAGCCGCCCGGCGAAGGCGTCGCCACCGGCAGGAAGCTGTGGCACCGGAGCCCGGGGAGCGCGGGATGAGCACCGCACCCGGCGCACCGGGAATCCTCTGCCTGCGGTTCTGCAAGGTCGGCGGCGGCCTTCCGGACAGCGCCGGCTACGAGGGGCTGCTCGCCCTGCTCGGCGCGTTCACCCCGGTGGTCCAGGCGGTCCCGCCCGACGGGGCGCTCGCCGATGTGCGCGGCGCGCTGCGCTGCTTCGGGCAGGACGCGAAGGGGCTGGCCTCGGTGATCCGGATCCGCGCGCTCGCCCTGCACGGCGTGGACTGCGCCATCGGGGCGGCGGAGAACCCGATGCTGGCCCGGATGGCGGCACGGCAGGCCGCGCCCGGGACGACCTTCGTGGTGCCCGGCGGCGGGGGAGCGGAGTTCCTCGCGGACCGGCCGGCCGCGGCGCTGGACGGCGTCGGTGCGGCGACGGCCCGCGCCCTGTGCGGATACGGGCTCGACTCCGTCGGCCGGATCGCGGCGGCCCCGCTCGGCACGTTGCAGCGGATCACCGGCGTACGGACCGGGCGCGAACTGTGGGAGCGGGCGCGCGGCATCGACCGTACGGCCGTCGTGCCGGGGGCCGCGGCCCGGTCGATCACCGCCGAACGGTCCTTCCCTAACGACGAGCTGGACCGGGAACGGCAGCGCCGCGCGCTCATGTCGCTCACCGAGGAGCTGGGGGCCAGGATGCGCGGGGACGGGCAGGTCTGCCGCGGCCTCGCGGTCTTTGTGCGCTACGCCGACCGCACCGGATACGCGACGCTGACCCGCAGCCGTACTCTCCGGGAACCCACCGCCCACTCCGCGGAGCTCACCGCACTCGCGTACCGGATCCATGACTCGTTCGCCCTGCAACGGGCCCGGGTGCGGGGGATCGGGCTGCGCGCCGAGGGGCTGACGGAAGGCGAGCGGGCCACGCACCAGCTCTCCTTCGACCCGGCTGACGAACGGGCGCGCCGGATCGAGGCGGTGGCGGACCGGCTGCGGGCCAGGTACGGCCCCCGGGCCGTGATGCCGGGGCGTCTCGCTTCCTGAGCCCCCTCGGCACTCGACCTCCCCGGGATCCGGCTCTGCACGAACGCCCTGATGTGGGAGAACCGGCGGATCTGTCCGCGCTACGGCTACGAGCTGGTGGAGCGGCGCACGGGCGGCCCGTACGACCGGCTCCACTACCGCAAGCCGTTCACGATCCGACCGGCGGGGCGCCACTGTCGGTGGCGGCTGGCACGATCTACCCATGACGACGATCGACTGGGACTCCGCAGCCGACTCCTTCGACGAGGAGCCCGACCACGGGCTGCTCGACCCGGCCGTCCGGCACGCCTGGGCACGGCGGTTGGAGAGCTGGCTGCCCGGCGAGCGCTCCGCGGTGCTCGACCTGGGGTGCGGCACCGGGAGCCTGGCCCTGCTCGTCGCCGGCCAGGGGCACCGGGTCACCGCCGTCGACCGCTCCCCGCGCATGGTGGAGCAGGCGCGGGCCAAGCTCGCCGGCACGGGCACCGAGGTGCTCACCGGCGACGCGGCGCGGCCGCCGGTCGGCAAGCAGCAGTTCGACGTGATCATGGTCAGACACGTGGTGTGGCTGCTGCCCGACCCGGCCGCGGCCCTGCGCCACTGGTTCACCCTGCTGCGGCCGGGCGGCCGGCTGATCCTGATCGAGGGTGTCTGGGGCGGCGTAGGCCTCAGTGCCGAGCAACTGACCGTACTGCTCTCGGAGTTCACTGAACGGATCCACCACGAACGGCTCTCCGGCGATCCGGCGCTGTGGGGCAGGCGGGTCGACGACGAGCGCTACGCCCTGGTGGCCCGCGCCCAGCCTCCGCACCGGCACACCGAGGTCGTCGATGTGCATCTGATCCTCCGTCGCGGCCCCGAGGTCCTGCTCGCCCGCCGGGCCGATACGGGGTACGCGGACGGGCTGTTCAACGGCCCGTCCGGGCACGTCGAGGACGGCGAGGACGTCCGCGAGGCGATGATCCGCGAGGCCGCCGAGGAGATCGGGGTCGAACTCGGCCCGGACGAGCTGCGGGTCGCCCTGGTCATGCAGCACCGCGGCCCCGGCGGCAGACCGAGGACCGGCTGGTTCTTCGAGGCGGAGTACGACCCCGGGCGCGAGCCGTACAACCGCGAGCCGGACAAGTGCTCCGGGCTGGCGTGGTTCCCGCTGGACGCCCTGCCGGACGACATGGTCGCCTACTGCCGGGCGGCGCTCGACGGCTACCGCGCGGGCGAGCACTTCCTGATCCACTGGCACGAGGACGGCGACACCGTGGCGTACCAGCCGCACGGCACCCGCCGCGCCGTTCCGCTGCCGGCCGGCGGGGCGGGCACCGGCGGGGTGCACCACATCGAGCTGTGGGTGCCCGACCTCGCGGCGGCCGAGCGGGGGTGGGGCTGGCTCCTCGGCGAGCTGGGCCATCTTCCGTACCAGCGCTGGGAACACGGGCGGAGCTGGCGGCGCGGCGACAGCTATGTGGTGGTCGAGCAGTCGCCCGACCTGGTTCCGGGCCCGTACGACCGGCGCCGTCCCGGGCTCAACCACCTCGCGTTCCACGTCAGTGACCGGGCCACCCTCGACGCCCTGGTGGCACGGGCCCCGGAGCACGGCTGGCGGCCGCTCTTCGAGGACCGCTACCCGCACGCGGGCGGTGACGGCCACATCGCCGCCTATCTGGAGGACGCCGCGGGGTACGAGGTGGAGCTGGTCGCCGGAGCCCGGCAGGTGCGTACGGCACCGGAGGAACCGGCGCCGTACACCGATGCGTGGGCCCGGCGCCGGGACTGAAGGACGTCCGGGCCCGGCCGGCCGGGCCCGCTTCAGAGGACCGGGATGCGGCTCCAGGGACGGGCGGACTCGATGGCCTGCGCGACGCGGAACACCGTGGTGTCGTCATAGGTCCGTCCGACGACCTGCACCCCCGTCGGTACGCCGGTCGAGGCGAATCCGGACGGCACGCTCAGCACCGGGCAGCGACTGGCTATGTTGAACGGTGTGGTCATCGCGGATTCCAGATAGAAGTCCAGCTCGACGCCGTTGATCACGACCTTGGCAGAGAGGTGGTCGTCGTCCGCCCCGAGTGCCGGGACGGCGCTCGTCGGGCACAGCAGGACGTCGTAGCGGTCCAGCAGCACACCGAGCGTCGTCTGCACCCCGGCTTCGAGTTCGAGGCCCTGGAGGAAGCTGCCGGGCTCGCGGACGGCCTCGGCGGCCCGCCGGGCGAAGTCGAGCGCATAGGTGGTGAGCAGGTCGCCGTGCTCGGCGGCGACCGAAGAGATGTACGGGCCGAAGATCGAGCCGAAGTGAATCATCGCGGCCCGCATCACGTCCGCCCGCATGATGGGGACCTCCACCTCCTCGACGACGGCCCCGGCCGCGCGCAACGCCTCCGCGACCGCACGGGTGTTGGCCTCGACCTCGGGATCGACCGGCCAGTCCCCGAGGGTGACCGAGAGGGCCACTCGCAGGCCCTCGGCGCTCTCGAACCGCTCGGGCAGGACGAGTTCGGACCGCAGCGAGACGGCGTCCAGCGGGTGGGGCCCCGCGATGACGTTCTCCAGCAGGGCGCAGTCGGCGACGGTGCGCGCCATCGGGCCGTCGTGGCAGTACGTGTCGAGGTTGAAGGGCGCCATCGCCGGCACGCGCCCGTAGGGCGGCTTGAAGCCGACCGTGCCCGTGTACGAAGCGGGGATGCGGATCGAGCCGCCGATGTCGGAGCCGGTCGCGAGCGTCGTCTCGCCCGCCGCGAGTGCGGCGCCCGCACCGCCCGAGGAGCCGCCCGGAGTGAACTCCGTGTTCCACGGGTTCCGGGTGACGCCCCACAGACGTGACTGGGTGTAACCCGCGCAGCTGAACTCCGGCGTCGTGGTCCGGGCGTGCACGATGCCGCCGGCGGCCTGGACCCGCTCGATCACCGGGTGCGTGCGCTCGGCGATCTCCTCCCGGAACGCCAGCGAGCCGTCCGTGCTGAGGCGTCCCGCGATCGGCTGCTCCTCCTTCGTCGCGACGGCGAGGCCCTCCAGCGCGCGGGGTGCTTCGCCCTTGCCCCCGTAGCGGGCCTCGGCCTCGCGGGCGGCGGCGAGCGCCTCCTCGAAGGTCTGCTCGGCCAGGGCGTTGATCTTCGGCTCGACGGCTTCCGCACGCGCGATGATCGCGGTCATCAGCTCGACCGGTGAGAGGGAGCGGTCACGGAAGCGGCGCAGGGCCTCGGTGGCGGGCAGATGGGCGAGGTCGGTGAGGTCGGTCATGTGAGGGTCCTTTTCGATGAACCGGAGGGACGTGGGAGTCGTCCGCTGGGGTGGCCGGGGTCCGGCGGCGCGCCCGTCAGGAGGCGGAGTACACCCGCGCTCCCCCCACGTAGGTCTGCAGGACCCGGGCCGTGTGGATCTCCTCGGCCGGCCCGGTGAAGATGTCCCGGTCGAGGACCACCAGGTCGGCGAGGTGACCCGGCCGCAGCGTTCCGGCGTCGTCCGTGCCGTTGACGTGGGCCGAGCCCGCCGTGTACGCGGCGACGGCGGTGGCGAGGTCGAGCCGCTGCTCGGGCAGGAAGACCCGGCCGTCGGTCGCTCCGGGCTGCATCCGGTTGACGGCGACATGGATTCCGGCGAGCGGGTCGGGGCTGCTCACGGACCAGTCGCTGCCTGCCGCGAGCGTGGCACCGGCCCGCAGCAGGGAACCGAAGGGGTACTGCCAGGCGGCGCGCTCGGCGCCCAGGTAGGGGATGGTCAGCTCGTCCATCTGCGGCTCGTGCGAAGCCCAGAGCGGCTGGATGTTGGCGATCGCCCCGAGCGCGGCGAATCGCGGGATGTCGTCGGGGTGGACCACTTGCAGGTGGGCGAGGTGGTGCCGGGTCGCACGGCGGCCGTTGGCGGTGCGGGCCGCCTCGACCGCGTCCAGCGCCTCGCGCACCGCGCGGTCGCCGAGAGCGTGGAAGTGCACCTGGAAGTCGAGGGCGTCGAGCTCGGTGACGTACGCGCGCAGCGCGACCGGGTCGACGAAGCTCAGGCCGCTGTTGGCGGTGGCGCAGCCGCAGCCGTCCAGGTAGGGGGTGGTCATCGCGGCGGTGAAGTTCTCCGCGATGCCGTCCTGCATGATCTTCACCGACCCGGCCCGGAACCTGCCGTGGGCCAGCTTCTCGCGGCGGGAGGCCAGCTCCGGGATCTGGTCGGCGCCCCGGGCGCGGTCCCACCAGAGCGCACCGTTGACCCGGGCGGTGAGAGTTCCCTCGCGGGCGGCGGTGAGATACGCGTCGGAGGGGTCGGGCTGGCCGTTGAACACGCCGAGCAAAGCGTCCTGCCAGCCGGTGATCCCGAGCGAGTGGAGCAGCCGCTGTGCGCGCAGCAGGCCGTCGAGGCGGTCGGCGGCGGTCTTCTCGGGCACCAGCCGGGCCACCAGACCGGTGGCGCCTTCCTGGAGGACGCCGCTCGGTGTGCCGTCGGCCTCGCGTTCGATCCGGCCGTCGTCGGGGTCCGGGGTGTCCCGGCCGACGCCCGCGAGTTCGAGCGCGCGGGTGTTGGCCCAGGCGCCGTGGTGGTCGCGGTTGACCAGATACACCGGCCGGTCCGGCACCACCGAGTCGAGCAGCTGCCGGGTCGGAAGGCCGCCCTCGAAGCTCTCCAGGGACCAGCCGCCGCCGGTGATCCAGGTGCTGTCGGGGTGGGCCTGGGCGAACTCGCGGAGGCGGCGCAGGTATTCGTCGACTCCCACGGTGCCGCTGAGGTCGCACTCGGCGAGCTCCAGGCCGCCGTAGACGGCGTGGATGTGGGAATCCTGGAAGCCGGGGAGCAGCAGCTTGCCCCTGAGATCGACCACTTCGGTCTTCGGGCCGATCAGTTCCCGTACCTCGTCATGGCCGACGGCCGAGATCCGTTCCCCGGTGACGGCCAGGCTGCTCGCCCGGGTGCGGGCGGCGTCGCCGGTGTGCACAGGGCCTTGGGTGAAGACCAGATCGGCCTTGGTCATGGGAGGAACTCCTGGTGGTTCGGTGGTCCGAGGGGGGACTGCTGGAGGGAACAAGGTGTCACGGTCCGCACTGCGCGTCAGCGGTGCGCCGGTCACACGGCGGTGCTGGGCTCGCCGCCCACGGAGGGGCAGCGGGCAGGGAGGAAGTAGGGCGACCGGTGGTGCCAGCGGGCCCAAGCGGCGGCCAGCAGCCCGGAGCCGATCATCAGGACCGGGACGAGCAGCGCGAACCATCCGTTGTCGGCGGAGACTTCGAAGTGGTCGGTGGAGCGGTAGAAGGTCCAGGCGAGGTAACCGCCGGTGGCGAGCAGCGTGAGCGCGCCCAGCACCGGACCGACGACGGCGCGCAGGGCCTCCAGCGGTGAGGTGCGCAGCAGGTGGCGGAAGTGCACCGCGGCGGCCGCGGCGGTGAGGGCGTAGTAGAGGGCGACGACGATGCCGATCGCGTTGACGGCGGCGAAGATCAGATCGTTGACGGTGGGGATGACCAGCGCCAGCGCGGCGAGGGCCAGGGCGATCGCGGTGATCAGCAGGGTGCCGACGGCGGGGGTTTTGTGCTTGGGGTGCAGCCGCGTCCAGACGGGGCCGAGAACGCCGTCGCGGCCCATCGCGTACATCCCGCGGGCGGTGGGGATGACCGAGGCCTGGAGCGACGCCACCGCGGAGAACATGAGGGCGATGAGCGGCAGGGCGGCCAGCGGCTGCTCGGCGAGCTTGGTGCCGAAGTAGGCGAGTCCCTGGGCGCCGTTGTCGGCCAGTTCGTCCAGGGGCAGGACCCGCTGGAAGGCGGTGCCGGCGAGCAGGAACAGGAGCAGCATGACGGTCAGCGCGATGAACCCGCCGCGGGAGGCGTCCCGCGGGTCGCCGACCTCTTCGCCGACGCTGAAGACCGATTCGAAGCCCCAGTAGCAGAAGACCGCGAGCATCATGCCCTGGGCGAGGGCGGCGGCCGAGGGGATGTCGAAGGGGTTGAACCACTGGAGCGAGAAGGGCTGGTCACCGGCGAACAGACCGTAGCCGCAGAACGCGAGCAGCACGCCGTACTCGAAGATCAGCAGGTACTTCTGGAGACGCGCCGCGAGGTCGAGTCCGCGTACCGCGACCAGCGCGGCGGCGACCAGGACGGCCATGCCGAGCAGGGTGGACTGGAAGGTGGAGTCCGGATCGAGGGTCAGGCCCCCGATGCTGTGGAGGGTGGCCTGGCCCAGCAGCTGGATGATCGCCGAGCCGGTGACCGTGGTGGTGTAGGCCATGAACACGATGGTGCCGACGACGTTGACCCATCCGGTCAGGAAGCCCAGCCAGGGACTGAAGATGCGGCCGACCCACTGGTAGCTGCTGCCCGCGTTCGGTTCGACGCGGTTGAGCCGGCCGTATCCGCCGGCTATGCCGAGCACCGGCAGGAAGGCAAGCAGCATGATCGCCGGCAGGTGCAGGCCGACGATGGCTGCCATCAGGCCGAGTCCGATGCCGATACTGCTGGTGGCCGCGGTGCTCGACGCGGCGAGGACGATGCCGTCGACGACACCTATGGACTTGCGCATCGCGGCCTGCGGGGCCTGGTCGCCGTTGTCCGGCGTGGTGCTTTCGTTCTTCACTGGTACCACCAACAGTCGTCGCCTGGCTCAGGGGGGGAGGTGACCGGAGGGCCCGGATGGCAGGCCATGAAACCGGCACCCTCTTCACACGTCAATGGTGTTGTCATAAGCTCCGCGCCATGAACGAGCGCGTGGTTCCGGAGCCGAAGCGGCGGCGCAGAAGGCCGACGAAGCAGGGCACGGTGCTGTCCGAACAGGTCATCGTGGAGACAGCCCTGAGGCTGGTCGGCCGGCACGGTGCGGATGCTCTGACGGTCCGGCGGCTGGGCGCCGCACTGGGTGCCGACCCCAGTGCGCTCTACCGGTACTTCCACAACACCGACGATCTGCTGCTGGCGGTCGCGGACGAGCTCATCGGCCGTGCCCAGCAGGGGTGGCGGCCCACCGGTGAATGGCGCAGCGACCTGTGCGAAATGGGGCTGCGCGTCCATGCCTCGTACCAGGCGCACCCGCAGGCCGCTCTGCTGGCGGCGCACCGGACGACCGGGCGGAACAACGAGATGCGGGCCGTGGAGGCGATTCTCGGCATACTCCGGTCGGCGGGCTTCCCCGACCCGGAAGCGGTACGGATCTACCACGCCTTCGTGGACCAGGCGCTCGCCTTCGCGGCCCTGGACGCGGCCGCCCTCGCCCTGCCGGCTCCCGCGCAGGCGGCCGATCTCCAGGTGTGGAAGCACCGCTACGGGCGCCTGGACGCCAACGACTACCCCCATATCGCCGGCACCGTGCGGCTGCTGGCCGCCGAAATGACGCTCAGCGGCTATCCGTTCGCGCTGGAACTGCTCCTCGACGCCGCCGAGGCGAGGCTGCCCGAGGCCGCGGGCGAGGGCGGCTGAGCCCGGACCGGGGGCGGGGGAGCGGGCCGGGCGGGTTTATGTCAACGGCGTTGGCGTCCGCCGGCCGGGGTTCCGGTGGCCGGAGCCCCGGCGGACGGGCGGTGGCTGCGGGCGTCAGACCAGCAGCGACGCCAGGCCCTCCGTGCGGGCCAGCCGCTCCAGCTCGTCCAGTGCCCGGCGCGCCGCACCGGCCGCCGCCGGATCGCGTTCGGCGAGACCGCTCTGCTCGAACTCGTCCTCGTCCAGCCGCAGTACGGACGAGCCGTCCGCCGACACCCACAGATCGAGGTCCAGGTCCTCCACCAGGAGCTGCCCGTCCCGCAGCACCGCGGGGCGGGTGATGTCGCAGTACCAGCCCTTGAGTCCGCCCCCGCCGGTACGGACCTCCTTCACGGCGAACCAGCGGTCGCGCCAGTAGTGCTCGGTGAAGACATCGCCCGGCTCGAACCGGACGAAGCCGAAGTCACGGACCCCCGGCGCCGCCCACGGCGCACGCACCGTCACCCGGACCCCGTCGTCGCGGACCACGTCCGCCGGATACCGGATCTTGGTCCGTCCGGCCTTCACCAGGGCGACCAGCAGCGCGGTGTCAGCCGAGCCTGCGGACATGGCGTACCTCCGTGGCACAGATCTCGTAACCGAACCACCGGTTGACCGCCAGCATCGGGCCGTTGTCCGCGTCATTGCCGGTGTACGCGTCCGTGTACCCGGCGGCGCGCGCCCGGTGCAGCGAGTCGTTCTTGGCGAGCTTGGCCAGGCCCCGGTTGCGGTACGCCCGGCGGGTGCCGGTCATCCCGGACATGTACCGGGTCAGGCCGTCGGTCCGGGCGGCGCTGAACGCCGCCACCTCCCCGTCCACCACCGCGACCGAGGTGAGCTCGTGGTCGAGCGCGGGGTTGCGCCAGGTGTGGTTGAGCCAGTCCTCGTAGTCGGACAGCTCCATCGGGGTGTCGCTCGGCTCGTCGGCCGTGGTCTCGGCGTCCGCCTCGAAGAGCGGGCGCGGATCGTCCGCGAAGTCCGCGGCGGTACGCAGTTCGACGCCCGACGGCAGCTCCTGACGGGGCGGCAGCGACCCGCCCGCCAGATCGAGATGGAGGAAGTGCGCCGGACGGCTCGGCGCATAGCCGCGCTTCTCGGCGAAGGACAGGTTCGACGAGGTGTCGAGCACCCAGGTGTAGACCGAGGTCGCGCCCTCCCGCGCCAGGTGCTCCTCGGCCGTGCGCAGCAGCAGCGCACCTGCGCCGCGCCCGGTGCGGTCCGGATGCGTGTACGTGTTGCAGAACCCCTGACCGGGTTCCGGGCTGTCGTGGACGAGGCCGACCTGCGCGGTCCCGATGAGCTCCCCGTCCTCCTCGGCGACCAGCAGCCGGGAGCGCTTGTCCGGGTGGGCCGAGGCCAGTTCGAAGGTGACGCACTCGGGCGTCGTCACCATGAAGGGCAGGGCGGCGCGCCGGACCCGCACCCAGTCCTCCGCATCTGCGGTGAGGAAGTCGCGAACGATGACAGTCATGCGCCGGACGTTACGCGTCGGCCGCCGACGGCCGCCCCTGAATTTCCGGCGGCGGGACGGACGTGGGGGAGAATCGGGGCGTGACCCTGAAGATCGTTCTTGATCCCGATGCCGGGACCGCCCCGTACGAGCAACTGCGCACGCAGATCTCCGAACTGGCCCGCTCCGGCGCGCTGCCCGTCGGCTTCAGACTTCCGACGGTACGCGGCTTCGCCGAGGAGCTCGGCCTCGCCGCGAACACCGTCGCGAAGGCGTACCGCGCGCTGGAGGCCGACGGGGTGATCGAGACCCGTGGGCGCAACGGCACCTTCGTCGCCGCCGCCGGTGACGCGGCGGACCGTCATGCGGCGGCCGCGGCGCAGGAGTACGCGGAGCAGGCGCGGCGGCTGGGCCTGTCCCGGGACGAAGCACTCTCCCTGGTGCAGGACGCGGTACGGGCGGCGTACGGGGCGGGGTGAGCCCGGAGTGGGGCGGGCCCGCCGGGTCAGAGGTACAGGCCCGCGTCCGCCCCGGAGTCCTGCTTCGGCACCGACGCGGGGCCGCTTCCGCGCCGCAGCGCGTACAGCTCGGCGAGCGTCGCGCCCTCGCGGCCGAGCCCTTCCTCCGTGCCCAGCCAGGCCACCGCCTCCTTGCGGGTCAGTGAACCCACCTCGATCCTGGCGAGGCAGCGGCCGGGCCTGACCACGGCCGGATGGAGCCGCTCCAGGTCCTCGTTGGTGGTGACGCCCACCAGCACATTGCGGCCCTGTCCGAGCAGCCCGTCGGTGAGGTTCAGCAGTCGGGACAGCGCCTGGCCCGCGGTGTGCCTGGCCTCGCCGCGGATCAACTCGTCGCAGTCCTCCAGGAGCAGCAGCCGCCACCGGCCCTTGGACGTGCCCTCGTCCTCGCCGATCGCGATGTCCATCAGATAGCCGACGTCGTTGAAGAGCCGCTCGGGATCGAGCACGCAGTCGACCTGGCACCAGTCCCGCCAGGAGCGCGCGAGCGTGCGCAGCGCGGAGGTCTTGCCGGTGCCCGGCGGGCCGTGCAGCAGGAGCAGCCGGCCCGCGATGTCGTCCGGCGTGACCTTCATCAGCCGGTCCATGGCATCGGCCACCGGCGCCGTGTAGTTGCTCCGGACCTCGTCCCAGGTGCCGGCGGCGATCTGCCGGGTGGTGCGGTGCGGGCCGCGGCGCGGGGAGACGTACCAGAAGCCCATCGTCACGTTCTCGGGCTGGGGTTCGGGCTCGTCCAGCGCTCCGTCCGTCGCCTGGCCGAGGATCTGCTGGGCCAGTTCGGGACTGGTCGCGGTGACCGTGACATCGGCGCCGCGGTTCCACCGCGAGACGAGCAGCGTCCAGCCGTCGCCCTCGGCGAGCGTGGCACTGCGGTCGTCGTCGCGGGCGGCGCGCAGCACTTCGGCGGCCGGGGGCAGCAGGGTCGCCCCGGCCTTGACACGGTCCAGGGACGAGCTGTGCGAGTACGGCTGCTCGCCCGTCGCGAAACGGCCGAGGAACAGCGCGTCGACGACATCCGACGGGGAATCGCTGTCGTCGACGTTGAGCCGGATCGGCAGCGCGGACTCGGGGTTGGCGGACATGGCGCCCATGATCCGGCACGGGGGTACCCGGCGCACCCGGGTTTCACTGCCTTCCTCCCCTTTTTCGGCAGCGGCCGCGGACATGACGGGGGCTCAAGGGTGCGCGTAGAGAATCTCAAGACGGTGCGGGCAAGTTGGCATGCACACTTCCGGTGGGGGTGCCGGTACTGCTAACACGGACTCGGCAGACCGCGCGGAGATCCCACCGGTCGGCCCAAGGGAGGTTCCATGAAGATGTCCAGACTCGCGGCGCTCTCGTCCTCGCTCCTGCTCGGCGCCGTGCTCGCTCTGACCGGGGCGGCCACCGCCGACGCCGCAACGTCTGTTCAGGCCGTCGACTACGTCGCCCTCGGCGACTCGTACTCCTCGGGTGTCGGATCCGGCAGTTACGACAGTGCCAGTGGTGGCTGCAAGCGAAGCACCAAGGCGTATCCGGCCCTCTGGGCCGCCGCCAACTCACCCGCCTCGTTCGCCTTCGCCGCTTGCTCGGGCGCTCGTACGGGTGATGTGAAGGCCAATCAGCTCGGCCCTCTCAACTCCTCGACGGACCTCGTCTCGATCTCCATCGGCGGCAACGACGCGGGCTTCGCCGACGTCATGACGACCTGCGTCCTCCAGTCCGAGGCCACCTGCCTCAACCGGATCGCCACGGCCCGCAGCTATGTCGAGTCCACCCTGCCCGGCAACCTCGACTCGGTGTACACCGCGATCCACGCCAAGGCGCCGTCCGCCCGTGTCGTCGTCATCGGCTACCCGCACTTCTACAAGATCGGTGGCAGCTGCGCCGTCGGTCTGAGCGACAAGGTGCGCACCGCGATCAACGGGGCGGCCGACCTTCTCAACACGACGACCGCCAAGCGCGCGGCCGACCACGGCTTCGCCTTCGCCGATGTCGCGGGAAGGTTCACCGGTCACGAGATCTGCTCCGGAAGTGCCTGGCTGCACAGCGTGAACTGGCTCAACATCGGTGAGTCCTACCACCCCACCGCCGCCGGACAGTCGGGCGGCTACCTGCCCGCCCTCAGCTCGGCGGCCTGACCCCAGCAGCGCGTGTGCCGGGCCCGTCCAGCCGTCCGACGGGCAGGAGGCCCCTGTTCGCCGGGGTCTCCGTCCGGCGGGGCGCAAGGGCGGACCGGGGCCCGTGGCGGGACTGCGGACGGAGTGCCTCCGTCCGCTTCCGTTCTGTCCAAGTCGCCCTGAAATCAGGTGGATTAATGGATGGGCTGTCAACCTCTGTATGCGTGTGTGCACCCGGGCCGGGTGCCCTCGTACGGGTGGGGAGTGACATGGAACAGATAGCGATGCGGAGCAGGCCGCGTGTGCCTGCCATCACCTGCGGGAGCGGTGCGACGAGTTCGCGCCTCGACCGCCATCTCGCGGTGCTAGGCGGTCCTGCCGTGCCGCAGCGGGAAGTCGCGGAGGCGACCCTGCTGATGCGCGAGCTCACCTCGCGCGACGCCGCCCACCACCACCGGAGCAAGAGTGCGCGGGTCTCGCTCTTCGCGCCGCTGCGGCGGCTGAGGCGCTCACTCCTCGGCAGCCGCCGCTGACCCGACGGCCCGTCACGACGGCCCACCGGTCCTGTGCCCGGCTCCCCGGCCAGAGTCCGTCGCCCGCCCTCCCGCTCGGGGCCGTGCGCGATCACACCGTCCCGGCGCTGCGCTGCTGTCCGCCCTCCCGTCATCCCCAGGGCCCACGGCAGCGCTTCGGTGTGTCCGCCGGGCGCCGGAGGGTGATGGCGCGGATCTCCGAAGACGCTCCGGTGTCGGATGCTTCGGCGTCGAAGTACTTCTGGGCGGCACTTCTAGACTGTGTGTATGTCCGAAAAGCGAGCTGCACGCCTGAGCCCCGACGAACGAAGGGCCCAGTTGGTCGCCATCGGCCTGGACATGCTCGCCGACCGGTCGCTGGACGAACTCTCCACGGACGAAGTGGCGCGGCGGGCCGGTATCTCACGGGGGCTGCTCTTCCACTATTTCGACTCCAAGCGCGACTTCTACCGCGCCGTGGTGCAGCAGGAGTGCGACGACTTCGTCGCAGCCACGGAACCGGACCCCTCGCTGGGACCCGTCCCCTGGCTGCGGTCGTTCATCGCCGGCTTCGTGCGGTACGTACTGGAGCACCGCAAGGTCTATCTCGCCCTGGTCCGCGGCGCCGCGGGCAGTCACCCCGCGGTGGAGGACATCGTCGACGGAACCAGGGCCACCCTCGCCCGGCGGGTGGCGGAGGGGCAGCGGCGGCTCGGGATGCCGGACTCGCCGCGGCTGGCCGTCGCCGCCAGGGCCTGGACGGCGTTCGCCGAGGAGGCCGTGACCAGCTGGCCGCGCGGTGGGCCGCAGGCGCCGGTGGAGCTCGGGGCCTTCCTGGAGTCGAGCTTCATCAGCCTGCTCGGTGCCCTGGACCGGCCCTGCGCGCTGCCCCGGTGAGCGGAGCGCGTGGCGTCACTCGCCGCCGCGTGCGTAGAGCCGTACGGACAGTGGCACGAACACCGCGAGGAGCAGCGCCGACCAGGCGAGCGTCCCGGCCACCGGGTGGGCGACCGGCCAGGCGGCGTCGGCCGCCGGGGACGCGTTGCCGAACAGCTCGCGGGTGGCCGAGGCCATGGCGCTGATCGGGTTCCACTCCGCGACCGTCCGCAGCCAGCCCGGGAGATCGTCGGTCGGGATGTACGCGCTCGACAGCAGCGGCAGGACGAAGGTGGCGCTGCCCAGCTGACCGGCGATCTCCTCGTTGCGGATCAGCAGGCCCAGCCAGCAGCCCAGCCACGACGTGGCGAACCGCAGGAGCAGCAGCAGCCCGAAGGCGCCGAGCGCGGCGAGCGGCCCGCCCTCGATCCGCCAGCCGACCGCGAGTCCGACGAGGATCAGCGGGACCATGCCGACGGCCGTGGTCAGCAGATCGGCGGCGGTCTGGCCGAACGGCACCGCGGGCCGGCTCATCGGCAGCGTACGGAACCGGTCCATCACCCCGCGGTGACAGTCCTGCGATGCCTGGAACATCCCGGTCATGATGCCGCCCGCCGCCGTCGCCGCCAGCAGGCCCGGCACCAGGAACGCGCGGTACTCCTGGCCGGGCACGGCCAGCGCGCTGCCGAACACGTACCCGAAGAACAGCAGCATCGTGATCGGCATGGTCTGGGTCAGGATCACCACGCCCGGCGCCGCCTTGATCCGCTGGAGATGGCGGCCCAGCACGGCCAGGGAGTCGGCGACGGGAGTACTCGTGGCGGTCGTGGCGGGCCGCTCGCGGACCAGTGTCGTGCTGCTCATGCTGCCGTCTCCTTCAGTGGCGGGGAGGTGCGGCCGTCGCCGCGGCCGGTCAGGCGGAGGAAGACCTCGTCGAGCGTCGGCGGGCGCAGGCTCGCATCGATCACCGGGACGCCCGCCGCGTCGAGTTCGCGGACGATGCGGGGGAGGGTGAGCGTGCTGTCGGACGCGACGGCGCCCACGGTGCGGCGTTCGTGGTCGAGCACCGGTTCGGCGCCGGTGAGCTGGTCGAGCACGCCGGCCGCCGGGAGCAGTGCCGACTCATGGGCGACGACCACCTCGGCGTAACTGCCGATCCGGGACTTCAGCTCGGCGGGGGTGCCGCGGTGGGCGGCCCGGCCCCGGTCGATCAGCACGATGTCGTCGGCCAGCTGATCGGCCTCCTCCAGATACTGCGTGGTGAGCAGGACGGTGGTGCCCCGGTCGGCCAGCTCCCTCACCGCTGCCCAGATCTGGTTGCGGCTGTGCGGGTCGAGGCCGGTGGTGGGCTCGTCCAGGAAGAGCACCCGCGGGCGGGTCAGCAGGCTGGCGGCGAGGTCGAGGCGGCGGCGCATGCCGCCCGAGTAGGTGCGGGCCGGGCGGTCGGCCGCCCCGGTCAGCTCGAAGCGTTCGAGGAGCTCGTCGGCGCGGGTGCGTGCCGCCTCGCCGCGCAACCGTTGCAGCTTGGCGAAGAGCCGCAGATTCTGCCGACCGGACAGCTCGCCGTCGACCGAGGTGTCCTGCCCGGTGACGCCGATCGCGGCGCGGACCGAGGCCGCCTCGCGCACCACGTCGTGGCCCGCGACCAGGGCGCTGCCGCCGTCCGGCGCCGTCAGCGTCGTGAGCACCCGGACGGCGGTGGTCTTGCCCGCACCGTTCGGCCCCAGCACTCCGCAGACGGTGCCCTCGGAGACCGCGAGATCGAGCCCGCGCAGCGCGCGGACGTCGCCGTAGCGCTTCTCCAGACCTTCACTAAGTACAGCGTACGTAGTTGTCATGCTGCCACCGTAGCGCACTACGTACGGTGTACGTAACTAGGATGGTGGGCGAGGTGATGATCGATGGTGGGGCGACCCGCTGTACCCGAAGTGATCTGGGCGCGCCCCGAGCGTGCGGGCCGGGGCCCCAGGCCCGCGTTCAGCCGAGCGGACATCGCGGCGGCCGCCGTCCGCATCGCCGACACGGAGGGTCTCGACGCGGTCTCCATGCGCAAGGTCGCGGCGGAGCTCGGCTGCGGCACCATGTCGCTCTACAACTACGTGCCGCGCAAGGAGGACCTGCACGAGCTGATGCTCGACGCGGTCAGCGGGGGGTACGAATTTCCCGAGCCGTCCGGCGACTGGCGCGCCGACCTCGTCGCCCTCGCCCACCAGGCCCGCGCGATGATGCACCGCCACACCTGGGTGCCCCGGCTGATGTCACCCGTGTACGGCTTCAGTCCGAATGCCCTGCGGTACCTGGAGTACGCGCTCAGCTGCCTGGACGGAGTCGACGCGCGGTTCGGCGAGAAGATGGAACTCATCGCGATGGTCAACGGCGTGGTCACCACCTATGTGGCCAACGAGATCGCCACGGCGGAGCGCAGCCGGTCCCTGCCCTGGTCCGAGGAGCAGGAGAACGCCGTGCGCACCGACTATCTGATCAGCCAGATCGTGACCGGGAAGTATCCGCGGATGGCGGCGGGGTTCGCCGAGGACCCCGGGCCGATCGATCTGGACGGGGTCTTCGACCGGGCGCTGAGTCGGGTGCTGGAATCCTTCGACCGGTAGCCCTGCCGCGCGCCTGTTCACAGCAGCGCGAACTGCCCTTCCGGGCCCTCCTCCTGATGGCCGAGCACCGATGCGGGCCGCCTGGCCGCGGCCGGGACGGGCAGGACGCCCGCCGCGCGGAGATCGGCGGCCGTGAGCTGCGGGCCGTCGGCAAGTCCCGCCGACTGGGGCCGGAGTCCGTCCAGCAGGGCGAGCAGGGTGATCAGCTCCAGCAGCTCCGAGGTCCACTGCTGGGGCCAGGCCCGGGGCCGGACCGCCTCCAGGCCTTCCGCACCCGCCGCCCCGGCCGCCGAGCGCCGCTCGAACCAGAGCTCCAGCATCCGTACCCCGCCCACGCGGAACTCCCACGCCCCGGCCGGCACCGGCGAGATCCGGCCGGTGCCCAGCGTGAGCGTCTCGGCGTCCCCGTCGTACGCCAGGCCGGCCGGCACGGGCGGAATCGCGGCCCGCACATAGGGCCGCCGCCCGCCGGGCAGCCGGGGGCGTTCCCCGCCGTGGGCGCCCCGCAGCTGCAACCGCAGCAACTCCTGCCCCAGCTCCACCCCGGTCGACCAGCGCGCCGTGTCGGCGGGCAGCGGGACCACGCATCCGGCGGCGGAGGGACGGGCCGCCGCGAGCACCCACGCCAGCACCGAACGGGCCGTCACCGACTCCCCGTGGCGGGCGCGCAGCAGGGCGAGCAGCCCGGGGGCCAGATTGGGTTCGCGGCCGCCGGGGCGCCGGTACAGCGGCCGGATCCGGCCGGGCCGGCCGGCCGGGGAGTGGCCGTCCGGCAGCAGCGCCGTCACGGACAGGGCGGGGCCGGTGTCCCGGGGCACGTACCCGTGCTCCACCGCGAAGAGCTGGTGTCCGTCGGCGACCCGCCACAGTTCGGGGCGGGCGGCGTCGATCAGCCGGTGGTCGGGGAGCAGCCACTGCTCGTCGAACGGGCCGTGCGCGATCCGTACCGGCTCGGGGCAGGGTCCCTCCTCGCGGGCGAACCGGCCGGTACCGGTGGCCTGTCCGGGCAGTGCGGCCACCGGGGTCTGCGGGGTACGGGCGCGGGTCGCCCGGAACAGCCGCTCGCGTTCACCGGCGGGGGCCCGCACCAGCCGCTCCCAGCGTGCTCTGAGGGAGGCGGCATCGGGGGCGATCACCCAGGGACGGCCGGTGCGCAGCGGTCGTACGGACCAGGGCATGAGGTCGTCGAGGAGCGGGGCGCCCGCCTCCTGGCCGGCACCGGAGCCGCCCGCCGCCCGTACTGCCACCGTGTCGCCCTCCCCGTCGCCACGTCCGCCCGCCTCCGGGGCATCGTAGCCGCGCCGCCGCGGCACGAGGCAGTGCGTCAGCGCCTCCCGCGGCGGCCGGTGCCCCTCCGCGGTGGTCAGCGGGCTTCCGCCGCGGTCAGTGCCCTTCCGCGGTGGTCAGTGCGCTTCCACGGTGACCGAGAAGGAGAACCGGTCGCCCCGGTAACGGATCTGCGCCACGTCGACCACCTGGCCGCTCTCGTCGTACGTCACGCCCGTGTAGAACAGGATGGGGCTCAGCAGCGGGACCTGGAGGAGCTCGGCGGTGGACGGATCGGCCAGGCGTGCCTCGACCGTGTCGGTGATGCGCGCGATACGGACACCGACCCGGTCGCGCAGCACCTTGGTCATCGGCCAGCGTTCGAGATCGGCGACGTCGAGGCGGGCCGCGATCTCGGGACGCACCGCGTTCTCCGCCCAGTTGGTGGGCTCGTCGCTGTCCCCGTCGCGGCGCAGCCGGCGGTAGCTGACCAGTTCCGCGCAGTCGGGGAAGTACTCGGTGAGATCCCCCGGCACGGCGACCGGGCCGTGGCCGAGCACCGAGGTCCGCTCGCCCGATTGCTGGGCCACGATAGCGTCGATCGAACCCAGCAGCCGGACCGGTGACACCCGGCGGGCGCGCGGCTCGATGAAGGTGCCGCGCCGCCGGTGTCTGCTGATCAGCCCTTCCGTCTCCAGCTCCTTGAGCGCCTGGCGCATCGTCAGCACGCTGACGCCGTAGTGCGCGGCGAGCTGCTCCTCGGTCGGCAGCCGCGCCGAGGCGTCCTTGGCCCGGCCCAGTATCGAGGCGCGCAAGGACTGCGAGACCTGGTACCACAGCGGCAGCTTGCGGTTCAGGACCAGCGAGTCGGGGGCGAAGGCCGGCCCCGTGGAGATCTTGGGCGTCTGAGGCACCTGGGGCCTTTCGTTCGGATCGGGCCGGGTCGGGTGCGGCGGTGCCGCCTACGGCCTGAAGTTGCGGCTCAGACCCTGCCACACGTCGTCGTAGCCGTGCTGCAGATGGCCGGCGGTCGCCGCCTGCTCCGTCGCCGTCACCGGCCAGCGGGTTTCGAACATGAAGGCGAGGCCATCGTCGATCTTCTGCGGCTTCAGCTCCGCCTCGCTCGCCCGGTCGAAGGTCTCGCGGTCCGGGCCGTGCGCCGACATCATGTTGTGGAGCGAGCCGCCGCCCGGGACGAAACCGCCCTTGCCGGCCGTCTTCGCGTCGTACGCGCCCTCGATCAGGCCCATGTACTCGCTCATCACATTGCGGTGGAAGTACGGCGGCCGGAAGGTGTCCTCGCCGACCAGCCAGCGCGGTGCGAAGACGACGAAGTCGACACCGGCCAGACCGGGGGTGTCGGACGGCGAGGTCAGCACCGTGAAGATCGACGGGTCGGGGTGGTCGTAGCTGATCGAGCCGATGACATTGAAGCGGTGCAGGTCGTAGACGTACGGGGTGTGGTTTCCGTGCCAGGCGACCACATCGAGCGGGGAGTGGCCGTAGGTCGCCGACCAGAGGTTCCCGCAGAACTTGTTGATCACCTCCACCGGGCGGTCGTCGTCCTCGTACGCGGCGACGGGGGCGAGGAAGTCCCGGGCGTTGGCGAGGCCGTTGGCGCCGATCGGACCGAGGTCGGGGAGGGTGAAGGGCTGTCCGTAGTTCTCGCAGACGTAGCCGCGGGCGGTGGCGTCGAGCAGCTCCACGCGGAACCGGATGCCGCGCGGGATCAGCGCGACATGCCCCGGTTCGGCGCGCAGCAGGCCCAGTTCGGTACGGAGCAGCAGACCGCCGCGCTCCGGGACGATCAGCAGCTCGCCGTCCGAATCGCTGAACACCCGGTCCGTCATGGAGGTGTCGGCGTGGTAGAGATGCACGGCCATGCCGGTGCGCTGCGCAGCGTCGCCGTTGCCGCCGAGGGTCCACAGGCCCGCCAGGAAGTCCGTCCCGGGCGCGGGGTCGGGGAGCGGATCCCAGCGCAGCCGGTTGGGGTCGGGCACGGATTCGGTGAACGGGGCGGTCCGGATCGCCCCGTTGCCGATCCGGGTGAACGGGGGATGGGCGGCCGACGGACGGATCCGGTAGAGCCAGGAACGGCGGTTGTGGGCCCGCGGTTCGGTGAAGGCCGAGCCGCTCAGCTGCTCCGCGTAGAGCCCGAGGGGTGCGCGCTGGGGGGAGTTGCGGCCGTGCGGCAGTGCCCCCGCAACCGCCTGAGAGCTGTGCTGATTGCCGAAACCGGCGGAATGCTCCAGCGCTTGTGCCGTTTTCCTCGCCTGCTCGTTGCCGCTCATGTGCGCTCCCGGTGCCGAAGGAATCCTATAGGCAACCGTAGGAATCGGATCGAGGTGAGTCAACGGCATTCATGGCGCACGAGGGGTTCAAAAAGATGAACAATGCTCTACTCTCCCGCACATGTCGTGGACACGAAGACTTTTGGTGGTCCTGGCGGCGCTCGCTGCCGCCCTCCTCGCGGCTCCGGTCGCCCAGGCGCACGAGGAACGTCCGGTCACCCTGCCCGACGGAACCGGCCGTGTCCCCGTGTACCGCGGCGCGGAACCCGATCTGCTGGTCTGCAAGAGCGACCGGGCGGACTTCGAGCGCCGGGTGTCCCGCTTCCCGGACGCGCTGCGGACCCGGAACCTGAAGCTCTTCGACCGGTGCCAGAAGTCCGGCTACCGCCATCTGCAACAGGCGGTCGACGCGGTCGACCGGCCCGGCATGAACATCGCCGTGCTGCCCGGCCTGTACGAGGAGGAGCCCTCGCTGCCCAAGCCGACGGGGGAGTGCGCCCGGCTGAAGGCGCCCAGATCCCAGCTCGGCTACCAGATCCTTTCGTACGCCCAGCAGACGCGGTGCCCGCACAACCAGAACCTGGTGGCCGTCCTCGGCAAGAAGGACCTCCAGATCGAGGGCACGGGCGCCGAGCGCACGGACGTGGTCGTCGACGCCAAGTACCAGAAGCTCAACGCGATCCGCGCGGACGGCTCCGACGGCATCTACTTCCGGAACTTCACCGCCCAGCGCACCACCTTCAACTCCCTGTACGTCCTGGCCCAGGACGGCTTCGTCATCGACTCCGTCCTCACCCGGTGGAACGACGAGTACGGCTTCCTGACCTTCGCCAGCGACCACGGGCTGTACAAGAACTGCGAGTCGTACGGGAACGGCGACTCCGGTATCTACCCCGGCAGCGCTTCGAACATCAACGACGCCCACGGCTACGACGTGCCGCGCTACTCCATCGAGATCACCGGCTGCCGCAGCCACCACAACATGGTCGGCTACTCCGGCACCGCGGGCGACTCCGTCTACGTCCACGACAACGAGTTCGACCACAACATGGGCGGCGCCTCGATGGACAGCGCCTTTCCCGGCCACCCCGGACTGCCGCAGAACCACGCCCGCTTCGAACGCAACCTGATCCACGACAACAACGCCGACTACTACCCCTACGTCGCCGACGGCACCTGCGCCAAGCCGCCGGTGGACCGGGGTTACGAGGAAGGCGTCGTCTGCCCGCAGATATCCATGCCGCCCGGCTCCGGCATCATCACCGCGGGCGGCAACTGGAATCTGTACGAGAACAACTGGATCTACGGGCAGCAGCGCGCCGCCTTCGTGCTGACCGCCGTGCCCGCCTTCATCCGCGGTGAGGGCGCACTGGCCAAGCAGGCCGACACCTCGCACCACAACCGCTACGCGGGCAACCACCTCGGCAAGGACAAGGCGGGCAACTCCCGGCCCAACCGCACCGATGTGTGGTGGGACGGCCAGGGCGAGGGCAACTGCTGGCAGGCGGACGCCGGGCCGTCCTCCCCGCGTGCCCTGCCGGCCTGCGGTTCCGCGCGCGGTGACGTGTCCGTGCGCACCGACCGGCTCGTCGGCGAACCGGTCAAACTCGCCCAGCTGCTGGTCTGCGCCGACTACAACGTGCAGGCACGCCGGCTGCCGGCCGGCTGCGACTGGTACGGGGCGCGGGGCATCGAGCGCATCGAGGTGCAGATCGCGCTGGTGGTCGCGGTGGTGCTCACGCTGGTCGGCGGGGTGCTGTGGTGGCGCAGGCTGCGCGGCAGCCGGCTCGCCGCGGTGGCCACGGGGCTCGGCGTGATCGGCCTCGGGCTCGATGTGGCCGGAGCGACGACGGGGCTGGCCGCCTCCTATGTGCCCGCGCTGGCGCTGCTGCTGACCGGGATGTGGTGGACGGGCATCGGTCTCGTGCTCCGGGGGCGGCGGCCCTGGCTGGGCCGGACCACGGTGGTGCTGGGGGCGCTCACGCTGCTGGACGCCGTGGACAAGGCCGTGTTCATGATCCCGTGGATTCCGCTCGGCCCGGCCTGGGTGCGGGGACTGCTCGGCGTGGTCTGGGTGGTGTGGGCCGTGATCGCCGCCGCCCGCCACGGTGACCGTACCCCGCCGGAAGCGTCCGGGACACCGGCCCCGGACCTCACCCCGACTCCGGGTCCGGCCACCACTCCGGGCCCCGCCCCGACTCCGGGTCCGGCCACCACTCCGGGCCCCGCCCCGGAAGGAGACGCATCGTGAAGCGTTCCAGCGCGCCGTCGCGACCCACCCGGCTGCTTCGGAACCCCCGCCCGGTCGCCGCCGCCGTCACCGTGCTCACCGCGGTCGCCCTCGTGTTCGGTGCGAGCGCCTGCGGCGGGCGGGCCACCACCCACCACAAACCCGGCACCAGCCATGAGCAGGCCGGCGGCAGCGTCGGCCGGCTGCTCGCCGCCGACGACGGCTCCGGCAGCCGGCTGCGCCAGGTCGACGCCGAGGGCGCCCCCGGCGTGACGGTCGCCGTACGACCCGACTCCAAGGACGGATGGAACGTCCGTCTCTCCGTACGGAACTTCAGGTTCACCCCGGACAGCGTGGGCGGCGCGGCGCTTCCCGGGCGCGGCCACGCCCGGCTGTTCCTCGACGGCCGCCCGCTCGCCCGCGTCTACGGTGCGTGGTTCCACCTGCCCGCCTCCCTCGTCCGCGCCGCAGGCGGCGGCTCCGGCCTCACCGCACGGCTCTACGCCGACGACCACACCGCCTGGGCCGTGCACTCCACCCCCGTCCAGGCCACCGCTTCCCTCACCACTGCCGCCCCCGAGGCGAGCCGGTCGGCAACGCCCGGCCCCGACACCACCATTGAGATCACCGTCTCCCACGGCAGGGTCAGCCCGGCCCCCGGCCGCACCGAGATCAAGAAGGGCCGAACCGTCGAACTCCGCGTCCGCAGCGACCGCGCCGACGCCCTCCATGTCCACGGCTACGACAAGGAGGCCAGGCTGCCCGCGGGCAGGACGGTCACCCTGACGTTCACCGCCGACCGCAGCGGGCTCTTCGAGGTCGAGACCCATGAGTCCGGCCTGCTCCTGACCCAACTCGTCGTCCGGTGAGCGTCCTCGCCCACGGCATCGGCGCCCAGCACGACCTCCCGCTCTCCCCCTTCTACGCCTTCGCCGGTGCCTTCACCGCGCTCTTCGTCTCCTTCCTCGTGCTGGGCCTGCTCTGGTCCGCCTCCCGGTTCTGCGGCGACCGGGCGGGCCGGCCGCTCCCGTCCGCCCTCCAGCGCCTCGCCGATGCCCGCCCCACCCGTATCGCGCTGCGCGCGCTCGGCATCGCCGCCGCCCTGTACGTCACGCTCAACCTCCTCCTCGGCCCGGACGACCCGGACCGCAACCCGGGCCCCGGGGCCGTATACGTACTTCTCTGGGTCGGCCTG
Source organism: Streptomyces gelaticus (assembly GCF_014649535.1). GTDB lineage: Bacteria > Actinomycetota > Actinomycetes > Streptomycetales > Streptomycetaceae > Streptomyces > Streptomyces gelaticus. The sequence goes on from NZ_BMTF01000006.1 coordinate 95,457, forward strand.
GTGCCCGCATCGCTCCTCCTCGGTCCGGTCTGGCGGCTGATCAACCCGCTGCGCACCGCCCACCTCCTCGGCTGCCGCGCACTGGGCCGCGACCCCGCCGCGGGCCGGCCCCTTCCCGTACGGCTCGGTCTGTGGCCCGCCGCCGCCGGGCTCCTCGCCTTCACCTGGCTCGAACTCGTCGCCCCCGACCCCGCGTCGACCACCGCCCTCCTGCTCTTCCTCTCGCTCCACACCGCCGCCCACCTCGCGGGAGCCGCCCGCCACGGCGCCGGGTGGTTCGACCGGGCGGACGCCTTCGAGGTCTACTCGGGGCTGCTCGCCCGGCTCTCCCCGCTCGGCCGCCGCCCCGCCGACCGCCGCCTCGTGCTCCGCTCCCCGTTCAACGGACTCGACGCCACCGGGCAGAACCCCGGGCTCGTCGCCACCGTCTGCGTCATGCTGGGCTCCACCGCCTATGACGGCTTCTCCGACTCCCCGTCCTGGATCACCACCGTCCAGACCTCACCCCTGGGCCGCACCACCGCGGCCACACTCGGATTTCTGGGCGCCGTGGCCCTCGTCGCCACCCTCTACGCCCTCTGCGCCGGCGCCGTCCGGCTGATCTCCGGTCAACTGCGCCACCCGCTCACCGCCTTCGCCCACTCGCTCGTCCCGATCGCGCTCGGCTATCTCGTCGCCCACTACTTCACGCTCTTCGTCACTGAAGGACCACGCACCGTCATGGTGGCATCCGGTGCCGACAATCCGGTCCCGCCCGAGCCGCCCCTGGGCCCCGGCGGGGTCGCCACGCTCCAGGTCTCCGCGATCGTCCTCGGCCACGTACTCGGCGTCGTCGCCGCCCATGACCGGTCCGTACGCCTCTTCCCGCCGGGCCGGGCCGTCGCGGGGCAACTCCCGCTGCTGGTCCTGATGGTCACGTACACCATCGGCGGGCTGTCGCTGCTCATCGCGTGAGAACCGCGCCGGAGACCGGTGGTCACCGCATCGCGTGGGGACCGCGCCGGCACCAGTGGTCACCCGTGGGCGACCGCACCGGAACCCACCGGCCAGCCGCAGCAGAGGAGACCCACGGCATCATGGAGCCCGTGCCCCACGCGAACACGAACCTCCGCCGCGCCCCCGTCCAGCAGCGCAGCGCCGAGCGCCTCGCCCGGATACTCGACGCCTGCGCCGAACTCCTCGACGAGACCGGCTACGAGCAGTTGTCCACCCGGGCCGTGGCCATCCGCGCCGGGGTCCCCATCGGTTCCGTCTACCGTTTCTTCTCCAACAAGCGCGCGCTGACCGACGCGCTGGCCCGGCGCAATCTGGACAGCTACGCCGAACGCATCACCGCCCGCCTCGCGGTCATCCCGACCACCGACTGGCACGACGCCATCGATGCCGTGCTGGACGAATACCTGGCGATGAAGCGCTCCGTGGCCGGATTCGCCCTCGTCGACTTCGGAACGCCCGCCCCCGAGGACGACCCCGCCAAAGACGCCAACCAGCGGGTCGCCGGCCGGCTCACCGAACTGCTCTCCGGGCACCTGGGCCGCGCCGCCGACGAGGATCTGCTGCGCACCGTCCTGGTCTGCGTCGAGGCCGCCGACGCCCTCCTCCGGCTCGCCTTCCGCACCGACCCGTCCGGCGACCGGGCCCTCGTCGCCGAGACCCGCATCCTGATCCGGGCCTACCTGGCACGCGTCCTGGGCTGACCGGGCGGCACCCGCCTCGGTGAGCACCGGGACGATGCCGAGCACCGGGACGACGCCGAAGTGGGAGCCGTCGTCGGACATGAAGTACGTCAGCGGGATGCTGAGGAAGGCCGGCGGCCCCCGGCCGTACCGGCGCCCCGGCCCGGCCGGGCCGCGCCCGACACCCGCCGAGGGGCAGTTCACCGGCGCCGTGATCCGGCCGTTGACCTCAAGTCCACTGGAGGTCGTACGTTCCTTCCATGAGCATGGAAACCACGGCGTGGACACAGCTCCACAACGTCATGAACGCGCAAGCGGACCGACGCCCCTTCGACCGGAACACCCTGCGGCGCATCGCCGCCTTCGCCCGCCCGCACCGTCGCCGGGTCGCCCTCTTCCTGGTCCTGAGCATGGCGACGGCGCTGCTCGCGGTCGCCACCCCCGTCCTCGCCGGCCGGGTCGTGAACGCGATCGTGACCGGAAGGGAATCGGGGACCGTCACCCGGCTGTCCCTCCTCATCGCCGTGATCGCCGTCGCGGAGGCCGCGCTGGGCCTGGTCAGCCGCTGGCTCTCGGCCAACCTCGGCGAGGGCCTGATCCTCGATCTGCGCACCGCCGTCTTCGACCATGTGCAGCGCATGCCGGTCGCCTTCTTCACCCGGACCCGCACCGGCGCGCTCGTCAGCCGCCTCAACAACGATGTCATCGGGGCCCAACGCGCCTTCAGCAACACGCTGTCCGGCGTCGTCAGCAACCTCGTGACGCTGTTGCTCACCCTCGGCGTCATGCTCTCCATCTCCTGGCAGATCACCGTGCTCGCGCTGGTGCTGCTCCCGGTGTTCGTGCTTCCGGCCCGGCGGATGGGCAGCCGGATGGCGAGGCTCCAGCGGGAGGCCGCGGCCCACAACGCCGCGATGGGCACCCGGATGACCGAGCGCTTCTCCGCCCCCGGCGCCACCTTGATCAAGCTCTTCGGCCGCCCCGCCGACGAGTCCGCGGAATTCGCCGTCCGAGCCGGCCGGGTGCGCGACATCGGCGTACGCACGGCCATGGCCCAGTCCGCGTTCATCACGGCCCTCACCCTCGTGTCCGCGCTGGCACTCGCCCTGGTCTACGGGCTCGGCGGGTTCTACGCACTGCGCGGGCAGCTCGACGCGGGCGCCGTCGTGGCCCTCGCCCTCCTGCTGACCCGGCTGTACGCACCACTCACCGCACTCGCCGGGGCGCGTGTCGAGGTGATGAGCGCGCTCGTCAGCTTCGAGCGGGTCTTCGAGGTCCTCGACCTCGAGCCGCTCATCGACCAGAAGCCGGACGCACGGACGGTCCCGGACGGCCCGGTCTCCGTCGAGTTCGACCAGGTGCGGTTCGGCTACCCGTCCGCCGACAAGGTCTCGCTCGCCTCGCTGGAGGACGTCGCGAGCCTCGACACCCGCGGCGGCTCAGAAGTGCTGCGCGGGGTCTCCTTCCGTGCCGAGCCCGGCCAGACGGTGGCACTCGTCGGCTCCTCCGGCGCGGGCAAGTCGACCATCGCCCAACTGCTGCCGCGGCTGTACGACACGGACGAGGGCGCGGTACGCATCGGCGGCGTCGACGTACGCGACCTGACCGCCGACACCCTGCGCGACACCCTCGGCATGGTCACCCAGGACGGCCACCTCTTCCACGAGTCGGTGCGCGCCAACCTGCTGCTCGCCCGTCCCGACGCCGCCGAGGAGGACCTCTGGGACGCGCTGCGCCGCGCACGCCTGGACGGTCTCGTCGCCTCGCTGCCCGACGGGCTCGACACCGTCGTCGGCGAACGCGGCTACCGGCTCTCCGGCGGCGAACGCCAGCGGCTGACCATCGCCCGGCTGCTGCTGGCCCGCCAGCGCGTCGTCATCCTCGACGAGGCCACCGCCCACCTCGACAACACCTCCGAGGCGGCCGTCCAGGAGGCACTCACCGAGGCGCTCGCCGGCCGCACCGCCGTCGTGATCGCCCACCGGCTCTCCACGGTACGGACGGCCGACCTCATCCTGGTCGTGGAGGACGGGCGGATCGTGCAGCGGGGCACGCACGACGAACTCCTCGCGGCGGGCGGCCGGTACGAGGAGCTGTACCGCACCCAGTTCGCGAGCCCCGGGGCGGAGCAGGGGGAATTCGACCACCAGTCCCTGGCGTGACGGGCGTCTCTGGCGCCAGAAAACTAACAGCGCTAGTTTGGGTTGCGGACGACCCCGTCCGCAACGGTCACCGGGAGGAACAGCGATGAAGGCCCACGACGGCATGTACATCGACGGGGCCTGGCGGCCAGCCGCGGGATCGGACACGATCGCCGTCGTGAACCCGGCGGACGAGCAGGTCATCGCCGAGGTCCCGGCCGGCGGGGCCGAGGACGTCGACGCCGCGGTACGGGCCGCCCGCGCCGCGCTCCCCGCCTGGGCCGCCACCGCGCCCGCCGAGCGGGCCGAGCGGATCGCCGCCCTGCGTGACGTGCTCGTCGCCCGCAAGGACGAGATCGCCGAGACCGTCACCGCCGAACTCGGCGCTCCGCTGCCCTTCTCGCAGGCGGTGCACGCCGGCGTGCCGATCCTGGTGGCCGGCTCGTACGCCGAGCTCGCCGCCTCGTACGCCTTCGAGGAGAAGGTCGGCAACTCCACCGTGTATGCCGAGCCGGTCGGCGTCGTCGGCGCGATCACCCCGTGGAACTACCCGCTGCACCAGATCGTCGCGAAGGTCGCCCCCGCGCTCGCGGCGGGCTGCACGGTCGTTCTCAAGCCCGCCGAGGACACCCCGCTGACCGCCCAGCTCTTCGCCGAGGCGGTCCATGAAGCGGGCGTCCCCGCAGGCGTGTTCAACCTGGTCACCGGTCTCGGCCCGGTCGCCGGGCAGGCCCTGGCCGAGCACGACGGTGTCGACCTGGTCTCGTTCACCGGCTCCACCGCCGTCGGCAGGCGGATCGGCGCCACGGCCGGCGGGGCCGTCAAGCGCGTCGCGCTCGAACTGGGCGGCAAGTCCGCCAATGTCATCCTGCCGAGCGCGGACCTGGCCAAGGCCGTCGGCGTCGGCGTCGCGAACGTCATGGGCAACTCCGGCCAGACGTGCAGCGCCTGGACCCGGATGCTGGTGCACACCTCGCAGTACGACGAGGCGGTCGCGCTCGCCGCGGAGGCGGCCGCCAAGTACGGCGACCGCATCGGCCCGCTCGTCAACGCCAAGCAGCACGCGCGGGTGCGCGGCTACATCGAGAAGGGTGTGGCGGAGGGCGCCCGCCTCGTCGCGGGCGGCCCCGAAGCTCCGCGCGAACAGGGCTACTTCGTCAGCCCCACCGTGTTCGCCGATGTCACCCCGGAGATGACCGTCGCCCAGGAGGAGATCTTCGGCCCCGTCGTCTCGCTCATCCGCTACGAGGACGAGGACGACGCCCTGCGCATCGCCAACGGCACCGTGTACGGGCTCGCGGGCGCGGTCTGGGCGGGCGACGAAGCGGAGGCGGTGGCCTTCGCGCGGAGGATGGACACCGGGCAGGTCGACATCAACGGCGGCCGGTTCAACCCGCTCGCCCCGTTCGGCGGTTACAAGCAGTCCGGCGTCGGCCGCGAACTCGGCTCCCACGGGCTCGCGGAGTACCTCCAGACCAAGTCCCTCCAGTTCTGACCGTTCCGAACCGCCCCGTCCCCCCGTTGCCGACCGTCAAGGAGCCTGTTCGTGGTCCGCGCCGCCGTACTGCCCGCCGTCAAAGCTCCCCTGGAGGTCACCGAGATCGAACTCCCGGAGCCCGGCCCCGGCCGGGTCAGGGTCGCCCTCGCCGCCGCCGGCGTCTGCCACTCCGACCTCTCGCTGTCCGACGGCACCATGCGGGTGCCCGTCCCCGCCGTACTCGGCCATGAGGGCGCGGGTACCGTCGTCGCAGTCGGCGAGGGCGTCACCCATGTCGCGCCGGGCGACGGCGTCGTGCTCAACTGGGCTCCTTCCTGCGGTAGTTGTCATGCCTGTGCGCTGGGTGAGGTCTGGCTGTGCGCCAATGCCCTGAACGGCGCGGGCGCCGTGCACGCCCGGCGTGCCGACGGCGGAGGCGAGCTGCACCCCGGGCTCAACGTCGCCGCGTTCGCCGAGGAGACGGTGGTCCCGGCGGGCTGCGTCCTGCCCGTCCCGGGCGGCATCCCGCTCACCGACGCGGCCCTGCTGGGCTGCGCGGTCCTCACCGGATACGGCGCCGTGCACCACTCGGCGCGGCTGCGCGAGGGCGAGACGGTGGCCGTGTTCGGCGCCGGGGGAGTGGGCCTGGCCGCGCTCCAGGCCGCCCGGATCGCCGGTGCCTCGCGCATCGTCGCGGTAGACGTCTCCCCGCAGAAGGAGGAACTGGCCCGCCGGGCCGGCGCCACCGACTACGTGGTCGCCTCGGAGAACACCGCCCGGGAGATCCGGGCCCTCACGGACAAGCAGGGGGTGGACGCCGCCATCGAGTGCGTGGGCCGCGCCGCCACCATCCGCACCGCCTGGGAGTCGACCCGCCGCGGCGGCCGGACCACGGTCGTCGGCATCGGCGGCAAGGACCAGCAGGTCACCTTCAACGCCCTGGAGATCTTCCACTGGGGACGCACCCTCTCCGGCTGCGTCTACGGCAACTCCGACCCCGCGCGGGACCTGCCCGTGCTGGCCGCCCACGTCCGGGCGGGGCGGCTCGACCTCGGCGCCCTGGTGACCGAGCGCATCACCCTCGACGGCATCCCGGCCGCGTTCGACAACATGGTCAGGGGCAGGGGAGGGCGGGCCCTGGTGGTCTTCTAGGGCCGCGACCGTCCGGCCCCTACCGAATGGTCGCCGGTTCGATGCCGAGGTGCTCGTACAGCGCCCGCTCCCCGTCCGGGGTGGCCTTCACCGCACGCCCGGACCCGATCCGTACGCACCACCCGGTGTCCAGCGCGTGGCGGCACAGCGCGGCGCCCGCGACCCCGGCCAGGTGCGGCCTGCGCTCCGTCCAGTCCAGGCAGCTCCGTACGAGGGGGCGCCGCGAGCCGGTCTCCAGGCCGATGCCCAGCCCGTCGAACCAGCGCAGGCCCCCGGCGGTGAGCGCGAAGCCGGTGTCCTGCTCCAGCAGCCCCCGTGCGGTCATCGCGTCGGTGATCGCGATGCCGATCCGCCCCGCGAGATGGTCGTAGCAGGTGCGGCCGCGGGCCATCGCGCTGCCCGCGTTCACCGCGCTCAGGGTGCGCGGCCGCTCGGGCGCCGAGTCGAGGACCCGGGCCGCCAGGTCCTCGACGAGGTGTGCGACCCGCTCGTCGGCCAGCCGCAGATAGCGGTGGCGGCCCTGCCGCTCCTCGGCCAGCAGCCCGCCCGCGACGAGCTTGCCGAGGTGTTCGCTGGCGGTCGACGGTGCCACGGAGGCGTACCGGGCCAGTTCCCCGGCGGTCCAGGCGCGGCCGTCGAGCAGGGCCAGACAGAAGGCGGCGCGGGTCTCGTCGGCGAGGAGCGCGGCCAGGGCGGCGAGCCGGGGCGCGGCCGGGTCGGGGTGTGCCATGCGTGCCATGGGAACCAGGATGCGTCAGGAACGTTTCGGTGCCGGCCGAACCGTTCCGCCCGGCGCCAGCAGTTCGTACTGGACGGACAGGCCGTCTACCAGGGCCCGCAGCCCGGTCTCGAAGGCCCCCTCGTCGACCTGCCGGCGGCGCTCGGCCAGCAGATGGGCCTGGCCGAGGTGCGGATAGTCGGCGGGGTCGTAGGCCGTCTCGTCGTCGACGAAGCCGCGGGCGAAGGAGCCCAGCGCCGAACCGGTGATGAAGTACCGCATCAGGGCCCCGATGTACGTCGCCTGGGCCGGCGGCCAGCCGGCCCCGACCATCGCGCCGAACACCGCGTCGGCGACCCGCAGGCCGGCCGGCCTGCGGCCCGGCCCCCGGGCGAGCACCGGAACGATGTGCGGGTGCTCGGTGAGCGCCGCACGGTAGGAGACGGCCCAGTCGTGCAGGGCGGCGCGCCAGTCGCGGGGGTCCGACTCGTCGAACATCGACAGATCGATCTGCGCGGACACGGCGTCCGCGACCGCGTCCAGGATCTCGTCCTTGTTGCGGAAGTGGTTGTAGAGCGAGGGTCCGCTGACCCCGAGTTCGGCCGCGAGCCGGCGGGTGGACACGGCGTCGAGCCCCTCGGAGTCCACGAGTGCGCTCGCCGCTTCGACGATGCGGTCTCTGCTGAGGAGGGGCTTGCGCGGTCGGGCCATGCGGCACATAGTAGGGCCTGCGAACGAAAAACTAGCAGTGCTAATTAAAAGTGGAGGGCCGAAGGATGAACCTGGAGCTCGGCGAGGAGCAGGAAGCCGTCCGGCAGCTCGCCAAGGACTTCGTCGCCCGGGAGATCGCCCCGCACGTCGCGGAGTGGGACCGGGCCGAGAGCGTCGACAGGTCGATCGTGAAGAAGCTGGGCTCCGTCGGCTTCCTCGGGCTGACCGTGCCCGAGGAGTACGGCGGCTCGGGCGGTGACCACCTCGCGTACTGCCTGGTCACCGAGGAGCTCGGGCGCGGCGACTCCTCGGTCCGCGGCATCGTCTCCGTCTCCCTCGGCCTCGTCGCCAAGACCATCGCCGCCTGGGGCGACGAGAAGCAGAAGCGGCACTGGCTGCCCGGGCTCACCGCGGGCGAGGCGATCGGCTGCTTCGGACTCACCGAGCCCGGCACCGGCTCGGACGCCGGGAACCTGACGACGAGGGCCGTCCGGGACGGTGACGCGTACGTCATCAACGGCAGCAAGATGTTCATCACCAACGGCACCTGGGCCGATGTGGTGCTGCTCTTCGCCCGCACCAACGACACCCCCGGCCACAAGGGCATATCCGCCTTCCTGGTCCCCACCGGCACCCCCGGTCTCAGCCGTCGCACCATCCACGGCAAGCTCGGGCTGCGCGGCCAGGCAACCGCCGAGGTGGTCCTGGAGGGCGTCCGGGTGCCCGCGTCCGCGCTCCTGGGCCCGGAGGGCAAGGGCTTCTCCATCGCCATGTCCGCCCTGGCCAAGGGAAGGATGTCGGTCGCGGCCGGCTGTGTCGGCATCGCGCAGGCCGCCCTTGACGCCGCCGTGGGCTACGCGGGCGAGCGCGAGCAGTTCGGCAGGTCCATCGCGAGCCACCAGCTCGTCCAGGAGCTCATCAGCGACATCTCCGTGGACGTCGACGCCGCCCGGCTGCTGACCTGGCGGGTGGCGGACCTCGTGGACCGCGGTGAGGAGTTCGCCACCGCCGCCTCCAAGGCGAAGCTCTTCGCCTCCGAGGCCGCCGTCCGCGCCGCCAGTAACGCGCTCCAGGTCTTCGGCGGCTACGGCTGCATCGACGAGTACCCGGTCGGCAAGCTGCTGCGCGACGCCCGGGTGATGACGCTGTACGAGGGCACCAGCCAGATCCAGAAGCTGATCATCGGCCGCGCGCTGACGGGGGTCTCCGCCTTCTGAGCCGCACCGGCGCTCGAACGGGCGTCTGAGTACCGGCTGAGTACGGGAGCGGATGTGGTGCACGCCACGTCGGCCGATGCTGGGCGCCATGAGTGAGACAGCATCGGTCAAGCAGCAGAGCACCGCGGCCTTCTACGGCCAGGCCGTCGCCTCCTTCGGGGTGGCGATCGGCGCGGTGGCCCTCGGTATCTACTTCCTCGACGCCAACGCCTGGGTCCGCGGATTCCTCGCGATCGGCGTCCTCTACCTCGTCACCTCCTGCTTCACCCTGGCCAAGGTCATCCGGGACCGTCAGGAGGCGGGGCAGATCGTCAGCCGGGTCGACCAGGCCCGGCTGGAGAAGATCCTCGCCGAGCACGACCCCTTCCAGAAGCTCTGACGGTCCCGCCCCACGGGCCCTAAGCGCTTGCTCAGGTTCAGGGTATGGTGTTCGTCCTGCTGACGAGAGGGGCGAGTGACGATGAGCACGGCGGAGGAGACCGACGGCGACAGCGCGCCGTGGGCCGAGGTGACGCCCGAGGCGGCCCGGCGGCTTCTCGTCGCCGCCGTCGACGCCTTCGCCGAGCGCGGGTACCACGCCACCACCACCCGCGACATCGCGGGCCGGGCGGGGATGAGTCCCGCCGCGCTCTACATCCACTACAAGACGAAGGAAGAGCTGCTCCACCGGATCAGCAGGATCGGCCACGACCGCGCCCTGTCCGTCCTGGAGGCCGCCGCCGAGGGCGGGGGCACGGCCGCGGAGCGGCTGGCCGAGGCCGTACGGTCCTTCGTCCGCTGGCACGCCGAACGGCACACCACCGCCCGCGTGGTCCAGTACGAGCTCGACGCCCTCGGCGAGGAGCACCGCGCCGAGATCGTCGAGCTGCGCCGCAGGAGCGACGCGGTGGTGCGCCGGATCATCAGCGAGGGCGTGCGGGCGGGGGAGTTCGACGTCCCCGACATCCCCGGCACCACGCTCGCGGTGCTCTCGCTCTGCATCGACGTGGCGCGCTGGTTCAACGCGCAGGGCAGCCGGACGCCGGACGAGGTCGGCGAACTCTATGCCGGCCTCGTGCTGCGCATGGTCGCGGCGGAACGCCGGAAGTAGCGGAACTCCGGCACGGGTCAGTGGTGGCGGGGCGTCAGAAGTAGTAGCGGGACACCGACTCGGCCACGCACACCGGCTTGTCGCCGCCCTCGCGCTCGACCGTGACGACGGCGGTGACCTGCACCCCGCCCCCGGCCTCCTCGACGCTCTTCAGGACGGCCGAGGCGCGCAGCCGTGAGCCGACGGGCACGGTGGACGGGAAACGGACCTTGTTCGTCCCGTAGTTGATGCCCATCTTCATGCCCTCGACCCGCATGATCTGCGGCACGAGCGCCGGCAGCAGCGAGAGCGTGAGATAGCCGTGCGCGATGGTCCTGCCGAACGGCCCGGCGGCGGCCCGCTCCGGGTCCACATGGATCCACTGGTGGTCACCGGTGGCCTCGGCGAAGAGGTCGATCCTCTTCTGGTCGACCTCCAGCCAGTCGCTGCGCCCCAGCTGCTCGCCCACCCCGTCGCTCAGCTCCTGCGCGGACGTGAAGATCCTCGGCTCTGCCATGTCCCTGGTCCCTGCCCTTCCGGCTCCGGTCCGTTCTTCGTCGCGCTGTCTAAGCGCTTGCTCAGCATGGTTGGCGGGTGCGTTCCTGTCAACGACGGACCAGCCGGGAGGCAGCCCTTAGGGTTGGAGGGGTGCCCCAGATCCCACAGACACTCCATGAACTCACGGTCGGACAGCTCTCCGCGCGCAGCGGCGCCGCGGTGTCCGCCCTGCACTTCTACGAGGCCAAGGGCCTGATAAGCAGCCGCCGTACCACCGGCAACCAGCGCCGCTACAGCAGGGACGCGCTGCGCAGGGTCGCTTTCGTCCGTGCGGCGCAGCGGGTCGGCATCCCGCTCGCCACGATCCGGGACGCCCTCGCCGAACTGCCCGAGGAGCGCACCCCGAACCGCGAGGACTGGGCGCGGCTCTCCGCGGCCTGGCGCTCCGAACTGGACGATCGCATCGAGCAGTTGGGGCGGTTGCGGGACCATCTCACCGACTGCATCGGCTGCGGCTGCCTGTCGCTGGAGAACTGTGTGCTCTCCAACCCGAACGACGTCTCGGGCCGGCGGATCAGCGGCTCGCGCCTGATGCCGGAGCGCCCGCCGGCGGAGCGCGCGTAGCTCCGGGCGCCGCCTGTCCGGGTGCCGGGCGGACGCGGCCGGGGTGGATGCCCCCGTCGTGCCTCATGCCACCGTGGCCAGATCCTGTCGCGGTGCGCTCCGGGCCTTCGCCAGTGCCCGCGGGGTGAGCACCGGCTGCGGCACCACGATCCCGCATCCCGTGCAGACCGGCCCGGACCACGGGGCGCACCGCAGATCCTGCCGCCAGTGGATCCCGGTGCCCGCGCACACCGGGCAGGCCGTGCCGGGATCCGACTCCAGCGCCGTGATCAGCCGGCTCAGCACCTCGGCGAGCGGCGCCGACGGATGCACCGCCGGGTCCTCGCAGCGGGCGACCCCGTGGCCGCCCCAGGTGCGCCGGTGCCAGTCGTCGAACGCGCCGGGGCGGCGCAGACCGTCGTGCTTCTCCCGCCTGCGGCGCTCGGCGAACCCCGCCTCGTAACCGAGCCAGACCGTCCGCGCCGCCTCCAGCTCGTCCAGCGCGCGCATCAGCCGCGCCGGATCGGGGGACCGGTCCTCGGGTCCGATTCCGTGCCGGGTGCACAGATGGTCCCAGGTCGCCCGATGTCCGTAAGGGGCGAACCTCTCCAGGCATTTGCGCAGCGAATACCGCCGCAGCGCCAGGTCGCTCCGCGGATCGCGCACCTGTCTCGCAAGACTCCGGAATCCCGCCACCGCACCGTCACCTCCGTCGCTCGTACTTCGGCGTCAAGGAATGGACGTACGGCTGCCCCGTCAGGATCCCGCCCGAGCTGATGTTGTCCGGAATTCGGCGCGGTCCGGCGCCGCGTGCCGCCGTGGAGAGCGGCATGTGACGATTCGGAAAAGGTGACGGGTGTTCATCCTGCTGGCGGGTCATACCGCCGGTAACCTCCGGCGCATCCGCCTCTCGGAGGAGCACGCATGCCCCCACGCACCATCAAGTTCAGGGCCGCCACCGTCGCGGCGGTTCTCGCGCTCGGCACCCCCCTGCTCGCGGCCTCGCCGCAGGCCGGCGCCGTGGAACCCGGCCCCGTCACCGACTACTGCCAGGGGCAGTGCGACGACATCCTGCCGCCCGGCGAGAACGGCAACGCCACGCTCGTCGACATCCTCGGCAACAAGGCGTTCGGTACGCACCCCGAGCACAGCGACGACCAACTCGACCGCTACAACGGCCTGGTGGCCGGACACACCGGTCTCACCGACCGGAAGCTGGCCGATTTCTTCAACGACGCTTCCTTCGGTGTGCCCCAGGACCAGGTCGAGTCCGTCACCTCACCGCGCGACGACGTCACCATCACCCGCGACAAGGCGTCCGGTGTCCCGCACATCAAGGGCACCACCCGCTACGGCACCGAGTTCGGCGCCGGATACGCCGCCGGGCAGGACCGGCTCTGGCTGATGGATCTCTTCCGGCACATCGGACGCGGCGAACTGACCTCGTTCGCCGGCGGCGCCCTCGCCAACCAGGGCCTGGAGCAGCAGTTCTGGCCGCAGGCCCCGTACACCGAGGCCGATCTCGAAGCCCAGGTCGAGTACATCCGGACCCACGAGGGCGCCCGCGGCGAACAGGCCATGGCGGATGCCCAGGCGTACGTCGACGGCATCAACGCCTACCGGGAGAAGTCCAAGAACGGCCGCTACTTCCCGGGCGAGTACGTCCTCACCGGCAAGATCGACGCCATCACCAACGTCGGTGAGATCCAGCCGTTCAAGCTGACGGACCTGATCTCCATAGCCTCGGTGGTCGGCGGCCAGTTCGGCGGCGGCGGTGGCGGCGAGGTCCAGGCGGCGCTCTCGCTGCTGGCCGCCCAGCAGAAGTACGGCGTCGCCGAGGGCACCAAGGTCTGGGAGTCGTTCCGCCAGCGCGAGGACCCCGAGGCCGTGCTGACGATCCATGACGGCACCTCGTTCCCGTACGCCGGCAAGCCCGGCAAGGCCCGCGGCACCGCGCTGCCCGACGCCGGGTCCGTCACCGCCGAACCCCTCATCCACGACCGCACCGGCTCCGCGGGCACCGACAGGAAGGCCCCGGTCCAGGCCCCGGCCCCGCTCAAGAAGGCCCAGGGGATCTACGACGACGGAGTTGTCCCCGAGGGCTCACTGCCCGGCTCCGGCTCCGGCGCCCACAAGCGCGGCATGTCCAACGCCCTGCTGGTCTCAGGGAAGCACACCGCGAGCGGGAACCCCATCGCCGTGTTCGGCCCGCAGACCGGCTACTTCGCCCCGCAGCTGATGATGCTCCAGGAGCTCCAGGGGCCGGGCATCAGCGCCCGGGGAGTCTCCTTCTCCGGTGTCGGCATGTACATCCAGATGGGGCGCGGCCAGGACTACGCCTGGAGCGCCACCTCGGCCGGCCAGGACATCACCGACACCTACGCCGTCGACCTGTGCGAGCCCGACGGCTCCACGCCCGCCAAGGACTCCACGCACTACCTCTACCGCGGCACCTGCACCGCCATGGAGACGCTGGAGCACACCAACTCCTGGAAGCCGACCGTCGCCGACTCCACGGCGAAGGGCTCCTACCGGATGCAGGTGAGGCGTACCAACTACGGCATCGTCACCCACCGCGCCACCGTGGGCGGCAAGCCCGTCGCGTACACCTCGCTGCGCACCACCTACCGCCACGAGGCCGACTCGATCATCGGCTTCCAGATGCTCAACGATCCCTCGTACGTCAAGGACGCCGCCTCCTTCAAGCGGGCGGCGAGCAATATCGACTACGCCTTCAACTGGTTCTACGCCGACTCCCGCACCGCCGCCTACTACAACAGCGGCATGAACCCGGTGCGCGCGGCGGGCGTCGACCCGGCGCTGCCGGTGCGGGCCGGGCGGGCCTACGAGTGGCAGGGGTACGAGCCGGCCGCCAACACCGCCGCGTACACCCCGTTCGCCGAGCACCCGCACTCCAGCGGGCAGGACTACTACGTCTCCTGGAACAACAAGCAGGCCAAGGGGTACGCCGCCGCGGGCTTCGGTCTCGGCGCCGTGCACCGGGGCGATCTGCTGGACGACCGGGTGGCGAAGCTGGTCGACGAGGGCGGTGTGACCCGCGCCTCCCTCACCCGGGTCATGGCCGAGGCCGCCGTCACCGATCTGCGCGGCGAGCAGCTGCTGCCCGAGCTGCTGAAGGTGATCCGCTCCGAGCCGGTGACCGATCCCGAACTCAATGCCGCGATCCAGCAGTTGGACTCCTGGCGGGCGGCGGGCTCGCAGCGCCGGGAGAGCAGCGCCGGCTCGCACGCGTTCACCCACGCCGACGCGGTGCGGATCATGGACGCGTGGTGGCCGAAGCTGGTCGAGGCCGAATTCCGGCCGGGGCTCGGCGACGGCCTGTACGAAGCGCTGACCGCCGACCTCGCCACCGACGAGTCCCCGTCGGCCGGCCACGGGGCGAGCGGGGCGCACAGCGGCTCCGCGTTCCAGTACGGCTGGTGGGGCTTCGTGGACAAGGACCTGCGTCAGGTCCTGGGGCAGCCGGTCAAGGGGCCGCTGGCCAGGACGTACTGCGGCGACGGCGACGCGGACAGCTGCCGTGACGCGCTGCTCGCCTCTCTGAAGCAGGCCGTGGCCCAGCCCGCGACGGAGGTCTACCCCGGGGACGACAACTGCAGGGCGGGCGAGCAGTGGTGCTCCGACTCGATCGTCCACCAGCCGCTCGGCGGGATCGCCCAGAAGGCGATCCACTGGCAGAACCGCCCGACGTACCAGCAGGTGGTGGAGTTCCCCGCCCACCGGTAGGGGACTGAACCGCTGTGCCGGGCGGGCCCCGACCCCGGGCCCGCCCGGCCCGTCTCACCGGTACTGGAGATACCGCTTGCGTACGGCCCGGAACGCGGCCAGATCCTCCGACCAGGCCCCCACCACCTCGTCCGTGTCCGCCCCCGCGTCGATCATGGTGCGGACCCGGGTGTTGCCGGTGAGCTTGTCGATCCAGTTGTCCGAGCGCCAGGCGAACCCGCTCCAGGTCCGCTTCGCCGTCACCAGCAACGCGATTCCGGTGCGTACCGGATCGAAGACCTCGCGGTCGTGGACGTGCAGTTGCACACCGCCGACCGTTTTGCCCTGGAACTTGGAGAACGTCGGCGCGAAGTACGCCTCGCGGAACGCGACCCCGGGCAGGCCGAGCGCGTTCGCGGCCGTCGCCCAGCGGTGGTCGATGCCCTCCGCGCCGAGCAGTTCGAAGGGCCGGGTCGTGCCGCGCCCCTCGGAGAGGTTCGTGCCCTCGAACAGGCAGGTCCCCGAGTAGACGAGTGCCGTGTCCGGCGTCGGCATGTTGGGGCTCGGCGGCACCCACGGCAGCCCGGTCGTGTCGAAGAAGTCCGAGCGCTTCCAGCCGGACATCGTCACGATGCGCAGATCCACCGGCCGGTCGGCCAGGAACCGGGCGTTGAAGAGCAGGGCCAGCTCGGTGACCGTCATGCCGTGCGCCTGCGCGATCTCCCGGCGGCCCACGAAGGTGCCGAACGCCGGGTCGAGCACCGGGCCGAGCGCCGCCCGCCCGCTCACCGGGTTCGGCCGGTCCAGGACGACGAACCGCTTCCCGGCGAGCGCCGCCGCCTCCATGCAGTCGTACAGCGTCCAGATGTACGTGTAGAAGCGGGCGCCCGCGTCCTGGATGTCGAAGACGACCGTGTCCACGCCGGACGCCGTGAAGACATCGGCGAGCGGCTGCCCGCTCTTCAGGTACGTGTCGTAGACCGGGAGTCCGGTCGCCGGGTCGTCGTACCGCCCCTCCGAACCGCCCGCCTGCGCGGTGCCCCGGAAGCCGTGCTCGGGTCCGAAGACGGCGATCAGGTCCACCCGCTCGTCCGGGTGCATCACATCGACGATGTGGCGCACGTCGGAGGTGATCCCGGTCGGGTTGGTGACGACCCCGACCTTCTGGCCCTTCAGCAGCGCGTAGCCGTCCGCCGCCAGCCGGTCGAAGCCGGTGCGGACCCGGCCGTGCTTTTTGCCCGCAGCGGGGGCGGCGCCCGCGGCCCCGGTCCCGGCGGCCGTCGCCGCGAGGGCCCCCACCGCACCACCGGCGGCCAGCAAACCACGTCTGGTCAGGCTCATTCGGCTACCTCCATGATCGCGACGTCTGTCATGGTCACGCACGCTAGCGCGGGTTCAGGCCATACGGAATGAGCCGGACGGGACGGGTGTGACAGGAGTGCTTCCCGAGCGGTGTCCGCCCCTTCCGCTCCGGCATACCGACTGGTTAGTCTGCCGGGCAGTCGGCTGAGAGAGGCGGGACCGGATGAGTGCGGTGCAGGGCGCGGGCGTGGTGGTCACAGGGGCCGGAGGCGGCATCGGCGCCGCGCTGGCCCGCCGGTTCGCCGCGGAAGGGGCGCGCGTCGTGGTCAACGACCTCGACGAGGCGAGGATCAAGACGCTGGCCGAGGAGATCGGCGCCGTCGCCGTCGCCGGTGACGCCTCGCGGATCGTGGACACGGCCCGGGAGGCGCTCGACGGTACCGTCGACATCTACTGCGCCAACGCCGGCCTCGCCTCACCCGGCGACGTCCTCGCGGACGAGGAGGTCTGGGCCGCGGCCTGGGACGTCAATGTGATGGCTCACGTCCGCGCGGCCAGGGCGCTGCTGCCCCACTGGCTGGAGCGCGGCAGCGGACGCTTCGTCTCGACCGCCTCCGCCGCCGGACTGCTGACGATGATCGGCGCCGCGCCGTACAGCGTCACCAAGCACGGCGTCGTCGCCTTCGCCGAATGGCTCTCCCTCACCTACCGCCACCGCGGCGTCAAGGTCCACGCGATCTGCCCGCAGGGCGTGCGCACGGACATGCTCACCGCCGCCGGATCGGCCGGGGAGCTCGTCCTCGCCCCCGGCGCCATCGAGCCCGAGGCGGTCGCCGACGCGCTCCTCGACGCCATGGCCGAGGACCGCTTCCTCGTCCTGCCGCACCCCGAGGTCGCCGGCTACTACCGGGCCCGCGCCAAGGACACCGACCACTGGCTCGGCGGCATGAACCGCCTTCAGCAGAAGTGGGAGGAGACCGGCGCATGACCGAGTCCGTCCACGCGGCCGAGCCGCAGGCGGTCTGCGGCCGCCGGCGGCTGCCCGAGGCCACCGCCGCCGCCTTTCCTGACAGCGGGCTGCGCACCGGCGACAGGAGCTGAGCGCCTACGGCAAGGAACGGCTCGCCGCGTACAAGTATCCGCGCCAGGTCGAGATCCTGGGCGCACTCCCGAAGACGGCGAGTGGGAAGATCCTCGGGCGGGAACTGCGTTCCCCTCGACAGACCGGTTCACGCGGAAGGCAGGTGGCGGCAATGGCCAAGGCGACGGACGGGGACACGGCTCCCGTCCCTCAGCGGCTGCTGGCCGCCGCCACCCGGCTCTTCGCGGAGCAGGGCTACGACCGCACCTCGGTCCAGGAGATCGTCGAGGCGGCGGGCGTCACCAAGGGCGCGCTCTACCACTACTTCGGCTCCAAGGAGGACCTCCTCCAGGAGGTCTACGCCCGGGTGCTCCGCCTCCAGCAGGAGCGCCTCGACGCCTTCGCCGACGCCGACGCCCCCGTGGACCAGCGGCTGCGCGACGCCGCGGCCGATGTGGTCGTCACGACCATCGAGAACCTCGACGACGCCTCGATCTTCTTCCGGTCCATGCACCACCTGAGCCCGGAGAAGAACAAGCAGGTCCGGGCGGAGCGGCGGCGCTACCACGAGCGCTTCCGGGCCCTGGTGGAGGAGGGCCAGCACAGCGGAGTGTTCTCCACGGCCACCCCGGCGGACCTGATCGTCGACTACCACTTCGGTTCGGTCCACCACCTGTCCACCTGGTACCGCCCCGACGGTCCGCTCGGTCCGCAGGAGGTCGCCGACCACCTGGCCGACCTGCTGCTGCGCGCGCTGCGTCCCTGAGGGCAGCCCTTGGGCCGTCACCCCGGCCACAGCTGGTGGTACGAGGCCGGCTCGGTTGCGTGACCACCGCCATGAAGTGGCGGAGTCGGCGCAGTTCCATCCATCCACGTCGTCGATCGCAGCCGGCTGAACCATCTGTTGGACCGATCGCGGATACGGGCCGAAGCTGGAGGTATGACTCACACCCGGGAGTCCGCGCACGTCCCCGCATTCTGGACCGCGGCGTACGGCACCCACCACGCGCCGACCGTACGCCTCGTCGCCCGGTGCCTGCTGCGGGTGAGGGCCTTCGTCCGCGAGCTGGCGCTGGCCGACCACGTGGGTTCCGGCGGCTACTGAGGCGGCTGCCGAGCGGAGCGCGGGCCCGGAACCCATTGGCGGGGCCGAACACCGCCCGGCTAGCATCCGACGATGCGGACACCGGCCGACGAACAGTTCCACGCCCTGGGACGGCTGATCGGGCACCAGGACCCCGGGCAGCGTCATCTCGGACTGGTTCTGCTGGCCGAGCGCCTCACTGAGTGCCCCCCGCCCGACGACGAGGAACGGGACGCACTCGCCGGGCTGCTGCCCGCATCGCTGACCGGACTGCCGGAGGCCGATCTCCTCCTGGCCGGGCTCCACGAGCGGCTCGGCCACCGCCTCAGGGACCGCCCCCGGCCGTCGTGGCGCACGGCCGGGCATCTGCCGGCGGCGGTACGGATCGCCTGGCTGCGCGCCGATGTGCTCCACGACCCCGAGGTGCTCCGCGACGAGCCCCGGGGCGAACTCCTGTACCAGGCAGTGCGGGGGGCGGACATCACCGGTACGCACCGGCCGACGCGGCTCGTGGACGAACTGGCGGGCAGCGGCGATCCGGTGCTTCAGGCCGAGGCGCTGCGGCTGGCCCGGGAGGGGCTGCACGCCGGTCTGCTGGCCCCGGCGCTGGTCCGGGAGGACCTGATCGGTCTGCTGGGGGCGGGGAGCGCCCCGGTCGTCGCCGCTGCGCTGGGCGAGCTCGCCGAGCCGTGGGCGGCGGCGGATCCGCTGCCGCCCGGCCTCCTCGCTCCGTTCCTCCGTGCCGAACCGGAGCGGGATCGCGCCGGGGAACCGGCTCGGGGGCCGGTGCGGGAGCAGGCCGCGGTGGCCGACGCAGCCATCGGGGCCGCCGCGCGCCACGGCCACCGCGACCTGCTGCGCCAAGCCGTCGAGGACCCCGGCCTTGCGCCGGGCCTCCGCCGGCGCGCGATGGAACTGCTGGGCGAGCTGGCGGACCGCGACGACATCGGCGAGCTGACGGCCGTGGCCGCGCGCGACCCCCTGCTGTTCGGCGGGCCGGCCGTGACCTGCCTGCGCGGACTCCACCGGCGCGGTCACTTCCCGGACGGGACGCACGTCCCCGCCGTCCTCGGTCTCGCCCTGTCCGATCACTCCGTTCCGGCCCGCGACGTGGCGACGATCCTGTTCACCGCGCGGAAGGAGACGCTGCGCGTACTGGCGGACGCACCGGCCGACGATCCGGGCTGGCCGCGACGGCTCGCCCTGCTGGTCGCCCTGGCCGGGCAGGGCGCCGGTGACCTCCCGGTCGGCGACGCCATCACGGACGTACTGCCCTTCGCCCCCGCACCGGGACCGTTCCTCGACGCGATCCGCGAACTGCGCCACGAGGACGCCGAGGAGGCCGTGATCGCCCTGCTGCCCGCGGCGCCCGCCGCGGCCCTGGACACGCTGGAGGCGATCGGTGGGGACCGGACGGTACGGGCCCTGCGCGAAGGACTGGGTCTCACCGCCGACGGGGGGACGGCGCCCCATCTGCGCGCCGTACGCGACCGCGCCCTCGAACTGCTGTGGCAGCTGAACCGCGATCCGGCACAGCGCCGCGCCCTTCTCGTACGGCTGGACCCCGTGGGCCTGCCGCCGGGCATCGCGGCCGACCTCGGCGGACCGGACGAGCGGGAACTGGCCCTGCTGCGCTCCCACCTGGACCCGGCCGAGCCGGTGGCGGCGCTGTGCCGGCTGGCGGCCCACGGCAACGCCGCCACGCTCCCGGTCATCGCCGACCTGCTGCTGCGCGTCGTGGCCGAGCAGGCCGCGTCGAGGAGTCCGGACGCGGCGCCCCGGACCGGGGAGCACGGGCAGCCGGCGGGTGAGCCCGCGGTGCCGCAGGAGGTCCTGGACGCCGTGGGCGCCCTGGGCCGCCGGCTCCACGCCCGCCGCGCGATCCGGCCGGTCTGCCTGCTCGACACCACGGACGCCCAGGAGGCCGGGCACGCACTCGTCGCGACGGTGGCGCTGGACCTGCTGGACCGCCCCGGGCTCTGTGACGACGAGCAGGTGGTCCTGCTCGAACTGCTGCTCCGGGCCCCGTGGAAGGGCACCCGTGCGCGGGTGCACCGGCTGCTGCGCCACCACGACCGGCATGTACGCAAGCACGTCATCGCCCTCCTCGCCCGCGACGCCACGGGCGAGGACGCCCAGGCCCTCTCGGCGACGCTGATCGCGCTGACGAGGGCCGAGGACATCCAGACCGTCCGCCAGGCGCTGCTCGCACTGGGCCACGCCCGCGCCCACTGGGCGAGCGCCGCGATCGCCGCGTGCCTCGACCACCCGAACATGAACATCAAGAAGACGGCGGCCGAGGTGCTGGTCCGCGCGGGCACGCCGGAGGCGCTCCCGAAGCTCCTCTTCCGGCTCGGGCACGACGACAACCCCGGCCTGCGCGAGAAGCTCGTCACGGCCCTGCGCGCCGTCCTCGGCGACGCCTACGCGGCCACCCTCGTCGCCGCCGCCGAGCACAGCCGGGACGACGGCGCCCGCCGGCTGCTGCTGGCGGGCCTCCACGGCGTCCTCGCCGCACGCTCGGTCCTGGCGCTGGACGACCAGGGATCACCGGTGGCCGGCACGCTGCTGTCCCTGGTGGCGTCCGGCCGGGTCGCGCCGGCCTCCGGCACCGTGCAGGACCTGGCGTCGGCGATGGCCGGGCACGGGATCACCGCATCTGCCGCCGCGGACCCGTCGGCGGCGGCCGATGCGGCGGACCGCGACATAGCGGCCCTGGTGGCCGGGGGGTGGGACCTCTCGCTCGCGCTGCGCGTCGCCGAGCGGGACGAGCCGCTCGGCCCCGGCCACTCGCAGCAGCTGCGGCCGATGCTGGCCGACTGGCTCCGGCTGGCCGACTCCCTGCCGCTCCTCCGGAACGAAGCGCTCCACAACAAGGCGCTCCGGAACAAGGTGGTGCGGTTCGCGCTGCGCCTGGGCGCCGAGCCCCGAAACGACGCGGAGCTCACGGCATTCGCCCGGTCCGCCCCGCTCCTGCTGGACGCGCTGGCCGACGCCCGGGGCGGGGACCGGCACGATCTGATCGCCGTGCTCGAAGCGGTCGCGCCGATGCTGGCGGCCACCGCGAAACCGGCCGCCGTCGCCGCGGTACGGGCGCTGCGCCCCGCGCCTGCGACCCCGAGCCGGTCCACGCTGACCCTGCTGCGCCGCCTCGGCGCGGTGCCGGTCCGCGCCGACCTCGACCGGGCCCTGGTGGGCGCCCGGCTCGGCGCCGACCCCTGGCGGGCCGAAACGGCCGTGCTCCGGGAGGCCTTCGCCGTGCCGGAGACCGCCGACGGCGGGCTCGTGCCTGCCGGAACCCGGGCCTGGCGGGCCGCACTGGACGACGCGGTCCGCACACCGGGCGCACTGGAGGAGTTCCGCCGACGGGACGACGGCGCGGTTCCCTCGCGGGACCGGCTGGCCGCGCTGATCGAGGCCCATGGGAGCGCCGGCCCCGGGGTGCGGACCGCGCTCGTCGACTGGATGACGTGGCTCCAGCCGCTCGACGCACCGCCCTGGACCATCGCCGAGACCGCCCACGCACCGGCGCCGCCACCGCGCCGGGTCCAAGCCGACGACCTGGACCAGCCGCGCTCGGCGGCGCTGCGGGAACGGCTGTTGGCCATGCTGGAGTCGGCCGGGGCGGACCGCAGACAGACCGCTGCCCAGGCGCTGACGCGGTGGCCCGAGCCGGAGGCCCGGCTGGCGGTGCTGCGCGCGTACCTCCGCGGCCGGGTCGCCCTGCCCGCCGGCGCCGACCCGGCCCTCGCACTGGCCGCCGTCGACGAGGCGGAGCTCCGGGGCGACGGCATCCTGCGCGACAGGGTGGCGCGCGCCGCCGCCGGGCTCGACCCGTGGGAGCTGGAACGGCTGGTCCCGCTGCTGCTGGAGTGGTGGGAACACGCGCCGCCCGCCGTCGGCCGGGCGGTCGGCGACGCCTTGCGCGCCTGTCCCGCCGACGCGCTGGCCGAGGCCCTGGGCGGCCGTCTCGACGCCGGGGCCTGGGGCTTCGTGGACCTGCTCGCCGGCCGCCGGCTGCTGCGCACCCCCGCCCTCACGCGGACCCGTCGGCGCCTGCGCGCCGAGGGGCGCGACGAACTCGCGGAGCGGCTCCTGCTCGTCGACGGCCCGCTGCGCGGCCCGGACGCCGAGCTGCAGGACGTGGCGGCACTGGCGGCGCTCCGTGACCGGGACGCGGCCGTACCCGCAGGAACCCGGCACCGTCCCACCCGGCAGGAACTGCTGGACCTGGCCCGGACCGGCACCGCGGAGCAGATCTGCCGGGCGCTCACGGAGCTGGCCGGGGAACACACCGGCCCGGGACCCGATCAGGACCCGCAACTACTCGACCTGCTGGGTGAGTTGCTCACCCACCCCCATTCCAGGGTGCGGCTGCGTGCCCACCGGACCTCACGGGCGATGCTCGCCCGGCCGGCCCATCTGCGCCACACCGGACTCCTGCTGGAGGACCCCCGGCCGGACGTGGTGCGCATGGCGATCGGCACTCTCTGCCGGGCGGCCTGGGAGCCCGCGATTCCCGCGGTGACGCGATTGCTCGCGCACCCCCGGGCCGTGGTGCGCGAGACGGCGGCCGAGGGGCTCGTCGGGATGGGCGGCGCGGCGGTCCCCGCCCTGCGCAACGCCGCCGCCCACGCCCGCCCCGACCGCCGCTCCCTGTACACGGACGTACTGGACCGGATCAGGGCCGGTGAAGGCTGAGCGCCCGTGAACCCCTGCGGGCGACCGGGCCCACCGCCTACACGTACCGCTTGATCTCCCGCCGGGCCAGCGACCGCTGGTGCACCTCGTCCGGACCGTCCGCCAGCCGCAACGTCCGTGCCGCCGCCCACAGTTCGGCCAGCGGGAAGTCCTGGCCGACCCCGCCCGCGCCGTGCAGCTGCACCGCCTGGTCGAGGATGCCGACCACCGCGCGCGGAGTGGCGATCTTGATTGCCTGGATCTCCGTGTGCGCGCCCCGGTTGCCCACCGTGTCCATCAGCCACGCCGTCTTCAGCACCAGCAGCCGCAGCTGCTCCACCGTGACCCGCGCGTCCGCGATCCAGTTCTGCACGACGCCCTGCTGGGCGAGCGGCTTGCCGAAGGCGGTACGGGACACCGCTCGCCTGCACATCAGCTCGATGGCCCGCTCGGCCATGCCGATCAGCCGCATGCAGTGGTGGATCCGGCCCGGCCCCAGCCGTGCCTGGGCGATGGCGAAGCCGCCGCCCTCCTCGCCGATCAGATTCTCGGCCGGCACCCGCACATCGGTGAGGACGACCTCCGCGTGACCGCCGTGGTAGTGGTCCTCGTACCCGTACACCTGCATGGCACGGCGTACTTCGAGGCCGGGCGTGTCGCGAGGGACCAGGATCATCGACTGCCGGCGGCGGATGTCGGGGGCGTCAGGGCCATCGGCAGTCGCCGTCTTGCCCATCACGATGAAGATCTCGCAGTCCGGGTTCATCGCCCCGGAGATGTACCACTTGCGGCCGTTGACGACGTAGTCGCCGCCGTCGCGCACGATGCGGGTCTCGATGTTCGTCGCGTCCGACGAGGCCACCTCGGGTTCCGTCATGGCGAACGCCGAGCGGATCTCCCCGGCGAGCAGTGGCTCCAGCCACCGCTTCTTCTGCTCGTCCGTGCCGAACTGGAAGAGCACCTCCATGTTCCCGGTGTCCGGGGCCGCGCAGTTCAGCGCGGTCGGCGCCAACTGCGGGGAGCGGCCGGTGATTTCGGCGAGCGGGGCGTACTGGAGATTGCTCAGCCCGGCCCCGTGCCCGGCATCCGGCAGGAAGAGGTTCCACAGGCCCTGACTGCGTGCCTCGGCCTTCAGGTCCTCGACGATCCGCGGGGTGTCCCACGGGGAGGCCAGCAGAGCCCGCTGCTCCTGCGCGGTCTTCTCGGCCGGGTACACGTGCTCGTCCATGAAGGCCAGCAGCCGGGTGCGCAGCTCTTCGGTGCGGGCGTCGAATGCGAAGTCCATGGGGGTGATCAGCCTTCCTGGAGGGTGGTGAGCCCGTGCTCGATGAAGACGGGGACGAGATCGCCGATGCGGTCGAAGCCGGCGCCGACGGTCCGGCCCAGGGTGTAGCGGTAGTGGATGCCCTCCAGGATCACGGCGAGCTTGAACCAGGCGAACGCCGTGTACCAGGAGATGGCGGAGGTGTCCCGGCCGGAGCGGGCGGCATAGCGCTCGGTCAGCTCGGCGGGGGAGGGATGGCCCGCCGCGCCGCTGGTGGTGGAGACCGGCGATTCGGCGAGGCCGAGATCGGAGCTGTACATCACCAGCAGGCCGAGATCGGTCAGCGGGTCGCCGAGCGTCGACATCTCCCAGTCGAGGACGGCCTTGATCCGGTCGTCGGAGCCGATCAGGACATTGTCCAGCCGGTAGTCGCCGTGCACGACGGTGGGCGCGGGCGAGACGGGCAGCGCGCGCCCGAGCGCGGCGTGAAGTTCGTCGATGCCCGGCAGTTCGCGGTTGCGCGACGCGTTCAGCTGCTTGCCCCAGCGGCGCAACTGCCGGTCGAGGAAGCCCTCGGGCCGCCCGAAGTCGCCGAGCCCGACGGACTCCGGGTCCACGGCGTGCAGGGCGACGAGGGTGTCGACGAGCCCGAGGGCCGCCTCCCGGGTGCGCGCGGCGCCCAGCGGGGCGAGCTGCTCGGCGGTGCGGTACGGGGTGCCCTCGACGTACTCCATGACGTAGAAGGGCGACCCGGTCACCGATGCGTCCTCGCACAGCAGCACCGGCTCGGGCACCGGGACGGCCGTCGGGTGCAGGGCGCTGATCACCCGGTGCTCGCGCTTCATGTCGTGCGCGGTGGCCAGCACATGGCCCAGCGGGGGCCTGCGGACGACCCAGCGGCCGGTGCCGTCCGTGACGACGTACGTCAGGTTCGACCGGCCGCCCTCGATCAGCCGGGCTTCGAGCGGTCCGCTCACCAGCCCCGGCCGCTCGCGGTCGAGGTGTCCGCGCAGCCGGTCGAGGTCGAGACCTGGCGGGTGGACTGAGCTCATCGTGCACACCTCCGGGGGGTGAAAGACGGTCGGCACCATCATGCCGACCAGTCGGTATGCCGTCCAGTACGCGCCCGGGACCCGTCGGACGGACGTGCGGCGGAATCCTTCGGGCCCGCTCGCGCCCTGCTCGGTCCGGAGTCTGGCGTTCAGTCGCATCCCTGAATAGGGTTCATGTATGAACACAGCGCTGCTGATCGACGAAGTCCGGCTGACCCCGATCCTGATAGCCGACCCGCCGCTGCTCAACACTCAGGGCGTCCACCAGCCCTACACCCCTCGGCTCATCGTGGAGGTCGTCACACGGGGCGGAGTCACCGGGATCGGCGAGACGTACGGGGACGGCAAGTACCTCGAACTCGCCCGGCCGCTCGCCACCGCGCTCGCCGGACGCCCGGTCAGCGATCTGAACGGGCTGTTCGCTCTGGCCGATGAGGTCTGCGGCGATTCACGGGCGGCCGACGACCGGGTCGACGCGGGCGGACTGCGCGGTGTGCAGACCGCCGACAAGCTCCGGCTCTCCGTCGTCTCCGGCTTCGAGGTCGCCTGCCTCGACGCGCTGGGCAAGTCTCTCGGCCTCCCCGTGCACGCGCTGCTGGGCGGGAAGGTCCGCGACGCCGTCGAGTACAGCGCCTACCTCTTCCACCGCTGGGCCGCCCACCCCGAGGGCGGCGAACAGGACGACTGGGGCGCCGCCCTCGACCCGGCCGGTGTCGTCGCCCAGGCCCGGCGCTTCGCCCGCGAGCACGGCTTCTCCTCCTTCAAGCTCAAGGGCGGTGTGTTCGAACCCGACCGGGAGATCGCCGCGATCCGTGCCCTGGCCGAGGAGTTCCCCGGGCAGCCGCTGCGGCTCGACCCCAACGGCGCCTGGTCCGTCGAGACCTCGCTGTATGCCGCCGAACAGCTGAAGGACGTACTCGAAT
Source organism: Streptomyces gelaticus (assembly GCF_014649535.1). Taxonomy (GTDB): domain Bacteria; phylum Actinomycetota; class Actinomycetes; order Streptomycetales; family Streptomycetaceae; genus Streptomyces; species Streptomyces gelaticus. The sequence continues at coordinate 121,831 of NZ_BMTF01000006.1, forward strand.
ACCTGGAGGACCCGGCGAGCGGCACGGACCTGATGGCCGCGGTCGCCGCCGGCACCGACGTACCGCTCGCCACCAACATGTGTGTGACCACCCTCGCCGAGGTGCCGGAGGCCTTCGCCCGGGGCGCCGTGCAGGTGGTCCTCTCCGATCACCACTACTGGGGCGGGCTGCACCGTACGCGTGAACTGGCCGGGATCTGCCGTACCTTCGGCGTCGGACTCTCCATGCACTCCAACACCCACCTCGGCATCAGCCTCGCCGCGATGACCCACGTCGCGGCCACCGTGCCCAACCTGGACTACGCCTGCGACAGCCACTACCCCTGGCAGAGCGAGGACGTCATCACCGCCCGCCATGTCTTCCGGGACGGCCGGCTCGCCGTGTCCGACGCACCCGGACTCGGAGTCGAACTCGACCGCGAGCGCCTGGCCGCCCTGCACCGGCGCTGGCTCGACGACGACGGCACGATGCGCGAGCGCGACGACGCGGCGGCGATGCGCAAGGCCGAGCCGCAGTGGCGGACACCGGCGATCCCGCGCTGGTGACGGCCCCGCAGCCCCGGGGCGCCGCGGCCTGACGTGCGGGGCCCGGACCCGCACCGATGGCCGGTGCATGAAGGGAACGGGTCCCCGCCGGAGCGGGCGGCGGACGCCCCCCGGCTGAACGAACGGGGGGCACACCCGCGGAAAGATCGTCGTCGCCGTACCCCGGGAGTTCCCCGGCCTCTGACGGCGCCGGCGGCCCCGCCCTCAGAACAGCATGGCCGTGGCGAACACCGCGAGCGCGACCGTGCACGCCGCCGCTGTCAGCGCGCCGCGCGCCGACAGCAGTCGCGGCCGGGCGGTCCCCATCCCGAGCACCCGCAGATGCGCCACCCGCAGAAACCCCAGCCAGGCCAGTGCGCTCAGCGACACCGCCACGATCGCCGCCGGGCCCGCCCCGCCGTGCAGCGCCTGCCTGACCGCCAGCAGCGCCACCACCGTGCACGACAGCGTCGTTCGCCGCCAGGCCAGCCTGGTCCGCTCGGGCTGAAGTCCGGGGTCGCGCCCCGCAGTGGTCACCGGCCCTCCCAGCCGAAGAGGACCACCACCACCATCGCCACCGCGACGACCGCGACGGCCAGGGCGAGCAGCGTCGGGAACCGCGAGACCGGCAGGTCCTCCCCGCGCCGCATCGCCCGCTCGCACCGCACCCAGTGGTTGACGGCCCGCAGCGCGCAGAGCACACCGGCCGCCAGCAGTGCGAGCGCCAGACCGGCGCGGACCCCCCACGCCAGCTCCGGCAGGAACTGGTCGACCGCGAACCCGCCGCCGATCAGTGCCAGAGCCGTCCGGATCCAGGCGAGGAAGGTGCGCTCGTTGGCGAGCGAGAACCGGTAGTCGGGGGTGTCGCCCTCTTCGCGGATGCGCTCCGGTGCGAACCAGAGCCGCAGGCCCTGTACGAATTCGTTCACGCGTGAACCTTAGCTGTCGCTTCGTAGGTGATCGCCGCCCAGGATCAGGAGCCCGTACCGGCCGCCCGGAAGGCGCGCAGCCGGTGGTACGCCTCCAGGCCGTCCGGCACCCACTTCCAGTCGTCGATCCGCCGCGCCAGCTCGTCAGCGGTGAGGAAGGCGTGCCAGGCGACCTCCTCCACCTGCGGGTTCACCGGCAGCTCGCACCGTACCCGGTAGACGTACGACCACCAGGAGTGCTCGGCGCTCTCGTAGAGGAACTTGAAGAGCGGTTCGGGCCGGGGGAGCCCGGACACCCCCAGCTCCTCCTCGGCCTCCCGCAGCGCCGCCTCGTCGTACGACTCACCGGCGCCGACCACACCTCCCACGAACATGTCGTAGTGGGACGGGAAGACCAGCTTGTCCGGGGTCCTGCGGTGGACGAAGAGCCGGCCCTCCGCGTCCCGGGCCTCGATGAAGACGCAGCGGTGGCGAAGGCCCTGCGCGGTGGCCTCACCGCGCAGGGCCTGCCCCACGACCACGTCGTTCCCGTCGACGATGTCCAGGATCTCGTCAGAAGGAGTCATGCTCCTCATCCAACAGCAGACCCCATGCGGACGATCACTGCCCCATGACGTACTTGACGGTCGGGCCCGTGGTCCAGCCGCCGTCCACGGCGAGCTCGGCACCGGTGATGTACGAGGCGGCGTCGGAGAGCAGGAAGGCGACCGCCTCCGCGATCTCCGGGGCCTCGCCGACCCGGCCCATCGGGGTGTTCGGGTAGTTGCCCTCGCCCTGCTGGATGCCGACGGACGCGGTCATCGGCGTGTAGACCATGCCGGGGTGCACCGAGTTCACCCGGATCCCCGCGGTGCCGAGCTCCACCGCGCCGACCTTCGTCAGACCGCGCACGCCCCACTTCGAGGCGCCGTAGCTGGAGGTCAGGGCCAGGCCCATCAGGCCGGCGGCCGAGGATATGTTGACGATCGAACCGCCGCCGTTCTCCTTCATCACCGGGATCACCGTCTTCATGCCGATGAAGACGGCCGTCAGGTTGATGTCGATGACCTTGCGGAAGTGCTCGACACTCTCGCTCTCCAGCGGCTGACCGGTCGACACACCGGCGTTGTTGACCAGGCCGTCGATCCGTCCGAACTCGGCGAGGGCGAACTCCGCGACCCGCTGCCAGTCCTCCTCGGAGGTCACGTCGTGGTGCATGAAGCGGGCCTTCGGCCCCAGCTCCGCGGCGGTGGCGGCGCCTTCCTCGTCGAGCACGTCGGTGATCACCACATGGGCCCCGCCGGCCACCGCGACGCGCGCGGCCTCGGCGCCCAGTCCCCGGGCGCCGCCGGTGATGACGACGGTCTTGTCGGTGAGGTTGCTCTTGTCGCTCATGTCGCTTCCTTCATGTGGTGCAGGTGGCAAGTGGTGCGGTGGTGAGTGGTCCGGTGATCACGCACCGCCCGGCACGGGGGCGTGCAGGAAAGCGGTGGTGGTCTCGACGAGATCGGCGAGGAAGAGCTCGTCGCCGGTCAGCGGTTCGGTGGAGTCGAGACGCAGGCGGGCGCGGTCGGCCAGCGCCGCGCCGATCAGGGTGAGCGCCAGATCCAGGCGCTCCAGGCGCACGGGGCCGGGCAGCTCGCCCAGACGGTCCCCGACGCGGCCGATCAGCCGCCCGTAGCTGGTGCCGTCCAGGGCGGGGTGCAGCCGGCCGGTCCGCAGCCCGGTCTCATGGGTGAGCCGGGACGAGATCAGCAGACAGCGGCGGCCCCGGTCGTCGGCGAGCAGGCTCGCCTCGGCGGCCACCAGTGCGGTGAGCAGCTCCCGTACGCCGCACTCCTCGCCCAGCTCGTCGAGCAGGGGGGCCAGCACCTCTTCGGTACGGGCCTGGCGGCCCGCCATCACCGCGTCGAGCAGGCCGGCCCGGGAGCCGAAGTGGTACTGGACCGCGGAGGGGTTGCTCTGCCCGGCCAGCCGGACGATGTCCCGCAGCTGGGCACCGTCGGGGCCCTGCGCGGCGAAGACCTCCTCGGCCGCACGGATCAGCTTCTCCCTGGTCTCCTGACCGGACGTTCGCGCCATGGCGACATTCTAATGCTGACCATTATTAAAAACCGGCCCCCGTGGCCGGGCACCCGGTCAGTTCGGCTGGAGGCTCTTCTCGCGGCGCCCGCCCACCGGCCCCTCCGGCATCGCCGGATGCAGCCCGAGCAGCACGATCCCGACGACGATCGCCACGAGACCGGCCGCCTGCCAGGCCAGTGCGCCGGTGTCGGTGCGCAGTCGGTCCCCGAGGAAGCCGACCCCGCAGGCGATCCCGGCCAGTGGCTGCGAGGCGGTCAGCGGGGGCAGCGAGACCCGCAGCGGGCCGGTCTCGAACGCGCTCTGCACCAGCAGCAGGCCCGTCACCCCCAGCGCCACCACCGCGTACGGCTGCCACCCCGTCACCACTGCCGCGAACCCCTCGTCGGAAAGCCGCTGGCCGCTGACCCGGGTGAGGGCGTCCTGGAGTCCGTACAGCAGCCCGGCCGCCACCGCGAGCAGCGCGGGGGCGGCCCCGGACCGGGAGCGTTTGGCGACGGTGGTGAGGAGCAGCGCGGTGCCCACGACCACACCGATCACCAGCCAGTGCCGCAGCGGGCTGGTCACCGCCTCGCCGCCCTCCGGCCGGCCCGCCAGCAGAAAGGCGGCGACCCCGCCGGCCAGCAGCCAGAGACCGGCCCAGCCCTGATGGCCGAGCCGCTGGCCGGTGCGATGGCGTGACAGGGCCATCGCGAAGAGCAGATTGGTCGCGAGGAGGGGTTCGACGACGGAGACCTCGCCCTTGCCCAGGGCCAGGGCGCCCAGCACCATGCCGCAGACCATCAGCCCGATGCCGGCCAGCCAGCTCGGTACCCGCATCAGGTCCAGCAGCAGTCGGGGCGAGAGATAGTCGCTCCGCGGGGCATGCGAAGCTGCGGCCTGCTGCAGAACGAAGCCGAAGCCCAGGCAGCAGGCGGCGCTCACGGCGAGCACGAGGACCAGCACCGACACGCTTCTACCTCAAGTCAGGCCAGAAGTGGGTGATTTGTTTCGACGATAGCGCCGGTTTCCCTGGGGTGCGGCCGGAGCGCCGCCGACCGGGCGGTTGACGCCGCAGCGGCCGGTGCCCAAGATCTGACGCACGAGTAACTTCCCTCTCGGCCGGTCGGCCCCGCAGTCCGCTCCGGAACGACTCGGGCCCCTACCGCGGCCGTGACCGGATCGACCGCTCCGAAAAGGATGGAACCCATGGCGTACGACGCTGATGTGATCGTTGTCGGGGCCGGGCTCGCCGGTCTGGTGGCCACCGCCGAGCTGGCCGACGCGGGCCGTTCGGTGATCCTGCTCGACCAGGAGCCCGAGCAGTCGATCGGCGGCCAGGCGCACTGGTCCTTCGGCGGCCTCTTCCTCGTCGACTCGCCCGAGCAGCGCCGGATGCGGGTCAAGGACAGCCATGAGCTGGCCCTCCAGGACTGGCTGGGCACGGCGGGCTTCGACCGCGAGGAGGACCACTGGCCGCGGAAGTGGGCCGAGGCGTACGTCGACTTCGCGGCCGGTGAGAAGCGCTCCTGGCTGCACGCCCAGGGGCTGCGGATCTTCCCCGTCGTCGGCTGGGCCGAGCGCGGCGGCTACGACGCGAACGGCCACGGCAACTCCGTACCCCGCTTCCACATCACCTGGGGCACCGGCCCCGGCATCGTCGCCCCCTTCGAGCGCCGGGTCCGCGCGGGCGTCGCCAAGGGGCTCGTACAGTTCCGGTTCCGGCACCGGGTCACCGGCCTCGGCCGCACCGCGGGCGCCGTCGACACGGTGACCGGCGAGGTGCTGGAACCGAGCGCCGCCGCCCGGGGCACCGCGAGCAGCCGCCGGGCGACCGGCACCTTCGAGCTGAGGGCCCAGGCAGTGATCGTCACCTCCGGCGGCATCGGCGGCAACCACGACCTGGTGCGCAAGCAGTGGCCCCGGCGGCTCGGCACCCCGCCCGCGAAGATGCTTTCCGGCGTCCCCGCCCATGTCGACGGGCTCATGCTCGGCATCGCCGAGGAGGCGGGCGCCCACCACATCAACCGCGACCGGATGTGGCACTACACCGAGGGCATCGAGAACTGGAACCCGATCTGGGCCCGGCACGGCATCCGGATCCTGCCCGGACCGTCCTCGCTCTGGCTGGACGCCCGCGGCAAGCGGCTGCCGGTCCCGCTCTTCCCGGGCTTCGACACCCTCGGAACCCTCGAACACATCATGAAGTCCGGCCACGACCACACCTGGTTCGTGCTCGACCGGAAGATCATCGGCAAGGAGTTCGCGCTCTCCGGCTCCGAGCAGAACCCGGATCTCACCGGAAAGTCGATCCGCGACGTGATCGGCCGCGCTCGTGCCGATGTCCCGGCCCCGGTGAAGGCGTTCATGGACAACGGAGCGGACTTCGTCGTCGAGAAGGACCTCGCCGCGCTCGTCCGGGGCATGAACGCGCTCACCGGGGAACCGCTGATCGACGAGGCCGAACTGCGCCGCGAGATCACCGCACGCGACCGCGAGATCGCCAACCCCTTCACCAAGGACCTCCAGATCACCGCGATCCACGGGGCCCGCGCCTACCTCGGCGACAGGCTGATCCGGACGGCCGCACCGCACCGCATCCTCGATCCCAAGGCCGGCCCGCTGATCGCCGTACGGCTGAACATCCTGACCCGCAAGTCGCTCGGCGGACTGGAGACCGACCTGTCCTCGCGGGTGCTGACCGCGGACGGCACCCCCCTGGCCGGTGTCTACGCGGCGGGGGAGGCGGCCGGATTCGGCGGCGGCGGGATGCACGGCTACCGCTCGCTGGAAGGGACCTTCCTCGGCGGCTGCATATTCTCCGGCCGCGCGGCCGGCCGGGCGGCGGCGAAGGCGGTCGGCTGAGGCGGCCGGCCAAGGGCTGTCCCGTGGTCCGCCCGGCGGATCAGGGCCGCACCGGCCCTGGAACCCGCCGCCCCGGGCCTACCGCTCCTCGGCTCCCACGACGGGGTCCAGCAGCTCGACGACCCGGAACCGCTCGGCGACCACCATGGTGTCGTCGTCGACGGTGAACCCCGGGTCGCCGAGCGCCTCCCGCATCTCCTCGCTGTGCCAGAACCTCTCGTGTCCCGCGCGCCACTCGGCGACCGAGGTGTGGCCCTCGCCCTCGTCGACCGCGTGCCGGAGGTCGACGTCGCCGAGGCGGAGCACCCGCACCTCCGTCACCTCCAGCACCGCGATCTCCCGGCCGTCGGAGTCGATCAGCGCGGACCGCTCACCGACCGGAGGCAGCTCCTCCTTCTCCGCCTCGTACTCCGCCAGCAGCCCGGTCGTCGACACCTTCGCGCCGGCGAGCACCGCTCCCACCAGCTGATCGCGCAGGGGCCCGGGGAAGGCGAGCAGGAAGGGCTTGAGGGGTTCACGGTTCGACATGGCGTCAAGTCTGACATGCCCGCCGGGGTGCGGCGCCGGTGCCGGTACCCGACGGGTGCCGTCAACTGCGCTCCGCACGCGCCGAGTTGCGAACCGGTAGGGGCAGGTGGGCACGCGACCCCTGTGGCCGACGGGCGCAGCTGGTCGTACCGCCGGGTGAACCGTCGTCCTCCCGACGCCGAAGGCACCTCGTGGTTCACCGGCCCGGCCCGGCTGGTGTGGTGCAGCAGCGCGACCTTCGTCCACGGCCGGCCGGCGCTCGCGGCCCGCATCGCGCCGGCCTGGCGCATGGCAATGGCGCCCGCCGGCCCGGAGGCACGCCGTGGCATGCGCACCGGGCCGGTCGAGCGCCGGGGGGCACGGTCACAGCATGTGCTGTGGGGGAGGACCGTGCGGGCTGCCGCGCGCTAGAGAACCAGCGACAGCAGCAGGATGAAGGCCAGTGAGACCACGGAGATGATGGTCTCCATCACCGACCAGGTCTTCACCGTCTGGCCGACGTCCATGCCGAAGTACTCCTTCACCAGCCAGAACCCGGCGTCATTGACATGGCTGAAGAAGAGCGAGCCCGCGCCGACGGCGAGGACCAGCAGAGCGGCGTGGGACGTCGACATGTCGGCGGCCAGCGGGGCGACCAGACCGGCCGCCGAGATGGTGGCCACGGTCGCCGAGCCGGTCGCGAGCCGGATCGCGACGGCGATCAGCCAGCCCAGCAGCAGGGCCGGGATCGACCAGTCCTTGGAGAAGTCCAGGATCATCTGGCCCACGCCGGCATCGATCAGGGTCTGCTTGAAGCCGCCGCCCGCGCCCACGATCAGCAGCACACCGGCGATCGGGGCGAGGGACTTCTCGACGGTGGTGGAGAGCCGGCCCTTGGAGAAACCGGCCGCCCGGCCCAGCGTGAACATGCCGACCAACACGGCCGCGAGGAGCGCGATCAGCGGCGAGCCGATGACATCGGTGACCTTCTGAAGGCCCTGCTCCGGGTCGTCCACGACGATGTCGACCAGGGCCTTGACCAGCATCAGCACGACCGGCAGCAGAATGGTCGCCAGGGTGGCGCCGAAGCTGGGACGGCGGTCGAGCTCCTCCGAGGGGCGCTGCGGAATCATCTTCTCCGGAGCCTGGATGTCCACCCAGCGCGCCGCGTAGCGGGAGAAGAGCGGCCCCGCGATGATCACGGTCGGGATCGCGACCAGCACGCCCAGCGCCAGCGTGACACCGAGGTTGGCACCGAGGGCGTCGATCGCCACCAGCGGGCCGGGGTGCGGCGGGATCAGACCGTGCATCACGGAGAGACCGGCCAGCGCCGGGATACCGATCCGCATCAGGGAGAAGTTGCCGCGCTTCGCGACGAGCAGCACCACCGGGATCAGCAGCACGATGCCGACCTCGAAGAAGAGCGGCAGGCCGATGATCGAGGCGATCAGGACCATCGCCCACGGCATGGAGCGCCTGCTCGCCCTGGCGAGGATGGTGTCGACGATCTGGTCCGCTCCGCCGGAGTCGGCCAGCAGCTTGCCGAGGATCGCGCCGAGCGCGATGAGCACACCGACACCCGCGACGGTCGAGCCGAGCCCGGCGGTGAAGCTGGCGATCGTCTTGGCCGGAGCGGCGCCGGCGAACGAGCCGAGCGCAAGCGAGCCGATGGTCAGCGCGAGGAACGCGTGCATCTTGAACTTGGTGATGAGCAGAACGATGACGGCGATGCCCGCCAGAACTGCGATGCCCAACTGCGCGTTGCCTGCCGAAGTGATCGGTTCGACGGCGTCCGCTGCCAATATCTCGACGCTGAGACTGGTCACGGTGGTGATCCTTAGTTTTCGAGCCGGCGCAGCGCGGCGACGGCTCGCTGGGTGATTTCTTCGGGGGTGCCGGACACGTCGACCGAGACCCCGGCCTCGTCCTCCCGCAGCGGCTGCAGGGTGGCGAACTGCGAGTCGAGCAGTGCGGTGGGCATGAAGTGCCCCTTGCGCTCCGCCATGCGCCGCTCGATCAGGGCCCGGTCGCCGGTCAGATGGAGGAAGAGCGCGCCGGGTGCCTCGGCACGCAGCCGGTCGCGGTAGGTCCGCTTGAGCGCCGAGCTGCTCACCACTCCGCCGAGCCCCGCCCGGCCGTGGGCCCACCGGCCGATCGCGTCGAGCCAGGGCCACCGGTCGGAGTCGTCCAGCGGGGTACCGGCCGACATCTTGGCGATGTTCGCCGCGGGATGGAAGTCGTCGCCCTCTGCGTACGGAACGCCGAGTTCGGCGGCGAGCAGCGGGCCGATCGTGGTCTTGCCGGTCCCTGCTACGCCCATCACCACGACGACGTGGGGGGTGCTCATTGGTGGTGCCTCGCAGTCCTCTTCGATGTCTTCCTCGACATCGGTCCGTCGCGCTACTGAAACCTATACGTACGACTTATTCAAGATTTTGTGACGTAAACGTCGTACTTTTTGTTGGTGAAGGGCGCCCCGTAGGCTGTGCTCATGACCACACAGGGCCCTGGGCTGCATACACATGTGCTGGACACCCTGGGTCTGGAGATCGCCGCCGGGGAGCATCCGCCGGGGCAGGTCCTGCGCACCGATGAGCTGGCCCAGCGCTTCGACGTCTCGCGCACCGTCGTACGCGAAGTGGTCCGCGTCCTGGAATCCATGCACCTGGTCGAGTCCCGGCGCCGGGTCGGCGTCACCGTGCGGCCGACCGAGGCGTGGAACGTGTACGACCCCCAGGTCATCCGGTGGCGGCTGGCCGGCGCCGACCGCCCGCGCCAGCTGCGCTCCCTGACCGTGCTGCGGTCGGCTATCGAACCCGTCGCGGCCGGCCTCGCCGCCCGCAATGCCACCCCGGAGCAGTGCGCGGCTCTCACCGAGTGCGCGCTCGGTATGGTCGCCACCTCGCGCGGCCAGCAACTGGAGGGTTATCTGGAGCACGACATCGCGTTCCACCGGATCGTGCTCAACGCCTCCGGCAACGAGATGTTCGCGCGCCTGGGCGACGTCGTCGCCGAGGTCCTGGCGGGCCGTACCCACCACCAGGTGATGTTCGAGGACCCGGACCCGGCCGCGGTCACCCTGCACGTCCGGCTCGCAGAGGCGGTCCGCGAGGGCGACGCCGCGGCGGCGGAGCGGCTCACGAAGGAGATCGCGGTGGGCGCCCTGCACGAACTGGACGTGCTCGCGCCCTGAACCGTGGTGGTGCGGACACGCGGCGGCCCCCGCGGAACGCCTCCGCGGGGGCCGCCGGTCCCGGCCGGTCAGCCGCTGTGCCCGTGGTGGCCGCCGTGCCCTGCGCCGTGGTCGAACTTCAGCGCCTCGGGCGGCATCACGACGAACGGCCGCATCATGCCCATGTCCTCGTGCTCCAGCAGATGGCAGTGGTACATGAACCGCCCGTACGCCCCGTCGAACTTCCCGAGCACCTTCACCAACTGCCCCGCGGGCACCCGGAAGACGTCCTTCCAGCCCTGCTCGTTCGGTGCCGTCGCGATCGTGGTGCCGTGGTCGAAGGCCACGGGCGAGCGGGTTCCGCCCAGCGCCCGATCGAAGCCGTCGACCCGGTACGCCTCCCGGCCCATCACCTGGAAGTCCGCCAGATGGATGTGCATCGGATGCGTCGGACCGCCGAGGTTGAGGAACGACCACTGCTCGTAGGCGCCTTCGCCCACCGTGAAGCCGAGGCCGTCGTTGAAGGTCCGCGAGATCCTGCGGTACGTGCGCACCGTGCCGTCCTCGCCCTCGACCTGGATGACACCGTCCGAGGGCAGCTGTATCCCGGCCAGGTCCTCGACCTCCGCCATCTCCCAGATCTCCGGGTGACCGCCGCCGCCGACCGTGCCGGGCACCGTCAGCACCACGAGCCGGTGGCCGTGCTCCAGTTCGCCGTGCTCGTACCGCCGGAAGGAACCGGACAGCACCTCGGGCAGCTCGAAACCGTCCCGCTGCCCCGTCTCCCGTACCCGGAACTCCATCACCTGCGGGAACGGCACGTTCGCCGGCAGGTCCGGCACCCCCGGTGCCAGCCTGCCGCGGTTGACCAGCCGGACCCGGCGCCCGGCCAGCGCCGAGAAGTCGATCAGCAGGTCCATCCGCTCGGCCGGGGCGATCGTCAGCTGCGGCAGCACCTCGTCGAAGTCGACCGGCACCGGGCGCGGCAACAGCCCGCCGTCGCTGCCGATCTGCCGGATCACGCCCGGCACCGGGTTGTTCTCCTCGTCGACCAGCACCAGATCGTAGATCCGGGCGTTGGAGGCGTTGACGAGCCGGAAGCGGTACCAGGCGTCGTCCACGTCCAGATGCGGCCAGATGCGGCCGTTGACGGTGGTGTACGGGCCGAAGAACGGCAGCGACACCGGCTTCCCGGTCTCCGGATCGGCCTCGGTGATCACTGTCGTCTTGTGCAGCAGCCGCCCGTTGAGCCGGCCGTCCGCGTCGGTGTCCAGATTGCGGTCGGCGAGGATCAGCGGCAACTCCCGGTCGCCGGACGGCAGACCGAGCGCGTCCTCCTCGTCGTCCCTGATCAGATAGGTGCCGACGAGCCCGGCGTACACATTCCACCGGGTGATGTTCATGGCGTGGTCGTGGTACCACCACTGCGCCGCCTGGTGGTCGTTCGGGTACTCCGACAGCTGGGCGTCACCGTAGCCGACCGCGTTGTCCGCCCAGCCGTCGTTGCCGCCACCGGTCTGCGCGCCGTGCAGATGCGTCACCGTCCAGGCGGGCAGCGCGGCGACGTCCGCGTCCGGCTCGACGCCCTCGCGTCCGGGGCGGTTGTGCGGTGCCGGCTCGTCCTGCTTGACCGGGCCGACCTCCACCGCCGTGACCGGGTACTCGCTGTCCTTGGGGATGCGGTTGGTCCAGGCGATCCTGATCCGCTCCCCGCGCCGCACCTCGATGGTCGGCCCCGGCACCGTGCCGTTGTAACCCCACATCAGCGTGGGCGGCAGCTGCGCGTGCAGCCGCACCCAGGTGGGCGACAGGGCGATCTCGGTCTCACGGAGCACGTCCCCGGTCTGCGGGCGGAGCACCGGCGGTACGGGCAACGCGTCGGTGTACGGGACGAGTCCGCCGACCGGCGCCCCGAGCGCGGCCGTTTCGGGCCCCGGCTCGTCGGTGCGGCGGACGTCGGTCCGGTCCGTGGTGCTGGTGGTCTCGGTCAAGGTACTTCCCCCATGATCCGTGTTTCCCCTGCTGATGGACCACGCGACCCCTGCCCCCGCAGGTACTGATTCGGCGGCCCCTGTGTATCGAAGGACGGCCTGATAACCACCGGAGTTCAGCAGGGTGCATCATCTGACCGAAAGCGGTACATCCCACCGGGGGGACGGCGGTCCTTTCCCGCCAACGCGGCGCGCCGCCGTGACACCCTCACGGGGCGTACCGTTGTTCGCGTTCGATCTTCGCAAAGAGACGGAAACAGGGAGACCACGGTATGTCGCAGCAGGTGCAAGGGGTCATCGCACCGGGGAAGAACGAGCCGGTACGGATCGAGACGATCGTGATCCCGGACCCGGGCCCCGGCGAGGCCGTGGTGAAGATCCAGGCGTGCGGCGTCTGTCACACCGACCTCCACTACAAGCAGGGCGGCATCAACGACGAGTTCCCCTTCCTGCTCGGCCACGAGGCCGCGGGTGTGGTGGAGTCCGTCGGCGAGGGCGTCACGGACGTCGCGCCCGGTGACTTCGTCGTCCTCAACTGGCGTGCCGTGTGCGGGCAGTGCCGCGCGTGCCTGCGCGGTCGCCCCTGGTACTGCTTCGACACCCACAACGCGAAGCAGAAGATGACACTGCTCGACGGCACGGAGCTGTCGCCGGCCCTCGGCATCGGCGCCTTCGCCGAGAAGACCCTGGTCGCCGCCGGTCAGTGCACCAAGGTCGACCCGGAGGTCTCCCCGGCCGTCGCCGGTCTGCTCGGCTGCGGCGTGATGGCGGGCATCGGCGCCGCCATCAACACCGGACAGGTCGGCCGCGGCGACTCGGTCGCCGTGATCGGCTGCGGAGGCGTCGGTGACGCGGCGATCGCCGGGGCCCGGCTGGCCGGCGCGGCGAAGATCATCGCCGTGGACATCGACGACCGCAAGCTGGAGACGGCGAAGACGATGGGCGCCACGCACACGGTCAACTCCCGCTCCACCGACCCGATCGAGGCGATCCGCTCCCTCACCGACGGCAACGGAGCGGACGTCGTCATCGAGGCGGTCGGCCGCCCCGAGACGTACCAGCAGGCCTTCTACGCCCGCGACCTCGCCGGCACCGTCGTCCTGGTCGGCGTCCCCACCCCGGAGATGCAGCTGGAGCTGCCGCTCATCGACGTCTTCGGGCGCGGCGGCTCGCTCAAGTCCTCCTGGTACGGCGACTGCCTGCCCTCGCGCGACTTCCCGATGCTCATCGACCTGCACCAGCAGGGACGGATCGACCTCGGCGCATTCGTCACCGAGACCATCGGACTCGGCGACGTGGAGCAGGCCTTCGCCCGGATGCACGACGGCGACGTGCTGCGCTCGGTGGTGGTCTTCTGATGACCGCCCGCATCGACCACCTCGTCACCTCCGGCACCTTCGCCCTCGACGGCGGGGAGTGGGACGTCGACAACAACGTCTGGATCGTCGGCGACGACACCGAGGCGATCGTCATCGACGCCGCCCATGACGCCGCCGCCATCGAGGACGCGCTGAACGGCCGTACGCTGCGCGCCATCGTCTGCACGCACGCGCACAACGACCACATCGACGCCGCCCCCGCCCTGGCCGACGCGACCGGCGCGCCGATCCTGCTGCACCGCGACGACCTGCCGCTGTGGAAGCAGACCCACCCCGACCGCCTCCCGGACGGTGAACTGGCCGACGGCCAGGAGCTGGAGATCGCCGGAACGGTGCTCGAGGTCCTGCACACCCCCGGCCACGCCCCGGGTGCCGTCTGCCTCCATGCCCCGGAGCTGGCCACCGTCTTCACCGGGGACACGCTCTTCCAGGGCGGGCCCGGCGCGACCGGACGGTCCTTCTCCCACTTCCCGACCATCGTCGCGTCGATCAGGGACCGGCTGCTCGCACTCCCGCCCGGGACCACCGTCCGCACCGGCCACGGCGACTCCACCACCATCGGCGCGGAGGCCCCGCACCTGGACGAATGGATCGCCCGCGGTCACTGAGAACCGCGCAGGCTCACCGGTCCGGCCACGCGGAGAGCCGCAGCCCGCTCTCGAAGCGGCGCGGTTCGCCCGTGACCGGATCGGTGAACTCCAGAACCCTGGCGAGGAGTTGGAGCGGGCGGGCGAAGTCGTCCGGCGCTCCTTCCGCCTCGAGAACCGGATAGACCGGATCGTGGACGAGCGGCAGCCCCAGGGCGTTCATGTGGACCCGCAGCTGATGGGTCCGCCCGGTGGCGGGCAGCAGCCGGTAGCGGCCGAGCCCCTCCCGGTGCTCCAGCAACTCGATCCGACTCTCGCTGTTCGGCTCGCCCGGCTCCTCACGGGCGGCGATCACCCCGCGCTCCTTCACGATCCGGCTGCGCACGGTACGCGGGAACACCAGCGCGGGATCGTACGGCGCCACCGCCTCGTACTCCTTGCGCACCAGCCGGTCCCGGAACATCGTCTGGTACGCGCCCCGCTCCTCGGGCCGTACGACGAACAGGACGAGGCCCGCCGTCAGCCGGTCCAGCCGGTGCGCCGGCTGCAACTCCGGCAGCTCCAGCCCGCGGCGCAGCCGGGCCACCGCGGTCTCGGTGATGTGCCGTCCGCGCGGCGTCGTCGCCAGGAAGTGCGGCTTGTCGGCGACGACGAGATGCTCGTCCCGGTGGACCACACCGACCGGGAACGGCACCGGCTCCTCCGGTGCGAAGTCCCGGTGGAACCAGATGTACCGGCCCGCTTCGTACGGCTCGTCGGAGGACACCGGACCCCGCACGGAGACGAACCGGCCCTCGGCGAACATGGCGTCCACCCGCCGTGCCCCGATCGCCCCCGCGAAGCGCGCCAGCAGATGATCACGCACCGTCGGCCACGCCCCGTCCGGATCCTCGGGGAGCCGCAGCCGGACCGGATCGATCCCGTCCTGCTGCGGCAGCGGCGCCGACGGGGGCTTCGCACGCCCCCTCACCGGGGAACGCCGACCACTGCGGCGGTACTCATGGTGCCGGCTCCTCGCTCTGTCGCCCGGGGGGCCGCCATTATCGCCGGTCGCCGGCCGGGCGCCGTCAGGAGCCCGGCAGCGTCACCTTCTCCGGACCGCAGCCGATGCGCTCGGCCTCGGCGGCCACATAGCCGGGCAGCAGCTCACGGGCGAGGCCGGCGGCCGAGTGCTCCGTGTGGTCCAGCTGCTCCACCATGAAGACCACCGGACCGGTCTGACACTTCGCCCGGTAGACGGCCCTGGTCCCGTCGATGGAGCCGTAGCCCTTGGAACCCTTGACGGACAGACCGGTCCTGAGCGTGCCCGAGGAGAAGATCTCGGACAGCGCCGCATCCGTCACCGTCGTCAGCCGCACGGCGGGGTTGTAGGAGCCACCGGCCTCGCAGACCCGGGCGGGCCCGCCGTCGCCGCCGACGCGCGTGCGGGCCAGATCCTTGCGGTGCGCCTCGGGAAGGGCGAAACCCTTCGTGCCGCAGAAGGCACCGGCGTCCGTCTTGTGCCGCTCCACCGGAGCGGGCGGTGTCGCCGGTGTCCGGTACGTGCCGGAGCAGCCGAAGTCACGGATGACGCCGTTGGCGGCCTCCACGACCGCACGGGTCAGCGCCGCACGGTCCTCCTGCTCGTAGTCCGATTCGAGGTCGAGTCCGGTCGGCCCCATGGCGATGTCCACCACGGTGGGGCCGGTGAACTCGTCCCGTCCGGTGCAGCTCTGCGGCAGTGCCAGCCAGGCGCGCGACGAGGAGGTCAGCCCCGGCAGCCCGTCGCCCAGCGGCACCATGCCGGCGGTGAGGAACTCCGCGGGCCACGCGTGCCCGTCCGTGCCCCTCAGGCCGTCCAGCCGGTGCACCCGCAGGGTCACCTGGCGGCGGGCCCTGTCGTCCTTGTAGCTGGTGATGCGGCACTGCCCGTACGAGTCGCCCTGGCCGACCGGGTCGCCCTGGAGCGCCTGTTCCTCCACCTCGGTCCTGCGGTCACCGAAGAGATCCGTCAAGGTCGAGTCGCCGAGCGAGTCCCAGCACGGGGCGGGCCCCACCAGCGGCAGCGTGTCCGTGCGCCAGGCCACCGCACCGGCGCCGAGCAGCGCACCGACCAGCCCGGCGGCGGTGGCGGCACGGACGGTACGGCTGCGCAGCAGGCGGCGCAGCACCGGCACGCGCGCCGGGGCGGGCACGGGTTCCGGCTGCGCGGACGGGCCGGGCGCGGGCTCGGGCTCGGGCCGCGCGGGCGGGTCCTGCTCGGGCCAGGGCTCCCGTGTCCCCGTCCCGGGGTCCGCCGTGTTCTCGCCGTCCACTGCCGCTGCCCCGTTCTCCATGGAGTCCTCGTCGCTCATGCGCCCTCACCGCTCCCGCACCCGATGCGCTTGCCCACGGACTCGGTGAAGCGCGTGAACACCGTGCGGTCGTCGGGCCGGCCCGAACCCTTCAGCCCGGAACCGAGGTTCGCGTAGAACACCGTCCGCCGCCCGTCGCACTCGGTGCGCACGAGCCCGTTGCCGGCGCCCTCGGGAAGGCCCTCGAACAGCGCGACCAGGCGCGGTTCGGCCGTCATCACGTACTGCGCCGCCGGCTCGTCGGGCAGCCCCCGCGCCCGCCACACCACCGAACACGTCTGGAGCCGCCGGTCGACCACCCCCACCTGTACCCGGTAGCCGGAGCGCTTGCCGAAGTCGAGCGCCACACCGGGGATCCGGCACAGCGGGCTCCGGGCGGAGTCGGCGTCCTCGGGTACCGTCACGAAGGGCGAGGCCGTGCGCAGCGGCTCGTCCGGCGCGCAACCGGCCTTCCGCATACCGGTGTTCGCCACGTCCAGCAGCATCCGGGTCACCTCGGACCGGGTGCCGATCGTGAACGGCACGGCCACCTTGCCCAGATGGCCGTCACCGGTGCTCCCGCTCCGGATCGTCACCGCGGTCGGTCTGCCGTCCGCATCGCAGCCCTCCGGCAGGACCAGCATGGCCCGGTCCCCGGCGACCAGCCCGTCGAGTCCGTCGGGCAGTCGCGCACCCGAGCCGTCGAAGTACCGGGCGATCCAGGCGCGTCGGTCCTCGGCCCCGGCGGGGACCGGGCCGTACTCGACGGCGACCTGCTCCTTGAACGTGAGCGGCTCGTCCGAGTCGTCATCCGGGACCGTCGAGGTCACCGTGACCGTGCAACTGGCGCGGTGACGGCCGGCCGAGGGCGGCGCGGACTCGGTCGCACTCCGCTCGGAGCCGGACTTGGCGAGCCCGTCCTCACCCAGGAAGGCCGCGCCGCTGTCCTGCTCCCACGCCCCCCAGCAGTAGCTGTCCCGGAACGGCCAACTGTCCGTCGCCCACAGCCCGATGCCGGAGACGAGCACCGCCCCGGCCACCGCCCCGGCCACTGTCGCTCCGCGCCTTCTGCCCATCACGTGCCCCCGTCGAAGAACCAAGATCGCGCAAAGCCCCGATGGTACGTCGCCGTCCCCGCACCGTGGACCGGGCCCCCGCGCGGGTCAGTTCAACGGCGTGAACACGAAGGAGAACTCCGCGGCCCGTGCGTCGAGCCGGTACTCCGGCAGCACACCCGGCCCGCACGACCGGGAGCCGATGCCCTGCACCGCGTGATCCAGATTGACCCAGACGGTCCCGCCGGCCCGCAGCCCCGTCCGGTGCTCCGCCGCGTCCAGCTGCTCGCTCGTCCACCGCCGCGCGGTGAACCAGAACGGCGCACCCCCTTCGGCCCGCACCCCCGCACCGCTGCCGTCCGCCAGCTCCGCCCACCGGACACCGGCCCGCGCACCGTTCTCCTGGGGTCGCACGTACGGCGTCTGCATCTCGTCCACGGACATCCCCCACCGGCCGAGCACCGAGGCGGCCCGGGTGTCCGGGTACGCCTCACCGGGCCCGCCGCCGAACCACCGCGCCGCGCCGTAGGCGGCGGGCAGCCCGAACCGGATCCCCAGCCTGGGCAGCGGCACCCGCCACTCGCCCTCCGGCACCACGGACACGGCCAGCCCCAGCCGCTCCCCGTCGGCCGTCCACCGGTACGAGGTACGCAGCCCCGGGCCGACCCCGGCCGGCGCCACCCTGGTCCGTACGAGCAGCCCGTCCGCACCGGCCTCGACCGCGTCGGTCCGGTGCTGCATCCGGTGCAGGCCCAGCTCCCGCCACCGCGCCCCGTACTGCTCGTCCGGCAGCCACGCCGCACCGTTGTCGTTGTCGGTGGGCGCCCGCCACACATCCAGCCGCAGCCCCTCCACCGGCACCGCCCCCAGCCGCACCGGCGTCCCGGTCGCCGCGTCGAAGACGCCGGGCCCGAGGGTGATCAGCCCCGCGTCCCGTTCGGGCCGCGCACCCACCGCGGCGGCGGGGACCACGGGGGCGCCCGCCTCCGTCTGCCCCCACGCCACCACATGCCCGCGCCCGGCCCAGGCGGTGTCCCGCGCCAGCACCGCCCGCACGCTCCATACCCCGGCACCGGCCATCGGCAGCGGCACCTCGGCCGAGGCACCGGGTGCCAGCTCCGGCACATCGAGCGCGCCGGAGCCGACGGGCGCCCCGTCCACCTCGTGCGACCACTCGAAGTCCAGGTGGGCCGAGTTCGCGAAGTCGTACCCGTTGGTGATCCGGACCGAGCCCGCCTCGGCCACGGGCTCGATCCGCACCGGCTCGACAACCTTCTTGTACTCGGTCAGCCCGGGGGAGGGGGTGCGGTCGGGGAAGAGCAGCCCGTCGCAGACGAAGTTGGCGTCGTGCAGCTCCTCGCCGAAGTCCCCGCCGTACGCGAAGCCGTGCTCGGGGTGGGCGAGGCCGTGATCGATCCACTCCCAGACGAAGCCGCCCTGGCAGCGCCGGTAGCGCTCGAACAGCCGCTGGTACTCGGAGAGTCCACCGGGACCGTTCCCCATCGCATGCGCGTACTCGCACATCAGGAACGGCATCGCGCGCCGCCGGGCGTCCGCCTCCGCGTCGGCCAGCGGCTCCTCCGCCCGTCGGCCGATCAGCTCGACCTCGGCATGCGTCGGGTACATCCGTGAGTACAGGTCGGCGTCCCGGCAGGAGGGGTCGCCCTCGTAGTGCACCAGCCGCTCCGGATCCCGGCCCCGGATCCACCGGGCCATCGCGCTCAGCCCGCGCCCGGTGCCGCACTCGTTGCCGAGCGACCAGATGATCACCGATGCGTGGTTCTTGTCGCGCTCGACCATCCGCGCCGCCCGGTCGAGGAGTGCCGGGGTCCACCGCTCGTCGTCCACCGGGTTGCCGTGCCACTGCAGGCCGCTGAAGCCGTGCGTCTCCAGATCGCACTCGTCGATCACCCAGAGTCCCAGTTCGTCGCAGAGATCGAGGAAGGCGGGATGCGGCGGGTAGTGGCTGGTCCGCACGGCGTTGATGTTGTGCTGCTTCATCAGCACCAGATCGCGCCGCATGGTCGCCGCGTCCACGGTCCGCCCGGTCTCCGGATGGAATTCGTGCCGGTTCACCCCGCGGAAGAGCACCCGCCGCCCGTTGACCCTGATGAGCCCGTCCTCGACCACGACGCTGCGGAATCCCACCCGCAGCCCGATCCGTTCCCCGGGTGTCACCAGCTCCCCGTCGTACAGCCGGGGCGTCTCGGCCGTCCACGGCTCGACGGCGACGGTCACCGCCTCGCCCGCCGCGACATCGATCCCCAGCTCGGGCACGAGGACCCGTCCCCCGGCCCCCTCGCACTCCACCCGCAGCGTCCCGGACCCGTCGCGATGGTCGTACCCGGCGTGCACAAAGAAGTCCCTCGGCGCACCCCGCGGCCGCTCCAGCAGGGTCACGTCCCGGAAGATCCCGGGCAGCCACCACTGGTCCTGGTCCTCCAGATAGCTCCCCGACGACCACTGGTGCACCCGAACGGCCAGCACATTGCCCTCGGCCCGCAGCAGCCCGCCGACGGAGAACTCGTGCGGCAGCCGTGACCCCTTGAAGTCGCCCAGCTCCCGACCGTTGAGCCAGACCCGGGCACAGGACTCCACCCCGTCGAAACGCAGCACCACTTCCCCGTCCCCGGGCCATCCGGCGGGCAGATCGAAGGTCCGCAGATGGTCCCCGGTCGGATTGGCGTCCGGCACCCTCGGCGGATCGACGGGGAAGGGGTACACCACATTCGTGTAGGCGGGAGCGCCGCCTGCCCCCTGGAGCACCCAGTGTCCGGGAACCCCGATCGTCGCCCACCCCGAGGCGTCGAACCCGGGGCGCGCGAACGACTCGTCCCGGGTGGCGGCGCCCGGTGAGAGCCGGAAGCGCCACTCCCCGTTCAGCGAGATGCGCCCGGCGTCCGAGTCCGCGTACCAGGCGCGCGGCTCCAGCCCGCCGGATCCGGGCTCCATGTCCTCGTACCAGGGCAGGGCGGGGGCGTGTGTGCGGATCACAGGGACTCCTCGCTCGGGGCGCAACGCAAAGTGCCGATCAGGATATTCCTGATCGGCACTCGCTCTGTGTCCGAGGGGGGACTTGAACCCCCACGCCCGATAAAGGGCACTAGCACCTCAAGCTAGCGCGTCTGCCATTCC
>NZ_BMTF01000006.1:142362-169412 GCF_014649535.1 Streptomyces gelaticus
AAGGTGTCTGTCTCGCGGGCTCCGGCCCGTTCCGACGTGGAAAACAATAGCAAACATTCGGGGGTGCTCGATCACGCCCCGTTGGGTGTGAAGGGCGCATGACGAGGGGCGGGTGGCCTTGGGCGCGCGGGCCCGGCGCGGGAGGATGAGGGGGAGCACCACAGCGACGGCGGAAGGAAGCAGCGTGAGCGAGACCAGCACGGCTCGGACCGGCTCCGGCGAGGACGAGGTCGTGGACCTCTGCCGTGAGCTGATCCGGATCGACACCAGCAACTACGGGGACCACTCGGGGCCGGGGGAGCGGCGTGCGGCCGAGTATGTCGCTCAGAAGCTCGCCGAGGTCGGACTGGAGCCGCAGATCTTCGAGTCCCACAAGGGGCGTGCCTCGACCGTGGCGCGGATCGAGGGCGAGGACCCGTCCAGGCCCGCGCTGCTGATCCACGGCCACACCGACGTGGTTCCGGCCAATGCCCACGACTGGACGCACCACCCCTTCTCGGGCGAGGTCGCGGACGGCTGTGTGTGGGGCCGCGGCGCGGTCGACATGAAGGACATGGACGCGATGACCCTCGCGGTGGTCCGCGACCGGATGCGCAGCGGCCGCAAGCCCCCGCGCGACATCGTGCTGGCCTTCCTCGCGGACGAGGAGGCGGGTGGTACGTACGGCGCGCGGTATCTCGTGGACAAGCATCCCGGCCTCTTCGAAGGGGTCACCGAGGCGATCGGCGAGGTCGGCGGCTTCTCCTTCACGGTGAACGAGAAGCTGCGGCTCTACCTCGTCGAGACGGCCCAGAAGGGCATGCACTGGATGCGGCTCACCGTGGACGGCACCGCCGGCCACGGCTCGATGACCAACGACGACAACGCGATCACCGAGCTCTGCGAGGCGGTCGGGCGGCTCGGGCGGCACAAGTGGCCGGTCCGGGTGACCAAGACCGTGCGGTCCTTCCTGGACGAGTTGTCCGACGCGCTCGGCACCCCGCTCGACCCGGAGGACATGGAGGCCACGCTCGCCAAGCTGGGCGGCATCGCCAAGATGGTCGGCGCCACGCTCCGCAACTCGGCGGCCCCCACCATGCTCGGCGCCGGCTACAAGGTGAACGTCATCCCCGGCCAGGCCATCGCCCATGTCGACGGCCGGTTCCTGCCCGGTTACGAGGACGAGTTCCTGGCCGATCTGGACCGGATCCTCGGCCCGCGGGTGAAGCGCGAGGACGTGCACGGCGACAAGGCGCTGGAGACCAGCTTCGACGGCTCGCTCGTCGACGCCATGCAGGTCGCCCTGAAGGCGGAGGACCCGATCGCCCGTGCCGTGCCCTACATGCTCTCCGGCGGCACCGACGCCAAGTCCTTCGACGACCTGGGTATCCGGTGCTTCGGATTCGCCCCGCTGAAGCTGCCGCCGGAGCTCGACTTCGCGGGCATGTTCCACGGTGTGGACGAGCGTGTGCCGGTGGACGGTCTGAAGTTCGGCGTGCGGGTTCTCGACCGTTTCATCGACAACTCCTGACTCCTTGCCGGTTTTCCACCGACTTTGTACGTCAACAATCGCCAGCATGTGCGTATTTGACCGGAACGAGTGAAAGAGACCATACGCTCGTAGCCCGATTAGCTCTTCCTCGTTACAAGTGATGCGGTCCGCGGCTGGGACCGCATTGCCAACTAGGAGGAATAATGATCAAGAAGGTCGTCGCTGCTGCGGCTGTCACCGGTGGTCTGGTGCTCGCGGGTGCGGGCATGGCCGTTGCGGACTCCGGTGCCCAGGGCGCCGCTGTCGGCAGCCCCGGTGTGCTCTCGGGCAACAACGTCCAGGTGCCGATCCACGTTCCGGTGAACGCGTGCGGCAACACGGTCTCCGTGATCGGGCTGCTGAACCCCGCCTTCGGCAACACCTGCGTCAACGCCTGACGTTGTGCGTCAACCCGTAAGGGTTTGAATCCGGTCGGCCCCGGAGTGCACGCCATGCACTCCGGGGCTGCTGGGTACCCCGCCCCCGTACGGTCGAGTCCGGGGGTATTCCGGAAGGCAGAAGGCAGGAAACAACGTATGCGACAGGTCACGCGCAAAGGCCTGATCACCATGGCGGCAGCGGGCGGTGTGCTCGCGCTGAGCGGCGGTTACGCGCACGCGGACGCGGGAGCGTCGGGCGAGGCGACGGATTCCCCGGGGGTGCTGTCAGGGAATTCGGTACAGATCCCGGTCCACGTACCGGTCAACGTGTGCGGCAACTCCGTGGACGTCGTGGCGCTGCTCAACCCGGCGTCCGGAAACACCTGCGGCAACGGTCCGCAGGACGACTCCCGGGGCAAGCACGTCTCCGGCAGCCACGTCGCCGGCGACCTCACCCAGGCGAGTCGGCCCGGCGCGGGCAAGCACCGGGCCCCGATCGGCGGCGGGGCGACGGCCCAGGGCGTCACGAAGGGCTCGCCGGGGGTGCTGTCCGGCAACAGCATCCAGGCGCCCATCGACATCCCCGTGAACGCCTGCGGGAACAGCATCACCATCGGCGGTCTGCTCAACCCCGCCTTCGGCAACGACTGCGAGAACAGCACGGACGTCGTCACGCCGCCGCCGGTCAAGCCGGTCAAGCCGGTCAAGCCGGTCACGCCGGTCACCGAGCACAAGCCCCCGGCGCCGGAGAAGCCGGCCGTGCCCAACGTGCCCGAGGTGCAGAGCGTCGCACAGCTCGCGCACACCGGAGCGGGCGGGCTCGACCTGCTGATCCCGGCGAGCGCGGGCCTGTTGCTGGCCGGCGCGGGCACGGTGCTCTACCGCCGCGCCCGGACGGCCGCCTAGCGGCCCGGGGCGGCGCCACCCGTACGACAAAGAGGGCGGGTCCCGCGGCTGCGGGGCCCGCCCTGTCTCACCAAGTGGCTCGGAGCTGGCGGATGATCCGCCGCCGCAGACGCACCCTGCGGCTGCCGTCATGGCGCAGCGTCAGCCGGTCCAGCTCCCAGTGACCGTACTCGGCATGGTCGGTCAGCAGGCGGGCCGTCTCCTTCCGGGAGAACCCGCGCGGTACGTACACATCGACAAATTCGTATTCCGGCATCGCATCTATTGTGCGGGCAGAGCCCGTGTACGGATAGCGTCTGCACTATGTCTGATGCTGCGCAGCCCACCGCTGCCGAGGTACGCGCCGCCGCCGAGGCGGTCAAAGCCGCGCTCGACCACCATCTCGCGGCCGTCGAACGCCGGACCGGGGACGACGACGTGGCCGTCTACGACGCGTTCAACGCACTGGCCGCTGCCGCCGAGTTCTACGACGAACTGCTCTACGACCGATACGACGAAGTCACTCCCTTCGAGATCCCGGGTGCGGAGGACTCGCTGCCGCCGTACAGCGGCCCCGAGGAGCCGAACGCACTCAGCGTGCTCATCCGGCGCGACTACGCGGTGGTGGAGCCGCCGAGGCTGCTCGCACAGGCCCAGCGGATCGCCGACCTCGACCAGGACGAGCGCAGCAGGAGCGCCGCGGTCGTCGGCTCCAGCGTCCACGCGGCGCTCGGCGTGCTCTTCGGGGAGTACGAACCGGACGAGATCGCTTCCCGGCACGCGGAGTTCGGCCTGGAGGAGGGCGACTCCACGCTCTGGGTCACGGCCGCCGAGGAGCTTCCCGAGGCGGGGGAATGGCTCGGGGCGCCGTTCGACGACGCGGATCCCCAGCTGGTGGTCTGCCGCTTCGACGTCAGCGCCGTCTTCGACGAGGACGAACCGGAGGAGGAACCGGCCCGCCTGGTGGTGGACGGCTCCTGATCCGCCGGCCGGACGGGCTGGCGACCGAGCCCGTCCGGTGAGGTCCTCGCCGACCGGCCCGGTCAGCGGGCCGGCGTCTCCAGCAGGGTGCGCAGCCGCGTCGTGCGCTCCTGGGCCGGTGGCTGGGCGACCGCGCGCTGGAGCGCCTGATCCACCCCGTGCACCACGGACAGATGCCGCTCCCCGCGGCTGAAGGCGGTGTACACCCAGGGGCGGCTCAGCCCCTGAACCGCGTCGCCCGGCAGTACGACGACCACCGCGGGCCACCGCATCCCGGCCGCCTGGTGGGCGCTGAGGGCCCAGCCGTGGCGTACGGAGGACGCCACCCGGTCCTGGGCCACGACGACCTCCGTGCCCGCGCAGTCCAGACGCAGGCCCTCGGCGTCCGCCGAGACGACCACCGCGGGCACGGCCCTGCCGGGCGCCGGAACGTGGACGACGCGGTCGCCCGGGTCGAAGCCGGCGAACCGCCCCGGCCCGGGGTTGAGCCGCTGCTTCAGTGCCGCGTTCAGCGCCCGGGTGCCCGCCGAGCCGCCGTGGCCGACGGTGATCACCTGGGTGTCGGAGGGCGGTACGCCGATGGCGCGCGGCACCGAGTCGGCGACGAGCTGCACGGTGCGGTGGACCGCCTCGCCCGCATCGCGGACGGGGACGATCACCACTTCCCTGCCGGGCGCGTCGACCTGGTTCAGCTCGCCGATGCCGATGCCGGAGACCAGCTCACCGATCGGCCCCGGATCCGGGGTGCGGGAGACGATCTGCGGGCACGCACGGGCGGCGAGCACATCCGCGAACACCCTTCCCGCACCGGCCGAACCCAGTACGCCGGGATCGCCGCTGAGTACCAGGCGGGTGCCGTCGGCAAGCGACTCGACCAGGATCGCGGCGGTCTCGACGTCCAGCTGCGGGGCGTCCAGCACGACGAGCAGGTCGACGGCGATCGCCCCCTCCTCGTCCCGCCCCGGGCCCTGCTCGCCGGAGAGCAGACCGGCCAGGGTGACGGCCGTCTCCGGATCGCCGGTCGCCTCGGCGAGCCGGCGCCTGCCGTCGGCGCTGTGCACGGCACCCAGGGCGCGCAGCCCGAGGCCCCGGGCCGCGGTGATCAGCGCGGCGGGTTCGGCCCGGGCGGCCTCGCCCCCGGCGTGCGCCACGAGGCCGTGGGCCGCGACCGCGCGGATCAGCTCGGCCGCCGACGGGGAGGCCGCGGCGGAGGCCGCCGCCGTCCAGTCGGCGTCCTTCTCGCAGGCGTTGACCAGTCGGGCCAGGCCGTCGGCGAGGCTCTCCTCGGCGAGCGCGTACCGGTCGAGGCCGAGCAGCACCTGCACCGGTTCGCGCCCGGCGGCCGGGCCGGTGTCCTCGCCGGGTTCCGCGGGTGCCCCGGATTCCTGGCCGTCCTGGTCCTCCTGGAAGACCAGGACGACTCCCTCGGCGACGGCGTGCTGCACGGCGGCGTCGGGATCTGCCACCGAACGCTCGGCGAGCGCGGCCCGCACCTCCGAGATGTCCAGCGCTGTGTGGCCCCGCAGCGCGGCCCGTTCCAGCAGCCAGCCCACCAGGGCGGCGGTCCGTCGCTCGTCGTCCGGTCCGCACTCGGCACCGAGCAGGGCGCGCGCGAAACCGTCCGCCTGCTCGGGCCTGACTCCCGGCACGGTCAGCAGCTGCCAGGGGTCGGCGCGCAGGGCCTCGGCCGCCTGCGCCCCGAGGGCCTCGGCCGCAGGTCCCGCCAGCGCCGCCGGAGCCCCGCCCTCGGCCAGCACGGAGGCGGTCGCGGCCACCGCCTCCGGCGGGGCGCTCTGCGGCGCCCGTGCCGGTTCGGGGGCGCGCGGGCGGGCCGGGGCGGGCGCGGGCGCGGTCCGGCGAGGAGCGGCGGGCGCGGGCGAGTCGAAGAACGAGGTGGCGGGCTGCTCGCCGCTCTCCACCGCGCGCACGGCCGCCAGCAGATCGGCCGCCCTGCCGCTCAGCTTCCCCCCGGCCGCGATGGGGCCTTCCTTCTCGGCCTTGCGCTTCTCGATCCGCTCCCGGAGCTCCCGCTGGGCGGCGAGCTCGGCCTCGGCCTCGCTGAGCGGCGCGGGCGCGGTCCCTGCCGCGTCGGCGGAGCCGTCGGCGGAGCCGTCCCCGGAGCCGTTCCCGCTGCCGGAATCGTCCTCGTTCCCGTCCTCGGCGGGCGCGGCGGCGGAGGGAGTCGCGACGACGCCTTCGTCGTCGGCGGCCGGGGAACCGGGGGTTTCCCCCCGGGGAAGCGCAGTCACAGCGTGCTCCAGTCCTGGTCGGGATAGCGGTGCACGGGCGCCGACACGTCGTCGAGCGCCTGGCAGATCTCGTCAGGAAGACTAAGCGCCTCCACTGACAACGCCTCCGTGAGCTGCCGCGCGTTGCGCGCGCCGACGATCGGGGCGACCACCCCGGGCCGGTCCCGCACCCAGGCGAGAGCCACCTGGAGCGGCGTCGTGGCCAGGCCGTCGGCCGCGGTCGCCACCGCGTCCACGACGCGCCCCGCCGGCTCGTCGAGATACGGCTCGACGAACGGAGCCAGCAGCTCCGAGGCGCCGCGCGAGTCCGCCGGAGTGCCCGACCGGTACTTCCCGGTGAGGACCCCGCGCCCGAGCGGGGAGGACGGCAGCAGCCCGACGCCCAGATCGAGGGCGGCGGGCAGCACCTCGCGCTCCACGCCCCGCTGGAGGAGCGAGTACTCCATCTGCGTGCTCGCCAGCCGGGTGCGCACCCCGGGCGAGGCGAGCTGCCAGGTCGCCGCCTTGGCCAGCTGCCAGCCGCAGAAGTTCGACACCCCCGCGTACCGGGCGCGGCCGCTGGACACCGCCAGATCGAGCGCCTGAAGGGTCTCGTCCAGCGGAGTCACCGGGTCGAAGGCATGGATCTGCCACAGATCCACGTGGTCCGTGCCGAGCCGTTCCAGGGAGGCGTCCAGCGCGGCCAGCAGATGCCCGCGCGAGCCGTCGAACCGGCGGTACGGGTCGGCCACGCTGCCAGCCTTCGTCGCGATGACCAGATCGCGCCGTGGCACCAGGCCGCCGACGAGCTGCCCGAGCAGATATTCGGCCTCCCCGCCGCCGTACACATCGGCCGTGTCGACCAGGGTGCCGCCCGCCTCCCAGAAGGCTTTCAGCTGTTCGGCGGCGTCGTGCTCATCGGTGTCCCGGCCCCAGGTGAGGGTGCCGAGCCCGATCCGGGACACTCGAAGGCCGGTGCGGCCGAGATGCCTCTGCTCCATGGTGGCTGAGATTACTGGCCAGAACCCCGCTCGGCGGAAGCCTGTGGACAACCCGGTGCCAAGTCGCCCCTGCCGGATCGCGACGCCGCGCGCTAGAGTCCGGAACCCAGAGACGTTACTGATCGGTAAGGGGAGCGGCTATGCGGCTCGGCATCAATCTCGGTTACTGGGGCGCGGGAATGGACGGCGACAACCTCGCCGTCGCCCAGGAGGCCGACCGGCTCGGCTACGACGTCTGCTGGGTGGCCGAGGCCTATGGCTCCGACGCGCCGACCGTGCTGTCCTGGGTCGCCGCCCGGACCGAGTCCATCGACGTCGGCTCCGCGATCATGCAGATCCCGGCCCGTCAGCCGGCCATGACGGCGATGACCGCCGCCACCCTCGACTCGCTCTCCGGCGGCCGGTTCCGCCTCGGCCTCGGCGTGTCGGGGCCGCAGGTCTCCGAGGGCTGGTACGGCGTCAAGTTCGACAAGCCGCTCGCCCGCACCCGGGAGTACGTCGAGATCGTCCGCAAGGCGATGTCCCGCGAGCGGCTCTCGTACGAGGGACAGCACTGGACGCTGCCGCTGCCGGACGGTCCGGGCAAGCCCCTCAAGCTGACCGTCCACCCGCAGCGCGAGCACATCCCGCTCTACATCGCCGCGATCGGCCCGAAGAACCTGGAGCAGACCGGCGAGATCGCGGACGGCGCGCTGCTGATCTTCCCCTCCGCCGAGCACCTCGAGGACACCGCGAT
This sequence comes from Streptomyces gelaticus, assembly GCF_014649535.1. Lineage (GTDB taxonomy): Bacteria > Actinomycetota > Actinomycetes > Streptomycetales > Streptomycetaceae > Streptomyces > Streptomyces gelaticus. Next base: position 150,084 of record NZ_BMTF01000006.1, read on the forward strand.
GAAGTACCTGCGGGCGGGCCGCGAGAAGGCCGGCCTGACCATGGACGGCTTCGACGTCTGCCCGACCCTGCCGCTCGCCGTCGGCGACGACGTCGACGCTCTCGCGGACATCTTCCGTCCGTACACCGCCCTGTACGTGGGCGGTATGGGCAGCCGCAAGCAGAACTTCTACAACCAGCTGGCGCAGCGCATGGGCTACGAGAAGGAAGCGGCCGAGATCCAGGAGAAGTATCTGTCCGGCGACAAGAACGGCGCCGCCGCCGCGGTGCCGCAGCAGCTGATCGACCAGACCGCGCTGCTCGGCCCGGTCGAGCGGATCGCCGAGCGGATGCAGGCCTACGCCGCCGCGGGTGTCACCACGCTGACCCTGGCCCCGGCCGGGTTCACCCTTGAGGAGCGGCTCACGGCCCTGCGGGCCGGCACGGAGGCGCTGGAGCGTTCCGGGCTCGCATAACGGGGTTCGCCGCTCCCGGGAGCGGCACTACGGCCGTGGTGGGGGCTCGGGGCCTCCCCGCCACGGCCGTTACGCATGTCAACGTGCGCACGGCCCCGCGGTTACGGCGCTGCGCGCCCCATCCGGCGTAGCCGGGGGCCCGTTCCTGTTGCCCGCCCGGGGGTGCCGCACTTGACTGTCGCTCGGCGGATGCGCACGGAGGTGGCGGTGATGCTCTCGGCAAGGACCCTGTTCCAGGAGATTCTCGACGACGACGAATCGTTCCGGCTGTTCTGTTCCATCGCGGCCGGCGGGGAGTCCCAGGGCGGCTGGGAGAACGGCCGCATCGCGGCCCTGGTGCCCGAGAGCCAGCGCGCCCTGGCGCCCAAGATCGCACGGCACGGGGCCGACGAGGACAAGCACGGCAGGATCTTCGACGCGCTGCTGCGCAAGCGCGGGCTCCAGCCCGCCGAGGTCCCGCACGAGACCGACTACACGATGCTGCTGGAGAAGCACGGCATCGGCCTCGCCCATGAGCAGCTGCGGGGCGAGGAGCGGCTCTCCGAGCGCGACATCATCACCTACCTCGCCCACAGCCGGGTCACCGAGCAGCGCGCCTCCGAGCAGATGGCCCTGCTGCGCAAGCACTTCGCCGACCACCCCGACCTCGGCCGCGCCGTGAGAATGATCTCGAACGACGAGGACAACCACCTGGCGTACTGCCACGAGGAGCTGCTCCGCTTCGCGCGGGCCGGACACGGCCGCACCATCCAGCGCACCCTGCGCGAGTGCGCGCTGGCCGAGATCCGGGTGTACCGCGACGTCAGCCTCGCCGTGATGGACCACATGGGCCGCATCCTGGGCTGGTCCCGGACCAGAGCGGCGGCGCTGGCCGCCGGGATCCACGGCGTCTACGCGTACGAACGGCTTGTGGGGTGGCGGCGGATGGTGAGCCTGGAGCAGCCCGAACGGCGCGACGCGCTGGGCGGTCCCGTCGCGCCGGAGCCCGACCCGGCCTGAACCGGGTGTAGGCCGCGGCCCGTCCGTCAGAGCCAGCCGCGGCGCTTGAACTGCCAGTACAGCGCGGAGACCACCGCGGCCATCAGCGCGATCACCGCCGGATAGGCCCACACCCAGCGGAGTTCGGGCATGTGGCGGAAGTTCATGCCGTAGATGCCGGCCACCATGGTCGGCACGGCGGCCATCGCCGCCCAGGCCGAGATCTTGCGCATGTCGTCGTTCTGCCGCACGCCCACCTGGGCCAGATGGGCCGAGAGGATGTCGGAGAGCAGCCGGTCCAGCCCCTCCACGTACTCGTTGGCGCGCGTCAGATGGTCGCTGACGTCGCGGAAGAACGGCTGCGAGTGCTCGTGGACGAACGGCACGTCCGCGCTCGCCAGCCGGGCCATGGGGGCGCTCAGCGGTCCGGCGGCCCTGCGGAACTCCAGGATCTGCCGCTTGAAGGTGTAGATGCGCGACGCGGTGCCCTTGGTGTCGCCGACGCCGGTCGGCGCGAACACCTCGGTCTCCAGCTCCTCCAGGTCGATCTGGAGCTCGCCCGCGACCTCTATGTAGTGATCGACGACGGCGTCGCTGATCGCGTACAGCACCGCGGTCGGACCGTGCTTGAGCACCTGGGGTTCCGCCTCCAGCCGGCGGCGTACCGCGGCGAGCGGCGCGCCCTCCCCGTGCCGGACGGTCACGACGAACGAATCACCGATGAAGGCCATCAGCTCGTCGGTGGTGACCGTGTCGCTCGTCTGCTCGTACACCACCGGCTTGATGACGGCGAAGAGCGAGTCGTCGTACACCTCCAGCTTGGGGCGCTGGTGTGCGCCCAGGGCGTCCTCCACCGCCAGCGGATGCAGTCCGAACTCGCTGCTGACGAGCTCGAACTCCTTCTCCGTCGGCTCGTGCAGCCCGATCCAGAGGAAGGCGTCCCCGGTGGCCCGTGCCTCGTCGAGGGCGTCGGAGAGGTCGGCGGGGCCGTCGGTGCGGCGCCCGTCCCGGTAGATGGCACAGTCCACGATCACGCGCGCATTCTTCCCTGCCGCGGTCCCCGGCGCACCTCACCGGCGTCGGCGTCCTACGCTGGCCCGTATGCCCACCCTGATCCTCGTACGCCATGGACGCTCCACCGCCAACACGGCCGGGGTGCTCGCGGGCCGCACCCCGGGTGTCGCGCTCGACGAGCGCGGTGCCGAACAGGCCGCGGCACTGCCCGGAAGGCTCGCCGGGCTGCCGCTGGCCGCGGCCGTCAGCAGCCCCGTGCAGCGCTGCCGGGAGACCCTGCGGCCGCTGCTCGCCGCCCGGCCGGAGCTGGAACTGCACACCGAGGAGCGGATCAGCGAGTGCGACTACGGCGACTGGTCGGGGCGCAAGCTCGCGGAGCTCACCGACGAACCATTGATGGGCGTTGTGCAGCAGCATCCTTCGGCCGCGGCGTTCCCCGGCGGCGAGTCGATGCGCGGCATGCAGGCCCGCGCGGTGGACGCGGTGCGGGACTGGAACGCCCGCATCGAGGCCGGGCACGGCGACGACGCCCTCTACGTGATGTGCTCGCACGGCGACATCATCAAGGCGCTCGTCGCCGACGCGCTCGGCATGCACCTCGACCTCTTCCAGCGGATCCAGGCCGACCCCTGTTCGGTCACCGCGATCCGCTACACCAGGCTGCGGCCCTTCCTGCTGCGGCTCGGCGACACCGGGGACCTCGGATCGCTGGCGCCGCGCGAGCACCCCGGCCCGGCGGACCCGGGCGGGCGTCCGGCGGGGGACGCCGACGCGGCTGTCGGGGGCGGGGCTGGGGCGCCGTGATCGCTTCGCGCAGTAGGGTGGACGCTCCGTAGGCGCCTTGCCCCGGGGACCCCCCGGCCCCGGCCGCCCCTCAATCACCGTCGATCTCAAGGGAGACAGGACGTGTCCCGTCAGGTGTTCCTCTACGACCCCCCGGACCGCTTCGTGGCCGGTACGGTCGGGTTGCCTGGACGTCGTACGTTCTTCCTGCAGGCATCCTCAGGCGGACGTGTCACCAGCGTGGCCCTGGAGAAGACCCAGGTCGCCGCGCTCGCCGAGCGGATCGACGAACTGCTCGACGAGGTGGTGCGGCGGACCGGGGGAAACTCCCCGGTGCCCGCCGTCGCGCCGATGGACGTCACCGACACCGCGCCCCTGGACGTCCCCGTCGAGGAGGAGTTCCGGGTCGGCACGATGGCGCTCGCCTGGGACGGCGAGGAGCAGCGCATGATCGTCGAGGCGCAGGCCCTGGTCGAGCTGGACGTGGACTCCGACGAGGACCTGGCCGAGGCCGAGGAGCGGCTGCTCCAGGACGAGGAGAACGGTCCGCCGATGCTCCGGGTCCGCCTCAGCGGCGCGCAGGCCCGTGCCTTCGCCAAGCGCGCCCTGGACGTGGTGAACGCCGGACGTCCGCCGTGCCCGCTGTGCAGCCTGCCGCTCGACCCGGAAGGACACGTATGCCCGCGCCAGAACGGATACCGTCGCGGAGCCTGACCGGCACCGGGCTGGTCGCCCTGCTCGCCGAGGGGGAGCTCACGGTCCTCGGACAGATACGCGAGGCCTCCAACGCCGTGCTGTACTGCACGGTCGTGCGCGACGGCGAGGAGGCGGCCTGCGTCTACAAGCCCGTGGCCGGCGAGCAGCCCCTGTGGGACTTCCCGGACGGCACGCTCGCCGCGCGCGAGGTGGCCGCGTACGAGATCTCCGAGGCGACCGGCTGGGGCCTTGTACCGCCGACCGTGCTGCGGGACGGTCCGTACGGCGAGGGCATGTGCCAGCTCTGGATCGACGCACCGCCCCGGGAGGACGAGGACGGCGGGCCCGCCGAGCCCCCGCTGCTCGCGCTGGTCGAGGACGAGGAGCCCGCGGAGGGCTGGAAGGCCGTCGCCCGCGCCGAGGTCGGCGGAGGGAGGACGGCCCTGCTGGTGCACGCGGACGACGCGCGGCTGCGGCGGTTGGCCGTCCTCGACGCCGTGATCAACAACGGCGACCGCAAGGGCGGCCATCTGCTGTCCGCACCCGGCGGCCGGCTCTACGGCATCGACCACGGGGTGACCTTCAACGCCGACGACAAGCTGCGCACGCTGCTCTGGGGGTGGGCGGGGGAGCCGCTCACGGCCGAGGCCGTCGAGGTCGTCGAGCGGCTGGGGACGGAACTCGCGCCGGGGACCCCGCTCGTCACCCGGCTGGGCGAGCTGATCACCGAGGTCGAGATCGAGGCGTTGCGGGGCCGCGTGGCGGGGCTGAGAGCGACGGGGCGGCACCCGGAGCCGAGCGGGGAATGGCCGTCGATCCCCTGGCCGCCGGTCTGAGCGAGCAGGGGACACGCGGTGTCCGAAGGGGGCGTACCGGGCTTCCGGGCCCGCGCCCGGAAAGCAGATGGGGCCGCGCGGCGCAAGAGCGCCTCTTCGGACAGGTTCCGGTATCCGGTTCGTATCCGGAACATGCATCCGGTTACGCTCGTGGCATGCATGCCTGGCCCGCTTCTGAGGTCCCCGCCCTGCCCGGCAAGGGCCGCGACCTTCGGATCCACGACACCGCGACCGGCGGACGGATCACCCTTGACCCCGGTCCCGTCGCCCGCATCTACGTCTGCGGCATCACGCCGTACGACGCGACCCACATGGGTCATGCGGCGACCTACAACGCGTTCGACCTCGTTCAGCGCGTGTGGCTCGACACCAAGCGGCAGGTTCACTACGTCCAGAACGTGACCGACGTGGACGACCCGCTGCTGGAGCGGGCCGTGCGCGACGGACAGGACTGGACCGAGCTCGCCGAGCGCGAGACGGCCCTGTTCCGCGAGGACATGACTGCCCTGCGCATGCTTCCGCCGAAGCACTACATCGGTGCCGTGGAGGCGATACCCGGAATCGTCCCGCTCGTGGAGCGGCTCCGCGACGTCGGCGCCGCCTACGAGCTCGACGGCGACCTGTACTTCTCCGTCGAGACCGACCCGCACTTCGGCGGGGTCTCCCACCTCGACGCCGAGGCGATGCGGCTGCTCTCCGCCGAGCGCGGCGGCGACCCGGAGCGCCCCGGCAAGAAGAACCCCCTCGACCCGATGCTCTGGATGGCCGCCCGTGAGGGCGAGCCGAGCTGGGACGGCGCCTCGCTCGGCCCCGGCCGGCCCGGCTGGCACATCGAGTGCGTCGCCATCGCCCTGGACCACCTGGGCATGGGCTTCGACGTCCAGGGCGGCGGGTCCGATCTCGCCTTCCCGCACCACGAGATGGGTGCCTCCCACGCCCAGGTGCTGACCGGCGAGCACCCCTTCGCCCAGGCCTATGTGCACGCCGGAATGGTCGCCCTGGACGGCGAGAAGATGTCCAAGTCCCGGGGCAATCTGGTCTTCGTGTCGAAGCTGCGCCGCGACGGCGTGGACCCGGCCGCGATCCGGCTGGCGCTGCTGTCCCACCACTACCGGTCCGACTGGGAGTGGACGGACCAGGTGCTCGCCGATGCGGTGGAGCGGCTCGGGAAGTGGCGATCCGCGGTCTCCCGGCCCGACGGACTGCCCGCCGAGGCCCTGGTCGAGGAGGTCCGTGAGGCCCTCGCCGACGACCTGGACGCGCCGGCCGCGCTGGTCGCCGTGGACCGCTGGGCCGAACGCCAGAACGCCGAGGGCGGTACGGACGAGGGCGCACCCGGCCTCGTCTCGCGCACCGTCGACGCGCTGCTGGGCGTCGCGCTGTAGCGCCGCGCCGGGTGGCAACCCGCTGATAACCACCGGACGTTCCGGACGAACCGGCCTTGGACTTCTCGACGAAGTTCAGGGCCGGTTCCGTTTTGTCCATGGTCAAGTGCTCGATGCTGCGCTAAAAGCGCTCTATGCAATCATCAACGCGCATCAGAGCGGCGGCAGTTGCAGCCTTGCTGGGGTTGCTGGCCGTCCTCGCGGGTCCCGGCGCGGCCCAGGCCGGCGCCGCCGAACCGGAGACCACGGTCGGCGATCTCACCGGATTCTCCGCCGACGGAGCCGTCTACCACCTGAAGGCCGGCGCCGCCGAGGCGCGGGTCAGCTTCGTCTCCGCCGAGACCTTCCGTATCGAACTCGCCCCGGACGGGGCCTTCTCCGACCCGACCGGCGACGACATCGTCCTGCCGCAGGGCACCCCGCCGCCCACCCGGTGGAAGGAGCGGAGCGACCGCTACGAACTCTCCACCGCGGGCCTCACCCTGCGGGCCTACAAATCGCCCCTGCGATTCGCCCTGTACCGGGCGGACGGCACCCGGGTCTGGTCCGAGGCCAAGGGGCTGAGCTGGAACGGCGAGCGGACCACCCAGACCCTGGCCCGCGGCGCGGACGAACAGTTCTACGGCGCCGGCATGCAGAACGGCCGGGGCAGCACCTCACACCGCGACAAGACCGTCGAGGTCGGAGTCGACTACAACTGGGACGACGGAGGCCACCCCAACTCGGTGCCGTTCTACCTCTCCTCGGCCGGCTACGGCGTCTTCCGCAACACCTACGCGCCGAACACCTATGCCTTCACCGACCCGGTGACCACCAGCGCGAAGGAAAAGCGCTTCGACGCCTACTACTTCGCGGGTGACAGCGCCAAGGGCGTCATCGGGCAGTACACCGCGCTCACTGGCAAGCCCTTCCTGCCGCCGGTGTACGGAATGGAGATCGGCGACGCCGACTGCTACCTCCACAACGCCAACCGCGGGGAGCGCCACACCCTGGACGCCCTGAAGGTCGCCGACGGCTACGTCGAGCACGACATGCCGAACGGCTGGATGCTCGTCAACGACGGCTACGGCTGCGGCCACGAGGACCTCGCCGAGACCGCGAAGGGCCTCCAGGACCGCGGCATGCAGCTCGGCCTGTGGACCGAGGACGGCATCGACAAGATCGCCGACCAGGTCAAGGCCGGCCAGCGGGTGGCCAAGCTGGACGTCGCCTGGGTCGGCGCCGGCTACAAGTTCGCCCTGGACGGCTGCAAGGACGCGTACAAGGGCATCGAGGACAACAGCGACGCCCGCGGCTTCACCTACGCCCCCGAGAGCTGGTCGGGCGCGCAGCGCTGCGGTGTGCAGTGGTCCGGCGACCAGTACGGCACCTGGGACTACATCCGCTGGCAGATCCCGACCTACGCGGGCGCCACGATGTCCGGCCTCGCCTACACCACCGGCGACGTCGACGGCATCTTCGGCGGCAGCGCCAAGACGTACACCCGTGACCTCCAGTGGAAGATGTTCCTGGGGACCACGATGACGATGGACGGGTGGGCGGCCAGCGACAAGCAGCCCTTCCGGTACGGAGAGCCGTACACCACCATCAACCGCGACTACCTCAAGCTGAAGGAGTCGCTGCTGCCGTACCAGTACTCCTACGCGCACGAGGCGACGAAGACCGGCGTCGGCATGGTCCGCCCGCTCGTCCTCGAATACCCGGACGACCCGAAGGCGGCGACGGACGCGGCGAAGTACGAATTCATGTCCGGCGAGGACTTCCTCGTCGCCCCGGTCTACCGGGACAGCACCGAGCGCGACGGCATCTACCTGCCGAAGGGCACCTGGACCGACTACTGGAGCGGGCGCACCTACGAGGGGCCGGTCACCCTCGACGACTACAGCGCTCCGCTCGACACCCTGCCGCTGTTCGTCAAGGGCGGTGCCAGTGTGCCGATGTGGCCCGGCATCCGCTCGTACAAGGACCGTACCGCCGGCTCCCCGCTCGCCTGGGACATCTACCCGCAGGGCAGGTCGTCCTTCACGCTGTACGAGGACGACGGCGTCACCCGGCAGCACCGCGACGGCAAGTACGCCACCCAGCGGGCCGACGTGGACGCACCGGTCCGGGGCGCGGGCGACGTGACCGTGCGGATCGGCGCGAGCGAGGGGGAGTTCACGGGCAAGCAGAGCAGGCGCCCGTACGAGTTCACCGTGCACACGGGCTCCGCCCCGAGCACGGTCGAGCTCGGCGGGAAGCTGCCCCGGCTGGGCTCCGCTGCCGCGTACAAGGCCGCCGAGCAGGGCTGGTGGTACGACCGGGACGACCGCGGCGGCGTCGTGAAGATCAAGACCGCCCCGCTGTCCACCGGCAAGAAGTTCGCCGTGAAGCTGAAGGGCACCAGCGCGGTGGGCGGGCGCGCCGCCGCGGCGAGCGCCGTGGTCTCGGTCCCGTCGGGGCAGGAGGTCGGCGCCGGGGCGCAGTCCACCGTCGCCGTCGACGTCACCGCGGGCAGCGCCGATGTGACGGACGCCCAGGTCGGACTGGAGGTGCCCGAGGGCTGGCAGGTCGGCCGGGCCGCGACGGCGGACCGGATCCCGGCGGGCACCACCCGGCGGGTAGAGGTGTCCGTCACCCCCGCGAAGGACGCCACGGCGGGAGAGGCTCGGATCACCGCGCTCGTCCGCTACCGCTCGGCCGGTGAATCCCGCACCGCCACCCAGCGGTTCGCGGCCGGGGTGATGCCCCCGCCACCCACCGGCGAGGTCTGGGCGAGCGATCTGGTGTGGCTGAAGTCCGCCAACGGCTACGGACCGGCCGAACGGGACCGCAGCAACGGCGAGTCGGGCGCGGGCGACGGACACTCGCTGATGCTCGCCGGGAAGACGTACGAGAAGGGGATCGGCACCCATGCCGACTCCGACATCGAGGTCTATCTCGGCGGGCGCTGCACCGCGTTCACCGCCGACGCGGGAATCGACGACGAGATCAACGGCTACGGCGAAGTGGCGTTCTCCGTCGAGGCGGACGGCAAGGTGCTGTGGACCTCCCCGAAGGTGACCGGCGCCTCGGCGACCGTGCCGGTCGACGTGAAGCTCGACGGTGCGCGCCATGTGCACCTGAAGGTCACGGACACCAACGGTTCCAGGACCGGTGACCACGGGGACTGGGCGGCGGCCCGGTTCAGCTGTTCCTGAATGTCCCCGGCAGTACGGGAGCGCCGGGCGGTGAACTACCCGCCCGGCGCTCCACCGGTCCCCTCGGCCCTCCCGGAAACGTCAGGCCTCCGGGGAGTCCTCCGGCGAATCCTGGGGGCCCTCGCCGTCACCGCTGTCGTCGTCCTCACGGTCCTCCGGCGGCTTCCGGCCGGGGCCGCCCGCGGGCGGCGTGCCGGGTCCGGTGCCGCCGCCGGTCTCGGGGCGGAGCGGCTTCGACGGACGGGTGCGGCCGCTGGAGGCGTCGCGCAGATAGGAGGTGTCGCCGCTCTCCGTCGCGTGCCCGCCCGGCACCTGGCCCGGACCGACGTCCCTGCGGCGCAGATAGCGCTCGAACTCCCGGGCGATGGCCTCGCCGCTCGCCTCGGGAAGCTCGGCGGTGTCCCGGGCTTCCTCCAGCGTCTGTACGTACTCGGCCACCTCGCTGTCCTCGGCGGCCAGTTGGTCGACGCCGAGCTGCCAGGCGCGCGCGTCCTCGGGCAGTTCGCCCAGCGGAATGCGCAGACCGATGAGGTCCTCCAGGCGGTTCAGCAGCGCGAGCGTGGCCTTCGGGTTGGGCGGCTGCGACACATAGTGCGGCACCGCCGCCCACAGGCTCACCGCGGGCACTCCCGCGTGCGTGCAGGCCTCCTGGAGGATGCCGACGATGCCCGTCGGTCCCTCGTACCTGGTCTCCTCCAGATCCATGGTCCGTGCCAGGTCGGGGTCGGAGGTGACTCCGCTGACCGGTACCGGGCGGGTGTGCGGGGTGTCGCCGAGCAGAGCGCCCAGGACCACCACCATCTCCACCCCCAGCTCATGGGCGAAGCCCAGGATCTCGTTGCAGAACGAGCGCCAGCGCATGGATGGTTCGATTCCGCGGACCAGGACGAGATCGCGGGGCTTGTCCCCGCCGACACGGACCACGGAGAGCCGGGTGGTCGGCCAGGTGATCTTGCGTACCCCGCCGTCCAGCCAGAGCGTCGGCCGGTTGACCTGGAAGTCGTAGTAGTCCTCGGCGTCCAGCGCCGCGAACACCTCCCCCTTCCACTCCCGGTCCAGGTGCGCGACCGCCGTGGAGGCGGCGTCCCCTGCGTCGTTCCATCCCTCGAACGCGGCCACCATGACCGGGTCGATCAGCTCGGGAACCCCCTCGAGCTCGATCACCCAGGCCTCCTTCCGAAGTTCCCTTGTGTACCCATCAACCTTACGGCTTTTGGCCACTCCCGCCGCAGTCTCCGTGCACAGCCGGGTGAACCTGGTTCACGAGAGTGCACCATCGGTCGAATCAGGGCATCAGACTCTGTATACATCCGAGCTGTGTCCCGGTGAATTTCGATCAAAGCCTGGACGTTGGCGTCTGGATGGCGCTATACATCGGATGACCAGAACAGAGGTCCGATGTTATTCCCCTGGGGGCGCACATGAGTCAGACCGTCACGGATTTCGAGGTCCACGACATCCGTTTTCCGACCTCGGAACAACTGGACGGCTCGGACGCCATGAACCCCGATCCCGACTACTCGGCTGCCTACGTCGTCCTGCGTACCGATGTCCAGGGCCGCACGGGCGGTCCGGACAGCGGCAGTGGCGGCATCGAGGGACATGGCTTCTGTTTCACCATCGGGCGGGGCAACGAGGTGATGGCCGCCGCCATCGACGCGCTGCGCCCCTACCTGGTGGGGCGCCCGGCGCCCCGCACCGCGGCCGATCTCGCCGCCCTGCACCGTGAACTCACCCATGACTCCCAACTGCGCTGGCTCGGCCCGGAGAAGGGCGTGATGCACATGGCGGCCGGCGCGGTCGTCAACGCCGCCTGGGACCTGGCGGCCAGACTGGCGGGCAGACCCGTCTGGGAGTTCCTCGCCGGGATGACGCCCGAGGAGCTCGTCTCCCTCGTCGACTTCCGCTACCTCAGCGACGCCCTCACCCCCGACGAGGCGCTGGCGATCCTGCGGGCCGCCGAACCGGGCCGGGCCGGGCGCGCCGAACGGCTGCGCGCCGAGGGATACCCGGCGTACACCACCTCGCCCGGCTGGCTGGGCTACAGCGACGACAAGCTGGTCAGGCTGGCGAAGGAGGCCGTCGCCGACGGCTTCACCCAGATCAAGCTGAAGGTCGGCGGCAGTCTCCACGACGACGTCCGCAGACTCGCCCTGGCCCGCGAAGCGGTCGGCCCCGACATCCGGATCGCGGTCGACGCCAACCAGCGCTGGGACGTCACGGACGCGGTCGAGTGGATGACCGCGCTCGCACCGTACGACCCGCACTGGATCGAGGAGCCGACCAGCCCCGACGACATCCTCGGCCACGCCGCCGTGCGGGCCGGGCAGCCGGTCAAGGTCGCCACCGGCGAACACGTCGCCAACCGGGTCGTGTTCAAGCAGCTGCTCCAGGCCGGCGCCGTCGACTTCGTGCAGATCGACGCGGCCCGCGTCGCGGGCGTCAACGAGAACCTCGCGATCCTGCTGCTCGCCGCGAAGTACGGCGTGCCGGTCTGCCCGCACGCGGGCGGGGTAGGACTCTGCGAGCTGGTGCAGCACCTCTCGATGTTCGACTACGTGGCGGTCTCCGGCAGTTGGGACAACCGCGTGATCGAGTACGTCGACCATCTCCACGAGCACTTCGCCGACCCCACCGTGATCGAGGCCGGCCGCTACACCGCGCCGAGCTCCCCGGGCTTCTCCGCCCGGATGCTCCCCGAGTCGATCGCCGCACACCGCTATCCGGAGGGCGTCGTATGGCGGGCCCGCCGCACCGAGGAGGCCAACCGATGACCACAACGAGCGACTTCGAGTCAATGGGCGCCCTGGTCACGGGCGGCGCCTCCGGCATCGGCGCCGCCGTCGCGGCCATGCTGCTGGCGCGCGGCGCCCGGGTGGCCGTACTGGACCGGGATACCGCCGGCGCCCCCGCGGGCGCCCTCGCCGTCGAGGCGGACGTCACCGACGACGACGCCGTGCGCGAGGCGGTCGACCGCGCCGCCGCCGAACTCGGCGCACTGCACACCGTCGTCTCCAACGCGGGCATCGGCTCCATCGGCACGGTCGAGGACAACGCCGACGACGAGTGGACCCGGGTCCTGGACATCAACGTCCTCGGCATGGTCCGCACCGCCCGGCACGCCCTGCCCCATCTGCGGCGCGCCGCGGCCGCCCGCCCCGGCGCCGTCTCGATCACCCAGACCTGCTCCATCGCGGCCACCGCCGGGCTGCCGCAGCGCGCCCTGTACAGCGCGAGCAAGGGCGCGGTCCTCTCGCTGACCCTGGCGATGGCCGCCGACCACGTCCGCGAGGGCATCCGGGTCAACTGCGTCAATCCCGGCACCGCGGACACCCCGTGGATCGGCCGGCTCCTCGGCCGGGCCGACGACCCGGACGCCGAACGGGCCGCACTCAACGCCCGCCAGCCGCTGGGACGACTGGTGTCGGCGGACGAGGTCGCCGCCGCGATCGTCTACCTCGCGAGCCCCGCCGCCGCCTCGGTCACCGGTACGGCCCTGGCCGTCGACGGCGGCATGCAGGGGCTGCGCCTGCGCCCCGCCGGGGGCTGACCGGAACAGCGGCCCGAGCCGAGCCGCGTCACCGGGCCGCACCCCGCGCACGATGCACCTCCGCTTTGCCGACAGAGCTCCGATCGGGTACTCACAAAGGACGGGACACCAATGAGAGTGCGTACGACGAGTGCGGCGGCCTGCGCCGTACTGCTGGCAGTCACCGCCCTCGCGGGCTGCAACCGCGAGTCCACCGCCGACGGCGCGGGCGGCGGGAAGGTCGGGATCGACCTGCCACGCAGTGACAGCGACTTCTGGAACTCGTACCAGAACTACGTGGAGAAGGGCGTCAAGACGGGCGAGGTCAAGGCATTGCCGCTGACCAACTCGCAGAACGACATCGGCAAGCTGGTCGCCAACGTCCAGACCTTCACCGACCAGGGCGCCGAGGCCGTCGTGATGGCACCGCAGGACACCGGCGCGATCGCCGAGTCGCTCAACACGCTGAACGAGAAGAAGATCCCGGTCGTCAGCGTCGACACCCGCCCCGACAAGGGCGACATCTACATGGTGGTGCGCGCCGACAACAAGGCGTACGGGACCAACGCCTGCAAGTACCTCGGCGAGCAGCTCGGCGGCAAGGGCAAGGTCGTCGAGTTCCAGGGCGACCTCTCCTCCATCAACGGCCGTGACCGGTCCGAGGCCTTCAAGGCCTGCATGGACAAGGACTTCCCCGGCATCGAGGTCTTCGAGCTGGCCACCGACTGGAAGGGCGACGTCGCCTCCGCCAAGCTCCAGGCCACCCTGGCCGCCAACCCCGACATCAACGGCATCTACATGCAGGCCGGGGGCGTCTTCCTGCAGCCGACCCTCGCCCTCCTGGAGCAGAAGAAGCTGCTGAAGCCGGCCGGTACGCCGGGCCACATCACGATCATCTCCAACGACGGCATCCCCGAGGAGTTCGACGCCATCAAGGCCGGGAAGATCGACGCGACGATCTCCCAGCCCGCCGACCTGTACGCGAAGTACGCGCTCTACTACGCGAAGGCGGCCCTGGACGGTAAGACCTTCAAAGAAGGCCCCACCGACCATGACTCGAACATCATCAGGATCCCGAACGGCTTCGAGGACCAACTCCCCGCGCCCCTGGTGACCAAGGACAACGTGGACGACCCGAAACTGTGGGCCAATCAGCTGGAGAAGAAGAGCCGGCCGTGACTCCTCCCTCTCGTTGCCGAGAGGGCTTCCCTCCCGGCTCCGAAGAACCGAGACGCGGCCGAGCCCTGACCGCGGCCCGGGAGCAGACCACCGGCGTTACTACAGCGCTTCGCTGAGAAGGGGTCTGATGGAAAAGCCACCACCCGCCGTACAGGCGGAAGGCGTTGTCAAACGCTTCGGGCCCACCGTGGCGCTCGACGGGGTCCGGCTCACCGTGCAGCAGGGTGAGTCCCACGCCCTGGTCGGGCGCAACGGCGCGGGCAAGTCGACGCTGGTCGGTGTCCTGACCGGACTCCACAAGGCGGACGCGGGCACGGTCACCTTCGGCGGGGAGCCCGCGCCCGCCTTCGGCGACACCGCGGCCTGGCGGTCCAAGGTCGCCTGCGTCTACCAGAAGTCCATGGTCGTCCCGGACCTGACCGTCGCGGAGAACCTCTTCCTCAACCGCTTCGACGACAACGCCCGCTGGATCAGCTGGGGCAGGCTCCGCAGGCGCGCCGAGCAGCTGCTGGCCGACTACGGCGTCCAGGTCGATCCGCGCACCCGGGCACGCGATCTCGCCGTCGAGCAGCGGCAGTTCGTCGAGATCGCCAGGGCACTCTCCTTCGGCGCCCGGTTGATCGTCCTGGACGAGCCGACCGCGCAGCTCGACGCCCGGGGCATCGGACGGCTCTTCGACAAGCTGCGCGAACTCCAGGCCCAGGGAGTGGCGTTCCTCTTCATCTCCCACCATCTGCAGGAGGTGTACGAACTGTGCACGGCGGTCACCGTCTACCGCGACGCCCGCCATGTGCTGACCGCCCCGGTCGCCGACATCGCCGAGGCGGAGCTGGTGGCGGCGATGACCGGCGAGCAGTCCTCCGGGGCCACCGTCTGGCACGCAGGCGGCGACGGCGCGGCGGCACCGGACGAGTCGGCCGAACCCGTGCTGCGTACCGAAGGTCTCACCGTCCAGGGCCAGTTCGAACCGCTGGACCTTCAGGTCCGCCCCGGCGAGGTGCTCGGCCTCGCCGGCTCAGCCGCCAGCGGCAACACGGCCCTGGGCGAAACCCTGGCCGGCATGCGGAAGGCGGGCGGCGGCACGGTCCGCGTGCACGGCAGGGCCGTGCGCACCGGCAGCGTGCCCCACGCGCTGGACGCCGGGATCGGCTACATCCCCGAGGACCGGCACGACCAGGGCCTCGTCCTGGAACGCAGCGTCGCCGAGAACGCCACCCTCACGGTCACCGATCAGCTCGGCCCGTGGGGGACCGTACTGCCCTCCCGTACCAGGGAGTTCGCGCGCTCGGTGATCACCTCGCTGGACATCAAGACCCAGGGGCCCGAGCAGCCCGTCTCCGGACTCTCCGGCGGAAACCAGCAGAAGGTGGTGGTCGCCCGCGCGCTGGCCCGTGAGCCGAGCGTGCTGGTGGCGGTCCGGCCCACCGCGGGCGTGGACGTCAAGTCCAAGGACTCGCTGCTCGGAGTCGTGCGACGGGTCGCCGACGAGGGGAACGCCGCAGTGATCATCTCGGACGAGCTGGACGATCTGCGGGTCTGCGACCGGGTGCTCGCCCTGTTCCACGGGCGCGTGGTCGCGGCATTCGCCAGCGGGTGGAGCGACGGGGAGCTCGTCGCCGCCATGGAAGGTGTGGGGGAGAGGCAATGACCGGCACGGTACGGCCCCTGGCGGCCGACATCGACAGCGGGCCGAAGGGCTCCCCGACCGGCGAGAGGCCGCTGGACCGGCTGAAGCTGATCAGGTGGAGCGACTTCTCACTGGTACCGGTGATCCTGGTGCTCATGGTGATCGGCTTCATCGTCTCGCCGGTGTTCCTGACCTCCGAGAACCTGATCAGCGTCGTCCAGCAGTCCTCCGAGCTGAGCCTGCTGGTGCTGGGTCAGGCGCTGATCCTGATCTGCGGGCGGATGGACCTGTCCCTGGAGTCGACGATCGGCATCGCGCCGGTCGTCGCGATGTGGCTGGTGCTGCCCGCAGAGGGCGGCCGCTTCGCGGGCCTCGGCCTGCTGCCCACCTGGTCGGCGATCCCGCTCTGCCTTCTGGTGGGCCTTGCCATCGGCGCGGTCAACGGCTTCCTGATGCTGAAGCTGAGGGTCAACGGCTTCATCGCCACGCTCGGCATGCTCACCATGCTGCGCGGCCTCCACATCGGGATCACCGAGGGCAAGTCCATCACCGACGTCCCGGAGTCCTTCCGCTACCTCGGCAAGAGCGAGTGGCTCGGCGCACCGGCCGCCGTCTGGATCTGCCTGGCCCTGTTCGCCGTCGGCGGCGCCGCGCTGGCCTGGCTGCGCCACGGACGCTCGCTGTACGCCATCGGCGGCAACCCGGAGGCGGCGCGGGCCGCGGGCATCCGGGTGGACCGGGTCACCTGGACCGTGCTGGCCATCGGCGGCCTGCTGGCGGCCTTCGCGGGCATCCTCTACACCGGCCACTACGGATCGGTCGCGGCGACCCAGGGCAACGGCTGGATCTTCCAGGTGTTCGCCGCGGCGGTCATCGGCGGCATCAGCCTCAAGGGCGGCCGCGGCACCCTGTTCGGCGCGCTGACCGGCGTGCTGACGCTGCAGCTGGTGGTCAATGTGATGACCCTCGGCGGCGTCCCGGCGCTGTGGAACCAGTTCCTCAACGGCGCGATCATCATCGTCGCCCTGGTCATCTCCCGCTTCGCGAGCGGCGAGAAGCAGGACTGAGGCGCTCTTCCCTGACGGGGCGGGCGGGGCGGAACGCCCCGCCCGCCCCGTTCCGCGCTACAGCGTCGACCGCAACCACTGCTCCACGCTCGCCACATGCACCATCGCCCAGGCCCGCGCGGCCTCCGCGTCGCGGTCCCGCAGCGCCGAAACGATCGCCCGGTGCTCATGGAGCGTGCGGCTGACCGCGTCCTCCTGCGTCAGCCCGCGCCAGACCCGCGCCCGGGTCGTCGGCCCCGACAGTCCGTCCAGCAGCGAGCAGAGCACCGAGTTCCCGGACGACTGCACGATGCCGCGATGGAACTCCAGATCACAGGCGACCAGCTCCTCCACCGAGGGCTGCGCCCCCAGCGCGTCCAACTGCGAGCTGAGTACGTCCAGTTGGGCCTCGCCTATCCGGGTGGCCGCCATCGCCGTCGCGGCGGGCTCCAGGATCCGGCGGACCGCGAGGAACTCCAGCACCGTGTCGTCGCGGTGGAAGTCCACCACGAAGCTCAGCGCCTCGAGCAGCAACTGCGGGTCGAGGCTGGTCACGTACGTGCCGTCGCCCTGGCGCACATCGAGGATGCGGATCAGCGAAAGGGCCCGCACCGCCTCGCGGAGCGAGTTGCGCGACAGCCCGAGCTCCGCCGCGAGTTCACTCTCCTTGGGGAGCCGGTCGCCGGGGCGCAGCGCACCCGAGACGATCATTCCCTTGATCTTCTCGATCGCCTCGTCGGTGACAGCCATGACGGTCCTCCTGGATCCGGACTGGAATCAGACATCCGATGTATCCCTTCATTATGGGGGTCGGAAGAGCCGGATGAACCGGGCCTGCCGGTGGCCGCCCCGGGTACGGCCGCCGGCGGTGCCCCGGTGACACGCGACGAGGGGCGGCTCCCCCGCGGGAGCCGCCCCTGGCCGTACGTCAGGATCCGTCAGCCCCGGTCGCCGAGCATCGACTCGACACCGGCCCGGATCTCGTCCGTCGCCAGGCCCCGGATCGTCAGTGTGGTGCGGCGGCGCAGCACGTCGTCCGCCGTCTCGGCCCACTCGTGGTCACGGGCATAGGCGACCTGCGCCCAGATCTCCGGCGCGTCCGGGTGGATGCGCTCGGCCAGCGCCGGGTTCTCGTTCGCCATCCGGGCGATGTCGAAGGAGAGCGAGCCGTAGTGGGTGGCGAGGTGCCGGGCGGTGTCGGCCGCCATCCGGGGGCCGGGCGTGCCGCCGTCGACCAGCAGGCGGTGCGCCACCGCGTTCGGGTTGGCGATGCCGGGCAGCGGGAGCTTCTTCGGCAGGTGCGCGATCGGCTCCATGTCCTGAGCCAGCGGGTGCCCGGGGAGGGCGGCCAGCTTGTTCATCACCGTACGGCCGATGTGGCGGAACGTCGTCCACTTGCCGCCCGCGACCGACAGCATCCCGCCGCGGCCCTCCGTGACGACCGTCTCGCGCTTGGCCTTGGAGGTGTCGCCGGGGCCGCCGGGCAGCACCCGCAGACCGGCGAAGGAGTAGGTGATCAGGTCACGCGACAGCTGCTGGTCCCGGATGGAGAACGCCGCCTCGTCGAGGATCTGCGCGGTGTCCTTCTCGTTCACCGCGACGTCCGCGGGATCGCCCTCGTACTCCTCGTCCGTCGTGCCGAGGAGCAGCATGTCCTCCCACGGCAGGGCGAAGGTGATGCGGTACTTGTCGATCGGGGTGGCCAGCGCGGCCTTCCACGGGCGGGTGCGCTTCAGGACGAGGTGCGCGCCCTTGGACAGGCGTATGGAGGGCGCCGCGTCCGGGTTCTCCATCCTGCGCAGGTGGTCGACCCACGGCCCGGTGGCGTTCAGCACCAGCCGGGCGTCGACACCGAACTCCGTACCGTCCGTGCGGTCCTGGAGTTCGGCGCCGGTCACCCGGCCCCTGGTGAAGCGCAGCCCGGTCACCGCGGCGTGATTGAGGACGACCGCACCCGCGTCGACGGCCGCGCGCACCGTCATCAGCGCCATCCGGGCGTCGTTCATCTGGTCGTCCCCGTAGACGGCGACGGCCTTCAGGTTGTCCGTGCGCAGCTCGGGCACGTCGCGCCGGGCCCGAGCCGGGCTGATCACATGCCCGACCCCGTCGCCGAACGCGGAGAGCGCCGAGTACGCGAACACACCCGCGCCGAGCTTGGCCGCGCCGTGCGGCCCGCCCTTGTAGACCGGCAGGTAGAAGGTGAGCGGATTGGCGAGGTGCGGGGCGACCTGACGGGACACCGCGCGCCGCTCGAAGTGGTTCTCCGCGACCAGCTTCACCGCGCCGGTCTGCAGGTAGCGCAGACCGCCGTGGAGCAGCTTGGAGGAGGCGGAGGAGGTGGCGCCGGCGAAGTCGCCTGCGTCCACCAGGGCCACCCGCAGCCCGGACTGCGCGGCGTGCCAGGCGGTGGAGATGCCCAGAATGCCGCCACCGATCACCAGGAGGTCGTACGCCGCCTTGGACAGCTGCTCCCGGGTTTCGGCACGGCTCGGGAGGGAGCCGGAGGCCGGGTGGGTCCCGAGGGCCGGGACGCTCTGCAGGGTGGTCATGGTGATTACTCCTCGACTGTGCTGTCGTCGAGCCAGCCCATGGTCCGTTCCACGGCCTTGAGCCAGCTCTTGTA